>NZ_AZGK01000020.1 GCF_001435315.1 Lentilactobacillus parabuchneri DSM 5707 = NBRC 107865
AAAATCATAGATCTTGGACAGCTTCTTAGGGGAAATCTGACCATTAACAGTTGGTGTATAACCATCAACTGCTGACTCAACGACGGTATAGACAATTGCATGACCATCGGCATCCGTCTGCGGTAAATTATCAAATTCAGCCCTATAACCGTTAGATCCATTAAGTGTGACCGTTTTGCCGGTCGACTTCCCATTTGCGTATAGCGTTGCGACCACACTCGGCGTTGTCGTACCGTTTGGAACCCCCTGCCAATTCTTTTTAACAGTGATTGTGGTCGTCGTCTTTGCCGTATAAATATTCTTCAACGTAGCAGTACCGTTCACGACGGGTGCAACACCCTTGTTATCGGAAGAATAACCAGTCGAAATTGACGTTTCTACGACCGTATACGTAATTGTTTTCCCAGACGAATCGGTCTCGGGAATATCGGTAAACTCATCTGAATAGTGGTTAGCTTGATTCAAGGTGACCGTTTTGCCGGTCGACTTTCCATTTGCGTATAGCGTTGCTGTCACTTCTGGTGTTTGGACACCCGTGGGGACACCCTGCCAAACCTTGTTAACCTTAATCGTTCTGGTCGAAGGCGTTTCAGGATTGTATTTATTAGTCAGAGTCGCATTATTATCCTTATCAAAGGGTTGCGGTGTTGTCGTTCCAGAGTATCCGTCAGGAACTTTAACCTCAGCTACCGTGTAAGTGATCTTTTGGCCATCACTATCTTTCTCGTTCAGCCCACTAAAAGTCCCTGAGTACTGATTTGCAGTATCTAAAGTAATGATTTTCCCGGTAGATTTGCCATTTGCGTACAGTTCTGCTTTAATAGCCGGCGTTGTAACACCGTTTGGAACATCAACCCATTTTTTTGTTACGTTCAAATCATAGGCAGTTCCACTACCACCGCCGTTACCGCCTAGATCAACGTGTGCATTAGCGGTCCCGGACGTAACGTCAATATCGCTGCCGGCACCACTGCCATCGCCTTTATCAGTTCCAGAAAGCTTAATTTTATTATTCAAAGTTGTCGCCGACCCAGTCGTTCTGTAAGCAGTATCAGTAACTTTGGCCAGATACAAGATGTTGACGGCTTGATTCAATGTGCCGTTCCATTTGATGGTAAATGAAGTTGGCAATTCGCTGTTTGGTAAATAAGTAATCTGGTAATCACTCGCTGGAACCTTGGCACCCGTACTATCAAATTCAAGAACCATCGTATCAGCTAATAGCTGCTGACTGGTGGTATTCTGCATTGTATCAGTGACCGAAACATTGGTTAACGTTTTTTTAGTGGGATTGATTTTGGCATCCCATTCAACATATTGGTAACGGCTATTTTGATCGAGTTCGTAATTCTTACCGTCTTTCCAAGTCCCCTCCCATGGGAAGCCAACTTTGTTAACATAATTGCCGCTTTGAGAACCGCCACCATCAGTGTCACCGCTGACGTTAAAATCAAGATTGCCAGCCATGTCATCGTAGTTCTTTGTGAAATAATCAGTAAATGTAATCGTGCCGGTAGTAGCGCCTGCTGCAGCACTAAAATGACCGACTACGCTGCCATCAGGACTCATTAAATCAAAATTTTGAAGATCGTGAAAATGGGTTCCAGTCGGTAAACTGACAGTCGCAGTATCACCAGTTTTAACTTGCGTGCCCGCTTTAATCGTAAAATTATAATTCAATCTGTAATACGAAGACTTATCCCAATTGGCCACGGTTGTTGATGTGACCGGCTGTCCGTCGTATAGTGCATCACTGGCCGAAATCCCAGACATACTCGAAGTAATGTCGGCCGCCTTAGCCGCTTGGGTTTGATAACTGAGTCCAACAAAAAAAGCAGCCATCAAAAACATGATGCTTAACCATTTAAAAACCAACTTGAAGCTTGTTTGAATGCTTTGACTTTCCATGAATGTCGACCTCTTTTTATGTAGGAATGTGTATCAGAGTGTACTTATTATATCATTCTTATTATTTAATTGATTACATTATATTACACATCGAATATAACATAGATTAGTATGTTGTACAAATTGTCACGGGGAATTTATACACATTTGTAAATGACACACAAAAGCAGCGGCCGCGTCATCTTCGCGATGATTCAGCTGCTGCTCCCTTCAAAAATTACATCACTATTTCAACAATCAGAAACACAAGAATACCGACTGCGATTACCAAGACAATCCACCCAGCCCTGTAGGCTTTCAGCTGGTATGCTGCCATAGTTTGAGGATCCAGTTCAGAGGGATTCTTAACCGCATCACTTGGGGTCATCGTTAAAATCGTAAAATCCTTTTTGACGATTAAAAGATACGCGGCCCACGCAAATAAAAGAACCGTCCCAGCCAAAAACAGCTTAACTGAAAAAAACAAAAGTGCCAAGCAAACAACAAATCCCAGTAAAATCATATTTTTGGTTTTCAATATCCATTCACCTTAAGTCTGTTTTACTTTATGCGTCCCTTTGCCAGTCTTCCTTGAACAAAAACCTGTCGAATATCGGCTTTTGATGCGTGATAGATAATCTTTTCAAAAATCTGATCAGCCGATTCTTCACCAAATGATGCCAGTGGTGACTTCACAACTTGAAGGTCCGCCAAATAGCCGGCTTTAATCTGGCCCGTTTTAAGATGAAGACTCTTGGCGCCACCAACAGTTGCCAGATAAAAGCCATTTTTTGCTGAAATTGGCTGAATTTGCGTTCCACGTTGGTTTGGATCCAGCGCGGCGTTGACCCCGTCCTTGAGCATTCGTGACGAAATAACGGCCTGGCGGATATTTTGGTAGAGACTCGGTGAATAACCACCGGAAATATCGGTTCCCAGACCAACTTTAACGTTCTGCTGGAGAAGCTTGCTGACTGGAAGAACGGCGTTGCCAAAATAAACGTTTGAAATTGGGCAATGGGCCACCGCCACCCCACGAGACTTGAACGTGTCCAAATCAGATTGATTCAGTAACGTTCCGTGGGCCATCACTGACTTATCCGTTAACAGGCCATACTGGTCAAGGACTTCAGAATCCCGCTTGTGGTAATTTTCCAGTGCATAGCCGTTTTCCCAATCGCTTTCACTGCAGTGGGATTGAATCGGTAAGTCGTATTTCTTTGCTAATTCACCTAACCCTTTTAATGACTCGGGCGTGCAGCTCGGGACAAATCTGGGGGTGATGACCGGGGTTTGTTTAATCGCTGCGTTCTGACTCAACTTGGTCAATTGCTTGATAAACGTTTCGGTATCGGCCACGGCACTTTTCGCAGACGCATCCCGGTAATTAGCCGGTGTTTGGGCGGGATTATCCATCGCAACCTTACCAATAAATCCACGTTGGTTATGCTTGATGCATGCCTTGGCCAGCTCTAAGTTGGCCGGATTATGAATCGTCCCAAAGTAAAGCGCGGTCGTCGTGCCATTTCCAACGAGTTCTTCAACCAAGTTATCATAGACCAGTTTGGCAAAGGAAACGTCTTGGTACTTGGCTTCCAAAGGAAACGTGTATGTATCCAACCATTCGTTTAAGGGACGATCCAAGGCAACTCCAGCGTTTGGCCACTGTGGGGCGTGCACATGCAGGTCAATAAAGCCCGGAAGCAGATATTCATCCGGGTTCAATGAAATCAATTGGTCTGCTTTAACGGCTTCATCTTTAATAGAAGAAAAATCAGGTTCAGATTCATCCACGACCCGGTCAATATAGCCCTCACCATCAATACATACCAGCTGATGGTGGCGACAATCGATCGTTGACTCATCGACGGATGTAATGGTCGATCCTTCAAGTACTTTCACAATTGCGATGATAATCACTCCTCAAGGTTGATTTGTTCTAACTTGAATATATCATAAAGGTACTGACGAAGATAGACGCTATCAGGCGATAGTTGAGAAGTTCCGGTTGACGGAATTTAAATTCGGGTTACAATTAACCTATCTATTAATATGACGATGATTGAATAAGTAGCGGGTTGTCTTTGTGTAGAGAGCTGTTGGTGGGTGAAAAACAGTCGAAGAAGCTTGTGAATATGGTTCAGGAGTTGATTGACGCCGAGCTTATTGTGAGGTGATCGTGGTGGGCTCATTATCGCCTTCAGTTATCTAATAACTGTCAGAGGGAATTTCTGCGAGGAAATTCTAAACAGGGTGGTACCGCGATTTAATCGGCCCTACTAAAGCTAACTTTGATATTAACCAGCTTGTGATGAGCTGGTTTTTTATTTGGCAAAAGTTTGATTGTCGTCGTAGAGACTGGATTTAGCCATTATATAGGAAGAGGAGTGTTGATTATGAAGTCAAACAAGTCAAAAGGGTTGTCCGTTGAGGCGGTTGTCGCAACCGGTGTCGGGATTGCAATTGTTTTCTTATTGAAGCGTTTTTTACCCATTCCAACAGGCGTTCCAAACACCACGATTGATTTAGGTGAAGCCTTTATTGCATTTTTGGGTGCCATTTTTGGCCCAGCAGTGGGTGGCTTAGTGGCCTTTTTTGCCCATTTGTTCAACGATTTATCCTGGGGTGACCCATGGTGGACATGGATTGTTGCCGATGGTATTTTCGGCTTAATCATTGGCTATAGCCGAAACTTCCTGAAATTGCGGACAGAGCCACTCACCAAGAAAAAATTAATCCAGTTCAATCTTTTACAAATCGCTGCCAACATTCTTTGCTGGGGAATCATTGCGCCGCTTGGTGATATTCTGGTATACTCACAGCCCGCAGGAAAAGTCTTTCTCCAAGGAATTACGGCGACAATCACCGATGTTTTATCGGTCGGAATTGTCGGCACCCTGTTGATTTCTGCATATGCAAAAACCCAAATTCAAAAAAATCGTCTTTCAAAGGATTAAATTATGAGCGATAAACCAATCATCCAATTTTCAGATATTTCCTTTCAATATCGAAGCCAGGAAGAAGCAACGTTGCATCACATCAATTTAACGATTAACAAAGGCGAAACAGTGTTTATTACCGGCCCTTCCGGATCTGGAAAATCAACTCTGGGCAACTTGATTAACGGTGTGATCCCGGAAGAATTTCCAGGCACGCTGTCCGGAGACCTGACGATTGCCGGCAAGCATCCCTCAGAAGTTGATTTAACAGACCTTTCCTTTGAAGTCGGTACCGTTCTTCAAGATCCTGACGCACAGTTTGTTGGCTTGACCGTTGCCGAAGACATTGCCTTCGCACTGGAAAATGATGCCCAACCCTTATCGGTACTGCATGAAAAAGTCGCTGAATGGGCTGATCACCTAAACGTTAAACAGCAATTATCCAAGCACCCTCAAGACCTTTCTGGTGGTCAAAAACAACGGGTCGCTTTGGCTGGGGTGTTGATCGATAACGAGCCAATACTGCTGTTAGACGAGCCATTGGCCAATTTAGATCCGGCTGCCGGGCGTGATTCCATGAAGCTGATCAACTGGTTGGTGAAAAATCAAAATTTGACCGTGATAATCATTGACCACCGAATTGAAGAAGTCCTCCAAATTCCAATTGACCGGATGGTCGTGCTGGCTGATGGTCAAATCATCGCAGACGACCAGCCTGATCAACTCTTAAAAAGTAATCTCCTGCTCACAAATGGGTTGCGGGAGCCCCTTTATGTAACGGCGCTTAAAACTGCCGGCGTCGCTGTCGATCATTTGGAAAACTTGGCAGATTTAGCTTCTCTTAAGTTAGACAAAGGTGACCATGCCAAACTCAACTCATGGATGGCTGCCCAACCAGCGCCTGACGTACCGACCAAGAAGCAGCCGATCATCGAAGTCAAACAAATGACGTTTGGCTACCCGGGTGAACCTCAAATTTTCGATCAGTTTAATTTAACCATCCATCAAGGCGAGATGGTCGCCTTAGTCGGCAAAAACGGAACTGGGAAGACCACGTTGATTAATTTAATTACCGGCTTTTTAAAGCCGACTTCGGGCAACTTGTACTTCAATCAAACAGATATCTCGGATGATTCGGTTAAACAACGCGCCAGTCGAATTGGGTATGTGCTGCAAGATCCCAACCAAATGATCTCAAAAACGATGATCTTCGATGAAGTTGCCTTGGGCTTGCAGTTGCGGGGGCTTGATCCAGAAACCATTAAAAAGCAAGTATTTGAAACCCTCAAGATTACCGGCCTTTATCCCTATCGCAACTGGCCAATTTCTGCTTTAAGCTTTGGCCAAAAGAAACGGGTGACCATTGCGGCAGCCCTTGTTCTTCAACCAGAAGTTCTGATTTTAGACGAACCAACCGCTGGCCAAGATTTAGCTCACTATTCTCAAATGATGGACTTCCTCCATCATTTGAATCAAACACAAGGGACTACCGTTTTGATGGTGACCCATGATATGAATCTCATGATGGCCTACGCCGATCGCACCATCGTGCTGGACCAGGGACAAGTGCTAGAAGATGCAACTCCGGGAAAGGTGCTCACAAATCTGGACGTCATTAAAAAAGCCCATTTGGCGCAATTAAGTCTTCAAGTTCTGGCAGAAAAGGCTGACGCGTCGGATCCGATCACTTTTGCCGAGAAGTTTATTGCATTTGAAAGGAGCAACCGCGATGGTGAATCAGCAAGCTTCATATGATATTGCCGAGACTCAAAAAGGACGCTGGGTCACCCGGTTGACAGGGATGACTAAAATCCTGGTACTGTTGAGCTTATCAGTCATTGGCATGGTCAGTTATGATACCTGGTATTTGGTTGCGCTGACAATCTTTGCCATCTTATTTTATCAATCAGCCCACTTAAAATGGCATCAGGTTCGCGGCCTGCTCTACGCAATTGCCGCTTTTACGGCTTTAAATTTAATCCTGGTATACGTGTTTAATCCAAACTACGGCTCACAAATCTATGGTACCAGCCACGTCATTGCCGGTTCCGGATACTTCATTCTGACGTGGGAAGAATTATTCTATCTATTAAACATGCTTCTAAAATATGTCTTTATCGTGCCGTTAATTTTTGCCTTTCTTTACACGACAAATCCGTCTGAGCTCGCTTCCAGCATGAATCGCATCGGCTTTTCATACAAAATTAGCTATGCGGTTGAGCTTTCCTTGAGATATATTCCCGATGTAATTCGTGACTTCAAACAAATCAGCTTGGCGCAGCAAGCCAGGGGACTGGAAATGTCCAAGAAAGCCGGTGTCTGGAACCGTCTCAAGCGGAGTACCCAAATCCTGATTCCCTTGGTTTTTTCTTCCATGGACAAGATTGAAGTAACGACACGCGCGATGAAACTCCGCCGTTTTGGGACCCAAAAGAAACGGACCTGGTATATGTATCAACGATTAAGCAAGTTGGATTATTTGATTTTGACAGTGACGACCCTTTTAATCATCATTGGGATTGGCCTATTTTGGGTTGATGGTAGCCGATTCTATAATCCATTCAAATAAAGCTTACAGTTCAGATTAAACAGCATGCAAAAACGACTCACCAACAATTGGTGGGTCGTTTTTATTGTTAATCAACCTTCTTATAATGTTCGGCCTCCTTGGCATCAAAACCCGCTTCCTGAAGCTTTGATGCCACCGAGAAGCCGGCTTCTTTATCCACGTGAATTTCCACCACCTTGGTTGTCCCGTGATGGGTGACCATTAACGTTTGGATATTTAAGTTGTTCTCCGCCATTACCTTGCCGATATCAAAAATCACCCCAGTTCGATCCTTTTCAATAAATACCTGAACGACCGTCCCTGACTCGTTGTAATCCGTGACGTCCAAGAATGCGTCAAGAATGTCATTGTTGGTGATAATGCCAACCACATCGCCCTGATCCGTCACTGGCAGAACCCCAACTTGGTATTTTCGCATTTCATAAATCGCGTCTTCCAGGAAATCGTCGGCTTCGATCGTTCGAACCGTGGTCTCCATCACTTCTTTGACGGTCATTTTATTTAATAGGTAGTTATATTCGTAGATTGATAAACTGGTCGCTTTGGAAGGTGAGGCTGCCTGGATTGTCCCTTGAGTCACCAGCCCCAC
Source organism: Lentilactobacillus parabuchneri DSM 5707 = NBRC 107865 (assembly GCF_001435315.1). Classification (GTDB taxonomy): domain Bacteria; phylum Bacillota; class Bacilli; order Lactobacillales; family Lactobacillaceae; genus Lentilactobacillus; species Lentilactobacillus parabuchneri. Next base: position 7,985 of record NZ_AZGK01000020.1, read on the forward strand.
TAACCGGCCGTCTTCAATCACCGGTAATCGATGGATATTATTTTCCTTCATCATGTTGACCGCCACGCTGATCTTTGTTTCGGGCGGCACGGTAATGACGTTATCTGACATAAAATCTCTTACACTCATTTTTAACCTCCCAAATATGCCTTTTGAACATCTTCATTGGCCAAAAGCTCCTGGCCGGTCCCGGAAAGCTGAATCTTCCCAGTGGCCAACACGTACCCCCGGTCGGCAATCGACAAGGCCTTTTTGGCGTTTTGTTCGATCAGTAAAACGGTCGTTCCTTGTTTGTTAATCTCTTTGATAATGTCAAAAATTTCATTAATAAAAATCGGGGCCAACCCCATCGATGGTTCATCCAGTAAAATCAGCTTGGGACTGGCCATCAGTGCCCGTGCCATGGCAAGCATCTGCTGCTCACCTCCGGATAACGTTGCGGCATCTTGATTCTTCCGCTGCTGTAAAATCGGGAATCGTTCAAAGACGGCATCAAAATTATGCTTAATCTGGGAACGGTCTTTCACTAAAAATGACCCCATCTGCAGATTTTCCATGACCGTCAGGCCTGAAAAGATGTGTCGGCCTTCTGGCACTTGGGAAATCCCATCGGCAACGACTTTGGGTGCGTGCTTAGATTGAATTTCATGGTCTTCATAGGTAATGGTGCCGCTTTTCGGTTTCAATAACCCGGAAATCGTTTTGAGAATGGTGGATTTGCCGGCACCGTTTGCACCAATCAAAGACACAATTTCGCCCTCATTGATCTCGAAGCTCACGCCCTTAACGGCATTGATGACGCCGTAATTAACGACTAAATTATCAACTTTTAGTAACATTCTGTCAGTCCACCTCTTCTCCCAGATACGCCTTAATAACGGCGGGGTTCGACTGAATCTCTTCAGGTGTCCCCTTGGCAAGTAACGACCCGTGATCAAGCACGTAAATCCGCTGAGCCAAATTCATGACCAAAGACATGTCGTGTTCAATCAGTAAGATTGTGATATGAAACTTTCGCTGAACTTTGATAATCAGTTGGGTGAGCTCGGCCTTTTCTTCGGGGTTCATCCCAGCCGCCGGTTCATCCAAGAACAAAATTTGCGGTTCCGTCGCCAATGCTCTGACAATCTCTAATTTTCGCTGGGTTCCGTAAGGGAGGTTTTTAGCCAAAACATCGACGTCATTTTCCAGTTCGAATATTTCAAGCAACTGTTTGGCTTTTTCGGTCAGCTTGGCCTCTGTCTTGTAATAGCTTGGAAAGCGAAAGATCGTTGGAATAAAGCTTTCCTTAACCTTGCTGGTCATGGCAATCAACACGTTATCCATAACCGTTAATTCTTTGAACAGGCGAATGTTTTGAAATGTCCGTGAAAGCCCCATCTTGGCGATTTTATAGGCGGGCTTTCCGTTCAGTGGATAGGTGCCGTTATCTCCGTTAAGGACGATTGAACCGGACGACACCGGAATCACACCAGTTAATAAATTAAATAAGGTCGTTTTCCCCGCGCCATTCGGCCCAATTAACGCCACCAATTCGTTGGTATCCAAATACATTGAAACGTTTGAAACAGCGGTCAACCCACTAAAGTTTTTGACAACATTGTCGACTTTCAGTAATGTGCTCACGATTCCACACGCTCCTTTCGTTTGGATCGATTAAATAACCGTTTGACAGAAAATTCCCAAGTTCCCAACAGACCAGAAGGCTTGAAAATCATAATCAAAATCAGTGCCAACGCGTAAATGACCATCCGCAGGGTTCCGAAGTTTTGCAGAACCGTGTCCAAGACGCCTAAAACGACGGCGGCTACGAAGGTTCCGGTAATACTGCCGACACCGCCAAGAACCACGATAATCAGAATCGAAATTGATTCCATGATACCGAAATCGTTTGGCGCAATTGTCTGAAGGTAGGAAGCATGCAGCGACCCGGCGACCGCGGCAGTTGATGCGCCAAGTACGAAAGCTGCCAGCTTCCATTTGGTAATATCAATTCCCATGGCTTCTGCGGCGATTTCATCCTCACGCACGGATTTAACCGCCCGCCCAGCCCGGCTATGAATGAAGTTGACGATAATAATCGTGGTCAGACAAACCATGATATAAACGGTCGGCCAGTCGGCAAACTGGGGAATGTTGAACATCCCGGCTGCGCCACCCGTGATCTTCAGATTATTAATAATGATTCGAATAATTTCCGAAGCCCCCATGGTCGCAATCGCGAGGTAGTCACCACGCAGACGGAGGGTCGGAATGCCAACGATTAATGCGGCAATAATTGAAACAATAATCCCGACAAAAATCGAAGCGTAAAAGCCGGCTGGACTATTGGCGGTTTGGGTCATGATCGCTGTCGCATAGGCCCCAATGGCCATAAACCCGGCGTGACCCAGTGAAAACTGGCCGGCAAAACCAATAATCAGGTTCAACCCGGTTGCCAGAATAATGTTGATGCCAATGGTAACTAACATATTGGCAATAAACGAATCAATGACGCCCGTTAAAATCAGCGTGTTAATTAAGTAAAAGCCGGCAATCATCATGATCAGCCAAATGACGTTGTATTTCAAATTTGCTTTCAATCCGATCACCTACACTTTCTCTTTGGTATTCTTGCCAAAAATTCCTGCAGGAAGAATCAAAAGAATCACGATCAAAACAAAGTAAACCACGGCATCTTTGTAGGCTGACAGGCCAATTGATTGGACAAATGTTTCCAAGATTCCAATGATAAAGCCACCAACCGATGCACCTGGGACTGAACCAATCCCACCAAGGACTGCGGCCACAAAGGCTTTAATTCCGGGTGTCATCCCCATCAATGGATCAATTGAGTTGTAGTAAAGACCAATCAATACGCCAGCGGCCCCTGCCAGAGAAGAACCGAGGGCAAACGTGAACGAGATGGTCCAATTAATGTTAATTCCAACCAATTCGGCGGCGTCGGCATCCACAGAAACCGCGCGCATCGCCGTTCCCATTTTCGTTTTCTTGATGATCAGTTGAAGCAAAACCATCAAGACACATGCGGTGACCAGAATCAAAATTTGAATATTTGAAATCAAAACGCCGCCGATGTTGTAATTCACCTGTTTGATAATTTGCGGGAAGTTTCTGGTATTTGATGTGAATAGATACGACATCCCATTTTCCAAAAGAAACGAAACGCCGATCGCTGTGATCAGTGCCGTAATTCTTGGAGCGTGCCGCAGTGGCCGGTACGCAAAGTACTCGATAATGACACCGCTGGCCGCGCCAACCAGCATTGCTGACAACAAAGCGCTGATGAAATTGAAATGCCAGACGTTGATGACATAATAGCCCCAAAACGCGCCGAGCATGTAGATGTCTCCGTGGGCAAAGTTGATCAGTTTGATGATGCCATAAACCATGGTGTACCCGAGAGCAAGCAGCGCGTATATGCTTCCTAATGAAAGCCCATTAATGATTTGCTGAAAAAATGTTTGCAAAATCTGATCTCCTCTCGTTGGTTGTGTTGGTTGTTTGTTTTATAAGTCAATGTGCGTATTTTTGGGCGGTAATTCAGATTTGCTCTGATGCCACTTGGATTAGGACTGCTTCGAAGGCCAAGCGTCAGCTTTGCCAAGCCTACTTGGCGACGACCCAGATGCTAACTTCTAGGGTGACTTGAGCTCAAACCCCACCTTAGCAACTTAGATTCGCTCTAATACTACTTGGATTAGGACTGCTCCGAGACCCAGATGCTAACTTCTAAAGCGACTTGGGCTCAAACCCAGAACCAGGGTTTAAACCCAAGTCGCTTTAGAAACCGCATCTCCCGGGTCGCTCCGCACACTATTTTAGGACTGCTCCTCGCAACTGATGCTTGCCTGTAAGCAACCAAGAATTAAAATCCAAAACCTGGATTTTTATCCTTGGTCCCTTACAGTCCGCATCACCCGTTGCGCTCCGCACACTATTTAATACTAAACGATCGGCTCACCTTACCATTTGTCAATTCTTCAATTGCAATTGGCTTTTCCGGATTATGCTGCTTATCCATGGTGATCTTGCCCGTTACGCCATCGAAGTTCTTAATCTTTGCAAGTCCTGCCGCAATTTTGACTGAATCCGCTGACTTTTCTGATTCGATTGCTTGTTTGATCATGTAAACTGAGTCATAAGCCAATGCTGAGAACGTTGGTGCAGCTTGGTTGTACTTTGCCTTATATTTGTTCATAAATTTAACAGCAGTTGGGTTGGCCTTGGCCACGCTATCTGAAAATGGTGTCGTGTAATAAATCTTAGACGCATTCTTGTCGCCGGCAATTTGGACCAGCTTTGGATCCGCCATGCCATCACTCCCAACGATTGGAACATTGATTCCAGCTTGGCGTGCTTGCTTGATAATCAGGCCAAGTTCTGAATAGTAACCTGGTGCATAAATGGCGTCAATTTTCTTTGATTTAAATGAAGTCAACACAGCGTTGAAATCCTTGTCACCAGCAGTGAAGAATTGGCTGTCAACGACTTTTCCGGTATAAGCCTTCTTAAAGGCCTTTGCCAAACCGATTCCGTAATCACTTGAGTTGTCAGCGTATACCGCAACCCGCTTTGCCTTCAAATTGTTCGTCATAAACTTGGCCGCCGTAGCACCTTGGAAATTGTTTTGGTAGCACGCTCTGAAGACATATGGTTGAACCTTGCCGTTCTTCTTCAGTGTGTAGGCCGGATCGGTTGCTGACGGACTGACACTTGGAACGGCCGCTTTGGTAATATTTGGAATTTGTGCGGTCCCGGCATTCGTGGTTGCTGGGCCGACAATTGCGACTACTTTATCGTTATTTGTCAATTGAGCGGCAACGGATGCAGACGTATTGGTTGAAGTCTTGTTGTCCCGAATGATCAGTTGAATCTTTTTCTTCTTGCCGTTAACGTTGATACCGCCATTTTTGTTAATTTCTGAAGTTGCCAATTGAATCCCTTGTTTTTGTGATTGGCCATATCCAGCGGCTGCTCCGGAAAGTTCCATATTCACCCCGATCTTGATGGTATTTCCGGTTGCTTGATTTCCCTTGGTGGTTGTCTTAGCTGTGCTACATCCTGCAAATATTCCCGCTGTCATCACAATAGCTGCCATACTGACAACTTTTTTAATCATACTTTTCTTCATAATCTCTACCCACTTTCAATTTGTATGTATCTTCTCCAGCCTGCGAATATGAAATATCTTCGTTCCAATCACTGCGATTGGCATCCCTCCTTAAGCAAACAAAAAACCTCATTCTTTAATGAATGAGGTTTTGAGTCTGGATATGTCAAGCCCTCATCATTAAAAACGAAAATAAGGGCTCAACTTGTTTGATTGCTAGGTAGTGAATCACTACTTCGGAATCAATGTCGGGTCCTTCATCTTTAATAATAAGGCTAAATCTTGGTTGAAAGATGCTGCCACTACGCTGTTAATAATTGAATTAATACTTTTCATGACGTCATCCTCCTGTTCCAAGTTTTATTTATGAGTAGAACTATAATCGACTTTTCATCTTCTGTCAACACTTATAATAAAAAGAGTGGGACAATCGGCGTTTTGATCCCAGAATTTAAGCCCATCAATCGATTATTCCTGGTTTTGGAATGATTGATTGATGGGCTTAAATGGCCGGGATCAGCCGATTGTCGCACGTTTCAGCTAGATATAATAAAATCACCAAACAGAGACTGAGTCAAAAGTCGATACTTTCCCAGCCTCTGTTTCCGAACTTATTTTAAATATGATAAAGGTTTTTGAACCTCAACCTTAGTGCCATCATACTTGTCCTTGATGTACTTTTGAATGGCCGCATTATGATACAACTTCACCAGCTTTTGATAGTTCTTGTTATCCTTGTTCTTCTTGGCAGTTGCCAGCACATTGATGTTTTCACGGGTATCGGTATCAATCTTTTCGTGGAAAATTGAATCTTTCAACACGTTCAAATGGCCTTCAAGCGCAACCGTGTTCGAAATCAAAACGGCGTCCAAATCATGCAAGACTCGAGGCCCTGTCGTATCATCAATTTCTTTGAATTTCAGATGCTTGGGATTGGAAACGATGTCGTTGGTATTCCCCAATGCTGGGAAATTCTTCTTCAGTTTAATCAATCCCGCACTTTGGAGTAATAATAAGCCCCGTGCGGTATTAGCCGGGTTGTTGGCAATGGCAATCGTGCTGCCGTCTGGAATTTGGCTGACCTTTTTGTATTTATCTGAATAAATTCCCAGCGGTTCCAGATAGGTCGTCCCCAAAGCTGCCAACTGGGCGTTTTTATGTTCCTGGTTATAGGCTTGCAGATACGAGTATGACTGAAAGGCGTTGACGTCAACGCTGCCTTGAGCCGTTGCGTTATTGAGTTGGACACCATCAGTGATCTGTTTGACCTTAATTTTTAAGCCAAGCTTTTTGGCCTGCTTACTTTCAGCAATATGATTCCAAATATCATAGTCTGAACCCTGCGACCCAACCGTAATGGTGGCACTCTTAGCGTTTGATGCGTTGCCCGTTAAGCTGTGGATCCCAAAAATAATGCCGACCAGTACTACGATACCAATTAATGTGTAAATAATTCCTTTACTATTTTTCATTGTCAATCTCCCTCAATTAAGTATTTAATTAAATGCTTATAAATGAACTGTTTTTCGTGCCAGCCAGTCGCCCACAAATTGGACTAAAAAGACCATGATCAAGATGACCAGCATGGCGGCAATCGTGACGTCGTTTTGATAGCGGGCGTATCCGATGCTAATAGCGACATCCCCGAGGCCACCAGAACCAATTGCGCCAGCCATCGTCGTTAAGCCGATGAGACTAATAATCGTCACAATCGACGCCCGGATCAAATCCGGCAGGCCTTCTCGCAGATAAATTCGAAAAATGATTTCAAGATTCCCGGATCCGATTGACCTGGCGGCTTCAATCACTTGCGGATCAATTTCCAGCAACGCGTTTTGAACTTGACGGGCATAAAACGGAAAGATACCAACCACCAACGGGACTAACGCGGCGGTCGTTCCAACTGTCGTGTGGACAATGAAGTTGGTGATTGGAAACATCACCGCCAACAGGATAATGAATGGAATCGACCGTAATAGGTTAACGACCTTATCCGTCAGCCCGTAGACGTATGAGTCTTCGGCAATTCCACCGGGTTGGGTAACCACTAACACGATACCCACCGTCAATCCGAGGATTCCGGCAATTAAAGCGGACCAGACCGTCATATAAATGGTGTCCCAAATTGACTGCACGAATTGCGGCCAAATATGCGCGACATTAGGAAATATTTGTTTTAACATCTGCTTGATCCCCCTTCTTCTCAGTTGCCAAAAGTTTCACGTCAACCCCGTGTTGGCTCAAGAAATTAATCCCGTCGGCCAGCTGTTTGGACTGACCCGACAAGACAATAATCAAATAGCCAATTGAGGTATCACTAATCCGTTCGATATTGGCAAATAAAATATTGGCTTTTAATTTATATAACTCGGTCAGGTCAGAGATTAACGACTGCTTGGTGGCCTGCCCGCGGAACTTGAGGAATAACAACCGTTCGTTGGGTGACAGACTTTGCAGACCCTGATCGGCTTTAATCTGAGCCAACGCTTCAGTCACGTTTGCCGAAGAATCCACAAAGTTTTGAGTCAGCGCCTGCTGTGGATTTGCGAACACCTTGGCAACGTCACCGCGTTCAATGATTTTACCCTCATCCATGACTGCCACGTGCTGACAAATCGATTTGATGACCTGCATCTCATGGGTGATCAGCACCACCGTCAGTCCCAGGCGTTGGTTCAATCGTTTCAACAACTTCAAAATATCATCGGTTGTCTTTGGGTCCAGCGCACTGGTGGCTTCATCACTGACCAAAATATCAGGATCGTTGGCTAACGACCGGGCAATGGCGACCCGTTGCTTTTGGCCACCGGATAATTGTTCCGGATAGGACTGTTCAAATTCACTCAAACCGACTAGGTCCAGGAGCTCCTTTGCCTTCGCCCGCCGATCTGCTTTACTAATCGATTGGCTTAGCAGTGGATATTCCACGTTCCCCAACACCGTTCTGGAGTTCAGTAAGTTAAAATGCTGAAAAATCATGCCAATCTTTTTGCGGGCTTGGCGTAATTTGGCGTTGGATAATTCTAAAAGGGGTTTGCCGCCAACGATAACCTTTCCCTCGGTTGGCCGTTGCAGGAGATTAATCGTTCGCACCAGCGTACTCTTGCCGGCGCCTGAGTACCCGATAATCCCATAAATATCACCCTTGTTAATTTGTAAGTTCACTTTGTCGACCGCGTGCAGCGACTTTCCGCCTGACTGGAAGGTCACGCTGACATTTTGAAGGTCAACAATTGGTTCTTCTAACACTGCCATAGTCATCCTCCTCATTTTTCATAAAAAAAGCGCTCCTGTATCAAATACAGAAGCGCTAAATCGCGGTACCATTCTGAGTTCACTTCATTAGTTGCCTAAAAAGTCTCACCAACCATCTCAATTTGAAATGGTGTGTCTAATAACGAAGACGAATCCGTCTGCCATTTTCAATCTGATCACAGCAGCCAATCACCGGCCATTTTCACTTTCAACTAACGATCGACTCACACCACACGTCGACTCTCTTTGCGCTGTTTAGAAGTTACTCTCCGATTCATTTTGTTTAAAAATTCTATTCGATGTTCCAAACGCTTTTTGCAGTCTTAATCACCAGTGCCAGCTTGTTCCACTGGTCTTCTTCGGTTAAGTGGTTGCCTTCTTCAGTCGAGGCAAAGCCACATTGTGGTGAAATGCAGAGATTATCCAGCGGTACATATTGGGCGGCGTCTCGGATTCTGTCTTTCAGGAAATCTTCCTGTTCCAATTCCGGCTTCTTCGTCGTCACAATTCCAATCACAATCCGTTGATTTCGGCCATTATCAGCAATCTTCTTAAGTGGTTCAAAGCCACCTGAACGCTCGTCATCATATTCCAAGAAATAGCCATCAATGTGGAGTTGTGCCAAATAGTCGGCCACTGGATCGTAGGCTCCGGCACCTGCCCATGTTGAATCGTAGTTGCCCTTGCAGACGTGCATCGTGATCGTGAGGTCGGCAGGCTTGCTGTCAACGATGGCATTAATTGCCTTAACAGCGGCTTTTGCTAATGGCTCAAGTTCAGGCTTCAGGGTCTTATCCGAGAAGCTGGCCCACATGCCCCATGATGTGTCATCCAGTTGGAGATAGCGACAACCAAGGTCGTAGAAGTGCTGAACGGTTTGCTTGTATGCCTGAATCTCATCATTCAAAAATGTCTCAAAATCGCCATCATAGTATTCGTCAATCACACCAGCGTCTTTATTTGGGAAGAAAACGGATGGGCTGGGGATCGTCTGCTTGGCGGCCACGCCCTCTGGCACGATGCTGTTGAGGTACTTAAAGCCGTCAAAGAATGGATGGTTGGGATTATATTCGAGCTTGCCGGTGAACTTAATGCCGCCCTTGCGTGTCTCCTCGCCATGGAAAATATACCCGTGCTCCGGTTCAAAGAATTCCGCGCCGTTTAATCCATCAAAGAAATCCAAGTGCCACCAACTGCGTCGAAATTCACCGTCGGTCACGGCCTTCAAGCCAAGTTCAACCTGTTTATCCACAATCCGACTAATCTCTTCGTTCTCAATGGTTCTTAAATCAGCCTCACTAATTTTTCGATCGTGATAATCCGCTCTTGCCTGCTTCAATCTCGCTGGTCTTAATAAGCTGCCAACTTCATCGTACCGATATGGAAATTTTAATTTTGCTGCGACTGTCATTTTGTCCACTCCTTTAGTTTTGTTGCATAAAAAAAGTCCTCATACAGAATAATCTGTACAAGGACGATAGTTGTCGTGTTACCACCTTAATTTTCACACAGCTCACACTGTGTGACTCACTAGGTACTCAAACAAACTGTTCGAATACCGTAACGCGATAAGGTGCGTTCGCCATGCCGTCTGACTTGTGCTCGACAGCATTTGCTCGAAGACCATATTCACCAACTTGCCACAATTCACTTCCACCAAACGTGAACTCTCTAAATGCGGCGCCTCGGCTACTCATCTTTTCACTGCTTTTTGTTTATGGATTTAACTTAAGAGTTTAAGCTAAATTATGAGAATGTCAAGTGGAAGTTTTAATTGTATGCTCATTTGGACGTTAAAAAACTGGTCTTAACAGCCAGTGATTATTTAATTTTAAGCCTGTTTCGTTGGCCAAACAGTAAATTCACTCACATTGACGTCCTCTGGTTGATCAATCGCAAAATTCACGACTCGAGCAACAGCATCTGGTGAAATACCAACTTTTTCATACAAGCTATCCGCACCGGCAAGAGTGGCCTTATCTGTAATACTTTGAAGCAACTCGGTGTTAATGGCCCCAGGGTACAGGGTTGATGTTCTGATGTTGGTCCCCTCTTCAGCACTTTCCATCCGAATGACTTCCATCACATTTCGCACCGCATACTTTGTGGCACCATATACGCCGGCTCCGGTGAAGTTCTTAATTCCAGCCACAGATGACGTCGTAATAATTTGGCCATGCTTTTGCGCAACAAAGTCCGGCATGACGGCGGCAATGCCGTTTAAGACACCCTTTAAGTTAATATCAATCATTAAATTCCAATCATCAGTTTTCAGGGCACTCATTGGCGAATTTGGCATCACACCCGCATTATTAAAAATAACGTCAATCTGACCGAATTTATTCTTGGCAAGGGAAACCAACGCTTTGAGATCATCGGGATTGCGTACGTCTGTGACGCGGTATGCGGCCTGACCACCCTTTTCAATAATCGCATCAGAAATCTGTTTTAATCGTTCTTCGCGACGGGCACCTAAAACGACCTTTGCCCCATTTTGAGCCAATAAGGTCGCACTCGCCTCACCAATTCCTGAAGATGCTCCGGTAATCACAACAACTTTGTCTTTCACACTCATAAATAACGCCTCTTTCAATTTATTAATCAGTTCATCTGACTGATGAGAAAAGTATAGACCTTGGAGTCTACTCAAAGGCAAATAAAATGTTGCAATTAACTTTTTGATAACGTGGTGAGTTCCAAATAAACGCTATCTGCTATCAAAGTTGCTTCTGCTAAATAAATCAATTATGATTCAAATAATTACAATGCGACAAAAAGAGAATGAAGTCGAAAGCGAGGAGAAATGATGCAACCAACAAAACTATCCGTCAACCTCATTAAGCAGTTGCCCGAGCTTCCCACTGGATGTGAAATTACCGCGGTTACGATGATGCTTCAATATGCCGGCAAAGCTGTCAATAAAGTGGCCTTGGCCCATGAGATGCCCTATGATCCAACCGACTGTAATAAAGGATTTGTTGGCGATCCTTTCACTGAGGACGGGGACAGTATTTATCCACCAGCACTGCTGGACTTAGTGACAAAGTACGCCGGAAACGCTTTTGACCTCAGCGGTGACTCAATCGAACAACTTAACCAATACCTCTTCGATACCCAGCACCCCATTATCGTCTGGGTCGGCCAGTTTGACGGCTTTTCAACCCATGCCCTGGTGATGACCGGATTTGATGCATCACAGATTTATTACAATGACTGCTGGACGGGCGAACAGACGCAGATGGCTGTGGGTGATTTTGAGGATATTCGGGCGAAGCGGATGATGATGGCGCTGAGTTATTAATGGAACAGCACACTTAAGACGCCACAATGTAGTCCTGAACAATGATAATTTTCAATTTCAAAATCACACAAAGCGTGTAAAAATGCCGCACCGTAACAGGCGCTCTTTTTAAACAGGCGTCAGTCTGTCATAACGGTTTTATTACTTCCACATTAAGTAGAGCTAATTAATTGTGGAATGTATTGTAAGCGGTTACAATATGGTTATCAAACACTTAATGACCCAAACGAGTATTCGAAAGGGTGAATGAATATGGCACGATTTGATGGTAAAGTCGCTATTGTTACCGGTGGCGGCTCGGGGATTGGCTTAGCAACCACCAAGCAGTTTTTATCAGAAGGCGCAAAGGTTGCCGTTGGTGATTTTTCGGATAAGGCGCAAGAAGTTATTGAGGCATTAAATACTGATGATAATGCATTATTTGTAAAGACCGATGTTACCAACGAGGACCAGATCAAAAACTTGATCCAAAAGACCGTTGAGAAGTTTGGCAAACTTGATATCATGTTCGCCAATGCGGGGATTCTTAACGATGGTGATATTACTGATTTGGAGCTCAACAGATGGCAACGAACAATTGATATTAACCTGACTGGTGTTTATTTAGCAGATAAATATGCAGTCGAACAGATGCTCAAACAAGGCAACGGTGGCTCAATTGTCAATACTGGTTCCATCCACAGTTTAGTCGCAATGCCAAGCATCACAGCCTATGGTGCAGCTAAAGGTGGGGTTAAAATCTTAACTCAAACGCTCGCTGCAACCTATGCAAAACAGGGCATTCGGGTTAACGCAATTGCCCCTGGATATATTGACACACCATTGCTGAACGCAGTTAATCCAGGTCTCAAGGAGCGACTCACAAAGCTTCACCCACTTGGACGACTTGGCAAACCTGAGGAAATCGCCAAAGCAGTTGCCTTCTTAGCAAGCGATGATGCTTCGTTCATCGTTGGTGATACGATGGTCATTGATGGTGGATATACTTCAGTATAGTTTGCATTCAGCACATTAATTTAAGTCAGGCACTAAAGCATAAAAAAGGTAGCCATTTCTGGCTGCCTTTTGTTTTTCTACAAGGGAACTCTTTAAAGTGGTTTGGATGCTGTTTTTACGCCAACTTAATCAAAACAACCCCGACCAGCATAATAATCATCCCAACAATTTGAGCCAGAACGACCCGACTCTTCATGGATTTCCACCAGCCAAATTGTTGAATTAAAATCGAACCAAATATTTGACCGAGCAGGCCCATCATAATCGTTAAGCCGGCGCCGATCTTGGGAATCGTAATCACGGATGCCAGGACAAATAAGGAGCCGAGAATCCCGCCCAGCCAGTTCCAGGCTTTGGTTTTCTTGAGCTGCTGGACACTTGGAAACCGTTTATCAACTGCCAGCGCGACTAAAATCACGATGACCGTTCCAACCGCAAACGACACGAATGATGCCTGACTTGGCGAGCCCAGCAAGGTTCCCAAGTGGCCGTTGATGGCTTGCTGAGTGGCGGCCACAAAGCCCACTAAAACCGCCCAAATTTGCCAGCCTAGGACAACGGTGGGATGCTGGCCGGATACCGTTTCCGAATCAAACTGCCTGACATCCCGGTTTTTAATGCTGGGGACAACAACCGCGATAAAGATTCCGACGACCATAATGATAATCCCGATGAGCTTAATCCACGTCATCGGCAGTTGTTTGGCGCCAAACCAGCCAAACATATCAATAATCGTTCCCATCACGATTTGGCCGAGAACCGGCAGAATAACGGTTTGAATCGCCCCAATTTTGGGAAATAATAGCACGTTTGATGTTAAATAAATCGATCCCAAGAGCCCACCTAACCAGATCCATGCCGGCTGCGTCTGGATAAACGATAGACTGGGAAAAATTCTACCACTCATGGCCAGAGACGTGATTGCGAGGAAAATGGTCCCAACGATAAACGAAATTGTGGCGGCGATGAATGGCGACTTAACTACCGTACTCAGATTTGAGTTGATCGGACTTTGATTGGCAAGCAAGAATCCCGCAATAACTGATATGGTCATAAAAACCAGCATTTCTCATCTCTCCTATTTGAACGGTCTAGCTTCATAATGGTGCATAAATGACACGTCAAAAATTATACGCCGTTTGGTTCGTTTTGGCTGGAACTTAGCATGCCGGAAATCACCTTGGGACTGAAACTCAGATAGCCAACCGCGTGCCGGGCAATTCCAGCCACCAAAAGGGCGCCCCTGTCCACGTTGAACAGCTTCAATAACCAAGCCGCATCCCAGTTATATCTTCCCCATCAACGTCTCTATCAGCTTCACAACTGCCACCAAAGAAGGTGATGTGCGGCTGCGGAGATAAGCGACCCCATAATCCAGGACAACTGGGTAATCTAACGGAATGGCCGTGACCTTGGAAACCTCCGTGTCGACGGCAAAGGACGGCAGGATTGCCAATCCGGCGCCGCCTTGGACCATATTGATCGCGGTGTTGACCGTGTCCGCCGTCTGATAATGAAGGATTCCCGGAGCTTGAATGAACGTATTTTGCAAAGCGGCGCTTTCTGGTGGTGCCTGCAGTGGATTGAAGAAGATCAGCTGCAGGTTTTCCAAATCTGAAAACGTCAGAATTTGATGATCACTGAGCCGATGGCCGATGGGTAAGATGACGTTAAAGTGCCCTTGATGTAATGGGACAAATTCGACTTCGGGATTGGCACCGATCGTGTCTCGCGTCGTTAAAATTAAATCAAACACCCCTCTTTGAAGATTGCTCAAACCCGTACTCAAGTCAAAGCTTCGAAGAGACAGGCGGACGTTTGCAAGCTGGTGGCGGGCACTCGCCAAAAGTTTCGGCAGCAGCTTATTTTCAATCATCGCGTTGGTGTAGCCAATCTTCAGCGACGCCTTCTCCTGTTCACTAATTTCACGACTATCAATGATTGCTTGCTCAGTGAGTATCAAAACGTTAGCCATTTGTTTGGAGAATTCCAATCCGGCTGCTGTCAATGAGACTTCATGTTGGCTTCTTCTAAACAATTCAAATGACAATTCGGTCTCAAGTTGCTTGATATTTTTAGAAACTGCGGGCTGCGATAAGTGAAGCCGTTTTGCGGCCGTGGAGAAGTTGAGCGTTTCTGAGACAGTGACAAAGCATTGCAATTGTTGAAAATTCAAATTCATCATTCCAATCTTTCATAGTCTATAAATAAGCGTGATAACCAGATGGTATTTCATGTGATATATTGAACTTGTAAACAAGAAAGGATGTTCATTATGAGATATATCGTTACTGGAGCAGATGGCAAACTTGCTGGTCGAGTTGCCGAATTAATGTTAAAGAATGTGAGCGGCGATCAATTAACGTTCACCTGTTATAAAATGGATCGTTTACCAAAGGATAAGTTAAAACGCTGGCAGGATGCGGGTGTTCGTGTTGTTGAAGCCGATTACAATGATAAGGCATCCATGCTTAAAGCGTTTGAAGGCGGCGACCGTCTTTACTTGATTTCCGGACTGGATGTCGGCAAACGTGTTCAGCAGCATCGTGACGCGATTGACGCAGCGATTGCTGACGGCATTAAGCATATTACCTACACGTCATTTGTTGGCGCAACCGATCCTGCTTACCAACACATCTTTGTGACCCCTGACCATACCGCAACTGAGCATTATCTGGAAAGTACTGGCATTGATTATACCGCCCTGCGGAACAATCTGTACATGGAAACCTTTATGACGATGCGGGCAATGTTGGCCTTTATGTCAAATAACCGATGGGTGACAACCGCCGGCGAAGGTAAAGCCACTTTGGTTTATAAAGACGACTGTGCCAAGGCTGGTGCCGCCTCACTTCTTGGCAAAGGCACCCGTAAGGTCTATAACATTGTCGGATCAGAATCCATTTCGATTCGCCAAATTGCCGACATGATCAGCAAACGTTCGGGTCAAAAACTCGAATACGTACCCGCCACAAGAGAAGAATATTATGATTACCTGGCAGCCCTAAACATCCCTCACGACATGTCCGGCGACTTCTCCAAGTCCCCCGCACCATTCAGCGCCAACGATGTGGTCGATAACGACAAGTCAATTGCTGATGGCCTGTTGGATGTTAAATCAAACGACATCGAAGAGCTGACCGGAGACAAGCCAAAGACCCCCGAAGAAGTCATTGGCGAGTTCGATTATATTTGGAAGGATCATATTACCAACTGGCGGCAGATGAAGTAGTCTTGAGTGTGTTTGCCGGATTCGTTTGGCGTTTTGTGGAGCTCGTTCACTTGGTGGGCGGGCTTTTTTGGGTGGATGTGAAAGCCTCGACGCTTGCTAGGGCCGAGGCTTTTCTATTACCGTCAGGGTGGTTTAACAATTGATTTACAATGTGTCTAATTTAATAAGTTGACCCTGTGTATTTTAAATTCCGATCGATAAGTTGAATCGGTCATAAATCTAGTACCATCGGCAAATGGTCAGAGTATTCTAAAAAGTGACTACTGCCAAAACTAATCTCAAACTGCGTCCCCTTTGGTACATAAGCATAATCAATGTGATACGGTCGATTGATCTTTCGATACATGAAAAATGTCGGCTGCGTTTCCTTACCAAATTTCTCACCAGATTGATCATGATAAGCACTAATATGCTTTATGGAAGCCATTAGTTCATTAAAGTCCGAATGAGTACGGTATCCATGGTGACTATCCCAGATTACATTGCTATTGAGATCGCCAATTAATATTGTGTCGGCAAGCTTTTCTAAATGGAATCCTGTATACAAATAAATATCTTCGATGTAATTATCTTTAGACCAGATTCCTAAAAACGTTTTGTTCATGAACTTAAAAGGCATGAAATATCTCATTCTGTAATTATCCCAGTGCAATGGTTCAATCGGTTCATTCCTGCAAGTAAAAACTAATAGTCCCTTTTTATCCCCAGGAAATGCCAGGTATTGCTCACTTTGAACGTCACGCTTGAACTGTTCATTATTAAGTTTGTCGATACCTTCCACTTCTGCAATGATGTACAGATCTGCATCGAATTTCGTTATGTACTGATATTTATTTCGAAAACCACCGTTGCAATTCCAAAAAACAACTCTCATGACTAAATGTCCTCCACACAAACCAGGGTAACCCTCAGAACGTAAATGAAATTGAATACCACAACCATTAACATCTTAGTACACCCTAATCACACCATTTTTATCAGGTTCCATGCTCATCAATTCCATATACTCCTTGAACTCGTTTTTAGCCCATGTTGGAGCGTTTGGATCAATTTTTACTTCGTCTTGGGTATGAATCCAGTATTTATAACCCTTTGGTTGAATTAACATAGTCAACACCTCACTTCTCAGATTAAGCATAACTGCCATGCCAGCAATATGCCAGGCATGATTTTATTATTCAACAATAAAGGGCAAAGGTTACGATTACGTCGTTTATTTTAAACTTCTGCAATGATGCAACTAGTTCCTAAGTTCGTGGTTAATTAGAGCATACAAAAGCGCTCTCGATTATTAGTGTCGAAAGCGCTTTTAAGGCACGGACTTTTTAAATTGTGGTTATACTTTGCTTAACTGGTTGGCAAAAGAATTAACTCGATCCATAAAATTACTAAACAAGGCATCCTCTTTGGCATCTGTCTCGTACATTGCTTCTGGATGCCATTGAACACCAATGATCAAATCATCATCTTTACTTTCAATTCCTTCAATAACACCATCCTTCGCTACTGCAGAAACTTTCAACTGTTGAGAAACTATGTGAACCGCCTCGTGATGGTGGCTATTCACAAACAATTTATCACTTTTTCCAACAATTTGTTCCAAGTAGCTATCCGGAGTAATCGAAATTGTGTGAGTGCCCTGTACCATAGGTGCCTTTTGAAAATGCTGCAAAGTGGGGTGCTTTCGTTGGCTATACAAGTCTTGGTACACATTGCCGCCGAGTGCAATGTTAAGCACCTGAATACCTCGACAAATGCCAAAAATCGGTTTCTTATTTTTAACTGCTAATTGAACTAAGTTTATTTCACTAGCATCCAGAAATGAGTCCGTATCTCCAAGTTCATTAATCGGTTCTTCATCGTAAAATTTTGGAGCTACATCCGGACCACCAGGTAATAATAAGCCGTCAATCAAGTTTGCATACATGCTCATAAGTTCTGGGTTGGTAGTTGGAATTAATAATGGCACACCGCCATGCTTGATAACACCTGCAACCTCACTGTTATTGACAATGTTCCTTGGTAAGTTGCCGATAAGACGATTTTCAGCAGGGATACCGATCACATACTTTTTTGACACTAGATCAACTCCTAATTTATAAAGCATCAATTACTTCGTCGTTCAAAGCTAAAATAATTGACTTCAGTAATTTGACAGTATTTTCAAAGTCGGAATATGCTACTAATCCATAATTAGTGTGCTCATAACGAACAGGAATTCCGATACAAATTGTTGGCGCACCCTGATATTCAAGCAATTCTGAACCATCAATGCCGCCACCAGTTCGCACTGCGCGAGTATAGGGAATCTGGTTTTGTTTTGCTTGATCAACAGCTAATTGCTGGAAATGTGGGTTAGCAATAAATGAAGTATCCATATCCCGCAACATTGGACCACGTTTTAATCCTGTTTGAATGAGCCATTCAGGTGTAAAGGTATCATCAGCCGGGCAGCCTTCAAGACATATCGCAATATCTGGATGTATTTTTTTAATTGTAACTTTTGCACCCCTACAACCTACTTCTTCTTGTGATGCAATCCCACCGACTAAGTTTACATCCAAGTTTGCCTCAGCCAAATCAGACATTGCCGCCATTAGACAGGCGGTTCCAATTCGATTATCAAATGCCTTGCCCATCATGACATCTTGAGTTTTGAAATACTCCCATTCTGTGTCAGGGGCAATTGGACAGCCGGTGTCAATTTTTAATACTTCTTTGGTCTCTTCAGCACTAGTGGTTCCAACGTCAATAACTAGGTTTGCAATATCAATCGGCTGCTTTTTCTCAGCTTCAGTCATAAAATGAGGTGGCTTGGTGGCAACTAGTCCAGTTATCCACTGGCCATCTTGGTTACGAATTCTCATTTTTTCGGCGGTCAGATTAGCCGGAACCCATCCCCCAAGTGGAACAAACTTGATTGTTCCATTGGGCTTAACTGCCTGAACGATTAAACCAACAGCGTCCAAATGAGAATCGAGCATTAACGTTTTCCCTTTAGCTGGTGAATTTTGCTTATTGCTCAGGTACACATTGTTCATATGATCTGCATGAACAGAACTGAAAGTTGACGCCGTCTTAACAACATAGTCCTTGACTTCATCTTCAAATCCACTGGGACCATTTGCGTTAGATAGATGTTCGATTAAATTAAGTGCTGATTGCTTATCCAAATTATTACCCCTTTTTCACCTTATTTAGTTAAATATGCAGTTCGATAATCGTAATGGCCATTAATCCGGTCATACACAACGCCTTTAAGCTTAGGATTAACGAGATCAATCCCATTTGGTTGATAAATCGGTGTGATACCTTGATCTGATGCCAAGATTTTTTCTGCGTTGATTAAATCTTGCCATCTTTTAGTAGGATTGTTTGCATCTTTATTGTTTGAATTCTTAATGGCTTGATCAAACTTTTGGTTGTTCCACTTGCCATTGTTTTCAGGATTATTAGATGTAAATTGAGATAAAAACGAGATCGGATCAGCAAAATCAGCGGACCAACCAGTGAAGTTAACCTCAAAGTTTCCAGAAGAGGCTCTTGCAAGCATTGAAGCAAACGGAATGCTGTTAGACTCAACTTTCAATCCGGGAAGTGTTTGTTGAAGTTCACTTTGAATAAATTCAATAACGTCTTTGGTTTGATCATCATCGGCGGATAGTAATTTAACAGTTAGATTCTTTTTGCCTAACTGACTTAAGGCTTTCTTATAGTACTGTTTGGCTTTAGTAGCATCGTAGTCCACTGTTCCAGGCACAAATGCCTCATCCGCGAAGTCTTTACCAGTTTTAGGATTTTTAGCAAAATCCAATGGTACAAACCCTTTTGAAGCAATTGAGCCATTCTGCATCACTTTGTTAATTAATTGGTTTCGATTTAATGCTAACGAAAATGCTAGCCTTAGATTTCGATTCTTAAATACGCCGTTTCTTTGGTTATATTGTAAATACTCCGTTGCTGCTAAAGGCCGCTTAACAGCATCCTTATTATTTCCAAGCTGTTTTGCTTGCTCCCCTACCAAACTAATTAAATCAAGCTTGCCAGATTGGAACAGGTTATAGGCCGTACTAGGTGACTTGGCAACTGTGTAGTTAATCTGAGATAGTTTAACTGCTTTTTTGTCCCAATACTGATTGTTTTTTATTAGCTTCCATGAATCGTTAGTACCTGTCCAACCAACGTTTTTAAATGGACCATTATAAACAGTGTATTTGGCAGATGTTCCATACTTTTTCCCATACTTTTCGACAACTTTTTTATCTAGTGGATACAAGGTCTCACGCGCCATTACCATCTTGAAGTATGTGGTTGGCCGAGATAGTTGAACCTTTAACTGATATTTTCCAACTGCTTTAACACCTAATTTACTTGGCGACAACTTTCCATTAACAATTGCCGGAGCGTTCTTCACATTGTCAAAAAGATACGTGTATTGGCTGGCAGTTTTAGGGTTGACTGCTCGTTGCCATGAATACACAAAATCACTAGCTGTGACGGGATCCCCATTACTCCATTTTGCATTGTGTCGGATGTTGATGGTATACGTTTTGCCATCTTTAGAAATTTCTGTTTTAGTAGCCAAAGCAGGTTCTACATTCCCATTTGCGTCATAACGATAGAGCCCTTCAAATGTTTCATCAATTTGAATAAATGAAGTTTTGTCATAGATTTTTGACAAATCCAAACTGGTAATTTCAGCCGTCGTTGATAGTCCAATTTGTTGTTTAGCAGCCAGCTTATTAGAAGTTTGAGTTGAACTTTTTGTGCCGCACGCAGTCAGTAATAAGCCAATTCCTAAAATACCAACTGATAAAAGCGAATGTTTTATAATAGATTTCCTCATATAAATACCCCTTTTTCTCATCTTAAATTCATTATTCAAATAATAACCCTTTTTAAAATTATGTCAATATATCGTTTAATATTATAAGAATATACATAATAATTACACGGGGGTGTTAGATTATAAAAAGTTTAAAAGATAACTAACAGCATTGGTCCAGACGAAACAGAAAAAATCGATGGCGTTATTATGAGTACTTTTCGTCTGCAAGGGTATGATATTATTGCATAGTTTGGAATTTTTCTTATTGATGAGATTTTCCCCAATACGTAGTAATGATATTTTGCAGGGTTCATTCGTTTCTGTCGTACTATTATCAAACTTTTCTTGGAATAACTTGCGGTTAGGTTAAACGGGATCGAGATACTTTTGATGCAAAGTAAAGGGATAATTCAAGGGTTTTTATTATGTTCTCTTATGAAGATATGAAAAAATTCAAAATGACCACTTTATCGGATAAAAATACGATATAATTTAAATATTAATTAGCCAGAGGTGCTGACTAATAGTACGTATGGAGGGGAAACTATGAAAAAATCAACCATCGCAATACCACTAACCTTAATAGCGTGTGCTACATTTTCATTTGTCGTAACGGGAACATCTCACGCCGCAACAAGAACCGTCCCAGCCAAGATGAGAGGAACTTGGTATAAGTACCAACAAGGTGAGCCATATTATAAGATCAAATTGACAAAGCACTACTTATTTACACGCGACTATTTTCAAAATCATTATTCTTATAACCATTTCAAAGTGACCGTTGCAAAAGTTCATCGACATGGTCAAACTTGGTATTATATCAATCCTGTGAATAAAGACGCTGGGCCAGTTGCATATTATCGATATTCTTCAATTAAGGTCAAAGGTAAATGGCATCGATCCTTACAGTTCAGAGAGGGACAAATTTATTATCGCCTCTTTAAAACAAAGGTCCCCTATTCATATGGCAAAACCGTTCCCATCTGGAATTAAGGGATAATAAGTAGAATACAATTCAGCAACGATGCTTACTTTATTTCAAACAAGAACCCGGTTATTCCAAGAGATCTATTAAACCGCATTATAAAGAAGATCCTCGACAATTGCTGTCGGGGATCTTTTTGATTCGGAATAGAACAGTTGCTTAATAATTTCCTTGAATAACCAACTTCTTGTTGGCAGTGACATAGTAACCGTTACTCAATTGATAACGGGTCGTGAGATTGTGCTTAACAATCTTCTTCACTCTTAAATGGGTGCCCTTCTTGTATGACTTTGCTCGACGTGTTAATGTTTCATTCTTATAAGCATGGATGCCATTAGTACCAATTACGGTTATCTTTTTATTCTTTGGTACTGACTGATAGTATGCCTGAACAACATATTTGTGATGTGCCGTGATGTAACCAATTTTTCCCGCAGATTTGCTCTTATGATTGACGTCTCTAACTTTATAACGTAATGTNCAGTAATCACAAACATTGGCCGGTTAATCCGCTTTTGTTTCGGGTACCTAGCAATTCGCTGATTCTTTGTAAAGTTCGCAGTTTTATACATGTAGAGACCCTTAATGGCATGGACTGTAGATCCCTTTTTCTCCGCATTGTTCGGCACCTCTGTGGTTGGCTTTTCAGGCTCAACTGGATCCGTTGGTGTGGGTGCTATCGGTGGGGTTGGCTTTACTGGATCTGTTGTGTTGCTTCCACCCGGATTAGTTGTTGGTGGCGTTACCGATGGCTCCTCAGTTAAACTAATTTGAGAATAGATGCTGTAATGAATACTTGGTGCTTGGATTTCCAAATCAATAGGGTTAATTTTATCGGGATTGAGAAGTTCTTTTTTATCATTATCAGCGGACACACTTGGTGCATCAATGTTAATGTTGTCTGATGTTAATTGTTCCACTCCACCAACTTTAAAAGAGATTCCTTGCGATGACAGTATATCAGTAAAAGGAATTGGTGTCTTATCAGCTAATTCTGACTTGTGGCGGTTGTTAGTGTGAAATTGCTTTGCAAAAGCATCATCTTGAACTGCAACATCACTTGGTAAATCCACAGAAGTTATTTTATTATCTGTGAAGGCATTGGTACCAATTTCTATTATCTTAGGAAGTTCCAGACGTTCGATTTCGTTCACAGCAAATGCAGACTCACCTATCTTAACTGCCTCAGGCAAATCAATTGAGCGAATGTTATTGTGTTTAAACGCATCCTCACGAATTATTTCAGCATTTGGTAAGTTTAATTTTTGAATCTGATTGTTTTCAAATGCGGCACGGTCAATATAGGCACAATTTGGTAAAGTCAATTCCGTGAGATAGTTATTATAGAACGCTCTGCGATCAATGAACTGAACTAGAGGTAAATCCAATGATGCGATTTTATTGCTACGAAATGCTATTCCATGAATCTCAGTTACCTTTGGTAAGTGAACAGCTTCAATTTGATTATAAGAAAACGCTTCCTGATGGACTTCTGTAGCCTCTGGGAAGTCAATTGTCTTGATTGAGTTTCCGGTAAAAGAAAATTGCTCCACGTATTGAATACCATGAGCAGTTACGGAACTAATTCCTTCCCCATCGTTGCCTGCTAACCGTTGAAGACTATTCCGGGAAAAAACAGCGGCTCCAATTTTACTTGCAAGTGATTCAGGAATGACAAGGGCCCCGCCATTAATTAACTTTTGAGCAACAGCTTGACTAGTTAGACGTGTAATTGTATCACCACTTATCTCAACATCGCTAGGCTGTAATTCAACAATTTCGGCTTCATTTTGACTTTTTGCTGTTCTTACAGACTGCGTTTCATCCGCGTATGTCTTCTGAACAGAGAACCCTCCTCCAAGAACAACACCTGCACACAGTAATCCTAATATAATTCGTTTTGGCTTCATGAAATTATCCTCCTAAATTTCGTGAGTCGGTTCTGCAATGTTTTTATGGTTATAGAATATCAGAATTACTCGTACAAATGTTGTAACCGCGCAATTATTCACACTTTTTTCGGTTTTTGTTCATAATTTCCATCTATTTAACTAGATAATATTTAAATTATATTGTAGCTCAATCTTTTCGTCTGTAACGCTTATAAAAATATACATTGATGGCATGCTAGAATTAAGTCGTTAAAACTACTCACGATGTTTTAATCGATAATGAAAAAGAGTCCAATGTCAGTATTAGCAAACGTTTATCCGAAAGGACTTAACCACGAAAATTATAAAACATCTTTTCGTCTTCATAATTCCATTTTTTGACATTCACAGCGATTCCAAACGCCATTGCCCATGCTTTAGATGCCCTCGATGATGACACCGTACCTACTAATTTATCCAAAAAGCGTTGGCAAAAATGAACGCTCATATAACGACGTGTGGAACAATGTCAAATATTACCGAGTCACTAAAGCAGCCAAACTAACGTAACTGAAACGAATGACGCAACGCCTAGATATCTTTAAATCATTTTGCTGGATATATGAGCATCGACTTATGATAGAATAAATCTTGGATGTTAGCTAGTTTCCAAGACAACTTTTAGAAGCGGGTATAATTGATAAGTTACTCCTCAAAAGGAAAGGAATTTTTACATACCACCTCACTAGAAATGAATGACTGCTTGGAAAC
This sequence comes from Lentilactobacillus parabuchneri DSM 5707 = NBRC 107865, assembly GCF_001435315.1. GTDB lineage: Bacteria > Bacillota > Bacilli > Lactobacillales > Lactobacillaceae > Lentilactobacillus > Lentilactobacillus parabuchneri. Next base: position 32,337 of record NZ_AZGK01000020.1, read on the forward strand.
ACTAGAATTCAAAATTAAAAATATATCATGCTTGGAGGAATTCACTTTGAAAAAATCTTTAACCAAAATCATAGTAGCTGCATTAACCCTGACTTCCCTGGCCGGCGCTGTATCTTTGACACCAGCCCCAACGGCCAACGCAGCAAGTTGGCACAAAGGATCACCTAAGGCCTTTATTGGGTCTTGGAAGACTGATGGTTTCACCGCCTACAAATTTACCAAGAGCACAATAACCGTTTATGGAAAAGGCGGTGGAACTTCTAAATCGATGTACAAATATCTTGGCCATAAAAAATATGCCATTAAATACAAAGTACAAGGCTACAACTATAAAGAAACCTTCACGTATATTAATAGCCATAAAATCAAGGGTCACGGATTTTATTTAACTAAGTAACAGTTGCAAATGAATCGTTTCAATATGTGAAAAGATCCTCGACATAAATGCCGGGGATCTTTTTTGAGTCTTGAGTGATGGCTGTATCTCCTCTCAAAGATATTTTCATGTGTCAAGTTCCCTTTTAGTTTTTTAATGCGGGTTCATCTAAAAAGAATCAAACGCTTTTAAAATTCCCCCGCCGGCTAATCACCTTCAGATATCTCTACTAGATAGTAAAATTGGTGACCACCAACGGTGTATCTTGTCCAAATACCTTGTTTCCAATCCTCATCACCATAGTTCCATTTCTTTGTAGTGGTTTGGTGTTTAGTAATTGATAAACGATAATATTTAGCCGACACCTTTTTCTCGGTTAATCCCCTAATTGGCTTTTTTTAATAAATGTAGGATGTTTTCCCCTTTGTTTTAAAGGAATCAATTTTCACTGCTCTGGTCGGTTTAATGGTCCAGATTGGATTATCAACTGCACGGGATTCGTGTGTTGCTTCCCAGCTGTTTTGAATACCGTAATGTTTTAATCGCGGGGTGCTGTAATACTGGAGATATCCATCAAGCGTAATGTAAAAGATCGGCTTGTAATTGCCAGCCTTACTGTTTGTATAGCCAGTTCCCGCCTGTAAGGCCAGCGTTCGGACTGGCAATTTCAACTTATATGGTCTGAAATACTTTGTCGTATAGTGCTTGTTGTAAGTTTTGGTTGTTAACGGCACCTGATAAATTTGCTGCTGCTTTTTATAACTAATTGCGCCACGAGTGAAATAGGCCCATGACCGACCATTAGTAGCCTCCACTTTGAGAATGGTTCCCTTCGGTGTGATGATCTTGTGGCCTTTTTTACCATTTACCTTGGTATATTGGCCAGTAAACAACGGCCGTTTAACTTTAACGTATTGAATATTGCTGTTTTCACCCAAATTCGTGTAGGCATGAGCACAAGCTGGCACTGCCAACAGAATGCCAATACTTAAGATGCCGCTTAAAATGAGTTTTCTAGTTATAAGCGATAGTTTGAATTTCATAAGATGTCTTCCCCTCAAAACTTTTTCAATTACAACATCAAGACACTGTCCAGCATTGATGATAACACGTGGGGGGGGCGCCGACCAACATTTAGATGACAGAACTTTCAATCAACGATGAAAAAATACCCAATATAAATTCTAACGATAAATATGCTAAGGAAGACTCTCATATTTTGAGAGGATTCGCCTCACTTATTGACTTCAATCCACTGATTTAGTTAGCTTTGAGTATAGCTTAAAAAGTTCTCGGACAGCATCAGATTCAGTCGTATCTTTGATGGGCATTCCATAAGCCTGCATGACAGCTTTGTCATTTTCTTGATGGGCTTTACGAAGTTCTGGTGGCATCGTTAAATCATCATAAAGGTCTGCAAATGAACTTGAGGGATACAGCTCTCTGGCATTCAAAATTTGCTGTCCAGTAGTTTTAATTCGATCTATCTGAGTGCCACTTGGAGTTGGCCAAGGAAAATTATTGTAAACAAGTGTGTTGGAATAGTTGTAATCACTTTTGAGCCTTCCTGCAACAGCCCGCATCCATGCCATATGAATATTTGAATTTAAAACACCAAATTCATATAACGTTGCATTTTCGAGCATATAAAGTTTGTTTCCTGCAATGACATCAGGACTTAAATAGTCCATGGGGATATATTTTCGTCGCTGAGAAGAGACTTCAGGCAAAGCTATATAGTTAGTTTTAGAATCTTTAATTTCTCCAAACAGGGTAGGAAATTCAGCCTTCTTTCTAGTCGCTGGTCGTTTACTTTTAAGCCTGAGTTGTTTTACGTTGGCGACTCGATTCATTATCGTTGAATCATTTTTTATGATCGTTGGGTCTGCATCAACTAACCACAAACAATATCGTGAGATTCGTGAAATAAAATCTTGGCCCATCATGAAGGGACGTATATATTGTTGCATAGTCGGATTTTGTGCCAAAATTTCATCTCTGTCGGCTGCGTTGAGGATCAAAAAACCACCATCGATAGGCTTGCTTCCTGAGTGCATGGGGGTTACATCACAAAGTGGTTGCATTCTTTTTTTGATAAAAACATTATCAGAATCGGCAAGATATCCGTTGATATTATCGACCAACCGAAAATGGTTTCCAGAGTATAGGCGCTTAACTTGTTCATCAACATAGCTAAAGCTAATTATAACCACATGGACTTGAGCCTTTTGTGTAGCTTCGCTATTCCAACGAAATGTGGTATATGCAAAATTGATGTGTATTCCATCGTCAAAAAGTGGCTTCCACAATAAATTAACTTGTTGGCCTTGAGTAATAGAGTTAGTCGAAACAAAGGCAGTATGGATTGTAGTGTTATTCATAAAGTCTGAGGCTTTTTTATACCATCCAGAAACATAATCGATATCACCAATACCTTTCGCGTTCCCAAATACCGAATGTAGTTCATCCTTTTGTTTTTTCTTCATAACACGGGCACCCGAGAAAGGTGGATTACTGATCATATAGGTTAGTTTGTAGTTTGGGACTACTCTATTCCAGTCAACCCTTAAAGCATTCCCTTCAACAATTTTGGTATAAGTCTTTAGTGGCAAAAAGTCTATATTAGCATATACGATTGCCTTTGTTGCCTCCATCATCTGGGATTCAGCTATCCATAATGCAGTTTTTGCTACAGATACGGCGAAGTCATTAATTTCAATACCATAAAACTGTTGAATTGATACTTTGATTAAACCTTGTCCAACATCCAGCATACTTTGATCACCGAAAGCCAGTTTAATTGCCTCGTTTTCCAATTTTCGCAAGCTAAGATATGTTTCAGTTAGAAAGTTGCCTGAACCACAAGCTGGATCGAAGAAGGTTAGTTTGGACAATTTGAATTGGAATTGTTTTGCTTTTTCGCGTAATGTTGCCGGCTGTTTATACTGTTTGATCTGTAACAGTTCCTCTTTGAGATCATCGAGAAACAGTGGATCGATCACCTTATGGATATTCTCGATTGATGTATAGTGCATTCCACCCTCACGCCGTGTATCAGGATTTAACGTGGATTCAAATACAGCTCCGAAGATGGTCGGGCTGATGTCACTCCAGTCAAAGTCAGCACTAGCGTCATTTAAGAGAAGATCTTTCAACTCTTGAGTGAAATTGGGTATTTCAATATCCTCTTCTGAAAACAGTCCACCATTTACATAAGGGAATTGTGCAAGTTGATCATCCAGATATGGATCGCGATCAGGAATCTTGGTGTCTAATACCTGGAACAAGTCAATGATCGAACGACGCATAAATCTTGGTTCAATGTCTTTTAGATAATCATGAAACATGTCCTTTTGGCCAAAGATTCCTGCATCTTCAGCATATAAGCAGAATACAAAGCGCACACATAACTGATTAATGCTTCGTTG
>NZ_AZGK01000021.1 GCF_001435315.1 Lentilactobacillus parabuchneri DSM 5707 = NBRC 107865
CCAAGCCTACAAATAATGATTTCTTCAAACTAGATTTCATTATTGCGTCTCCTCCAATATGATAAAAAATTTTGTAGTTCACTAGGTTTATGTAACCCGTACCCATAGTGTACCCATTAAAGGGGTCGCTTCAAGCACAAGCTAGTCCAAACTTTCTACATTTCTAATTCTAGCTTCTTATAACAAATATCGCAAGGTAATTGAACTGAAGTATTTTATTTGATACTTTTGAAACATTCTTGTAATACAGTGCACAATGCCAACATGCCAACGCAAAAAGCCCGTCAACCGAGTTTGATAACTCAATTGACGGGCTTTTCACACCGTTGTTGCTATATGTGATGATTCCGAGCTTGTTATTAGTTAGTGAATCAATTATTCACCACGAGTGTCGAATAATTTGTCGATCTCAGTCTTGCGATACTGAGCAGCGATTGGGGTGGCGTATGGGTCAATGCCATCGCGGTCGAACATCTTCAATTTGGAGATTTCTTCCATCGCTTTAGTGACAGCTTCTGCAGACAAGTCGCCGTTGGCATAGTTGATTGACAATGTCTTGAGCTTCTCATCTGAGGTTTTAAATACCAATTCTAATTTACGCATGTGTGTTTCCTCCTATTAGTCCGTTATGATTACGCTTGTGGTGCGGCTGGTGCCGGTTGGGTCTGTGGTGCGTCGCTTAATTCAACGTGGTCGGTTGAAGATACGGCTGCGTCAGTAATGTTGCCGTCAACGAGGCTTTCAAGGATCTTAGCGAATGAGGCAACTTTTTCTGCCGTCACATTTTGAGCAACGTACGCAAAAGAATGCTTAACGCCCTTCTTGTGATCCTCATTAACCAACGTATAGGTAACATTTGACTTCATCCAATCTTTTTTCATCGTTCATTCTCCTTCGTGTTTTGAATAGTTTGTAAGTCGGTGGCGCCAACCCTTACATATACTAGTAACGAATTGAGGGGGCCAAAGTGTTCAGATTTTTTTGATTATTTTTGGAACTTTTTGATCACCCCACGCCGCCACTGGTAAACAGTCGTTCTCGAGCAGTGGCATTCTTTGGCAATTTCGGTGATGTTCATCCCATAATCGTAGGCCAAGCTCAAGTAACGGGCTTCTTCTCGGGTCAATTGAGTCATCAATTCGTCGGAGATAATGTGGGTATCGTAGTAACCGACGGACTTCTTCTTATCTTCCAGCTCTGCTAAAAGATCCGTCTCGTCATCAGGTTCTTCGATGCCGGCTCGGTGGCGCATTTCTTTTCTGAGGCAATCCAGCAAATGCCAGTAGACGCCTTGATAGATGAATAACAGGTAAGATCCCGGGGATTTTTTGAGGTTGATGGCTTGGATGTACTTTTCGGCGAAGGCAACCATCCCCTCTTGAACTAAGTCGTCGTAATATGGATTATCGTGGCGGATGTGCAGTTTCTTCAACACCCCATAGACCACCAGCTCATGGTCGCCGTCCAGTAGGAAATTAAAGGCATCTTGGTACAGTTCGATTTGCTTCTTGTTGTTTGTCATTATGAATCCATCCTTGTGATTGAATTGATCCATTGGCCAATGTCACAAGAAGCCAGTATATATAGAAGAAAATGGGGAAACAACGGCGGAGATTTTATTGTGTGAGGGCCTATAAATAAAGCATTGGTGGGGGCTCACTTTGGTGGAAGTTGCCGACTTTTTACGAAATTAGCAAAACTTCGGGAATTTTTCCGTATAATATGTCCTTAAATGAGGTGATCTGCATGAAAATGGCAACTGAACAAGAAGCACTGGATTTATTGAAATCAGTCGGCGTTGACTATCGCCGCGTCGACCACTCGGCTATTTGGACGATGGATGATCCAAACACACCGGAAGGGTTGCCTGAGGTGAAGAACTTACTGCTGAAGGATAAGAAAAGCGACCGGTATTATCTGTACTTGACCGACAATCATCGTGTCGACTTTAAGTCATTAACCAATCAGCTGGGGTTGGGCCACAGCCGCCTGGCATTTGCCAGTGAAGCCCAATTGGAAGCCCTGCTCGGCGTCGTGTCCGGCATGGTGACACCGCTGGCACTGATGCACGACACCGACGACCAGGTAACTGTCCTGCTAAACAAGTCGCTGCAAAGCCTCCCCGAAATCTCGGCCCACCCAAATATCAATACGGCGACGATTTTGATGTCGTATGCTGATTTGGTGCGGGTGTTGCGGGCTATGGGGAAAGTGCCCGTGGTGATTAACTAAAAAAGTCTAGCCCCACATTCGATGAAGTTCGAGTGTGGGGCTAGACTTTTTTGTCGTTAATCTAAGACATCCGGATACTCATAATGAATTCCGGGAATCTGCAGGGTGTTGATCATGTCGATTGACAAGTAATCCAAAATCGCTTCGGGAACGTCAGGCGATACCAGAACGGCAACGCTTCTTGAGGCGACCGTTCCCTTTATCAGGGTCTTATCCTTGCCGTCCACTTGGAAGTGGGCCTCGTCAACCGGGTCGTACGAGTAGCCCAAGCCGCCTTTGACACCACCGCTTAAAACGTCTTCGACTTCGGTGTCAGGGTCATCTTCGTAATGATGAATCAGGCCGATGATTTCCCCGTGGCCCCAGTCAAATAATGAGAACTGATCGTCAGGGTCGCTGATGACGGTGGTCAGTGCTGGTACAATTTCACTTAATCGTTTGCGGTCAAGTTTATTATTTTCGTTTTCCATATCTCTCATCCCATAATTAGATTTTATTAGCGCTTTCATCCCTTATGATACTTCAATTGATTTCTGCCGACAAGCGTTGGAATTGGTGTGTTGCAAAGCCAATCGCGCTAAACAGATTAAAGGCGGCACGCAAGTCAGTTTGCATGTCGCCTCTTAAGGAGCCTGTTATTTAAATGAAGCCTGTCTTACGCATCGGCACTTTCCTGCACCTGCTCAACGATTCCTTCTTTTTCCAAGTATGTATCAATTCCTACCATGGCTTCTCTTTCATCCTCGCCACTGGCCGAAATTTCGACATAGCTGTCCTGGGGAACACCCAGTGACATCACACCCATGATTGATTTCAAATTAACAGTGTGATCGTTATACGTGAGCTTGATATCGGACTTAAACTCCTGTGCTGCCATGACGAGTCTGGTTGCTGGCCGTGACATGATGCCTGTTTCTGCTAAAACTTTGAATTTATGCATTTCCATTTGACTTCGCCTCTTAGATTGATTGACTTGATTGTTGAACTAATATATTAACTGACATTGTAAGCGTTTACTAGTCAATATTCAATAGGTTTCACAACATTTTTCGAACTTAGTCAAAAAATATAAGAGGTTTATGATATTTCATAAAAAAGATCAGTATTTCGTCGTGAGAACAACATTTTGATGATGCTTGTCAATCGCTATATCAAATTTTTAAGCTTCTCTACCAAATCTTTAACAGGATTACAGACCGCAATCTTTCGTCAACGGAACTCAATTATTTTGTAACTTGCTTGAAAAGTATGGGCGTTATGATGACACCACAAATATTAAAACGAGGTGTTCTTCATTGAAATTCACGAAATTCATTTTGAGTGCTGCAGTTGCCGGAGCGATTATGGGCGGCGTGGTTACTCAAGCAAGCGCAGATACTTATAACAATCAAACCCAGCCACAACAGGCAAGCACCACCTACTACAATCCAAATGCCGGCACCACCAAGGCGACCGTCAATAGTGCGACGTCAAAGGCGGACGCCGTGGTCAGCTTGGCCAAGCAACTGGCTTCGCAAAACATCCCCTACGTTTGGGGTGGCGAATCCCTTCAAGGAATGGACTGCTCAGGATTGACCGACTACGTCTACCAAAAGGCAGCCGGCATCTCACTCGGGCACTATACGGTTACTCAGGAAAGCCACGTTACAACAGAAGCCGTGTCGGAGGCTCAACCAGGTGACCTGTTGTTCTGGGGAGAGCACGGCGCAACCCACCACGTAGCCATCTACATTGGCAATAACCAGTATGTCGCCGCACCGCAACCGGGCCAAAATGTCGATATTGAAACGATTAACAGTGCCTTTATGCCAAGTTTTGCGGGTAAGGTCACTGGGTAGTGTGCGACAAACGGCGGTTAGCTTCCAAAGTATAAGTTGATTTGCCAAACACCCTGGGCTTGGATGATTGGCAAATTGACTGATACGGCCGGAAGCTGCCGTTTGCCAAGTAGGCTGCCGTCGGCTCACGATTCAGCTAGATATAAAAACACCAATGAGGTGAACCTCTCAACAAGTTGAGAAGTCCACCTCATTTTTTCATACCCTTTTAGATCATCGGTCCACCCTTACCTTCAAGGGCAACAGCTTTCCAATTATCCCAAGTAATTTCCTTGTAGGCGGCGTCCCAAAAATACCACTCCAGCAGGCAGCTCTTCAAGAAGGTCTGCTTGGCCTGTTCCTGCTCGCGTGCGGTCGCCGACTCAGCTTCGTGATCAATGATGTTGAAGAACTGTTGAATGTAGCCATTGGGCCCTAAGAAGGCATCCCCACTCATGGACAGGAAACTTTGAAACGGCTCTTTTTGAACTCTCGTCTGCTTGGCCATAAATTTGCCCAACTCAACATACATCCACTCCCCCGCCGCAAACGATGGCAAAATTTGCAGAACGCTGTGGGTCTGGATAGTGGCCGCCATGTGCTGACGATACATCTGGTTAATCGGCTGAATTGGCGTTTGCTTGAGCGTTTCCCAATCATGCGGCATCGACTCCGGCTCTCGTTTTAACCAATCCCGCAGCATCGTCAGCTGCATATCCTGGCGCTTTTGAAACAGCAGCGCCTGCTCGGTGGATGTACTGTAGTTGATCAACGCATTAATCACCGCGACTTCATTATATTCAAAGGCAATATCCTGCTCGTCATAATAGCGCAGCTGACCCGACGTGAGTTGACCGCTGATGATTCCCTGAACAAACGGATGTTTTTCGTTGGCAATCAAATACGGTTGGGCGTCAAACAATATATCTTGAGACAATGACATAATCGTTCCTCCTGTAGTGGCACGGGAGCCGATAAAAAAAGACCAGTCGACAAATGGATTGCCGCTGATCAATGACAGTTGATGATAACATGTGACACCTGCAGCCAAATGAATTGGTTGCCAATTGATCTTCCTGCGACAGTCCTAACTGCATCAGGTTCAATGGGTATCATCTCAGCCGTAAGGGCACCCCAGACCACGTTTTATTTTGTTTTACACAGTTGATTATAGTGGGTTGGCGGTGAAATACAACTAAAAAATATATAGTGTCACATTATTATTTTGTTTTCCTCATGATGTACCCTAATTAAAAATTTGACTGACACCATGTACAAATCACAGTCGTCATATTAGTAAGTACGTGGTTTCCCCTAGATATATTCAAGAGCTCAAAATAATTGCCAACTTCCCTGATAATTTCAGTATACCTGACCACTAAATTTTCCCCAACAAATTTGCAGACTTATTCCATGCTTTTTTCGCCACATTGGCTTACAATCAATTCCAATAAATAAGCATACCGTTTGGAGGGATCCACATGATATCAGAGTACTTAACGATCATTGGTGTCGCCTTCATCGGCCTACTGGTCATCGGGTTGAGTATGCTGACGGCAGATTATGATGAGCTCGAACCGGTTCCGGCTGGCCCCAAGCTGTATGAAGGCCGGACACCGGAGTTTGACGTCGAAGTCGAGCCCGGCACCTACCAGTACGATCCGATAACAGGCGAAACAAACATTCCGGAAAATGTCTTTAGTTTGTATCAGCTGTACACTATCGATAATATTTCTTCGTTTGACGAATTGCGGTTAAACGAAGCCGATGAAGCATTAACCCGGAAGTTGAAACAGTCAACCAGTGGCTGGGATCAGTTTCCAGACAACGTTCGCAATCTATCGCACGTTTGGACGATCGCCGGTCATGGAAATGTATTGTTAAAGTTGAATGAAGGATAATAAAAGGACTCGAAGCGAGGTGGCTTCGGGTCCTTTCAGCTTTCAGGTAATTAGTCATTACCCTGGATAACGAATTTTTTATTAGCCGTTACATAGTGCCCATTGGTGAGCTGATAACGGGTGGTCAAGTTGTGCTTAACGAGTCGCTTAACGTGAAGGCGAGCCCCTTTCTTGTAGTGATTCGACTTACCTGTCAGACTAGCTGTCCGGTAAGCGTTACCCCCCTTCTTAGCAATCACAGTAAGATGCTTATTCTTCGGCAGAGTACGGTAGTAAACGCCACTAACGTAGTTCTTGTTAGCCGTAATATAGCCAGTCTTGCCGTAAGTCTTCGCTCCCTTGTTCACATCGCGAACCTTATAGCGAAGCGCACCGTTGTTGGAACGTGCATAACCGGTGACGACAAACATTGGCCGGTTAACCCGTGCCTTCTTGGTATATTTGGCAACTCGGTTATGCTTGGTGAAGTTTGGTGTCCGATACATGTAAATTGCCTTAGTGGCATATACAGCGGCACCTTTGACGCTGGCATAGTTCGGAAGGCCTGTGCTGCCATCTGTTTGTTTAGGTGTCGTTGGATTCCAAGTGTTATTGGTGCTTGGAGTGGTGTTGGTTGTTGTCGATGTATTCGAACTTGACGAACCATTTCCACCATTATTAGGCTTTGCGGGGAGTGGAACCGGCGTTACCTTGTACAATCGGAGGTTAATACTGCCGATGCCATTTGTGCCCATCCCACCACCGTTGCCGCCAGTGATGTTAGGAGTTACCCCTGAAAAACGATAGTAGTATGAAGTGGCCGTCTTGTTGGTTGTTGAATCAGGCGCAAAGTCATAGCCTAAAGCCTGTAAATTTCGTTCCAATGTATAGCCATTGGCCGACTTAACAGCGCCAAGCTTCTGCAAGTCCAAATAGAAATACGATCCAGTAAACCCAACCGTATCGAGCTTTTTGAATAAGGCGGTTTGAGCATCTCCTTGAACGGACCCACTACCATAGCTGCCATCATACAAATTATCCCAAATCACTTCCCCATTTGCGCCAATTTGCGGCATCAAATCCTCAACATTTTGAGGAAGCGGTGTGAAACTGCCGTCATTATTTTCAATGGTTGCTAAATATTTGCCGCCATTGAGACTATCCTGCTGGGCAATTCTGATATAGGTTGTCAATGTTGGCCCAGAGTATGAGTTAGGGGCATATGAATTATCGACGACTTGAGCCCATTTTGAATCGTATAGGTACTCATCAAGCGCCGTCGCATCAGTAATATTTAATTTCAGTGGAATCTTAATACTCCAGTGTTGACCTGCTGAAAGCGTTCCTTTTACTCGAAACCTATCCATTGTTGACCAGTCGGAGCCTGCCGGAATTGCGTCTAACGAATACTCGTGTTTATCAATATAGGCTGTTAACGCCATGCTGCTTTGGCTACCACTTTCTGGTGCAATCGTTGAATGACCGCGATCGTTGTCAAATACCAACGGAGTACTGTCATCTGAATACTTTGGCAAGCAAACAATTTCATTCACAATTTTGTCGTCCGTTGTATTGTTATTAATTGTGAAGTTTAAGGTTAAATCTTTGTAGTTGTCACTGTTAATAATTGTCTTCAGTGGCGTTGACGTTTCAGGATCCACAGCATAGTTCGAATCTTGTAAGTTACCACTCTTATCAGTTGCCTGGAAATACAAAGAATGTTCAAATCCATTTGCGATTTGCGGGGACGTCACTGACTGGGTGCTTGGTGTATTTCGATATATGGTTCCAGTAAATGTTGTGTTCACCGACGCATTGGAACTTACCTGTGATGTTGAATCCGCTAGTGCACTGCCCTGTTGCCCGACAATCGGCGCACTCAATAACAACCCAGCAAGAACCGCTGCACTTAAAGATAATTGCTTAAAAAATATTGCATGTTTACTCTTCAAAATAACCCCTCCATACCCAATAATCGATAAATGAAATACTAATGAGATTTGTACGTATAATTCTAATCTTATCGGTAAGCTTTGTCTATCATTTTCGTAATGAAAACATTAACTTAGTTGTAATTAAAGTTAGGATTTCTAAAATCTGTCAACCAGAAGCTTCTAGTGACTCAAAAAAGCCAAAAATAAAAGACCGTGCGAGGTCATTTCCCCATCACGATCTTAGTCATCCATCAATTTCTTCAAACGATTCTTCGCCGACAGCCAAAACAAAATTGACTGGACAGCGTCATATTGCATCAAGGTCGCCTGGCCGGCTGACCTTAATTCTAAACTAGTCGGGTCAGACAACTCTTTTCCGGCTTTGGCAGCCTGCTCGTTGAACATGACGACAAAGTTATTATAGCCGGTCTTGGGCGTCCCGTTTCCAAGCAGCGCCAGTAAGCCCGCCTTGATTTCGTTTAGCGTAAAGACATTTTTTAATAAGCCAATCACAATCGCCCCCGCCAATTGGGTCCGGTGATATTTGCTTTTCACCGGCGGGACCAGGATTCTGGCTTTGAAATAATTTTGCAGCATCGTTTTGGTAATCTTATCGCCAATGATTGGCTCCAGTACTTCATTTGTCAGGTCCAATAACTGGTCCAGATGAAGTGAAAATGCGGGCAACTCTTCCCACATCGGTAATCTAATTTCCAGCTCGGTGGTCGTTTTTGGCATCAAACCGCCCCTCTCGTTATTCACCTTCACCTATCTGGACACCAACGCCGACAAGACCCGGACCGGTGTGAACCCCCAAGGCAGGTGAAATACTTCCTCTATAGATTTTAAGTTGTGGGAAGTCAGCATGCAAGCGGTCGTAAACTTTTTCTTGCAGCGGGACGTCGGCACCGTTGACAACGCCGACACGGACGCTTTTATTGGCGGCAATTCGATCCGCCACTAAGTTGACCATCTTGGAGATGGCTTTTTGCTCCGAGCGGGCTTTGGCGACTGGGAAATAAATGCCGTCTGAATCGGTTGCGATGACCGGCTTAATGTTTAGGACGGAACCGATGAGACCGGCCACCCGACCAATTCGTCCACCTGCACGAAGATATTTTAAGCTGGGAATATAGAAAAATGTCCGACTATTCTTAACCGATTGCTTGAGAAACTTCATCGTTTCGTCAAATGACTGGCCGCTGTCGATCATTTCTTCTGCGTACACCGCAAACAGTCCGCTGCCAATCCCAATGTTCTTGGTGTTGACCACGTCCATTTGAATATCGGTCGTCTCTCTGGCAACGTTGGTAAACGTGCCAAACGAGGTCGAAAGGTGCGCCGATACCGTGATGCCGATGATGTGATCAAAGCCACGTTGACGCAACTTATCGACTTGGGCTTCAACACTTCCCTGTGTGGGCGCAGCTGTCTTCGGCAACTCATCAACATGGTCCAGGGCGGCGTAAAATTCTTCCGGGGTAATATCAACATTGTCGCGGTATTCTTTACCGTCCATGGTGACGATCATTGGGGCAACTTCGATATTATCGTATGAGTTCAATAATTCAGCAGGCACATCAGAACCGGAATCAGCTAGAATGGCAATCTTTTCGGGCATTTTCGTTCTCCTTAGATATTGGCGTAGTTTTAATTACTATTTATGTAGTATTGTATACTACATAGGTGGGTTGTCAATACTAAAAAGGTCCCAGTAACTGAGCAGTCGCATTTCTGCGGCAAACCCAGGTACTGGAACCTTTTTAGCTAAATGAAATTTAGTGCCTAGTGTTGAATCACAAATTTCTTGTTAGCTGTCACGTAGTAGCCGTTACTTAGTTGATAACGTGTGGTTAGGTTATGCTTCACAATCTTTTTAACCGTCAGCTTCGTGCCCTTCTTGTATGTCTTGGAACGACCATTCAAGCTTGCACTCTTATACGCATGGACACCATTTTTAGCAATCACAGTGATCTTCTTGCTCTTTGGCATCGTCTGGTAATAAGCATTGACGACGTATTTCTTGCTGGAAGTGATGTAACCAACCTTACCGGCGGTCTTCTTGCCATGGTTCACGTCACGAACCTTGTAGCGTAAAGTGCCGTTGCTGGATTTTACGTAGTCAAGAACCACAAACATCGGTCGGTTGACCCGCTTTACTTTTGGATAAACGGCAATTCGTTGTGACTTCTTGAAGTCAGCGTGCTTATACATGTAAATCTTCTTGGTAGCATAAACTGCGGCGCCCTTCACAGCCGCATAGTTTGGAAGCCCTGTTCCGTTGGTAGCAGTTGGATTGGACGGATTCCAAGCGTTATTGGTTGGGTTGGTGGTAGTTGAATTATTAGTAGTAGTCGTCGTTGTTGAGCTGCCGGAACTACCGCCACCATGATTGTTGTTATCGGTGGGTTTTACCCAGTTTGGAATTTTGGAGAACACAAGGTAGAAATTACCAACACCATTACTGCCAAGTGGGTTCGCAATGGTCTTTCCATCTTTGGTAAAGGTTGGGGTATCACCGTAAACGTAATTGAAGAGCGATTGCGTTGTCCCGTCTGCGTTTGTTGGTAGTGTGTACCCATAATTCTTCTTAAGGTTATCCAGTAGGGATGCTCCCGTTGAATCCAAGAGTTTGGACTCGTCAATGTAGTATGATAGTTTGCTAGTCGTATAAGGAACCTGTTGAAGTGTATCAAAATTGGTGTTCACTGTACTGTCAAAACCAATCATCCAAAAATCATCAAACCTCAATGAGCCATTATTGTTAGCAATATTTGGCATGACAGATTGAATATCACTTATTGGCGTATATGAACCGTCAGCATTCTTGACAACAGGTAAAAATTTACCAGTCAGTGGAACTTGCTCTGCAAATCTTGCCCGAGCAACAGCTGTATCTATAACTTCCTTGTTGTTTGCAATCGGTGTTCGAAGTGCATTAGCTAGATATAAGGTATTACCATCACTATTATCAGAATAGTTTATATTGTCTGCTACCTTTAAGGGAACCTTAAGAATATAAGTTCCTTTGGGGCCAAGAGTCCCTTGTGTTTTGAGTATGGCCACTGAGTCCACTGTGAAATACTGTTGATCCTTTGCTTTAAAATCGGTTAATGTGTAAAATTCTCCCGAATGATATATTTGAGGCCCATCTGTGAACCCTGAAGCCGGCGTATAATTGGTTGCCTTCTCTGTCCAATTAAAGCTTGCAAGAAGTACATTGGAAGGAAGACCTATCTTTCGAAGCGAAAATTGATTATTAACCGGCTGATCGGTATTGGTTGGATTGTAAATGACATATTTTGCATACAACTGACCCTTCAACTTGTCTTTATCAATAATGGAGTGAGATTCTGGATCTAAATACTTCATTGTGGTTCCATCGTAGTGCGAGGCATAAGAGCCGTAGTTCGAAGTTGCTGACTCATCCTCATTTGTAAAGTATACCGAGAATTGTAACTGTGATCCCTGGAACTCAACAGGTGTGTAATTTGGCTGCTCTCCATTATAAAAGGGAGATGAACTATCTGCCGATGCCTGCTGCGTTGACGTAACCGCAAAACCAACAAGTGCTGCCATGGAGATTGTTACTTTAATTATCGTTTGAGCCAAGTGTATCTTTGTTATCTTCATTGAAATCCCCTCCAGAATCTAAATATAAGCATCATGTGACCGGTCATGTATTGCTTAACTTAAGTATGAATAATTATAGCATGGTGTAAAGCGAAATGGCATGACTTACATAATAAATGAATTATGCCAATTTCTTGAATATTCCATCATATTTATTAATTAAAGAATTATTTATATATAGATATGTATATCATTTAAATGCCTACATCTGAATAATGTAATCGCTTGCATTTCTTATGAAAAGATAAATTAATAATTCACTATAACGTCAAAGAAGCCCGCAAAGCTAACTAATCATAAGCAAAAAAAGAGCCTGAAAGGAAAAATAATTCCTTACAGACTCTCGTATATTAATTAACCAGAATAACTATTTATACATAATTTTTAATTCCCATTATTCATAACTCAAACTCTCAATTGGATCCAACCTTGCTGCTTTGCCCGCTGGCGCGAGAGCTGCCAAGAGTGAGATGACGATGGCAACGACAAAGCCAAAAGTGATATTTCCCGGCGTGATCTGCATGATGGAATAACTGATTCCCGCTTGTGCAATGTGGTTGGCCACCACCTGCAGGAGTTCAGCCAAGGCAATCGCCAAAATTGACGAGAACAGGCCGATGAAGAAGGCTTCAGAGAAGAACAGGTTTCTGATGCTGCCTCGAGAAGCGCCCAATGCCCGGAGAATCCCGATTTCTTTGGTTCGCTCGGAGACACTGATGTAAAGCACCACGATGATCATGATGGCCGATACCAGCAGCGAGATGCCAGCAATCGTAGCCAAGACGTTCACGGCCAATGTAATATACGTGTTCAGGGTGTCCACGAAGCCACCGACACCAGTGATTTCGTATGCTGATTTTTTCTTGTCGTTCTTGAAAGCCTTGATCTTATTTTCAACCGGCTTGACGTTCTTCACATCCCCTGCAATTTCAACCGTCACGAAGTTTGGCTGAATCTTGATGCCCTTTGATTTGTACAGAGCTTTCATTGTTGCGTAGGTGATGGACGTCGACCCAGTATTGGCCTTGGCAATCCCACTAACCGTCAGCGTTTTGGTCAACATGACCGGGCGCTTCTTGCTATTGAGGGTGTTTTGATAGAAGGTCACCTTTTTGCCAATCAAAGAATACGGGTGCTTTTTATTGAGCTTCTGAGCGTATTCCTTGGTCAGCATGATTTCGTTGTTCTTAGGCGCGTGGCCTTTGGAAATACTCTTAGCCAGCATGGTCTTGTTATGGGTCTGCATAAACGAAATTGAAGCCGTCTTGCGGCCCATCCGCAATTGCGTACCACCTTGGACAAAGTAACCGTCATCAATGCTCTTGACGTTCTTGATATCCTTAATCCGATTCTTGTCTTTACTGGTAATGTTAATCTTGCTGAGGTCCGGACTGGAATCGCCGGAAACGTTTTGACTCACTTGGACGGCATTCGGATTCACCTGCGAATAAATTTCGTGGTTGATATATCCCTGAACCCCGTTCCCCAATCCCAGCATGACGATCACACTGAAGATGCCAATCGCGGCCCCAAAGACAATTAGAAGGTTCCGTTTCAAGTTGTAGCGCATGTTTTCCAACGCCATTTTAAGGGTGGCACCAAATCTCAGCGTGTGAGTCGATAATTCATTCGCTTGGGATTTTTCGTACCCGGCCTTTAAAGTCGTGTCCTCACTGATTTTGCCATCTGCCAAACGGACAATTCGCGTTCCATGATTGGCAACGGTCTCCGAGTGGGTTACGGTAATGACGAGTTTACCATCCTTAGCAATTTGGTCCAGCAAGCCCAAAATTTCTTGAGTGTTTTGACTGTCCAACGCCCCAGTCGGCTCATCGGCAATAATAATTTCCGGATCAGAGGCCAGCGCCCGGGCAATCGCCACCCGTTGCTTTTGGCCGCCGGACAGCTGATTGGGATATTTGCGCATGTGGTCCTTCAACCCCACCTGATCTAACAGTTGACGGGCACGGGCTTCTTGTTGCTTATGGCTCAATTTAGTCATTTGCAGCGAAACCATGACGTTGTTAAAAACCGTCAGGTGACTGATCAGATCGAAGTTTTGAAAAATAAAGCCAATTGTCTGGCGCCGGTATGCGTCCAGCTGCTTGTTGGTATCGTGGCGAAGTGATTTGCCGTTTAAAACAACATCCCCGGAATAGTTGCTATCGAGTCCGCCGATGATGTTCATCAGAGTGGTTTTCCCACCGCCGGATTCTCCGACGATTGAGACGAATTCGCCTTGGTTAAATGACAGGTCAATCCCGGTTAAAACGGGGAATTCCTGATTTTCAAGATAATATGATTTTTTAATGTTGTGCAGTTCTAAGTAACTCATGTGGTCCTCCAATTTATGATGCTCAGGATTTGCGTATTGGTTTATTTTACCGCAGTTTGGGGCGCTTGGGTACCTTGTGGCTTATATGGGGGTAAGAAAAAAGCCAGTGTTCAGGTAAGGCTGGTCTCCTTGCTCTCTGCTACTTGGATAAAACGAGCTCCGACGGCCGCAAACGCAGTGTAGCGCCTAGTCCTGTGGGCGACGGCCGCAAACGCAGTGTAGCGCCTAGTCCTGTGGACGACGACACTGCCCCCTAACATCTAAGAAAAAATCATCAACAAAGAACAAGAATCGTTCTTTATTGATGATTTTCTCTTAGACACCAGGGGCAACACGTGTCTCGTCGCTCCAACAAAATGAGCTCCTCGAACCAACTTTCTCCGCTTAGTCCAATAACGGCCTTCAACGCAAAACCAGCGTTAAACGCCGTTATTAAACTAATGCTCAAAAGTTAACCGGTTCGTTCCGCTCTCTATGCTTTTCTCCCAAACAGCGTATCAATCAATGGCTCACGCTTCAGGATTGTTGGTGTACCAAATGCCTTCAGGGTTGTGTCCGCAAACACTGCCAGCATGTAATCGACAACTGGTTGTGCGAAACTGTCCTTTAAGTTTTTGTCATCGTCAATTGCCTTTTGAATGGCGTCGTTATCCTTCAATGAATCAGGTACTTGATAAACGCCGGCAATCGTTGCCGTGAAGTAAGGCTTTGACAATTCGTCATCATACAGGCTGAACTTCGAGATCACCTGGATCACGTTCAAAGTTGATGAATCGTCTGGATGCCCTGGTAATGTCAATTGCGTTTCCGCATTAACTTGGGGTGCCTTTTGAGGATCGTAATTACTTCTATCAAAACTCAAGCCATCCAAGCGAACGGCCATTAACTGCCAATTATTATTTTCTGCCAATTTATATACCACCTTATAGTTGTTCGATTATTGCTACACGTTCATCGTATCATACACGTGGTTACATTTGCAGTACTTCTGGACGGATTTAATGATTTACTAGGCTTTACATCTGTAATTTGTCATCATCCCAGTTCTGTTGAGCGTGTATCTTGTTGATAATTTGCTGATACCCGTTAGGTCCAAGTTTTAATTGAATTAATTGCTTGTGATCTTCAATGATTTTCACCAAGAAATACGGGTGCAGTAACATCCTCAACAAATTATCCTGAATTTCTGATTGAAGTATAACGCCATTTTCAATTTCTGAAAGCGTGCTGTAACTGATTCCCAATATGGCCGACGTCTCTCGTAAACTAAAGTTTAGTTTCTGTCGAATTTTTTTAATGTGTTCCGGAGACAAAAATCCCACTTTGTCGCGATAAACACAATAATCAGATTTCAAGTTAACATCCGGATCATCAAAAGGCACTTCATAGTTCTGAGGATTCTCTGGACTTTTACCGTCTTGAACCAAGTACGTATGTTGGTTGATAAAATTGAGCTTTCGAATAGTGACCGATTCGTTGAGTGTAATTTCCTGGTAGTCAATCCTTTGATCTGAAAAAGGGTCGTATTCGCTCACCTTAGATTTAATTGTAATTTTGCTCATTCTATTTGCCTCCCAATCAGTAAAGATCCATGAAATTATTTAGGCCCGGTTTGTCCGATTCATGAAAAGATTCAAACACGATAAACTGTCGTCCATGTCTCACAATAAACGAAAACTTGATATACATACTCGAATCATAAAGTGGAACCAAAAAGTCAAAAATAACGCCATCAGGTTGGCCCGGAAAATAGCTCTTTGAAGGGCCTCTGAATTTTACATCTTTCGAGGTTGTTAATGCCTCAACAGAATCTGCCAATGCCTTTTGAAAAGTAATACCATGTTGTCGGAAATACGTTTCTGTCTTTTTCGAATGAAGCTCATATTCATTGTTTCCGGGACGCATTCGAATTTCTCCATGTTGAAAAGCAATTTCGATTTGTTTGATCGCAAGCTTCGCATAAGAACTGTTGAACTGCACGTGAAATACCGCCTGTTACTGTAGAGTAACATTATCGTATCATCTGTGCTAACACTTAGCAACTAATTTGTGCCTTTTTATGTGCCATTGAAAGCTCAAAATCATCACCCTCTCAATCTAATTAGAATTCTCCGCCAATTTGTCATATCATAGATAAGAACAATTTAAAATAATTCAATGGAGTTGAATCATGACAATTACTGAAATGATGGCTGAAATTAAGTCATATCAAGAAAAGTTAAATCTGAATGACGATTATTTGTTTAACATCGTGGAGTTTACTCCGGATGAAGTCCAGGCTTTCCGCGCGCAAAAAGCACCTGAAAGTGCCTACCAACAAACCTTGACGCAGATTCAGCGGTTGTACTTACTGAGTTTGTCACCTAAGGAATTGATTGACCGCATCAATGTCGCCCGTGAAAAGGCCGGCTTTTCGGAAGCTGACGCCTTCAGGACAATGGGGATTGGTGATGATCAACTCGCAGATTTTAAAAACGGCGCGCTGCCAACCATGAACTATGTGACCGGGCTCAATGCGTTACAAAGTGCGGCTGAAAATTAGAGATAGTAAGGGGCTGTGACAAAACAGCTAGTTTTGCCGACAGCCCCCTACTTTTCCATTTTATATATAGTTGAAACGTGTGTCAGTACGCTTATTTTTTCGCAAACGACACCGCTTCAATAATCGCCGTCAAATCCTGATTGATCCGTTTAGTCACGTCCGAAATGAGATGATACTGATCGGACTTCATGACTTCCTTTAATCGCAGCTCAACGGTTTGGGCCTCATCTTTTGGAAAAATCTGCCGAATCAGCCCCGAATTGACCAGCAAAATCGCCAGCATGGAATTTTGTTCGGAAGGTTCATTTTTGGAAACCGCGTCGCTATACAATTCCTTTAAGATCCGATCGGTCAATGTTTGATTGTCATAGTAGGTCTTATGGTCTTCTTCAAGATAGCCATCCTTAACCAGCGAATCACACACCGCTTGGGCAATCCTGGTAATTCGTCGTTTACGAACCGATAAAACGGCATCCCGGACATAGTTGTTAACGGATTGCGGCTGGCTTTTTTTGATGTCCTCGGTGATCGGCACCAGGTAATCCTTGGGCGCCTTGTTGACTGGCGCAATGACCATCCGATTGGCCGGTGTGAGTGCCATTGTCCCATCACGCAGCAGCTCGACAATTTCCGATAGTAACAAGCACGCCGCTACTTTCCGCTCCTTAAACGCACTGACTTTTGGCTTTTGATTTAACACACATAACACGAACTCCTGGGTATAATTTAACCCTTTCATGGCGACGACCCCCCTCGGCTTCAAAGTTATCTCTACCTAAAAAATAGCGTATTTACCGTGGCTTATCAAGAAATTACTTTTATTTTTCCAAAAGGAACTACTATACTAAATCATAGAAACAATTGAGGAGGAACTTACTGTGCTTTATGTCAATATTCATTTAATTTCTTGGATTTTATTAATTATTACGGCCGCATTAGCCTTTATATTAAAAGATAAGCTCGCTACGATTTTCATGATGATCACCCGAGTTGTTTACATCCCAATTTTAGTTTCCGGCTTTATGCTGGCACTGTTCCGGGTCCCACGTGATCCAGTCTTAGGCAGTCTCAAGGTGATTTTGGGGTTAGCCGTCATCGCCCTTTTGGAAATCGGCTTTGCACGCAAAAATCATCACAATTTATCAGCCAACATCATTTGGACATTGGTCATCGTCTTTGCATTAACTAGTGTTCTGGGATTGTATTTGGCTAATTGGTACTTCTTTTAAATAGCCATTTAGGAATGAGGGCGGACAACGCGAAAACGTTTTGTCCGCCTTTTTTTGCTCAAATATGAGTCCTGGCCGAGTCAAAAACAAAATAGCAGCTTTAGTCTACGGTCATTATTTTTCACAGTCTCAATAACTATCACTTTTCAATTATATGCATATTGTTTTTGCGTGATATGATGTTATACTTATTTATTGATAGCAAGTCGATCGTTGGGGGCAAGGTTGATGAGCTAAATATTGTTCATTATGGAGCGCAGAGTATGGATAAATTCGCTAAACAGTTACTGATGATCTTGACAATATGCACATCCTTGCTGGCGTCTGTTGCCTTCAGTTCAAACATCGCCAAAGCTGAACCGACGATCAATACGGTCATCGAGTATTCGAAGCGGGCCAATTCACGCAAGCCCAAGCGTCAACCCGTTAAACAGCCGAAAAATCCGACTCAACTTACGGCTGACGACAAAAGTTCTGACACCAGCCCGCAACCGGTGTTGGAACAATCGGCAGCCCCATCCCCACAAGTAACACCAACACCCGCGAAATACCGTTGGGCAGATAAGACAATTACATACAAGGTTGACACCTCGTCCAACTATTACCAAAACATTTGGAAACTGGCGGTCAATCAATGGAATCAAACAAACGTGGTCAACTTAGTCGAGGTGTACTCTGCCAAGCCCGATATTACCCTGACTGTTGAGGATACCGATAACCTTCAGTACGCTGGCATGACGACACTTCACTACGACAACTCCCGGATAAACGGCTTGTTTACCTTGGGCCCGACCACGGCAACGATTTATGCCAATAACTGTTCCTTGTTCCAGTACACAACCACAGAAAAAATCCACGTTGCCGAACATGAGCTGGGGCATGCTTTGGGATTGCAGCATTCATCTTCACCGGACAGTATCATGTCCCCCACCGTTTGCGATAACGATATTTCCGCAGGCGACGTTGCCGGCTTGGCTGCAGCTTATCCATCATAAAAGTGATCTAAAAACCCGCGAGCAATTGAATGCTCGCGGGTTTTGTGTCGCATGTGGCGCTGAACTGAAACGTGTTTAACACATTATCGCCAATTCTGAATGATTTTATTAATTCAACGGCTCAGTCGATTGCATCAACTCAGGTGGCCACAATGCTAACAAGTAGCCGTAACCATCTTGGTCAAACGCCAAGCTTTCGAATTCACGTCCGGAATTGAAGGCTTGATAGTGAATATCGTCAGCGGAGAAGTTACCGCTTTGAACACCTGATGTTGGCACTGAAGTCAAGATATCATCAGAAACGAAGTAGAGGCGGTTGTTTGCCGGGTTGACTGCAACCCCTTGGTTCGTTGATCCACCACGTTTGCCGACCATAGATGATGAAGCTTGGAAGCTAACACCATTTTCGTCGAGGCGTCCGTAGAAGAACATGTAACCGCCGTTGAGCTTACGTCCCCAATAAGCATTACCATTCTTGTCAAATGCCAATGTGTGCAATTGAAGGTTGGCAGAATCGCCGTGGTACATCTTGAAGTTGTATTCACGGATTGGTTTCAACGTGTTTGGGTCCATTTCGAGAACCGTGTTGTTATCATCACGCGAAGCAAGGTCGGTCAAAGTGTTGTCTTCGGCCAGGTAGATGTGCTTGTTCTGTGGGTTGTATGACAATGTTTGACCATGGCCAATATCAACTTCTGGAGACAATTGCGCTGTTTGGGCAATGTCAACGTACTTAAACATGTCAGGATTTTGTGCCTTGGCATCGTCGATTTGTCCTTGATAAGTATCAATCTGTGATTGAATGCTGCTAATTTTGGTGTTGTACTTGGCAATCTTAGCCTTGTGCATCTTGTAAGACTTCATCCAACGCGCCATCTTGGCTGTGGCTGTCTTAACCGTCTTCTTAGCTTTTTGACGGGTATTGTATGAATACCTGTAAGATTTGGCAATCTTTTGGTACTTGGCCTTCTTGCTCTTCCAGCTGTAGTACCACTTTTGAGCATTCTTCATGTAGTTGTTCTGGTTATTTTGCCATGACTTATTCTGGTTCAACGTCGTGGTCAATGTTTGAACCTTATCAAATGCGCCTTGTAATTGCGCGTTGACTTGGTTGTATTCATCGTTATGTGCCTGCCCGTCGGTCGTGTACGGGTTAAAGTAATCAAATGCCCGCCATAACAGTAAAACGTCAGAGCCGACACCTAATTGCTGTAACTTGGCCATATTGAACTTAACGATCGCACCCTGGTTGGTGTTGGTACCGTTTGATTCAATAAAGTAAATGTTGCCGTCACCATCCAACGTGACACTTTGGAAGTTACCATGTTGGAAGTTGGAAACGTTGAAGCCATCCGGCAGGAAGAATTTAGTCTTGAATGTATTGGTTTGAGAACTTCCGGCAATCGTATTGTATGAATTACCGTAGTTGTAACCAGTTGGATCCAATGAATACTTCGTATACTTCTTACTTGTGTTCCCCGCTGGTGTCGAATTATTGACGACGTTCAACGAATTTTCGTTGTAGTCTTTTAAAACGTTACCAGAATTAACCTGCGGTATCGATCCTGCTGTTCCAGGATTGACGATCACATCGGCACTGGCAGTTGGTGCCGCAACACCAAACAAACCAGCGGACACGAATAGAAACGCCGCCGCAACGGCTAACTTAAAATGTCCCTTCATTCAATCTCACCCCAAATTTAATTATTAGAAACTTAATACGTGTACATATCCATTAAAACGACTTTCCGTGAAAATCACAAGTCTTATGACTGGATTTTATCCAAACCTAACAATTGTAATTGTTAAGTAATATTGTTTTCAGACCATATTATACATATTTGATACCCAATTTTTACACTTATTTTACATCACTGCGGTACTCTTTAGGTGTTGATACAGACGGATCATTCTGAGGAGCGATCATCATGAAGAAGTCTTCGATTACGATTATTTTAACATTACTGTTTGTCGCCACAATCGGCATTCCCGGGGTCGTCTCACACCGCCGAAATGATGCCTCGGCTTCCAACCCCAACGAAGTTTCCAAATCGTTTCGGGGAACTTGGTATGGCAATCAAGCCGACATTTATTTTGGTAAGCACAGCGTCAGTTATCATTCCGACCAAACATTTTATGAACGGTCCGGTAATTATTTTGTCTTCGGACCAACCTCGACAAAAGATTGGCGCGCATTTGGGACACCAAACACCAGTGATGTTAATTTAGCCAGGGTCACGAATCAGGATGTCGCTGGATTCGTCCAGCCGGTATTGGAAACTTACAAGGGCAATCCGCATTCTTCCGGTCCCTACAAAGTCTATTACTACACCCGAAACAGCACCGACGTCATGAAGACGATGACAGGCGAGGTCGACCGCCTGCCTAAGGCCAATGTTGAAGGCTTCAATATGGAATAAGTATCGTCATTTAAACACCAGCCAGCAGCCGGAAGAAAAGCAGCCTCCTGCCATAAAAACAAATTAGCCAATCATCCAAACCAGGATGGTTGGCTAATTTATTTATCCCATATGTTATTTCTTAAACGTCTCATTCATCACTTGAACGGTTCGAAAGACATCGTCACTCTGGGCGATCATCGAAATGACCGACACGCCGGAAACCCCGGTTTTTGGCAGCTCGACAATGTTTTCTTCCGTAATGCCGCCAATGGCAACGACTGGGAGCTTGCTTTCTTTGACCAGCGTTGCCAGGCCGTTAACCCCGATGACCGGATCGGCGTCCGCTTTTGAACCAGTCGGAAAGACCGGCCCGCTGCCAATATAACTGATTCCGGCAGTCTGGTTGGCAATGTCGACTTGTTCCTTAGTGTCACAGGACAGCCCAACAAACATGGTGCTGTCCACCTGGTCGATGACTTTTCCAACCCGCTCATCTTTTTGGCCAACATGTACCCCGTCTGCCTTGGTCTTAATGGCTAAGTCCACGTCGTCGTCAACGATAAATGGAATTTCGTAATCGGCACACATGTCACGCAAATCGGCTGCTAGTTGGTCTCGTTTTTCTCCGCTTAACGAGCCCGGTCCCTTCTCACGATACTGAAAGGCAGTGATGCCAGCTTCCATGGCTTGTTTGGCAACTTCTTGGAGGGTTTTGGTTGGATCTTTGATATCTTGCGTTCCGGCAATAAAATAGCTTCGTAACATCCCTGATTCAAATTTCAGCCCCATGCTAATCACCGTCTCCTTCAAAGGTTGCCCAGTGGTTCAATGGTCCGTGCCCATGGCCGACTTGAATCCCGTTGGCAATGGTTGCTTGAACGTATTTCTTACCAATCCGAATGGCGGTTTCGACGTCTTTTCCCTTGGCAATTTCAGCCGTGATGCACGAGGACAACGTATCGCCGGTTCCATGAGTCCGCACGGTATCAATTCGAGGCGAGCTGACCCAAAACGATTTGCCATCCTCAAGTAAAATAAAGTCTGATGATTCAGCGGATTCGGTCTGGTGGCCACCCTTGATTAAAACGTTCTTAACGCCTAAATCCTGGAGCTTCTTAGCGGCTTCAATCATTTGATCCTTGTCTTCAATCTTCATACCGGTCAGTTCTTCTGCTTCAGGCAAATTGGGCGTTAAAATATCAGCCAACGGCAGTAATTCTTCTCTCACGGTATTAATGGCATCTTCGGAAAGTAGGCGGGCACCGCCCTTGGCAACCATGACCGGGTCAACCGTTAAGGTGCCGAGGTCGTACTTTTTCAGGTTGGCAACAACGGCTTCAACGGTTGCCACATCAGCTAACATTCCTGTTTTACATGCCCGAATCTTTAAATCTGAAGCTACTGAAGCAAATTGCTCATCAATGAGTTTCTTTGGAATTGGCATGAAGTCTTGCACGCCAATTGTATTTTGTGCGGTCACCGCAACAATGACCGCTGCAGAAAAGACGTGGCGCATTTGCATCGTCTTGATGTCGGCCATCACACCGGCACCACCGCCACTATCCGTTCCAGCAATCGTCAATGTTTGAATTGTTTCGTTAACCATGATTTTTTAGTCCTCCTAATTTTTGTGTGGGGTTTGTTAAATATGCTTGAAGTTGTCTGGTTCAGTGCTGTCGCTCTCATGCTACTTGGTTTGAACGTGCTCCGACGACCGTAAACGAAGTGCAACGTCTAGCCTACTGGCGCGAACCAACTTTGACGCAAAATCGCGTGAGGTTTCTCCCCTGCTACCTAGATTAAACGTGCTCCGACGCAACTGACGCTAACTTCTAAGACAACTTTAATCGAAGCCCCAAACCCAGGGACTTCAATCAAAGTTATCTTAGAAACCGCGTCACCCGTTGCTCGTCGCACTCTGCCCTATTCAAAATTCGCATACCTCTCCACCGTCTTCACGTCTATCAAGTGGAGTTCATCTATCAATTGGACGCCAAACGATCCCGCCAGCGGCTTTTTCATCGCCTTTGCGACCACCTCTCCTGCCACGTCAAAGATGACCGTTGCCGCCTGGGCCGCCTCAAAATAATCTTTTTCAACGCCACAGAAACAGCCAATCGTACTCGACAGCATATCGCCCGAACCCACGTGGAGCTTGAACAAATCGGTTTCATTGAACACCCGGACGACCGCTTCTCCATCCGTGATGATGTCGGTCTTACCGCTTTCCACGACGACACAGTTTCGCTTCTTTGCGAGCTTCTTTGCAATTTCCACCAAATCGCCGCTTCCTTCACCGGCGTCAATTCCCTTGGCATTCCAATCCACGTCCGCCAGCGCCGCAATTTCACCTGCATTGCCCCGAATAACGGCTACATCAATCTGATCCAGCAGTTCGTTGCATCTTTCCTTTCGGTATTCCACCGCACCCACTGCGACCGGATCAATCACGATTGGCTTTTTGTACTGATTAGCAAACGTCGTGACCGCCGCAATCTGGTCCAGCTGGCTCTCAGTAAACGCCCCCAGATTCACGGTCACCGAATCAGCCATTTGGACCATGGGTTCTGCTTCGTTTTTTTCCTCCGACATGATTGGAGAAGCCCCAATCGCATTAATACCGTTCGCAACATCTTGAACCGTCACGAAGTTTGAAATGTTAAAAGCAATCGGATTCTTTTCTCGCAATGTGTTCAGTAGATCAATTTTCATCAGATAAACTTCCTTTCTTTTCCAGGTAACCATTATCAACGTATCAAAAAGCCGGAGCAAAAGACACTTGGATGTCTGCAGCTCCGGCTGGGATTTTTAACCTAACGTGGGTTTTGTCGTGAACGATTGCAACCCCATTCACGACACTTCTTGCGACAAAATGATTCTGTCGCATCAGCCACTTTCCTTCCCCAGTCCTAACTGACAGGTTCCAAGGGTACGGGCCTTTCAGGCTCATCTCAGCTGCTTTCAGCAGTTCCCCCAGTGTGCTTGGATTTGATATTCAATTCATACGCTATGCTAGCGATTGGCACCAGTTTCTCGATTAACAACTTGTTGGGCATATTTGTTCAGGGCTTCGAAAAATGCGTCCATGCAACGATCAGGCAAGAAACGTTTCATCAGCATTGCCGGTTTGGCGCCGGCACCAATCGCATAACGTGTCTTGGGTCTTCTTGAAAAGACCGCTCTGTCAACTGCTCGGGCCACCACTCTTGGCGCTGACGCAAACTTGTATGACATCGCAAAGAAGTCAGCCGAGCGTCTTGCCAGGGTCGCATACGGGCCATTTCCCGACGCGTCGATCATCCGATCCATGGCACCATCTTTCCATTCGGATTGAATGGCCCCGGGCTCAATGACAGCAACATCAATGCCAAACGGTTTGAGTTCCTGACGGAGTGAGTCACTGATGCCTTCAACGGCAAATTTGGAGCCGACATACCAACTGCCGAGAAGAATATTGCTGATTTTTCCAGCCATCGATGACATGTTGATAATCCGGCCACTGTGTTGCTGTCTCATGGTTGGAAGGACTGCTTGAATCATTTTGACCAGGCCGAAAACGTTGACCTTGAATTCGTACTCGCCTTCACTCAGCGTCACTTCTTCAACCGAGCCAAAGGCCCCCAAGCCGGCGTTATTAACCAAAACATCAATTCTGCCGGTTTCGGCAACAATTTCGCTGACGACCTTATCGATCTCGTCGTGGTCGGTCACATCCAGATGCATGGTGTGGATGCCTAAATCGTCCAACTCGTTCATGGCATATACCCGGCGGGCCAGCGCATAGACTTCCATCCCGTTTCGATAGAGGTTCTTGGCAATCTGCATGCCGATTCCAGATGACGCGCCTGTAACAATCGCAACTTTTTGATCCATAGTAATCCCTCCCGAACCTGTTTTAAATTAATTCAAGTATATCACGATAAAGCGGTCACATGGGCTTTACTCTGCAATTCTAATAGTGTTAATATGCTAATCAAACACAATGAAATGGAGACGGTAAAATGGTTAGAATCAGGCCAATTAAACCCGCTGATGACGCGCCCTTGGCGACCATTATCAGAACGTCATTAAAATCTTACGGGCTGGATATCCCAGGCACCGCCTATTTTGATAAGGAATTGGATCATTTGAGTGACTTCTACGATAAATCAGCTCAGCGGGAATACTTTGTCGCCGTAAACGAAGTCGACACCGTCCTGGGTGGCGCCGGAATTGCAGAATTTGACATCGCAAATCAAGTTGCCGAACTGCAAAAGCTTTACTTAACAGAAGCCGCCCGTGGCCAACACTTAAGCTATCGGCTGCTGGACACCGCAGTCGGCTTTGCCAAGGGTGCCGGATACAAAACTATTTATTTGGAGACTCACCATTCATTGGTGGAAGCCATTCACCTCTATCAAGATTATGGCTTTTCGGACCTCGGCCACCCGCTGAATAACGGCGAGCACTCATCAATGGATAAATTTTTTGTACTTAATCTCTAAAACACTTTAAAATAAGACTAGATACAGATTAGGAGGCAAACAAAATGGCACTAACAGATACGTACACTTTATATAATGGCGTCAAGATCCCCCAAGTCGGCTTTGGTACCTGGCAGTCTGCAGACGGAGATGAAGCTTATCACGCCGTTTTGGCAGCTTTAAATGCCGGTTATCGCCACATTGACACTGCTGCGGCGTACGGCAACGAAGAAAGCGTCGGCCAAGCAATCAAAGATAGTGGCGTTCCCCGAGAGGATTTGTTCGTCACAACCAAGCTTTGGAATGCGGATCACGGCTATGAAAAGACTAAGCAGGCTTTTGGACGCTCTCTGGAAAAATTGAAATTGGATTACGTGAACCTCTATCTCATTCACTGGCCAAATCCAGTTGACTTCCGGGATAATTGGCAGGAAGCAAACGCCGAATCATGGCGGGCAATGGAAGAATTTTACGAGCAGGGTGCCGCCAAGGCGATCGGTGTTTCCAACTTCAGGCCTAAGCATTTGAATGCCCTATTGGAAACCGCCAAAGTTAAGCCGATGGTCAACCAGATGTTCATTAATCCATCGGATATGCAGCCAGCCGTCGTGGAATATAATGACGACCACGATATCTTGACGGAAGCTTACAGCCCACTGGGAACCGGCGAAATCTTCAAGATTCCTGAATTGACTGAAATCGGTCGAAAATACGACAAGACACCTGCTCAAGTGGTCCTCCGTTGGTCACTGCAGCACGGCTTCTTGCCATTACCGAAGTCGGTCCACGAAAAGTACATCAAGGAAAATGCCGACATCTTTGATTTCAACTTATCAAATTCAGACATGAAAACAATTGATGGCTTCCACGGAAAAGCCGGTTTGGCAACAGATCCGGATCAGGCAACCTGGTAACATTTTTCAGCTAAATAACCACAACTCATTTGGGACCGTGACAAAACACTGTTTTGCCGACGGTCCCTTTACTATTATTTTGCAAACCGGCAACCACTCATTTTGGCTCGCCCACATACGAATTTTATGCGCGATGTGCTATCATACTAGTAACTACAAATATTAAGGACGGTTCAATGTATAACAATAATTCTGAAGTTCACGTAGACGAAGGTGAACACTTAACCATTCAAATTAAGCGCCTTGGAATCAATGGTGAAGGGATCGGTTATTACGAGCACAAATTGGTGTTTGTACCCGGCGCCCTGCCAACCGAAAAAGTCGTCGTTGAAGTGACCGACGATTTGAATAATTTCATTCGCGCAAAATTAATTGAAATTCTCACAAAAAGTCAGGACCGGGTGGATCCCGTTGACGCTTATGCAAATGAAGTCGGCGGCTTTGAGCTGGAGAATTTGGCGTACCCGAAACAGCTGGAATTCAAGCGGGATGTCGTCCGTGACTCCCTTGAAAAATTCAAGCCCACCGGTTATCGCAAATTTAAATTATTACCTACTATTGGGATGGATGATCCGACCCACTACCGCAACAAGGCCACCTTTCAAATTCGTAAGGATGAAGACGGCAACACCATCGCCGGCCTATACAAAGCCCGCAGTCACGATGTGGTCGATTTAAAAACATCCGCGCTTCAATACCCGTTGACGATGAAAGTCATGCGGGCAGTCGTGGCAATGATCGATGAATTAGGGATTCCTGCGTACGACGAAGAAAAAAACAGCGGCATCATCAAAACGGTTGTCGTTCGGGCAGCCATTGCTACTGACCAAGTCCAGGTCACGTTTATCACCCAAAGCCAAAAGCTGCTCAAAAAGCATCAGTTATTGGAACGAATCAAAGCTGAACTACCCGAAGTCATATCGGTTATGCAAAACGTCAATCCGGGTAAAACATCCCTGATTTGGGGCGATGAAACCATTCATTTGGCAGGTCGTGAGACAATCACCGAAGTCCTCAACGGCTTAAAGTTTGATTTGTCTGCCAGAGCCTTCTTGCAGGCGAACCCGGAAATGACCCGGGTTCTCTACGATGAAGCCTTCAAAGCCCTTGATCTCAGGGGAAACGAAAAGCTGGTCGATGCTTATTCCGGCGTTGGAACAATTGGTTTATCCGTCGCCAAACAAGTCCGTGAAGTCCGCGGAATGGATACCATCAAAGCAGCGGTGGATGACGCAAATGCCAATTCAGTTAGAAACGGCATTTTTAACTGTCTGTATGAAGTTGGTGAAGCTGAAAAGCTCTTACCCGAATGGATTGACGGTGGCTGGACACCAACCGCGTTAATTGTTGATCCGCCACGGACTGGGCTGGCCGATTCACTGATTGACACCATTTTGGATATTGTGCCAAAGAAATTTGTCTATATTTCTTGTAATCCATCGACTTTGGCACAGGATTTAGTAAAATTAACGCAGAAGTACAATGTCGAATACATCCAATCAGTTGATTTGATGCCACAAACATCGCGCTGTGAATGTGTTGTGAAATTTAAAAAGAAGTAACCAAGTAGTCTGAAAGGAGGTTCCCCATGCAAAACCCATTTGGTAACGGCAATAACGACGACAATAATCAAAACGATCCCAACACTCCGGGTAATTTGCCGATCCCACCAAATTTTGCCACCGTGGTGAACAAGGAAAACGGCCAGATTCGAATTGCCAAGGTCGGCCCGTCGTTTACGGCCTTATTCTTTAACCTCTGGGTGCCAATTTTTCGGTCAGACTGGTACAACCTGTTATGTATGGCGGGCGTCGAAATCATTGCCGGAATGGCGCTCTCACTTGGAATGGGCGAACCGTTTCAAGTCGCCTATTCCGTTGGCTCATATGGTCTGGGAATCGTTTGGATGCTGATATACAATATGATGTACTTCAAACATTTGTTTAACTTGGGATTCGTTCCCGCCGACGAGCATTCCAAGGAAATATTAACGGACGCCCGATATTGGAAAGAACCAACTGACAAAAATGACGCATAGCAAAAATCCTTCAACTTCTTGATTCACAAGTTGAAGGATTTTTCTGTCTTTCGGGCATGTTGTTCCCGTTTAAATTTTAACTTTATAGGCTCTCGTAGCATCCACAGCAGCTTGCCAGCCCCGATAGAGCTTGGCCCGCCTTGAATCTTCCATGTTGGGCTTAAAGGTTCGGCCAGGTTCTGCGAGTTCTTTGACTTCATCAATATCCTTCCAAAAACCAACTGCCAGCCCTGCTAAAATGGCGGCCCCAAACGCGGTGGTGTTTTCGTCCGCCGCCCGTTGGATTGGGATATTTAAGATGTCTGCTTGAAACTGCATTAAGTAACTGTTCCGAGACGCACCACCATCAGCCATCAGTTCGGGAATATGCATACTGGTGTCTTTTTCCATGGTTTGGATGATATCTTTTGTGCCATAGGCGATCGACTGTAGCGTTGCCTTGACGAAGTCATCCTTAGTGGTTCCCCGAGTCAGCCCAAACACTGCCCCACGGACGTCTTGTTCCCAGTATGGCGCACCTAACCCGTTGAAGGCAGGCACTACGTATACTTCATCGTCATCTTCCGAATTCATGGCGGCCTGACGGGATTCCGGTACGTTATCGATCAGTTGCAGACTATCAGCTAACCATGACAAGGCCGTTCCGGCAGCAAAAATCGAGCCTTCAAGTGCATATGTGACTTTGCCATTAAAATTATATGCAATGGTTGTCAACAGATTATCATCTGAAATTTCTGGTTTGGAACCAGTGTTCATCATGATAAAGGCACCATCACCATAAGTATTTTTGATCATCCCGGGTTCAAACGCGAGCTGGCCAATCAATGCAGCCGACTGGTCACCGGCAATGCCGGCAATTGGGACTTCGATTCCATAAAATTGATAATTCTTTGTCGTTCCGTAAAGTTCGCTGGAAGTCTTCACTTCGGGCAGCATCGACTTTGGAATGTTTAATAATTTCAAGATATCGTCATCCCACTGGAGGGTATGAATGTTAAACAGCATCGTCCGGCTGGCATTGGAATAATCAGTGACGTGATATTCGCCGCCAGAGAGTTTCCAAACCAACCAGGTATCAACCGTCCCAAAAATCAGCTCACCTTTTTCTGCCCGTTCTTGAGCACCGTCAACGTGATCCAAAATCCAACGGGCCTTGGTAGCTGAGAAATACGAATCGATAATTAGGCCCGTCTTCTTATGGACCATCCCTGAATAGCCCTCATTCTTCAATTTACGGGCCAATGCGGCCGTTTGCTTAGACTGCCAACCAATTGCATTATAAATCGGTTCACCGGTCTCCTTGTCCCAGATAATCGTCGTTTCACGTTGGTTAACGATTCCAATTCCCTCAATATCTTCGGGATGGATCCCAGCATCAATGAACGCAGACGAAATCACGTTCAGAACGGATGTCCAAATTTCATTGGGATCCGTTTCAACCCAATCGTTATGTGGAATGACTTGCTTAACCGGCTTGGATGCTTCGATCACCTTTCGACCATTGTGATCAAATATCATAGCTCGCGTGGAAGTCGTCCCTTGATCAATTGATAATACGTACTTTGGTCTGTCTGTTAACATTAAATTCCCTCCGATCACTAGAAAGCGATTACATCTTTTTTGAAAAAATTTTAAATGCGCAACTTTTTGATTTTTGATCGCACCTTTATTGTATTAAAAAAGCACATTATGAACTATACCATAACGTGCATTGCAATTCAAATTGCCTGTTCAATAACTTTTGTGAAGTGTTACTCAACTAGACCAATTAACGTTTTACTTGAACGTGAATGTCGTCACCGTTGTCATTGAGCTCTTCGTTATAACTAAAGTTGGCTTCAGTGAAGTAATCTTTGATTTCTTTGTTGACGTTTTCCAACGGACGATGGTCCCCGTCTTGTCGGTTAATCACGATTTCGTATTCCTTCTTATCATCGTCGGTGTTTACAAAATTGTAGATCACATCAACTGTATTTAAAATTTCTTGAATCAATTGGCGTTCAGTCATTTTAATACCCCTTTCACTTTACCTATATATCCACTTTAGCGCTAAATGCAAAAAAATGTTATAAAAATATTCTAAAGTTTCGCTTGTGAGAAAAATTGTTTACATTCAGCAGATTTGTGAACTATACTTAAGTTTATCATAAGAGGTGACAATGATGACTATTGCAACTAAAGAAATTTCAAATGAATTGATGAATGCGTACAAAAGCAAAAAGTTGGTACGAATTGAAACCGGTGACGGCACGCTGACAGGAAGTGTCGCCGCGGTTAACGATGACCAGGCTTTCATCAACCGTCCCGCAAAGGGCGTAACGGTCATCAAGCTCGATACCATCGAAAAAGTCAGCTTGTTGGGTTGAACTGACGTGAAATGTGAATGAACCGGATTGTGATGCGCTTTAGCTGCTGGAGTGAACTGGTGGCTGGGGGCGTTTTTTTGTGGTTATTTTCTGGATTTTGTGTTGATCGCAAACACAGTGCAGCACCTAGTCCTGTGGACGACACCCCTGACCCTTACTACAGAAGGTAAAAAAACTGGCGATGAACAAAATCGTTCAGACGCTCTACTGATTCAGAGTCAAGAATTTTTCAGGTTTAGATCGGTTATTTGATTTTGCGTTCCCTTCTGCCTCTCAATCACGCTCCGACGACCCAGGGCCCTACTGCATAAGATCGACAAACAAAATCTTTGAGTGCTCTAGTAACTTACAGTTTAATATTTTACCCAGTTCGATCGTTTATTTGATTTTGTGGTTCCTTCTGCCTCTGAGCTATGCTCCGACACCCCTGACCCTTACTACAGAAGGTAAAAAACTGGCGATGAACAAAAATCGTTCATCACCAGTTTTTTACCTTCTGCTCCAGGGTCAACCCGGGGTTTGTCGCACACTATTTGTTTTTCTCATACATCACATTTTCAAACTTCTTACGCAGCTTCTCCGTCAATAAAATAATGTTTTTTGGTGGTCTGTTGACGCTGAAATCGAAACAGAATCTTAACGGGACGCCCATATTGAAATCCTGTTCAAACGTCGTTACCTGCTTTGGATCAATATCCGGCTTATAGCCCATCAAGACCTGCATTCCTAATCTTTTATGCGCATCCCAATTTTTAGTTTCTCTATGGCCATCCAACAGCTGGCGGACCTTGATCGTATCCAGCGCCCTAATCAACGTATCCACATTACTAATTTTGTGTTGAACACCCAAGAAAATAAAATATCTTCTCATCACCGGGATAACCGACGTAAAAAAAACGTTTGTCGCGGCGATCTTCTCTGGGAACAACGTTAAAACAACTTCTTTGACCGATGTTGCAGTATAACGCCTCGGATTACGTAATTGATATTTATAGGCCAATCCGACAAATGCCTGCGTAATGTATCCAGCAGCTGCCCTTTCCGGCTTCGTTAACTTTCGATATGAGCGGGTTGTTTGAAACCGTCTAAACCATAAACGATTGTTTTCGAAATGTTTTTCAGCTTCTACTTCCGAATATTGTTGTTCCACAAGACCGCCTCCTCTAAAACAGATATTAACACGATTGACTAAAGAACAGTATCAATTTGACCCGACGCTTGATAAGCCCGATATTTTCAAACCGAATTAATTATTATACAATGGAGTTCATTGGGAATTTAAGGAGATTATCGTACATAATGGCTAAAATGAAAGATTTCAAACAGCGCCTTTATTATTTAGGCCTTTCAATCATCATCAATTCGGCTGGAAACGCGCTGGCCATTTCTTCAAACCTGGGAAGTGCCGTTTGGACCGGTTCTGCCGTTAACCTCTCGAAATGGATCAACATCCCACTGGGAACGACCCTGTTTCTTTACGGAATTATTGTGACCATTTCCAACCAGTTACTCTTGGGTTCATTTGACCGGCGGCGATTCTTTTCCAACCTGCTGTTCACCGTACCGTTCAGCTACCTGGTTGCCTTTTTTACCTGGATTTTTAACACAATCAGCGTTCCTGAACAAGATTTCTACATTCGACTAATCCTCGACATCATTGGCCTGTACTGTGTTGCGATGGCCGTTTCAATGTATTCTCGGTCTAATTTGATTATGCATCCAAACGATGATTTGGCTTACATCATCCGCTTTAAATACATTCATGGCAGTGCCGTCATTTCACAGTGGCTCAGTTATATCCCGCCAATTTTGATTATCGGTGCTTCCTACGTCTTTACTGGCAAGCTTTACGCAATTGGCTTCGGGACAGTTTTTGCCCTCCTTTTCCAAGGGGCAATGATGAAATGGTCGGACACCCACGCCTTTCCAAAGCTTAAGCACCACGTCGATCTTTGATGAACTCAGCAATTTGTCTAAAGGTCTTTTTTGTTTCCGACAACTTGAACCACAATGTGTAATCATGCCAAGCATCCTTAAAGGTGGTTGGCAGTGGATTGGCGCCCTCCGCTTGGGCCATGGCATCAATCAACTTCAAATCAGAAGGAACCAGCATTTCATTTTCTCCATAAAAGATCTGAACGTCACCAATATTTTTTAAGTTGGCCGAATTAAAAACGTCCTGCCATTTTTCGGCAGATGCCCCATCAGTAAACCAGCCGCCAATTTCCTGTAATGTTGGCAGATCCAGCAAAATATCATTTTCAGCACGCTTGGCAATTTCAGGATCGGTCAGCTTCATGTCCAGCCATGGTGAAATCAGACTGGTTCCTAAAACCTTGCCTGGATTGTCCATGAGTAGCTGAAGAGCAAGCTTTGCCCCCGCTGAGTCGGCCACGATAAATAGTGGCAAGTCATCGTTGACGACCTTATCGAAGACGGCTTGCGAAAAGGCCAACATATCATCAGCTGAGTTTGTTGGCAGCAACGGAAAATCCGCAATCTGTAGACGGCTATTCGCAGCCTGGGCAATTTGGGTAATCATTTCCAGTTGGTCCTCATTCATCGGGACGGTAAAAGCACCCCCGTGGAAGTACAAAATCTGACTGGTGGGATCCGCGACCGTCTCGATGGTCACGAGTTGTCCTTTTTTAACCGGATAAATTTTGTATTCGTTTTCATTTTTCCGGAAAAGATTGATCTTTTGATTGGGTTTGATAAAACTATGGGCGACACTTTTCTTGTAGTCCTCAGCGCGAAACTTCCTAAGATACCTTTTCGCCATAAAACTCATTGCGATTCCTCCTTCAAAAACCATTTGTTGGTATCAATTGTAATACAAATCAAATTTATCGCACAAATTGTGGTCAAACTCAGAAAAGTTCACAAAATCTTCACAAATTATTCAAAGTTTAAACACATTATTTCGCTATAGTATTAGGTGAAACATAAAGTGATGTATCACTTTGTGCGAGCAATAGATTAAATCCCCCTTTAATTTATTACTTTTGTATTCATATTCTTCCCCTAGAATAAATATAGGTAAACGGAAATAAGGCATCCCCGTGCCTTATTTTTTTATCCATAAATCTTGACCGCATCGATAAATTCACAAAATCTTCACAATTTGGTCACACTTTATTCAGATTTATTTAGTATCATAGTAACTGTAAAGTTGTAAGCAGACAACTTTCACTTCGCAAATTGTCATAATGATAAATTCACTTTTGATTAAACCTTATCTCCCCCTCAAAAGATTAAGGTCTTAAAGAAGCCGGGCGCGTTAGTCATGGCTTTTTTTGTTGGCTAAAAAAGCATTTTGGGTGTTCACTACCATTAGAATCACTTTACATAAGCAGTCCGATGAACATTGCATTTTGTTTTACTAATATTCACAAAAGTTTCACACTTTATTCGCACATTATTTACATTTTTACGTTATATTATAGACATGAGCAAGAGATAAACAGTGATTTATTTCTACTCACCCCCAATAATATTGAGAAGTAAGTTAATGCTGCCATTGATCTACTTTTCACAGCAACCCTTATAATTCATATTCCCCTCAGAATATTGAACGAAAAGGTCTGACACCCCCCTGTCAGGCCTTTTTTCATGTCGTATTTTATCGCAATAAGAGGATATAATTAAATTAAACTAACCCGAAAGGAAAACCGTAATGCCAAAATACCAGCCAAAGTATCAATCCAGATTCAAAAAACACTATCAAAATATGATCAGAGCGAATCGCTACACTGAAGCTGAATTCAAAGTTGTTGAAGACCAAATTTTAAGCGGAAAGCCGGTGGCTGAAAAATACGATGACCACGTCATTAAAAGCCGCAAACCGCAACGCGCCTTATTTATCAAGGGCAGTTGGCTACTCATTTATGAGGTAGTGGGTGATACGGTGCGCTTTTTAGATACCGGCAGACATGGCGAAATTTAAGAGACAGCAAAACGAGTTGGAAGTCAGTGGCTGAACTGATTTTCCAACTCTTTTTTTAGTCCACATAACCAAACGTCAAAATCGTTGCAAAATTGCGCATCGTCCGCCATGATAAAGCCATTAAATTAAACTGCATCAAACACTACAAACCTAAGGAGTACGCACATGAAAGCAGCAATTATCAATGATTTTACAAGAGGTCCTGAATATGGCGAGTTTCCCGATCCGCCCGTTAACGATGGTGAAGTCGAACTTCACGTTTTAGCAGCGGCCGTCAGCCAACTAGCCCGTGCCCGCGCAAACGGCACTCACTATTCGGCAACCAGCACGTTGCCCATCGTTCCGGGCGTTGACGCGGTTGGGGAGACCGATGATGGTGAACATTTTTATTTCAATAGCGGCAATCCCGTTTATGGCACCTTTGCGGAAAAAGCGGTTGTCAATCGAAGAGCCTTGTTTCCAATCGACAACGCGGCTGACCCCGCAACAGTTGCCGCCACAGCCAATCCGGCAATGTCATCTTTTATGGCAATCAAAGAACGGTTGGGAGAAGATAAGGTTCGGGGCAAACGTGTTTTGGTATTGGGCGCGACTGGTGCTTCCGGTCAGCTGGCGATTCCCATCAGCATTGGTTTCGGGGCATCAGAAGTGATTGGTGTTGGCCGAAATCCCGAAAAATTAGCAAAATTAAGCCGATTCGGTGCCTCGTCGACGATTAAATTGACGGATAATGACGACGATTTAAAAGCAAATTTGGAAAAGATTGGCGACGTCGACGTGGTTTTGGATTACCTGTGGGGAGACGTTGCGGCCACGATGATTGCCAACATGATTTCGCAACGCAAAGACCCGCAGCACACTTTAACTTGGATTCAGATCGGCTCAATGGCAGGCCAGAGCGCCCCATTAAAGGGCAGCCTCTTTAGAAGCTGTCTAAAATCTCTTAAGTAA
>NZ_AZGK01000022.1 GCF_001435315.1 Lentilactobacillus parabuchneri DSM 5707 = NBRC 107865
TTGTCGGCGGGACTTATGTCCCAGCCACTTTTGAGCATTTAAAGTGCCCCTGCCAAGGTAGGTTCATCATACCGCAATCGTGACAATAATTTCAAATTAACTCACAAATTGCCAAATGGTTTTCGCAAAGAAAATGAGAAGCACAACGATAATAATCGGTCGGGCAATTGCGCTGCCAAACTTCTTATAGTACGATGCCCCGAGAAAATTCCCAACAATACTGAAAATCCCTGCCGTTAATCCCAGCAGGATGAGAACTTTATCATTTAGCAAGAACACTGCCAGGGCCGTCACATTCGTTGTCAAATTGATCACTTTGGTATTACCGGCGGCCAAATTAATCGGCAAATGCGCAATCCCGACCAAGGTTAGAATCAAAAAAGTGCCGGTACCAGGGCCATAAAAGCCATCCCATGCACCTAATGAAACAGAAATAAATAGAGTGGCCACAAACTGTGACACGGTCAATTTCGCTGAATCCGCCAGCTTGGAATTCAACGCATGCTTGTTTAGCAGTAGATATAATGCTGTTAACGGCAGCACAATCAATAAAATTAATCGGAAATAGTATTCAGAAATATGTAAAGCCATGTTGGCGCCAAACGACGACCCCACAATCGCTGCCAACACCGAGAAAAATGCCAACTTGAGACGAATATAGCCACTGCGGGCAAATTCAAGCGTTGCAACCGTCGTCCCCATCGCCGAAGACAACTTATTAGTCCCAACAGCAAAGTGAGCCGGAATACCAGCCATCAAATATGCCGGAAGCGAAATCAAGCCGCCCCCGCCACCAATTGCGTCAACAAATCCAGCCAAGAAGACCAGTGGACACACAATCAAAAATTCAGTTACCATTCCGCCATCTCTTTTCATCAACTTAATAATGCTTTTAAGTTTACCGCTAAATCAGGCATTAGCAAAGATTCTTCAAAGCAAAATACATGAAAAATCAGACCATAAAAATAATAACAATTTACACGCGACAAACGATTCCGGTTATGGTATAAATGTATATGAGGGGGATACATAACATGAAAAAATTTAAATCTATTTTGCTGGTAGTTGCCAGCTTTATTTTCTTGTTTGCATTTAGCGGTTCGCACAGCGTCGACGCTTCCGGATCAATTCCACACTGGTTTATCGGTAATTGGAAAGCCGTCAACGGAAAGGGTGTTTATGTCGGCATCCGGAAAAATACCGTTCAAGTCGAGGTTAACAATCAGGATGGCTATTGGAAGCCAGTTACTTGGAAAACTGACCCCGATGAAGCGGGTGTCGTCTTTGGAACGGGTATCGGTCGTAAGCATTCAAAGACTTACTTTGTCCTTGTCAAACAAAAGATTGAGAAAAAATGGTATATGATCATGACAATGAAACTAAGTAAGATTAAGCCAAGTGACCTGAAAAAGCACCCAATGATCATGCAACGCTATTAAAAAAGTCGCCCATAGAGGCGGCTTTTTAGTAACTTGAATTCTGTGCCTGATAATCTTCCGGTGATAAATAAGTCCGTGAATCTCCCAGCAGTTCAGCCACCGTCATAATCCTCGGCGGCAACAGTCCCACGCGCTGCACCAGTTCACGATCACCGAATAATTCGCGGGGAGTCCCCTCAAATTTAAACATGCCGCGTTCCATCACATGGACTTTACTAAATTCAGTCGCCACCCAATCCATATCGTGCGTAATGGTGATGATTTGATGGCCGGAATCAGCTAACTGATGAAAGATTGTCGTCAGCATCTGACGGCTTGGCCAATCCAGAGACATCATCGGTTCATCAAATAAATAAATTTCTGGATCCACCACCAAAACTGTCGCAACCGTTAGTAATTTCCGTTCAGAGAGTGACAGATCATAAGGATTCTCACCGGCCTTGCCTGCCAGTCCGACTTTATTAAGGACAGCATCAGCTTTTACGGAGATAGCGTCCTGATCATGCATCACTTGAGACGCACTCCACTCTACCTCTCGTTTAACAGTTGCATTGAACAGTTGGTCATCAGGGTTTTGAAAAGTAATGCCAATTTTTTGCAATCGGTGTTTCGGATCCAGCTCGCTGAATTCCACCCCATCGACACTAATTTTCCCAGACTGAGCCTTCAGCAAACCCGTCAGGAGCTTGAAAATTGTCGACTTCCCGGCACCATTTTGGCCAACAATTGCGATCATCGAATCAGAAAGCACTTGGTGGTCCACTGATAATTCAAATGACTTTTCAGGATAGGCAAACGCTAAGTTCTCAAGTTCAATTTGCGACATATCTGGCCTCCTTGAGCTGACTGATAGTGACCGGAATAGCTCCGGTTGAAAGCCGCCAATTCATCCCTTTTGCCAAGCGATAAATCGTTGGTTCAGGAATCTGCCAATCTGAATTTAAGTGGTTAAATACCGTCACTGGAGAACCGTTGGCAACCAGTTGGCCATCCTTCAAAATCCAAATCACGTCAGCAACTTCACATAAATCATCCAGCTCACTGGACACGATAACCACGGTTGTGTTTGCGTTTGCTAACCAGTCGAAGAACTGTTGGCGGCCAAGTGGATCCATTTCACTGGTTGGATCATCTAAAATGAGCAACTGGGGGTCTGTCACAATCGCGGTTGCAATTGCCAAGCGCTGCATTTGACCACCAGATAGGCTTTCCGGTTGCTGTCCCAGTTGATCCGACAAGCCCATTTGAGCAGCCACGTTGGCAACTCGGCGCTTAATAATTGCCTCATCTATCCCCTGATTGATTAAATCAAAGGCAATTTCATCTTCTACAGTGTCCGATAAACCACTTAGTTGTCCGGCAGGATTTTGCAACACGACCCCGGTCATTGCGTTATATTGCCGCCAGTCATCCTTGGCAAAACGGCCCAGCACCTGGCACGACCCCTGCATTTCCGCGGAGATAATTTGGGGCACAACGCCGGCTAATACCTGGCAAAGCGTTGACTTACCGGAATGGCTGTTGCCGACGATACCAATGATTTGCCCGGCTTCAGCACTAACGGTGATGTCTCTTAACTGCAAGTCATCTGATCCACGATATCTAACACTCAATTGATTTAAAATAATCCGTTTATCTTCGTCCATATTTTCCACCCTATCAAAATGATTGCCAGAAACGATAATCCGAGGTGCATTCCGGTCACCCAGTGATAACGATTCTCAACTTTCAACACGGTTCGGTGGGGATTGTCGAACCCGCGCAACTGAAGCGAAATCGACCGGGCCATCGATTGATCCAACGTTTTAATAACCAAGGGAATTAGCACCGGCAAAATTGATTTTAATTTTTGCAGCATGCTTTTCTGAGGATTGGTGCCCCGCACCTTTTGCGCCATTTGAATTTTACGCATGTTCCGCATAATCTCGGGTAAAATATAGCACACCGACATTAAGACATAGACCGTCTTATACGATAAGCCCGACTGTTCCAAATACTTCGCATTTTCAGAAATACTCGTTGTAACCATAAAAAATCCAGTCGCCAAAATAATAACCAACACACGGCTGCCAAGGGTCATCGCGTAAAGTAATCCTTCCTTGTAGAACTTAATGCCAACAATCGAAAACAAAAGGGTTTGATTACGACTATAAAATAGCCCTTGAATAACCAACATCGTCAAGATCAAGAATAAACTGAACCCCAAAGCTTTAACGGTCGTCGAGCTTAATTTCGAAAATAATAGCAATCCAGTCGCAACAAAAATCAGTCCACCCTGAAATAATAAGTTTGTACTGGAAAAACTTAGAAGGGCCATATCCAGGATCATTAATAATTTGGTGATGGGATCGATGGCGTTATACCATTTTGAATTAACGCCAGGCTTCGCAGACACCATACTTTGATCAGCCATTGTCAATCATCCCCAAAGAAACGAATCATTCTCTGCGGCAATTGACGATAAATGAAAAAGGCAGTATAAGCCACGCAGACCTTATCCAAAATATCCAACACGAATTCATCCACAAATGACGCGATCCATACCGGTGCATGGTTGGCAACTAACACAGCGAAAAGTGAATCTCCCCAGGCAATGCCAGTCTGACCACCCCAAAAGATA
Organism: Lentilactobacillus parabuchneri DSM 5707 = NBRC 107865; assembly: GCF_001435315.1. Lineage (GTDB taxonomy): Bacteria > Bacillota > Bacilli > Lactobacillales > Lactobacillaceae > Lentilactobacillus > Lentilactobacillus parabuchneri. Next base: position 4,060 of record NZ_AZGK01000022.1, read on the forward strand.
ACGTTAAGCGGCGTTGAAATAACGGCAGAAACAATCGCGATAATAATAGCAGAAACAAACACTTTCTTTGCGGAAGAAAACCAACCTTTGGCATGCAAAATACCAACCGCAAAGCCAATCCCAATGCTGGTAATTGCGTAGACGGTTGATACCGGCGATAACGTTAACCCATAGATGACATTGTTGATAAAGCCACTGATGGCACCGGCTACCGGGCCTGCCAACATACTGGCCAGAAATGTCCCCAGTGACCCCAACCAGACCGGCAATTTCAGCCCTTCCGCCAATGCTTTGGCAACGTAATTAATCCCGACCGCTGCTGGAATTAAGGTCATGGTGGCTGCCGATAACTTGAACTTCCATATACTGGTACGATGAATCGATTGTGTCTTCATTTTCCTTCTCCTTTGCAAATACAAGTTCCAAATAAAGGTCGTCTGTACTTTTATATAAAAGTACGAAATACTTTTAAATTGACTTGGCATTAATTTTACAATGCATCAACGAAATGTCAAGTCTGAGTAATCTTTAAGAAAGCAAAAAGAATGGCCAGAATTGCTAAGGAAACTATAAGAACTTGGTATCAATATTTTTCAGCACCCAGGTATGCCTATAATGTAATTAATAAATGCATTTCGATACGGGGGATAATCATGTTAAAACGACATCGCAAATTATGGGGATTTTTAGGTGGTACATTGTTAGTAGTCTTGATTGGGCTTGGCTTTTTCAAAGCAACGTTCAGCCCGGATACCACTCCAACGCCAATCGTTAAGGTGAAGCAGGCCATCGCACCCAACAAGGTATTCGAAACGTATCGGTATCCTTACGACCTCACCATCAGGAATTCAAAAGCAAAACTATATTCTGCGCCAGCAGGCACAAAGGGTGCAAAGCTTCTGGGAACCGTTCAGGAAAATCATCTCAACGACAAAATTGTTGGAACCGTCCGAAAGGATCTGAATGGCCAAAAAGCAGCCGGCTACATTGCATTTTCACAAAACCATCGTCAATACTGGATCAGCGCCCAAAATGTCAGCTTTCGGAATTTAAATCAGCTTCGTGGTCGTAATCCAAAGGTCGAAGCTGCCCTTTCCGCCGGCCTTAAGTTAGTTGGGCATTCCCAGTATTCATACGGTGGTGGCCGAACCCTCAGTGACATCCGGCACCATAAATTCGACTGCTCATCGTTTGTCAGGTACTGTTATTCAAAGGCCGGCATCACCTTGGGGAATTTGGATAGTGTGACCACCTACACATTGGTAACCATGGGAAAACCCGTTAAATTTCAGAATATGAAGCGCGGTGACCTCTTCTTTTTCACCAATTCACGTGGTCAGGTTAATTCCCACGTCGCCATTTATCTCGGTAATCATCTATTCCTACATGACCACAACCAATCCGATACGGGTGGCGTCGGCATTTCAACACTCAATGCCCCAAGTTGGCGGCATGAAACAAATGGCGTGGTGAGAAGAATCGTGTAGCCCTTCCGAGAAACGACCAGCCTTTTGCGATTTTGGTAACATAAAAAGCGTTCATTGATGGGGTCACTTTATCAATGAACGCTTATTTGTTGCAAACTTTTAATTAAAACGAGTACCATCAACCACCGCAATCATTTATATTACGCCGTTTTTTTAACCGCAGCCTTTGAATGACGTTGCGCATAGATAAATCTTGCCAATACTAGCAACAGGGCAACTGCAGAGATGACCGTCGCCGTCCAGAAAACATTTGCGAATGCGTGAATAAATGGCAGCCCGACTGCCTTCGTAACCCGCACAACGCCGGGAAGCTGGAAGAATAATAACGACGAGCCAAAGCTAATCCCAATCGTCATTCCCAAAGTCCGGGCAAACGAGTTCAAAGAACCGGCAATCCCGGATAGTCGTTTATCAACCAGTCCCATGGTCAACGCATTATTCGGTGACAAGAAGATAGCCATGCCAATTCCGTTTAAAATAATCGGTGGAATAATCCGCCACATGTCCAGGTTGTCAGGGAAAAAGGCGTAACCGACCTGAGAAATCATCAAAATCAATAGGCCAACAACGGTCATCAATTCACGATTGATTCGATCGGCCAAATAACCGGCAAATGGTGTTGTGCACAGCATCGTTACCGACTGCAGCATGATAATGAGCCCGCTGTAAAACGCGCTCATTCCGTTATAACTTTGAAAATAAAATGGCAGTAAAATATTGGAAACCGAGTTGACCAGCATCACCAGTGCCAGCGCCGTAATGGACGTCATGAAGCCCAGATTGGTAACGACTTCAGGCGCAATCCACGGCAAATTTGATTTATTATCTTGAAAAAATGCGCCCAGAGAAATCAAGCCGCCAACAATAAGGAATGCCAAGCCAATCAAGAACTTTGAACGCCCACTTTGAAAAAACGTCCCGCTCAAGAAGAAAATAATGATCCCGATGGTAAACAGATTTTGACCGGTCCAATTGGCACCCCTCATCACTTCACGCACGCGGGCCCAGGACTCTTTGGGAACGGGGAGAAACTTGAATCCCAGCCACAAAATGATGAGTCCCAACGGAATGTTAATCCAGTAGATCCAACGCCAACTGGACGCTGAAATAATCAGACCCCCAATCCCCGGACCGGAGATGGAACCGACGGAAATGAACATCGAAATAACCGCGAGTGCCTCGGCACGCCGTTTATCGGGGAAATATTGGGTCACAATTCCCATCGAGTTGGCCATAATCATCGCCGAGCCAATTGCTTGAATCACCCGACCAAATAAAATAATCGCGTAGTTCGGCGCAAACCCGGTAATTGCGGACCCGACCAAAAAGCCGATCCCACCTGCTAGGAACACCACATTTTTAGATAAGATATCACCCATATGTCCAAACATCACCAGCAAAATTGCCGTGGTAATCAACCCAATTTGAACAATCCAAGTGGCCATACTACTCGAAATATCCATATCAATTGCAATTTTTGGAATCGCCAGGTTGGTGCTCGATCCGGAGAGCGCAGTCAAAAATGAAAACATCCCTAAAACTGCGATAATCGAGTAATTCTTCCCGCGACTCGTCACCTCGTCAGCCATAGTACCCCTCCTCTAAGCCTTCACATTTATTTATAACACTAAATCGGAGAAAAAATGGCAATGGCGACTTTTGGTTATTTAGTTTATAGCTTGCTCACTGTACAATCATTAACTCCCGGTATTTTGAAGTTCAAGCACTTGTTGGACTCAATCAATCTAATTGACGAATGAAAAATCCTCATGTATGATAATTACGAAGTCGGAATGGCATCTAGTACTAGGGGGTTATAATAATGACTGTAAGCAAAACAAACTTGATAAAAATGTTCGTCACAGCCAGCTTTATGTTTGGGGGATTAATCGCAGTCGGTCAGACACAGACATTTGCAAAATCGAATAAAATTACAAGCAATGTCTCAATGGCAAAAGTAAATTCGGATGACCGAAACGTTACTTTAACCGGGAAACATCAGATCTATACAAAAGCTCAGTCATTGAAGGGGGCGAAGCCGGTAACAACCAAGCGGCAGCTTCAAAAGCTTGCGAAATCAGTTCGATCAAAAGATACCTTCTATGCTTATCGGATGGCAACGACTAACAATCAACGTGTTTATTATAAGATTGTGTCATTTGAAGGTAAATATCGAGGTTGGATTTATGGTGGCAAGATCAAAAATTATTTTAACGGCGGTATCAGACACACGGACACCACAACGGACGTCTCTCTTTCTGAGGAAGTTAGGAACACAACTTATCATTTAAAAAGCACCGGTACGTCGGGTGACGTCAACACTTGGAAAGCCATTCCGTGGACACAATACAAAGCCGGATTAAAGACGAAGGACTCAACTCCGTATGCCAATGATAAGTTGAAGGTCACTGCTGCAAAACGAATGACCCGGCAGTACTTCCAAACCTACTACTATGTTGAAGATACGGACCACCCTGAATTTAACGGATGGATTAATAAAAATGCTGTTGAGGGCCCTGAAAAAGTGATTACAAATACCGTCAATGTCCCAGGTCCAAAAGAAACGGTTACTCAAACGGTTACAGTACCTGGTCCAACAAAAACTGTCACGGTCCCAGCAGAAAATAAACTGACAATTAATTACTTGACGTATCGTTTTGATCCAAGTGGAAAATACACCAAAGCCACGACTGGAAACGATGCAGATTGGACAGAGGAAACTTCAACAGTTTCCTCTGGGATCCAAAAAGATTATCAACGACAATTTGCTAAAGCAATTGACCAAATTAAAGATAAAAAGGAATTAACTTCTGCTGATTTGGATTCACTCGGAAACGGTCAAGTATTTATGCGGTTGGATGATGAGTGGGGAGAGTACCAGGTTAGCATTCGTGTCAATTATGATAAACAAAAAAATGTAGCTGAGATTGTTTTAACATGGGAAGACAGACAAACAACGGTCAGTAGAGCTGCGAACTACTATCTTCATGTTGGTGATAACTTTACACCATGGGTACTTCTAAGCGACTTTGTTTATCAAGGTTACTTTGTAAGTCGAGACAGATATCCACAATTCTTCACCATCATTGAAAATACAGTCGATACTAGCAAGCCTGGAACTTATGAGGTTAAATATTACATGAATGATTATCCTGATAAAATTAGGACGGTTCCAGTCACTGTTCAACCAAATTAAAAACTTTAACTAAGCATCTCCCACCTGCAGAAATCTGCTGATTAGGAGATGCTTGTTTATTTGTCAAAAACAGTCACGCGTCCCCAATTACCCACTTGTTTAGCAACCCCCTATTAAATCAGTTATACTAAGGACAATGAAAGCGTTTAGGGGAGGCCGGCCACATGCTTGCGACAATTATCACCAGCATCTTTTCGTTTATCGGTACCAACATTGATGACACCTTTGTGTTAGCTGTCTGGTTTTCGCAAGTTAATGGGTCACTGCGGCGACAAGATATTGTATTCGGTCAATTGATTGGCTTCGAATTTTTGGTCCTGATCAGTGTGTTTGCTGCATATGGGCTAAGTTTTTTACCGACGGACCAAGTTGGCTGGCTGGGTGTCATTCCGATTATCCTCGGCATCCGAAAGTGGTTCCAGTATCGCTATCAAACAGACGCCGCTCATGAGGAACAAAAAGTAAAGGCAAAACTCAAACGCGACATTCAAGCAGAAAAACCGTCTTCCCTACTACACAAGCTATTCAAGCCAGAAATGATGGCCGTCTGCCTCGTCACCATTTCAAACGGCGCCGGAAATCTCACCGTCTACATCCCCTTATTTACGGAATACTCAGTTCTCGAATTAGCCGTTACCGTCATTGTGTTCACCTTGATGACTGGCCTGTGGTGTTATCTTGGCTATCAAATTGCAAATTTACCCTTAATCAAAGACAAACTAGAACGTTACAAACAGATCCTCATCCCGATAATCTTTATCGCCATCGGCATTTACGTCCTGTTAGAAAGTGGCGTCCTGGGATAAATTTGCCTATTTAAGCAACTTGATGTATATATAAATATATAGGTATATTTTTGATGCCTATCATTACGGGGAAATTAAGGGGGATCATATGAAATATTCAAAGATTGCACTTGGATTAATGACCATCTTACTAAGTGGCGCTATAGCACCAGTTGCCACCAGCGCATCATCACATACAACAATTCCAAAGGCCATGCGGGGAACCTGGTATCGTTATAACGGCAAATCATTCAATATGCTCAAGCTGACAACCCACAGGTTCACCTACAAAGGGATTGACGGCACAACATCACTGACGCCAGGTCAAAAGGGATACAAAAAGCTCTATGTGCAAAAAAAGCATGGAAAATACACATTTAATCGTTTCACCCATGATTACGAAAATCCTGGCAGCTTCAAAATTGCCAAGAAAAAAATCGCCGGTCACTACCGTAAGGCACTCTTTCAGTACACGCCATCCGGGTATGTGATTGTGTTAACCAAAGCGAAGTACCATCACGATTATTCGTTTAGTCAAAGTTAATAATGAAGTGAAAAGAGGTTCTCCAATACCCATCTGTGGTATTGAGGAACCTCTTTTCATATACACTTTAGTTACGCTTGAACCCCAGTCTTGGCTTCTGATTGATAATTTAAAATAACGTCCAGGAACTGGTCGCCATACTTCGCCAACTTGCTTTCGCCGACGCCTTTAACATCAAGCATCTGAGACTCATTGGCAGGCATGACGGCGCTCATTTCGTGAAGCGTCTTGTCAGAGAAAATCACAAACGGCGGCACGCCCTGCTTCTCAGCCAATTCACGACGCAATTGCCGCAGTTGCTCAAACAACTCATCGTCTTCAGCCAACGTCTTGGTCGCCTTATCCGAGACCTTTCGAGACACACGTTCCGATCCCTGCAGCACTGCGCCACCCAAGGAAGTGACTTTCAGCACTGGGTACTGGCCGCCACTGGCAGTCAGATAACCCGCCGCGGTCAAGTAATCAATCAACCCCATGACCTCTTTCTGGGATTCGCCCTTCATGATGCCATAAGTTGATAGTTGATCAAAGTGAAAATCACGGATTTTCTGGATTTTAGAGCCCGTCAACACTTGGGAAACGAGACTCTTGCCATAGCGTTCCTTCATCCGTAAAACACACGACAGGACCTTTTGGGTGTCAACAGTAATATCCTGAGAGTCACGGGTATCAAGGCAATTACTACAACGACCGCACGTTTTCCCCTCTTTTTCACCAAAGTAATCAAGTATAAATTGTTGCAGGCACTGCTGGGTATTGGCGTACTGCGTCATCATTTGCAGCTTTTGGTAAGCGCGCTGCTTACTTTGCTCGTCTCGTTCAGATTGATCAATGAAGAAATGCTGGGTTTGAACATCCCTTAATTTGAACAGCAAAATTGCCTCACTGGGCAGGCCATCTCGTCCCGCTCTGCCGGCTTCCTGGTAGTATTCCTCCAAGCTTCCAGGAACGGAGTCGTGAATCACAAAGCGCACGTTACTCTTATCGATCCCCATTCCAAAGGCGTTGGTCGCAACCATCACCAGTGCACGGTCGTACAGAAAGTCATCTTGATTCTTCCGCCGCTGATCCTTGCTCATACCACCATGATACATAGTCACTGAAAACTTGTGTTTTTTGAGCATCTTGGAGACCCGCTCAACTTCCTTGCGGGTGCTGGCATAGATGATACCGGACTCACCGGCATTTAACTTTAAATAGTCCAGTAGATACTTATCACTATCCTGATTTCGAACCACCTTGAAAGCTAAATTATCCCGTTCAAAGCCCGTCTTAACCTCTTCTGAGATATGCAGGCGCTGTTTGATGTCATCAGCCACTTGTGGAGTTGCCGTCGCCGTCAAAGCAACAATTGTCGGCTTGGTCGGCAGTTCATGCAGCCGTTCGGTTAATGCCAAATAGCTTGGGCGAAAATCATGACCCCACTGTGAAATACAGTGCGCTTCGTCGACGGCAACCAAGTCAATGGGCAGTCGTGCCAATTGATTGAAGGCCCCCGAGTCCAACCGCTCCGGTGATACGTAAAGCAGCTTCACGTCACCGTTTTGCGCTTGGGCAAATCGGTCATCAATTTCACTGAAGTCTAAGCTGCTGTTAATGAACGTCGCTGGAATTCCGGACTCATTTAACGCGTCCACCTGGTCTTTCATCAAGGCAATCAGCGGGGAAACGACGAGTGTTAAGCCATCTTCAAGCATGGCAGGGATCTGGTAACACAACGATTTCCCGCCACCGGTCGGCATGATGGTCAACACGTTTTTGTGCGCCAAAATGTCGTCAATGACGGTCTGCTGGCCCGGACGAAAGCTGTCATAACCAAATTTAGTTTTCAGTAGTTCTTGGGGCGTCATGTCGTCAGTCCTCTTTTCGAAATAGTCACATTATATAGTATACGAAAATTATAGGCGGATGTCTGCCTCCATAGTTCAAACAGTCAAATATTCCCCGCTTGTGCTATTCTAAAATTAGAAATATCAAGGAAAGCCGGTGTCTGCGATGCAACAAATTTCCACGAATACCTTAAATACAAATGTCCAAAAAGATTTGAACTTTACCTGGTCAACTCAGGCAATTTTATTTTGTGCCATCATTATTGCCTGTATCGGATTAAACGTCGATTCGGCCCCGGTCGTCATTGGGGCAATGCTCATTTCACCATTGATGGCGCCAATCGTCGGAATTGGCTATGGCCTGGGGAATAGCAATCCCAAACTATTATCAAAAGCCACCAAATTATTTTTAATTCAGGTGATCATCGGCGTCGTTGGGGCAACGATTTACTTCTTAATCTCACCATTAAATACCGCCAGCACACAATTGTTGGCACGAACAGAACCAACGCTTTGGGATGTCTTGATCGCCTTTTTCGGTGGCTTCGCGGGAGTCATCAGCTCGGCAAAAAAAGACGGTGGGAACGTCGTCCCAGGCGTTGCGATCGCCACTGCGTTAATGCCGCCACTTTGTACGGTTGGCTATGGGATTAGCCATCTCAATCCGTCATTTATCATTGGAGCAGGCTACTTATTTTTGATCAACGCCTTTTTCATCGCTCTGGCAACCGCCAGTGGCACAATTTTCTTTCGAATCCGCAGCGGTGAAAAATTAAACGTTTCATTAAAGCAGCAGGCCCTGATTTTGATTATTGCCATTATTATTGTGATTCCAAGCTCAATTTCTGCTTATTCCATCGTTCACAGCTCCTACATTAATGCTCAGTTGTCGCAGTTTATCGAAAACCAATTAAGTAACCAATACATTGCCAAACAGTCGATTTCAGGAAAGAAAATCCAGCTATCGGTTATTGGCCAGCGATTAAATGATGATCAGATTAAGTCGCTCAAACAATCATTAAAAGATTATCACCTTGACGGCTACCAGCTTTCGTTGACCCAACTCACAAAAGGCAACTATATCACGCCAAAAGAATTCCAAGATTATATGAAGCAGTCCGATAACGGCGATACAGTTCAGGCCAATCCGAACTCGTCGGGCGACGGCGAGCTTACGACCATTCAAAGTGATTTGAATAAAAAATATCCAAAGGACATTTCAAATATTTACGTTGGTCAGGTGACTGATAAAGCAAAGGCCACAAAGCAGCTGATTGCAATCGAACTATCTGATAAAGGTAAAACCAAGCGGTCAACGATTGAAAAGTCAGCCAATAAGCTGGTTAAGGACAATCAGGTGAGCGCGGTGGTCCAGTTTGTCAGTGGCTTGTGATGAAGTGATGCTTGGCTGCCAGTATCATGCCTATTTGTGACTACTTCTGCGCAGATACTTAATTTAAAATAATGTGCCACTTATTACTGAGAACATAAAAATGAACTAATTGTGTACGATATATTCATTAAAATTCACTTATGATTCTTATTTGTGCATAAAATAATAAGTTGTCTTGCTTGATAATGCATAATAATCGTTGTATTCTTCAATTATGAATGGGCTTGCAATATTGATTTGAAGGTATCGGCTTAACTTTGAAAGGAGTTTTTATTATGTCAAGACAAATTACTGGTGCCGTTATTGAAGAATTAAATGCGCCGTTTAAGTTGGAAACCCTAGAGGTTGACGATCAGCCAAAAGCCCATGAAGTCTTGGTTCACATTGTTGCAAGCGGAATTTGCCACTCCGACGAAGCCGTTCGAAATGGGTCAGCCGGTGAATACCCATATCCTGGTGTTGTCGGTCATGAAGGTGCCGGAATCGTTGAAAAAGTGGGTGATCAAGTAACGACCGTTAAGGAAGGTGACCACGTGATTCTTTCATATGATTACGATGGCACTTGTCGTCACTGTCTAACTGGTCATCCTTCTTCATGTGTCAACTGGGCAAAATTAAATATGGAAGGTGTTTGTCCTGACGGTTCAGTGGCGTTTACCCGAGAAGACGGCTCACCTATTCACAACTTCTTCAACCAATCATCCTTTACGACTGAAACATTAGTTCAAGAACGTAATGTGACCGTTATCGACAAGACCATCGATTTACGAAAAGTTGGTCCCCTAGGCTGTGGCTTTGTTACCGGATCTGGTACTGTCTTCAACGGTTTAAACCCTAAAGAAGGAACGACAATTGCGATCGTCGGAACCGGTGCTGTGGGTTCCGCAGCCTTAATGGCAGCAAAAATCAAAGCCGCTCAAAGATTATTTGCGTTGATATTCATGACTCACGTTTGGAAATGGCCAAGGAACTTGGTGCAACGCATACGATTAATAGTCTCAACGAAAATTGGGTCGACAAGGTCCACGAAATCACAAATGGCGAGGGTGTCGACTTTGCCATCGATACAACCGGTATTTCAGCTATTATGCATCAAGCCATTACTGCCCTTGCTTCCGGCGGCCACTTGGCCCCAATCGCAGTTACCGCGAAGACACTGGAATTCATGCCATGGAATGAGATTACCGCTCTGCAAAAGCACATTGACGGTGTCTTGATGGGCGATGCCATTCCACAAATTGGTATCCAAACTTTAATTGATTTCTGGCAGGAAGGCGAATTTCCATTCGATAAGCTTGAAAAATTCTACACCTTTGATCAAGTCAATGAAGCAAACAAAGCTTCAAACGACGGTTCAGTTATCAAGCCTGTGATGGTGATCGATCAAGATTATGTTCCAGGCCAATAAAAATTTAATTTGAGTCGATAAAAATGATGCTTCGATAATGAGGCGTCATTTTTGTGTTTAAAGGAAGACCATAGAAGTCAACTGGGCTATAATTAATTTGTTAAACACATTATGCGAGGAGATATCTAAAATGAAGCTCACAAAATTATTACTAACGTTTTTGACTGCCTTGATCGTCGCTTTATGTTATCAAGAAGTTGTCCGAAGCGCATCCAGCTGGCATCCCGGTACCCCAACAGCTTTGCGGGGTAATTGGAAGCAAAAATCAGCCGTTGGTGATGGCGGCACACGTCACGGATACGATAACAAAGTCAAAATTGCCAAGCATTCACTCGAAGCCACTTACTTTGGTGGCATGCCTGATTTGTTTACCCATATTAAATGGCGACGCATCAACCACAATACATATGCGCTGCATGCCCGCCGATTTAGTGACGGCTACAATCACAAAGTCCATCGGCTGACGATCAAACGCATCTCGCATAACCGAATGTACATGCATTTGGATGGCCACTCATATTTTTCGACTCGCCATAAACCGTTTGTCCGCTATTAACAATTAGTCGAATTCCTGTTATGCTCAACGAACATGTGCGATTTAAATATCATAATCGCCAATTTTTTCATAGATTGGACATATATAACATGCGTAAAATCATCAAAATCATTAGCGCCATCACGATTCTTGTCGTCCTGGGTGTTGCCGCTTCAATGATGATTCACTCAGCCAGCTCATCAAAAAATCCGGTTCCTACCAGGAAAAATAGTCAAGGCAACAAAAAAGCCGCCCCGCTGACAAGCGATCAACTTACTCACAATTCCAAACTCAAGTACAGCAGTTTCATTTACTTTGCGATTAAATACACCAAAATTCAGCGATGGCAGGAGGTTTCCGACTTTAAATTAGGTTGGCAAATTGAAATTTACCCCAAAGCCAGCGGTACCCGTTACTTGGTCTGGCCGGGAAAAAACATTAAAGCTAACCAAAAGATGCTGGAACCGAATTGGTTCAAACTTTCTTCTAAGGGTCATGTCATTTTTTATAGCTTTGAAGTCCATACTGCCCAAGCTGATAATATTCAACGCTATCAGACGACAGAAGCTCACATCATTCATACTTTAAACGCCCACCAGCATGCCGGCACCGTTAGAAAGATGACTCAAAACATGAAAGTGGTCAATCAAAATGATGAACCAAACCATTGACAACTTAATTGAACATGTTAAAAAATGACGCTTCGATATGAGGCGTCATTTTTGTATCTAATGACAGATCATAGCAAACCGCTCACTTGATCTGGCTGTTGTAATAGCTGAGTTCTTCGTCAATTAACGGAGCGTGTCGTGTACCTTTGGCATGCTTATCAACCCCCTATTTCCCAAATAAAATGCCATATGATGAAAATCATAGAACAAATTCTGAGCATTACTGCATTAGCTTATATAAAAAATAGGCTATAATATCGTCGCCAGTAACATTGAATACGTGTTATGCTTATATTAGTATCAGGGGGGGATTGAAATGTTTACAACCAGACATATCAAATGGATGCCACTTATGTTGTCAATTTGGACGCTAATCATGTTAATTCTTGTCGGTGGTCATGCTCACGCTGACGCTCTTAACAACCCGTCTGAGACCTCACAAGCAGGTCCCACGGGAACGAAGATTACCATCACAAAAGACAATTACAATCAGTTTTTCAAAAATACTGGTCTCACCAGCTACGACCCAAGCACTGGAACAGTAACTTTCCCATTATCCGTGGTGACAGGAAATCCAGCCACCGGATCAGTCACAATTGCGGGGAAAACATATCCGACGACAAGGGGGTCAGATGGGAGCTACTATGCTGAAGTTAATGGGCAGAAGTGTTTCATTTATTACAATGGTGGTTGGTATCCATTTAATTGGGCTAGAGTAAGTGGCCAATCTTACATGGCAAGTAACATTGACTTACATCGAAGCTTTGAGTTCAAGGGTGTCTATAATTTAACGCCAGGACCAACAAGTCGATATGGAAATATGGGTGACGGGGTATCTTTTATGTTTAAAACCGGCGATCCTTCGTTGTTAGGCATTGGCGGAGCTGGATTTGGTATTGGCGGTCTTGAAGGTGCTTTCGGATTTGTGATTGACGGGTCACCTTATGGCAAGCCAGCAGCACCTTCTGGCCACATCCCCACGATTCAGATGTTTGAAACCACTGGTGACAATTCAGAAATCAATACCGGAAATTATGACGATCCATACGAAGTCGACTTTGTTGGCCCACGAGACACTAGTGTCTCCGCAAATGATTATGTGGGGTCAGACAAGGAACTGCCAATTGACATAACCTGGGATGCCCAAACTCAAACACTAAACTATAAATTATTTAAAAGCAATTCTCAAACAGACATCTTATCAGAAGGTAGTCAAAACTTTACAGATTATCTCAATAAGCATGGTTATTATGCAAGCTTTGCGGTCGCGTCTTCAAATGGCGGTAATCAATCAACAGTCAAACTAACAATTAATTCAATCGAATACTCCGTCATTGGAATTGTCAATGTTGATTATCTAATGAAAAGTGACCCCACTCAAAAAATTATTCCGACACAACAACAGCGTGGCTCCCTTACGGATACAGCCGTCATTAAAGCATACCCCAACGGTGTAAATAGTGACACTTACCGACTGGTAAAGGTGGAGGCCCCTGACGGATATAAGCTAAGCGGAGACTTATTAACGTTGCCATTCGATAACGGCCAGGCACTCTTTCCATTTTCTGATGTTCTACAAAATTTAAAATTGTACTACGAAAAGATTGATAATCCTAGCAATAAGATGACAGCGACAATCACGCACATCGACCAAAATGGAAAAACCATTGGCAAAGACCAAGAGATTACTGGCGTCTTTGGTGAAACAGTTGATATCCCGAAAGATGCTATTCCCGGCTTTAAATTAGACGCCAATAATCCAAAAACATTTAGATTTGGAACACTGGACGAAAACGGCAACGTTGCAAAAATTATTACACTAAAATACACCAAAGACAATGCACCGGTTCCCCCAACTCCAACTCCGACGCCAAAGCCAACCCCTAATCCTGGTCCAACTCCGGCCCCATTACCGACTCCTAACCCTAGTCCAACTCCACAGCCGAATCCTCAACCGCAACTCCCTAACTATGCGGCTGTAAAAGGATCAGCGGTTTATGCGCTCAAGAGTTTAAATCTATACAAGCAGCCCACTTTCAGCAAAACGCAAAGAATTGCAACATACATCAAAAAGCCACGAATCTACCGTCCAATGTTTGTTGTCACAAACTACTCTCGATCCAACACTGGAAAACTTCGTTACAAAGTCCGCGATGTCAACCATTTGAGTAAGACTGCCGGAAAAACTGGGTTTATTACTGCCCGCTGGGATTATGTTCGCCCAGTATATTATCAAAGCAAACACACAACACTCACCGTCATTAATCCACGCGGAATTAATGCTTACCAGAATGTCAATTTAACGGGCAAAGTTAAGAATTACAAACAGGGTACAATCTTACACGTCACCAGATTTGCTAAGCATAACCTGACCACTAGATATGTCCTGAGCAATGGTCAATACATCACTGGTAACCGTAAGCTGGTCATTATGGGAACGCATAAACAACCTCGGTACGTACTCGTTAAGAAGTCAGTGAACCGCTACAAGACCGTTAATTTGCGAGGAATCAATCGACACATCAAGAAAGGTATTCGGATTAAAATCAAGAACTACGACTTTTCATATGGCCACAACGTTACTAAGCATAGCGCTCTTCGGTATCACGTCGCAGGGGGATATATTACTGGTAACCTCAAATTTATCAAGCCCCTCAATTAATCTCCCGTCAATAAAGTCAATTTTGAGCCATGTCGTATTAAACCCACGGTACATTTTGATCGATATACACAAAATAAAGACAATTCTCACAGCACCCAGTGTGCTGCGCAGAATTGTCTTTTTTGTGATAAATGATTAAATTCTAAATTTTTCGTCTAATCAACTGACCAATTCCCATCAACGCAATCAGCAATCCACCAACCAGCGTGACAATCATTTCTTGTTTTTGATCATCACCGGTCTGAGGCAGCTTATCAGAGCTGCTTGTCATCGGCGTGCTGCTGTCCGTTGAACTGTTTGGTGTTGGATTAGATGATGTGTCATTGGTAACCTTGGGCTGTTTGGTCGTCGGCGTTTTCGATTTAGTAGGAGCGCTTGGCCGATCCGGCTTTTTGGGTGTCGTTGGCTTATTAGGCTTAACCGGCGTCTTCGGAGTTGTTGGGACCTTTGGGACGACCGGCGTATCTGGTGTAACCGGAGTGTCCGGTGTGCCCGGTGTGTCCGGAGTTACCGGCGTCTTTGGCTGATAAATATTGATCAGCGTTGCAATCCCGTTAATGACTGGCTGTTGCCCACTGGTGCTTGTCTTGTAGCCATCTGGAACTGTTGTCTCAACAACCGTGTAGACAATGGCGTTCCCATTGGCATCAGTTTCTGGCAAGTCGCCAAACGATGCGCTGTAATCGTTGCTTTGATCCAAGGTAACGGTCTGCCCAGTTGGTTTCCCGTTGGCATACAACGCAGCTGTGATACTAGGCGTACTGGTACCAGCTGGCACATCCTGCCAAACCTTTTTCACTTTAATTGGCGTCTTCTTTGGCTGGTAGACGTTGGTCAACGTGACTACCCCGTTCTTAGAAGCTGTCTAAAATCTCTTAAGTAA
>NZ_AZGK01000023.1:0-2904 GCF_001435315.1 Lentilactobacillus parabuchneri DSM 5707 = NBRC 107865
TGTCGACGGTTCGAGCCCGCCTGCCGGAGCTTGCCGAGATGCTAACTTAATTGTTAGCATTTTTTGTACTAAATATTTGCCGACTTAGCTCAGTTGGTAGAGCATCGGTATCGTAAACCGAGGGTCACAGGTTCGACTCCTGCAGTCGGCATAATTATACAAATTAGAAGAAATATTAAAATTAGGAATGCTGTTAAATAGGCATTCCTAATTTTTTTAATTTATAAAAACGTACTAGAAAGTATTAAAATATAAATAATAACGGGCAAATAACGGCCAAACGGGCAGAAGAAGTTTAACCTGATACAGAGTAAAATAACAAAATAAAAGCGGAACCTTATTAAAGGTTCCGCTTGATTGGTATAGTTTCATCATGAGAGGAAAGGTTATCTAACTCTTCACGAATCTGTTGATCGTTTTTTGCTTTATATTCATCCATTAAATAGGAATAAATCTTTGTTGTTGTGGATACATCAGCATGGCCTAAACGCTTAGAAATGATGTAAATGTCAATTCCTCGAGATAGTAGGTAAGCTACATGTGAGTGTCGTAAAGAATGAAAGTGAAAGCCCTGTTTTTGAATCCCTAAGTCTTTTAGTATAGAACGCAACTTTTTATTAACGGCAGAGGATGATGGAATGGATTTATATTGATTAACAAAAATTAGTTCTCCATTATTGTGATCTTTCAAGATCTTTAATGATTTCAGCAATTCATCATTAACTGCAATGATTCGATTTGAACCAGCCGTCTTGGTATCTTTGAATCCACCGCCTTCGGATGAATTCCAAGATTTAGTAATGCTAATCGTTTTAAAATTAAAATTAACGTCATTCCAAGTTAATGCTTGAATTTCCCCCAAGCGAGCACCAGTTAAAACGGCCGTCAGGATCATAAAAGTGGAGGTAAAGTGATAGTTTAAGTGATTCTCCAAATAAGCGATGAGACGCTTAATCTCAGCCACGTTGAGGTATTCCACATGCTTATCACGTGACTTATCATAAATAAGACTGACTCGCTGGGTGAAATCTTTATGAATCAGATCGTCAAGAATGGCATTTTGAACAGTTGCTCTAATCAGTGAATTAACTTTATAAACAGTATCTTTTGCATGAGAATGACCATAGAAGTTAATAAATGCTTGATATTGTGGTCGGTCAATACTTTTTAAAGTAACATCACCGAAATAATTATGTAATACTCGACTGGTTATTTTATAGCGATTCTTAGTCTGATTCTCAATTTTGGGTTCTTTGTACGTGTGATAAAAATAGTCAAAATAGTCAGCAAACTTAGGATCTTTAGGAACGAGATCCAAACCATTGTGGATATCGATTTCCAATTGACTCGCAAATAGCTTTGCAGCTGATTTAGTTCTAAAGCCGCTCTTAGTTTTCTCATGTTCCTGACCATTGGCATCATAATAGTAGTATCTTACCTGGTATCCATGACCATGTTTACGTATTGATGGCATTATTATTCTCCTTTGGATAATATACTAACACATAGTGGAGGGAATCCCCTTAATAGATCGATCATTTATCAATGATCATGGCATATAGATTACAGAAAAATGTTAAAGCCTTTACAACTCCTTTTTTCTTTTGCATTCAACCTTGATTATGTTATACTATTTACAGCAAGTTAGTTGAGGCATGTTTTTGCATGCCTAGGTAGCTTGAAAAAACAATTTTTTTGGGAGGAAATTACACATGAAAAAGTCATTGAAAAAGACTCTTTTTGCTGGTGTAGCTGCATTATCATTTGTAGCTGTTGCCGGTGTATCTAGCACAAATGCTAGTGCAAAATCATATGCCAAAGTTACATCAAACAAAGCTTTGACAACTGATGCTACTACTCGTAACGTTGCTGTTAACGGTACTAACGCTCTTTATACAAAGGCTGGTACTTTGAAGGGTGCTAAGACCGTTGCAACTAAGACTACATTAGCCGGTCTTAAGGACTCTAAGCAAGGTCAAAAGAACTTCCGTGCTTATCGTGTAGCTACTACTAACCGTGGCTCAGTTTACTACAAGGTTGTTTCATTTGATAAGACTTACCGTGGCTGGATCTACGGCGGCAAGCGAGTTACTGCATTTGCTGGTGGTGTTGCTTCATTCAACACTACTACTGCCCCTGCAGCAGCTGCAAACACTTCATCTTCAGCATCTTCAGCTTCAATCAATACTCAGGGCCAAACCACTGCATTGACTGACGCTCAAAAGAATGCTACCTACAAGATTACTAAGGCTGGTACTGCTAACGATGGTACTGCTACTACTTATACTTATCCTGCATGGACTGAGTACAAGAAGGGCCGTACCGTTACTGATGCTACTCCTTACGCTAACGATACCTTCAAAGTTACGGACCAAACTACCCGTACCCGTGAAGGCGACCTTTGGGTAAAGATTGCTGATACTAATGCTACCAACGGTCAAAAGATCAATGGCTGGATTAAATACAGCGCCTTGACTGCTACTTCAACTACTCCTACTACTAATAATCAAACACCAAATGCTGATCAAGTAGGTGTTAAGGTCGTTGACCCTAGCGGCAAGCAACTAGGTTATACCTTGTTGACGAAGAATTCAAATGAAACTAATGGTACTCAAACTGTTTTGGCTACCTATCCTGGTCTTAACAGCTTAACACATACTCAAGCTACTGCTGATTCATATGCTGCATTATTGGATCGTGTGAGTGTTAAGGGTTATGGCTCAGCTTCATTGACTCAAGCACAACTAGCTGCTAATGCTGCTGCCGTTCAGGCCGTTGCATATGGTAAAGTTGTTACTATTACTGTAGCTCAAGTAAATACGGCTGCATTTGCAACTAACTTAACTATGAACATTGACGCTAATGTTGCTGCTCCAATTATTGCGGGTACACCTGGTACTCAAG
>NZ_AZGK01000023.1:2946-18441 GCF_001435315.1 Lentilactobacillus parabuchneri DSM 5707 = NBRC 107865
ATGTTGCTGCTCCAATTATTGCGGGTACACCTGGTACTCAAGAACCAACCAGCAATGTTGCTGTATTTAATGGTAAGAATTTAACTACATTTGGTACTTTGAAGAATAATGTATTGAATGGTGTTAATGGTACTGTTGATACTTCACTTACTGCTGATGCATTGAGCACTGATTTAACTAATGCTAACGCCCAAACTGTATACATGGTTTGGAACACATTAGCTAATAACGGTAATGGTGCATTCTTAACTCAATCCGACTTAAACGCCGATGGAACAGTTAAGAAGGATGTTTACAGTGGAAATAACAACAACCAATTTATCGCTATTAAGGCTTCATTAACACGTGATGAGATTGTTGCTACTCCTACTAATGATGGTGCTACTGTAGCTACTCGTGTTGTTGGTGCATTCTATTCTGATGGAAACGCAAATGCTGCAGGGGCTCCTAAAGCTATTGGTGCTGCTTACGGTGTAAATAACCGTAACTTGTACTTGAACTACAATGTAAGCAAGTCTAATCGATTTGGTATTACTGAAAATGGAACAGCTGCTTCATCTAACTTCAAAGCATTATACGACGCTGCTATTAGATAATGTAAGTTTGTTAATTAATATTAAAGGAGACACTGTATCTTGTAGTGTCTCCTTTATACATAGAACAACTGTTACAATTTAAAAGAAAAAACTAAAGTTCACAAACCCTGCTCATGGATTTGATCACTTTAGTCATCGACATAAAATATGTCTGGAGGGGCATCATCCTAATTAAGGTTAGAATGATGTCATCAAGATAACGATGAGGGTCGTTGTCTTGATACAACTATGATAGCATGTTTTTCCTTAACTGAGCAAAATGTTATCAACGTCTAATGCTTTCACGATTGGTTTCTTCAATTCTTAGGCCCTTATTAGAATTCGAAGAAACCAACATATATAGTATAAAGAAAAAAGACTTGAGAAAATTACATCTCAAGCCTTTTTGATTTTCACAACTTCTTTAATTTACAAATTGTGAAAGATGCTACTTTTTATTAAGCAAATGGGCTAACAGTATTAGCAGCATTTTGTGTTGGGTAAGTTACCTTGTTAGTAGGATTAGTAGAATCGAATGTGTAAACAGCACGAACTGCTGAAGTACCAAATGTTCCCCCATTTGCACTGTTAAAGTTAAATGTATATTGACTAAATGTTGGGGTGGCAGTATCAAATTCCTGATTATCAACGCCGCTTAACGCACATGAATATCTGTCAAAGCATGTCCCGAAAGGGAAACTGCCATGACAACGCACCAATTGAAAGTTTCTTTAATCTGATGAAACGTGAGTGTCTCAATCGATACCAAATTAATGATATTACTGCTTTACGTAAATTGGTAAAACAATATATTCAGTGGTTCAATAATGAAAGAATTTCTAGGAATAAAAATGGCCTGACCCCTGTAGAATACAGGAATCAAGCCATGGTAGCTTAAATCAATATCTAAACTTGTCTAACTTTTCTGTTGCACTTCATAATCACTTTGTGATTAGGGCTTTTTTGGTATGAATGCGTAAAACGTAGAGCACTCTTAGCCGGAACCTGAAAAAGTTTACTGTGTATAATTATTGTTTGCTGTAAAGCTTGTGTATTAGCCTTTCTATTCAAAATCTAGTTTAACAACTGACTCTTCCAACTGATCCAATATCTCATTAACTGAAATAAAGTGTCGCCACTTATTCGGATCATGTTTGGCAAGTCCCTTAAAATTACTGCTGATCTTATCGTGGATATTTACCAAAAATTTGTAATACATATTAGCTGCTTCACGATCGATTCTTTCCTGTGGCCAACGTTTATCCAGAGAACGTTGGTTATTTTTTTCGGTCAAATATTGACTATTTAGGACTCGAACCTAAGCAAACCACCTGGTTAGTCGAAACATATGTTCTTTTAAAACCTTAAATGAAGCCCCCACGTTTGGGAGCTCATAAGATCACTTTACCGATTACATTAACTTCATCACAATCAAACACCATGTCATCGTATGCCTTGTTAATTGATTTTAAGGTAACGGTATTATCCTCATTTACATAAAACTTTTTACAAGTAACACCAACATCACGAATGTGGACGATCGCAATTTCATCATCCTCAACTTCTGGCTGGTAGTGGATAAAAACTTGACTACCCTTTTTTAAGAGCGGTTCCATTGAATCACCATCCACAGTAATTAATTCATCTGCACCGGCAGGAACTTTTTCGCCGGCAATCAGCTTGTGGATTAATTGGGTATCTTGATCCTCACCGTTAATAGGAGACCCGGCAGCAGTTGAACGACCGTAAGGAATATCAACCAGCGGTTTGTGATCAAACATTGAAGATATTTTTTCATTATTCTGTTCGTCTAATTGGTCACTGGCATAATTGTAAACTTTTTCTTGACGATCAGAGTTTAACCTTTTATTAATCCTTAGAATTCTTCTATCACTATCAGTTAATGAACCAATCTCATTCTCTTTGAATCCAAGAATATATTCTGGGGTAGTGTGTAACGCTTTAGCAAAGGCATCCACATTATTTAGTGGAAATTCTCTAGTTTTATTAAAATACCTTGATAATGCTGACTTGGCCATGTTTACACGTCTCGCCAGTTCACTAAGTGTTAAATTCTGCTCATTTTTTAATTCAATAAGTGTGTCGACTATTTCGTCATTTGTTTTCAATAGAACCCCTCCTTGCATACCATCACATTATAGCACCGTTCCCAATCGGAAACAATCAAGATATTAAAAAAACTTTTTGACTATTTTTTTAATTATCATGTTGACAATTGGGAACGAATACGATATTCTTTAAGTGTTCCCAAATGAGAACGTAAGGAGATGAAAAATTATGTCAGTAGATTTAAGAAGAGTCAAAGCTGAAAGAATTGCGAAAGGATATTCGCAAGAGGACATGGCCAAAATGCTAGGTTGGAAAAGTAGAGCAACATATTCCAAGCGGGAAACCGGTAAAGTTAGTCTGGGAGCTGATGAACTTGCAAAGATTGCGAGCGTGCTCGGATTCTCTAATGATGAATTAGGAATTTTTTTTACAATAACCGTTCCCGAAAGAGAACGAGCTTAGAAAGAGACTTTCCAAGTGACGATCAAGTTTTTATTTAGTCCGGATCCGTCCACACAGCCAGCATAGAAAGGAGGTGAATAAAGTGAACCAAGACGCAGAAAAAACACCCCGAGCCATTTGTGGTAGCAAGGAGTGCGATAAGGAAAAAATCGTGCCAATGACAAAAGAATCGCGTAAAAGAGCATTTAATCTTTTATCAAAAATTCTTTCAGAGCTATACGAACCAAATTGTTAGTTCGTTCATTCTCATACTGCTGAATAAATTTAAACATTTTGTTCGTCCAGTCGTCGTTGGGATTGCCATTTTTGGCATCTTCACGTATCCGCTCAATGTTCTCTTCATCATCAAACATGTCGTCAAACTTGTTTAAAAATTCAGCGTTTGTCAAAATTTTCACCTCGATTAATTGAATTAATTAAATTATACGTCAGTAAATAATAGAAGGAAGTAATAAAAAATGGCAAAACCACGTTTAGTTTTAGAAAAGAAAGCACCAGAACCACGAGTATCCCGATTGATTAGCATTAACACCGATTTGTATAACCAGTTAATGGACATTAAGCACGAAACTGGATTAACTGTCACAGCGGTAGTTAACAAGTTTATCGCTTATGGAGTGAAGAATGTAGAAATTGAAGACAACAAAAACGACGATTAATTAATCCACGTCAGATCTTATCAAAAGGAAGTGAGAAAGATGATCGATAAGAACACCAGCTTTGAATTAAAACAAATTGATTTATTAGATCAGGCAAAAAGCACAAATATTTCTCTCATCTTGGAGAATGGAAGTATTCTTCTTTCAGAAATAAAAAAAGCTCAGCAGCTAAGCGCTGAGCTAGGAGATGTGCTGAATCATATCAAGCACTTTAATCCCGAGTTTCGGATGAAGTGATTGATACAATCTTAAAATCTGCATCTTTAGGGAAAAGATAAAAATCTAAGTTATCTATGTTTTTCCCAAGAAATGAAACGTTTTTAGCCAGAAAAAAATCAGTCAAAGTATATTGAGAATTATCAAGATCGACAACGAACGTTGATAACGCGTTAATTAATAACGGAAAATTTCTTTGAAATTTACCAAGTGAATCTCCATGAGAAGTATTGAGCTTTAGAGCATCTTCTTTCAATCGGTCGTTGAAAAGTTGCTTGCTAAATTCATCTCCACTAAATAGAGTACTGTCGTGAAAAGTAGCGGTCAATAACTGCCCATTAAATTCCCATATACATTTTTTGGCTTCTGCATTGTGAATCTTACTCAAGAAATATTCAAAGCTATATTCAAATAGGGCTGCTTGTTTTAAATTCATATTTATCATCTCGATTAATTGGAATAAATCAAGTATACAACTAAGCCAAAATTGGAAGTGAATTAAATGGATCAGAAACTTCATAATGCAGTACGAGAATATTTATTGGAACTATTGAGCGAAAAAAATAAAAGTCCAGAAATGGCTGCAACCATTGCTGAACTTTATAGATTGTTACTTGAATAAGACACTCATGATGTCTCTTCGGTCAATGCTAAAGATTGTATCACCAATAAATTTGACTTCTCCGTTAGCATCATTTAAAGAAAATTGAATCATGAGACTTTGTGGTAATTACCACAGTATTCATAGAGTTCACCTCGATCAATTGGAATAAATCAAGTATACAACTAAAGGAAGTGACAAAATGTCTCAAGTCATTAGTGCTAAAGTATCAATTCAAATTCCTGATAATTTTGAATTGATAAATAAGGAAGATTACCAAAAGTTAAAACGGGAATCAACATTTGGACGGACTTGGAATTTAAACGATCTTCGTAAATGGTGTGGGAACAAATCACCACAATGGTTAAAAGAAAATTTCTTGGAAAATCCAAAATATTCACGGGAAATGCAAGCCTTAATGGATAATAGGTATTTAGTTCATCGTGGCAGTAAAGGTAGTCCCTGGTTGTTTAAAGCTACCAAAATGCAGCAGTTCCTGGAGGATCATTGGAGTGAATTCAATTGGTAAAAACATTAAATTCTTGGCAAATCTAATAATCGATCGTGACGATTTGAGGAATTCTTGGTTTTAATATATAAAGCATTGTCATGATTGTAATCATAAGTGATTTCATAGGTACCATTACCGAAAATGTAAAAGTAGTGATCACCACGAATAATATTGGCTGCTGTGGCTTGAATAAGTTCAATTTTCCCACTGGCCAGTTTTATTAAATCAATATTTTCTGGTGATGCTTGCTTTCCCTTGGAATAAGTTCGTAATCGAATAGCAACAATTTGATGAATCATACGACTTAACCTCCTTAATGGGTTGAATTCAAAATTCTACAAATATTAAAAAGGAGTGATTTGATTAATGGAATCATTGGAAGTACTAGTTTTATTGTTCTTAGCAGCCCTGGTCATTGAATACTTTATACCAACTGGGCGTCACTAAAAAATAGAAAGGAATCATATCGATGAATAAATTGCAAAAGTATTCGACATCTGAATTAATAGGTGAATTAAGAAAAAGAAAGGAAGCCCGACTGTTCCATGGTGGCCTTTATGCCGATACTGAAATACGAGGCAAATATGGCCAAGAAAATATGAAGCTTCCAAATGATTACTGGATTTTATTAATTAGCGACTTTTCTCCGCTAAATAATAGTTGAAGACGTTTTTAACAATTTCTAATTTGGAATCTGAAAAACCAATTGACTTAAGATATTCTTTTAAATGTTTCCAATCTAAATTTCCCTTAGGAAACGATCTATCAGATCTTATTTCTCTTGCTACATCACCAACTGGTAAGCTAACGTCTTTAAAGCGCATTAACCAATTGTAAAAATCCATAAAAATTCACCACCTTAATTATATGCACTAAATAGCCCACTACAGCAAATGGGTGGACTATAACTACTAATATTATAACACCTGGAGGGTCATCAGAATGAAAACATTAACAATACAGAACCGTATCAAACGTTTGAATATGATTATTGGACGCACACCCGTGGAAAACGATCATAGCTTGTTGGCATATTTCTTTGTCCTAGATAAAGAAAAGCAACGACTATCTGAATATATTTTACATCACGAGGTGGAATAATGACTAAATTTTGGAAAGCAGTTGGTGTAATGGATTCCCAAATATTAGAAACTGGTGTCTCTCGTGCCGACGTTATGCGAAAGCTCAGCATAAAGTATCCGACTTACGTCGTAACTGGGACCGACAAGGATTTTATGAAGAAGCGGAAAGAACGAATCCCAATTTATCCCGAACCAATTAGATTGATCTGCGGTAGAATCACAAAATCTAAAAGAAAAGAAATAGCGTCAATGAAGAATTCAATTGATCAACGACACTATTTACATTAAAAGATGGAGGTAAATATAAATGGCAACCCTTTATGAACTTACTGAGCAATACACAGAATTATTAAATGCAATCGAAACTGATGATCCAAAGTTGTTGGAAGACACAATAGCATCAACTGGGATCAATGAGGATCTGAACAAAAAGTTCGAAGGTTATGGCCAAGTGATCAATCAGGCTAAAGCTGACATGAACGAAGTATTCGAGGAGATTAAACGCCTGCAGACGAAAAAGCGCACCTATGACAACAATATCAAACGCCTCAAGCAAGCGTTGATTGATTCTCTAGCAGCCGTTGGTAAAGACAGGATTAAGACACCCCTGTTTAGCTTTTCAATTAAGAATACCCGTGCCGTGGATGTTACCAGTATTGAAGATTTACCGGTTGATTATTTAGTGCCACAACCAAGTAAACCTGACAAGAAGGCGATTAAGGAAGCCATTGAGAGTGGTCAGGATGTCCCAGGGGCAACTATCAAATTTAATGAAAGCTTGGTAATTCGTTAATCAGGAATCGAGGTATAAGGGGATTGTTTCAGTTACGTGATTATCAAACTGAAGAATTAACGAAAATTGTTAATTCTATGAAAAAAGGTCATCGGTCAATTATGGTACAGTCACCACCGCGAACGGGTAAAACCGTAATCATGGCTGAAATTGCTAGGCGGACAACCGCTAATGGCAAACGGATTTTATTCATTGTGCACCGTAAAGAGATCGTTGATCAGGTAGTCGCCACCTTTAAAGCCCAACAAGTCAATATGAAATTGTCTCAAATTGGCATGGTGCAAACTTTTACTCGGCATGTCGATAAACTAACTACTCCAGATGTGATTTTTGTTGATGAGGGACACCACGCTTTAGCTAAGTCTTATCGACGAATCTTGTCTGCATTCCCGAAGGCGTACAAGCTGTTATTTACGGCCACCCCTTATCGAATGAATGGCGAAAGCTTTGATAAGATTGCTGATGATTTAATTATTGGTAAACCGATTGACTGGTTAATTGAACATCACAATTTAGCACCGATGGAATATTATGCTCCAAAACAAATTGACACCGCATTGTTAAAAACTAAGCGAACTGGTGAATTTAGTGAAGAAAGTATTGCTAAAGCAATTAAACCCAAAATTTATGGTAACGCCGTTAAAAATTACCAGAAATTGGCAAACGGTAAGCAAGCAATTGCCTATACCTACAACGTGGCAAGCACCAAGCGATTAGCAGAAGCATTTAATAATGCCGGAATAAGTTGCCAGGCGGTATCAGGAAAAACACCAAAGGATGAGCGAGATCGAATCATTCAGGATTATCGAGAGGGCAAAATTCAGATTATCACTAACGCTGAATTATTTACGGAAGGGCTAGATTTACCCAATGTTGATTGTGTGATTATGTTACGGCCAACGCAGTCACTGTCGTTGTATTTACAGTTTGCCATGCGGTCGATGAATCCACGCAAGGGTAAAACCGCGATCATTATCGATCATGTTGGCAATGTCGAACGATTTGGATTACCAACTGATTATCGAACCTGGACACTTCAAGGTAGTAAGAAGCAGAAAACCAATTCAACGACCGCAGTTGTTTCAAGTGTAACAGTCTGTGAACACTGTTTTGCCACGTTTTACCGTAAGGGTGATACTTGCCCGTTCTGTGGAGCACAACTTACCAAAGATGAAGAAATTGAAGTTGTGGAAGATGCCAAATTGGAGCGGGTAGACACCAAAGTTAAACAAATGGTCAAACAAATGATGGAATCTAATGTTGCTATGAACGTGGCTGACAAGAAACCAGCAGAGTTAACCAGCATGGCGGAATTACAAGCTTATGCCAAACTTCATAAATACAAGCGTGGTTGGGTATTCTACCAAGCTAAAGCGAAAGGACTGATTAGAAAGTGAGTATTTTACCAGAAAACAAAGTACACAAACCTAAAAGTACGCCACGAAATTTCTTTATTTTTGGAAAAACCATGAGTGGCAAAAGTTATTTAGCTGAACGATTCCCAAATTCATTGATTTTTAACACGGATGACAATTCCGAATCCGGAATTCGACCAGCAATTCAGTTGAGAAACCAGCGGAATGCGGAAGGGAAGCTAACTCAATCGATTATTGACCAGTTAGATGAGTATCTCCTAGCGTTGCAAACAGAAAACAACACCTATGAAACCATTGTGATTGATGTCATTGAAGATGTGGTATTCATGTTGGAGCAAGCGATCTGCATGGAAAACGATGTGAAAGCTTTGTCGGATATTCCATATGGAAAAGGTTACGCCATGTTTAATGCAGCGTTGATTGGGCTGGTAACGGAATTAAAACAGTTGAATATGAATGTGGTTTACATTAGTCGAGCAGTTACTACCGGTGAAGGAATCACAGAACACGAAATACCGGCGCTCAAAGAAAAATACTACAACGTGGTTAATGGTAACTGCGACTTAGTTATTCAAACCCAACGAATTGGTAAACGATACATTCGTCGAGTAACTGACCGTCGTAAGCATTATCAACGCGACCAAATTGAAGATCCTAAGATCTTAAATATCTTGGATAACATTTCTGGAGTATTTGATAAACCGATAAAAACAACCAAGGATGAACAAAACAAGATTGTTGAAAAAATTGACGAAGAAAAAGGAGATCATTAATTATGAGTTTACGAGATATGGCTAACAATGCACTAAAAGATTTTAACGCCAAAAAGGATAACCCAAACACTTTTAATTCACTACCATCTGGTGACTACTTAGTTTCATTTGATGGGATGGAACACCGCCATTCTGATAACGGTTGGGATGGATTAAGCATTGCAGTCACCGTCATTGATGGTGAACAAGCCGGTCGAAAAGATTTCAATGGATTCAATTTCGATACCAAGTCAGCCAACGGTAAGGATATTCCAGAAAGCGTCATTGCCACTAGAATCAAACTAGTTGCCAAACTTGCTAACGCATTAGGAATTACTCTAAATGATGATGACTGGGACGATATGGACACCCTTTCCGCCGCCTTCCTGGGTTCTAAAGGGACACCGGTTCATATGAAGCTAGATGTGCGAGAAAACAAAAAGAAGCCCCAATATCCATACAAGAATTATGACTTCTCTCCGGCAACCAAAGAAGAAGCTAATAACGATCCCATTGACATTGACGACGATGATCTGCCTTTTGACTAAATTTATTTGACGCAGTGACGTTATCCACCAACAGGGTGAAATGCCCTTTAAAGTGAGGTTAGAACATGAGGAACTTAGTAAATTATGCCATTAAGTATGCTGAATTTGGTTTTAGTGTCTTACCAATGGCTGGGAAACGCCCTCTGATAAAATTTGCTGATCAACCTCCCTTAACCGTTGAGCAGGTTAAACAGGTTTGGAAAAAATATCCCTATGCCAACATTGCCCTTCGAACCATTAAATTCTTTGTGGTCGATATTGACGTTCATGAAAATGAAGCAAATGGTTTTGATTCAATCAAACAGTATGAACATCCCGAATACTTTCGCAAAACGTTAGAACAAAAAACAGCTGGTGGTGGTCGTCAATTGTTGTATTTAAAACGTGATGATATGACGATTCAGCAAAACATTGGTTGGCTACCTGGTGTTGATATTAAAGCCCATCCAAATAATTATGTGGTCGTCGCACCAAGTAGTAACCACGGCAAGCTATACGAATGGTTAAATAAACGGCCAATTGTGACGGCAAGTCCAGAATTAGTGAAGGCGATCAATCAAGAAAAGATCACTAATTACACCCCAGAAGATTTAAAGTTCAGCGGTGGTAAAACCACAACCACGCATTTATTTGAACAAATCACGCAGGGACTAGGCGAAACCGGCGGTCGTAATAATGCATTAGCAGCCTTCATCGGTGGGTTATTGTTTCGCAATGTGGATGCTGAAATTGTATATCAGTTGGCAATGATGGCTAATCAAAACACGCCAAAATCATTATCAACCAATGAGTTTAACCGAACTTTTGATTCAATGGTTAAGAAAGAAATTAAGCGAAGGGAGGATAGCGATTAATGGCAATTGATGAAGAGATCGATAAGCTAAAAAAGTTACAAGAAAAACAAAATAAAGTTGCCGAAATGCCAATTCAAGGTTTGAAACTGAATAAAGACGGTGCCATCCGAGCAAACAGTATTCACAATATTGGTGTGATTCTACAGCGTGACCCACTGTTAGCAGGCAAAATTGCTTTTAATGAATTTACCTACGAAATTGAGTTGTTACAGGATATTCCTAAATTGATGCTGGAAAAAGGCGTGATTGATGACGATTATCCACCGGCAATCTTGAATTACATCGAAAGTAAATACAACGTCCTGTTCTCTGACAAATTATTAAATGGTGCATTAGTCAACGTGGCCAGGAAAAATGTGTATAATCCGGTGCTAGATTACTTTGAAGATTGCTATCAAAAGTGGGATGGCAAGATCCGTTCTGATGATTTTTTACCAGATTATCTAGGGGTTGAAAAATCAGCAGTAACAGCATTGCAGACTAGATTATTTTTTGTTGGAGCGGTTGCTAAAGTCTATAAACCTGAAATGAAATTTGATTATGTTTTGGATTTAATTGGCGGTCAGGGTGCCGGAAAAACCACCTTACTGAAGAAGGTTTCTAACGGTTGGTACACTGATCAGTTTACCGATTTTGAAAATAAAGATAATTATTCAAATATGTTACGAGCTTTAATTATCAATGATGATGAAATGACCGCGACTAACAACAGTAGTTTTGAAATCCTGAAAAAGTTTATCAGTTCTGAAGTTCTGGAGTATCGCAAGCCATATGGACGACATACTGTACGGCGTTACAAAAATTTTGTAATGGCTCGAACAACAAATGAACTGACATATCTAAAAGATAAAACTGGTGAACGGCGGTTCCTACCGAATTTAGTTAATAAACGGTTACAAAAGAAATCACCATTAACCGATTTGAAGCAAGATTATATCGATCAATTGTGGGGTGAATTTACTGCTTATTACCAGGACGGCTTCAGTTTCATGTTAGACGAAGCAGAGGAGGAATTATTAAACCAACATCGTTCGGCGTTTATGTATGTAGATGAACAAGAAGGCGCTATTGAGCAATGCTTACAAGAGTGGCAAGACAATTTCATTACCAGTTCACAGATTGCTAAATTTATGGGTGAAGACAATTTAATTAACAATCCAAAATTAGCAAGAAAAATTAAATATGTTATGGACAACCATCATGATTGGCAAGCTGTTCAAAAACGATTTGGGAATGTTTCTCAAAGGGGGTATCGAAAACGAATACAGTAAATACAGTATGTATACAGAAATTTTAATAGGTGTATGCATCCGAAAACCCTTGAGACACAAGGCCTTAATACCATTAAGAATACACTACATACACTTATAATAATAATAATAATAATATATACCCTGTATATAGCCTATATATAGAGTGTTGAAAAAGTGGTGTATTCGTGCATGCAAAGCACCGCAACCATTGGGAGAGTAAGAACGAGCAACTATTTTCGGTGTAAACAGTTACTGTATACATGTATTCGGATGAATTATGACAGCAGAACATAAAATACAAAATGACATTCGCGTTGAGCTTTCAAAACATGGTTGCACTGTGTTTAGAGCTAATGTTGGTAAAGTTTTAATGGAAAATGGCCGCTGGTTTGATACTGGTTTACCACGTGGCTATCCTGATTTATTCGGGTTTAGACATTCGGACGGTAAGATATTTTTCATTGAATGTAAAAACGAAATGGGACGATTGCGTGACGATCAGAAGCGGTTTGCAAAATTTATTAAGCAATATCCAGTGTTATATGGCGTTTGCCGTTCTGTAGATGACGCATTAAAAATAATTGGAGGTAAATAAAAATGACAGTAAAGATTGTTGATAAGGAATTGTTCAAAATGTACCAATGCGCAATGGCAGAAAATATTTCTGATTGGAAGCGAATAGCTAAATTCGCCAAATTCATTGATAAATATGCCGATGATGAAACTATTTATAACCGTGATGATTTAGCCAGTGTTATAGATGCAATTTTAAATCATGAAACAGTGAAATTGTCTGCACCAATGTATCGCTTGAAGATGAATGGCATGGTTGGTAGTAATGGGCAACAGTACGTTTCTCGAAGGATAGATGATCATGGCGGATATTTTATTTGTGGAGTTCGTAACCCGCACGTTTGTCGAGGGGAAATCACACAACAATTTACACGTGATGAAGCTGAGTTTTTGAAGGATTTATTAAATAACTCAAGTATCCAAAGTGTGGAGGAGTGACGGTAATGAGCAGAGAGATTAAATTTAGAGCATGGTATATGCCGTTCGGTAGCAAGGAACCAATGCAAGAGATGCTTCATAGACGTGCAAGTAGCATTTTGAGCTTTGCTGAAATGAATCCGGACGCTTACATTGTTGAACAGTTTACCGGACTGAAAGATAAGAATGGCAAAGATGTTTACGAGGGGGATTTATTAAAAATTAAGTACCCTTTTAGTGATAATGATGAAATAGGTGAGGTTAAATGGTCAAACTCAGACGCCGGATTTATTATTGGTAATTTTCAATTTTGGAAAGTCGTTCCCAAGTCTGTTGTGGTTGGCAATGTGCATGAAGATAAGGACTTATTGGAGGCAGAAAAATGAGCGATGAAATGCAGGAATTACGGCGACGTATATTGAGCATGTTACGTGATGACGATAGCGGTAACGGGCAATATTCAGTAGGATTAAAAGCAGCCTTATATGAGCTTGAACATATTGATAAACCATTTGTGCATAATTCGTAGTGGACCATTCAAGCGTTGAAACTGATAAACAAACACTCGATTATCGACTAATCTTTATTGGAGGAATGAAATTAAAACCATAAGACTTATGAAAGCTTGCCAATTAGCTGTTAAATGTGCACAATAAGTATATGTAAAATTATGTGATTAGAAGAGGAATTTTATATGACGTATGTGATAACAAAGCGAGGGAAAGTTCATAAACTGAAAGAATTTCGCAGTATTCAAGCAGTTTTGAAAGCAGAAACCGGTTTGCCAATCAAAACCTGGATGGTTGAAAAATCTGTTCAGCATCATCAAACCATCTGTGGATGGACAATTTCTGAAATAAACGCAAAGAAATCCGTTAATAATTAGTTTCTCCTTATCGTCAATGTCTAGCTGTAAGTAAACCAAGTTTAAAGGCGGTGAAAAAATGGGAAATGAAAACTTAGTAAAAGCAATTACTGAGAGCCGGAATTTTGAAAACGGCATTAACCGGATTCATTATTCAATTCATTGTTCAAAAGACGATGCTTTTAGTCTATTAATTGAGCAAGTATTAAGACGAATTCATTTTTGGAATTATAACAATGCTAATACCTTGATTAAGGCATTCAGCGATCATAGCAATCCAGATTTTAAGAATAAGCAATGGGCAATTACCTATGCTGCTAAAGATGTGGTTGAAGATTATTATGGTCACAAGACGTTATTGGTAGAGAATTTTGATAAATCTGATGAACTTGGACAATTGGCGCCTATAAATTGTAAAAATTCAGTGTCAGTTGAGAATTCATTAGTGAATAAGGTTATTTCATTATTCCCGACGGATAAAACCAAACTGTTTGTAAAAAGCCTGCTTAAATATGGAAAAATAGCTACAATGGATATTTTTTCAATGACCGATAAAAAGTTTGAACATGCATTGTATGATCGTATAGCTTACGTTAAATCAAATGCACAAATGTTTACGGAGCAGTTAAGTGGTTTCGATCATCAGGATACGTTAGATAAGCTAAAGGTATTAGGTGATTTTGAATATTGCCTTAATAAATACGCTGATCCAATGACATTAAACAGCGAAGTTCACACCTTATTTATCAGCAATAGCGACTTGTTCAATGATATATTCGATTACGCAACTAAAGTATATGGAATGAAATACCAAGGCATTGTTTGGGAATCGTTTGGTTTAATTAATGATCATCAATTGAAACTGGATGAATACAAATTAATTGATTCAATCATTGATTTACAGCAGGAATTAAGTAAACAGTTCGTACCGAAAGAAGGACAGGTGAGCTTATATGAAGCTACATATCTGTCATGAGGTTGGCTGTCAAGCATTGATACCAATGGGGCAAAGGTATTGCAGTGAGCACGTTACACAGCACCAGAATCCCAACCATGCAGTCAGTTCTGCACGAAACCGAGAGTACAATATGTACTATCGTGATCAAACAGCGAATCAGTTTTATCACTCAAAGGAATGGAAAAAGATTCGGCAATTTGTTGCTGCACGAGATTATTATTTAGATGCAGTCACTGGCTTGCCAGTCTCAAACGATAAGATTATTGTTGACCACATCGTGCCTAGACGTGTACTATCTGTTGATAAATGGTTAGACATGGATAACTTATGGTGCTTGTCACCAACTACGCATAATACGAAAACCAAGATTGAACAATCACTCAATCAAAACCAACTCAAACACTGCAGCAAACGTTGGTGGATTAAAGTATTATCTGAACGCACGAAATAAACATCCCTGATGTAGGAAACTCCTGCCAGCTTGGATGGTAATAATTTCAGGGGTGGGTACCGTTTCTTGGATGGTGGGGATCTTCATCAACAAAATTAAAAAAAGATGTCTTTGTGAAACGACAAAGTGTTTTTCAGGTGGTATCATGTAAGTAATCGGAATAAATATTTCTGATGAGGTTTACTTATTAAAAACAATTTTTTCAACCTCCTCTGGGTGATATAGATATAAAGAAAAAATTGTTTAAAGCTTACTGTTTGAACCTTACAAAAAATATTCAATTTAGGTGAATGTTTAAACACCCCCGGGGTGGTGAAAGCCTAGGGGAGCGCACGCCCAGGAGTAGCGCACGTTAAAAGTTGTAAATTCAAAACTTTTTTATGGGCTTACTATAACTGGGTGCACGCAATTTCACAAATTGCTTATATGAATAACCCTACTATAATGACTATGTGTAAAAGGCACCCGTAAAATGTAGG
>NZ_AZGK01000024.1 GCF_001435315.1 Lentilactobacillus parabuchneri DSM 5707 = NBRC 107865
TGCGAGGGTAGGACGTTGCCACGCAATTTAGAAAGTCTTCAATGGTATTTACTATTGAAGGCTTTTGTTTTATATTGAAATAGTACATATTTTTAAGGAATATAGGTGAAATTATGAAGCGCTATCGATCTTACCGTCTAAGTTTAGGATGGCAAATCCTGATTGGACTCGTGATAGGTGTTGTCTTTGGTGTGATTTTTTACAAAAACAACACGGCAATTACTGCGATGCAAAATATTGGCACAATGTTTATTAATTTGATTCAGATGATTGTGCTACCGATCGTGGTTTCTTGCTTAACTGTTGGTATTGCCAGTATGGGCGATATTAAGAAATTGGGGCGGGTTGGACTCAAAACGATTATCTATTTTGAATTGATGACGACCATCGCAATTGCACTGGGGATGATTGTTGCCAATATGCTTCACCCCGGAACGTTAATCGATATTCATTCACTTCATGGTTCAGATATCAGTCAATATATGGCGACTGCAAAGACTGCCGAGCATACTGGGATTTGGGGAACTTTGATGGGGATTATCCCGACAAATATTTTTAAATCCTTAGCGAATGGCGATATGATGCCCGTCATTTTCTTTTCCGTCTTTTTTGGATTGGGGATTGCAGCAATCGGCGAAAAAGGTCAGATCTTAATTGATGGATTGAATGCCGTGGCTGAAGTTATGTTCAAGGTTACAAATTGGGTGATGCATGTGGCACCAATTGGTGTTTGTGCACTGATTGGTGTTGCCTTAGCAGAAATGGGAATCGGCGCTTTGATTCCTTTGGGTTATTTTGTGGCAATTGCCTATGTCACCATGACTGCATTCATACTGGTGGTCATGGGGATTGTGGCAAAAATATTTGGATTTAGCATTTTTGATTTACTGTTGGTTATCAAAGACGAAATTGTGTTAGCATTTTCAACCGCCAGTTCTGAAGCGGTGTTACCAAAGATGATTGAGAAAATGGATAAATTTGGAACGAGCCAGGGAATCGTTTCTTTCGTCATTCCAACTGGCTACACCTTTAACCTGGATGGTTCAGCAATCTACCAATCGATTGCTGCGCTG
Source organism: Lentilactobacillus parabuchneri DSM 5707 = NBRC 107865 (assembly GCF_001435315.1). GTDB lineage: Bacteria > Bacillota > Bacilli > Lactobacillales > Lactobacillaceae > Lentilactobacillus > Lentilactobacillus parabuchneri. The sequence continues at coordinate 1,074 of NZ_AZGK01000024.1, forward strand.
TTTCTCGCTCAGGCCTACCATATTAACCTCTCAATTGGCCAACAGATCACGTTGTTGGTTGTGTTGATGATTACCTCTAAGGGGATGGCCGGCGTCCCTGGCGCTTCCTTTGTGGTCCTTCTGGCGACTATCTCAACGATTGGTGTCCCAGTAACCGGATTAACGTTCATTGCCGGAATTGATCGGATTGTTGATATGGGCCGGACTGCCGTTAACGTGGTTGGAAACTCACTTGCAACCGTGGTTATTGGCAAGTCAGAAAAAGAGTTCGACGAAGAAAAATCTAAGAAGTACATTGCCTCATTTAAAAAACACGGCGTACCCGAAAGCGCCGAATAGTTCCACGATAGAATGATAAAAAGGTTGGCGTAAAAACAATGCGTCAGCCTTTTTTGATGATGTATATTAAAAGCCGTCAACGAATTTACGTTGGCGGCTTTATAATGTTATTTTCGATAAGATAGCAGTCATCTTGCAAGAATCAGTTTCCACCGGATTCTTGGAGGTTTCGTCCTCATAATTACTATTATTATCGTTTTATGTGTGGCAATTTAGTACGATTAATCGATTTCTCCCCAATTAGTTTCCTAAAAGGTGAAGCGTTTTTCGACTATGAGTAGCCGATCGACCACAAGTACGTCAGTACCTAAACGGTCGAGACCACCGAGAAATTGTATTAACCGAATTCCCAAAAGTTGAGTTGTCTAAACAAACGAAGTCGGGAAATTTCTTGTGAATCATCTAGCTGTAAAGCTAATAAGCAAGAAACAAAACGTTTAGACGCGTCAAACATTTATTCAATTCGGGAAGATCGGTTATCACAATTTCTCACTAAGCATGAAGCTGTGCGAGAGTTATCACAACCGGGCTTCCCTTGGTAGACTGGTGCTTCGTCGCTCCTGGGTCTGTAAATTCTGCTGTCATAACTCTCACCTCTTCAAAGTTTTTTATTTGGTAATGAAAAGTGTCCAGCCGATAACGACTGGACACAATAAACCACTTATCGCCAGTCGTTGAGCTTTAGCACTATGTGTTGTAGTTAAAAATTAACAGCTACATTAGTCCAAGCCTTACTTTGACCTGGACAGCTGACTCATTGGCGTTTTTCGACGTTTCTGAGCAGTAGCATTTTCCACATAGGAGCCTCACCTAACAGCTTTATTCATTTTTCATTCCAAAACTTATAATAGCACAGCCCTTGTTCTTTCGCAAGAATTAGGCTTACATATCCATGCCCGGAATATTGAGATCTTCAACCTTGACGCCACGTTCTTTGGCGAACGCATTCATTAAAGTATCCATATCCATTAACTTGTATTGTTTTGGATGATCAGGATCGTAGACTTCAAATTGGGCCATCATGCCGCCATCTTCGTGTTCAATGATGTGGCAATGGTTCATATAGACCCCAAGGTGATCGAAGCCGACTTTCAGACGGACGGTTTCACCAGGGTTAACCCCAACGGTATCCTTTAATCCATGTTCATTTGGATAAGGCTCATGGCCGTTTCTGGAAACAACTTGGAATTGAGTTCCATGCATATGGTAGGGGTGAACCATTCCGTTACTCATGTCATTGGTATTGCTAATGTCCCAATATTCAACATTGCCCAGCTTTTGTTTGTCGTCAATCCGTTGCATATCAAATTTCTTGCCATTCATCATGACTTCTTCGTCCATTCCAGACATGACGACCTTATGAACGGGGGCACCTGGCGTGACATCTGGGTCCGGAATATCAACTAAATGATCTGGCAGTTGTGTATTATCCGGGGCAAATTCATGAATTCTAAACCGCATAATTGGAACGTCGTCACAGAATAAAGTGACCTCATCGCCCGGCTTGTACTGACCAAAGTCGACAATTACTTCTGCCCGCTCTGCGCATGTCAGCATCAAGTGGGTAAAATCAACTGGTTCGGGCATAATGCCACCATCAGAGGCGATTTGGGTAAACTTTAAATCGTCACTAAAGTGCAGCCGCCACTCACGTCGATTGGCACCGTCCAGGATGCGTAATCGAAGCCGCTGCGTGGTTACGTCGAAGTATGGGTTAATAGTACCGTTAATCATCGCAGTGGGCCCCTGCACGCCGTCAGGGTCATAGTCGGCCATGTAGTCCCATTGGTTGTCTTCGTGGAAACGACGGTCTTGTAAAATCAACGGAATATCGTCCACACCGTAGTTTCTTGGGAATGGCAATTTGCTTTCGACGTCATCTTTAACCACCACGGCAGTTGCTAATCCCTTCCAAACATGTTCAGCAGTAGCTGGACACGGGTGGGCATGTAACCACAACGTTGCGGCTGGTTGATCACACTTGAATTCAATTTGGGTACTTTCGCCAGGATATACCGGCGCGTGACAGCCACCGTCAGTGATTGGTCCGGAAACGTTTAAGCCGTGCCAATGGAATGTTGTCAATTCGGGGAGTTCATTTTTCAGGGTAATATGGATCATTTTGTCTTTTTTAAACAAAATAGTCTTTCCCAAAAGATCGGTGTTATACCCCCAAGTTTTGGTCTTTTTGCCTGGTAATAACTGAACTTCACCGGTTTGGGCGATGACCGTGTAATACATATCGGTATCGGTTTCCTTATCCGGCTTTAGTAGTTCTGGAATTTTTAACGGTTGTTGGGGAGCTTTAGGCTCTTCAAGAGGAATAAATCCACCGTCATGAGTATTGTAGGCAGGCTCATCAAAAAAGTAATCTGTATAAACTTTTCTATTTGACATTTTATCCGCATCCTTTGATTATTTTGGATTCAAGTTAATAATACTACTAAATTAGACGCCGATACAGGATTTGTGGCATAATGGAATTACAAGAGGAGGTGGCACTGTGGCAGATGTAGTATCTTTCGACAAGTTAGATGAGACAGTCAGCAATAAAGCAGTGGAAGACTTTATCGATTTTTATCTTCGGTGGTTCAAGAAAAATGATCTGGAAATTTTGGCTGAATATAAGATTGATTATTATCTAGCTGATATTAACCACTATATTTTTGAGAACGAGTCCTTCACTCCTGAGCAAATGAAAAAAGAATTACTTGAACAACGCGGTCAAGACCTTAAACACGTTATTTCAGTAATTAACCCAGAGTATTATGGCAACGGTAGTTTGGTAGAAGGTTCATGGGATAAATGGTACCGGGAAAAGTTTGAGAAGGTTCCGGAACGCGACTAGTCTTTTGAATATACTTTCAATTGTTAATTTGCTATTATTGAGCTATATAGAGTAGTGAGGAGGGATTTTCATGGCTAAAGAAAAGACCGAAAAATCAAAGAAAAAGACAAGTTCAAAGAAGCTTCAATACAAGACTGATGTTGACGTTCACCAAATGGTAATTAATAAGTCGGTCATGTCTTTGAAAGTGCCGACTATTCTCGCTCAAAAGGAAGCACAGGGGTTGTTGACCAAGGCCATTGACGATGGAATTACCCCTTACTACCTCAGGCAGGAAACGATTGAGCGGCTGAGCGGATTTAGCCACCGGGAGTGATCACTTCCTTTCGCCGAATTTGAATCAGCGGGAAACACTTCAAATTTAAACCAAACAAATAGACTGGAGACAAACCAACGTTTGCTTCCAGTCTATTTGTTTGTGGGTTAGAAAAGTGTTTCAAAAACTATGGTAAATCGAAGAAGTGATCTGTTACGAAATCTAAATTGGTTAAATACCCCATGGTTACTTGGTTGCGACCTTTTCAGGAGCCGGTTCGTAGAGCTTCCTGTCCAGAAGATTCTCATCGGATGCGACGGCAATCGCAGTTGTCGTATCTCCAACCACGTTTAAGACCGTTCGAAACATGCCTGAGAACCAATCAATTCCAGCCAGGATGGCAATACTTTGCATTGGTAAGCCCAAAGTGGGAACAACAATTGTCAAAGCAACCAGACCGCCGCCGGGAACGACGACCGTTCCCAAGCAGGCGATGACGGACAACAGGACAATTTTAACCATTGATACTGGTGAAACAGACATACTATACAGTTGGGTCAACGTTAAGCAGGATAGTGACAAGTACATTGCCAGCCCATTGCTGTTTAAGGCCATCCCCAAGGGTAAAACCAGTTGGCTAATCGATTTTTCAACCCCTAGCCGATCTTCGGCATCCTCCATTTCGATTGGAAGCGAGATTGCTGAAGAAGTGGTGGTAAACGCCACCAGAATAATTCTCGAAAAACCGCGGACAAGTCCTCTCAGCGGTACTTTTGCGTACCAACTGATAAACCCAAACAGGACAATCAAGAAAGCAACACTGCCGACACCAAATGCAGTTAAAAATTTGAGCAGCGGTAGGATCACCTTAATCCCGGAGGTTGCGGTCACCCAGGCCATTAGCGCGGCAATACCAATCGGAGCGAGCTTCATCACCATCATGACCAGCTTGACAGTTAGCTGGTTGACTTGTTTGACGAGATTCAGGACCTGGTTGAATTGACCATTGGTATTGGCCCGGTTGAGGACAATTCCAAATAGAATTGCGAAGATGATGACTTGGATCACATTTCCCTTCGCAAGGGCATCAAAAATGTTAATGGGAAAGAAGTCCAAGACGGTCTGACTAAAACTCGTCGTTGCCTTGGCAACCGTTCCCGTTGTGCTGACGGAAGCCAGCTTAATGCCACTGCCAGGGTTGATGACGTATCCAATCAACAGTCCCAGCATGGCGGCCAACAGAGTTGTGATCAAGAACCAGCCGGCAGTTTTACCACCCAATCTTCCCAGTTGATCGGATTTTAAGCTGCCGAGGGCCTCGATAACGGCTCCGAAAATTAATAAAACGACCGCCATTTGAATTAAGCGTAGAAAAATATTTCCAAGTAGCTGAATGCCGGCAATCTTTGGACCAAATGCCAATCCAAGAAGGGCGCCGACAATCATGCCAATTCCAATTTGTGCCGTTATACTGATGTGTTTCACAGTGTATCCCCCAAACTTAATAGGCTTGTTGGTGGAGACTTTCGGTTAACAGCGTCACGCCTCGCTCCAAGTCTGCTTGAGACGTATTTTCTTCCGGGGCGTGACTGATGCCATTAATGCTTGGAACAAAAATCATCGTAGTTCTGGTCATTTGGGCCATAATCTGACTATCATGACCCGCGCCGGATGCGAGTTGACTGGATCTGAATCCCAAGTGATCGGCAATCGCTTGATTACGGGCCAACATGGCTTGATCAAGTTGGGTCGCGTCACTTTTGGCCCAGCGATTAACACTACTGGTAATCTTGGAAGCGCGCGGTGTTTCCACCACTTGATGAAGTATTTGTTCGAATTGATCTAGGACCGTCTCTTTTTCGTGGCGCGTGTCGATCGTGAAATCGACTCGTCCAGGGATGACATTTGACGTATTAGGTGAGACATGGAATTCACCCACGGTAAATGTCAGTTGCGGATCCACTTGACGGGCGTTTTTTCGTAAGTCGGAAATCAGGTCAACGGCCATCTGCAGGGCATCCGCTCGGTCATTCATCGGCGTAGTCCCGGCATGATTGGCAATCCCTTTGACCGTGACCGTAAACCGGCGTTGGCCGACAATTGATGTGACCAGGCCAATTTGTAAGTGGTGGTCAATTAACCGTGGCCCCTGTTCGATGTGCAGTTCGGTGAAGGTCACTGGTAATGCGGGCAAATTGTGGTTAACCCCAGGCAGGTCTAACTTTGAAACCGCAGCTTGTCTGGCAGCTTCAAAGCTGATGCCATCAGGGTCGCGCATTGCCAAATTAATTGATTGGCCGGTATAGTGCTTGGACCCGGTAAAGGTTTCCGGAAAGCGGCTGCCTTCTTCTTCGCTAAAGGAAATTAAGCGAAGCGTTTTTGAAGGTTGCCCATCAGCGTCCAAGAGCCTTTCAAGTGCTTCAAGGCCACCAAGGACCCCGTAAAGGCCATCGAATCGACCCCCTTGTTTGACAGTGTCAATATGAGACCCGGTCGCAATAACCTGTTCAGGATTCGTTTTTCCGGGAATATCCAGATAAGCGGTCCCAAAATCATCAACGGTTACCTGAAAACCAAGGTCGAGCCCCCACTGGATAATTTGCTGTTGCGCGGCGATCCAAGTGGGAGAGTAGACCAGTCGGTTTTGGCCAACCTCACCTTTTGATAAATCATTAATTTGATTCAAGCGATGTGCTAATTGATTTAATTGGGTTGTTGTCATCTGGCTGCCTCTACTTGGCGGCGCTGACACCGGTGAGTGGGGATGAGGCAACTGCACCATGTTCGATGACGCGGCCGGGTTTAGCCAGATAAGCTTTGCGGCCGGCCTCAACCGCCAGCTTGAAGGCTTCGGCCATGAGCGGAATATTTCCGGCGGTTGCCATTGAGGTGTTGGCCATAACCGCGGCTGCCCCCATTTCCATCGCTTCGGCAGCTTGGCTTGGACGGCCAATTCCAGCGTCGACGATGATTGGCAGGTCAATTTCATCAATCAAAATTTGAATCAAGTCTTTGGTTGATAATCCCTTGTTGGTCCCAATTGGTGCCCCCAAAGGCATGACCGTTGCGGCGCCAGCGTCCACTAATTGACGGGCAATATTTAAGTCCGGCAGCATATACGGCATGACAATAAAGCCTTCATTGGCCAAAACTTCAGTTGCTTTTAAAGTTTCGTAGTTGTCCGGCATCAAATATTTCTTGTCGGGAACGACTTCCAGCTTGATGAAGTTACTTCCGCTAAGTTCGCGGGCAATGCGGGCCGTTCGAATGGCTTCTTCAGCGTTGGTCGAGCCAGACGTGTTTGGCAAAATCGTGATGCCTTCCGGAATGTAATTGAGAATGTTTTCTTTTCCGGTTGTGTTGCGGCGAAGGGCCATGGTGATGATTTGGGCCTTTGCGTTATTAATTGCTGAATCGATTAAATCATATGAATATTTCCCAGATCCTAAAATAAATCGGGATGTAAAGGCGTGACCGCCAATCATGAGTTCATCTTTTTCATTTGCCATGAATAAATCCTCCTCAGATTTCTGTGTTTCCTAGAATTAAGCGGGTGATCATGTTGGCTTCATGACCGGCTGCGATCATGACCCGGGGTGCCATTAACCCTTCGGCGCCCATTGTGACACCATCTCCGGCAATATAGAGGTTCTTTCGGGGATGCTTGGTGGTAATGGTATTGGAGCTGTGCACCCCAGCCATTCCGGTTCCCATCACAATCGGCTTATCAGGATAAAATTCTGAAGCTGCATCCAGCAGCATCGCCTTTGCGGCGGGGTTATCGAAAGCCTCGCAGATAATGTCAGCGTCTTCAAACAATTCTTTAACATTGTCGTGGGTGATTTTAACCTGGTGAGTTTTGATCTCGATAAATGGATTAAACTCTTGAAGGTTTTGTTTCAAAGCAACCACTTTTGGCATCCCAACTTGGCTGAGCTTAAACTGTTGCCGATTTAAATTACTTAATTCGACTGAGTCAAAATCAATCAGGGTCAGATGACCAACCCCAATTCGGGTTAGGGCAATCGCGATGTTTGACCCCAATCCGCCAGCACCGGCGATAGTGACGTGGGCTGCGGCCAGCTTGTCGGTTGAGTCTTTGACGTTTCGTTCCTTCATGCCTTGATAAACGTCGTTATAGCTTGATCCTTGAATTTCTGGTTCCTGCATGTTGTTAATCGACTCCTTTTATAAAGTGAGCGAGTCCAAGCGGTTACAAGTCGGAGTGTAAGTCGGCTCTAAGAAAAATTCCCGGTTTTGGAATTTTGCTTAGAGGTGCTTACAAGGAGACTTGTGCTTGGAGGAGCTGTCCTAGAAAGTGAGCGAGTCCAAGCGGTTAGAAATCGGAGTGTAAGTCTCCTCGGAAGTAAATTCCCCGGTTTTGGGGATTTGCTTCCGAGGTGCTTACAGGGAGACTGCTGCTTGGAGGAGCTCTTGTTTAGCCACCACCGACGAAGGAAATTAATTCCAGTTTGTCGTTTTCGGAAATTTTAGTTGTGTCGAAATCAGCGCGGTGAATAATTTTCCCGTTTTGTTCGACAACGATATTTTCAATTGGCGCTTCGCGTTTTTTTAGGAAGTCCAGAATCGTTTCACCAACGACACCGGTTTCCTGTTCACCGTTTACCATCACCATAAAAAAAGTCCCCTTTCTTCAATGTCCGAAGAAAGAGGTTCATGGATGTTGGGTTTAACTTAAATTCGATTTACAGAAAAGAAAAACCTTCTTTTCCGCAAAAAGAAGGTTTAAAGTCAAAATTAGATCAACATTAAATTCGCTCTTCCTTCGGCAGTCCAAACTACATCAGGTTCGATGGGTATTATCTCAGCCGTTTCCGGCACCCCAGACGAAATATTCAATTAGGCTTGAATGACTTCCAAGCTCATAGTTTATTTATAACCGCTTACAATCTGAAAGTCAAGCGAGAAATATCGCTATACTTTTTGTGAAAGTTCAATTAAACTGATGGCAAACGCAAAATACTGGAGGAAATCATTGTGAAATTGACGAATCGACCACTTTATTTGGTGACGGATCATACAGAATTATCGGACGAGCAGTTTTTTAACGCGATTGAACAGGGCTGTCAAAATGGGGTGGGCTTGGTTCAACTGCGGCAAAAAGAAGGCACCAGCCGAGAAATTTTTGAACTCGCACAACAGGTCAAGACCATCACTGACAAATATCGCGTCCCGTTGCTGATCGACGACCGTTTGGACATTGCCCAAGCCGTGGATGCGGCCGGGGTTCATCTCGGGCAAAGTGATTTACCAGTGGACGTTGCCCGCAATATTCTCGGACCTCGAAAATTCATTGGCGCGACTGCCAAGACATTGAAGCAGGCTAAAGCTGCCGAAGAGATGGGCGCCGATTATCTGGGTGTTGGTGCGATTTTTCCAACCACGACTCACGTGAAGACCGTTCATACATCAGTCGAAACGCTTGGCAAAATTAAGCAGGCCGTTGGCATCCCAGTGTACGCGATCGGCGGCCTCAAAGCCGATAACGTCGACGCCATCGACGGTGCTCATGTGGATGGCGTCGCAGTTGTCTCAGCGATTATGAAGGCTGAAGACCCGGCAAAGGCTGCCCAGGAGTTGCGAAATGCGGTGGAGGAAGCGATTGGGTAGGAACTAGGAACTACTCGGAGAAAAACATGATGGCTTATACGAGTAATTAACTTTGTGCCATAAAAAATGAACAGCGCACTTTCGTGACTACTTTTAGTTGCTTTTTACCCCCAAGTAATATAATCTATTAATATACTTACAAAAAGTAAGCACTAGGAGGAAAAAGCATGAGCATGGTTGATGTAGATAAATTACAATTTGGCCTCGAGACGTTTGGCGATATCGTTCGAGGAGAAGACGGTGAGCTCTTGACGGCTGGCCAATCAATTCGCCAAATCGTTAAGGAAGGCGAACTGGCCGACAAATTGGGGGTCGACGTCTTTGGTGTCGGTGAGCATCATCGACCTGATTATAGTGTGTCGAGTCCAGAAATTGTTTTGGGATCGATTGCATCAGTGACTGACCGCATCAAGTTGGCTACGGCCGTAACCGTGCTAAGCTCTGATGATCCGGTTCGAGTGTATGAACGGTTCGCAACGCTTGAGGGCTTATCCGAGGGGCGCGCACAGGTCATGCTTGGCCGGGGGTCATTCACTGAATCATTCCCATTATTTGGCTATGATTTAACAGATTACGATGATTTATTCAACGAAAAATTAGAGATGTACAGCCAGCTACTAAAAGAAAAGCCAATTACCTGGCACGGGAAGTTCACCCAGTCACTAAAGGATCAAGACGTTTATCCAAAGACGGATTATAACGGCATTGAAACTTACATCGGAATTGGCGGTTCGCCTGAGTCGATCATTCGGACGGCTCGGTATGGTTATAAAGTGATCCTGGCGATTATTGGTGGGCAGGCTGACAGGTTTGTGCCATATTTGAACCTGTACAAGAAAGCTGCTGAAAAATACAATATGCCCGTTCTACCAGTTGCCGTTCACTCACACGGATTTATTGCTGACGACGAGGATGAGGCGGTTGAAGTTGCCTGGAAGAACATTAAGGCAAACTTTGACCGAATTGGTCTGACCCGGGGATGGGCACCAATGAGTCGGGAGCAATTTGACGGGGAAACCAAAGTTGGTTCCTTTTACGTTGGCAATCCAGAGCATGTTGCCCAACGAATCGCGCGGACAATTAATTTGATGAACCTGGGCCGATTTGATCTTGTTTATGGTGCCGGTAACCAGACCGCCGCACAACGTGAACGGATGATTGAATTATATGGAACCAAGGTCATTCCGCGGGTTAAAGAAATTTTGTCTGAGGAGGGCTAGTTATGGCTGAAATTAAAAATGTGGGTATCCTCGGTGCCGGAAAAGTCGGTATCGTGTTGGCCCAGCTTGCACTCGCTGCCGGATACCACGTCCGGATTTCTGGTTCGGGATCGGTTGAAAAAATCGCGATGACGATTGAAACGCTGGTTCCCGGCGCGACACCGTCGACCAATCAGGGGGTTGTTTCCAAGAGTGATTTAATTATTTTGGCGATTCCACTCAGTCGGTACAAGAATATCAAGCCTAAACTCCTCAAGGGCAAATTAGTGATTGATGCGATGAACTACTGGTGGGAGACTGACGGGATCCGCGAGGAAGTGTTGGACCCGTCCTCAACTTCCAGTGAGCAGGTACAGCAATATTTCAATAAGAGTACCGTCGTCAAGACTTTTAATCACATGGGTTACCATAATCTCCAAGAAGAGGCCAAACCAGCTGGCGCTGAGAATCGTAAAGCGCTGTTTGTGGCTGGTGACAACCATGAAGCTGTGGATGAAGTGGCTAAATTTGTGGACACCATGGGCTTTGATACAGTGGTTCACTATGACATTGCGGATGGCATCATGACGGAGCCGGGCAGTGAGCTGTTTGGTGCGAGCCTGACCAAGCCAGAACTTCAGAACGTGATTGATCATTTTGATGAAACTGAATTTGGCAAGAAGATTCAGGCAGAAGAAAATTAGGCAGCATTCAGGTTAAGAGGTTGGAGCAAAACATTGAGTTTTGTTTCGACCTCTTTTTAGTTTTTGGTTGAGCGAGGGTGTTCTTTTTTGATATGTGGGAGGGTATAATTAGCTCATAAAATTAGGTGTGCTTATATATGTATTCGAATATTTTAACAGCGGATGACCGAAAAATTTGATGCGCTTTAATCATGACTTTCGAGTACCTATTTTATACAAAGAAAGAGAAGAGAGGCAAACAACAATGGATGCACTGAAAAAACTGAGTGAACTGCATGACTATATCAAAAAGGACTATGAACGGGGCGCGTATGATAACTCTATTAAACAGGATTATGTTTATCATGAGGCAAACGAAAATCTGTCAGCGTCTGGTGATGACTATCAAATGGGGTTTGATCAGGCACTAAAGGACCATGAAGAGCATCGTTTCTTTAAGTCATACCCAGAAAAACTGGTCAATATCGGTAATCAGGTATCAGAGAATAAAATGCAAGAATTATCTGAGTTTATAGCTGGGTATAATGCCGGAAAGAAAAGGTTTAAGTAGGATTTTGAGTGAAACTGTCATTTATAGAAGTCAGCTGCTTTTGGGCCTGGATTGGCAGGGATAGTTGGCTTTTTTAGTTACCTAAAGATAACTAATTTCCAGTTAATCTAAAAAAATAACCACTCTTTTAAGTGGCTAAAGATTTAAATTATTAGGTATTTAGGATTGCTTCAGTGAGTAACTTAGAGAAATTGACTTTTTTCTCCTTGCCCAGGGCATCCGCCCATTTGGGGATGGTTAAAGTCTTTTTAACAGGTTGATTACTATGCAAATATTTGTTCAGATCAACAGAAACCATTGATGTAAACGACTTTTTAGGATCGTAAGTCAAGGTGAAATCGGGATCTTGTTTGAAGGGGTCGTCGTTAATTAAGGAAATATCATTTAAGTTTGAAGGCTTGGGCAATTGTTGGTCATTGTCCAAATAATCAGCCGCTACATTCCCTAACAAATCAGCCGCCATTCTCATGGCATCAGTAATATCCGTGCCCATGGTTCCGGACGAATGGAAGTCCGGAAAGTAGATAGAGTATTTATTTTCTTCGTTAGGATCGTAATAAAATAAAGCTGGGAAGACAATGTACATATGGCAACACTCCTTTCGATGTGTACTTAATATTGTGGGCAACGTTATTTTAGCACGTGTAATACGTGTATACAATGAAAATATCGTGCGAATAGATAGGCAAAGTGTCGAATGCTTGAAACACTTCTACTAATCGAATTGTCAAATATGAGACGTTCTACATTGGTAAAAGAGTGTTCTGTTTTCGACATGGTGTTCTAACTCCTGGTACAAGTAACCACCATTTTCGATTAAAATGTAGACCGCTTGTACCAAACAAAACGGTTTTGTCTAAATCAAAAACGCATTAATGAAATAACGGCCGCCAACGTAAAATCCGCGTTGACGGCCGTTATTAGGTTAATGCTCAAGACCCGATTCCCGTCAAATAATTATGAAAGGAAATTAGCTATGAACCACTAGATGCATATTATCGGTCATGTAACTTTATTTTGAAATTGGTTATCCAAGATTAAAAATATTGGTTAATCCCGTTTGCGGCGTTTGAAAATCATACCACCAGTTATTAAGACCATCCCCAACGAAATACTGCCGAGAATACTTACCCAGTTCTGTTGCTTATCGCCAGTTTGCGGCAAGACAGAGGCTTTATCAATCGGTGTTTTGCTATTAATATGACGGTAATCTCGTGATGTGGTGCTAGTGGTGGTTACCGTTGGTTGAATCGGTTGATTTGGTCGCGTTGGCTTAGTTGGTTGGTTCGGTTGACCTGGCTTAGTTGGCTTTCCCGGTTGATTAGGCATGTTCGGCCGATTTGGTTTGTTGGGTTGATTAGGCATGTTCGGCCGATTTGGTTTGTTGGGTTGATTAGGCATGTTCGGCCGATTTGGCTTTCCTGGTTGGTTAGGTTTGTTTGGTCGATTTGGTTTGTTGGGTTGGTTAGGCTTGTTTGGTTGAGATGGTTGAGATGGTTGAGATGGCTGAGACGGCTGAGACGGTTGAGACGGTTGAGATGGTTGAGACGGTTGACTAGGTTGACTCGGCTGATTAGGTTTAGGAGGCGTAATCCAGATAATGAACGGTGGGACGTCCGAAAGCACTGGGGTCTGCAGCTCCCCGAGAATTGTCGGCACAATGCTATTAACAATCTCACCAATCGTGTCAAAACCTGAAAAGCTTGCGTAGCTAATAGAATCCGGCAAATTGGTTGTTCCGCTTTGGTTTGCAGATACGGTGGCGCTGCCGGATCCTTTAATCCCCAATCCATCCAGCAGAGCATCCCAAAGATTCTCTGGAGTTGACCAGAGGCCACCTGTTAGGAATTGAAGGACTCGCCCAGGAATTACAATCGGTTGTGATGATGAATTAATCGGAGACAGTGAGAGTGTTCCACCACCGAGAATTGCCGGCATTGAAATAACCGCACCAGCAATGGCTTGCGGAATAATGAGTGCTAACTGCACAATTTTTTCCCATTGGTCTCCTGAAACTGCTCCCATCAATGACTGGGTATCAATCGGTGTTGCGGCTAATGCGGTCGCTTGGGCGGCTGTCGTTGAATCGGCGGTGCTATCTACGACAGCTGTCTTAGCTGAATCAGTTGTTGTACTTAGATTTTCAGAAGTGGCCGTGTTTTGATCAGCAGTTGTTGCTGCATCAGATGTTGCGGTCGGATCATCAGCTGAAGTTTGAGTTGTCTGGTCGGTTGTTTGGTTTGACTGGTTATCAGTTGCTGAACCATCCGCGTTTGCAGACTGATCATTAGTGGCCGTTGTCGCGTCTTGAGCACTATTTTGATCAGTAGTTGCGGTCGCAGTTTCTTGACTAGGATCTTGACCATTGTCAGTCGCTTGAGTTGCGTCGGCATTTGAAGTAGTTGCTGCATTTGAGGCCGTCCCTTGGTTACCCTCGTTAGCAGGGGACGCCGTTGCAGTCGTATTTGTTGTTGCAGCTGTTTGACTTACGTTGCTAGTAGTTGTTGGCTGTGAGCTAGTCTGTGATTCGGCAGTTGTCTGAGTATTATCAGTCGAATTCGCTGAATTATCAGTTGAACCGACTTGGGCAGTTGCCTGCGTGTCGGCACTTGGCTGGACCGCAGCCTCTGTGGTACTTGGTGTCTGGGCTTGATTATCATCGGTGTCGGCATGGACCGTGTTGGCGCCAAACGCACCGCCTGCCATCAAACCTGCTGTCAGTAGTGAAGCATATAACCAATGTTTCCCTGCTTTATACATCTTGTAATGAACCTTTGTGTTACTTCTCTCTGATTTTGACATTGTGTGATTCCCCCCTGATTAAAATAAATCATAAAAGTAAGCTAAGTTAATTCCCTCAATTAACGCGTGATTCGTTGGTCCTCAATGAAATTGTGCCAAATTTGTCTAACGTGGCTTGCCGAATATTTTTCCACAGAAGCCGGCGCATCCCGGCTATATCGTTGCAAAATCTCTCGGTGCGTCAGCAGATGTAACAAATGGCGATAGAGTTCGAATTCATCGCCAGGTCCAATCAGCTCCCCGTTATGGTTGTTTTGGACCATTTCCGCTGGACCGTAATTAATGTCGTAACTGAGCACTGGGCACCCGTAGCCCAGCGCTTCCAGGATTGCCATTGCAAATCCTTCGTATGAACTGGTCAGAGTCAACAAGTCAGCGTGCTGACAAGCAGACGTTAAATCAGGAACGTATCCCTTGAAAGTAATGTAGCTTTCAGCCTCAGACTGCTTGACGAGTTGGCGAAGCGTGTTGCCTTCCTGAAAGTTATTGATGGCATCTTCGTATCCATAAATATCCAAAGAAACGAAGGGCAGATGCGCATGCACCAAAACGATTGCTCGAATGATGTGGGCCAGCTGCTTTAACGGTGTAACCCGTGCGACTGCAATGACCTTACCAGGAATTCTGTCGCTAAACGGTGGTGACTGTTTGATCAACTGGTCGTCAAGGTAACTTACCGGAATAACCGTTGTTTTAACACTTGGGAAACGTGACTGAATGTCATGAGCTTCCTGTCGAGTGGAAACGATGATTCCCGATAACTTGTCCTTTAAATCAATGGCCTGCTGAACATATGGAAACAGTTTTCCGGTCCGTTTCGCATTTTGTGTAAAAATCGAATGCAAAATGAGATAACGTTTGGCGGGCTTGGTCATCAGCTTAAACGCTGGAATGGCAATCTCCTCGCGGTCACTATAAAACGTCACGCCGGAATTGTCGGCTGCCAAACAGTCGAGAAAATAGCCCATTAACTCATCTTGATTATCGAACTGCCAAAGTTTACCGTTGTGTTGCAGTTGAATCAGAGTCAGCACCGGTCGATTGTCGGGGCCGCCACGATAATACTCGGTCATGACGACGTGGCCATCTTTTTGATAGAAAGTTCGCGTCACCAGTTTGGCATGATCATCAAAATATTCAGAATAAACCCGTTGATTGAAGTCGTATAGATCACGACGGTCGGTAAAACCGAATTGATCCAAATAGTCGATATTATTAATCCAGCCATCCTTTTGGTTGACCCGAACCCGGAGCTTGCCATCCTTGAATCCTTGACCATTTTCAATTTGAATATTGGTTAAGTTGAAAAGAACGTCCTTTGCCTTGGGATAAGGCTCAAAATAGTTTGGGAGCCCCGTAAAGTACTGGTAAAGATTAATGACTTGGTGACTTTCAATCAACGGCTGTAAAACACGATTACTCCCCCGAATGTGATTTCGAGTAACAATCTTTGCTGGAACCTTGAGTGTGGTAAATAAATGTAATCTTTTAATCTGCGCGATTTCGATGGCAGACGTGTACTCATCAATCTGCGACGTCAAAAAATAGTGCGTTGTCATCACCCCCCGATATGTATGACAATATAGCAAACCTATTTTGGTCTAAATGTTGAAATAATATGTATTTATAAATAATTAATAGAACTTTTGAGGCCAAGATAATAGTACCGATATATACACTATAATATATAAAAATGGACATATTTGTTGTAAATAATTAACTAAATAGTTATTGGTTTTAAAGTAAGTATAAGTACAACCGTTATGCAAAGATTATTATAACAGAGAATTTGTTGTTTTCATACACCTACAGGCAACTATTATTTATAGCTGTTTACCCTGAAATTGACTAAAAAAATAACCATAAATACACAAAAATTCGTTTGGCATTTATGGTTATTTTGTGGGTT
>NZ_AZGK01000025.1 GCF_001435315.1 Lentilactobacillus parabuchneri DSM 5707 = NBRC 107865
ACATTTTACGGGTGCCTTTTACATTAGTGTAAAAATATATATTTTGATTTTATAAGACATACCGGACTAACCATCCGGGTAAAGCAGATTTTTTTGTTTAGGGTTCTCATAAACATTATTAAAAATACAACGTTGTATTATTTAATACAACGTTGTATAATATTCCTGAAAACGTTTTCTGATATTTGAAAAACATTTAAGGAGATAAATATAATGCTAAAAAACGCTACAAGTACTCCAGTTATCATTAGTACGGATCCGGGAATCGACGATGCCGTCGCAATTGCAATCGCAACTTCTGATTTGTCACTAGATGTTAAACTCATCTGTCCTATTTCTGGAAATGTCAGTCTGTCAAAGACAACTTTAAATACTCAAAAGCTGCTTACATTTTTTGATAAATCAATCCCAGTAGTTCCCGGTAGTCGTAAGCCATTGCTGAGGGCTGCAAAAGATGCCAGCGGTGTCCATGGTAAAACTGGAATGGATGGATATCCCTTTCCTGAGGTCAATCTACCGGTAGATAACAGTATGACTGCATCAGCTGCAATGCATAGTGTGGTAAACGATAGTACACAACCAGTTACTTTAATTGGGATTGGGCCCTTGACTGATATCGCGTTATTTATTCATGAGTATCCTGATGATCTCGCAAACATTGAAGAAGTTGTTTTAATGGGTGGGAGCTTAGGTCGTGGAAACTTTGGAGTTCTTTCAGAGTTCAACTTTGCGACGGATCCAGAAGCGGCAAAAATTGTGTTTACTAGTGGACTAAAGATACGAGTTGCTCCTATGGAAGTTGGCCGACAGGCAAAGATCATGCCAAATATCTCAGAGAAAATTAAGTCACTGGGGAAGGTTGGGGATATGTTCTACAAATTATTCTCCAAATACCGTGGAGGTAGCTTCAATAAAGGGTTGAATATGTATGATGCGTTAGCCGTTGCACTGGTACTAAGACCCGACCTATTTGAAGAAGTTGAAACACATATTGAAATTGAAACAACAGGTAGATATACCGCCGGTGCATCACTCATTGATCTTAAGGGCTATTTGGACTTGCCTAATAATGCGACTGTAGCCGTGAATGTTGACGCAGAGGGATTTGAAAAGTGGTTTGTCGAAGAAATTGCTAAGACAATTTAGCAAAATTAGGAGAGATTAAAATGAATACAATATTAGTCATTATTATTGGTTTAATCGCTGTGGGAATTCTGGTCTATATGTTATTAAAGAAAAATGACATTAAAATGACCTTACTTTCCCTTGGGTTGCTTTTAATGTATGTTGCTATTATTATGGGCAAAAAAGTTGTTGTCACAATGACAACTGGGGCAACCGCATTTGATCCGTTCCAGGCAATTGTCGACCAGTTTTCAAGTACATTAGTTGGACCTGGATTCGTTATCCTAATTCTGGGTGGATACAGTGCATACATGAGTCACATTGGTGCAAATCAAGTAACTGTGCATGCGCTGACTAAACCAATCTCAAAGATTAAATCGGTTTATATCTTGATTCCAATTGTTTTCTTAATTGGGAATTTGTTGTCCCTTGTTATTCCAAGCGCTTCAAATTTGGCAATTATTTTGTTAGCGACTTTATACCCAGTTCTGAGAACAGCTGGTATGTCGCGATTAAGCGCTGCGGCGATTATTGGAACATCTGCAACTATTATACCAACTCCATTGGGATCCGATAATGTTGCAATTGCTGCACAACTTCATATGCCTGTCACAGACTATGTATTTCAGCATCATGCAATTGTTTCAATTCCAACACTGTTGGCAATTGCCATAATTCATTACTTCTGGCAGAAACACGAAGATAAGCGTTCACCTGAGAAGTTGAGTTACACTGAAGAGCTCGCGCAAAATACTGATATTGATGAAAATACGCCAAGTGAAGGGGTAAGCTATACCGGCTTTAAGGGATTTGTATATGGATTATTACCACTTCTGCCAATCGTCTTACTGTTGGCTGTATTCTTTATGAATATTGCCATGGGGACAAAGCTTAATCTTAGCGTTCAAGTTGTAAGTATTATTAGTTTTATTGTTGCTGTGATTGTGGAACTCTTGTACAAAGCTAATTTTACGAATGTATTGAAAGAGACTAGTCATTTCTTTAATGGTATGGGAAGTGTTATGAGCATTGTGGCTTTGCTGGTATCTGCTCAGGTATTTGTTCAGGGATTAACGTCAATTGGAATTATTGACTTAGTTCAAAACTCAATGAAGAATATGAGTGGCTCAGGAATTATTCTACCGGTCATTATGGTTATCTTCACAGCTGTAATTGTTCTTTTGAGTGGGAGTGGGACGGCGCTTTTGTTCGCTATGATCCCATTGATTATTCCGTTGTCCAAGGCTGCAGGAATCGACCCAGTTGCATTGTCAGTTCCCATGCAACTTGCGGGTAACTTGCTCAGAGCCGTGTCACCCGTTGCCGCAGTAGTACTAATTGTTGCCGGCACAACTAAAGTTTCACCGGTTCAAATTGTTAAGCGAACTTCTGTCCCAATGGTATTTGGGGTATTGATGATGCTTGTCATGTCCCTGATGATTTTCCAATAAAATGATGAATAAAAATATAGCAGTTGATGTTAGTATGGAGCGTCGTCGTAGAGCATCTGGGGAGGATCTTGATAGCATCATGGATTTAGTTAGGGATGCTAAACGACAAATGATTCAAAATAATGTTTATCAATGGACCAAGGATTATCCTAATGAACAAATTGTCCGCTCTGATATTGAAAACGGATTGGTATGGTTTTATGGCCCGGGTTTAAAAGCTTGTGTTACAATAATTGAGCATGCGGATAAATGTCTCCTAAAGCGATTAATGGTGCGTTCAAGTATATCAGGTGAAGGATTAGCCCGGTATATGATTGATGATGTGATTACACGAACACGAGCGTCAGTAGTTGAAGTTACGACCAATCATACTAACCGGCCCATGATTCATTTACTGACAAGAGAACATTTTAATCCAGTTAACGAACTGATCATGAAAGAACGGTCAAAATTCGGTAAATTTATCACATTTCAAAAATATTTGTAGAACCTCTTAAAAAATACAGTTAAGGACGATAAGATGATGCATCATTCTCCCAAATACGTACAAGTTTACAATCAAATTTTGAAGATGATTAAACAAATGCAGTTTCCACCTGGTTCAAAGCTCCCATCAGAAGAAGTATTATCAACCGAGTTTGACGTGAGTCGGGTTACACTCAGGACAGCACTATCCTTGTTAAAGGAAGATGGCGTTATTCAGAGTGTTCATGGTCAAGGGCATTTTGTTACCCAAACTGATGAAGCCAATAATTATCAAGGAATTGAACTTCTTGACAGCCCTGTCGCCAAAAGTTTAAATATCGATATTACCGACCGTGAAGTTTACTATCACAATAATAAAAGTAGTGAGTTTACTGATAAGCTATTCGGGGTTCAAGATACAAACTACTTGACACTAAACATTTGGTATAAGAATCAGGATAAAAATATAGCTAATAATTTATCGATTCTTTTACCTGAAGTTGTCGAAGAATTTGGAGTGGATTTAGACAATAGGGATCAATTTATTCAATTCTTGGAAAAAGATATTTACGAGAAGGTTGTCAATTCCCGAATGACGATTGCAATATCAGATCGTCCTACTAACACTTTTAAAAGAAAATTTGTACGCAGTCCATCGTTGATATTGATGACTGAAGACTTATTTGAAGTTAATGGATCAATGATTGCTCAAAATAAGTACTATATTCCCTCAACGCTGTTTCGCACAACATTAATGAGGTATCCGGAGCAGGGAAGGAATTAAGGGGAGTTGAAAACGCCGATATAAAAAGGACCTATTTCTTTCGTAGTCAAGCATTAATGCTTGGACAACAAAGAATAAGGCCTTTTTTTATATATAATAACGGTTTCAAACCTGTGTTTATCTTAAAAGTACAGCATTACTTACTGTAATCAATATGCCTAAAAATTTGAAAGGACATGCTTATTAAATTGTCAGCATTATAACTGGCAATTTTTGATACTTTTTAGATTGGTCAATTGATGTTAACCTATTTGCTACCTTGAGTGTGTCCTGGATTTTCCACGGGGTCTTCTAAACCAAACCACCAATAATCATAGGTGTCGAAAAAGATTTTGATGCCATCAATTCTTAGGTTGTCAAAGTAATCTTGGTAAGCCACTTCATTCTTTCGGGGATAAGCAGTAAAGTCCTTAATCCCTTTGTTGGCTGCATCTTTAATTCCATAAATCCACCAGGATGAATTAAATAAAGCGGAGAATTCCACCGTGGGTTTTGGTTCATGAGTCTTCTGATTAAAGTTGTTTTGATATAAGCGGCGCTTATTAACAAAGCCAAAGATTTTTTCGTCAACGCTGCCAGCAGTTTCTTGCCATTTCTTTTCCACAATATAAACAGTATTAGTTTCCAAGTTAAAGAAGACTTCATCTGGTTTCCATTGCTTGTGATTAATGTTCTTTAGATGATAAAGATCCCACAGCCCATTGTAAAATTGGAATTGCTTGGTAATCAAGCCAATTGGCGTTTCTAAATTATCGTTGCGATAGATTTGATATGCTGTTGACGAGCTTTTAATAACTGGTTCCTTAAATTCATAGGGAAGTAAGGTATACTTGTCACTTAAGTCTCTTTGAATAAACGCTGCTAAATCGGTTTCTTTTTCAAATTCCAAGCCGCCCCGATTAGTGTTAGCGCCACCCTTTCCGCCTTTTTTCAAATAGAACACCTCGTTGTTCATTGTAATTGCTTCAATTATACGAATAATGAATGTTCTACACAATAGTAAAAAAGACTTACCTCGTTTAAAGGTAGGCCTTGATTTGATAAAAACGACTTAATAAGTTGTAATAATTAGTTCCCCCACATTGCCCCGTTTTTTAGCATTACTGTTTACAAAGCGTTTCGCTTGGACCTGGTGAAGTTTAAAAACTGGATCAGCATATAGCTGATGGACCAACTCCGTATCAGAATTACTCAGCATTACTTTGACGCCACGCTTAGCTAACGTTAAGGCTAAATCTCTGAGTTGCCTTTGTTGAACCTCACCAAAGCCTGTTTTTGTGTACGTGGTAAATGATGAAGTTAAGTTAACTGGTACATAGGGCGGATCAAAATAAACCAAATCATTTTGGACGGCATTTTGCACCGCAGATTGATAATCTCCAGTGGTAATCGTGATGCTATTATCATTTAGATATTGGGAAACGGTATCTAAACTCTCAGATAATAAATTCAAATTTTTATGGCTACCGTAGGGGACATTATTTTGACCATGAGAATTAACACGCCATAATCCGTTATAGCCGGCCTTATTTAGATAAATAAACCGAGCCGCTCTTTGAGTATTTGTCATTTTAACTAAGCGTTCATCACGGTCAGCACTGCGAATATTTAGATAATATTCTTTGCTGTCATTAGCCTGATGGACTTGCAGTGTTTGCTTTAAACCGTCTAAATTGTTTTTAACAACTTGCCAAGTGTTGGTGAGTTCTTCATTGAAATCATTTATACTGGCAACCTTTGGCGCTAAGCGTAAAAATAGTGCTCCCCCACCAACAAACGGTTCGTAGTAATGATTATAGCTCTCAGGCAAATAACTCACTAAGCTGGGAAGCAACTGGCGTTTTCCGCCGACCCACTTAATAAATGGCGAAAGGGCTCGACCATTCATCGCTTTTTCAAAGTCGAGGACCGTCATCTTAAGGGTCTTGGCGACTGCAGTTTTAATCTGTGGGGACCATGCATCTATCGGTTTTTGAGCGGTTGATGATAATGTAGTGTAAGGAATTTCGGAACCGGATGCTAATTGTTTTAATGTTAACCCATTTAATTTTGTGATTTCCTTTAAAGCTGCCATTGGATCCCCTTTTTTCGTATTTTATGATTTAATCTTATCATAAAATACGAAAACTCACAACGATATTTATTGCATTTGCTAAGGTTATTTTAGTTAAATTACGTAGTTAATATATATGGTAAATCCAAAATTGAAGTTGGTATTGCCGTTAACAGATAGTGCTGTTTGATATAGTACAAAGGAGCTTACAAATGTCTGAATTAAATGCATCAATTCTCAGTTACCCTCATCGAGGGCATTGGGGAGATAACACGTATCGAGGGAATTGTTCGGGGCATGTTATCAAAGATCTACTGGACACCTATCATCCTGATAATTTTATTGAAGTTTTTTCTGGAGGTGGTACCGGAGAAGATGTTGCGGCAGAGTACGGGTATAAAGATAGTATTCACCTTGATCTTAATAATGGATGGGATGCATTGAAAGATGATTTGCCAAGATCGTCCGATTTCATTTTTAGTCATCCTCCATATTGGTCGATAATTGACTACAATAAAGTCCGTGGAGAGTATACTGATACAGATCTTTCCTGCAATTCAAGTTATGAAGAATTTATTTTTAAGCTTGATCAAGTGAACGAAAAAATATATAACGCCTTGACTGTTGGTGGCAGACATGCCATATTAATTGGCGATGTTCGCAAAAAAGGTCATTATTATTCTATTGTTAAAGATATGACTTGGATTGGGGTGCTAGAAAGCCATCTTATAAAGCAGCAGTTTAATACCGAATCCTCTAAGTATCAATACAACGGCAAATTCATTCCAATTACCCATGAGCATTTACTAGTTTTCAAAAAGATAGGTGTTTGGCAGGTTGATGTTAAGTGGACGAGAGATGTTCACTATAATCTGCTAGAAATGAACCGAGTAACCTGGCGGGCTTTAGTTCAGTCTGCTATTCAAGAACTAGGCGGGCAGGCCACTTTAGCTCAGTTGTATGATATTTTAAAAGGATGTAAGCGCGCTGAAAGTGTTTCGGATTGGAAAGCGAAAATACGGAAAACACTCCGTGCTAGTGGATTTAAACGTGTCAAAAAAGGTACTTATACGTTAGATATTAGCTAGGTTGGGTCCTTTGAATTTGGTTGATGAGAATCTATAAGTTTCTCCATGTTCCTAATTTTTGCTGAATACTGTGTCAAACTGAGTTTAGTAGTTTGCGAAAAAGAATTCTCCTGTGATAAGGAATGGATTCCTCGTAAATTGGATAATGTATGCCAACACTTAGATGATTTCGATCAATTAAACTTAAAGCTAAAAGTCATTGAAAATGAGTGTTTTGCTATTTTCAAATGGCTTAATGGCAGCGTTTCTTTAGTGTATTCCCCACGTATGTGGGGGTGATCCCTAGGGCTTTTTACACCGTTGAAGCTAGATGCTGTATTCCCCACGTATGTGGGGGTGATCCTTCAAGTAGTTGTCGATAAGCCTACTGGTATCAGTATTCCCCACGTATGTGGGGGTGATCCCGTCCTTCTTGCGCATGTCATTAAGATTATCCGGTATTCCCCACGTATGTGGGGGTGATCCCTCAAAACTAATTTATGGGTGGCAAACTACGGTGTATTCCCCACGTATGTGGGGGTGATCCCAAGGGCNAAAAAGACCGTTTCACCGGTCATTGAGTTTGTGTATTCCCCACGTATGTGGAGGTGATCCCGTTATCTGATTCATTAGTTACTCTCCCTTTAGGTATTCCTCACGTATGTGAGGGTGATCCCATCCGTTCTGACCTCTTGGCCCACTATCTCACGTATTCCCCACGATCCTACAATTGGGGCCGTGAACTTCGCAGAAACCAAGTATTCCCCACGTATGTGGGGGTGATACAGTTAAAGAAGTTATGACCAACGGGGATTTAGGAGAACTTGGGTTAACATCTAAGCCCAAAGCGACCACAAGTACTAGTAAACGAACTGTTAGCTCAACCAAGAAGGCATCCAAATAGGATGTTTTTTTATTATGAGGATGAATTAGCATATAAATCCAAGCTAATAGGCACTATCATTATTACGTGCTATATTATCTTCGTAGAGAGTCAATCGCTGAGTGGCGTGGAAAACCACTCATCACTCTTCCCATCGTGTTGAACAGCGGATAGCCCAATCGGCTGACTATAAATTTATTTCAATAAATTTAATTTATCCGGCGGTGAATAGCCGGAACGGTCCTTTAGGGATTCGTTAGTAGACTGATTAATGATGAAAGAGCCACTTTTCGCTGCCCACACCGAATGGTTTTTCTTCATGCTGATGCAAGGAATGGAATCTTTTCGGCTAAAATGCTGGACTTCTTTAAAATTATTGGTAAACTTCAGTTGCTTATGAAAGGGCTACCAAAAGGAGGACCAGTCTATGAAACATCGTCAACATCATTCAAAACTGCTCATAGTTTTGGCGTTAATTGTGGCGGCTATGATTGGGGGCGGCGTCACAACTTGGTATTTCAAGAGTCAAGTTCAACCCCAAACTCAACAAACAAGCCAAGCGACCTTGCGAAAATCCGCTTCCCGTTCGTCAACTAAAGTTGCAAAAACTCCATCATCAACTCACATGGCGTCCACTACGAAAACTAGCCTACCGGCTAAGGGTTCCACTGTTCAATACGTTGATATTCTGGACAATCCGAAGTATTCATCGATCGCCAAGCAAGTTAAAATTTCATTTTCACTCTCTGAACCCGCTGGAAACGACATCGATAGTCGAATTGATATTCATGTCGACAACACCAGCGGCTATCCGGTCATGGTGGATATGAATGCTTTATCAATAGATACGTTAGCCGATACCAACATGCGAACCTATGCTAATAATACGAGTGGGGTTATTTATCCATCGGATAAGAATAACTCATACGTCACCACTAATGTCTTTTCCATGCAAGGCGACGTTTTTAATCCGGACCATTTCCCCGCCATTATCCGTTATTATGATCATGACAATTATAAAAACATCCCTATTGCCGTTAATTATCATATGGACGATCCCAATGGGGGTTCGACAAGTACCGTTCAGCAGGATGGTTACGCGATGATGCATCACTTTAAACACACCATTTATACACCGGAACTTAAATGGTCACCGCCGGCAACGGTCCAATTCTTTAAATCACATCGTTCGATGTGGGAGATGGCTAATCGATTTCAAGTTTATAACCCGGGGGAAAACCAACGGATTGGTGGTTGGACGAAATACGAGTAAAGAAAGGATGAAACATCATGACAGAAACAATCAAGGAACCACAAGCAACCATTCGACGCTTAGATTATGATCATTATTTAGATATGCGTGATGGTCAAGTTAAGAACTACCACCACAAGCGTCCAGAAACACGTAATCTCGAAGGGACCCGCAAAGGGATCGGTCACTTGCGGAAACTGATTACGCTTAATTTTACAGGGGACATTAGTAAAATTTGGTTGACTTGTGCTTACTTTTGAAGTTCACCAGTTTGTACCACTCGACGAGATTCAGTCATCGACAGATTTGGATCATAATGAGCTCAATCGGCTTCTAATTTCCACGGATATTGGTAATTTTATTAAGCGTCTAAAGTATCATTATGGAACGAAAAAGCATCCCTTAATTTTCCTGTGGTGGATTAACCCACGCCAAGATGGGACGACTGAAATTCAGCTTTTTAAGATACCACACTTTTTCCACTACCAAGTTTCATGACGTTGCGTTTTCAAAAATATGGGTTAAAGAACCAGTTTGTCGACACGATCCATTTCATGTCAATCAGATGCTTCTAACAACCAATCAGATTACTAGGGAACAGCGAATTAAATATTTATCTGGTGAGATGCGCTTATTCTCGGGTTCCCACCAGCTCATCCAGCCACGTTAAAGATATTAATGTGGCGAAGAGCAAGCCATTTCTGTATTCTCCACGGATCCTTTAACGTGACTATTTGCAGGCCTTTCTCGGACCTTTATTCATCGAGACCGTGTTATTATAAGCATTCAGCCAATGGTCCCAGCACGTTGATATAATCCCTACAAGTGAAACTTTAATATTCTTCATGATGTATTGCTCCTCATGATCACTGAAAAGCTGCCGGTGATTATGGGGAGCTTTTTAGTCACTTTATATAGATACTATCTATATGCTTATTAGTGCTTCAAAATACGAAGAAATTCAGTAAATATGAATTTAAGCAAGCACCAGAAATGAACCAACATCATTTTTGTCCAATTACATAGATATACGGTAATCTTTGACAGTATAGTAAATGATCCCCTTAGATCGAAACTGAATCCTCACAGGAATTGCGAAAAAAGATCAATGTTTATTATTGACAGCGCTTCCATAAAAAGATACTATGATTATGAAATAGATAGCATCAATCTACCGATGTTAATATCTAAATTTATTTGAGGAGATATCAATGATGAAAATTAAAGATTTTCAAACTTATATTGTTCCACCGCGCTGGCTGTTCTTAAAGGTTGAAACTGACGAAGGCATTTCCGGATGGGGCGAGCCTGTTATTGAAGGAAAGGCCGCAACTGTCGAAACTGCTGTTCATGAATTAATGAGCCAACTGATTGGTTCGGATCCACTAAAGATTGAGGATGCATGGGAAAAAATGTATCGTTCTGGATTCTATCGTGGCGGTCCGATCCTAATGAGTGCCATTGCCGGAATTGATCAAGCCCTCTGGGATATCAAAGGTAAGAAATTTAATACGCCTGTGTACCAATTGATGGGTGGTGCCGTTCGTGACTCAATTAAGGTTTATTCATGGGTTGGTGGCGATCGCCCAAGCAATGTTGGCCAAGCTGCTCTGGAGCGTAAAAAAGCAGGATTTACCGCAATCAAGATGAATGCTACCAATGAACTCCAAATGATTGATTCTTATGAAAAGATTGATGATGTGGTTGCTCGGGTTAAAGCCATCCGAGATGCCTGTGGGCCTTACTTTGGAATTGCAGTTGATTTCCATGGCCGAGTTCACAAACCGATGGCCAAAATTTTAGCCAAGGCACTGGAACCCTACAACCTAATGTTCATGGAAGAACCTGTTTTGCCACAAAATAACGAGGATCTGGGTAAGATTACCGAGCTTGTTAAGACGCCGGTTGCAACCGGTGAGCGGATGTTCTCACGTTGGGACTTCAAGCATTTACTTGAGAGTGGGAACGCGGATATTATCCAACCGGATTTATCCCATGCAGGTGGAATTACAGAATGCAAGAAGATCGCTTCAATGGCTGAATCATATGACGTTGCGGTTGCTTTTCATTGCCCGCTTGGACCGATCGCATTGGCAGCATGTCTCCAAGTTGATGCAACCGTATATAACGCAGTCATTCAGGAACAGAGCCTTGGAATCCACTACAACAAAACAAATGATCTCCTGGATTACGTTAAGAATCCGGAAGTCTTTCAATATGACAACGGATACGTCAAGATCCCGCAAGGACCGGGATTGGGTGTTGAAGTTAACGAAGAGCTGGTAAAAGAGAAGGCCAAGGAATCACATAATTGGCGCAATCCAGTATGGCGGCATGAAGATGGCACCATTTCTGAATGGTAAAAAACATGAGGTGAAAACTATGAAAAATATAATCACCATCGATACTGGTACCACCAATACAAGAGTTGTGTTGTGGCAACACGGAGATGTAACAGCGATGGCTAAGCAGCCGGTCGGTGTCCGTGATACTGCAATAACCGGAAGCAAAACGAAATTAAAGCAGGCAATTAAGCTTTGCATAGATTCCGTTTTGGCAGAACAACAGATTACTTCTACAGAAAACATTATTGCAGTTGCCTCGGGAATGATCACATCTAATTTAGGCTTAGTTGAAATTCCTCACTTAACAGCACCGGTTGGATTATCAGATCTTGCCGATGGGATGCAAAGTGTCACGATCCCTGACGTCTTTGATCAACCGATTTGGTTTATCCCGGGCGTCAAAAATAATGATCGTGATATTTCCCCGGAAACCATCCCAAATATGGATGTTGTCCGTGGTGAAGAAGTTGAGGCCATCGGTGCCATCAAAGCCCTCGGGATTGATGGACCAGCGCTGATCATTCTCCCAGGATCTCACACCAAAATGATGAAAATCAATGAACATGGCGAAATTGTCGGATCAATTACATCGATGACTGGTGAACTTCTGGACTTGTTAACTAAAGAGTCGATCCTAGCCGATTCAGTGGAATCACAGTTTGTTGATCAACTTGATCGGAATTCTCTAGTGTTGGGAGCGCGTACTGCCAAAGAGAACGGACTAGGGCGCACAGCATTTATTGTTAGATTGCTTGGAATGTACTCGGATTTCACAAGAAACCAACGAGCCAACTATCTTCTCGGTGCGGTACTTGAAAACGATATCCATGCCTTGGTCAATACCAAAGCATTCTCTCTTGAAGCTGACGAACCAATAGTCATTTTAGGCAAGCCGGGGCTACGAGATGCGTTGAAGATATTGATTCAAGCTGATGACAACTTAACCGAAAACGTGATTACAAAAGAAATAGCTAATTTAGCTGGCCGCGGTGCTATTGAGATCGCAGAACAGCGACAAATATTTGAACTTACAGGAGGAAAATAATATGAGAGTTGAAAACTATCCCAAATTAACGGTAATTATGCGCGGGTATACCTATGAGCAGGCAATGTTGATTATCAAAATTCTGAGTAATTATGATCACAAGCTTGCAGTGGAGGTTACCACCAATAACCCCGATCATTTGCAGGTTATCCGTGACGGAATCGCGCAATATGGCGACAAAGTATACATCGGTGTTGGAACGGTGTTAAACCTTCAGCACGCCAAAGAGGCCATTGCGGCAGGTGCCCAATTCATGCTTGGCCCACAACAGTTTACCGATGATATCTATGAATTGGCTAAAAACAAGCATGTTCTCACAATCCCTGGTGCCATGACACCAACGGAGGTGTACACACAATTTCAAAAGGGTGCTGACATTGTCAAAATTTTTCCTGCTGTCACTGTCGGTTCTGAAATGTTTAAGCAAGTTCAAGGACCACTGGGTAAGCGCCGTTTAATGGCTGTAGGTGGCATTAACTTAAAGAATGTCCAGGACTTTTTCTGGAATGGTGCCAGCTATGCAGGAGTTGGTTCAAACTTTTTCAATAAGCAGGATGTTCAGAGCTTGAATGAAGCTGGTCTTCGTGAATCTATCGAAAACTTTCTCAATATGATTAAACCAACAGAAGCTCAATATGCGAAATAAATCACATTAATGATTCAAAATCACTTTCTTCTGTTGAATCTCAACGAACAACCGTTGAAAGTGATTTTTAACGTATTGGAGGTACGTACACATGCCACTTATAATTGTCGCACTTGGTGTTTTTTTGCTGATATTATTGATTACAAAATTCAAGCTCAATACCTTTGTATCATTGGTTATCACGGCTTTCGTGGTTGGCTTATTCCTGGGAACTCCCTTGACCAAGCTGCCAACGATCATTACAACTGGAATTGGTGATCAACTTGGCGAACTTGCGATCATCTTTGGGATGGGTTCAATGATCGGTAAGCTGGTTTCGGACTCCGGTGGTGGTTACCGAATCGCCCACACGTTGATCTCCAAATTTGGTCGAAAACATATCCAAATTGCCGTTGTTCTGGCATCATTTATTGTTGGGCTAGCACTATTCTTCGAAGTCGGTTTGGTTGTTTTACTGCCAATTATCTTCATCATTGCCAGAGAAATCGACATGCCACTGATGTCCTTAGCGATTCCAATGGCGGCGACCTTGAATGTCATGCATGGGTTTATTCCACCCCACCCGGCACCAACTGCAATTTCTGGCATCTTTGGCGCAAATATTGGGCAGGTTATTATCTACGGTATTATTGTTGCGATTCCAACGGTTATTATTTCCGGACCAGTATTTAATCACTTCTTGCATAAACTGTATCCAAAGGTTTATCGAATTACGACAGAGATTCCAGCACTTGGTAAATTTAAAGAATTTAAGCTTGAAGAAACCCCTAAGTTTGGAATCAGTGTTTTGACCTCCATGATGCCCGTTATTCTAATTGGTGTTTCAACAATTTTTGAGTTTACTTTACCAAAGTCAAGTGGCTTGCTGAATGTTGTTAAATTCATCGGTAACCCTGATGTTGCCATGTTGATCTCGTTGATATTTGCCTTATTTACCATGGGGGTTCTTCAGAAGATTCCAATGAAGCAGGTCGGTAATACCCTTGAAGGCGCAATTAAGCAAATTTCAGTGATGTTATTTATCATTGCTGGTGGGGGTGCATTCAAACAGGTGTTGGTTGATGATGGCGTTGCCAGCTATGTATCAAATATTTTCATGGGTGTTCATATGTCACCATTAATTGCCGCTTGGCTAATTGCTGCTGTTCTTCGTGTCAGTTTGGGATCCTCAACTGTTTCCGCGTTAACGGCTGCAGGACTCGTTGGCCCAATGATCGCTTCAACTGGCGTCAACCCAGCCTTGATGGTCCTTGCAGTTGGTGCTGGAAGTGTCTTCGCCGATCACGTTAACGATGCCGGATTCTGGATGGTTAAAGAGTATTTTGGCCTCACTTTGAAGGAAACTTTCCTATCTTGGACGACATTAACAAGTGTTCTTGCGATTGCTGGATTGCTGTCGGTCCTTGCACTCTCGTTAGTCGTTTGATTAAGTTATATAAAAATGTAAACGGATACAATGGCCAACTATCAGCTGGTCATTGTTTTCTTTTTGGGTTATGATTCCTTTAAAGAGCATTGGGTTAACTAAGGAGAAAGTTATGGCAAAATTATCCGTTTATCAACAGACAGTCGATAAGTTACAAGCAAAAATTCTGAGCGGCGAATGGCAGCCGGGTCAGCGTCTGCCAACCATGAAACAATTGTCGAAACAAATGGGCGTCAGTATCACGTCAATGCGCGAGGCTCTGAAGTCAATGGAAAATCAAAATGTGATTAGCATCGAACATGGCCGGGGGATTTATGTCCGAAATGATCCAAATTCGGTGAATGCCATGGGGGACGTTAAAGTCAAAAGCTTGCCACTGTTATCATTACTTCAAGCTAGATTGCTGGTGGAACCCGAACAGGCATATTACTGTGCTCAGAACTCTGATCCAACCATTATTCAAAGGCTGCAGGATTTGTCTGAACGAATGGACAAGGAGATGCGCACTGGTGGAGATTTCTTGAACATTGATTTGGCATTTCACCAGTTGGTAGCTGAGGGGGCCAATCAACCAGCATTAGAAATCATGTTGAAGTCTTTGGAGAACTATCAGATTGAGAGTCGCGAGAAGACTAATACATTACCCAATATGCGGACCAAAGCCTCTTTGTACCATCAGCTCATTGCCACAGCGATTGCAACGCGGGATGCTGATGAGGCTAAGCGGTTGATGGGGATGCATATTCGGGCGATGATTGAGCCGTTACGGAGGATGGAAAAGCAGCCATAAATTTATTGAAGTTTTTTAGATAATTATGGTAGTTATCTCGGTTTGTAATTAATTAATAGATGAATTGTATGGATGGTGCAAATATCTTTATAAATGAAATCTTTGTGTAGTTTCTGATTGCGGATGTGTGGTCAACGGAGGGGCTATAAAACACTAAAACGTGGCGAAGAATATAAATTATTTTGTAAAAGACTGATCGAAAAGCTGGAGAAACAGAGGGCTATTTTCAGATATTGAACATGATGTTCATTTCTTGGTGAAGCACAAACTCCTAATCGAATTGATATATTTTTTAACTATTTGCAAAATGATGTTTAAATTCTGATGATTGTGGAGTGTAAAGATTATCTAAGATCAGTTTCAAAAGAAAAAATTTTAATTTTATAATGTTACAGAAAAACTACTAAGCTTAGAGGCGTA
>NZ_AZGK01000026.1 GCF_001435315.1 Lentilactobacillus parabuchneri DSM 5707 = NBRC 107865
TGGCTTTTTTAGCAAAAAAATAAACGCAAACTCTCCTGCGTTGTATACTTTAGTTGACCAAATTTTGTAATAGTTATAAACTGACCGCCATTCTGGGAAATCACCGGGGACTTGACGCCATTGGCAACCGGTTTTCAAGACATATAGGACCGCACAGAAGACCTCGTAGAGGTCATATTTTCGAGGCTTAGTTCGCTTACGAAAATTTTCTAAAGCTGGTCGAATTAATTCAAATTGTTGCCGAGTAATATTGCTGGGATAATTTTTCATAGCTTAAACTCGCTTTTTACATAGAAGTATATCAAAAATCATAGATCTTGGACAGCTTCTAAGGAGAATAAAATGTTATCTATTAATGATTTATCTATCAAATTACGTCATCCAATTCTTGATAATTTTAGTTATCAATTTCATTTAGGAAAAATTTATTTGATAATTGCAACGAATGGTACAGGAAAAACCACCTTTTTTAGAACTCTTACCAATTTGATTAAAAGGTCATCAGGTGGCATTCTTTTTGATCATGAAAAATTTAGCAACAGAAAGCAGTCTATTTTCTTTTATGAATCTCCAAATTGGTTAGATAGTAATTTATCTGGTCTTGATTATCTTAAATTTATTAAAAGTCAATGGAAATCACAGCTGAACATAAAAGAAATAGTTGATTATTGGGGAATGAGTGAGTATATAAAAATTCCCATCAAAAAATATTCACTTGGTATGAAACAGAAGGTAGTAATCTCCATGTATTTTATCAGTGATGCTAAATATCTTATTATGGATGAAATCAGTAACGGTCTTGATGAGAAAAGCCGACAGCTCCTTTATCAACAGATTTATTCTTTTGCTAAAAGTAAAAAGAAATGTGTTATTTTATCTTCACATTATCGTTCTGACATGGAACCGTTAGTTGATCATATTTTAGAGTTAAAAGACCAAGTTATGAAAGAAGTGTCTAAATGACTTACACAGTATTTCTGTTAAAAAAAGCCTTTAAGTCGAGACTTTTAATAACCTCACTCCTCTTAATCGTGATTATTATACTATCTTTACTGGCTTTTAATATTAAGAATAAAAACAGTGAAACTCTCATTACTAATGCTGAAAATCAAATAGTCTTTGATAATAAGCAAATCAAGCAGGGACTACCCGACAGGAGTCAAGCCAACCAAGATAATATCAAACTACTAAAAAAAGATATTAAAGCAAATCAACATATTAAATATCTTATTCATAAAAAGCAGTGGCAGTCAGCTTATAAGGCTCAGATTAGTTATAATAACGGTCAATTGGGGGCTGAAAACAATAGTAAAGTGATTGACAAACAGCTGGTTAACCTTTTAATGAGCGAAAATTATCGATGCAATTTTTTAGCAAAACTAAATCTTTCTGAGCAATCTAGAACTAGCCCAACAACGGGGATCTCTTTTTCAATTTTCACTGATCAGGTTATCTCAGCTGTGTTGATACCGTTATTACTTATTTTTAATTTGGGACTTTTGTATGATAAACGGTTTGCCCGTAGTATTGATAAAGATAATTTACTACCCATGAGCATTGGAACTAATGTTATTCAAAATATTGAAGCTGGTATAGGCATTGCCTTACTATTCGTTCTTGTCGTAATAGTCACTAGCTTTATATCAGCATCTGCTATCTCAGGTATTGGGAAATGGCATTATCCGATTGCTTTCTTTGATTTTAAAATACCCTTTAATCTTTACATCAGTCAGGGGAATCTAATTGGCCCTATCTTGATCATGAGAATTTTAACCGTTTGCTTTATTGTCACCTTTGTTTATTTTATAGCTATGATTATTAAACAAGCGCTCCCCGTAGTTTTAATTAGCACAATTGGATTAATCGGGACAAATTTAGTGACGCCATATTTTAAACCGTTAGCAAAATTAGGACAATATTTGCCAACCAGCTATTTTAATGGCGTAAACATTGTATCTGGACAACTTGCTCATGAAACTAGAAATATTCACTTTAATTATATAAATGGGATTATCTCCTTGATTGTTTGGACAATATTCTTCCTAACAATGATTTATTTAATTATGAAAATTAAGCAGCGCTCATTTGATACCAATCAATTTTAATAGAGAAAAAAGGTTACTAAAAGATTAAAAAGCAATCAAAAATATTATATTACTAAATATTTCTGATTGCTTTTTAATCTTTTAAAGAAACTGGATGTAAGCTGATTCCTGAGACAACTTTTAAGAGAGCGTATAATGAATAAATCGTCTCTCAAAAGGAAGGAATTTTTACATCCAGTACTAGTTCAAAATTTCACACTATCGAGGATAATAGTGCTAATTTAAATATGGATAAAATAACTCATTTTAATTATGTACCTAATCAGAAGGGAACAGTATCCGGAATGTTTTTTGAATTATTAGGAAAAGAAACTTTTCCTAATTTACGTATTTTACAGCATGGGTATAGTAATATATATGATCTTTATGCTCAGATAAAAACCACCAAAAAAACAGATGACATTATTCTTGAATTCAAACTACATGTTAAAGATTTTATCCAAGATATCGTGAAGGGTACAAAGAAATGGAGCGACGTAAATTATCTTGTTGTGTTTGACTTCACAGCGACTGATGAACAGTATGTAATGGAGCAAGGATTTTCAGTCGCTAAAGAAGAAAATTTATTAGATGATCACTTATTTGCCTGTGCTTCTATTGACTCTCAGGCTAATGAGCCAATATATATTATCTCCATCAAAGATATTTTAAATAGAAACACTGCGAAATTGAGAAAATAAAATAATTATTTTTCCTTAATCAGTACCTGTATCTCCATTTAGCCCTTGTTTACAATAGAATATTCTCTGCAACCAGTAGTTGCTTTTAGTGCGCTAATAATTAGCGTGCTTTTTTATCACTTCAATATGATAATTAATCTATTGAAAGTGAGGTTACGCTTATGATTTTAGGGCAAAGGATAAAAGAAGAACGAGAAAAAAGACAATGGACGCAAGATTATCTTGCAGAAACGCTTAATATTTCTCGTCAGGCCATTTCTAAATGGGAAGTCGGGAGTGCTTATCCCGATATTGATCGTTTGGTGCAAATCAGCAATCTATTCGACATTACCTTAGATAGTTTAATTAAGGGAGATGATTCACTAAAAAAAAGCATAGTTATTACCAAAAACGCAAGGGCACAAACTAATGTCTGGGAATTTATGCGTAGTACTGGTTGGATGATGGTAATTGCAATTATTTATTTAATCACCAAAATGATTATTGCTGTCTTTAGTTAAGAAACATTTAGGGTCTATAACCTTCAAATACCCCCTCGAAAACGTTGAAAGAATAACCCCTAATATCTATAATGTAGATATTAGGGGTTATTTATTTTCATATTATAAAAATAGCTTCTTTTATTCGTTATTTTTTCGATACCTTTTAGAACGATTTTGACCAGGAAATAAACGATCATGCGACCCCACTCGAATTCCGATTAAGACTAGTTCATCTTTATCAATCGTATAAACAACCAGGACATCGTTAGTTTCGCTTGGTGTTTTGTTTTTCGGGGTATCTCGTAAATGAAATTCATTATAGCCGCTCATTCGCCGATTAAGCTCATGATCTTCAAATTCTGGTGGTAATTGTTGTTGCTCAAGCAACAGATCAATGGCTGCTCGAACTTCATCAATAATAGATTTGTCTAAACTGGCTAACCGTTTTAGATCAGCATTAAAGGTTGCACGTGGTTTAAATCTTAATTTTTTCATTATTTAAACTGACCCCAATAATCATCATTTGATTCAACAATTTCATCATCAGGTAAAACATGTCGTTTAATTAACTGATCACGCGCAATTGCATATTCTAACGAACCTTCTTTCGCTTTTAATGCTCTTTCTAGCCAGTCCATTTTTTCTTGTGAAACGATGGCCACTGCGCGACTATTTGAACGAGCAATATAAACTGTTTCGTCTTCGTCATTAACTTGATCTAAATATTTTTTTAGGTTAGCGCGAAAATCGCTCTGTGTTAGTGCTAATGTCATATTTACCACCCTTTCTTTGTACTCAATATTGTACTTTAACTTGTACTAAAAATCAATTTTTTAAGGAGCTAAAACTATGCAACAAGTTGTCTTACCCATCAAAGATTCAAATGTTCTCAAGGAGGTTCAAGATACCTTACTCAACAACTTTAAAGCTGGCCGGCGTAACTATACAGTTTTTCAAGTTGGCAAAGCGACACTGCTGCGAGTCAGTGATGTCATGCGCTTAAAACAGGCCGATATTTTTAATCCGGACGGTTCTATTAAACAAAATGCGTTTATTCACGATCGAAAAACGGGTAAACCTAATACCTTGTACCTTAAACCGGTTCAACCAGAGCTCTTATTGTACCGTCAATGGCTACTTGATCATAGACTAGCCTCTGAATGGCTCTTTCCTTCCATTCAACACCCCGAGCGCCATATCACGGAAAAACAGTTCTACAAAATTATGAGTAAGGTTGGCGATCTGTTAGGCATTAATTATCTAGGGACCCATACGATGCGCAAAACCGGGGCTTATCGGGTCTACACGCAATCAAATTATAATATTGGCTTAGTCATGAATCTGCTCAATCATTCCAGTGAGGCGATGACTTTAGCTTATTTAGGCTTAGACCAGGCTAGTACTGAAACGATGCTCGATCAAATTGATTTTGGATAGAAAAACATATAAATCGTATATAAGCTCGGGAATAATAACCTAAAGTGCTGTTAAACACAGCTTCAGTTTTTATTGTATCCAGTTTCTCGAGACCTTAGCCTGTTTTTCCACATACTTTCCCGTTCAATAATTTTCTCTCTGCCTATTGAACCTAATGCATAAGCTTCTAATATTGAAAAATGAAAATTCTGTTTTATATAATTTTCATCAAATTTCTTTTTACTTTCTTCATTCAATTCTTCCAATCCTTTATTGCCACCGGTTAAACTATTGTAATAGCTTATCCATCGTCCCCATATGCCCTTTACTCCTGTTGCAGAGCCAACATATAATTTGCTGTTTTTTTCATCTGTAATCAGATAAACGCCTTCAATATTTTGAAGAACCTGCTTCCAATCATGCAAATATCCATGGTCAATTTCAGATAATTTATTATAGGTTAAATCCAGTTTCTTGTAACCAGGAAATTTTTCGCCTGTATAAAACGGACTTGGAAGAATTTCTTTAATTAATACTGTGGGGAATAAGTTATCTAATTTCCTATAAACACTTCTGGCCTCTAATTTTACTTTGACAACTAATCTACCGACGTATTTTTCATACTCTGACTGCCACTCAATATTGTACTTATCATTAGTTTTATCTCTGTCTATAATTTTAAATACGCCTCCAAAAAGAAACGTATCGGAATTATCAGGGTATTGAGCAAATGTGATGACGAAATCGCTTGGGAACCTTTCACCTTTGCTATTATGCATACGGGTTTGCCATTGGTCCCAACCATCATTGTCAGCTTCAAATAGCTGATTATGTAAGACCTGTAATGGAAAGTATCTATTACCGGCTTCTTTATCAAAAGTTGGTTTGGCAAAATGCAAACGATATTTCTGATACTCATCTGGATTAACTGGGATTAAATCGTTTAATTTGATTTCATTGTTCATAATCGTTACTCCTCCACAGTGTTAACATAAATATTTTTCTATCTAGTTGCTACTATCCAACTGCTTCCATTAAAGACCGCCATGATAATATTTAGTTGCTGTTTGCCCGGGAAGTTTAACATATAAATAATGTGTCTGCCGTTTAACTACAATTGTATCCTTGCCACCCTTATACATACCATTTTTGTGACCATTCCCTGTTAATTCATATTTATAGTGTCCTAAAGCTCGGTATTTGACTCCTGTTACTTTTACCCCAGACATTCCCATCTGCCCAGAATAGTAAGACGCTTTTTTTATCCTATATTGCCCCCATACTTGTCCTTTAGGATTATAGCTCCAAGTTCCTCTAATCAAACTGGGAGTCCCTTTGTGCCAACTCGAAGCCTTAGTAATCATACTTGTACTACTAAACCCCAGTGTAAGACTGAATAAAACTATACCTAATTGCTGCCATTTTTTCATAGTGTGCCCTCCATCTTAAAAACAATAAATAGTCGAATAATATGATAAGAAATAAAAACACCGTCACTTAACAATTAGATCATTAAGATCCGCAAATTTTTTTATAGTTGCAGGATTAGCAGTTCTATAATTTAATATTTTACCTACTAGTCCTGAAACGTTTTTCGCATCTCTTAATCCAAGATTCGTTATACGCCCTGTATTCAACTCTAACGTAACCTTATCAGCTAAATAAAAGTCACCAACAACTTTCTTATGGACCAATACAATAACGAGTTTAACAGATTGTATTTTAACAGCATTAACTTTCCAATGGCCGTCTGCTAATTGTGCTAAACGATCAATTGGCAAATTGTCTCCCTCACTTAACTTAAGAATTAACAATTTATCGGCTCTATCCATAATTTGAATCATTCCATTCTTATTTAGTTTAATTAAGCTAATTAATTTGATTAGTTTAATTAAACTAAATATTAATACATCTTAAAGCTTTGTCAACCTTTATTTTGTTTAACACTTATAGCATATATGTTTAAAAAATAGCATATATGCTATAAGTGAGATATGGAAAAAACAGAATTTGAAACTTACAAACGTCCCAATGGTCATGATGAATTCGATGAATGGTTACAGCAACTGCCAATTAAAGATCGCGCTAAATTACTGCAAGTGATTACAGATACGCAGGAACAGGGTTTACTAGCCACTCAACGCATGACTTGGGTTAAAAAGATAGAATCAGCTAAAAATTTATATGAATTAAGAAGTAAGGTATCCAGTAATATTCAACGGGCATTATACTTTCACGTTAAGGGACCAAAATATGTGATTACCCATGGGTTTACCAAAAAGACACAAAAAACACCACCCGCTGAAATTAAACATGCGATTGAATTACGAACTGAATGGGAGGATAGTCAAAATGAAAATCAATGATATTTTAACCCGGGAATTAAAAGACCCTAAGTTTGCTGAAGCTTATCATGCTGACAAGGAAAAATCTGCCAGTGCCTTAGCGTTGTATCATACTCGTGAAGAAGTTGGCCTAACTCAGGCCGATTTAGCTGAAAGAGCAAACGTCCCTCAATCCACCATTGCTAGAATCGAACGTGGCGATAATGTAACGTTTGATAAACTAGCTGAAATTGCCCATGCTATGGGTAAAACAATTAAAATTGAATTTACTCAATAAGTTAGACCTTTAAAGGGGTATTTGGCAGCAGTTGATTTAATCAACTGCTGCTTTTTTGATCAAGCTAAATTAGCTTGCGCCGTTTGCGCAAAACTCCGCCTGAAAGGCTCCTGCTGAAGGCATGCTCATGATGCAAAATCATTCGGCTGACAGCCCCCGTCTGGAAGACTTTTTTACTCAAATTCCGATAGCAATTTTGAGTAAAAACGCGAAGCTTTGCCAAAAAGTGGCTAGCCAATCGGCTAGCCATTTTGGCATTGCACAGCGAACTTGGGGGTCAAGGGGGAGCGTTAGCTGTCCCCCTTGCAAGCACCGCAGCTGCCACAAACGTAGTCTTGTGGCTAACATGCGGGTTGCTTGCCAATCCTCTGTTATTCGATTATCATTAGGAGGTAGTCAGCCTGCGGCTGATCCGACTTTTGATATCTCGAATAACTTTGCCCGCAGGGCAACGGAGGTGGGACTTGTGAACGAACCACAAAATCTGGCTAGCACAAAAAAGACGACTCAGGTTCATCGTCAGGCTAGCAAACAAATTAATTTTCGGGTGAGTGAACCGGACTATTTAAAGCTGGCGCGTTCCGCGCAAACTTTAAATCTGTCCGTGCCGGCTTTTGTCAAAAAGAAGGCCCAGGGGGCGCGCTTAGTTGCCCCTAAGATTACTGCCCAAGATGCCCAGAACATCACTCATCAGTTAGCTAAAATTGGCGGTAATCTTAATCAATTGGCCCATCATGCTAATCAAGGTGGTCAAATCGATCCCCAAGCATTAAAGGATTTACAAAACGAGGTGCACCGCGTATGGCAACAACTCACATAAAACGTTCCACCAGTGCATCTAGGTTAGTTAATTACGCTGAAAAACGGGCCGTCAAAAAAGATGGCCTCAATTTAGATATTCAGTACGCTAAAAGCGAATTTAAACAAGTGCGGGCCGTCTATGGCAATCCTGGGAAAACCCAAGCGTATGCCAGCCGGATTGCCTTTAGCCCGTTGGAATTTAATCCGCAAGATCCTCATGATCAGACAACGGTTTTAGCCGTTGCCAAAGAAGTTTATGCCAAAGCCTATCCCAATCAACAGGTGGCCCTTTATGAACATGCCGATACCGATTCGTTACACGTCCATGCCGTCATTGGCGCGATTAACCTGGAAACCGGGCAAAAAATGCACGGTAATTGGCACCAATATCGCGATCACTTAGTCCACATCACGGATCAAGTGTGCCAGGAACATGGCTTAATGGTCACCCGGCCCGATCCTAACCGTCACGAGAAACGCTCAATGGCCGAAATTAAGCTCCGGGCTAAACAGCAGCCCACTTGGAAAGATCAAATCCGCCAAGCCGTCGATCACACCATGCAGAACCCCCTGATTCGCGATTTTCAGGCCTTTCAGGACGACTTGAAACAACAGGCAGTTAAAGTATGGGAACGGGGCAAAAATCTCACCTATCAGCTATTAGGGACCAATTACAAGTCTCGGGGAACCAAACTCGGGCTTGATTATGAAAAGGAGACGATTTTTAATGAGTTGGCAAGCCGACAAAACCAAACAAGAACCAACCAGCAACCAGAACGAACCGTTAACCCAACAATTGACCCAGCTCAATCAGACCATAGCCGAACTCCGGAATTACCAGGGCACTCAGATTCAACTGCAAGCCACAGCCAAAACGTCCCTCGATCAACAACTTCATCAGATCGAACAGACCGCCCAACAAGTCAACCAACAGTTTCAGACGACCTTAAACAACTTAGACAGCAGCAACGCCAGCTCTCAGGCCCAATTAAAACAGACCTTACAAAGCGCCTACGCAGCATTCCAAAAGCAGACCAACCTGATCAGTCAGGAAAATCTGACCGCGCTCAAACAAATTCAAACCGAACAAGCCAAAAACAACCAGCGCCTCAGCCAACTCAGCGACCAAGTGAACCAGACCATTCAAGAGACGATGGCCCAAGTCGCTGATCAAATGGATCAGCAGTTACAAACCACGAAAAAGCGGTTCTCGTGGTATGAAATTAAGAATTATCTGCTGGCTGTGATCCCGACTGGTATTCTGACAGGCCTTATTTTCTGGTTATTGACCAAGTATTTCGGTTAGTTCAAGTTAAGCTTTCAGTTTTTCGCGTCCTCAATTGCTGACAATTTTATTCCAGGGTTAAACCAAATTGGCGTTTTATTGACATGAATTTAGGATTTTGAAACCAATTAGCGTATTTTTCGCTTATTATTGGCTATATTTATCGTTTCTAAGCCATTTTAAATCAGTTCTGGTGTATTTATATGCCAGTTAACTAAAACGGCTGAGAAACGATTTTAGAGCTAATCTGAAATGACCCCTTGATTCTTGAATTCTTCTGAGTGTTGCGCCCGATATTTAGCCCCAGCTAGTTTATTCCAGTAAATACCGAACAGATTCGTCATGGTCCCGTACAAATAGTTTTCCACGTCCTTAACATGCTTCTCGTTACTTCTGAGCACGTTAAAGTATCTTCTCAAGGTCTTAGTTATCAGTGGTTTAAGCGTATCGTCACCTAAATTAATTTTGACTCCTAAGGCTTGATGTTCTTTTTCGAGGTTGTTTTTAGCATTCAAAATGATGCGGATAAAGCGTCGCATTTGTTGTGGTGTTCGACACCAGAAACTGAGCAGTTGAATGGCTTCGGGTTCTAAGAAGACTTCCCAGCCACTTTCTGGATCGGTTAAGAACTCGTCAGCATGTTTTACTAAATCTCGATTTTGCTTTTGAATTTCTGCTGGTGAAAA
This sequence comes from Lentilactobacillus parabuchneri DSM 5707 = NBRC 107865, assembly GCF_001435315.1. Taxonomy (GTDB): domain Bacteria; phylum Bacillota; class Bacilli; order Lactobacillales; family Lactobacillaceae; genus Lentilactobacillus; species Lentilactobacillus parabuchneri. The sequence goes on from NZ_AZGK01000026.1 coordinate 10,078, forward strand.
ATGGGCTGTGGAAAAGTTCAACTTTTGAGTATCTATATTGTATCTATTAGTATCTATGTTTTTAAAGTCTTTATATAGATCGTGTCCGATTTTCGGATTTTCGCTCGTAGCAAGGGTTTGCGGGGTGTCGTCAACGAACTTTCGCGAATGTCCGATTTTCGGATTTTCGCTCGTAGCAAGGGTTTGAGCGGTCTTCCGCGAACGTCCGATTTTCGGATTTTCGCTCGTAGCAAGGGTTTGCGGCTCTTTTTGAGCATATTCACCGCGTAAATAGACGTCAGTTGACTGCATATCTAGTTCGGCCAGGTAAAGTCGATTGGGTTCGTTTTTGCCAGTTTTGGGATTGAAATGCATGGCTTTTTGATAAAGTAGTCCTGCACGTTCCAAGTCTTTTTTCACGGCTGCTAACTTATCATTTGAGCAGTCGAATAAATCTTTAAGTTCTTGATTGGTAAAAATAAAGTAGACGTGCCCTTCCTCATCAATCCAGTGATTGCGTAAAGAATACTCTAGCCGGTCTTTTAGTACCATGTAAGCTAGCTTAGCGGCATCACTTAATCCTCGATATTGCTGGCTATACATCAATACTTTTGGAAACTGGAAGAACAAGGCCCCATAAACGTTATCAGCTTGATAAAACTTGAAATTTGTTTGATCCATTATAAAAACTCCCTTTCTATGTCCGACCCATGCTGGCTCAAAAGAGAGTTGCTAAAACATAAGACTTGTTTTAAAATACAAATCTGATATGCTCTAACTGAATTACAAGGCTTTCATTGGTCTGGCGGCTTTATAATTCATCAGCATGGATTCCTTTTCTTGGTTGCCCAATCGGCAACTTTTTTAATTTCTAACAACAAAATAGGACTAAATAGCCGTTGGCTACTTAGTCCATCTTTAATTTCTTGTTTGTTATTATCTACTCTTGTCCCGATTTAAGGGTATGAGGTATAATGAATACAAGCACAGAAATCAAAGTTCAAACATTCATTCTGCCAGGTCTGAATGTTTGGACTAAGTAGCTGTTATCTAGCTACTTGCTAAGAATATAAAATCTCGATCCCAATCGGATCGGGATTTTTTCTTGGCTTGATTTTTATTTACTTTTATTTTGTTGTCAGATTAGTTTCAGTTTAGCACACCACTTTCAGTGCAACAATAACTATCTTTACAGATTCCAGTTGTACTTTGAATCGATTAACCTCAAAATAGAAAAAAGAACATTTTTAATTTAACTGGGTGGTGATTGGCATTGGCAAAAACAATTAAACAACTTGCAGATGAATTAAAGGTCTCCAAACAGACTATTCAATATCACTACCAAAGACTACCAGCAAATAACCAACAAAAGAATAGTCAGGGCACAAACCTTATTAGTCCCACAGCAGAAAGGATTATAAGAGGTAAGGTAGCAAAGCCTTTGCTAGCAAAGAAGCAACAAAGAGGTAGCAAAGAGCCACCAAAGACTAACAAAGAAAATGATGAGCTGGTCGCTACTCTTAGAAGAGAAGTAGAAGATTTAAAGTCTCAACGCGACAAACAGCTTGCTACCAAAGACCGACAAATAGATCATCTAACAAAATTGATAGATCAGCAACAACAATTACAATTAGCAACCGTAACTAAAAATCGTGAGCTAAAGGAACGTGTGCAGAAATTAAGTAGCTTGATTGAAACTTCTAAATCAGTTCAAGAACAACAATCAACTGATAGGAACAATGGTTTGCTGAATGATCATAATCCTGATAATAGCAAAGACAAAAATAAAGCTAATAAAAGATGGTGGCATTTTTGGTAGTATCAAACTAAATTCATTTTTTAAATTAATTACTAAATAAGAAGGTGCTAAGTTGATTTATAAGTCGAGAAAATCAATTTTAAACATGAATGTCAAGGGCAGTTTAAAAATGTAGGT
>NZ_AZGK01000027.1 GCF_001435315.1 Lentilactobacillus parabuchneri DSM 5707 = NBRC 107865
AGTTGTCTCAGGAATCAGCTTACATCCATGTTTTGATCAATCAAATTAAAATATAGTTATTGATTATATGTTGTTTTGCATGCTAGAAAAGTCGTCATTCAGAAATGAATGGCGCTTTTTTATTGGTATTGAAATTTAAAAGAGATAAGCTAATATTGCATTTTAAAACAGATAGGTTAAAATATAGTTGATCTTCTATTTTCTGAACTGAATGAGATTATTGTCAACAAAAACGCCATTTTACTATCGAGTGGCGCTTTTTGTTGCAATTAAAAAGAAATTAGTTAAAATAAAGCTAGCCTACTTTCTATTGTTCAGGCCATTAAATCAATTGTATATACAGAAAGGTGCTGCTCATTAATTGAGTGGTGCTTTTTTGTATCTAATAAAATCTGTATTTTATAACGTCATATAAACGCATTCTCGTGCATTGTTTGCGTGTTAGCTGAATAATCATGTTATTATTTGTTTGAACAGTCGTTGAATGAACGGAGAATGAAAATGAACGATAATAAACAAACGTATACAATGAAGCAAATAGCTAATTTAATAGGAATTGACAAAACAAAGGTTTGGAGATTTATTCGAGACAATAATATTCATGAATATTCAAAGAACGGTCGAGCCTTACTCTTTAATGAACAGCAGAAAGCACGCATAATTAAAGGCATTAAGAGTAGTGATGTTCATTCTATGAACGAACTGTCANGATAAAGAATTAATATCAGTCTTAAAAAATGAATTGGAGCAAAAGAATAAAGAGATAGACAGATTTCAAAAACTGTTAGATCAACAACAACAATTAAATTTAAGCAGTCAGAAATTGCTTGAAAGTAAGAATGATACCACACAAAGCCGTGAGAACGATTCTAAGGGCGATAAAAGCAATCCAGATATAAATACAAGCAAGCAAAACGAAAAGCCCTCTAATGAGACGAGAGAGAGCTTTTGGAAATGGTTATTTAGATAGATTGTGTAAATATTTTCATTGAGTTATAATTATGTCAATTAAATATACGAGTACGAAAAAAAGGCGTTGATTAAGCAAGTCCTACCACAAACTTGCTTAATCAGCTAACAAGTGCTATCGCCACTTGAAGCCTTTTAGCGCCAATTTCATAAACATATTTTGAAAGATGGTTTCGGAATGTAATTCCTACTTCTTCTATTATATGAAATGAGATTGATTAATGCAAGAGTGATACATAATTGCAAAAGTTAAAAGGGTTTCAAGTTAAACAACTTGTACCCTTTTTTCTTACTCTCAAAAGGGAGATATGTAATTATGTTTATCAAAGTAGAAATGGATTACTTCAAAGGTTCAAATTTAAAGGGTGCAAATGAAATTCTAACTTATTCACTTCTTTGTGACCGTATGAAGGCAAGTAAGAATAATAAAGATTTCTTTGATAAGAAGTTTGGCGATAGTTATATTATTTTTAAGCGTGAAGAGTTAGCTGAATATTTAGACGTAACTGTTAAGACCGTTACTAAAATTTTGAAGAGTTTGGTGAAAAAAGGTTATCTAATTGTAAAACATCAATTTAACGCTGCCTCCAAATTATTCTTACCAAAGTTTGAGAATGAAAAAAGTACTTCTATGCCCGTTAAGGAAGAAATTACCTCTTCCTTTGGGAAGAATTTACCTTCTAACAAGAGTACTTTAACAGATAAATATATAACAGATAATACAAGAGATACCTGTTCAGAGATTAATTCTAAAAAAATTGTTGCTATCACTCAAAAAGAAAAACAGGCAGCCAAACAGAAAAAATTAAACGAACTTGAAATAAATGCTTTAAGTAATTCACTAGAGACTAAAGCAGGCTTTAGCAAACGAACAGTTAACATGCTCAAAGCCTTATCCTTTAATGATCCTAAAAAGCTTTATCAATTAAGTGGCATGGTGTTCAAGGCTAAAAATGTAGTTAAGAAACAAGCTAGAAACGTTATAAACAGCCAACTTGCTTTAAGTTTTGAGATCAACAATCGTTATGAAAATATGGCAGTCGATATTCAAAGAATTGTCATGACCGCTAATAGAAGTAAGAGAAGTAATGTTGAGGGATATATTTTCAGTTCATTAGTCAATTATTTTCAAGAAGCCGTTAACGATTATTGCATTCATGACGTTCAAAGCGTGATTGGTTAAGGTGAATTAATTACGGATAATTTAAGAACGTCGCTGGAACACTTAATTGTAACTAATGAAATTAGTCGTTTTCAGTGATTACATTAGGGTAGACTCTTAGTGTTCATACATATCCCTCCTAAAATTTAAGCCGATTAGTCTAAGTTAACAAGCCAGTTATTCTGGCATCGTTGATATAGACCTATTTTAACGCAAGAAATCTATCAGAGTAGCCTTGGCTAACCTGATAGATTTCTGATAATATAAGCGTTTTGACTTGTGACAATTGATTTTAATGGCTAGATTATCAATTTAAATCACTTAAACGTCGGCTTATTCAGTCACTAACTGCTGGACAGTATCGGATATATGGATTTGAGTCTTATACTTCTTAAGGTCATGATTGTTAGTCGCTGTATTTCCCTTATGGTTTAACAAGGCGTCTAGCGCTGCTAAGTTGCTAACATAAGTCTGATTAATGTAGGTGCGAGGCACAATACGTGCAACTTTAACATAACTGCCCTTATGATAAGCCATCACATAAGGATCTTTGACCCCAGGATTAAGCCCCGTCGTTAAGGTTAATTTGGTCCATTCATTCCCCATCGCATTATCGGTGAACCAAGCGGTCCAGTAACCATTGGTCGCCTTATTGTTAGGAGAAATTTCTTTTTCACTAGGTAATTTAGTGTACCCGACTTTATAGGATAAAAACGGATCAAAGCGATCGATCGTCCCAATACCTTTATAATATCCCAAACATAAAATACCTGTCTCAAATATTGACTTCAATCCACTAGACCAATAGCCAATGTGGCCTAGTCTAGTTCTCAAAAATCTCTTCATCTTTACCGATTGACAAAGAGCCCGTTTTCAATACGTATCGTTATTGACTGCTTACCTTATAATAAATGCTTTAAATAGTTCAAAAGATAAAACAAAGGCTGAAGTTTCAACAAATAAGCACCACTTAAATATACAATAGATCCTACTAGGGCATCTAAAAGTATTTCAAAAATAGAGTTTAAGTGTAAGAAACCAATAGGATAAATAAAAAGAACCATTATAATGGCTAACAGAAAAGCCGGGAAAACATCCTTAAACTGCTCCTTATATGGGTACTTAATCACCCACTTATTAGGTAAAATATCAATCAACATTTCTATAAAATTATTTAATACCATGGAAACCGCTACTGCTAGGACACTTATTTTTATTGAACTAAGTATAAATACTAAGTAAACTGGTTTCTTTAGAACCTCTAATTCTAAAAGTACATCACTTCGCCCACTAGCTTTTAATGCTTGCATATTTGCATTAGAAATAGTGCTAAAACAAAATGCAACACATAAGCATTGCATAAATGGAACTGAAGGTAGCCACTTCTTAGTAAGCAATAAAATTGTTATAGGCTTAGCAGCAACTGCCATACCAAACATCAATGGTAAAATTACAAACGATGACATTCTCATTGATCGTCTAGTCATCTCTTTCAATTTATTTAAATCATCCGAATATTGAGATAAAGCCGGAAAAAGGACTGTGGATATTGTTCCATCAACATTGTTTGATATTAGTTCCGGAAAACGTGAACCTCGATTATAGTAAGCAAGATCCACTGCATTATAAAATCGTCCAATGATTAAAGACCTAAACTGCAAAAAAAATGTTCCCAAAAAGTTAGCAGCTAATACTTTCCAACCATAATTCATTAATATTTTAGCTTCAGACATAGAAAATTCACAGTACGGTCGCCAAGAAATTTCAAAAAATAAAACAATAGTTTGAAATAATACAGAAGTTAATCCCTGCCATACTAATGCCCACACACCAAAATTCATATAAGCTAAGGAAATGCCTAAAACACCCGAAATAACTGTTGCAATAGTTGTAGAAAAGAAAATTTTCTTAAATGCCATATGTCTAGAAACATATGCCATTTGAATTGAACTAAAAGCTGAAATCGGTAGTCTTAAGCTTAAAATTTTAATAACTGGGATAAGGTCTTCGTTATGATAGAACTTAGCAATCAGTCCTGAGCATAAGAAAATTATTATGTAGAGAATTATTGAAAATATAAAACTACAATAAAATAACGTTGAAAAATCTAATCTCGTTGCATTCTTTTTTTGAATTAACGCAGAACTAAATCCAGTAGTTACAAAGACTTCCATTAAGACTATAAATACATTTACTAAAGCAACTACTCCATATTCTTTAGGCGCTAAAATTCTGGCTAAAGCAATAGAAACAATAAACGAAACCAGTTGACTTGTAATTTGCTCATTAAATTTCCAAAAGAATCCAGAAAAAATACTTGGCTTATTTTTACTCATAACCCACCTAATCTTACAATTTTGCTAAAATCATTAAAATATTCTTCCTTCGTTTGTGGGAATCGATTACTTCTTTTCTTTCCAACTTCTCCTAATTTAATTCTTAAATCAGGGTTTAAATACAGCTGGCGAATCGCCTTCGATAATTCTTCTACAAAATCAACCCCACGATTTATTATTAATGCACTATTTCCTAACACTTCAGGTAAGCCCCCCGACTTAGAAGCAATAACTGGTACCCCCATAGTCATTGCTTCTAAAGCGACTACGCCAAAGGCTTCTTCCCATTGCGATGGTATAACAATACAATCTGAAATTGAATATATTTCGTTAATCTTTTTATGATCAACATAGCCAGTAAAAATTATTCTTGATTTTAAGTCATATGACATTGACGCTACAATACTTTTTAACTCAGAAATATATTCATTTTCTGCATGAGAATGTAACCAATTTTTCCCAACTATTAAAAATTTCAAATTTGTACAATCTTTCAATAATTTTAATGAATTTAAGAATTGATCAATACCTTTATCACTGATAAAACGCCCAATAAAAGTAAAAACAATATCTTTATTAGATATATTAAGTCTTTTCTTCCAAGACTCTTGAATTTCTAATGATGTAGGGATCAATTTCTCACTTAAAACACCATTATAAAGAGTCACAGCGTTTTTAGCTCCATATTTTTCAAACCTTTTTTCCAAATAACGACTAACAGTTATAATTTTATCTGAAGAATTAATAATGCCCTTAATCATATTATATCCTGCAGGATGAATCAGTCGTTGAATTATGTTGATATCATCCTCGGGCGGATAAATATCATCATGAACATGAAATATTAATTTTTCTTGATTTATTTTTCGAACAATAGTGTTAAATACTTCTCTATTGTCTTCAACAATAACTGCATCATAGAAATTTTTCTTAAAATTATGAGTTAAACATTCACTAAAGTCAGATATAACCCGACCATTCGGCATTCTTATTAGAAATTTATTCAATATATCTATAAAGTGTTGCTTCGTCTGATTAGGCTTATATTTAATTTGTAAAATATTAGTATATTTAAATTTGAAATTAGAAAGTCTATTACAATTATCAATGGTATACAAGTCTATATCATATAAATGCTTTTGCTCATTCTCTTCAATGATATAAGTTGTCAACTCCTCAACCGCTCCGCCGTCTAAAGCGGGAACTGGTAAAACGTTTGGCGCAAAAATTGCTAATTTCAAAATACCTTTCCTCCCTCATAAAACTATACTAACTTTGCTGATTGTTGTAGGCTTGCCCGTTATTATCATTGCTGCGCTTCTGGTTAACCAAGATCTCAGTTGTCGCCGTATACTTTGGCACCACTACAAACTGAGCAACCACGAAGCCCAGCACCCCGGCAAGTAGGGTCCAGGCAATCAGCATCTTGAAGTGCTTGCGTAGGATCGCCATTAAGCGACTCAAATCAATCGTGTTATTTACTGTTTCTGACGAATTATTCAAAGCTCTACTCCTTAATTCTTAAGACTATTCTTTAATAGGTTCGTAATCCGTTGTTGTTCACTGGTTGGGACAACTTCAAATGCCTGGCCGTCTTCATTTTGACCACGGCCTTGAGTGGATTGAAGTCAATATTTGAGACAGG
>NZ_AZGK01000028.1 GCF_001435315.1 Lentilactobacillus parabuchneri DSM 5707 = NBRC 107865
CTACCACTGAACTACGGAGCAAAAATATTTTCTTTAAAAACGACATATATATTTATATCATATCCACGGAAAATATGCAAACCAAAATTTCATTTAAATTTCATTAAGCCCCTAACTAATGTGATTTTCTTTCAGAATAATGTCAACTTCCTTCTGCATTTCAGGGGTTTTCCGCCATTCTTCAAAATGATCCATGTTTTCATCAGGCATGGTGTAATTCTCATTGACGTATTGCTCATATTTTGCGACGTGAGGTGAGTGCGGGATGTTTAGCTGTAATATCCTTACCTGCTTGATAAAACCTCTCTCAGCGGCTAATTCTGCCCTTCCGTTTTGAACCATGTTACTGATCTCGATGTACTTTGTGCCATCATTTCTGGTAATCTCTTCAATCAACGTTAAAACCTCATGACTTTTCAATGTTTTGCCTCCTTTGACATTGACCATCATATAATTATACATAAAAAAACTGGCGTTATAAAGACGTCAGCTTTTTAAGAGAGAAAGAGAATTGATTAGAAGGTATTTATTTAGTACCCGAACATAATATACTCAATATTGTAAGCGCTGTCAACTACATTTAAAAATAAATGAGATCTTTTGCGGTGACGCGCGATCTCATCTACTGAATTTCATAAATTTTATTCGGTCCCGGGTAAATGTAAGGTGTGTGATGGATGCACGATTGAAACCGGGTTATCAATGACGTGTTCGAGCGAGTGGCCCGAAACGTTAACCAAGCAGAAGAAAACTACCACGATCAAAACCGCCCAGGTTAACAGCTGGTTCCAAACTGACATTTTTTCACTGATCACAGAACCATAGAACCGTTTGTGGACCTTAGCCGGGATATCCTTTGCTTCTGGATTGGCAGCTTGTTCCTGTTCGGTAACCTTCTTTTGGTAATTTTGAATACTGAAGTTCTTTTGGATACTCTTTCGTTCCGACTCAAACTTATGCTTTTCTTTTTTACTGAGTTTTTTAAACCACTGAGTAAACTCACGGTATTGGCTGGTGACTTCTTTAGTATCACCGACCATTTTAAGTTCGCCATAGTTAATCCAAGCGACTCTGTCACAAAGCATTTCAATCTGCTTCAAAGAATGGCTGACAAAAATAATGGTCTTTCCTTCAGCTTTAAACTCGGTAATTTTGTCAACACACTTCTGGTAGAACGTATCATCACCAACCGATAACGCTTCGTCAATAATCAAGATATCCGGGTTGATATGCACGGCAATAGCAAATCCCAGCCGCGAACGCATCCCGCTTGAATAGCTCTTAACCGGTTGGTCAACGAAATCCCCAATGTCAGCAAATGCAATAATGTCGGGCATTAATTCGTCGATTTCTTCATTAGTCAGCCCCTGCATCAGTGACTTCAAGCGGATATTTTCCCGTCCGGTTAAATTACTTCTCAATCCGGCATGGATCGCCACGATTGAGGTTTCGCCACGAACATCAACGTACCCGGTCGTTTGGGGGATAATGCCGGAAATAATGTTTGAAATCGTTGACTTACCAGAGCCGTTAACCCCAATTAGGCCCATCGTTTCCCCCGGTTGAATGGTCAATGTAATACCCATCAGTGACCAAAAATGAGGAACTGGTTTTTTGGACAGCGAAAAAAAGGATCTCAGCTTTTCTGACTGCGTCTTAAAGAGTTCGTACTCCTTGGTAACATTTTCTACTTTTACTTTATAATCATTTTCCATTGTTTCTCTCCTAGTTTAAGAAACTCTAAATTCACGAGTAACATTATAACAAATATTGCAACAAAAAAAAGGGTTCACAAATAATCTTTGCGAACCCTTAAATAACTACTTCTCAACGATGTTTTGCAAAGGGAGGCTATTAAATTGGATAACCGGATCCCCCTGATTAATCTTGGTTGCACCCTTCGTGTTAAATACAAAGTTTGGAATAATTCGCTTGGGAATACTATTAATCTTTGATTGGGCATTTTCGGCCCGGACTTCAGCCTCTTGCTTCTTGTTACCTGCAAGTTGTTTGTCCAATGATGCATCAATCTTGGAGTTGATATCTCCCGAACTCACTGATCCGTCAAGCTTATTCAAATCATATTTGACGATGATGGCGTTCAGCTTGTTGCCGTACTCCATGTCGGTCGCATAGGTTAATGATAGAGCCATCGCGGCATCACTTGATGTTGGGGCGTTACTGGTCCAGGTTCCGGAATAATAATTCGAATCCGTTAACGTCCCATGGCGCAAAAGATACGCATTATCCTTGATTGAAGCTTCAATGGTTGGATACTTTTTAAAGGCGGCAGCAGTCATGTAATGTTTACCATTTGCCGTGTACTCACCGGTACTCATCGTCACGGATTGGCCATTATAACTGCCTTTAACGCCAAAGTAATTGTTGGCGTCCAACGATAACTCGGACCGGCCAAAATCGCTTTCAACGATTGCCTGAGCCATCATAACCGATGGATAAAGATGATTTTGTTTGCTAACCTTTACGACCGGGTCCTTTAAACGATTGATAAAGTCAGTTTCGACACTGGCGTTTGCTATATTTGCTTGCACAAAACAAAAGCCGATAACCGCAATCGCTGCAGCCAGGGCTTTCATCATGACGTGTACACATTGCTTAGTAATTCTAAAAACCTCCCAATCACCCTCATAATTGATGATTTTTTATTATGAAGGACGACTCGCTGTTAACTTATGAGAAAAACGATGCCGGAACCCAATACTTGGCCGAAGAACTCGGACTCGAAATTCGATACCAAATAGAGCCATCACTGACTTTATAACCCATCTTATCGACAGTAACCTTCGTTCCAACACTTAAATTAACTTGACTTAGTTTGTAGTGCTTCTGTAAATTGCCGGTTGCGTTGGCGTGATCATACAGATAAGTCGAGCTGGCGTTCTTGGATACCGACTTGACCGCCTTATGATTAACTACCGCGACCGATCCAGGATATGATACTACATCTGAGCCCTTAATCCAACCTTTAGTCTTGCCATCGGAAATTTTGTACCACAAAACTAATCCCTTGGATGACTTTTGTAAAGCGGTTTTGCTGACATTATAACCCTTATTGACGGCCGCTAAAGTTTTCACTTTTTTGACCGGCTTGGACAACAAGCTTGAGCCGACAATGTGATTATAAATATAACCATTTGACGTCTTACTTGGCGTCAAAGCCCCAGTTGCTGAACCGGAATAGGTTGTCGCAAATTGAAGTGCAGGTGCACTAACCCAGAACTTTTTGGCTTTGGCATTGCTGTAAAATCTCAGTCGATACCAGTTAGTTGAACTATTCGTCTTGACACCACGCATATCCAAATAAACTTGGACACGACTATTAACGCCCAGTTGTGACCAGGTATAACGTTTCTCACTATTAGCGGCGCCCTTCACATGATTATATACGTAATACTTCTTGTATTTCTTTGAAAGCGGCACTAAATCTTTTCCGGAAGCTTTATAGTATTTAACCTTCGCTAATTGCTTAACCGGGGTCACTGGTGTTTGAGTCTGAGTTGTTGAAGTGGCTGACGAACTCGACGAGCTGGTGGTTGAGGACGTTTGTGATGACGAGCTGCTGGACGTTGAACTGGAACTGGAAGACGAACCAGACGTCTCACCAAACACCTGATCCAAATTATAGGTTTGAATGACGGTAATCAAAGAAGCCCCATAATTGGGTGCGGTGGCGTATTTTCCCGTCAAAGCATTGGCAGCATCTTGATAAGTGGCCGCGTTTTCTTTCCATGAACCTGAGTAGTACTTAGAATCCCAACTCGTCCCGTTCCTAAGTGTCGATCCGTTATCGGCAAAAGAAGCGTAAGCGGTGGGATATTTTTTGAAATTCGCCGTCGTGTTAATCATTTGACCATTACTGTTGTATTCAACGGTTGGCATCGAAACGGAGGCACCATTATAGGCACCCTTAATACCAAAGAAATTATTAGCTTCTTGGGTCAATTGGCTTTGCCCCCAGCCACTTTCCAAGCCAGCCTGGGCCATCATGACCGACCCATACAAATTGTATTTCGTTGCTGCTTTTGTCACATCACTTTTGTATTGACTGATGAAACTGCTTGCCGTTGAGGCATAAGCTTGTTGGTATGTACTTTGGGCAGAAAAGCTTGTGAATAAAATCCCCATCCCCGTAACAAGTAGCGCAGTTAATCCATGTTTAATTATTTTATTCAATGATCCACACCTCCGAATAAGCCACATCCCTATCATATTAGATAATGGATAAAAAATGAAGCCCTAAATAGAATAAATTCCACTAAAAGCTTTAAACTTTCTTAATATCTTTACTAACTCTTATAATATATCATCTTCGCGCTGAAAACAAAAAAAGACGTGGCTGGGACATAAGTCCCGCCGACAAA
>NZ_AZGK01000029.1 GCF_001435315.1 Lentilactobacillus parabuchneri DSM 5707 = NBRC 107865
CCCGCTCATTTATGGGGTCAAGCTGACACAGCTTGCAGGTTTGGGCAGCGCCCATGGTTTTATTCGTGTGGGATATAAATTTGAAAATCAGGGGGCGAGGGAGCGAATTTTGCGACCGTACTACGACCCCCCTTTTAAGTGCCGAGTGCCAATTTTGGTTAAAAATGGTCTTCAAGCCTTTAATATCAATGGTTACAGAGTTTTAAATCTCGGCGAGTTTTCGGCGAGTTTTTAGCGAGTTTTTAGCGAAATAGAGATTTATAGCATATATTATTGACAATAATGTTGCAAAAAAGCATAATAATGGTGTACTTAAATTTGATTTGGTTTGGAGTAAAAATATGGCTACAAATAAAAAAAGAATTACGGTCAGTCTAACCGAAGATCAGTATTTCACTTTGGAAAATCTTGCGAAAGAAAAGGGTTTTTCTAAGTCTGCAATTTTAGCTTTAGCTTTAGAAAATTATTCAAGAAAGGAATTAGAACAAAAAAAATAAGCGAAAACTCGGCTTGGGCAAGACGATAGTTTCCGCTAAACATTGTTGTTCTATCAAGGCTATTTTACCATTATGGCAAAAGACAAATCAAGATACTTCACCTTTTTGTTATATCCCGAATCTATTCCAGAAGATTGGAAATCGAAATTAGAATTAATTGGTGTTCCAATTGCTATTAGTCCATTTCATGATATGGATGAAAAAACTGATAAATCAAAATGGACACCTGATGATGTCATACGAAATGGCAAGCACTATAAAAAACCGCATTATCATGTTGTCTATGTGGCTAAAAACCCAGTTACTGCTGATAGTGTTCGGTACAAGATTAAACAGCTTCTAGGTGATCGGAGTATCGCTAAAGTGCAAATAGTCATCAGAAGTATGGCAAGCATGTATTCATACCTTACACATGAGTCTAAAGATGCTATTGAGAAGAAAAAACATAAATATAATAAAAAAGATATTACGCTGATAAATAATTTTGATATTGATAGATATATATCGCTTGATGTGGAAGACAAAGACGACATGCTGAATGATGTTTGTGATTTGATTGATGACCATAATTTGGCAAATATGCGTGAATTGAGACGCTTTTTAAAAGCTCATGGTTCAGAATATGGCATGCCTAGTATCAAGGTCGTTAATTCGGTTTTACGTGCTCATACTGGACTGATAAGACTATATTTCGATGCTGTTTATCAGGAACGCAAGTATGGCAGAGGAGACATAGACAAAGAAACTGGCGAGATACAAGATTGATTAGTGAATAAAAAGTGGGTGCTCAATTCGAGCACCTTTTTTTTGTTGTCGGCTAGCCGACTTCTGATACAGGAAATTTAGCACAAACACCATCAATTTTAATTGTGGTGTGTAAGTGCGCATTGCTTTAAAAATAGCAATGAAAAAATCAAAAGAAAATGTTAAATGCGCACTTACACGTCATCAAAGATGACGTTGCGCTAAAACCATTAAAACCTGTATCAGATTTCGCTTCGCTCAAACAAAACTGACTTGCGTCAGTTGAAACATTCAAAGCAGTTAAAGTCCAGTCGCTAGCCTCCTTCGGACTTTAACTGCTTTGAATGTTGGCTTTAAATGGCTCTAATTTGCTCTCTAAGCCATTTTAGCTGTTAAATGCATAATTTAGCTGTCTGTCAACGGTAAATCGACGTAGAACGGCTTTTAGCCGTTCTAGGAGGCTTTAAGGAGTTGATAGGCTCACTAGACCAAGACACTTTTGCGCATGCAAAGAAAAGCACACCTGCTTTTTTTGCCTGCCTCACGGCGAGTGCGGGGTGAGTTTGAGCGGNGTTTTGCGGTCAAGCTGGTTCAGCTTGGTCGGGGTTCGGGGCGACAGCGCCCGAGGGCTTGAAACTGGCGATTTTTGCCAGTTCCCTCTTATCTTGATACATACTAGACACAATTATTTTTTTCAAAACTGCCTTTAAGCCTTGACACGTCTGGCCTAAAGCGTATTATGATGGTATAAAACGAAACAATAAAAAAACCCACATGAGAATTCCTAGTTTGGCGACGGGGAACACGTGAGTTAATCTTGAATATTCGGATTTACTAGACATAGTTTAAAGCTTGAGTTAGTAAGCGTCAAGTCCTTAGTTCTAGTAAATACATAAAAGATTAACTCTTCTCACGTGGCTTGTGAGAGGAGCTTTTGATTTGGCGAATAAAAAGATATTGCAAGATAAAAATAGTTATGGGAAGCCACGACCTTGGCGGCAGAAGAAATTAGAAAACTTGCGTTATGCAGAATATCTATCAATTTTGTTATATAAAAAAGCACATAAAGTACAAGGCTGCGCAGATGTTTTGCGTTTTCGAAAGTTGCCTGATGGTTCAACTAAGCTTTATCAAACGTGGTTCTGTAAGAGTCGGCTATGTCCTTTGTGCAACTGGCGTAGAAGTTTAAAAAACTCTAGTCAGTTAACTGAAATTTTGGCAGAAGCTCATCGGCGGCATTCAACTGCTAGATTTATTTTTTTAACACTTACAGAAGAAAATTCAGTTGATGGTGTTGACTTAAAACGACGTTTGAAGGCGTTAACTCATGCTTTCTTTAAGTTGGTTCATTATAAAAAAGTATCTAAGAATCTGCTAGGCTTTGTTCGCTCAACTGAAATTACGACGAATGCAAATGGTTCTTATCATCAACATTTGCATGTTTTGCTTTTTGTTAAGAGTGCTTATTTTAAGGGAACAGGAAACTATTTGTCTCAAGTTAATTGGACTAACTTATGGCAGAAGGCTCTTAAAAGCTCATATAAGCCGATTGTGAACGTTGAAGCGGTTCGGACGAATAAATCTAAGGGAAAGTCCTCTTTGCTCGCTAGCGCTCAGGAAACGGCTAAATATCAAGTTAAGTCTGCTGATTACATGACGGACGATGATAATCGCAATCAACAGGTGATTGATGACTTGGAGCAAGCCTTGGCTGGTACTCGTCAAATTGGTTATGGAGGTTTGTTGAAACAGATTAAACAGCAATTGAAATTGGACGATGCCGATAATGGTGATTTAGTAAATGTTGACGGGGACAAATTGTCTGAACCGACTGAAGCTGAATTAATCGTGGCTAGGTGGGATCAACAACGTAAAAATTATTTAATTTGGTAGGTGGCTATTATGTTAATGAGTTTGGATAAATTTTTTGTACAAGAAATGCAAAAAAATGGCTTTGATGTTGACTTTAAGCAATTGCAGAAAATATATACTTCGTCGAGAAAAAATAATGCTGAAGAAATTGCTAAACGTAAACGGATAGCTGAAAGGGAAAGAAATTTTATGCATGAAGCAATGGAGCAATATGATGTTGATCAATAAGCTTTTTTTGCTATAAAAAAAGCGCCATGGATTTTATTCCACAGCGCTTTTTTAGTAACTATTGCCTTAGCTCTGGCAAGCTAGCGAATTCGTATTAGTCAGTAGTCACCATCTTAAACAAATCAAGAATAGCATAATTCCGTTAAAGGGGCTAAAGGCGCACTTACACACCGAATGAAAATTCGGTGTGTTTTTACAGACTGTCTTAGATTTCGCTTTGCTCAAACAGAAAGAATACAAGGAATGCTATGAGCATAAAGGGACTGTGCATTTTTTCCAAAATTGACCCGTTTTGGAAAAAGATGAGCCGACAGTGTCGGCGTCCAAACCCTTGTTATAACTGCGATATTTAGTCCTAGGAAAATGCTACAATTACTTCTTGTAATATTTGTGCAGAATAGGGAGATGTGTAGCAAAATCCTAGGATACTTAAGCTAATTAAATGCTGTTAAACTTGGATTCTTGATTTTGGAAAAAACGATTAAAAAAGCATGCTAGGATTTTCCTAGCATGCTGGAACATGTTACAAAAATTAAGTTCAGTCGTTTACACTCCTTCGAACTTAATCCTTGTACCATGTTGCAATTAAAACCGAGTACTAGCTGGTAGTCAACGGTACCGGAACGACCAACGGGAGCGAGGATAAGGAGTTGACTAGCTAACTAAACCCAGACACTGAATTGGCTGAAAGCCAAAGTTTCCTAAACTTTGCTTTCCTGCCTTCACGACGAG
>NZ_AZGK01000003.1 GCF_001435315.1 Lentilactobacillus parabuchneri DSM 5707 = NBRC 107865
CGTGAGCTGAGACTTTTGTCCCAGCCTCTTTTATATTTTAAAATAAGTTACTAATCATCATCGTTCATTTTAACGGTGTCGTTCAGCTTCTTGGCCTGATAGAAATCAGGGAAAACGTGGGCGGTTTTGATTCCCCAGTAGTAAAACGCCAGGGATGCCAAGGCAATGACAACGAAGTCCCATGGATAATGGATCCAGTTGATGCCATTGAACTCGGCGCTGCCAATATATGACATGATCGAAATAAAGATCAGATAAATAATCATCCACATACTGGAGTAAAACGCCTTTCTGGTATCAACGTAACCAGCTCGATATTCATAGTAAAAGTAAAATGGTAGGCCGATCAAAATGACCAGAATGACTTCAACGGTTGTTGGCCACATTGCCCAATAAATGGCCAGAGAGGCCAAGACAAATGAAAGTGGGGCCATCCAGCCAAGATTCTTTAATTTGACCGGACGCTTGAAGTTAGGCGCCAATTTCCGGAAGGCAACCGCGGTCACCGGACCGGTTAAATAAGCGATTAATGTCGACGTTGAAATAACGGTTGCCAACGTTGACCATGACCTGAATACGGAAACCATCAGCATACTAAGTACGAGGTTGACGATCATCGCAACTCGCGGGATGCCGTACTTTTGATTGATTTTACCGATAAAGCTTGGAATATGTTGATTGCTTTCCATGGCGTACAAGGCGCGGCCAGTGGAAGCAGCAAATGACACGCCGGTTCCGACTGGCGAAACAAAGGCGTCCATGTACAACAGAACGGATAACCAGCGAATGCCCAACATAATCGCTAAATCAGCGAACGGCGAGTTAAAATCAAAACCACTCCAACCGGTTGACGCAAGCGTTGACGGCTTCATAGATGTGATGTAAGTGCTTTGAAGCAGAATGTAAATAATCCCACTGATCAGCAATGAAATAAAAATACCACGACCGATATTTTTCCGAGATTTTTTGATTTCGCTTCCCATATTGATCACGGTCTGAAATGCGTTAAATGAAAAGATAATCCCGGCGGCCGACGTTGCGGCGAAAATCGGAGCCGAACCATATGGCATAAACTCGTGAACAGAGTGACCGTAGTTTTGCGGATAAAATCCTGACACGGTCAGCATGATAATTGTTAGGGCAGGAACCCCGATTTTTAGAATTGATATTAAACTGGTGAAGCTGGTTAACAGTTTAACGGACCAGAAATTTAAGAGGGTGAATACTAAGATAAATACGAAAACAACCATTAAGCCGGACGTGGTGATCGCACCGTTTTTCAAAAACGCGTGGGTCCAGTTCGCCCATGACCACGGCCAGGAACTCATATACTGAACAGCGGCGACGGCTTCAATCGGAATTAACGTGATTAATGAAATCCAGTTGGCCCATGATGCAATGAACCCCAAAAGTGGCCCGTGTGAATATTGGGCATAGCGGCTCATTCCGCCAGCCTCGGGAAACATTGCGCCGATTTCGACATAGTCATAAGCGATTGCCGCAATCACGACGCCACCAATGACCCAAGAAATAATCGCTGCCGGGCCGGCAATCTTAGTTGCTTCCCATGATCCGAAAAGCCAGCCGGAACCAATCAGTGATCCCAGTGTCAGCATGACAAGTTGAAAAAGTCCAATCTTTGTTGTGTTTTTTGAATCCATGTATACCTCCTGTTAGCAATGACAACTAGTTTACCAAAGATAAAAATGATTGCAAATGATTGAAAACGGACAACCGCGGGCTATGGTTGTCAAAACAGGGGGTTGGGGAAATTTGATGGATTTTGAAATTTCACAAATATTGCAAAAAAACACCCAAATTTTGGGTGCTTAACAATGAATCGATCACAGATTATTTTTGGGATGCATTATTATCGGATTTGGACTGACCGTTTGCTGGTGAACCTGAGTTACTGTTTTGACCAGGTAATTCTTTTGTGCTGTCTTTAGGTCCTTCAGTTTCTTTAGGTTGTATTTTATCAGAAGTTGACTTATCTTCTTTGACTGGCTCAGGAGCAGGAGTAACAGCGTTTGAGCCGGTACCAATTTTGATTTGTGACCAATCGACATATCCCGAAATCTTACCATCAGCCGTTTTAATCATAACTTGCTTGTGGCCATCATGAGGGTCATTTAAGGCAATCAAAATTTTAGTTCCCTTTTTTACACGTGCTGCAAGAACTTGAGAAGCTGGTTTACCGGTGTTGTCTTTTGAATCCCATGTTTGGTGGTAGACCCAACTTGTATCGGCAATCTCGCCTTCAGTATAGGTATCGAAGGCATGCTCAGAATCCGGCTGAGCAGCTCGTTTCTTTTCAACTTTGTTAGTCACCTTGCTTTTTCCTGAAACAACTGTACTTGGTTGGGAAGGATACGAGGAAATGCTTGAAGTGCTTTGAGAACTTTGACTAGCAGAATTTGCTGGTTTTACCGTATTTACACTATTAGAAGCCCCTGAAGCGGCAGGTGTTGATTGTGATGACGCAATACCAGGTTTGGCGTCACCGTTAGTGATTGGTGTAACCTTACCACCCTTATTTTTGATCAACTTAACACTGTTTTTGTTGATCCAGCCGCTAATTTTGCCACCTTTGACAAAGTAATAAATGGTTCCGCTCTTAACTTTCATGTGGCGAAGGGTGGTTAAGACCAATCCCTTTTTATGGGAGATTCGGTATTTAATTTTAGAATTTTTGGAAGTCTTATATGGTTTGTTCCAAATAATTCCCTTACCGTTTTTTAACCCAACTTTGTGGTGAGCCATCGCCTTGTTCCAAAGAACCTTTTGATAAGCCTGGTGATGACTGGCTGAAGCGTTGGACGAAACGCCCCCTAAAACACCCAAAGAAATTAGTGAAGCCAACGCAATTCTAGATAATCTCATAAAATATACTCCTCCAAAAATATTGTTTGCAGTTATTTGCAACAGGGTAAATTATATGGGGCATTAATTAAAAATGGGGTTAAATTTCGTGAATATTTCATGAGTATTGGATAAAATGTATTTAATAAAACATCTAAAAAATAAAAACCGTACCAAAAAATATCCCGTTATGGTAAAATAAAAAAGCAGGTTACCCTGCCATTTTTATTCGTGGTGTTTGTTCTTTGAATTGTCCGTTTCAGTCAATCGATTAGACATCCGTTCGACTTGATCCACAATCGTAATAAATGAATTAACGTTTTTATTGTATTCAGAGTCGATTTTGGTAAGATGTTCCTCATAATCCGTCCGCAGCCGTTTCAGACGCTCAAATGTGGCGTTGATTTGATTTAATCGGTTACGCAGCATTTTTAAGTTTGCAACGGTTGGGGTCAAATAGTCTGGATTATTTCCTTTGACATTCAAGTAGCCAACATAATCAAATGTGTCGAGGTCCAATTCGGGTTCGGAAAGGACTGTCAGGCCACCGTCCAGTAAGGCTTTATTGCCACTGAGATTGGTCAAAACAAGCGACTTTCCTGTATCCATATTGACGACCTTAACGTATCCATATGAACTTTCGTTAACGTCGGCACTTACCGTGTAGCCAAGGCTGAATATCAGCTGCAAGGCGTCATTTTGAGGCGCGGTAAATGTATTGGTTAAAAAGTTCTTTTGGTAAATTTTTAAGACTTTTTTGATTGCTAAATTTGGTCTTAGTTTTCGCGGCATATCATCACACTCCCGTCCTTACATACATATTATACTGTGCCACAAGTTAAAAATGGGTTTAAAGGGGCTAAATTTCTATTTTCTTCAACATTTATTTAGATATTCATCTAATTATTCTTCAATCATAATCGCATTGATACCTTTTCCGGCTAAAACTCGAGAAGCATTATACGGACCAAGTCCCTTACGGAATGTGATGTAGACTTTTTTATCCTTTGGAATCTCATCAATTCGGTCACGTAGTTCTGATAATGGGATGTTCAGGGTGGGGGTGATGGAACCGGCCACCGGTTTGCCAGCCTCTCGGATATCTAAAAATGCCGCATGAGCTAAGTCATCTGGAGAAATCGCTTCTGCTTTAATCGTGGCAGTTGTATTTGTAAGCTGGTTAATGGCGACATATCCCGCAATGTTCAAGACATCTCGGGTCGATGAGTAAGGCGGCGAATAAGGAATTTCCAGGGAAGGCAAATCAAACGCCGTTAAATTACCGGTAATTGCGACGGACAATTCGGCAATCCGCTTATCAATCCCGTTTCGACCAACAGCTTGACCGCCCAGAATTTTACCGGTTTTATCTTCGTAAATTAATTTGAAGTTCACTCGATCAGCATTTGGATAGAAATAAGCTCGGTCAAAAGGTGTGATGAAGACGGTCTTGTAATTCGTAATCCCAAGTTGCTGTAAAGTTTGCTCTGTAAAGCCAACGAAACTGGCAGTTAAATCAAAGAACTTTGATACGCCAGCACTAATAAAGCCTTTGTATTCTAAGGAACTTCCATTTAAGATATCGGCCAATAAATGACCCTGCCGATTTGCAGCACTCGACAGCAAGCTTGGAATGGGCTTGCCGGTAATTAAACTCGTCGTCTCGATCACATCGCCAATCGCGTAGATATCGGGTAGATTTGTCTGCAGATGATGATCAACGATCACGTGGCCATCATCAGACAGGTTAATGCCAGCAGCCCCTGCGATTTCACTATTTGGTTGAACACCTGTGCCTAAAAACAGCATGTCTGTTTCATGAATTGTTCCATCGGCTAAAACGAGGGTATGACCGTTATCGCGGATCTCGTCGACCGTTT
Source organism: Lentilactobacillus parabuchneri DSM 5707 = NBRC 107865 (assembly GCF_001435315.1). GTDB lineage: Bacteria > Bacillota > Bacilli > Lactobacillales > Lactobacillaceae > Lentilactobacillus > Lentilactobacillus parabuchneri. The sequence goes on from NZ_AZGK01000003.1 coordinate 4,743, forward strand.
CATTAAGGATGACATGAACGCCTTGTTTGTGCAATTCTTCGGCAACAATATCCGTAATTTCCGGATCAAATGGCGAAGCAACGTGTCCGGACTGCTCGACGATTGTCACGTCAATATTGTTATCGACGAGTGCTTCTGAAACTTCGATTCCAATTGAACCGGCCCCCAGGACCGTTGCGTGTTGCGGGTGCTTTTCGTCAATAAACGCTTTGATCTTATCTGCATCGGTCACGGCTCGTAGAACAAACGCGTTATCTGCGTCATGAATACCCTTAATTTCGGGGAATGTTGGACTGGCTCCTGTTGCAATGATCAACTTGTCATAAGACTCACGATAAGTTTCCCCCGTTTGAAGGTTTTTGACGTCAACATTTTTGTCGGCGGAATTAATCTTGGTCACTTCATTAAATAATCGAACATCAATATTATTTTTCTGCTTTAAAATTTCTGGGGTTCGTTCGATTACTGCGGACCGATCCTTGATCAGGCCACCCAAGTAATAAGGCAGGGCACAACTGGCAACAGAAATTGCCGCGCCACGTTCAAGGATAATAATTTCAGCATTTTCGTTTATTCGACGAAGTCTGGTGGCAAATGAAGGCCCACCGGCAATTCCACCAATAACTAGTACTTTCATAGTTGATTCTCCTCTCGGATTACAGCGCTTACATATACTAATTTAATCATACCTTGTTGGGGAATAAGGTCAACAAATTGCCCCCTAAATATAGCCATGAAAAAAGACCACCAAAGAACACAGTTGTCCTTCGATGATCTATATGGGTGATAGTTGATTTAATCCTTTGGAAATGGAATATATGGCTTATTGTCTGTGTTCGTTCGAATGACCATGACGTCACACTTGGCATTTCTGTCAACGAATGATGACACTGATCCTTCTAAAACACGTTGTAGCCGACTCATACCGGTTGCGCCGATGATGATTAAGTCAGATTTGTGGTCTCTTGGGAATTCCATTGAAATAACAGTCTTTGGATTACCGAAACGAATGTGAATTTGAATGTCGTCAAGACCCGATTCTTTTTTAATCCGGTCAACGAGTTTGTTCAAATAGTCCGTGGTATCTTCAACAAGATTGTTGATGACATCGCCGTCTACCATTCCGCCGTAGTTATAACCGTATTGTTGTGTGCTCAGAACATGAAGTACGTCCAAATGAGCATCGTTATTTTTTGCAAATTGTGCGCCCTTTGCCAATGCGTCCTCTGACTGACTAGACCCATCGACCGGTACTAAAATGGTTTTATAATTGGATTCCATGAAGAAACCTCCCACAAATTAATTTAAGTTCATTATATCACTAATTTTTCTTTGTCATAACGTCTGAAAACCAAATATTATGGCTTACTTGGAATGGTGAATTCGGCAGTTGCCAGGATGTGTCCGCGCATTGCGTCTTGCAGTTCGTTCAACCAAAAGCCGTCTTTTAACGGTAATTCGGCGTCCAATGCAAACATTGATAAATGATAGTTGTGAACTTTATCCGGTGGGTTGGGTCCGTTATAATGCCACGCAGTTTTAACGTCTTTGTTACCAATCATGCCGCCTGCCGTGCTGTTTCTGCCCTGAACCATTGGCACCTTCAACGTTTGACTGTTGTCTTCCGGAATTTCGGTGACGGTTGGTGCGATATTGGCAGCAATCCAATGGATCCATGGAAAGCCACTGACTGGTACGGCATCCCAATCCAAAAAGGTGAGTGCCAAAGATTTGGCTTCTTCCGGGACACCGTTAATTTTAATTGGAAACGAGACAATTGGTTTGCCGTCCACGATGTCGGCAGCTGCCGCATACTTCGCGTATTTGTCTGCTAAGAGACCCTTTGTAAGTGGTACTTGAATGTCCATGGTCATCCCTCCTTAAGTCCATGATATGTCTTTTACGTTGAGATTAAAATAATCTGTTTTTTAAATTATTTGATGAAACGTAAGATGAAATAGCCCTGACCGTTTGACGTAATTGTATAATTCACATAGCCGGCTTTGAGCCACTGCTGTTTAGTCGCATTTGCCCAATTCTTGGCGTCTTGAACCGAGGCAAAGGTATGGGTGCTGGCAAATTGGTCGGGCGCCTTCTGGGGCTTGGCAGGTTTGTTGCTCTTAATGCCATTGAGTAGATTTTGCTCTTGTGAACGAACCGATTGGTTTTGTTCCTCATTGATTGTCGTTTGGAACTGGGAACGTTCTTTGGGTGACAGTCCGCCGTCACTGGCGTCTTTGAGCTTGTTGCTAAACGCGTTCACCCGATTTTTTTCAACTTGACTCGTCAGTGCACCCTTGTCACTTTTTCCGGTTAAAGCCTTTTCGGACTTGTTGATGGTTTTGCTAATCTCGTTTGTGGAATTACTCTTAGACCGGCCATTACCGGACGTTAACAACCAACTGACAGACAGGGCAAGGGCAATCCCGATAACCAAAATTAAGAGTGCCAACCACCAGCCGCTATATTGTTTCTTGTGTTGACGGCGCCGATTCTCTTCAGAATTGAAGTCGTATTTTTTGTATTGTGGTTCATTGTCATGCCTATTCAAATCAATACCTCATTTAGATTCTATTATTGCATATTAATCTAGTTGAATATATTATAACAGATAGCGAAAATCTTGTATTTTTAAACCACAAAGGATGGCCAATATGGATGATGTGTATGTAAAACAATTTTCCCAACTGACAACAAACGAACTCTTCGATATTTATAAGCTCAGGGTAGCAGTCTTTGTGGTCGAACAAAAATGTTACTACCAAGAAGTTGATGACGACGATAAGATTTCCTACCACTTGATGTTTAAAGACGCGCGTGGGCAATTAACCGCTTATGCACGGATTATCCCTGAAGAAAATCGGACGGTTGCCCGAATCGGACGAGTGGTCGTCGATCCCCAAAGCCGTGGCGGTGGTCACGGAAGAAGACTCGTCGATCAAGCATTGGCTCAAATTCCACAATTAATGCCCAAAGCCAGTAAAATTGTTTTGGCAGGTCAACAATATCTCAATCAGTTTTATCAATCATTTGGTTTTAAAAATGTTAGTGACGTTTATTTGGAAGACGGCATTCCCCACATTGACATGGAGAAGCTGATCTAAATTAGATTGACAAGTGTTTTCAGTATATTATAATTATTTCAACGAATGAATCTTTAACTCTGGTCCCGTGAGGCTGGTAAGAGGACGATATTGAACGAGTGAAGGCTCGAAAATGTCTGTCGGCTTGCCGGCGGGCATTTTTTTGTGCGGTTCGAGGTGCAGTGGTGACATAAAGATTTAAATTTAAATGAGGGTGGCAAATATATATGGCAGACAAAAATGAATTTCACGACGATCGGGCGATTCTAGATATCCATGACATGCCGAAGTTCTTCCCGTGGGTTGGGTTGTCACTTCAACACATGTTTTCGATGTTTGGTTCGACAGTGATTGTCCCGTTATTGGTCGGGTTGAGTCCAAGCATTGCGTTGTTTGCGTCAGGTGTCGGAACGCTACTTCACATTATGATTACCCAGCGGAAGATTCCGGCCTACATGGGATCAAGTTTTGCATTTATCACACCGATGTTGGCGTTAATGAAGACGACCGGCTATCCTGGAATCGCTCAGGGAGTTATTGGTGTCGGAATTGTGTATATGATTGTGGCGGCGATTATCTGGGGCATCGGATCGGACTGGGTGGACCATATTTTACCGCCGATTGTGGTTGGACCGATTGTGATGGTGATTGGTCTGTCACTGGCTGGTAGCGCAGCACAAGATGCCATGATGAAAAATGGCCATTACAGTCTGCTATACTTCTCAATTGCACTGGCAACGTTATTCTTAGCAATTATTTTTAACATGTTATTTAAAGGCTTTATTGGTCTAATTCCAGTGTTATTGGCGATTGTTTGTGGGTATTTGATTTCGGTATTCTGCGGAATCGTTGATTTACACGCGATTGCAACTGCACCCTGGTTCAAAATTCCGGCCTTTGATATTCCCGGAATTGATTACAAATTTCACATTGATTGGGCGGCAATTTTAGCCATCACCCCAATTGCCTTCGTCACGATGACTGAGCATATGGGACACATCATGGTGCTGGACGAATTAACCGGTCGGGACTTCTTCAAGGACCCTGGCTTGAATCGAACGCTTGCCGGTGATGGTGCCGCTTCATTGTTTGCCGGTTTGGTTGGGGCGCCAGCCATGACCAGTTACGGTGAAAACATTGGCGTTATGGCCATTACCAAGATTCACAGTGTTTATGTATTGATGGGAGCGGCCATGTTCGCGATTTTATTTGCCTTCGTCAATAAATTAAACGTTTTGATTATGCAAATGCCGATGCCGGTTATTGGCGGAATCAGTTTTCTCTTGTTTGGAACAATTGCGACAGCCGGAATTCAGGTTATGGTGGAAAATAAGGTTGACATGGGTCTCAAGCGAAACCTGATGATTGCCTCAACGGTAATGGTCGTTGGTGTCGGAAATGCCTATTTGCAAATTGGCCACTTTCAATTTACTGGATTGGCATTCGCCACAATTATTGGGATTGTGCTCAACCTGGTATTGCCACAAAAGGCTGCCAGCGAGCGGGAACATGATCAAAAGATGGCAGATAAGGCGGCCGAAGAAGAAAAGCAGCGACTGCTTCATCAACGCAATTTGCATAAGTAATCAACATTTTGTAAAGTAGTCCCAAGCATAAAGGGAGGGATAGCCATGATTGATCCACAAAAGCAGCCACAAATTGCTTATAAGCACGCCGTTTCCAACGAGGATTTTGAACTCGCCAAACGGTTATTCATTGAATATTCCCAGTCGCTGGGATTTGACCTCAGCTTTCAAGACTTTTCCGATGAGTTAAATGATTTATCAAACAGGTACAGTCAGCCGGGCGGTGATTTAATTTTAGCGTACGTTGATCATCAGTTGGCTGGTGCAGTTGCCGTACATCCATTTGAACCCGGAATTGCGGAAATGAAACGACTCTACGTGAGGGATGCTTTTCGACAATTGGGCATTGGTCAAGAGCTGGTTGCCCGAATTTTGGTAAGTGCCAAAAGCCTCGGGTATGATGCAATTCGCTTGGATACTTTAAAATCCATGCAGGGCGCATTAAAAATTTACCGGGCGGCTGGTTTTAAGGCGATCGATCCGTATCGGTTTAATCCCTTGGATGGTGCGGAGTATATGGAATTACGTTTCGACGAAATTTAGACTGTTGGATAATACACTTGTTTATAAAATAATGGGCTGAAACACAAGCATCGTTGCTTGTGTCCAGCCCATTTTTTTATTTAGTGTTATTCGTTTAATACCCCGTTGCTTATCACATTAATGCTTCAAGTCTAACCGGGGTCGTGTCACGCGCGCAGATACACACCTTGGTTTCTTTGCATTGATTGTGCCAGCAATGCGAGAAGCATTGGGACGATTATGGCAATAGAAACTTTAACCATGACGCCTTCGATTCCTGCCTGCTCGGCGATATCCAGCAGTGCGCCGTGCAGATACATGATGATCATCGTGTGTTTACCAATCGTTGATAAGAATAAACTAATTGGCAATCGACTGGTCAAATACGAGATGCCCATGACCCCAAATGAGAAGATGAGGGGAATCGTTGCCAACATCAGGATTTTTGGCTCCGATGATTCAATCAAGTGAGACTTCATTGAGAATCTGAAGTCAAAGTTATGATTGATGTAAAGGCCCATCAAAGCGACCGCAGCAGTTACCAGCACGCCGATCGAAGCCGGCTTTTCAATCCATTTCCAATTGGTGTGGAAGAATAAGTAACCGACATAGGTGAAGAAAGCCGCAATCAGAACAATGTCGGCATTCCACGGCAACGTTTGATACTGATACAAGTTCGACCAGTCAATTTTGTCGTAGCAAGTTGCCACAAACAAACCGCCAGAAACGATTCCCAACTGAAGCCAGCGTGATTTAACGGTCGAAATGAGCAGCGTCACTGCCGTAATTGACAGCAGGTAAACGTTGACGAACCAAAATGTACTGGTATAGTGGTTCAGCGTTCTTCCGCCGACCAGCAGCCGGGAGAGGTAATCGATCAGGTACTGCCAGTCTTTGTTATAAAGGATGCTGTACAAGAGGATTAATCCAATTCCGGCCGAAAAGTAAATTAAAAGATCCTTGTAAATTCGTTTGTTAAAAAACTTTTTCCATTGTTCAAATGTATTTGTTGTAAGTGGTTTTAAGAAGAAGCCGCCAATAATGAAGAATAATGGCATGTGCCACCAGTAGATGATATCAGTTGCCTTCCCACTGGCCATTGCGTGACCAAAAACCACCGCAATGATGCCATATGCCTTGGCGATGTCAATCCATTCAATTCTCTTTTTCAGCATAATGTTCTTTCGATCACCGTCCTTAATTAACTATCTGTATGAACTTTATACATTATCAAGCTTAAGTCAGGCTTAAAGCAAAAATACAGTCTGCAACGCAAAAAGAGCAAAGGCACATGGCCTCGGCTCTTAGCGGGTCGAACGTTATTGAACACTTTCGATAAAGTGCTGAAAAATGCGGTTTTTGGTAATCTTGCCAACAACTTTTGTCTGGTTGTCCTGGTCGACTACCGGAAGTGAATCAACTTTTCGCTCCAGCAATAGTTTCCCGGTTTCGATCACAGACATGTCTGGTGTGACCGTAAAAATATTAGGCATCCGTGTCATCACGGTGCTGGCTAACGTGAGTGATGCATTAGTATTATTCAAGGTTGCCCTGAGCAAATCCTTTCGAGAAATCAGGCCAACTAATTCATTTTGGTCGCCAACAACGTACAACGAGCCAACATCTTCAATGAATAAAGTATTAACGGCTTCGGTGAGGGTCGCATCTTCTCTGATCTCCGTCGGTTTTTGCAAAATGCGTTGGATGGGCTCTTGATAAAGCTTTTGATAACTCAAAGACTTGGCTGGGGAATCATTAAACGTGTAGCCAACTTTGGGCTTGGCTTCGAGAATTCCGAATGCCGTTAATAATCGCAGGTCCGATCGAATTGTCGGCATGCTCAGTTTCAGCTCAGCGGAAATCTGCTTACTGGTGATTGGGCTGTCCTTTTTAACAATAGCGATAATTTGATTTTGGCGAGGGGTAAGTTTCAAGGTCGTCGCTCCAAACGTTTTGATTTAGTGGTCCGTACCATTCAAATAGATTCTAACATACAACGTTCTATATGTATCCAATAAAACGTGTTATTTGACAAAATCTAGCAAATAAAATATTTTTTGGAGGTCTGAAAATCCCAGCAGATCAATTGTTTTGAAAGTTGCAATAAAACGTTCTATAAAATTTAATTTGCATTAATAAGACGTATCATATATGATATACGCATCAAATGAAATGTGTAATTGATTTTAGAAAGGACGTCATTATATGAAATACATCTATCGATTCGAAGAAGGCAACAAAGATATGCGACGCTTGCTCGGTGGAAAAGGTGCCAACTTAGCCCAGATGACCACATTGGGCTTTCCAGTTCCGGATGGGTTTACGATCACCACTGAAGCATGCCAGGCGTTCTATGATAACAACAATCAATTAAATGACGACACATTAACTCAGATTGAAGCGGCAATTGCCCAACTGAGTGAAAAAGTGGGCAAACAGTTCAATAGTCCAACCAATCCATTATTAGTGTCAGTTCGTTCCGGGGCAGCAATTTCGATGCCGGGGATGATGGACACGATTTTAAATATCGGTTTAAATGATCAAACGGTCGAAGTTTTGGCTAACATGACTGACAATCGCCGATTTGCTTATGACAGCTACCGCCGTTTACTGGCGATGTTTGGAAACGTGGTCTATGAGATCCCTGAAGGTGTTTTCGATCAGGTCCTAGAGGATGTTAAAACAACGCACAACTATCAATCCGATTTGGACTTAACCGTCTCTGACTTGAAGGAGATTGTCGATCAATTCAAGGATCTTTATGTTGGCAAGGCAGGAAAGGTCTTTCCTCAAGATCCTAAAGAACAATTATTAGCGGCGGTCAACGCCGTCTTTGAATCCTGGAATAATCACCGAGCCCAGGTCTATCGTCGTGAAAATCACATCGCCAGTGATTTAGGTACGGCCGTCAACATTCAGATGATGGTCTTTGGAAATGCCGGTGAGGATTCCGGAACCGGGGTTGCCTTTACCAGAAACCCGGCAACCGGCGAAAACAAATTATTTGGCGAGTATTTATTAAATGCTCAAGGAGAAGACGTTGTCGCCGGTATTCGGACGCCACAGCCAATTAGTACGTTGGCGGACACAATGCCCGACTTATACAACGAATTTGCTGCAATCGCTAAAAAGCTCGAATTTTACTACCGTGATATGCAGGACTTGGAGTTCACGATCGAACACGGGACATTGTATATGCTTCAAGCAAGGGATGGCAAACGGACGCCAACAGCCGCCGTTAAAATTGCCGTTGACCTGGTTGATGAGGGACTGATTTCTCAAACTGAAGCGCTTTTGCGAATTAATCCCGATTCAGTGGGCGCGATTCTTTATCCTGAGTTTGATGAAGCAGAACTGGATCAAAATACCGTTGCTGCAAGTGGGCTACCCGCATCGCCAGGGGCGGCGTCTGGACAAATCTATTTTACGGCTGAATCAGCCAAAGCGGCGCATGATGATTTGGAACAACAAGTTATTTTGGTTCGTCAGGACACGTCTCCTGAAGATATTGAAGGCATGGTCATCAGTGAAGCCATCGTTACTTCACGAGGCGGGATGACGTCTCACGCGGCAGTTGTTGCCCGCGGGATGGGGACACCTGCCACGGTTGGCGTCAATGGCCTTCAGGTGGATTATCAAAACCGAGTAGCGACGATCTCCGGTGAGCAGTTGAATGAGGGCGACTGGATTTCGGTTGACGGCACCAACGGAAATATTTATATCGGCCAGATTAAAACCAACGATACCAAGGTCAATGATAATTTATCGACGATTTTAGAGTGGTCCAAACAGGAAAGTGACATGGGCGTCTATGCCAACGCGGACACGCCGGCTGATTTTGCCCAAGCCCTTAAATTTGGGGCAGACGGCATCGGCTTAACCCGAACGGAGCACATGTTCTTCAAACCGGAACGATTGTTGGAGATGAGACGGTTAATCATTGCTGAAGACGCAAAAGAACGTGAGGCGCCATTGGCTGAATTAGCCAAAATGCAACAGGGTGACTTTTACGAATTGTTTCGCCTCTCCGAAGGTCGCTCAGTGACCATCCGTCTCCTGGATCCGCCGTTGCACGAATTTTTACCGCACGACGAGAAAGAAATCCAAAAGGTTGCTGATCAGCTAAATATTGATCCAACTTATCTGGCGCGCCGTGTTGATGCCCTGAAGGAAATCAACCCAATGCTGGGCCACCGTGGTGACCGATTAGCCGTCACCTTCCCGGATATTTACGAAATGCAGGTTCGTGCCATTATTGGGGCCGCATTGGACTTGCTTGATCAAGGACTGATTATTGAGCCGCATATCATGATTCCACTCACCGGATCCAAGGCTGAGATGAAGTGGGTTCGAGAAGTGGTCGTGAACCAAGTTGAACAACTATTTGCAAAAAAGGGTGCCAAACTTGAATATACAGTTGGAACAATGATGGAAATTCCGCGTGCCTGCTTAACGGCTGATAAAGTCGCAGAAGTATCGGACTTCTTCAGCTTCGGGACGAATGATTTAACCCAGTTGACCTATGGTTTTTCCAGGGATGACGTCGGCTCCTTTATGCCAGAATATATTAAAAAGGGGATTCTACCCGCCGACCCATTCCAGACAGTGGACGTTGACGGCGTCGGTGAGTTGATGAAGATGGCGGTGGAAAAGGGCCGTTTTGCTAAACCCAATCTGCCGATTGGCGTGTGTGGCGAAATTGGTGGTGATCCAAAATCAATTGAATTCTTTGAAGCAATTCACGTGTCGTATGTGTCCTGCTCGCCGTTTAGAGTTCCGGTTGCCAAATTAGCGGCTGCCCAAGCCCACATTAAGCTCAACAAGAAAAAAGACGTGATGGCGAATTTAGTTAAGAATTAGTATGTATGAAAAAAGATCGCCGGTGCAAAGTCGGCGGTCTTTTTTAGATGCTATCGGTTAAAAGAAGTCTCTAGGTCCATGAGGTCCTCGAGGTCCACCATGAGGTCCTCCGTGAGGGCCGCCAAAAGGTGGTCGGCCGAATGGTCCGTGGTGGCCGTGTCCGTGTGGTCCCCAAGGCTCTTCATCACGGTCAGGAAGTTTGCTCTTAAGTGAGTTGTTTAACTTATCCATCAGGTCGTTAAGTTGGGTTAATTCTTCATCAGATAAACCTTCAAAGATCTCGTCTAACAAATCATCGGCTGAGTCGTCTTCTTGAATTAACTTCTTTCCTTCATCTGTGATTGCCACATTCGTCACGCGTTTGTCGTTCTCGTCAGGGGTGCGGGTGATCAGGCCACGTTCCTCTAATTTGGCCAACAGTTCCGTGAGTGAGGATGGGCGGATGTCCATAATTTCAGCGAGTTGGCTTTGAATCAAAGTGCCTTTTTTTGCCAAAATGACTAGGGCTCGGTTTTGTCCCCGTAAGTGGTAAGGCCGTTCTTGGTGTCGGGCCAGGCGTTGAGTGCCGTGCATGAAGCCAAAGAACTTGCCGAGTAATGCTCTTTTATCGTTTGTCATATTAATTCTCCTTTGAATGTTTTACTTAGGTACCTAACAATATGAAGTATACACGGAAAAATTCAGAAGGCAAGGAAAATGTTTCGGTACCTAACTAGATAAAAAATACGCGTTATATTTTCAACTGTAATTCCACTAAAGGCATGAGATGCAGGTAAAAAATGTAAATACTTGTAAACTTGACCGGATGTTTTTACACTAAGAGCAGAAATAAATGAATGGTTGCTGGGGAGACTAAATGGCGTAAAACGTTTACATTTCATATGTAAGGGCTTACAATTAGTAACCGTTCATTAAATTATATTCCCTGGGGAGGGACGTATCTTGAGAGCAAGACATTTGAGTACATTTTTTATTTTCTTCTTTGGTGCATTAGGGGGCCTTTTATTTGGATTTGATACCGGTATTATTTCTGGTGCCTCACCATTGATTGAAAGTAATTTCAATTTAGGAACTGCACAGACTGGCTTCATTGTCTCTTCAGTTTTGATTGGTTCGTCTGTTGGTGCCTTATCGATCGGGTCATTGTCTGATCGATACGGGCGGAAGCGGTTGTTGGTTTTTGCTTCGATTCTATTTTTAATTGGATCTGGGCTGTCGATGTTTGCACAAGGATTTGTTTCGATGGTCATCGCCCGAATTATTTTAGGCTTTGCCGTAGGATCTGCTTCAGCTTTGACACCGGCATATTTGGCTGAATTAGCTGACGCACCGCACCGAGGCTCACTTGGCACGATGTTTCAGTTGATGATTACTTTAGGGATTCTGTTGGCCTATGTTTCCAACTTGGGATTCCTGCACCACAACTTATTAGGCTTACGTGACTGGCGTTGGATGCTCGGGTCGGCTTTGATTCCAGCGCTGATGCTGTTCATCGGTTCAATCATTTTGCCTGAGTCTCCTCGTTACCTGGTTGAAAAAGGTGATATTGATGAGGCCCGTGACGTCTTGCATGAACTTCGTGCGAAGACTAATGAGGACCCTGATAAAGAATTGGCCGACATCCAAACGGTTGCCAATCAACCAAAGGGTGGCTTAAAAGAGCTGTTCACGGTTGCCCGTCCGGCCGTGATTGTTGCGATCTTACTGATGTTACTGCAGCAATTAGTTGGGATTAACTCAGTTATTTACTTCTTGCCACAAGTCTTTATTAAGGGCTTTGGATTCCCTGAAAGCAATGCAATTTGGATTTCAGTTGGAATCGGAGTTGTGAACTTTCTTTGCACCATCTTGGCGTACAACATCATGGATCGGTTCAACCGGAAGACGATCTTGCTATTCGGATCAATCGTGATGGCACTTTCAATTGGCATCCTTTCAATTTTAAACTTTACGTTGAAGGTTCAAGACGCCGCTGTCCCAACCATGATTTTAATTGGGATCTACATCTTCGGTTTCGCCGTTTCATGGGGTCCAATTTGCTGGTTAATGATTGGTGAAATTTTCCCATTGAACGTTCGTGGTGTCGGAACCTCAATTGGTTCAGCTGCCAACTGGATTGGAAACTTCATTGTTTCACAATTCTTCTTGGAATTACTCCACATGTTTAACAATAACGTCGGTGGTCCATTCGCCGTCTTTACATTCTTCGCCATCGTTTCAATCTTCTTTGTCATCTTCATGGTCCCAGAAACCCGTGGGAAGACGTTGGAACAAATTGAAATGGATATGCGAAAGAACGCTGCTTTAAAAGCGGCTGCCAAGTCTGCTGCCCAGGCTAAGTAAGCTGCGTTTGCAATGAAAAAAGCCTCGAGAATTTTCTCGAGGCTTTTTTGGTCGCGGTAAGTTAATCGACGCACAGACGTTTAATCGCTTCAGCGTAGATATCCATTGCTTTAAACATACTTTTCAGTTCCCAGTTTTCATTGACTTGATGCATGAAATCGGGCGTTCCCGGCAACATTGCACCATAGGCAACACAATTGTTCATGGTCCGGGCAAACGTGGCACCACCGGAAATTTGTGGCTGAGTATCATCTCCGGTGAGGTCCTTATACGTGGCCATCAGGGTTTTAACCAAGTGGCTGTCAGTTGGGACGTAGAGTGGGGCAACGTAGTCAAAAGCTTCGTAGTGTAATCCGTAAGGTTCAGCGGCTTTCTTAAGTTGCTCAATCAGCTCGTCGTGATCAACGGTTACTGGAATTCGCATATCGACTTGCATTCGGGTCTCGTCCTTGGTGATCTTCAAGCTGGAAATGTTGACGGTCAAATGGCCGGATGCTTCATCTTCGACGTCACCCAACAAATTGGTGCCGGTTGCGTCTTCTTTAAATTTCTTGCCAAAGAAATCAAGCACTTTGTTTGGGAAAACATCATCTAAGGCAATCGCCAATCGTAACACTGCATTGGTGCCTTGAGGGGCATTCATGGCGTGAACGGCTTTACCAACAACTGTAATCCCGTCCGATCCATGATCCTCGTATTCAAATCCGTGCTTGTCAAGACTTGCCTTGACTTCCGCTAACTTGGGACCATTGTAAGGTGCCTTGGCAGGAACAGCGTTGAAGGCATTTTCGAGTTCGAGTGAAAGTTCGTCCATTCCTGGTCCAACCAAGTAGGACTGCTCAAGGCCTTTTTCTGCGTAAATCAACGGGAATTCTGCATCTGGTGCAATCCCAAAATCAATTGGGGATTCTTTCTCATTATAAACGGCGATGCCGCGCCAGAGGGTTTCCTCGTCAGTGCCAAAGATAAAACGAATTCGGCAGTTAAACTTGTAACCGCGGTCAACTAGAGCTTTGACAGCAAACATCGCGGCCATTGACGGCCCTTTGTCGTCTTGGGTTCCACGGCCATAAATATAACCATCCTTAACAGTAGCGTGGAACGGATCGGTGTCCCAATCATTTGGATCGCCGGCAGGAACAACATCAACGTGGCCGATGATTCCAAAGATTTTATCGCCGGATCCAATTTCAGCATAACCATAGTGGCCTTCAGGATCTTTGAACGTCTTGAAGCCATTTTCTTCGGCAATCTTCAAAACTTCGGTCAGTGCGTCATCAATCCCTTGTCCAAATGGTGTGGTTTTGGAAACGGTTTGGGGATCGTTGGCTGAAGGCTTGCTGACAAGACGTTTTAAACCTTCAACGGCGGCATTCTGTTCGGTTTCAGTAACTAATTTTTCTGACATGTTTGTTGTGCCTCCTAAGTTGTATTGTTTATGAACTTATTTTTTGAAATGAGTTTCTTTGAGCTGTAATCCGCACCTAAGCCAACTTCCGGTGAAATCAAGGTAGATTTCTGTGAAAGTTGGCTTAGCTGATGAGTAAATGCTTGTCGAGCTAAACTTGCTCCGACGACCGCAAACGAAGTGTAGCGTCTAGTCCTTTGGACGACAGGCCTGATGCTAACTTCTAAGCCAGCTTTGATTCAAACCCAAAGGCGGGGTTTAAACCAAAACTGCCTTAGAAACCGCATCACCCAGCCCTCGTCGCACTCTTTAAATAACCGCCATCACTCCCAAGAATATTGCAGTGGCTAAGAACAAGTAGATCATCAGTTTGAACATGAATTTCCACCACGTTGTGATATTGACGTGCGCGATCGTTAACGCACCCATTACGACACCCGAAGTTGGGGTAATCAGGTTTACCCAGCCGGATGCACTTTGGTATGCTGTTACGACCAAGCTTGGATCAACGCCCGCAAACTTACCCATTGGTCCGATGATTCCCATAGTCGCAGCTGCAAGGCCCGACGTTGATGGAATCAAGAAGGACATTGGGATGTAAAAGACGTACGCCAAAATGATGAAGACAACTGAACCGAGGTTGGATAATCCCATTTCACCCCAGTGCAGAACCGTTGCGGTAATGTTTCCGTCATTCATAACGACTTGAATTCCACGCGCAACGGCAACAACGATCGCAACGCCCATGAAGTCGCTCATTCCCGCTAAGAATGATTCAATAAACGTTGACTCCTTCATTTTGAAGACAAACATCACAACGATTGCCATCAAGAAGAAGAGGGTGGTGATTTCGGTAAAGTACCAGGAACCAAACGGTGTTAAGTTTGACCCGATCAAGCTTCCCAGGAACGGAACGCCTTGGAGCCATTTAGTGAAGCTGGTAAAGAATGTCCAGTTCTTGTTAATTTGGTCCCATGGGATGAGCCCCATGATCATAATTAAGAAGGTCAATCCAAACATCCAAAGAACGGCTTTTTGACGGCCGGTCATTTTGGTACCGGGCTGGTCTTCATGGTTCAATGCGAACCGTTTCAGATCTTCCTCGCGCTGCTCAAAGACATAGGATCTTGACGGATCCTTTTCAATCTTCGCAGCGTATTGATAAACAAACAGGATACTAATTGTCACGACGATGACAAACAGAACCGCCCGGGAAATAATACCGTCACCGGGTGAAATGTGAAGGGTTTGAGAGGCAACACCGGTCGCAAACGGGTTAACCGTTGAGGCCAAGCAACCGACTTGAGAACCAACCAAGACGATCGAGACCGCAACCAGCGAGTCAAATCCCACACCAATCATGACTGGAATCAATAGTGGATAAAAGGCGATGGTTTCTTCAGCCATCCCATAAGTTGATCCACCAAGGGCAAACAAAATCATCAGTAAGGGAATTAAAACTTTTTCCTTGCCTTTATACTTTGAAACAACGGTGGCAATTCCATCATCAAGGGCTTTTGTCTGGTTGACAACGCCCAAGAATCCACCAATTACCAAGATAAACAAAGAAACAGAGATGGCACCTTCAGTGGTGTCGTTTCCGACCATTCCATAGATCGGGGCTGAAAAGACGTCCCAAATACCTTGAGGGTTAGAGGCAACCGCCTTATAAGTATGGGCAATAATGTTGCCGGCTTTATCAGTCGAGTACTGCCCAGCTGGAATGATCCAAGTTAAAATTGCAACGAATATAATAATCAGAAATAAGATCGTGTACGCTGAAGGCATCTTAAATCTTTTTTTCTTTGGTGTTGTTTGTTGATTTTGCATCATGTTCACTTCCTTTTCTTTTACTGACTTAAGTTTACAAAAAAACTATAAAGAATCTGTGAAGAAATTTCGAATTATTTTCATAAGTTTAAGTTATTCTAAATTTCACAATCACAAGACTTTATAGAATCCCCTCCATGCCCTCATTATAAATAAGAAGGTATAAAAATTACAAAGAAAGTGCTTTCAAATTCTCTAATAATTCATACTAATTGGTGAAAATGTCCAAAAGACAAAACGCCGGTTAGCAAATGTTTTAGCAAGATAATATGAAAAACATCAAAAAAGGCTGAGTCAAAAGTTGACACTTTTGACCCAACCTCCAATTGACGTTGTGATTATAAATGAGTTTGTGCGTTACTCTTCAATATCGTTGAAGAAGCTCAATAATTCTTCCTTTGTCAGGTTATCCTTTTGGTCGCCTGCAATGTCGTAGGTGATCTTTCCGTTATCCAGGACGATTAATCGATTTCCATACTTTAAAGCATCATCCAAATGGTGGGTGATCATCAAGCAGGTGAGGTGGTTTTGTGTGATTTGGTCGTTGGTCGCGGTCATCAGTTCCTGAGAGGTCTGGGGATCTAAGGCAGCGGTATGTTCATCCAACAATAAAATCTCAGGGCGCTTGATTGTTGCCATTAAGAAGCTAAGCGCCTGTCTCTGCCCACCTGATAATTTGCCGGTGGCGGTATTTAACCGGTGTTCCAGACCATTGTTCATAACGGACGTAATCTCCTTGAACTTGTCCATGTGGGCTTTAAGATGCCTTGAACCAAAGCCACGGTGCTGACCGCGCTTTTCGGATAATAAGAGATTTTCGGCAACGGTCATTCGTGGGGCGGTGCCCATTTTGGGATCTTGGAAAACGCGGCTTAAAAAGCGGGTGCGATGTTCCACGGACATATTAGTGATGTCTTTGCCATTAAGTAGAATTTGACCTTCCGAAACGGGAATATTTCCTCCGATGACGTTAAATAACGTCGACTTTCCGGCACCGTTTGATCCCAGAATTGTCACAAAGTCACCGGGATAAATCGCCAAGTTAACGTGATCCATGATGTTAATTTGCTCCGGCGTTCCGTGATTGACGGTGACGACGATATCTTTTAACTCAAAGATTGGCTCAGTCATGTTTGGTCATCCCCTTTGCTAAAGTATGGCGGATCCGGAAACGTTTCTCCAGCACTGGGAACATCATGAAGAGGGCCAGAACAATTGCTGAAATCAGGTTCAAGTCGTTGGCGTTGAAGCCCAACTTGAGAACAAGTAAGATGACAAACCGATACAGGATACTTCCGATCGTGACGGCAATCAGCCGCTGATTCATGGTCAAATCACCAAAGACAACCTCACCAATGATAATTGAGGCTAAGGCAACCACGATGACGCCGATTCCCATGTTAACGTCGGCAAAGCCGTTATTTTGGGCCACCAGAGCACCACCAAGGCCAATCAGACCGTTGGAAACGCCGAGTCCCATAATTTGCATCGCATCAGTACTGATGCCAAGTGAGCGTGCCATGTTGGGGTTATCCCCAGTCGCAATGAAGGCTTGGCCCAAATTGGTTTGCAAGAAGTAGATAATCAGGGCAGTCACAATTGCGACCACAATGATGCCCAGAACGACGCTGTCAAAGTAAGGTGGCAGTGATTCCAGGAAGTGGTTCTTCAACATTGTTGGCTTATCAAATAATGATAGGTTGGCACGGCCCATGATCCGTAGGTTGACGGAGTAAGCAGCGGTCATTACCAAGATTCCTGCTAATAACACAGGAATTTTTCCTTTAGTGTACAGCAGTCCCGTTACCAAGCCAGCCAGCATGCCGGCAATAAAAGCGATTAGGGTTGCAACCAGTGGGGAAGCGCCTGAATAAATTGCGGCCACACAGGCGGCAGCACCCATCGGGAAGGTGCCTTCAACGGTCATATCGGGAAAATCAAGAATTCTGAAGGTGAGAAATAGGCCGATGCCGACGATCCCCCAAGTTAATCCTTGGCCGATTGCTGATACGATAATACTCATTTAATCAATTCTCCTTTTTCTTGGGCTTTCTTCAAAAGTGCTGCAGGAACTTTGATGCCCAACTTGTGCGCTTGTTTTTCATTGATGATCAATTTTCCATAACGGAAGAATTTGATTGGTGTGGTGGCAGGCTTCTTCTTTCCTTTGAGGATCTGGCCACTCATCTTACCAGTTGCAACTCCCAATTTGTATTGGTCAATTCCATACGTTGCAACACCACCTTGTTTAACCATGGTGTCAACGGCCGGAAAGACGGGTACCTTTGCGTTGTTTGCGGCTCCTACCAGCGTTTGCATCGCACCGGCAATGGTGTTATCGGTTGGAACGTAAATCGCGTCAACCGAACGAACGGCTTGTTCAGCAACTTGGGTTAAATCATTGGTATTAGCGATTGAGTAAGCTTTCAAACGAACATTTTCCTGTTTACATATTTTGACGAACATCTTATATTGGGCGACGGCGGAGTCATCGCTTGATGTGTAAATGATTCCTAATGTCTTCATGTGAGGCATGAATTGCTTGATCAAGCCTAGTTGTTCTTTAAGTGGTGCTTGGTCGGAAACACCGGTGATGTTGCCACCGGGCTTGTTGTTATTTTTAACGAGGCCGGCGCCCTTTGGATCGGTGATGGCACCGAGGATGACAGGCTTATGGGTAATCGTATTTGCCAAAGCCTGGGCCGATGGGGTTGCAATTCCGATGGACAGGTCTGCATCCTCATTGGCAAATTTGGTGCTCATTGTTTTCAAATTACTTTGGTCATTTTGGGCATTTTGAAAATCAATTTTGATGTTCTTGCCAGGGGTGTAGCCCTCTTCTTCAAGTCCGTGAATGATTCCTTTGTGGATGGCGTCCAGCGCTGGATGTGACATTAATTGAAGAATCCCAACGGTCGGCTTGGCCTGGGTCTTTTGTTTCTGATTCCCCTGAGCAAATGCGACGCCCAAAATCACGATTAACACAGCGATGACACCTGAAATTAAATATTTTTTCTTCATAATTACCGTCTCCCTCAATCTCAATGATTTTATTTAAAAAATTAATACGAACAAAAACGAGCATTCCAGTCTGCCCAACCGAAATGCTCGTGATAAGTCGGCCTGCCGGAATCATCTGTACAGACCGTTCGTTTTCCGAAAGATTGCCGGTACAGATGCGTTCATGATCGCATGCTTAAGATCAAGTCGCATCTGTATCGATGTGACTTGTTACCGGCTTTGCCAACTGCGATTAACAAGTGAACTCATAGCAATCTTTCCTTTCGTAGTAGAATACATTTAATTTTATATGATTGTTTCTGGTTCGTCAATGTCTGAATCTGAGAATATTATGACAGTGTCATTTTGAGTTAACCGATTGGTAACTTATTCATGATATCCTGTTAGTGAAAGAGGGGGTTCATTCATGAAAAAAATTGTTAAGTTTGTTGGCATCCTGCTTGCGTTCGTGGCATTTGCAATGGTTGCCAGCCCACAGTCGGCGCGGGCTGCTCACAGTAATTATCGCGTGAAAACGCTGAAAACGTATCGGATCCAAACCAATTCCGGTTCAAATGTTGCTTTTCACGCAAAGCCGGGAACAAAAGCGACGCTGTGGGTTAATCCTGACAGTGTCAATGCAAAACAGATTAAGTCGTCTGTCTTTCATAAAAAAGGCATTAAGCTTTCCAGTTACAAGACAACAACCTGGTTTGTTCAAACCAAGGTCCGAATTTATCAACATTCGAAGAGCGCAACTTATTATTATGTTAACAATCGGTATGGCAGTGTTGTGGGCTATGTCAGAACCAATGCATTAAAGCGGGGATTCAGCCCTTACGGTTATCAAATTACCGGCATTAAATGGTACGGCAAGTACGATTCTTTCCATGTTAAATCTGCTTATAAACAGAAAAATGTTTACGTCTGGAATTACACCCATACCAAACGGGTCGCTAATTTAAAGCATTATCCTGGCGCAAACTTTGCCAAGACCGCTGACGTTGTCATGCGCCATAATGGTAAGAATTCAAAATATGTTTATCTGGTTGGTTCACTGAATGGGACTGCCAACAGCGTTCACGGCTATGTTCCGGCAGCTGCAATTACAAGCGGCCTAAATCCTGATCATACCGGTATGAACTATGTTCCAATTGATGATTTTGTTAATAACACTGATTTTAATCAGTACCTTCAAACTGGAAAGAACCAAAAATTGGCCAGAGAAATTCTCAAACTTTTTCCCAATTCCAAACCGGATTTGGAACTGTCCAAGATTGCTGTAAAAAATTACGATCATTTCACTGAAAGCATGAACTCAGAAGGAGACCCAATCAGTACTAAAGGGTATACTGATATCAAGACGTTCCCGACCATTCAGAAATGGCTGTATGCTCATTCAAAGAGCTCCAACGCAACTAAGATTGCTGGAATTAAAAAACTGTTGGATAAGAAAGGTTACACCGCCAGCAAGTGGCAGTCACTCTCCGATGACAATCTGGGCATCCAAATCGTCAATAACATTGCTTTTAATTATCCAGAACATGATTTGTTTGGCCGCAAGAACAGCTATACATTTATATTAGGTAAACCTGATAACAATTAATATTGTTAAAATCGTTAACGTAAAAAGTAGAGGGGAATGGTTACATATGAAAAACATGATTAAGCTCGTTGGTGTGTTGGCAGCCTTTGTTGGGCTCCTGTTTATTGCTAGTCCTCAACCAGCACAAGCCGCACACAACGGTTATCGGATTAAGGTTCTCAATACTTACTCAAATGATTTGCCACAGAATGCCTACCATACGAACTTGAAGTCCAAAGCTTCTATTTGGACAGCAAAACGTTATCCAAGTGACAAGCAAAAAGACTTTCAAAAGCGGCTTTATAGAGTTTCCAAGTTAAAAGGCGTGACGTTGTTTATCCAGAAAAAGGCCAGAGTGTATCATAAGCTCAAGAGCGCTATTTACTACTACGTGGCCGATCGGAATAATGGCTATCAGGGATGGGTTCGCTCCAGCGCATTAATCAAGGGATTCAGCCCTTACGGCTATCAAATTATCAAAGAGAAGTGGGGGAATCAGTCAGCAACATTTCATGCTAAGAACCCCAAACAAAATATTTACATCTGGAATTGGCGACATACCAAGAAACGGGCGAATGTAAAAAATTATCCTGGTGCCAACATGTATCGTTCAGAAACGGTAACCATGCTGCATAATAAGAAACAAAGTACTTACTACTACGTTAATATGCGACCAGACGGGAATTCGACAAAGGGCACTTCTGGATATGTTGCTGCTTCACAGGTCGCAGCCGGTCACAATACCAACTACCCGGAGATTGAGTATACAAGTATCAATCAATTCACTGACAGCGCAGATTACAACAATTACATCCAACGCGGCAAGAAGCAAAAGCTGGCCAGAAAAATTGTTAAGCTGTTTCCCAACAGTTCGATTGATCTAGGGTTGTCTAAGATTGCTGCCTATAACTATGACACCTTTAACAATGACGTCGATGGTGATCCTAATCCCATCAGTAAGAAGGGCTACACTGACATCAAGGCGTTCACAACCATTCAAAAGTGGCTGTATGCTCATGAAAAAGCATCCAACGCCACTAAATTGGCTGGCATTAAACAGCTGCTTGATAAAGAAGGCTATACTGCAAGCAAGCGGGCCTCAATGTCTGGTTATAAACTTGGCATCCAAATTGTCAATAATATCAGTGGCTATCAAGAAGAAAGCGGGGATGCGACTCGTTGGAATGGATATGTGTTTATTTTGGGACGGGTTGATAATTAGAATTTTTTGCTGAAAAAGTGCCAACTTAAATTCGATTTGGGTTGGCACTTTGTTATTGAATGATCAATCTAAACTATTTTGTTGTGTAGACGTTAAATTGTATCAAAAATGCGCCCTCTTAAGGTGACAAGCAAATAAGGAAAGCTTGTTGTGTTAAGAGGGAGTTTTGCATGACTGGAAATAATTAGTCTTTTTGGAAATAATAATCATCCAAAGTAAAAGTCTCAACAGGGGTGACATGAAGCTGATATTTAGCAACGAGTTCTGCAACCCGTCTGCCATCAATCAACGTGACTGACTTGGAGCCTTGTACTGCCTTTTCTTTGGCAGAATCAGTGAAGTGGCTGGTGGTAATGAAGATGCCATATTCGGCGTTGAAACTATCCATGACGCCTTTAAATTTGTCAATATCAGGTTCTGAAACCGGATTGTTAGCAAATTTTTTGGATTGGATCGCAACTCGGGTGGTTCTAAATTCATCTGACTCAAAATAACCAAATCCATCAATACCATGGTCTCTAGACTGGATTTTACCTAATTTATCGTCAATTCGAACACCCATTTTGGAAATCAGTAGGCGAGAAAAGCTTTCAAATTTTCCGGGAGTGAAAGCATTGAGCTGATCGATTAACTCGGATTTCCAACTGTCGTTATCAACTGCATCATCATCGGTATTATCATCAACTGGGTCCGTCACTTCTTTAGCCTTTGCCTTTTTCTTTTCCTTATTGATCGCTATCCGCTTCTTCCAGTAACGATCGATAATTTCTTGTTCCTTCTCCGTTGGAAAATTGATCGGTTCTCTTAATCGTCCTTGTTCGGTGAGGATGATATCTTTCATACGTTGGGGTTGTTCTACATAGCCAGTCGCATACAAATTGTTAATACCAAAGTTAAAGTCGAATAAAAAAGGATTGTATTTTCCGCCATTTTTAGAAGTTACACTATTGAAAACCTCTTCATATGTAAATCCACTATTCTTATCGTTAGCAATTGAATTTCTCAAGGCGTCCCGGGAAGCAGATCCTCCAAGATTCTTAAGTGCCCGTAGGATTGCGCGTTCAGCTGATCGTCGTTTGTATTTAACCATTTATTTTCTCCTAATTTAAAATATTATCCCATAATTTTACCATTTGAAATAATGGATTTAAAGCAATTTCTTACAGTATATTCCTTTTAATGCCTAGAAACTGGTTAAAAGAGTTCATTATTAGAAGTATAATGTATGCGACTGGAAGGTCGGAAAGATTCAATTATCGGGAGGAATACGTATTGAAATTTCGAAATAAACTGATGCTTGTTTTAGTATCAACTTTGGCTTTTTCCTCAGCAATAGCAGACGTTGGTTCGATGATTCAGCCTGTTGAAGCTTCGCGGCTCGTTACGATGCCCAAACGGTTTCGGCATCACTGGCGTTATCGCTATTCAGCCAAGAGAATGTTCTATTTAAGTGTTCACAAGCATTATTGTTATTTTAATGATATGAATGGGCGTGGAAAATGGATTAAGTACAAGTATGTCAATGATGGCCATCATAACTATGGGACGATTTCTGTTAATGGAACCTACGAACCGATTGGGTTGCATTTCAAAAGTAGTCAGCGATTGGTCGTTGGTTATGATATTTCCAACTTGCATTTTTACCACAAATAGACGACACAAAGAATGCTCATCTGGCCAAATTTGACCAAATGAGCATTCTTTGTGTTGCATTATCATATTTCTTACTTAACAATTTCCTTCGCCAACGCATACCCCAGCTTCTGAGCTGTCTGGGCAGTCGGGTGAATTTCGTGATCCTTTAAAGTGACGTCCTTGTTGGTATCAGTGATCACGTTTGGGGCAAATTGCTGGAAGTTGATCACTGTGGCACCCATTGACTTGTAGAGCTTTGCTTCAGCTGCTCTTAGGTCATGGAAGGTGTATCCGTACATATCTGCCATATTATTGCGGTTCATTCCATTCGCATCGTATCTTGAAATTGGCAGGATACCGTAAATTTTGGCAGATGGATTCAACTTTTTGATTAGCTTGATGTTGTATCGTAAGTGGCGCATGACATTTTGCAAACTACCGGAGCCTGAATAGTTGGTGTAGTCATTGGTGCCGATGTGGACAAAAATGATATTCATTTTCTTGATGTCACTTTTGTGAGCCCTGATCGCTGCCGATAAATCTTGGGGCACTAATGTGGTTCCGAGATAGGCATACCGATGACCAACAATTCGACCGCTTGGGCAGGCGAAATTTTCCACTTTCGTGTTGGTCCCTAAGTACTTGGCTGTCCAATCCGGATAGGAACTATTCAAATAGAAGTGATAGCCGTCCCAGCCGGCAGGAATGGAGTCGCCAAACACGCCGATCTTCTTGCCGCTGTATTGATTACCAGCTTGAGCGAGCTTAACGTTATATGACTTAGACGTGATATTCGTTACTTGGGAATTTAAAACCCAGAATTTATACTTTTGGTTGGCACTGGTCAGGCGATAAACAACCTTGGTCTTACCACCATAAATCAACTTGGCAGCCTGGCTTCTGTACCAAGCGGTCTTCATAAACTGTTTAGCAGAAACCGACTTTCCAAGATGAACATCCGTATACAATTTTGCGTTCTTCTTGAGCGCAAAGGCATGGGGATGTGTCTGAGTGATATATTCGACCTGCACACTTGCTTTGTCTGCGGTAGGGTGGCTATAAATCCCAAATGAAACTGACGCCACAACGAAGGCTGCAAAAAACAGCTTGATGTGTTTATTGAAAAAATTAATCATTAAATATTCTCCTCAGAAAAATGATCTTTAGAAAGGAACCGAATTATGATGGGCACTTCCCTCGTATCCATAATAATATATCCACCGTTAACTTTCTAATTATACGACAAAAAAGTTTTGAAGTTTATAAAAAATTGCAATAAGCAAATAAAAAAATCTGATGAGTTAACCTTAGGCTATGGCGAGCAAGGCAAGCGGCCAGCATAATTGATTTTTCCAATAGCATTTTCTCCGCTCACCACTTATCATAGAAGAAGAGGTGATTGTATGAATTTTAAACAAGTTGTATTTGATAAAGAAAAAGATATCAAATTGGACATTTACGACGCCGATAGTGACGTTGCTTTACCGGGCATTGTAATCCTCCCGGGCGGAAGTTACAAGACATTTCAAGAACGGGACGCTGCACGCGTTGCGCTGACTTTTTTGACGAAAAGTTATCAAGCATTTGTGGTGGAGTACCCAGTTAATGAAAAAAAGAATTATCAAGATGCCAAACAAAGTATTGATTTAGCTTTTGATTATATCACGAAGAACGCCAAAGATCTGAATGTTGATCCTGAGAAACTTGGGATCATTGGCTTTTCAGCCGGCGGACAGCTCGCCGCTGCGTACTCTAACCAATCTGGCACTAAGGCCAAATTTGCAATCTTAGGCTACCCAGTTTTGACTCAAGCTTTGGATGAAAAAATTGGGATCCAAAGTGAGGATGTTACCAAACAAGTTACCAAGAATACACCGCCAACCTTCATCTTTGGTGCCCGTGGGGATGAGTTGGCACCATACATTGACCACATTTATCCTTACACTGAAGCATTGTACAAAAATGGCGTTAACTTTGAAGTCCACTTGTTTGCGACCGGCGGACATGGCTTCAGCTTAGCCAACAAATTTGTTGGTGTTGTCAACCGTGACCGCACCGATAACCACTTTGCCAAGTGGTTCCCGCTGTGCCTTGAATGGTTACAGTCATTATAATAAGTTTCTCAGCTTAAGTGGATCTTAAAGCCGCCTCCAATCTGAAAAATCGGATTGGGGGCGGCTTTTTTTGCTGCTAGAGAACGTTAACCATTACCAAGGCTTGATCGAATAATTCAGTAACGCTCTAATTTATGAGCACCTTATAAACCCCATAAAATAGCACTTATCCTTGAAAGCCAACCAGAGTTGTTTAGAACTCTAAGTGGTGTAGATGGATAAGTGCTATTTGTTTATTTTAATAAACCCGTTTGCCGGCCATCCAAGTTTGCACAACCCGGACGTCCTTGATGTCATCGTGTGGCACTAAAAAAATGTCACGGTCCAAGATGACAAAGTCACCGGCACAGCCAGGTGTTAACTGACCATTTGAAGAAAAGCCGCCAATTTTAGCGGGCCAGTTCGTGTACGCCAAAACAGCCTCCGGGACGGTTATTGCCTCGTTGGCGTTCACCACGTCACCGTTTGATGCTTTGCGTGTGACTGCCGCGTAAATATTAACAAATGGACTGTCCGGCTCGGCCCATGGTGTACATGGCGCATCTGAACTCAAAGCAAACGCCGCTTTGGACTTAATCATAGATTTGACCCGGTAGGCTTCCTTGAACTGCTCTGGCGATAAGAAATGACGGTACGACTCATCTTCAGCAAAAAAGAAAATCGGTTGCGTGACCAAGGCGTAATTCATTCTGGCGTGATTGAGTTGGTTGAGCATTGCGTCTGACAAGATTGAAGCGTGTTCGATGCGAATCGACGGCCAATCCGTTAGCCAAGGGGTCATCTGATCGGTGACGTCTAAAATGAGTTGAATCGCAGCATCACCCATGGCGTGAACGGCGACTTGGAGGTGGTTGCTTTGAGCAAATTCAACAGCTTGTTTGAGCTTATCGGCGTCCGTCAGGCAGACACCCTGAATACCACTTGGATAAGGCACACTGTTATAAGCAGTTTCCCCTGAGATGCTGCCATCCATGAAGACTTTGATGCCGGCGATTCGAAGCTGTGGGTCATCTGTCGGCGTTAAACGCCCCTGACCAGCAACTTCATCATAGACATAGTAAATGGAGGCTTTAGGCTTGAATTCGTCTTTTACAGCATCCTGGTACAACTCTAGTGAGTCATATGGTTGGGTTCGACCCATCATTTCTCCGATGGCGACAATGCCGTTTTCTAAATAATGGGCCGAACTATTTGTCATGTTATCAACGTCTGCCCGGTAACTCTGAGCTGATTTGGCCTGGATCAACAGTTGGGTTGCAGCGACTTCTTTCATGTAACCGTTGGGGTGGCCATCCGGGAAGTGACCAATAAAGCCACCAACCGGATCTGGAGTGCTTGCGGTAATCCCTGCGAGTGCCAAAGCTCTTGAGTTGCCAATTGACGAGTGACAATCCGAGCGATAGACAAATATTGGTTGGGTCGTCGAGACGGCATCAAGGTCATCAACCGTTGGTGTTCGGTGCTCGGCTAACTTGGTTTCGTCAAATCCCCAGCCTTCAATCCAAGTTGCAGGGCCTTTGCCGAAAGCGGGGGATTGTTTGAGGGCGGCTTTCATCTCTTCGATACTATTGACGTTTGGCGGCGTGCAGGCGACGCCATGAAGCGCATCGGCAATGTATTTGGGATGCGTGTGGACATCGATTAATCCGGGCAGGACGGTCTTTCCCTCTAAGTTAATGGCGTCAGGATCATTGACTTCACTTGATTCGCCTGTCCAAGTGACCTGACCAGCTTCAATTTTCATCGCGGAAACAAATGAGGTGGGGTCTGTTCCGACAAATATTTTTCCATTTATGAAAGTGGGCATCTGAATTCTCCTCGTTGGATGTATTTACCTCTATTATTCATGAAAAATGGGAGCGATTGCAAGCCCTATCTCTCTGGAAATTCACTTCGAGAAAAGTTATCATTGAAACATTGAGAATTTTCGAGAGGAGCCATCCCATGGAATCTTTGGAGTCACATACGCTGAATGCATTTTCAAAAAACATCGAGTTAACGACTCATCAACAGCAGGTCTTAAAACAAATCGATGCCTTTGCCAGGCTGCACTTAAAAGAAGCTGGCCATGCCGTCTTTGTTTTGATGGGAGATGCCGGCACCGGCAAGAGCTTGATTTTGAACCAACTATTCACGGAACTGGCGCAGGAAGTCGATGATGCCTACTTCTTGGTCAATCATCCGGAACTGCTGAAAGTGTATCGTGAGTTGGCAGGCCAGACACCGCATATGCTGAAGAAGTATTATCAGCGCCCAACCAGCTTCATTAATCAAATGCATAAGCAGGACAAACAGGTGAATTTAACGGTGGTTGACGAAGCTCATTTGCTGCTCAGCAAGCCCGACCACTACAACAATTACTATGGTAACAATCAGCTCCAGGACATTATCAATTTGAGCCGGGTGACAATTGTTGTCTTCGATCCCCATCAGGTGTTGCGGACAAAAAGTTTTTGGAACAAATCACGATTGGAGAAATTGATTGCCGCATATCCACACGAATTGGTGCACTTAAAGCAACAATTTAGAATGCAGGCCGGCCCGAAATTAATGGATTGGCTGGATCATTTTGTTGATGGCGACGTTATTTCTCCGGTTCCAGTCGAGATTGGCGATTATGATTTTCAAATATTTCCGGATGCCCAGAAAATGTTTCAAACGATTATCAAGAAAAACGCCAAATATGGCCTATCGCGGATGACGTCAACCAGCGGATATCCGTCAACATTGGACGGCGGCAAGCATTTGGTCAATGAGGGGAATTTTCAACAACCTTGGGATCAGTACAACTTTACCAGCACGCCGTGGGCTGAACAGCCACAAACAATTGATGAAGTCGGCAGTATTTATACGGTTCAGGGGTTTGATCTAAACTACATTGGCATTATTATTGGGCCGCCGTTTTATCTGACGGCCGACAATCGTTTGGGCGTTGACCCCAGTAAGGTAACCGATGTTGAGATTTTTAAGCATCGTGCTGATATGTCGCCAGAAGATTATGAGCAAAGTAAGGTTGAACTCTTGAGGAATTCTTTAAATGTTTTATTACGCCGAGGGATTAAGGGAATGTATTTGCATGCCCATGACCCGAAACTTGAAAGCTACTTGGAACAAATGATGCCGAAGTGATGGGCGGCAAATCAATTGACAGGGTCATATAGATTAGATATAGTTTGTTCATAAGATGCAACATGAGGAGATTATCAATGAAAAAGCGAACAATTATCATTCTGGCAGTTATCGTGGCCTTAGGTGCGATTGGTGGCGGATGGTATCACCACAATTATTCGACGATTCCATACTATGGTCGGGTAGGGAACTTGGAGCGCACCGAAAAGTCACCGAAAGGTAATCCGGATGTGCATTATTACCTGATTAAAGCTTATAACAAAGACGGTCAAAGTAAGACACTAGAGGTTGGTGCGATGGCCGGCAAGTATTTTACGAAGGGTCACTACATTAAGATCGGCTATTCAAGAGCCAAAAATGTCGTGAACTACGAGGGAATCCCGTATTCAGAGGTTCCTAAAAATATTCAACCTAAATTAGCAGATAACCAATAATCCAAACGAGGCTTAAACGTGAGTAATTGTTCACGTTTAAGCCTCGTTTATATTTGACGTTATGGAATCAGATTGTTCATCATGTGTAAGGCGATGCTGTACCGGATGTCTCGGAAGTGCATGTATGCAAATGAGAGGCAGCAGCCTAACAACGAGTACATGATCCAAGTAAAATCAAAGCTCATTTCATGGGCGAACCCAAAAATGGATCCGCTAATGACAACGGCTAAAATATTGCTCAGACGATTGTCTTTATTGAAGAAATAATTCATGAAGATGCCACGGAAAATCAGTTCCTCAAAGATTGGTGCGAGAATTCCGCCGAAAAAGATATTCCACATGGGCATTCGCATTTCGGCAGCGTTGACGGCTTGTTGATTACTTGGAATTGTCAGTAGATGTTTTGAAATCAGCCACTGCCAGAAGATCTGGATGGCTGTCATCAAGATGAAAATCCACAGTAATTGGGCAATTCGTTTCATTGTTGGCCGCGTTTTACCAAAATTGCGGGGATTATAGGCAGCCAGTTGTTTCCCATACCGCCACCCGATCAACGCCAGAGCACCGGCAATTAAGACCAGAGCCAACCCCAGCACGTGTCGGGCACGCAGGGGATCCTTAATGTACGTACCGGCGATTTCAAAGACCGATTCGGCAATAATGTATACTGCCAGAAACCCCACGAATTTTAAGATTTGGAGTGATTTAGTTGTGAGATACCTGGTTGTGATCATCGCTATTTGAATTCATTAACTTCAATCCGGTTTTTGTCGGGATCTAAAATCGTAATTGAGTTAACGTTTCTCCTTACTTCAGTTTTTTCTGTGGGTTCGCTGACGATGTCCACAAAATAATTAATCAGGTGCGCTTTGATATCTTCCATCTTATCCTTGGCGATTAAGCCAAATGAAATTGGATGCTCAACCTGTTTTTCTTCGTGGAAGTCCAAAAACATTTTGTGCATGTCGGCACCCTTGTCGCCATTTGGCAAATCAACAATTTGCAGGTCAAAGACTTCATGATAAAAGCGCAAGCTGACTTCCAAATTTGAAACGGGAATCGTGATGTACTCAATTTCTCTGATATTCATCTTATAATCATCCTTTAAAAGTAGTGTTTCTATTATATACCAAACCGAATTCTTCGCGCGATTAGTTTGACTACTATAGGAAACAAGCGTAACGTAACAATTTGTATGTAGTATTTCGAATTAATTAAGGAGTGAACTTTTTTGCCATTATTATCCGTATCAAATCTTTCAATGAGTTTCGCCGAGAAAGATCTGTATAAAGATGCTGAATTCACGCTCGAAAAAGGCGAGCACATGGGCGTGGTTGGTCAAAATGGGGTTGGAAAATCAACTCTGATTAAGATTATTACCGGAAGTGAACTGCCCCTTTCTGGAGACGTGAAGTGGCAGAAAAATATTAAAATCGGTTATTTGGACCAGTATGCCGATGTGCAAGGCGATCTGACAATGATCGACTTTTTGCGGACGGCTTTCGCTGATTTATACAAAACGAGTGACCAATTAAATGAACTGTATAATCAATATGCCAAAACAGCAGATGACAAGTTATTAGAGCGGGCTGGACAGTATCAAGATATTTTGGACTCCAGTAACTTCTATAATATTGATACCAGAATCGAACAAACTATCACCGGCCTTGGGCTTGATAATATCGGGCGTGATCATTTGGTTGGGAAGATGTCTGGTGGTCAGCGTTCAAAGATTATTTTGGCCAAGATGTTGTTGGCTGACCCTGACGTTATTCTGTTAGATGAGCCGACGAACTATTTGGATACTGCCCAAATTGACTGGCTGGTTGATTATCTAAACGGCTTCACTGGGGCAGCATTGGTCGTTTCCCATGATTACGATTTCTTGGAAAAGATCACCAACTGTATTATTAATATTGCGTTTGGAAAAATTACTAAATATCGTGGCAGCTTCAAGCAAGCGATGCGCCAACGAGAAGAACGAGAAGACTTCCAACAGCGTGAATACGATAAACAACAAGTGGAAATTGAAAAGGCCGAGCGGTTTATCCGTAAGAACAAGGCCGGCTCCAAATCAACGATGGCTAAATCGCGGGAGAAAAAGCTGGCGCATATGGATAAGATTGATCCGCCTTCAACAAACATTAAGGCAACTTTCAACTTTCCGTATGAAGAAACCGGCTCGCATGAAGCGCTGACGGTCGATCATTTATCGGTCGGTTATAACAAGCCGTTGTTAAAGCCGGTGACCTTTACGATTTCGATGGGTGAAAAATTTGGCTTTGCCGGGTTTAACGGGGTTGGAAAGTCAACCTTGATTAAATCAATCCTTGGACAATTACCTGCTAAGGGTGGAACGGCTAAATTTTCACCATCGTCTCACATCAGTTACTTCAGTCAGGAGCTTCAATGGGACAACAATCGGATGACACCAATGCAGATCATTTCCGATAAATTTCCCAAGTTAAATCAGCGGACCATTCGGACCAAGCTTGCCAAGTGTGGGTTGGATGCTGCAAATGCGATCAAGCCAATCGGTCAACTTTCTGGTGGCGAACAAACCAAAGTTAAGTTGGCGATGATGGAATTCGTTCCCAGCAACTTCTTGATCATGGATGAGCCCACCAACCATTTGGACGAAGAAACCAAGGAAGCTTTGAAACGGGCGCTTGACCGTTTCCCAGGTAACTTAATCATCGTCAGCCATGAGTCGAGTTTTTATGATGGCTTGGTTGACAGAGTGTTGAACGTTGAACAATTGAGCTTGAAAGAAAAGCCGGTTATTCGAGAAGAACCATAAAAAGATAAAATAATAATACCACACAAATTTGTACTTGTGTGGTATTTTTTGCTCCAAAAATTTTCCTTGATTTACAGGGTCAACCTGTTGTAAGATAGGTGCGAATTAAAAGTTCAAAGTACGTCACGTTCTCCCGTGAACGAGCGAGTGCTTTGAACTTCTTTCAAGTTGTCATTGTAAGCGGTAACAGTCATTATTTGAAGGGAAGATGTCATCATTATGAAGCATTATTTGAGGAAAATAGTCCTGTTAGCTGCAGGCATCATGAGCGTGGGGGCGCTTGCTGCCTGTTCGAATCAGAGCAAGTCTAAAGATAATGGCAAGTTAGTGCGAACGGCCAGCTTGTCGGCCAACTATTCCATTATCACCTTGGATATTTCCAAGGCACAGGGATTTGACAATGCGGGGAATTTATATGACAGTTTGTTGTACATGAACAAGAATCACAAGCCGATTCCCGCACTGGCAAGTAAGTACGCTGTCTCAAAAGATGGTCGGACATATACGTTTACCATCAGAAAGAACGCCAAGTTTAGTAATGGGGATCCGATTACCGCGCAAAGCTTCGTTTACTCGTGGAGAAGAACCCTTAATCCCAAGACCAAGTCAACCCATGCTTATTTGTTTGACGGGGTTAAAAATGCCGAGAAGGTGAACTTTGGTAAGCTTCCATTAACTGCACTTGGCGTCGATGCGCCCAACAAGCGAACGTTTGTGGTTCACTTGGACCGGCCAATTGCATACTTCACCAAGCTGATGACCTACCAGGCATTTTCACCGCAGGATCAGAAAGTTGTCAATAAATATGGTGCCAGTTACGGTCAAGCTGCCAGCAAAACCGTCTTTTCAGGACCGTACGTCATCAAGAACTGGAGTCCACAGTCAAATACCTGGACATTTTCGAAGAATCAAAATTATTGGGATAAAAAGCACGTTAAGATGAACACGATTCATATGAATTATGTGAATGATCCGCAGACCAGCTTGTCATTGTACCAGGCAAAGAAGCTGGATTTTACGATTTTAATTGGGGACCAGGTCAGCCATTATCAGAATAGCAAAGACCTGTACCACGGCCCGTATTCCTACATGAACTATTTGGTTTACAATCAAAAAATTAAAAATCCAACATTGAGAAAAGCTTTTAACAACGTCAATATTCGCAAGGCAATTTCACTGACGATTGACCGCAGTCAAATTTCAAATAACTTATTGAAAGGTGAATCGCTTAAACCAACTGGATTCGTAACCAAGTATCTGGCCTATGATCCTGCCAACAACAAAGATTTTGCTTCCCAGCAGTACGGTGGCGAAGGGGTTGCCTATAATCCCAAGTTGGCGAAGGACTACTGGCGAAAAGGGCTCAAACAAATTGGTCAAAAGAAGCTGTCCTTTGATTTGATGGTCGCCAATGCTGATAACGTTAAGAAGGTCAGTGAATATATTAAATCAACGGCTGAAAAGCAACTGCCTGGATTAAAGATTAATCTACAAACCGTTCCGCAAGAAGTTCAATACGCGCGTGGTGTTTCTGGAGATTTTGAGGCCTATATCACCGGCCGTGGTGCCGACATTGCCGACCCAACAGCTTTCTTACAACCGATGATGAGCAAGAATTCAATGAACCATGGTTCTTGGAGCAATGCAGAATTTGATAAGCTGATTAGTCAGTCAATTTATACAAACAACGCCGATCCGACTGTTCGCTGGAATAAGA
Organism: Lentilactobacillus parabuchneri DSM 5707 = NBRC 107865; assembly: GCF_001435315.1. Taxonomy (GTDB): domain Bacteria; phylum Bacillota; class Bacilli; order Lactobacillales; family Lactobacillaceae; genus Lentilactobacillus; species Lentilactobacillus parabuchneri. The sequence goes on from NZ_AZGK01000003.1 coordinate 38,011, forward strand.
TGCTGAAGGCTGAAAAGATTATCATGCAACAACAGGGGGCAACACCATTATTCCAGAACTATAATCTGTACTTGAAACGACCATATCTTCACGGGATTACTCATAACACAACCGGATCACAGTGGAATTATAAGTATATGTATATTAAAAAGTAACGATAAAGAAGTGAGGACTTATTCACTATTTAGATACGTCAAACGGACTGGCTTATTTGAAGATTCAACGGTTGAACAGGCCTTTCCGGAGTATTTGGAAAAAAGTACCGAGTTTTCGGATTCGCTGATCTATTTCTACCACCCGCAAAAGCCGATTGTAATTTGCGGCGTCCATCAAAACGTCTTTTCTGAAGTTGATATGGCTTACCTTAACGAACACAACATCGATTTGGTTCGGCGAGGATCAGGTGGTGGGGCGGTGTACGTTGATCCTGGCAATTTAACTTATGTCTTTATTGATACAGAACGGTCAGTTCAACACCCTGATTTCAAAAAATACGCCCAACCAATCCTACAAACCATGCAGGTTCTCGGGGTTCACGCAAAAGCCAATGGCCGCAATGATTTAACTGTCGATAACAAGAAGTTTTCAGGAATGTCGGCTTCTAAAATTGGCAATCGGGTTTCCTATGGTGGGACTTTGATGATTGATGTGGATTTACAATCCGCAAGCCGAGTGTTGAAACCGACGAAAGCAAAGTTAAAAGCCAAGGGTGTCCAGTCTGTTCACAGCAGAGTCACGAATATCCGCCAATTCTTTAGTCCGGAATACAGCAGCATTTCCATCGAACAAGTTCAGCGTCTCATACTCGAGCATGTCTTTCACACGGGTAACATCGGGCAAATTCCAACGTATCAGTTAACTGAAGCCGATTGGCAGCAGGTCGTTGAACTGGCTCATAGCAAATACGGCACCAAACAATGGGTGTACGCCGGAAATGACCGCCACGACTATTATCGGGATGCGTACTTTCAAGGATTTGGAACGGTGGGAATTGGATTTTCCGTCAAGGACAATCGGGTGACAGGCGCCAAAATTTACGGGGACTTTTTGCAGACGTCAGGCGACTTGGAGACAATTGAGTCGGCAATTAATGGTACCCGTTTGACGTTTGAAGATTTAACCAAAGCGTTTGGTGGGGCAAATTTATCGGTAAATTTGGGGAACATTAAGCCTAGTGCCCTGGCAAAGCTGATGGTCGACCCTGCTCGTGATGAAAGTCTGTAATGCAGACTAAGGAGGGTCGTATGAAAATTACCAGTATGGATATTTTTCAGCTTCAATGGTTTGGTTTAATGCCGGCTTGGCACCCCGTGGTTATCAGAGTCAACACAGATTCTGGGATCTCTGGGTTTGGTGAGGCCGGGCTTGCATATGGCAGTGGTCAACTTGGAGCAGTTGGCAGTCTAAAGGATTTGTCACAGAAAATCATTGGCTGGGATCCGATGCGGACTGAAGCCATTTGGGATCACCTATACCAGGATACGTTCTGGGGAAAAGGCGGCGGAGTAGTTTTCTATTCTGCGGTCAGTGCAATTGACACGGCACTTTGGGACATCAAAGGCAAGTACTTCAAGGTACCGGTCTATCAGCTATTGGGTGGTCAAACTCGTTCTCGTATCCGTGCATATGCCAGCCAACTGCAATTTGGTTGGGAAGACCATGTCAAATTTTTGACAACACCTGATGAGTATGCAAATGCTGCCACCAAAGCTGTTTCTGAAGGATATACCGCAGTTAAGGTCGATCCGTTTATGATTCAAGAAGATGGCCAACTCGGCATTCACGACAAGCAACTATTAAGTCAGTCGGAGATGGGGTTGTTCTTTGACCGAGTTGCAGCAATTCGTAAAGCAGTTGGCGACACTACCGACATTATTTTGGAATGTCACGCCCGACTGAATGTCAATTCTGCAATTCAGTTTGCGGATAAAGTCAAGGCTTTGAACATCTATTACATGGAGGAACCGAATTCTCCCAAAAATCCCGAGTTAACGAAACGGATTGGGGCAAAGACGTCAATCCCACTGGCCAGCGGGGAACGGTTGACGACTCGGTATGGATTTCGACCGTTCTTAAAGAACCGTTCATTAAGCGTCGTGCAACCGGACTTAGGTATTTGCGGTGGCATCACGGAAGGTAAGAAGATTAGCGATATGGCAGCAACTGAAGATGTCAGTGTGCAGTTTCATGTTTGTGGGAGTCCAATTGCTACGGCAGCGGCGCTTCAACTCGAGGCGGTGATTCCCAACGCATTAATCCATGAACACCACGAAATTTCGTTGAAGACGCCCAATATTGATTCGGGTGAGTATCGTCACGAACCTAAGAACGGCTGGTTTGAAATTCCAAATCGGCCCGGAATTGGTCAGGAGTTGAGTGAAAGCGCAATCGAACAGGCCAAGATTGAGACGATTCAATAGTGTATTTAGGAAATATCGAGGACAGAGATCAACAACTGTTATTTACGCTCATTCGAAGCATCATTCGGTCGAACTAGGCAGATCAAGTGACACACAAAGAACCGCCACATCAGAAGGCAATCCTGATATGGCGGTTCTTTATATTGATGTAGCTGAATTAAGCAGCTGCATGGCGTTCTTTTAAATCGGCTTCAATCTGAGGTTGCATTTTATCAAACTTGTAGAAGTACATCAAAATCAAGCCAATCCCAAATCCAATAAATGGTACCCAGACAAAGTTCATTTCAATTGCATTAAGCGCTTGTGCAGTTTGGGCGTGGTTAGCGACGTAGCCGTTCATGCTCAGCAGGAATCCGGTAACGACACCGCCCATTCCCATGCCTAAGTTAGAAGCGATTCCGGAAAATGAAGTGACCAATCCTTCGGCACGGACTCCGTTCTTCCATTCACCATAATCGACGGTGTCAGCAAGCATAACGGGCAGTAGTCCGGCGAAAAAGCCATTTCCAAAGTAACCCAGAATCGTTGCACCAGCCAAGATTGGCACGTTCATCATTTTGGCACCGATACCTAGGATCAATTGGCTGACAACACAGAGGCCCAAGCCAATGACCATGGTGCCCTTCTTGCCGAAGTGACGGGTAAGAAACGGCGTGAAGACAATCACGACAAGCGATAAAGCTTGCAGGCCCAACATGAACGATGCCAAATCGGCGTTATGCATGTTGTATTTGAAGAAATAAACCGTTACTTGAAGCTTGGTTTGCATCCCGATCCAGAAGAAGAAATACATTAAGGAAATGATCATCCAAGGCCAGTTACCTTTAAGGGCCCTTGCGGATTCCTTAAGAGACAGCTTTTCCTGGTGACGGGGATGGACACGTTCACGCGTGTTTTTGAAGGTTAATAATAGCAAGAATGCGGTTACAATTGCGACCAGAATGGCTGTCACGAGAAAGCCCTTCTTATCGTTGCCTTGACCAAGTAAGGAAACAGCTGGTAAGACCATAATTGAAATCAGCGTTGCACCAGCGGTGGCCAACACCTGACGAACGGTACTGAAACGAACCCGTTCCTGAGGGCTAGCAGTTAAACTTGGCAGCATCGATGTAATCGGGATGTTAATGCCCAAATACAGGATATCAATGGCAATGTAGGTCACGTATGCCCAGACTAATTTACCGATCGGCCCGAGTGGAACGGCTGTAAACGCCAGGATGAAGAAGATGGCGTAGGGAATCGAGAACCATAAGAAGAATGGTCGGCTCTTGCCCCAACGGGTATGCGTTCGGTCAATCATAATTCCCCAAGTGGGGCCGGAAATTGCATCCACGATTCTGGCGATGAAGAACAGGGTTCCGATCGCGCCGGCTGCGAGGCCAAACACATCGGTGTAGTAGTACATAAGGTAGGTTCCAACCATTCCATTGGCGATGTTGCAGGCAAAGTCAGATGCGCCGTAGCTCAAGCGTTCTTTATTAGTAATATTCTCAGCATTTGTAAGTGTTGCGGAACCCGCAGGCAATGTTTGTGTCATTTTCATTTTTAATCCTCTTTTCGATTTGTTGGTGCTTATTTAACGGCTGCTAAATTACTTGTTAAAATCTCGGTTGTCTCACCATTTGGCGTCGTTTCGGTGATTGTAAATTCTTGTGTTTTCAAGTTGGCGGTCAAGGTTGCTGAAGTTTGGCCATCAGCTGATTGACGGGTAACTTGTATTTCATTTTCACTTGGTTGCTTGACATCGATCGCGCCATCCAAATCAAATGCGGAACTATTGTTACGGAAACGGAGGAGATCGAAGAGGGCGGCAACAACGGGACGTTGCGTTTCACGGTCAATTTCAGCCATTGAGTAATAGTGACGGTTAATGTTTCGGCCTTCCTTGGTTTTTTCCAAGAGATCCAAGTCATTTTTACCTGCCAGCAAGCCGACATAGTAAACCTGTGGAATTCCTGGTGCGAATACCTGGATGGCCCGGGCTAATAGGTAGGCGTGATCGTTGTTGCCTAAAGCAGAGTAGTAAGTGGTGTTGATTTGGTAAACGTCCAGATTATGGTAAGCGGTGCTTGAATAAACTTTTTTGACGTTGGCGCCGACCTTATACATTTCAGCCTTGGTGTAATCCAACTCGTCATCGGATAAAATATCCTTCGCATCAACCACGCCGATTCCGTCATGGGTATCAAGTGTGGTGAATTGCTTCATTGGGCTGTTTTTCAGCCAACCAACCAGGCGATCGGCTTTTCCCGAATACAGACTGTAGAGTGTGACGATTGGTAACGCAAAGTCATAGCTGAAGTAGTTGTGATCGGTAATCTTTCGAACAATGTGGTAGTTTTCGTGGATTTCTGGTAACAGTGTCGTCTCACGAGGGGCGGTGATGCCGTCAATTTCCTTTAACAAGTCCCAAATCTCGGGTTCAACGAAGAAATCATTGGTGCCTAATTTTTTGACTGCATAAGCGAAGGCGTCCAAGCGAATAATTGAAGCGCCGTGATCAATCAAGAAGTTGAGCGTGTCTTTGATAAACTTCTTGGTAACCTGCTTGGTGACGTCTAAATCAATTTGATCCTCGCCGAAGGTATTCCAAACTTCTTCTGTTTGACCGTCTGCGAATTTGACGCTTTGAACCGGGGCCTTTGGCTTACGTTTATAAATCAGGTCAATGTCTTCTTGAGTAGGGTGACCCTTTGGCCAAAATTCATCCCAGTGAATAAACAAGTCCCGATAGGCTGAATCATTATGCTTTTCCTGGAAGTCCTTGAAGTATTTTGACTGTTTGGAAATATGATTGACCATGAAGTCAAACATCAGGTAGTAAGATTCTGACAACTTCTTGACGTCATCCCAGCTACCAAATTTTTCATCAACTTTAGTGTAATCCATTGGCGCAAAGCCACGGTCACCTGAAGATGGGAAGAAGGGGAGTAAATGAACACCGCCGACAACACCTTTTAAATGGGTTTCCAAAACGGTTTGAAGATCTTTGAGATTACTTCCCAAGCTGTCCGGGTAAGTAATGAGCATTGCTTTGTTGTTTAATTTCATAGGATCAATTCCTTTCGTATTTGTACAGGTAGGCTGACCATGGCTGGAGCTTCATGGAAGCCGGTCGTTGTTTTTCTGAATCGTTTGTGAGAACTAATTTGAGGTTTTGATAAGTATCCGGAACCTGATAGCTGGCGGATTGATCACTTAAATTGGTGATAATTAAGTAGCCGCTGCGTCCGGATTCTCTGGTGTAAACGTATAACTGGTGGTCGTTGGTATTGACTAACGCATACTGGCCATCGAGTAAAATCGGATCATGCCGTCTTAGCTCAACTAATTTTCGGTAGAAGTTAAGGACTGAATTGGCGTTGGTTTCCTCGGTTTCGACGTTGACTTCAACGTTGTTGGGATTAACTTCAATCCACGGTTTGTGGCTGCTAAAGCCGCCGGTTGACGTCCGATCCCACTGCATGGGTGTCCGGGCATTATCGCGGCTCTTGCTGCGAAGCTTAAACAACGTCTGGGCTTTGGTCGCGCCCTTTTGTAGTTCTTCACGATAAAAGCGTTTGGAATCCAGGTCGCGGTACTGATCAATCGTTTCAAAATCAACGTTACTCATGCCCAACTCTTGACCTTGGTAAATAAATGGCGTGCCTTTCATCAAAAAGTACATCATCGCAAGTGCGGTCGCGCTTTGACTGCGCATGGTTGTGTCATTACCGAAATATGAAACCGCTCGGGGCAAATCATGATTTTCCAGGAATAAGGCGTTCCAGCCGATTCCCTCCAAACCGGTCTGCCAGTTGGATAACGCCTGGCGTAGTTGAGCAACATCGACTTGACCAACCGTAAACTTTTCCCAAAAGCTAACGTGATCAAATTGAAAAATCATATCGAAATAGCCGTTTTTTGAATTGACCCACTGTTGAGCCCGACGAACAGGGACCCCGCCAGCTTCTCCGACAGTCATGAGATGGTCGCGCTTGAAGTCGGCGCTCAATTCAGCGAGCAGTTTGTCAATGCCTGGCACGTTATTCATGGCATCTTCTTGGTCTGCGACATCTGCGAATGACTGATTTTTCTTCAAATGTGAGATGGCATCCAACCGGAAGCCATCAACGCCTTTAGCTGCCCACCAATCAATGATCTTCATGACTGCTTGATGAACCTTGGGATTTTCCCAGTTCAAGTCAGGTTGCTGCTTGGCAAATAAGTGATAGTAATATTCGTCAGTTGCCGGGTTGTATTCCCAAGCTGAGCCACCGAATAGTGATACCCAGTTGTTAGGCAGCTTGCCGTTATCAGCTTTGCGCCAGATATAAAAATCATGATAGGGATTGTCAATGGATTTCTTAGCTTCTTGGAACCATCGATGCTGATCCGATGTGTGGTTGATGACGAGGTCAAAGACGACGCGAATATCGTTTCGATGAAAATCATCGATCATTTTGAATGTGTCATCCAATGTGCCATATTGAGGATCGACATCTTCATAGTTTGACACATCGTAACCATTATCGACGTTTGGTGAAGCGAAGAATGGTGATAACCAAACGAAGTTTACGCCAAGTGACTTGATGTAAGGGATCTTTTGAATAATTCCCTGAAGGTCGCCGATGCCATCACTATTACTGTCATAAAAGCTTTTCGGGTATATTTGATAACCAACGGCGTTCTTCCACCAGGTTGGGTTTTGTTGATTGTTAATCAAAGTGCTCACCTCTCACAGTTTTTGAAACCCCTTTCACAAAACACATGATACACGCTTACATGTTCATGTGTCAATCGTTTGACATAAATTTCCATAAAATATTTTTTCAATATGCTATACTTAGACTGATAAAACGCGATGGGAAGGTGATTTCATGCAGCCCAAGTTGGCAGATGTTGCAAAATTGGCAGGGGTATCGGTGACAACTGTGTCACGTGTCATTAATGACCGGGGATATCTTTCGGCCAATACCAAGGAAAAGGTATTCGCTGCAATGCAGCAGTTGAACTATCAACCGAGTCTAGCGGCCCGTGTCCTGCAGGGAAAACAATTTAAGCTCGTCGGACTAATTTTTGCCAGTTTGGAGAATCCTTTTATTGCCCAGTTGGTCGTTGAAATTGAGAATCGACTGTTCACACACGGATATAAGGCGATTATTTGCAATAGCATGGACAATCCTGAAAAAGAGCAGCAATATTTAAAGATGTTATTGGCGAACCAGGTTGATGGCATTATCACCGGGTCTCATAATGAAGGAATTGAAGAGTATAAAATGTCGGGGTTGCCAATTGTGTCGTCCGACCGTTATTTTCAAAATAAGATTCCGACGGTCAGCAGTGATAATCAGGCTGGGGGCGAATTGGCCGCTCGGACGATGATCGAGAAGGGCTCTAAAAAGTTCATGCTGGTTTCGGGCAGTTTGGAAAAGAAGGCACCGAATAATGCCCGGATCACCGGATTTGAGAAAATTGCTGCAGATCGCAAATTTCCCGTTGAAGTGGTAGAATTTCCATTTAATTCGACGCCAACGATTCGACGGGCAACATTGCGGGAGAAATTGCTGAGTTATCATCCGGACGGCATTTTCTGTACCGACGATCAAACGGCTCTGTTATGTATGCAAGAGGCGCGTAAGCTGGGGATGCAAATTCCCAAAGATGTTCAAGTGATTGGCTACGATGGGTCGGATTACGTTCAGGAATATCACCCAGAGTTAAGTACCATCGTTCAACCAGTCAGCGATATTGCCGAACTGTTGGTCCGATTGTTGTTCAACCGGCTCCAACAAAACGACGACCAGCTGTTGGACAAATATGTACTGCCGATTAAGTTGTTACAGCGCGAATCGTTGCGAAAATAACACCATCGGTATTTCCATTTCTTTAATCCGGTCATTCATTCAATTGCGTAGGTTGGGAGGAAACAATTTTTGCCAAATATAAAGCGGCCATGGTGTATTGACGTCAAATACGTGAATGGTATGGTTAAGAAATACCGGCTGACGATGGATCTTCAACACGCATTAAACGGGGATCCACAAGGAAGAAATCTGTTACAAAATGCGTTGATTGTCGTGCCACTGGCCCCATACCTGGAATTCAAGTACCAAAAAAAGATGTCTAAGGACGCTTGGAAACGATTCAAAGTAAAAACCCAGCCACCATTTGGGATTGGTAGAATCATTAAATTCTATCAATTATCATCGGCTCGCGCCCACAAATTTCCAGTGTCTCGAAGCCAGTTTGTTGCCGCCGAGTATTGGAAGGCAGGACCTTATGCGCGGGTGAATCGGTATTTGCGTCATGATTATAAATGGTTAACCAAGTGTCAAATATCGGCTGACATTACTTATTGGCAAAGGCAGTTATATTTGAAAAAGCCACATCCAAATGGATGCTGTCGGCTGCTCACCTGGATCCGGGTTCAAATTCGATTGAAGCAATGCCAACGCCAGTGGTTCGCACAGGAAAAGCGGTTATGGCATGTTTAAAAAGGAAAGGTGTGGCGAAATATCGATTGGGCTTATACGTCCGGAAGCTGCTATTTTGGCGCACGTTTTAATTAGATAACTTCAAATCAACAGAAAAAGGCCGAGTCAAAAGTTCACCACTTTTGATTCGGCCTTTTAGACTGCACGATAATATCGTGAGTTGGCTTATTTAATTTATTTATTAAACGTGTCGCTTTCAACTTCTCGAATGAAGGTTGCCAGATGATCGTAGTAAACATCTGGATTGTCGACCATATGATGGTGACCGCCTTCTGGAGTTGAGACAAATTTGGCGTTTGGAATCATTTCAGCCATTCGTTTTCCAGTGGCAATCGGCATGGTTTCGTGTTCACCAAATGTGACCAGAGTTGGCACCTTAATGTTTTTGAGCTGATCGGTGAAGTCCCACTCTGCTAATTTTCCGGTCACAACGAATTCGTTGTCGCCTTGGAAAGCGCCATAAATATCTGTGTTGGTAACATCGATCAAATGGGAAAGTTTTGAAGGCTGCTTGCGGTCGATGTAACCCTTGTTCAAAATATCAACGTATGATTGGTACTTGTCGTTATCATAGTCGCCCTTGGCTTCACAAGCCTTCATGTAAGCAACTTGTTCAGGAGTTAACGCTTTTTCGCGGACTTCTTCCAAGTGCTCAGTGTAGTCGTCGATGCGGTCAACCATTGATGAAATGATGGCACCCTTTAAGTGTTGACCAAATTTGGCGGCGTATTCTTGAACTAACAGTCCGCCCCATGATTGGCCAATGAGGTAGAAGTTATCCAAGCCAAGCTTATCACGCACTTCATCGACTTCATTTAAGAAGTAATCGTAGTTTAGGATGTCCTCGCGGTTCTTTGGATCGCTGAAATCAGGACTATCGGAATACCATGAGCCAAGTTGATCATACATCGTCACCTGCACGTCCAAGCCCTGCTTTTTAAGTTGCTTGGCTGCGTCTTCCCAGTATTCATGTTCACCACCAGGGCCACCGTGTAATGCTAACAAATGAATATCGCCGGTCCCTTGTGTGTTGGTCCATAAGTGATATCCGTTATCCAAAGTAATGATCTTTGTTCCTTGTTTCATATAATCACCTATCCTTATCCTTATTTATAAAAATCATATCACATTTAGCGGTTATTAGCATTGCCGGAAAGCAACGGAAGTTCGATTTGAGAAGCGCCCAGGTCAACTGAATAGGTAATGTCTTGGTTTCCGCGAATAGTGTAGTCCATGTCGGTGGCGTAAATGATGATCCCCAGTTGATGGCCCTTTAAGAGTCGCCAGAATGTTGGTTGAAAGGCCATCTCAAAGTTATAGTATTGGCCAGCTTTAAGATCGTCTGATTTGTAATTATTAGTGCGGTTTTGCATGTTCATGTGGGCATCGGTAAATTTCTTGTATGCGGAGACTTTTGGTTCCGGTAGAAACTCTTTCAAGTCATCCTTGCGCCAATTATAGCCGGTAATAATCTTTTGGGCGGCTAAGACTTGTGGGACAGCCGTTAACCGCTTTTCGTCACCGTAGTCAACCAGCGCTGCACTCAACAAGCCCAGATCAGCGCTGCTAAATGCCCTCAAGGTAATTTTTGCTTCGCCGTCGACGATCATGTCTTGATCCAAAGGTTCGGTAACCAGCTTAATGGCGTGCTTATCCATCTTGGAATGCGACTTGGTAAACAAAGCGTGTTGCCATTTGTGGGTTTCAGCCACGTATTGTTTAAACAGGTCTTGTGGCAGCTGGTCGTTGAAGCTTTGATTTTCATTGAGGTCCGTGAACCGTTGGTCGTTTAACGAAATGGTCTTGACTTCGGCATCGCTTCCCCAATCCTGATAAGTATTCCAAGTTTCCGGTTCAGCGTTATCCTGAACCAAAACATCAGGAACGACTTGATTAGCCTGGTTATCGACGTCCAGTAATTTGTTGGTTAACCATAAGTTAGCTAAATCAGTAAAATCAACTGAACGGAAATTATTAAGATACTCATGCTGACCTTGGTGAAGAACGAGCTTTTGGGTAATGGCTTCATTTTTTAAAGTATTTCGGAGGTTATAAACATGTGAGAGCTTGACATTCCAGTCATTCAAGCCGTGAACCAACATCATATCTGCTTTGATATTGACGTTTTTCAGGAGGTTTCGATTATCCCAAAACTTGTTATAACTACCAGACTGTCGATCTTGGCCGCTGGTCAGCTTTTTCAGTTGTGCCAGCCAAGTGTCCTTAATCTTTAAGTAATCAGCGGCGGATTGTTCGCGGCTAAACGTGATTTCACCTAAGACATCAGCGTCTTCACCTTGGAAGCCGCCAGGCGCGACGACCAAGCCGTTTTCACGGTAGTAGTTGTAATAATTGGAAATGCCGGCTTCAACAATGGCGGTCTTGAAACCATCAACGCCGGTCAGCGCAGCAGCTGTAGCTAAGGTGCCCAAGTATGAACGGCCGGTCATGCCGACGTTGCCGTTGGACCACCATGCTTTGATGCCAACTTGGTCGGTCCGATTGGTAAATGCGGTCCGATCACCGTGGAGCCATTCAATAATTGCAGTTGCACTAATGGTTTCGTCGGGCGTTCCGGTGGTGCGGACACCGTCGGAATCCTTAGTACCAATACCGGATGAGTAAACCACGGCAAATCCTCTGGCCAAGAAATAATCATTTAGCGTATAGGTCCAGGTTTTGACGAAGGTTTCTTCTGCGACTTCACTGGTTGCCTGAACGGGTCTTGGCGCCGGTAAATTTGAGTGGTCATAATCAAATTTAACGTCTTGATAACTCAAGTTATTCGGTTCCTTGCGGGTGAGGGGCTTGTTGACATCGTGGGTCATATCATCGGCTTGTTTATCGTTGGTTCCTTGATCGTACGGGCTGGCCGTGAAGACAACCGGCACCTTCAAACCACCTTCTGTATCGGCTGGACGGATAATTTCTGCCTTGAGCAGGTCACGTTTGCCATCGTGATCGGTGTCCAGTGGCGCTTCAACGTAAACCACCTCGCGAATCAGCTTGCTGGTATCGAACACCGCTTGGGATTTACCGTTGAAGATCAATGGGCGTTTGAGCGTGCCTTTGTCATCAAAAAATTGGTGGTAGTACCCTTGGCCGGCCAAATAGTCAATCAGTGTCTGGCCAAACTTGGTTCGGGTATTAAGCAGCTTGTACCAAGCATCAATGAGTTGATCGCGATTCAACGTATTAGGAACGTCGGCGACCGGCAATTTCCATTCAGTCATTGATTTGAATGGATCATGGAGGTCAAAGTCCAGGCCGACTTCAAAGCCTAAGAGCTGTAGGCCAACGTTATAGAAGGCCAACTTTGAGACGGCGTCTTGGGTGGTGGTGTACGCGTAAGCATTCAGTTCTGGGGTCGCCATCAAATTTGAAACTTTTTGAGTCCGGGTGGCCAAACCCTGCTTTTCAATAAAGAACTTCAATAAAAATTGGCGATACAGCATGACTGGATCGGCCATCTTTTTCGTTTGAGCGGTTAAGAATTGAATATCCGCCAACTCTTTAACGATTTGATCATGGTTCGTGGGAACATAAGCAAACTGATTGATTTTCATAAACTACCTCCTGAAAATGATTGTTAAAGCCATTATACCTTACTTTTGTGGGCCTGAATCGGTCGGATGGCGACGAAATTCGGATGGTGTCACGCCCACGAAACGCTTAAAGACCCGAATGAAGTAGGTTAAATCGTTAAACCCAATGATCATGGCAATATCGGTAATCGACGGCTCAGCGTGCACCAGATATTTCTTGGCTTCGACGATCCGCCGCTGGTTGATATAGTCCGTCACACTCAGACCGATTTCCTGCTTGAATTTTCTGGATAAGTACGATGGATGGCTGCCAACAGCGGCCGCAATGTCGTCTAACGCAATATGGTGCCCCAAATTGAGGAGAATATAATCAAGCGCGCGTTTGATCATTGGCGAGGCGCCGGAAGTTGAAACATCCTGGACTAACTGGCAATATTCAGTCGTCATTGAACCGACCAGCGTGTGGAGCCCAGCCAAGTTATTTTGCCGTTCAATCAGAAGGGCGTACTTTTCTGAAATTGCGTTGAGAAAGACTGGATGAACGCCACCTTGGTGAGCCGCGATTCGACAAATGGTGTTGAAGACAAAACAGATATTTTTTGATGACCGCAGTGGCTGGTTGGGAATCCGCTTGGAAAACGAGTCAAAAATCCGTGTCATCGTCGTGTTCAGTTGCCGGACTGCAGCTTGATTTCCAGTCGCAATTGCATTGGTGATCTTTTCTTCATTAAGATAGTTTTCTTCGATTTGACGTTTGTTATCAGAATTAACGGTGGCAATCGATTGGTCCCTTAAATGGGTGGTGTCATCTGATTGCCCCTGCTTTTGAGGGACAATCAGCGGTTGGCTAAATAGATTGATCATCAGGGTGGCCAAATCGGCAATCTTTTGTGATGAAAGGACTGGCAGACTTTGATAGCGCTGCTCTAATTGGCGGCGCTCACTAATCGTGTCGTTGTTCTTAATCAGAATCGCGTTGATTTCAGTCGTTGTTGGTGGCGCGGTTAAAAATGGTCCCAGTAAGCCAATTGTACCGGTGGGATTCGCTAATTTAACCGCCACCCAGGTGAGTAATGCCGAGTTTGTCACCAGGTAATGATTAACTTCCAGCGGTTTCAGGCTGTCAATGATTGATTGAAGTTGTTCTGGCGCTTGAAGATCTGCAGTTGGGTTGTCCTGAAGACGGATCAAGGCGCGTCCGTCTTGGGTAAACAAGGCAACGTCAATGTGGGTGATTGAGTAGATCAGTTCAGCTGTTTGGTGTGAATTTTGTTGGGACACGCGACACGCCTCCTTGTTAGCGGTTACATAAAAGTCATGAAAGTCCGATTAATGTTAATATTGTATAAGTATCATCCTTGATTTTAGACTATCCTTTAGATATTGAAAAGATGATTTTAATTAAATGGAGGAATTTAACAATGCTATACCCACTGACAACACCCAGCAGAACACTACTTGACCTATCTGGTCTTTGGAAATTTATGATCGATGAGGAGACAACTCCGATCGATCCGAAGAAGCCATTACCCACTGAAGATGTCGTTTCAGTGCCGGCATCATTTAACGACCAGACGGCATCAAAGAAGATTCGCGAGCACAACGGCTTTGTATGGTATGAAACCAGTTTTGATATTGCCAAGCCGCTTGCTTCTCAACGACTGGTTTTGCGGTTTGGTTCAGCGACTCATGAGGCGTGGGTCTATCTGAATGGCCAAGAAATAACGCACCATAAGGGTGGCTTCACACCATTTGAAGTCGAAATTAATGACTACCTGGTTGCTAACGATAATCGGCTAACCGTTAAATTAAGCAATATTCTCGACTACACCACGTTACCAGTGGGGAATTATAGTGAAACAACTGATGCTTCGGGGCACAAAATTCGCCACGTTGACGAAAACTTTGACTTCTTCAACTATGCGGGACTCCAGCGTCCGGTGAAGATTTATTCAACCCCAACCAGCTACATCAACGATATTACGGTTGTGCCAAATGTCGACCTTGAGAACAGTCGCGCAGATGTTCAGGTGAAAGTTGCCACTGAAGGTGAATTTGACGACGTTAAAGTGACAATTCTCGATCAAGATGGGAAGCCGGTTGTAAGTGGCCATTCAGCTGACCAAACATTGACGATTAACGACGTGCATCTTTGGCAGCCGATGCATGCCTATCTGTATCGGGCACGAGTTGAAGGACTGAAAAACGGTCAAGTAATTGACAGTTATACCGAAGAATTTGGCGTTCGTAAGGTTGAAGTCAAAAATGCTCAGTTCCTGATTAACGGGGAACCATTTTACTTTAAGGGCTTTGGCAAACACGAAGACTCTTACGTCCACGGTCGCGGATTCAACGAACCGACTAACGTTTTGGATATTCACTTAATGAAGGATATGGGCGCCAATTCATTTAGAACATCGCATTACCCATACTCAGAAGAAATGATGCGTTTATGCGATCGTGAAGGTATTGTCGTAATTGATGAAACACCAGCAGTTGGATTGATGGTTAGCTTTGGTTTCGACGTTTCAATGTTAGAAAGCGACGACTATCAAGATGATACTTGGACGAAATTAAAGACGGCCGATGCTCACAAACAGGTCATTAAAGAAATTATCGAACGTGATAAAAACCACGCCTGTGTTGCAATGTGGTCAATCGCAAACGAAGCGGCAACTTTTTCCAAGGGGGCCTATGAATACTTCAAGCCGTTGTTTGATGAAGCGCGTCAATTGGATCCTCAAAATCGGCCATGTACTTACACGAGTATCATGATGGCGAATCCCAAGACTGACAACTGCGTATCATTAGTCGACGTGATTGCGTTGAATCGTTACTACGGCTGGTACGTTGCCAATGGTGATTTGGCAACCGCTGAAAAAGCAACCCGAGATGAGTTGAAGGCATACTCCGACAAATTCCCAGACAAGCCCATCATGTACACCGAATATGGTGCCGACACGATTCCTGGGCTTCACAGTAATTACGACGAACCATTTTCAGAAGAGTTCCAAGAAGATTACTATCGTATGACGAGTAAAGTCTTTGATGAAATCCCACACTTTGTCGGCGAACAGCTGTGGAACTTTGCCGACTTCCAGACGAAATCTGGCATCCAGCGGGTACAAGGCAATAAGAAGGGAATCTTTACTCGGTCCCGGGAACCAAAGATGGTCGTCCGGTACTTGAAGAAGCGTTGGACAAACATTCCTGATTTTGGGTATAAAAAATAACAAAATATATATAATTTTGAAGATTTGAAAGCTGATATGACGCATTTTATGCGCGATATCGGCTTTTTGAAATTTCTTTGTAAACTTATTCACAAAGCATTGCAATTTTCCCGAATAAAGACTAGCCTTAATGTGTATTAAGCGGTTACAAAAAGAATCGTGTGAAGGGGGAAACATACTAATGTCAACGATTATTTCTACATTGAAAGAATCTGACGATGAGAACCGAGTGGCGATCACGCCGGACGTGGCGGAAAAGCTGGTTCACAAGGATTTTCAAGTGTTGGTTGAAAAAGGTGCAGGTGAGAAAGCGTTCTTTTCTGATCAAGCCTATGTTGACGCTGGGGCAACGGTTGTTAGTCGGGATGACGCGGTTTCAAAAGCGAACCTGATTGCAGTTATTAATCAGCCGGATGAGGCAACCCGCGCAAAGATTCATGAGGGCCAAATCCTGATTGGCTTGCTGAAAGCCTTGGTTGATACCGATGCTATTCAAGAACTGGCCAAACAAAAGGTAACGGCTCTCTCGTTTGAACTTTTGCCGCGGACGATTTCTCGAGCCCAAAGCATGGATGTGTTAAGCTCACAAGCTTCGATTGCCGGCTATAAAGCAGCTTTGGTTGCGGCCGATCAATTTGCACGCTATCTACCGATGATGATCACGGCTGCCGGAACTGCCAAGCCAGCTAAAGTATTGGTCTTAGGAACTGGTGTTGCCGGGCTTCAGGCAATCGGGACCGCCAAGCGATTGGGCGCAATTGTTTCTGGATACGATGTTCGCCCGGCTTCTCGAGGTGAAGTGGAATCACTGGGAGCCGAATTTCTGACTAGTTCAGTCAGTGCCGTTGGTGCCGGCGGATATGCCCGTCAGCTCTCAGCGGATGAACAAAAGCAGCAGCAAGACGAACTTGTTGGGTTCATTAAACAAAACGACATTGTGATCACAACGGCGCAGGTTCCTGGGAAAAAGCCACCGCTGTTGGTACCACAACAAGCGATTGATAATGCCAAATCAGCAAGTGTCTTCGTTGATCTGGCTGCCAGTGATTTAGGTGGTAACGTGTCCGGATCAAAACCGGGTCAAACGGTGATGACTGAAAATGGTGCCAAAATTATTGGGGCGGGGAATTTAGCGAGCCAGTTGGCAACGTCTGCTTCGGAAATGTTCTCCAAGAACGTTCAAGCCGTCATTAATGATATTGCTGACAAGGATGGCAATCTCAACATTGATTTAACCGACGACGTGATGAGCCAGTTGGTTGCAACCGACCACGGTGAAATTATTTCCGACCGGCTGCGGGATGCGTTGAATTTGCCGACCAAGCAGCCAGCTGAAGATGCGCCTGAAGAAGCAACCAAAGAAACAAAAGATGCTGACAAGGGGGATGAGTGATTATGAGTCAGGAGTTATATACGAATTTAGCCATTTTTGTTCTGAGCCTATTAGTTGGATTTGAAGTCATGAGTAAAATTCCTTCGACTTTACAAACACCAATGATGTCCGGTGCCAATGCAATTCACGGGGTCGTGGTTGTCGGGGCCTTTGTGATTGCGGCGGAAGCCAATAATTGGTATTTCTACATTCTCGCCTTCCTGGCAGCCTTTTTTGCCGCCGTCAACGTTGCTGGTGGTTATACGGTAACCGACCGAATGCTGGGGATGTTCAACCGGCCAAAAAAGCCGGCAGATTCTAACAAAGAAGGCGACAAATAATGTCAATGCTTAAAACACTTGCTTCGTTAATTTATTTGCTGTCGGCCGTCTGCTACGTGGTTGGTGTCCACATGATGCGTTCGCCGAAAACGGCTCGAAAAGGAAACATGCTGTCTGGATTAGGGATGGCAATGGCGGTCGTCATGATTCTGATTGAAATTATTGCTGACGGTAAAATCACCCTGATTGGGTGGACGGTTTTGTTTGTCGGCCTTCTAATCGGTATTTTGTATGGGGTTATTAAAGCGCGTAAAGTGCCGATGACTGACGTGCCACAGTTGGTTTCGCTATTTAATGCTGTTGGTGGTGGTGCTGCCGCCACAATTGGTATCTTCGACTACACCCATGAGGCATTAGGAACTTCACTGAGTTTGGCCTTTTCAATTCCGGTCCTTCTCGACATTGTCATTGGAGGGATTACTTTCTCAGGTTCTTTGATTGCAACTGGAAAGTTATCCGGTCACGTTCCTGGCAAGCCAATTTCATTTCCCGGCGATAAGCTGATTAATGGGATCGCTGTTCTTGGAATCCTTGTGGCTGCCGTTTGGATGATTGGCTTTCCATCTGCGTACTGGCCATTGGTCTTGGCATTGCTTGCCAGCTTAATCTTCGGCCTGCTGATGACCTTGCCAATCGGTGGTGCCGACATGCCGGTTGTCGTATCGCTTTTGAACGCCTTTACCGGTTTGGCGGTTGCCTTTGCCGGATTCGTTATCGATAATCAGGTTTTGATCATTGCTGGTGCCCTGGTTGGTGCTGCCGGAACTATTTTGACCCTGCAAATGGCCGAAGCAATGAACCGGTCAGTTGCCAACATTCTTGCCGGAGGTTTTGGAACAGGTGGTTCAGACGCTGGATCCAGTGCTGGTGCGGATGTTCCGACTAACATCAAGAAGACAACGCCTGATGATGTCGGAATGCAGCTTGCATACGCTCATAACGTCATGATTGTGCCTGGCTACGGATTAGCTGCTGCTCAGGCCCAACATGAAGTCGCTGAGTTGGCAAAATTGCTGACGGATGCTGGAATTAACGTTAATTATGCGATTCACCCGGTTGCTGGCCGGATGCCTGGTCACATGAACGTGCTGTTGGCTGATGTTAACGTTCCTTACGACCAAATGAAGCAGTTGGATGATGCCAACTCAATGTTTGAAAATACCGATGTTTCACTGGTCATTGGTGCTAATGATGTTACCAACCCGCTTGCACGTGAGAAGGGAAACGC
This sequence comes from Lentilactobacillus parabuchneri DSM 5707 = NBRC 107865, assembly GCF_001435315.1. GTDB lineage: Bacteria > Bacillota > Bacilli > Lactobacillales > Lactobacillaceae > Lentilactobacillus > Lentilactobacillus parabuchneri. The sequence continues at coordinate 56,626 of NZ_AZGK01000003.1, forward strand.
AATTTCCGGAATGCCAATTCTGGACGTTGACAAATCAAAGTCGGTTGTCGTCATCAAACGGTCAATGAGTACCGGATATGCCGGTGTTCAAAACCCACTGTTTAGTGAAGATCAGACCAGTATGATGTTCTCGGATGCCAAGAAGGGACTGCAGGAGATTATCGCAGCCACGAAAGGGTATCTGGATTAATTAAGTAGGTCTATGTACAGGAGAACGGCGCAAAACGTTGAGTTTTGCGCCGTTCTTTTTAACATATGACTTGCCACATTACTTATACACTTTAACGAATTTTGCGTTAGCGGTGATGTAGCCACCTTTAACCGCAAATCGCTTGGCTCCGGATTTAGAGTGCGAAGTGGCGTGGCTATAGGTGTAGAAATTAATCGCCAGCTTGTCGCCCTTCTTAAAGTGACCATTTTTCTTTGAGAAGTTGGCGTTGTTATAGCGGTTAATTGCCCGTTTGACAACCACACGTTTGGGCTGCTTTTGCTTGCCGTTCATGACTAGTTTGCGATTGGCGGTAATGAAGTTGCCATTTCCCAACATATAACGGGTTGTTAAATTATGAGTGGTAATCGATGCGACTTTTAAGACGGTTCCCTGTTTAAACGTTGTGACCTTTTCAGTTAGGTTCTTTTCATTATATTCGTTGACCCCATTCGGACTGATGACCGTCACAAATTTGGGCTTGGATTCATAATAGACGGGCGATACGTAAGTCGATTTTGTGGTGATATAGCCTGTTTTTCCAGCGGTTTTGCTTTCGTGGTTGACGTCTCGAACCTTATAACGTAACCTGCCCTGGCTTGATCGCTGATAGTCGGTGACCACAAACATTGGCCGAAAGACACGGGGCTTCTTCGCGTAACTTGTGATTCGCTCGGACTTCTTGAAAGTGGGATTTTTGTACAAGTAAATCTTCTTGAGTGAGTAAACGACTTCGCCAGTTGTCGTCGCGTAGTCTGGCTGCTGATTTTCAGTCGGAGGCGTTGGCTTGCTTGGATTAGTGGGCTGTTCTGGCGTTTCCGGAGGCGTTGGCGTTGTTGGTGGGGTTGGGATCACCGGGCTGGCATTCTTGGTGTACACCAGCTTAAACGTCTGTTCTTGATCGGAAATCGTCCCAGTTTGAGCCGGGTCGTATTTCTGGAAAGTATACCCCGGGATCGTCAGCTTATATTGCACTTTTGAGAGGTCAAAAGACTCGTCGATATTGCCGGTGATCGTGACGGGGTCATGCAGCTTGTTGCCGTTTGAGTCCACGTATTGGACGGTGACCGGCTGCGCTTTGGCTTCTTGAATATCGTATGGCATGAAGTAGCTTAATACAGGCTGCGGGTTAGTGGGATCCTTATAGAAACGATACTGGGCAATCATGTAGTAAGTGTACGGATTGCTGACGACAGTCGCATTGACGCTGTGAAATGGGTTTTCCGGATCTGTCGGAGAAACTTGTGGCGATAAGTTGGTATACGTAAAATCATCACCTGAGATAATTGTTTGACCCATTTGAACGTCCTTCAGAAATGTGCCGTTTCGAAAGACATCGATTTGACTATAACTAGCGTCAACGGGATTGCCAAATGCTTTCGTCCCAGGTGTTAGAAATTCACGTTGATAAGGCTGAAAGGGCTTTGTCTCACTCGTGACTGCATTTTTTGTAATGAGTCGACAAACGGTGCCTTCCAAGTGTATGTGTCGGTGTGCAAAACCTTTAATGGAAAGATGACGATTTGGCTTAAATAGTTAAAAGCGGTGTATTGAGAAGCATCCAAGGTATTCAAGTTGGTGATGGAATTCATGTTGATGTACAGCGTCTTGATCTTGGTTAAGCCAGCTAACGGTGAAATATCTTGAATCCGATTACCCGATAAATTCACATATTCCAAATTAGTTAGATCTTTTAACGGCGAAATATCAATAATGTCATTCCGGAAAAAATGTTTACCCCGATTTAAATCAGAGTTAAGCTCGATTTTCGTTAGATTATGACAGTATTGCAGCCCTTCCAGAGAATAATTTCCTTTGTTGGTTGGGCCGACCGAACCATTGCCGCCATTAACCGGGACTTGGTTATCAACTTCAGCAGCGGTGCCAATTTCCCAGCCCAGGTAGGTGAGCTGTCCCAAGGCTGATTTAAAAGATGCTGGGGTAAAATCAGCAACCGTAAAATCAGGATCGGTAATAATTTGTTGTTTCTTCATGTTAACCAACACGAGTTCCCGCAGCTTTTCGTTTGGCATCATTTGGTCGACCGTTTGATCTTCCTGGGTGGTTGCCGCATGTGCCACAAGGTTGACTTCGACGTGGTTCATTGAAATTGAAAAAACAGCGACTGAACTGACTGCCAAAGCAACTTTGATAAAGCGTTTTAAAAAGTTCATAATTAGTGGCCCTCCCCAATGAGTTCTATTAGTCATTTGTTATCAATATAATTTTAACTGATTTCTTATTGGGAAGGAAAGTAATATGATTGTGAAATCAATTTAACAAGGGCCGTTTTTCTCCCATGAACTGCGAGTAGCGGTTATGGTAAACTGATACTAATAGATTGTGTTTATCGAAGAAAAGATCATGTAGAGAAAGGGTTTTTAAATGGCGTTTGTAGGACAAATTGCACTTATCTTAATTGCGACCTTATTAGCTGCTGCAATTAGTCAACGACTGGGGATGCCGGCAGTGATCGGCCAACTCCTGGCTGGTGTTTTGCTGGGGCCTGGGGTTTTGGGGGTTCTCCAACACACAGAGTTGATGCGCGCGGGCGCGGAGATTGGCGTGATTATTTTAATGTTTATTGCCGGAATTGAAAGTGACTTGGACCTGCTTAAGAAGTATTTCAAGCCAGCCATCAGTGTTGCCGCAATCGGTGTCTTGTTTCCAATGATTGTCTTCTATCTTTACGGTGAAATGATGGGTCAGGGATTCGAGCGGTCAATCTTTTGGGGCGTCATTTTTGCCGCCACTTCAGTTTCAATCAGCGTTGAAGTGCTGCGTGAATTTAAAAAGCTTAATACCAAAGAAGGCGCCACTATTTTGGGGGCTGCCGTCGTTGACGACATCATCGCTGTCATCTTGTTGAGTATTTTTGTCAGTTCGTTTGGCGTTGGCGGCGAGGGTTCTAATAATTTACTGGTTGCAACTTTGTTCCAGTTGGTTTACTTTTTAGGTGTCATTGTGGTGGTTAAATGGGTGGCCCCGATCATGCTGCGGTTGGCCGAACGGCTGCCGGTCCATGGTTCAGTTGCAATCACTTCTTTGGTGTTGTGTTTGTCCATGGCATGGTTGGCTGATGTTTTGGGACTGAGTTCAGTCGTTGGCGCCTTTTTTGCCGGCGTGGCGGTTTCTCAAACCAAGTTTCAAGGAGAAATTTCAAGCAGTGTCAGTTCGGTTGGCTACACGTTTTTCATTCCGATTTTCTTTGTCAGCATTGGGCTGGACATGGAATTTGGCAATGTTTTGAAGAACTTGGGCTTCATTATCATCATGACGCTACTGGCAATCGCCACTAAATTGTTGGGCGGCGCAGTGGGAGCTCGAATAACTAAAATGAATTGGAATAGTGCATTTATCGTGGGGTCAGGGATGGTCTCCCGAGGTGAAATGGCATTAATTATCGCCCAGATTGGGTTGGCTTCTAATTTGATGGCTAAGAATTTGTATTCCGAAATTATTATTGTCATTGTCTTATCGACGATTGTTGCACCATTGCTACTAAAGAAAACGATGAAGGTATAAGGAGAGACGAACGATGATTACTGAATATGCCAGTGGAGCAGTTGTTTATCAGATGCGTGAGGGAAAAATTTGGTATTTATTATTACAAAGTGCAACGTCTGACTTTTGGGGCCTGCCAAAGGGTCACGTTGAAGAAAACGAGAACCTCATTCAAACGGCGGTTCGAGAAATTCGGGAAGAAACCAACTTAAAAAGCCGAATTGATGCTAATTTCAAACAAAAGGTCGAGTACGATATGGACAACGGTCACCATAAGGACGTGACATTTTTCGTCAGCCGGGTTCCTGAAGACGTGCAGGTCCATAAGCAGGATGAAGAAATCAATTCATTTGGTTGGTTTGATTACCAAGATGCTTACGAAAAGCTGACTTATGATAACCTGCGCCAATTACTGAAAAGTGCGGATGCGTATATTCGCGACAAAGAAAACGTTGGGGACTAGTCAATGAAAAATCGAGTGTTTGTCATTACCGGTGCTGCAGGAAGCGGCAAGACAACAGTGCGCGATTATTTGCACGATCAATACAAAATGGCTCGGGTCATTACCCACACAACCAGAGCACCACGGGCAAATGAACGGGATGGAATCGACTATTATTTTGAGGATAACGAGTCGTTTTTTGACAACCATTTTTTAGAGTCGGTACATTACGCCGGCAATTACTACGGTTCCTCGTACGAAGGCTTAGAAAATGCTTGGGAAAAATCGCCGTTGGCAACCATTGTCTTGGATACTGCCGGTGCGATTACATATAAACAAAAGCTTGGCGATAAAGCGATTATTATTTTTCTGGAGGTCGGCGATAGCGAAGAACTTCAGCGACGAATGCAAGGGCGTGGTGACAATGCAGAAATGGTTGAAAAGCGGATTAAAAGTCAGGAATATAACCGTGATCTTCAGATGCCTTACGAATTAAAGGGCAAGGCCTATGAAGTGGTCAACAAAGACTGGGATAAGACCCAGGCAAAGATTGACGAAATCGTTGAGAAATATAATGATTAACGGTTCTTTAGTTGTTGACGGGTTGAAACTATGGTAATATGCGAATAAACAGTAACAATTACTTATTAGAGGTGAGTAGGATGCCTGCAGCAATCGAACAAGCAACCAGAGTATTAAAAGATAATCATTTTAAAATCACGAAACAACGCACGGCGATGATTGAATTCTTGGTCGGTACGGCCACCAATCGATTTGTGGACGTGACGAGCATTGATGAGTTTATGCGTAAAACATTTCCGAAGATGAGTCATAACACCATTTATCGAAACATTTCCGAATTTGCCGACCTTGGAATTGTTGAAAGACAAGTTCAAGGTGACCGGGCTTCGGTTAAGTTTCAGTGTGACTTCCAACAAGAACATCATCACCACTTTATTTGTAGTAACTGTGGTAAGGTCATCGAACTCAAGGACTGCCCACTAAGTCCAGAAATTACGTCCCAGCTCTCAGGCTGTGAAGTGACGGGGCATTTGTTCCAGATTTATGGTTTGTGCCCTAAATGCGCTAACTTAATGAATAATTAACGAATTATTTAGCATTCGTTCAGATTCTTATGCGATAATTAAGGCTACAAAATTTAGTAAGGAAGTTTTTTGAATGGATAATAGAATTCCGCCATTAATTACGCCATTTGCCATTTTATCGATTTCTTTGGCACTTGGTGCAACCAATGTTGTGGTTAATAACGTGACATCCACTGATGAGGGAACCCCTAGGACCACTCAAACGACTCATCAAAAGCAAATCTCCAATTCGATTTACGGCAACAACAATAAAAAGAAGACTGATGACGAAAAGACCAAGGCAGAAAAAGCCAAGGAGGAATCAGCCAAGAAGAAGGCCGCTGAGGAATCGTCAGCAGCCAAAGCTTCGTCTGAAAAGGCCGAAAGCGATAAGAAGGCCAATGCCGATAGTAGTGACCAAACTACCACTAACGACTTGACGGACAAGAGTGGGACAACGACAAATAAGTCCAAGACAACTAACAAAGGCACCACCACAAATAAAGGGACCACAACCACTGGTGGGACCACCGAGAACAACAATTCAAATCAAACGAATGATCAAAATAATAAGTCTGGCAATACGACCACTGGAACAACCGGGTCGAGTGCAACGAATACACAAAATAACAACGATACCACCACGACCCAACAGGTGACGGGTGATACAACAGGGGAGGGAACTAACTAATGTTTAGTTTTTTAGACATGGTTAACCACTACCTCGGTTACTTTAATATTAATGTGACGTTAAAAAGCCGCATCTACACCGTTCTGGGCTTCTTTGGCGACATTTATTTGTTCTACATCGGTTTTCGATTTTTGCAGAACTCAATGCTGACCAAGGGTTTGTTAATCTTATTGGTTGCAATCATTTTGATGTACTTTACGGTTTGCAACTTCTTTTATTACTTCACGAAACGCCAGCCGTGGTTTGATATTTCTCCAAAACTTGCCAAATGGCTGCATATTCAAGAACATCCTCAAGAAACACAAGTTCAGTCAAAGATGGGAACGACTGTGATTTCTGAAGAACGCAATGTTCCAGCCAACGGATTGTTTGATAATCAACATCTCTTACCTGCTAAGATTCAAATCGGGGCAACCGAGCAGCGTAATATTGATCGTTTAGTCGCCCAGATGGAACAGCAACGATTATTTAGAACGGATTACGATGGCATGAGCGACCGCAAGATTTATGAGCTGCTCAAGGTTAACGGCAAGCCGATTTATGCGATTGGCAAGGGTGTCTTAATGCCGTACTTTGAAATGCGTCAGCAAGGGACCTCATTAGTCGTATATTGCGGCTTGAATCAGGCCGAAACCTATCCTGTCGGCGAAATCCGCCGGGTGGGACTGCAGTCCGTTGAATCACTGGACTTGCGATCATTGAAGCTTTACCTGGCTTCAGTTACTTTAGTTGGCGGGCCGTTTAAACAAATTGGTCGTGCTGGTGTGATTGAGACACCGCAAGCTTATACACTGAGGGCCATGGTCGCCTATAAGAAACTGTAAGGGAAAGGGAATCAATCATGAGAATCAATGTTTTGCAGCACACGCCCAACGAAGGACCGGGATCAATTCAAGACTGGGCCCACGCGCACGGTTATCAGCTATATATTTATCATCCATATCAATTTGGCTTTCTGCCAACAGCCGACGAGACTGATATGCTGGTTATTCTTGGAGGTCCGATGAGTCCAAATGATGACTTGGCGTGGATCAAACAGGAGCGGGCACTGATTCAAGAATTGTTGGCAAATGAGACACCAATTTTTGGCGCCTGTTTTGGCGCTCAACAAATTACCAAAACGCTGGGGTACCCGGTTACCAAAGGGCCTGCCAAGGAAGTTGGCTGGGCACCAGTCTATCGGAAATCCGATGTGATTCCCGGATTACCTGAGAAGTTGACTGCGCTTCATTGGCATGAGGACATGTTCCAAATTCCAGAAGGTGCTCAGTTGTTATTTTCAAGCGACAACCTGGTTAATCAGGGATTCGTTTTGAATCATCACGTTGTTGGCCTGCAATTTCACTTTGAACCCAAGGAAGATAACGTTAGAGAAATGGTCATTAACGATCATCCATACATCAAAGGGTCTGTTTTGAATCAATCCGCTGAGGAAATTTTGGCGCGTCAGGTTCCGGACGAAAATAAAAATGTGATGTTCCAGATACTGAATTACATTACTGAAAATTAATTTGAAAATCTTCATAAAAAAGCTGAGTCAAAATGGATCAATTTTTGGCTCAGCTTTTTGTTTGGTGATTTCAGATTATCCAGCCGAAACGAGTTCCGACGGGCCTGGTGTCTACCTTCCAAGACGGCTTTGATTCAAACCCAAAAACGGGGTTTAAACCAGAGCTGTCTTAGAAATCGCATCACCCAGCCCGTGTCACACACTCTCTCATTAATGACTCTTAAAATGAGCATCTAATTAAAATTTATGCAAAATAGGTTTCCTTTTTGGCTGATTCTGAATTATAATTAGAACATTACCCAAAAATATTCATTCGTGATGGGTGGAAAATTGGGTTGAATTTGGACGCTGATCAACGACTTGGCAGGAAATGTGACATGAGACAAAACTTTTTGTGACATTTTTTTGACCTATCAAAATTTTTAACATATTATGGATGTAGTATCATTCTTAGGCAATTTTAATAATTTGTCTGAAAGCATTGGAGGAAAATGACATGGCAATGATCGAATTTCAAGACGTACAAAAGTATTACGGCAATTTCCATGCGTTAAAGGATATTAATTTGAAGATTGAAGCCGGCGAAACCGTTGTTTTGATCGGGCCTTCAGGTTCCGGTAAGTCAACGTTGATTCGGACGGTTAATGGGCTTGAGCCGATTCAAGAAGGTAAATTGATCGTTAATGGTCAAGATTTGGCCAATAAGAAGACCGATCCCAACCGGATTCGGAAAAATGTTGGGATGGTGTTTCAACATTTCAACTTGTATGCCAACAAGACGGTGCTTGAAAATATCATGCTGGCACCACGAATTGTGTTGAAGCGACCAGAACAGGAAAACAAAGAAACGGCGATGCAACTGTTGGACCAAGTTGGTCTTCGAAGCCAAGCCAACAAGTTGCCGGCGCAATTATCCGGTGGTCAGCAACAACGAATCGCGATTGCCCGCTCGCTTGCAATGAAGCCAAAGTGTCTCTTGTTTGATGAGCCAACCAGTGCGTTGGATCCTGAAATGATTGATGATGTTTTGAACGTTATGAAGGAAATTGCACAAGATTCCGATATGACGATGCTGGTTGTGACCCACGAAATGGGATTTGCGCGTGAAGTTGCCAACCGGGTTATCTTTATGGACGACGGTCGTATTTTGGAAGACGACACAAGCGAGAAATTCTTTAATGGTGAACCCTCCAATGAACGTGCACGACAATTTCTTGGCAAAATTATTACGCATTAAAAATTTCATTATTGGGAGGTCACATCATGAAGAAGATCATATCAAGACTTGGGTTATTGTTAACCTTACTCTTAATGGTCGTCACGTTGAGCGCCTGTTCAAGCGCTGCATCGCAGAAAAATGTGCTGCAAGAGGATAAACAGACGAAGACGATCACTTGGGGTGTCAAAGCTGATACCAAGTTGTTTGGGTTAATGGATGTTAAGGATAACCAAATTAAGGGATTTGAAATTGATTTGGCCAAGGCAATGACAAAGCAAATCCTTGGAAAAGACGGCAAGGCCCGTTTTATCCAAGTTACCAGTCAAACCCGGATGCCATTACTTAGAAACGGGAACATTGATGCCATTATGGCAACGATGACCATTACACCGGAACGTGCCAAGCAAGTTGACTTTTCACGTTCATACTTTGATGCCGGACAAGCCATCCTCGTTAAGAACGGCAGTCCAATCAAAAACGTTAAAGATTTGAACCATAAAGGCGCCATTGTCTTGGGAGTTGTTGGTTCAAACTCAGTTCAAAATATTAAGAAATTTGCTCCTAAAGCAAAAGTGCTGCAACTAACCGATTACTCGCAAGCCTTAACTGCGTTGAAGTCTGGACAGGGGGACGCGTTAACGACTGATAACGGTATCTTATACGGGATGTCAATCGAAAACCCCGGGTATTCAGTAGTTGGTGGTACGTTTACCAAAGAACCATACGGAATTGCTGTTGATAAAGGACAGGGTAAGTTGAGAGATGCCATGAACGATGCCTTAACCAAGGTTGAAAAATCTGGCGAGTACAACCAACTCCTTTATAAATGGTTCCACAAGGTTCGTGGATTTGATTTGAAGGGGGCACAACGATGATAAGTATTTTTCAAAATTACGGTGGAACCCTCCTTTATGGTTTGGGACAAACACTTTTGTGCAGTCTTATCGCACTGTTCTTTGCCCTGATTATTGGTTCAGCCTTTGCCATTTTGGAAGTTTTCCCCAACAAATTTCTGCGGGTAATTTCAAGAGTCTATATTGAATTGTTCCGAAACATTCCACTATTGGTTATTACAATGTTCTTCTACGTTGTTATTCCGATGTATGTCGTTGAAATTAGCGGCTTTGTTTCAGGAACCATTGGCTTGACCCTTTACTCGTCAGCATTTATTGCTGAAACGGTTCGATCCGGAATTCAATCCGTTGATCCTGGCCAAATGGAAGGCGCCCGTGCCAACGGACTGAGCTTCTGGCAGGCAATGCGCTACATTATTTTGCCACAGGCTTTCAGATACGTTATTCCACCACTGGGTAACCAGTTTATCAACTTGGTTAAGAACTCTTCAGTCCTTGCCTTCGTTGCCGGATTTGACTTGATGTATCAAGGAAACGTCATTGCTTCTGACTCGCTGCAAAGTATGAGCACTTACCTCTGTGTCGGTGTCTTATACCTGATTTTGACGTTGCCGTTGAGTTATTACATGCGTTATCTTGAAAAGAAATTGGCATAAAGGAGGAATCACGCTATGTTAACGGTCTTAGGTGCATATTCATGGATCAACATCAGGTTCCTTCTCGAAGGTGCCTGGGTCACAATTTTAGTTTCAGTTTGTTCGATTATCCTCAGTTACATATTTGGGATAATCTTAGGAATTATTCGCTACGTTAAAATTAAGTATTTCTCAGCGATCGTCGGCTTTATTATCGATATCATTCGTAACTTGCCATTGATCCTGATTATCTTCTTTACCTACTTTGGATTGCCAAATATCGGCTTTAAACCGGATCCGATTTGGGCGTCAGTGATTGCGATGGCGGTCTTTGAATCGGCAATGGTCGCGGAAATTGTCCGTGCCGGAATTGTTTCAATTCCAGTTGGACAAATGGAAGGTGCCAGGTCAACTGGTATGAGTTATTGGCAGGCGTTAAGGTATATCATCTTGCCGCAAGCCATCAAGAACATGATTCCAGCGATCGTTAGTCAGTTTATTTCGTTGGTCAAGGATACGTCTTTGGCAACGATCATTGTGCTGCCGGATTTGATGAACCATGCGCAAATCATCTACGGGCAAAACACTAACTACACGATTCCAATGTTCCTGGCGCTGGCGGTCATGTACTTCATCGTATGTTACTCATTGTCGCTGTTGTCGCAGTACCTCGACCACAGATTGGGCACGGCAAAGAAGTCGGGCGAAGTCGTAGAAGTGGTGCAGGGAGCGGAAAGATAGAGAGTGTGACGAGGGCTGGGTGATGCGGTTTCTAAGTCAACTTTGATTTAAACCCCGTTTTTGGGTTTGAATCAAAGTTGACTTAGAAGTTAGCATCAGGCCCGTCGGAACACATTTCGACCAGGTAAAAGGAAACGCAAAACTAGGACTTACGCTAACCAGAGTGTGACGAGCAACGTTTTGACACGCCGAGTAGGCTAGGCGGTTTCACAGCCGTCGGAGAGCTAAGTGCGCTTTTATTTAAATCCTGGTTTTGGATTTGAATAAAAGTGTCTTAGATCGCAGTGTCAGTTGCGTCAGAACACGTTTCGACTGGATAACAGCAAAGCACCAGACTAATCAAAGTTGGCTTAGAAGTTAGCATCAGGCCCGTCGGAACACGTTTCGACTAGGTAACAGTAGAGCGACAACTAACCAAGTGTCAGTTGCGTCGTCCACAGGACTAGACACTGCACTACGTTTGCGGTCGTCGGAACACGTTTTATCTAGGTAACAGTAGAGCGACCACTCAAAAACCGGTCTCAAAAAAATCAAACACTCAGCTCAACCAAACAAGGGCCACCAACGCACAGTTGGTGACCCTTGTTTTTGATTTATTATCCAGTTAATCCAAAACCTCAATTTTCCTGACATCCACCAAATCGCTCATCTGGCGAATAAACTCATCCGGATCCATCTTGTGCCGCAGTTTAACTCTGACTTCCAGTGAAAAAGCGTCGGGTTTGTACGACAAGATTCTCATTCGGAGATCCGTGCTGCCAATCGCTCTGAGACGGTCAGGCAGCTCGTCCATGGACGCCAATTCGCCGTTAAAGGTTACTTGTAGGCGCAGCATTGAACGGTTCGGATAACGCTTAAATGCCCGAATTTGACGGACAATGGTTTGCGTAATCAAGATGCAGAGCGTTCCAGCGATTCCAATGACGTACATATCGGCCCCAATTGCCAGGCCAATGGCAGCCGTTGCCCATAATCCCGCAGCAGTCGTTAGGCCGTCAATTTTATGGTTTCGGGTGATAATTGCACCGGCACCGATGAACCCAATCCCAGTCACAACCTGAGAAGCAATTCGGGATGGGTCTAAGCTGACGTCCGCGTGGTTGATGACATCAAAGAAGCCATATTTGGAAATAATCATAAATAGTGCGGAGCCTACTGCCACCAGCATATGGGTTCTAATCCCAGCGGTTTTTAATCGAACCTTGCGTTCGTAGCCGACCAGGCCTCCGCAGATTGCGGCCACAAACAGCCTTAAAATCCATTCCAATTGATATAACACGTATGCGGTCATTGGCAGCCCTCCTTTACTGAATATTTTTCTTAATTATAACGCCAAGCTTATTAGAGACCAAAAAAGACAACCGGAAATGGTTGTCTAATCAAAATGGATCAATTAATCAAAAACATACACTTTACTTTCATACGGCCGTAACTGGGTTCCTTTATCATCATCGTAATTACTGATCAGTAACTTGGAAGTTGTCGGCTGGCCGTAATCTCGCGTAACCGGAGTCGCTGTGAAATTACTAATGACCAGCAATGTTTGACCTTGGTAGTGACGACGATAGGCAAATACGGCATCGTCTTGAGGGTCGATTTCTTCATAAGACCCGTATTTAATCAAATCAGAATCATGCCGTAATTGGATTAATTTTTGGTAGTGGTAAAAGACGGATTGCTGATCGTCAACGGCCGCTTTGGCGTTAATTTCGGTGTAGTTAGGATTCAGTGCGAACCACGGCTTCTCATCCGAAAAGCCGGCGTTTTTGCTTGCGTCCCACTGCATCGGCGTCCGTGCGTTATCACGTGAGCGACTGGCCAGATATTTCAACATGGTCGTTCCATCAACTACTTTATCCTGATCCACCAGTTCATGATAGGAATTAATTGATTCCAAATCTTCATACTGGTCAAGGCTGGTGTAGTGGACATTGGTCATACCAAGTTCTTCTCCCTCATAGACGAATGGCGTTCCCTGCATCATGTGCAACGTCGTGCCAAGCATTTTGGCTGCACGAACCCGGTACTTTGGGTCGTCGGTCGCAAACCGTGAAACGGCCCGGGGCTGGTCATGATTGTTCCAGTAAAGGCTGTTCCAACCCTTGCCATCGAGTGCTTTTTGCCAACGAGACAGGGCCTGCTTTAATTCAATCAGCTTAACGGGCGTATCATCCCACTTGCCCAAACGGGGATCGGGATTCGCCGACAACTGAACGTGTTCAAACTGAAAGACCATGTTCAGCTCATTGCTGTCAAGGCCGGTATAGGCAATTGCATCTTCCGGCTTGGAGCTGGGCATTTCGCCGACGGTCATCACGTCATAGTGTGATAGGACTTCTTCGTTCATTTCGTGAAGGTAGTCATTTAATTTCGGACCGTCTGCAACCAGTGGTTCGACAATTGCGTAGTTGGCCGGCTCTGGTGCATCTGGGAGGCCGTTTGGCTTTGAAATCAGATTGATAACGTCCATTCTAAAGCCGTCGACGCCCTTGTCCAGCCAGAAACGCATGATCTTCCAAACCGACTGCCGAACAGCTGGATTCTCCCAGTTTAAGTCGGGTTGACCAGGAGCAAACAAGTGCAGGTAATATTGCCCACGTTCAGGAACGTACGTCCAAGCCGAGCCACCAAATGCTGCTCCCCAGTTGTTCGGCTCATGACCGTCAACCGGATCGCGCCAGATGTAGTAATCGGCGTATTGGTTATCCCGGGATTGTTTGCTTTCCTGGAACCAGCGGTGTTGATCAGATGTATGGTTGACAACCAGATCCATTAATAGTTTCATACCATGGTTGTGGATTTCAGCGAGCAATTCGTCAAAGTCTGCCATGGTGCCGTATGTCGGCAAGATTTTTTCATAATCAGCGATATCGTAGCCGTTGTCTTTGAGCGGTGAATCGTAAATTGGATTGAGCCACAACACGTCGACGCCGAGCTTTTGTAAATATGGCAGGCGCTTGATGATCCCGTGAAGGTCGCCAATCCCGTCATGATTGCTGTCTTGAAAACTCTGTGGATAAATTTGATAAACAACTGCATTTTGCCACCATTTGTGTGTCATATTAACGTCATACCTCCATATTATTTGTTAGTTGATTTGTCTGAAAGGGCCGGGTGAATGATGCCGACCATGAATGCACCGATAAACATCATGATACCGGCAATCACAATCATACCGGGCATTGATTTGCCGATCAGTGGGAAAAGTGCGAAACTGGCGACTGACGCGATGATCTGTGGTAAACAGATGCCGCAGTTGAATAGTCCCAGGTAGGCCCCTTCATTTTCACCATTCAACGATTCGGTGAACAATGAGAGTGATTCGGTTTGCATGGTCAGGTAACTCATGCCGATTAATGCAAACGGCAAAATTAACATCATTTGTGAGTGAATAAAGAAGATCCAGATGAAACCGACGCCACCCATGATGAGGCCAATTCGGAACCATAATTTTCGCTGAGTGGGTTTGGTGCGTGAGAGAACCGCAAAGCCCCAAATAACGGCTGCCAATGACTCCACGGTAGTCATGATTCCAAACCAGTTACCGGCGGCTTGATACCCAGCTGAAGCAGGGTTGCTGGTATTCCAAACGTTTTGCGCAATGGCGCCGGTTCCATAAGTCCAAAGATACTGAAAAGCAAACCAGTCAAATAGTTGAACGGCGGAAACTTCCCAGAATGAGCGTGGGGCTTTTTTGACCAGTGACCACAGACTCGCCTGTTTTTTATGTTGGTCCTCAGAAATTCCGTGGTAACGGGCGTATGTGATGGGGTCGTATTCATGAACCGACCAGATGGTGTAAACGGAAGTGGCCAGTAATACTGCCGCTCCGATGTAAAAAGCCATCTTGACGGACATGGGCACTTCACCCTTGGGCGCCACGTTGGAGACCCCAAACCATGTTAATAGAAATGGGAAGACCGTTGCAAGGACGCCGCCCAAATTTGAAAACGACTGCTGCCAAGACCAGGCTTTATCCTTTTGGTCTTCATTGACCATATCACCAATGATCATCTTAAATGGCTGCATGCAGACATTGGAAGACAAATCCATGAATAAGATGGTGATTGCGCCGAACATCAACGCAGCCAGTGACGCATAACCGAAGCCAAACGAGCCGGCATTTGGTAGCAGAATCATCACGATAGCAGCGATTGGTGCGCCAATCATTAGATAAGGCATTCGCCGACCAAATCGGTTCCAGGTCATATCTGAATATTTTCCAATTAATGGCTGAACAACCATTCCCGCTAAAGGCGGAAGAATAAAGAAGAAACCAAGCTTGGTCGGATCTGCTCCGATCGTTTGAAAAATTCGGCCCATCTGTGAAGACTGAAGCGAAAAGGCCATATTAACCCCGAAAAAACCAAATGTCATGGCAAAGATCGTGCTGAGCTTCAGCATTGGCAGTCCTTTGGTTTTAGGTGCCGGTTGCTCAACTTCAGCAGTCAGTTGTTTTCCGATCTGTTCTTTTGCAATCATAAGAATTCCTCCCTTGGATGTTGGTTTCTGATTCAACTTGGCCAATTCATATATTGAAAAAGAAAACGTTTACATGGATGATAATAACATCAAGAGTAACCGTTTGCAATGCTTTTATATCAAAAACACAAACGTTTGTGGTAATAATTGTCAGAACCCTTGTGGTATAATGGATTTCAGAATCTTTACTTCGCATTGTGCACAGAGGGGTGAATTAATGGCTGCTACAATTAAAGATATCGCTAAAATATCCGGGGTTTCTCCGGCGACGGTATCACGGGTGTTATCGAACCAACGCGAATTTTATTCTGAAAAGACTGCCAAAAAAGTCCGAGAAGCTGCGAAAAAATTAGGCTATCAGCGCAATACCAGTGCCGTTGAATTGGTCACGCGCAAGAGTAAAGTGATTGCGGTTCTTGTGAGTTCGACGCAAACCAACTTTTCAAATGAAATCTTGAACGGAATTCAACAAGAGGCCCAGGCTCATAATCTGAGCGTGATGATTATTTTTGCCGGCGAAGGGGATCCTGATCTACAGGCAAAGGCGTTACGAACCGTGATCGAACGCTCTGTGATGGGAATTTTACTGGTGGCTGTTGATTTGGCCCCTGAAAACGATGGGTTGCTGGAAAGTGCCAACATTCCATTTATTTTTATTTCAATGACGATGAAAAATACCAACTTTCCGTTTATTTCTTCAAATGATTTTGACATCGGTTATCAGGCGACTAAGTACCTCATCAAACACGGCCATCAAAAAATTGGCTTTGCGGCAACTGACCTTGATTCGTTCGTTGGGAATTTACGGTATGAAGGTTATCGCGACGCAATGCGCGACAATCAGCTGCCATTTAAGCAGCAGTGGGTCTGTGGCGGCCATTTTACCTATGAGGACGGCGTTAACGCCATGAAGCACTATGGTCCGGATACCGAGTTGACCGCAGTCATTGCCTCCAGTGACTTAAGTGGAATTGGGATTTTAAATCAGGCTAATCTATATGGCATGAGCGTTCCCAATCGATTGGCCATATTGACGATTGACGGGACGCAACTGTGTGAGATTGTCCGTCCCAAATTGTCCAGCGTTACCCAATCCTTCTTTGAGATGGGGGTTAAAGGGATGAATATGCTGGTGAGTGAATCCATGAAAGAATTTTATTCAATGTATACGCCCATTAAGATTGTTGAACGTCAAAGCGTTTAGGGGGTAATCAAAGTGAAAGCTGTTGTATTACGTCATCCGGGCGGGCCAACTGCTTTATCATAAGGCGGTTGTGTTGCCTTAAGGGTGTTTAAAATTCATAGCAAAAAAGGGACTATCAGCAAACGTTGCAATTTGCTGATAGTCCCTTTTGTTTTGGTTTCAGATTAGTCGTTTTCGTCGTTTAATGAGGCTTCCTTGTCCGCTGCAGCTTGTTGTTCGCGGTACTTCTTACTCTCGTAATAAAATACTGGAATTCCAACGGCGACAAAGATAAACGATGTCAATACGCCTGGCAAATCAGACATGATTTCACTGACAATCACGAACAGTGAACCACCAATCGCTAAAATCGGTGTCAATGGGAAAAGCGGTGTTGAAAAGACCCGATGCTGATTAGGGTTTCGCTTTCTCAACAAGAAGACGCCGACAAATGCCATGACGTAGAAGCAGTATACCGTGAAGATACATAGTTCTGATAACCGGTCAGCGTTGGAGAAAATGATCATGATCGTCACAATGACCAATTCAGTGACAGTTGAAAAAATTGGTGTGTGTGACTTTGGGTGTAAGTATGACAACGTCTTTGAAAATGGCAGTTGGCCACGTTTGGCCATGGCATACATAATCCGTGGGAAAGTCATGATCTTCCCGTTCATACAGCCGACAATTGAGATGATGATTCCAATACTCAAAATCTTACCACCAACTTGGCCAAATGCTTGATTAGCAATGTAAGGAATGGCGCTGGTTCCCAACCGATGAATTTGTTCAGCTGGAACGGAACGGTAGACACCATAGGAAACCAATAGGTAGATGACCAAAACGGCTAAGATACCCAGTGTAATTGCTTGTGGCAACAGCTTTCTGGGGTTCTTAATTTCACCACCCAAGTTGGCCACCAGGATCCAACCATCAAAGGCAAACAAAGTCGCCAAGATGGCAACCCCGAAGTTTCCGGCTGACTGGTGAACGTGAACCAGGCTTTGACCAAAAGCACTTTCGTTACCAAAGAACAGGCCAAAGATGATCAATGCGGCAACCGGGACCAATTTACAGATCGTGGTAATAATAGCAAACGTTGCACCGTAACGGTTCGAGAATAAATTTAAGATACCGACTAAAACAATCGTCCCGATTGCCAAAATGGCGTTGTACTTACTTGGAAAGCCGAAGAAATCTGATAATAAAATGGCCAGATAGGCACCAAGTGAGGCAATCATTGCAGGTCCATAGATAATGATCTGCATCCAACCGGAGAGAAATCCCCACAATTTGCCGTAAATTCGTTCCATGTAAACGTAAAGACCACCGGTTTCCGGCATCTGGGAGGCGATTTCGGCAATGGTTAAGCCGGCTGTAATCGTAAGCAGGCCGCCTGCAAGCCAGGCAACCAGAGCCATGGTTGTTGAGCCGGCGTCGTCCAAGACGGCAGCTTGGCGAACAAAGACACCGGCACCAATAATCGTTCCAATAACGAGGGCTAACGCTGACCAGAGACCAAGATCTCTATCCAGCGTGACTTCTTTTTGTTCTTTCATGCGTTTAATTCCTCTCTTTTCATGTCAAAATTCAAAGCAAAATCATATCAGAATTGATTAGCTGTGACAAGCAACCCTATTCTGACGGTAAAATATACTTTTCAAATCGCTTGGCATCAACATCATTCAGCTCAGCAGTAATAACCGTACCATCATCTCGATAATCGGTTTTTTCGATGTTGGTATTTTCGTTTAGATATGAAACCACGTCACCTTTGCTGAAAGGAATCAGCAGTGACAACTTTTGATAGTTTTTGAAAATCTTTTCTTTAATCATCTTGGTGAGTTCTTGAAGGGACTGTTCGTCCTTGGCAGACATGATTAAGTTATCGCCTTCTCGGGAAGGAAATGTGATGTCCATCTTGTCAGCCTTGTTTAACGCGACAATCATTGGTACGCCGGTAACTCCAATTTCATTCAAGGTGTCCTCAGTTGTCTTCATCATCAACTCACGGTGGGGATCCGAGTAATCAACCACTTGAATTAACAGATCAGCATTAGCAGCTTCAGAAAGCGTTGACTTAAATGCTTGGACCAATTGGTGGGGCAGTTGACTGACGAATCCGACGGTATCACTTAATAGGAAACGTTTTTGATCGGGCAGGGTCAACTTACGAACCGAGGTATCCAAAGTGGCAAACAGCATGTTTTTGACCATAACTTGTTTGTCTTCGTTCTCACCAAATAGGTTGATCATCCCGTTCATCACGGTTGATTTACCGGCGTTAGTGTAACCAACAAGGGCAACTGTTGGCATTTCACTGCGGTCACGTTGTTTACGCTTGGTTTGATCAGCCTTGGCGGTTTCTTTGAGTTCCTGATTAACGTGCGTAATCCGCTTCTCGAGTGTCCGGCGGTTCAATTCGTATTGAGATTCACCGGCACCACGGTTGGTTGCGCCACCGGCACCACTACTGGTACCGGTTTGCTGGTCCAAGCGTTGACTGGCACTGGTGTGCAGCCGTGGCAGTTGATATTTTAATTTAGCCAACTCGACTTGAAGTTTGGCTTCCCGCGATTGCGCCCGGTTGGCGAAGATTTCCAAGATGAGGCCGGTTCGGTCAATAATTCGTGCATGCGTATTTTTTTCGATATTTCGAATCTGGCTGGGAGATAATTCGTCATTAGCCACGATGGTATCAACGCCATCGTCAATGACAACCTGAGTCAGTTCTTCAATTTTTCCCTTACCAAAATAAGTGGCAGGGTCTGGTCGATCTAATTTTTGAACCAAGGTTTCGACAACCTTCATATTGTTGGCTTCAGCCAGATTGTTCAACTCGGTCATTGAATAATCAAAGCTGCTGGCGTTTCGGTTCAAACCGATTGTAACGACAGGAGTTAAAGTTTCTTGTAAATCCATGTGGTGCCTCCTAATAAATTATGTGTTCAAGTATAACACACAAATGTAAATAATTTGTAGACAAAGTGCATCGGAGATTGAATCAGAGTATGATTCTGTAGAAAGACTTTAACGAAGAATCAAGGATTATCATTTAAAATTAATCGACGCTGACAGTGATCTCATGAAATTGTTCGCAATCGGTTGCTATTGCGCAATTGAATCGATTACAAAATGATATTGATTTTAATTAAAATTTAATTTAGAATGTAAAGGTTCACAGATATACATAATACAAGAAGGGAAGTTTCATATTTTATGAAGACTAAATCATTATTAAAAATTGGTGGGGTTGGGTTACTCACGGCGCTTGTATTAGCGGGGTGTGGCAGTAAGTCCTCTGATTCCGGTGCCAAGAAGCAGACGGCCAATTGGATGGTTGCGGCTAACATCAACACCATGGACGCATCCAAGATGACCGATTTGATTTCGAGTCAAAACATCAATGCGACAAATGAAGGCTTGCTGCAAATGTCCAAGAATAATACGGTTATTCCTGGTGTCGCTAAGAACTACACTGTTTCAAAGGACGGAAAGACTTGGACGTTCAACCTGCGTCATTCAAAGTGGAACGATGGTAAGCCGGTAACGGCCAAAGACTTTGTATACTCTTGGCAACGAACGGTGAACCCAAAGACGGCATCACAATATGCTTACATCTTTACCAACATCGAAAACGCCGATAAAATCAATGCCGGCAAGATGTCACCTTCCAAGCTGGGTGCCAAAGCCGAGGGTGACTACAAGCTGGTTGTTCATTTAATCAAGCCGCAAAGTTACTTTAAGTACATGGTATCGCAAAGCTACTACTTCCCAGAGGAAACTTCTGTGGTCAAGAAATACGGCTCATCATATGGAACCGATTCGCAAAAGAATGGTTATAATGGCCCATTTGTCCTCAAGGGTTGGAACGGAACCAACGATACCTGGAAATTAGTTAAGAATCCGAAGTACTGGGATGCCAAATCAATTAAGCTGGATACATTGAATATGCAAGCAATTAAGGATCCAAACACAGCGCTTAACGGTTTCCAAAGTGGCAAGCTTGATTTCACGACTTTGAGTGGCACCCAGGTTAAGCAATACAAGAACGATAAGAACTTCCATCTATACAAGCAAGCTTCGATTTACTACCTTGAAATGAATGAGAAGAAGTTCCCGATGTTTAGGAATAAGAATATTCGAAAAGCCTTCTCGCTGGCAATTGACAAAAAACAACTTGCTAATAAAGTTTTAGCTGATGGTTCTCAAGCACCAAAGGGCTTTGTTGCTGACGATATGTCTCAACATAACGGCAAGGACTTTGCGGATGAATCATACGTCCCAAGCGCGGTTTCATACAATTTAGCTCAAGCCAAGAAATACTGGGCAAAGGGCTTGAAAGAAACTGGCAAGAAGTCGGTTAACCTGACATTACTTTCAGATGACACCGACGTTGCCAAACGGTCAACCGAATTTGTTCAAAGTCAGTTAACCAAATTGCCGGGTGTTAAGATCACCAATCAAAACGTGCCTTATAAGACACGTCTGTCACGTTCAGCCAGCGGCCAATTTGATTTGGTTATCACTGCTTGGAACGCTGATTACCCTGATCCAAGCAACTTCTTGGATATCTTAACTTCCAAGAACGCTTACAACAACGGTAAGTGGAGCAACGCCAAATATGATGCGCTGGTTAAAAAATCAGAGAGTACAGACGCTGCCAACGAAAACGCCCGTTGGAAAGATATGGTTCAAGCAGAGAAGATCTTGATGAACGATCAAGGAATTGTGCCTCTGTATCAACCAGCAATTTCAACGTTGATGAAATCAAAGGTTCACGGCGTTCAGTTCTTCCCAACAGCACCGCAATGGGATTGGTCCAAGATTTCAATTAAATAATTTTAAAAGTGTGGCAAAAAGCAAATTGCTGCCCAGTATAAGAAAAATAGCCAAACATCCAGGATATGGGTGTTTGGCTATTTTTGATAGCTGGAAGCGACTGGTTGGAATTTAGTGAAAATATACATCAATCATGCATATCAAACATTTTGAAGGCTCACTAATATAGTGAGTAATTCATTGACTCATTCTGTGAAACGATTTACTCCTGGTCCGATCATTTATACGATTGGAAGGGACATATTAGATCGAACGATTTTGACCAATCTTTTTTGCCGATCGTAAAAAGTGAAATGCATTTCCTAAACAACCGTGGTTAACCGACTTTGGACTTCACAATTAACCACCTATACCAATTAGGGACTGTTACAAGGCAATAAAAGTCGCAGGATGCATTGCTTTTAATCAAATTTTAATTTAAAATAAGACTATCACAAAATAAGTAATTCATATTGAGAAGGGAAGTATCGCGTTATGAAAATTAATTCATTAGCGAAGCTCGGTGGGGTAGCGCTCGTTTCAGCACTTATCCTTGCAGGATGTGGCAGTAAGTCGTCACAAGGAACCAAGAAGCAAGAAATCAATTGGATGACACCATCAGCAATTCAAACGATGGATACATCTAAGATGATTGATTTATATTCAGCACAAGTTGCCAATGGTACCAACGAAGGGCTTCTTCGAATGGCCAAGAACAACAAGGTTGACCCTGGTGTTGCCAAGAGCTACAGCGTATCAAAAGATGGTAAGACATGGACATTTAATTTACGTCACTCCAAATGGAATGATGGCACTCCAGTTACCGCCAAAGATTTCGTCTTCTCATGGCAAAGAACCGTTAAGCCTAAGACTGCTTCACAATACGCTTACATATTTGCCAACGTTAAGAACGCCGAACAGATTAATGCTGGTAAAATGTCACCTTCAAAATTGGGGGTTAAAGCAGATGGTGACTACAAGTTCGTTGTTACTTTGGACAAGCCACAAAGTTACTTTAAGTTCATGGTTACCCAACCTGAATTCTTCCCACAAAATTCTAAAGTTGTGAACAAGTATGGTAACAACTACGGAACTGACTCAACTAAGAACAGTTACAATGGTCCATTTATTCTTAAAGGCTGGTCAGGGACTAACGATACTTGGAAGCTGGTTAAGAACACCAAGTATTGGGATGCCAAGAAAGTTAAGCTCCAACAAGTTAACTATCAAGCTGTTAAGACACCTTCAACCGCTTTGAGCAGTTATCAAAGTAACAAGCTTGACTACACCACTTTGAGTGGAACTTTGGCTGCCAACAACAAGAACAATAAGGCATACACAGTGTTCCCACAAGCTTCAACCACCTATATGGAATTTAACACTAAGAAGATCCCAGCACTTAGAAACGTGAATATCCGTAAGGCGATGGCATTAGCGATCGACAAGAAGCAAATGGTTAACAAGGTTATGCAAGGTGGCGATATTACACCTAAGGGCTTTGTTCCAGCAAGTATGGCTAAGCACAACGGCAAAGACTTCGCTGCTCAAGCCTATGTCAAAGCTGGTACAGACTACAATTTGAAGGAAGCTAAGACCTTATTCGCAAAAGGGATGAAGCAAGTTGGCAAGAAGTCATTGAGCTTGACATTGATGGGTGCAGATGATGACGATACCAAACGTGCAACTGAATTCGTTCAAAGTCAATTAACCAAATTACCAGGTTTGAAGATTACCAACTCAAACATTCCATTCAAGTCAAAATTGACCAAGATGGAAAATCAACAATTTGACATTGGACTTTCCGCATGGATTGCCGATTACCCAGATCCAAGCAACTTCTTGGATTTGATGACTTCAGACAACTCTTACAACGATGGTAAGTGGTCCAACAAGGAGTACGATGCATTAGTTAAGAAGTCAGAAGACCAAGATGCCAACAATGAAACTGCTCGTTGGAATGATATGGTTCAAGCTGAAAAGATCTTGATGAATCAACAAGGAGTCGTTCCACTTTATCAACAAGGTCAAGCCGCATTGGTACGACCTTCTGTAAAGGGTGTTCAAGCATTTACCACCTCACCACAGTATGACTTTGCGAAAGCATACGTTAAGTAATTATTAAATGAACAGTTCGATGTATTTGAGGCTGGTTATTGAAATCCGGCCTCTTTTACATTATTATGGGGTTTATGAAAAAATAGTGACAACATAATTAGAAATGAGAGGAACACTTATGGCAAAATACTTGGGAAAACGAATATTTTACATTATTCTGACCTTGTTTATCGTCAGTACAATTACCTTTTTCATGATGAAGCTAATGCCTGGTACGCCACTGACTAACCAAGCCAAGTTGACACCAACACAGATTCATCAAATTTATAAGCAGTATGGGTTGGATAAGCCGGTTTGGCAACAGTACCTGGTCTACCTTGGTGGGATTATCCATGGTAACTTCGGGACTTCATTCCAGTTCAGTAACCAACCGGTCTCTTATCTGATTTCAAGCCGACTTGGCCCATCTCTTATCATTGGTGGCCAAGGAATGGTTTTGGGTGTGATTGCTGGATTGATCGTTGGTGCAATTGGTGCCATCAAAGCGAACACTTGGATTGATACATCAGCGACAATTCTGTCAATTCTGTTTATTTCAATTCCATCCTTCGTTTTGGCGGTTCTTCTACAGTATTACCTGGGACTGAAATTACGACTGTTTCCAATTGCAGACTGGGGCGGGTTTATGTATACCGTCCTACCGACGTTGGCCCTGGCCGCGTCGCCGTTAGCTGAAACCGCCCGATTTATGCGGACGGAAATGGTGGACGTGTTGAGTTCGGATTATATCGAACTCGCCAAAGCCAAGGGGCTCAATAAAGTTGGAATCATCTATCACCACGCACTGCGGAATAGTTTGATTCCAGTTGTCACAATTGTTGGGCCACTGGCTGTTAACATCATGACCGGTTCAATGGTTGTTGAAAACATCTTCTCAATTCCTGGTATTGGTGAGCAATTCGTTAAGTCGGTTTTGACCAACGATTACCCAACTATCATGGGACTGACCATTGTCTATAGTGCGATGCTTTGTGTTGTGCTGTTAATCACTGACATTGTTTATGGATTAATTGATCCACGAATCAGAATTAATAAGTAGGAGGGAGAATAATAATGGCAGACAATGCAAAACAGGCTTCAGCCGACGATTTTACACCATTAGCCGGTTCAGACCGCGCTAAATTAGATGACGAAAAAATCGCAACGCCATCCTTAACTTTCTTACAAGATTCGTGGCGCCGATTACGTAAAAATAAAGCAGCGATGATTTCATTGGTTATTTTGATCATTTTATTCATCTTAGCTTTCTTCTCATTTATCTTTGAAACTCATAATCCAAATGCCACAAACCCCAACTTTGCTAATTTACCACCAAAGATTCCGGGAATTGACATTAATGGGTTTAACGGAACGATTGAACAATCCGGCGAGCGGGTGAATGCTTATGCTCAAGCCCACGCCGGTAATCACTTCTACATTTTAGGAACGGATTACCTTGGTCGTGACCTGTTCTCCAGAATTCTTTATGGAACTCGAATTTCGCTTGAAATTGCTTTGATTGCCAGTTTCTTCGATTTGGCAATCGGAGTTGTTTACGGCATTACTTCCGGCTGGGTTGGCGGTCGAGTTGATACCTTGATGCAACGAATCATTGAAATCATGTTGTCAATTCCTAACCTGGTTGTCATGGTTCTGTTGATTTTGGTATTGAAGCCAGGGATGAGCGCAATTATCCTTTCAATCGCCATTACCAGTTGGATTAACATGGCCCGACTGATTCGAGCGCAAACGCTGGAGCTTAAGAACCAGGAATTTATCCTGGCGGCCAGAACATTGGGTGAGAGCTCTTGGAAGATTGCCTTCAAGCATTTATTGCCGAACTTGAGTAGTATTATCATCATTAACTTGATGTTTACGATTCCAACCGCAATTTTCTTCGAAGCCTTCCTGTCATACATTGGAATTGGTATCAGTGCACCACAAGCATCACTTGGTACTTTGATCAACGATGGCCAGAAGAACTTCCAGTTCCTGCCATATCAAATGTGGTATCCAGCGATTGTGCTGTCCGTATTAATGATTGCATTTAATATCTTGGGTGATGGGCTAAGAGATGCCCTTGATCCAAAGAGTAGAGAGTAGGTGTTTTGAGATGGAAAACAAGAATGATGTACTTGAGGTAAGAAATCTCAAAATCAACTTCAATACGTATGCAGGAACTGTTAAAGCGATTCGAGACGTCAGTTTTGACCTGGCCAAGGGAGAAACCTTAGCGATTGTTGGGGAATCCGGTTCAGGAAAAACTGTTACCACAAGAAGTATTATGGGATTAAATTCTCCCAATGCCGTTATCGACAGCGGGACAATCATGTTTAAGGATCAGGATTTATTAAAGAAGACGCGAAAACAAATGGACCAAATTCGGGGACGCGATATCGCCGAAATCTTCCAGGACCCGATGACGTCACTGGACCCAACCATGAAAATTGGTAAACAGATTGCTGAACCGCTAATTATTCATAAGGGCATGAAGCGTGAAAAGGCCTATGCCCAGGCATTGGAAATGATGAAATTAGTTGGGATTGATAACGCAGAGCAACGAATCAATAATTATCCCCACCAATTTTCAGGTGGGATGAGACAACGGATTGTGATTGCGATTGCGCTGGTCAACTACCCTGAAATTTTGATTGCTGATGAGCCGACGACTGCCTTGGACGTAACGATCCAAGCTCAGATTTTGGATTTGATGAAAGAATTACAGGCGAAGACCAATACTTCCATCATTTTCATTACCCATGATTTGGGAGTCGTTGCCGGCATGGCTGATCGAGTTGCCGTTATGTACGCCGGCAAGATTGTCGAGTACGGAACGGTTGACGAAATCTTCTATAATCCAAAGCATCCGTATACTTGGGGGCTCTTGAATTCCATGCCAACTATGGATACTTCCGGAACCGAATTACCGTCGATCCCCGGAACGCCGCCTGATTTATTGGATCCACCAAAGGGAGACGCCTTTGCACCCCGAAATCAGTATGCGCTGAAGATTGATACCGAAAAGGAGCCGCCATTTTTCAAGGTGTCTGACACCCATTATGCTGCAACCTGGCTGTTGGATCCGCGGGCACCAAAAGTCACTCCGCCTGCACCAATTATCGAACGTCAAAAGCATTACGCCGAACTTGTTCATCAAGAAATTGATAAGAGCAAGGGCACACACGTTGAAGAACAGGAGGAGCAACTGTGATTGACTATTCAGACGAAAATAAAATTTTACAGGTTGAACATTTAAAACAGTATTTTAACATTGGTAAACCTAATGAAGTCCGCGCGGTTGACGACATTACCTTTGACGTGTACCGTGGCGAGACATTTGGCTTGGTAGGCGAATCCGGATCAGGAAAGACGACAACTGGTCGGGCAATTATTCACCTGTACGAACCAACTGCCGGCAAGATTATTTTTGACGGTCAAGATGTCTCTCAGCTTAATACCAAGAGCAAGCGTCAATCGTTCCGACGGGATATGCAGATGATTTTCCAGGATCCCTACGCATCACTTAACCCTCGGATGAAGGTTAAAGATATCGTGGCTGAAGGAATTGATATCAACCACTTGGCTAAAGATGATGCCGACCGGTCCAAACAAGTTGAAGACTTGCTTGAAACCGTTGGATTGAACAAGGACCATTCCAGTCGTTACCCCCATGAATTCTCTGGTGGCCAGCGACAACGAATTGGGATTGCCAGAGCCTTGGCCGTTCAGCCACAATTCATCATCGCTGATGAGCCAATTTCAGCACTGGATGTTTCGATTCAGGCTCAGGTGGTCAACCTGCTCAAGAAGCTGCAGCGGGAACGGAATTTGACCTACCTGTTTATCGCCCATGACCTGTCCATGGTTAAGTACATTAGTGACCGGATTGGCGTTATGCATTACGGTCGAATGTTGGAAATTGCCAGCTCGGATGAGATATATGCCCACCCGCTGCATGATTACACGGCAAGTCTACTGTCGGCTGTGCCAGTGCCGGATCCAGAGTACGAGCGGGCACGGGTGCAGATTCCGTATGATGCCAGTCAAGAATTTGACGGCAAGGAACGTTCGCTAGTCGAAATTGTCCCGCATCACTGGGTTAGAGCCAGTGAGGATGAAATTCCGATGTATAAGGAACGGGCGGAAAGTAAGTCGAGGTTAAAGAAATAGAGTGTGACTCAAACCGCTTAGACTCCGAGCATTAATGTGATAACCAGCTATGGCGCTGTCTTTGCGCCAAAGCTGGTTATTGGATTAAGCGGAGGAGTCTGGTTTGAGGAACACGTTTCCACTAGGTAAAAAGGAAACACAAAACTAGGACTCAAACTAAATAGAATGTGGTTTAATAAGCACAAGAAAAACTTGGCAATAATGAACGCAGTTTGTTCATCGTAGTCAGGTTTTTCTTGCCTTAAAGTCCACTTCAAGGTTTATGATGAGTGGGTGAGGTGGTCATATGAAAATTAATGAAGTTTCTAAAAAATATAACGTTGCGTCAGACACGTTGCGATACTGGGAACGAGTCGGGGCAATTCCGGCCGTTACAAGGGATGCTGCCGGTTATCGAAACTATGATCAAGAAGATTTGAACTGGGTCTCCTTTGCGATATGCATGAGGGATGCTGGTGTCAGTGTTGAATACCTGATCGACTACGTTTCACTATTCCAACAGGGAAAACAAACGGTTCAAGCAAGAAAAGAATTGCTTAACGAACAGCTTGAATCTGTGAGTGAACGATTAGCCAAAATGCAGGAATCTTATGATAAGCTGAAATATAAAGTAGACCATTATGAGCACATCGATAAGGATTACGATGGCAAAATGGGGAAACATTAAAACGCACCGGCAAAGTGATCAATTGGATCATTTCGCCGATGCGTTTTTAAATTTAATATCTGGTATCAAACTATCCACCATAACCGTTTGAAACAACCGTCCAGTCTCCGGTTGTCGCGTCCATTTGCTCCAAGGCCCCACTTGAGGTCACTCTAAAGCTGGCAACTTGTGGATTGGTATTGGTGTCGACGCCGCTCTTTTTAAATGCGGCAGCATTGTGGTTTTCCAAAACGCTGACATATAGCTGACCGTTTCGCATTTGCGGCATGTAGGTGAAGTCCGTGGACGCCACGTTCATATTTGGATATTTCGCTTTGACGTACGGCCAGATCCAGTTCACAACCTGCGCGTCAGTCAAATGATTATCATTGCTGGCTGACTGGGATGTTGAGCTGCTGGTCGTTGAGCCGGACTGCGAAGTAGTGGACGACTCAGAACCAGCCGTTGTGGCGCTGGTTGCTGATTTGGTCATACTGAGTGTCCCAGACGTTAATCCGGAGACATTGATTTGATTATCGCTGACAACGTTGATCGTGTAGACAACCGGCGTTTGATCAGCTTGATAAGATTTAATGACATAACCATCTTGACCAGTCGACTTATAAGTGACCTGGCTGGTCTTGTTGCTGGTTTCGGAGTTATACAGGCGATGATTGCTGTCATATTCATTGATGAAGCTGCTGGTTGCACTGCTGGTGATGTTTAAAAACTGCTTCGTGTATGGCAGCTTTTGCGCGTCACTTCCAGAGTTGTTGGCGAAATCAGTTGCCCAGGTGCCTTGAACGGCTTGCGGTGCACCGGTTTGCCAACTTTCAGAACTCGTTGCGTCAGCTAAAATAAAGGTGCTGTTGACCTTATGGTAGGCGGCATTGACGGTGTACGCCTGGTGGCTGCCATTAATCCAGTTGAAAGTCAGATGATATTTTTTGTTTTGATTGCTGACCATGGAAAAGTCGTAAACATTCTTTTGGTCAGTTGACTTCAACGATTTAATTTGACTGTTATCAATGGTCCCGTCTTGTTTGGAAGACAACTTCCAGTACCATTGACCTTTAGATTTATAAAATTGGGAATAAACTGGGTCTTCATTGGTTGTTTGCGAATCTTCCGGTACCTTGGCAGTTGCCGGTGACAGCAACCCATTTAATTTGGACGCACTTGGATTAGCTGCGCTTGAATCCTGCATGTCGGCCTTTTTGTTGCCGCATCCGGCAAGTAAAAGAACGCCTGCCAATCCGACGCCGATGAAAGGTAAAATTTTCTTCATGATGTGTACCCCCTGACGCCTTTATTATACCAGAGTGAACGGGGAGGGAATGGTCATACTTTCTCCAAATTTGTGTGGTTGTCAGGGAATATCACGATTTGGTTTGGGTAAAAAAGCACCAGTCCTCTTAACCATCGATTAAAAGCCAAACGAAAAGCCGTGGGCATGCCGCTCACGGCTTTTCAGTCAGAAAAATAAGTTGGTTTTAAAGATCTTCGCTCACATTATTAAAATATTCCACTGAGTAACGCCCATCATCAAAGTTGACTTTAGTGACGCTGCCATTCTTCGTTGAGACGTTCACGGGAATATCGCTCCAGCGGTCCACAACGTTTCGAATTAACGTGCCGTGTGTTGCCAAGAGAATTTTGTCGCCATCCGAAGCGTCTTCGACCACTTTATCAATCGCTGGTTTAAGCCGTTTCCAGAACGTTTCACCGCTTTCGGCATCTTTGTACGGGTCGGCAGCCGCAATCATGTCCTCGGCCTTGCTAATGCCAAATTCGGCAATTAAACCATGAAATGAGTTGATTCCAATCGGACCGCCAATTGTATGCCAGGTTTTGACGTCGTCTTCACCTTCATAGTAGCCAAAATTAAGTTCGCGAAAGCCGGCCACGGGAATTGGTGCCGTTAAGTCGGAAGGATTCTCCTGTAAAATCAAACGCCCTGTTTTGATTGCCCGCGAAGTATCGCTGCTGTAGGCGGCATCAAATTTAATTTGGCTGAGTCGTTTGCCGGCAGAAACGGCGTCGGCAATTCCCTTGTCGGTTAGTGGGGAATCGATGACCCCTTGGATACGGTGGTATTTATTTAAGTATGTTTGTCCGTGTCTAACAAAATATAGTGAGATCGTCATGACGTGTCCTCCTAAGTATACAATTATTTAAAACATCTCAATTATACCATATGATACTAGTGATTTAACTTGTATACCAATTTAATTGATATATCTGGGATCGTTAACTTTATTCATTATTCGATGCTGTTTTTTGAATTGGTACCGTTTTTATGATAAACTGTTAAGTCAAGTTATAGGGGGTAAAGTATGGCAGACAATATCAAAACACAAGAGCAACATCACTTGGACCACGTTATTGACGAAATCCATGTATCACAAAAAGACCTTGAGAAAAAAATCAAGGCAACTAAGCGTGATGTTAAGGATATCAATCGTAATTTCAATAATGATGTGCGGCTCAAAACCGAGACGTATAGCGGAATGATGGAAACTGCCATGTCGATTCGACAGCAGCAACAAATGCTTTCCGAACGGGAAAATCGGCAAGAACACGCTGCCAGAGAATTGGGGACGCTCAACAAGCTTGAGAAGAACCCTTATTTTGCACGGATTGATTTCCGTGAGGGCGACGAGAAGCGTGACGAAACCATTTATATTGGAATGGCGTCATTTACCGACCAGCCGGATCATTATTTAATTTATGATTGGCGGGCCCCTATCTCAAGTATTTACTATAACGGCGGGATTGGCGACGTGACGTATCAGACCCCGGACGGTGAACAGACGGTTGATGTCAAATTAAAGCGTCAGTTCCAGATTGAAAACTCAAAAATTAAAACCGTCTTTGACACTGAAGAAGTGGTCGGCGATCAAATGCTTCTGGATGCGTTGAGCAACCGTTCAGATACCAAAATGAAGAGTATCGTCACCACGATTCAAAAAGAACAGAACCAAATTATTCGAGACACGGATTCTGAATTGCTGTTTGTTCAAGGGTCAGCCGGGTCTGGGAAAACCGCTGCGGTGCTTCAACGAGTAGCATTTCTGCTGTATCAGTATCGCGGTAACTTGCACTCAGGACAGATTATTTTATTTTCGCCGAACCAGTTATTTAACGACTATATCAACCAAGTGCTGCCGGAACTTGGCGAACAGAACATGGTGCAGATGACCTTTTATCAATACAGTTCCCACCGGCTGCCAAGTATCCAAGTGGAAACCTTATCGCAGCGCTTTACCGAGCAGCTTGATAAGCACGCGCAAAAGCTGAACGATCTCAAGGGTAGCTTGACTTATTTCAAGGCTGTCAGTGCTTACGCCAACCATTTGAACAAAGAAGACATGCGCTTTCGAAATCTGATGTTTAACGGTGAAGTGTTGATTCCAAAGGAAAAGATTAGCGATATTTACTACGGGTTTAATGAAAACTACAATTTACGCAATCGTTTGGAATCCACTAAAGAAGAACTGATGAAGATTTTGAACCGGAAAATCCACGTTGAAATGAAGAAAAAGTGGGTTGAAGAGGCTGTTCAAAATCTGTCCAGAGAAGAAATCCAGCAGTTCCACGCTGAAGGCGAAGAAGAAATCTTAAATTCAGATAAGGAGTTTAAGTTCTTAGCCCGGCAGATCGTGGTCAAATCATTTAGAAAAGTTCAACGGCAGATTGCCCGCAATCACTGGTTGAGTATCAATAACCAGTTTGTCCACATGTTGCGCAGTATGCCGCAAATCGTTCATCTAAGTGATTTTGGGATTACCAGTGAAGACTGGCAGGAAGATATCAAGGCAACCATTGGCCGGCTCAAGCAGGGCAGAATATCTCTGGCCGACGCCTCCTCGTACATCTACTTGTATGACTTGATGACCGGAAAGCGCGGTGACAAAGATATCCGTTACCTGTTCATTGATGAAGTTCAGGACTATTCAGCCTTCCAGCTGGCATTTTTGAAATTCAGCTTTCCGCGGGCTAAATTTACGCTGCTTGGCGATTTGAATCAGGCAATCTTTACCCACGAAAACAGTAAGAAATTGTTGGGCGAACTTGGCAGCATGTTCCCTGAAGATAAGACGCGGGTCGTTCAGTTAACCAAGTCATATCGGTCGACCGAACAGATCACCAATTTTACCAGACACTTGCTGACAAACGGCGAGGATATTATTCCATTTAATCGTCAGGGCGATTTACCACACATTTATGTTAAAGCGGGCGTTGACGCTGCAGTGGAACAGGTTAAAGTCCAAACGGAACTTAATTTGGCCGATCACGAGACCACTGCGATTATTGGCAAGACGCTCAAGGAATGTAAAGAGTTGAGCGAAAAGCTATCTGAAGTCGGGGTTCAATCAACCTTGATTCGAACTGAAAATCAGCGGCTGGTAAAAGGGATTATTATTGTGCCGTCATACCTTGCCAAGGGGCTTGAGTTTGATAGCGTGATTATGTGGGACGCATCTCAGGCCTGCTACCCAGATGAAAGTGACCGCCAACTGGTTTACACAATCTGTACCAGGGCGATGCATCGCTTGACGGTTGTTGCGACTGAAACGCTGTCGCCAATCTTTGATACGGTTCCAACTGAAGAATATGAGCTCAATTAAGTAATCGATTAATCGGATCGTCATGACCCGATTTTTTTGTACCCTACGACAATCTAACAATGTTTTATGGGTTGATGTTATAATTGTTGGGTTAAGTAAAAGAACAGTCGGAGAAAAACAAATATGGATGATTTAATAAACTATTATTCGTTCACCAAAGATGAGTGGAAACATTTTAATAACGACAGTGAGGTCGACTTGCCGTTGACTTCTAATGAATTGCGGCACATCAAGGCCTTTAACGACCGCATCTCACTTCAAGATGTGGCTGATATTTATAAGCCGTTGGTGCATATGATTCGCCTTCAAAAAAACAATTTTGACCAGTGGCAGACCACCAAGGCCAGGTTCTTGCGAAAGACCGTGAGAACGGTGCCGTTTATTATCGGGATTTCCGGGAGTGTGGCGGTCGGCAAATCAACCACTGCCCGAGTGCTGGAAGAATTATTATCGAACTATTTTACTGGTGAGACCGTTAAGCTGATTACCACCGACGGGTTTTTGTACTCCAATGCGGAATTGAAAAAACGCGGAATCTATGACAAGAAGGGCTTTCCTGAAAGTTATGATATGCGGAAGCTGATTGCCTTTTTAAATGAAGTTAAGTCTGGTGTGCCGGTCACCAAATCGCCAGTTTACTCTCATCAAAGTTACGATATCATTCCCAACCGATTTGAAATTGTTGACCGGCCAGACGTTTTGATTGTTGAAGGAATTAACACGTTGCAGCTGCCAAGTAACGAACAGATTTACATCAGTGACTTTACCGACTTTTCGATTTATATGGACGCCGACACTCATTTGATTGAAAAGTGGTATCTGGAACGTTTTGGACGTTTGATGGATACCGCGTTTCAGGATCCCGATAACTATTATTACGATTACGCGCAGGGTGATCGGGATGATGCATTTGAGATGGCCCGCAATGTTTGGGACACAATTGATCTGCCCAACCTGAAGGCAAATATCCTGCCAACTCGGTCACGAGCTGATATGATTATGCATAAGACTGACAATCATTTGATCGATCGATTGTACCTGAGAAAATATTGATTGTTTGGATTTTAGAATTAATGTTGACCAAACCTAGTTGAATCGTTTATTATTTATGTAAGAACTTTGAAAGGGTGTATGATTTGGCAAACGTTGACTTATCAAGCTTCGATAAGATTTTAGTGCTGGATTTCGGTAGTCAGTATAACCAACTGATTACAAGACGGATCCGTGACTTAGGCGTATATTCAGAGCTTAAGTCGCATGCATTGTCCGCAAAACAGATCAAAGAAATGAACCCCAAGGGAATTATTTTCTCTGGGGGTCCGAATAGTGTGTATGAAGATGGCGCTTTGAAGGTTGATCCAGACATCTTTAAGCTGGGAATTCCAATTTTGGGAATTTGTTATGGCATGCAAATCATGGCATATACCCTTGATGGAGAGGTTGAAAAGGCCTCGAACTCCGAGTACGGCCACGCAGATATTCAAATCACTTCTGATGACGCGGTTTTATTTAAAGATACACCGCGCGAGCAGCCGGTCTGGATGAGCCACGGTGACTTGGTAACCAAAGTCCCAAGTGGTTTTGAAAGAGTTGCTACCAGCCGTGACTGTCCGATTTCTGCCATGCAGGATGTTGATCGCAATTTCTATGGCATTCAGTTCCATGCGGAAGTTCGCAATACCAAGTATGGAAATGACATTTTGAAGAACTTTGCGTTTAATGTCTGTCACGCAGAAGCAAACTGGTCGATGGATGACTTCATTGACCTGCAGATTCAACATATCCGAGAGACCGTTGGCGACAAGAAAGTGTTGCTGGGACTTTCAGGTGGTGTTGATTCGAGTGTTGTTGGTGTCTTGCTGCACAAAGCAATTGGCAAGCAGTTAACCAGTATTTTTGTTGATCACGGTTTGTTACGTAAGAACGAAGCCGATCAGGTTATGGATAGCTTAGTTGGTAAGTTTGGCTTGAACATCATTAAAGTCGATGCTCAGGAACGCTTCCTTTCCAAGTTAAAAGGTGTGACCGAGCCTGAAAAGAAACGGAAGATTATTGGTAATGAATTTATCCAGGTCTTCAATGATGAAGCGCGTAAGCTGGATGGCATTGACTTTTTGGCGCAAGGGACCCTTTACACCGACGTGGTTGAGAGTGGAACCGATACTGCCCAGACGATCAAATCGCACCATAACGTGGGCGGATTGCCAAAAGACATGAAGTTTAAGCTAATCGAGCCTTTGAACACATTGTTCAAGGATGAAGCCAGAGAAATCGGCGAGAAGCTTGGGATGCCTGAACAACTTGTTTGGCGTCAGCCATTCCCAGGCCCAGGTCTTGGGATTCGTGTCATTGGCGAAGTAACACCAGAAAAATTGCGGATTGTCCGCGATAGTGACTGGGTACTTCGTGATGAAATTGCCAAGTCCGGACTTGATCGTGACATTTGGCAATACTTCACCGTCCTTCCTGGATTTAGAAGTGTTGGTGTGATGGGTGACGGTCGGACTTACGATTACACCGTTGCTATTCGTGCCGTAAATTCCGTCGATGGGATGACCGCTGATTTCGCACGAATTCCGTGGGACGTTTTACAGAACGTTTCAACTCGAATTGTAAACGAAGTTGATGGTATTAACCGCGTAGTGTACGACATTACGAGCAAGCCACCGGCAACGATTGAATGGGAATAACAATTTTATAGAGTATAAAAGTAGAAGATCTCAAAGCCTTTATGGTATTGGGATCTTCTTTTTTGGGCTTATTTACTACATGGAACCTCCTTTCAAATACTTTCTGTGTTTCATCTGCCCAAAATAAATGGACTTGCTGGCACAATCAGTTGCACAGCAAGTCCATTCGTTTTTCTAGATTATCAGCAATTCTTCCGGCTTGGTTAATTTGTAATCTGCCTGCTGAATTGCTTCTGGGTTAACTGATCCGTAAAGGGCACCGGCAAAATTTGTCCCCGCCGCGTGGGCAGCCTGGAGGTCTGTTTCCATATCACCAATGTAGACCGTATTGCTTGGGTCGGCATGAAGTTTTTCCATGGCAAGCAGGATTGGATCAGGGGCAGGCTTGTGTGCTTGGGTATCTGAAGCGGTAACGGCTGTTGTAAATAATGTCGCAAATGGATAGTGATTTACAAAATATTGATGATATTCATCGGCTACCTTTGAGGTCACGATTCCCAGATGGACGTTGTCACGGCCAGCCAATTCGTTTAATACTTGGGGAATTTGTGGGTAGACTTTAACGCGATCTAATCGCTTGTACGCCAAGTCAATCCATTCCCGTTTGATATCATCACGGTCGTCATGAAGGCAACTGATTTGTTTGAGGGCATCATCAGCGGCAATCCCAAATAACTGATGCTGGATTTGATAGACTTCTCCCAATGTAAAAACGTAATTGTGCTTCTTCAGGACATCGAATAGTGCGGGCATATACATATCAAAGGTATCAAGGATCGTTCCATCGATATCAAAAATATAATTACTGATTTTGGTCATTTTCAGTGCTCCTTTCAAATACTTAGCGAACGTAAGATTCCTTAGGCAAACGAGGTTGCAATACTACCTAGCACAATTAGAACGATTCCGGCAATCGTATACATCATTTCTCGATGGCTCTTGATTTCGTGAAGAATCAAAATACCGCCAAATGTTGCAATAACGACGCTGAGCTGGGTCCAGATGAATGCCGATGTATTGCCATTTGCTTGAGCTGAATAAATGTACGACAATCCAGCGACGCCCCATACCAAGCCGGCAATAATGTTTAAGTACTGCTCACGCTGAGTGAAAGAACGCCTGTCGGCAAAGAATCCGTAAATCACGGCACCCAGCAAGATTCCTAACATTTCTGGTAAGAACATCGATGTGCCACTTTGCGCTTTGATAATTGGAATGTTTGGAAATGATGAATAGATCCAGAACCCGACGGTCGTGCACAGAAGAAACAATGCATCCTTCATGGAAACTTTGCCACCCTTTTGATCGCTGACAGAGGTACAAAGTGCCCCGACAATTACGATTATTAGGGCGATAACCCCAATAATCTTGGCTTTGGCCCCTGGCCAATCTCCAAAAATCAAAACGCCGATAATGGAATTTCCGACGAGTTGGAAAACCGTTGATAATGGGAAGGTGTTGGACACGCCAATTCGTTTGAAAGAAATAAACTGGCCGATTTGTCCAATGGTCCACAGCGCACCACAAAGCAGGGCAAAACAAAAGGCAGTCAAATTAACCGATGGTCGAGTGATCAAAAAGGCGATTAACCCAATAATCGATGTTCCCGCACCAATTCCAAAGATTTGATTGACGGGCCTTCCTCCAACCTTTCCTGTAACCAGCGGCATTACGCCCCAACCAATGGCAGGTAATAAAGCAATTAAAATGTTCATAGTCAATGACGCTCCCTCTCTTATTTCTTAACAAAATAACCATAATTTAGGAAACCAGTTTCCTGTCAAGACTAAAGTTCAAAAAGTCACAACTGGAGCGATAATATTCCGCCAAAACCTGTCGTTTAGTGCGCGACTTAGTTAGAACGAAAAAAGAAATCAAAAAAGAGGCCAGGGCACAAGTGATCTTGTGCTCCGGCCTCTATCCCTGGGGAGGGGATGATGTCGGTATCAAATAGTCGAAATTAAAGCGACAAATTTGAAGTTGACTTCGACAAAATGTTTATTTGTTGGCTTCCAAGTATTCCTTGGTGTACGAATCAACTGCTCGGAATGCCTGGGCAACGTCGTTTGGTTCAACCTTGAATGGGAGTCGGTAGATGGTGTCGTTTTCTGAACAAGCGGCTTTTCCTGCAGCCAGCAGTTCTTCGTCGGTGGCATTTTCCAAGTGTAAATCAGCCAAGGTTGTTGGCAGACCTAATGATAAAATCAGCTTGAAATACTTGTTGTAACGGTCTTGATCGGCACCTTCAAGCATTAATTGGGTCAAGGTTCCATAAGCAACTTTTTCACCATGGGTTAAAGCATGGGTTTGTTCCAGTGTCGTCAATCCATCGTGAATTGCGTGCGCACCTGACAGTCCACCACTTTCAAAGCCCAGTCCACTCATCAAAGTATTTGCTTCGATGACTTTTTCCAGGGCACTGGTTACCACGTGCTGCTTAACATCAGCGACTGCGATATGGGCGTATTTGAATAACGTCTCCTCACATTTTTGGCCAATAGCACTTCCAACCAATGTCTGCTTTTCATTCAACATGGTATCGGCACCAGCTTGAGCAACCGCCTGGGCTTCAACGTTGGTTGCCAAAGCGTCGGCAATTCCGGCGATCAGTAAGTGCGCAGGGGCACCGGCAATAATGTGACTGTCAACTAATACCAAGTTGGGGTTATGATTGTAGAAACGATAGTGATCAAAGCTGCCATCATCTGTGTAAATCACTGAAAGTCGTGAACATGGTGCGTCAGTTGACGCTAAAGTTGGCATGATGACAACGGGAATATCGAGGTTATCGGCAATGGCCTTTGCGGAATCACTTGTTTTTCCGCCGCCAAGGCCATAAATAGCGCTTACATTTTCGTCTTTACCAATTTGTGCAATCCGGTTGATTTCACTTTCGGATGATTCGCCTTGGAATTTAACGAGGACAACTGAGTAGCCGTGATCCTTTAAGTAGGATTCGAATTTTTGGCCGACAATATTATAAACACTGTCGTCGGTGAGCAAGAGTGGCTTGTCGCCAAAACCCTTCAGATACTGATCACTTTCAAATAAAACACCGTTACCTTGAATATATGAAGATGGTGAGCCAAATTCTTTTGTCATTATAAATCCCTCCAAAACATATTTGATTACAAATTCACAATACACTCGGAAACCGGTTTCTTGTCAAGCTAAAATAGCATATAATTGAAAAATAATGAGGTGATCGCATTGAAAACAATTTATGATGTTGCCAAAGCCGCCGGTTACGCGCCATCAACCGTTTCGAAGTATCTGACCCATCACGGATACGTCAGTCAAGCTGCCGGCAAAAAAATTGAACAGGCGATGGTGGATCTTGACTACCATTACAATGGTTTAGCCCGATTGTTAAACGAGGGGGCATCCTCACGTCTGGGCATCATGGTTCCCTACCTTGACCAGCCTTATTTTCAGGAACTCGTCCAATCGATTATGAACGTTTCAGTTCAGCAGCAACGAGAAGTGATCATTTTGCCGACAAATTATGATACCGGCTTGGAACAGTTGTACTTGGATCGGCTTGAACATCAGCTAATTGGGCAGCTGATTATTACGTCGCATGCCTTACCGTTGGAACAAATCGTCAACTATCAGAAGTTTGCGCCGATTGTGGTTTGTGAACGCAGCGCGCATTTGCCGATCAGGTCCGTTTACAATGATCGGTTGGGAACGTTTAAACAGCTGTTTGGAAAAATCAAGGCAGCAGGACAAACTCATATTGGGCTGATTCTTGCCCGACCAGCGTCACAAAGTCGTTCGACTGAAGAAGTGTTAACTGCTTATGCCGAAGTATTTGGCGAAAAGATTGCCCCCAACTTGGTTCGATACCATGGCAAAACGCTGGCGGATGGGATTCGGGAAGCAAAGCAGCTTCAACAAATTGATGATCAGCTTCAGGTTGTGTTAACAGAAGGGGATACAACCGCTGCTGGGGCCTATTCCGAGTATCAAAAATCGGGTACAAAGGTTACAGTCATTGGCCAAGGTAATGAGCTTCCCAGCCAACTACTGGAATTTTCGACGATTGACTATCACTTGGGAGAAGTTGGTAGACAGGCAGTTGCACTGTTGGCCGAAGAAGATGTGCGTTCGGTGGCTGTTCCGGTTGAAATTGTTGATCGAAAATAAAGTGTGATGAGAAGTGCGTGACAAGAAACACAAATTAATCAGGTCGTATGGCATGGCAAAAAAACGAGGTCGAATCAAAAGCTGACACTTTTGACTCGACCTCGTTTTAATAACTGCTTTCGAACATTCCACCCTCACAGCTGCGACTTGTGAAAACCTTTTTCCATCTTCGAAAGTGGTTTGGCAAATACGCGTCTTAACGGTGCAATAAGTAAGAATAGTGCACCGAATGCCGCTAGTGACAACATTGCCTGCCAATAAACGCTTGGAATCGGCCCGGCGATGGCTTCTCTGAACGCTTGAATCGTGTAAGTGAACGGCAAGAACGGTGCCAGTGCCGCCAAGTGATTTGGAATCAATTCCAGTGGGTAAACACCACCGGTTCCAAATAATTGAGCGATCATCATCAACACACTGAAGACTTTACCGACATTGCCGAACATGTAGACGAACGTGAACATGATAATGGTAAAGACAATTGTCGCCAAGTAGGCCGTTGCCAGCATTGCCAAAAGGCTACGTGGCCGTAAGCCAATGATTAACATTTCACCCA
Organism: Lentilactobacillus parabuchneri DSM 5707 = NBRC 107865; assembly: GCF_001435315.1. Lineage (GTDB taxonomy): Bacteria > Bacillota > Bacilli > Lactobacillales > Lactobacillaceae > Lentilactobacillus > Lentilactobacillus parabuchneri. The sequence continues at coordinate 96,934 of NZ_AZGK01000003.1, forward strand.
GCATGGTAAACGTTGTTTGGGTCATTGATAACGTCAGGTAAAGTAACAGTTTGCCGATATATTTTTGGACCATGTTTGATTTTGGAACCCGCTCGTCTTTTGGAATAATATAGCGCCACGAAACGATCGTGGTCAGCAGCAAAACGCCGACCCACATGGATAACGTGGTATAAAATGGCGTGACACCATAGCCAAACAGCTGCATATTATAAAGCGGCTTTTGCCTAAGCGTGATTGGTGACGCCAACAAGTTCGAAACTTTGGGATTTTCACCTAGCACATTGATTAATTTATTGAGATTGTCTTCATTGATAAATTTAGTTTTGTCATTCAGGTCATTAAGCTTGTCCTCAATTCCATTAAGGCGGGTTTTAATCCGGTTAACCTGAGAGACAGACAGCTTACTAATTGCTTTGCCACCAGCAGTTAAGGCATTTAGCTGGGGGATGAGTGAGCGAAGCGACTCTAAAACCTGATCGTTGCCGTTTAACTGGGTGTCCAAAGTATCGCTGAGACTATCGATCCCTTGGTTCACGGTATTGTTAAACGTTGAACCGATATCATCAAGGCTGTTTCCAAAGGCATTCGCAGTCTTATTCAACCGATTAATCAGACTGTTAATTGATTTCTTTGAGCTGCCGGATTGGTTGGCGGACTTTAATGCTGCCAAGTTACGTTGCTGTTGGTGAATCTCTTTTTTGGCGTTGCTCAATCCCTTGATTAAGGAAACTGTTTGGTTGTTTGGCAAAATATTGTTCAAGACATCGGCAACCCGCAGTGCGTTATTGATGTGGTCAAGCGTGTTGGCATTTAAAGTTTCCAACTGGTTGATTTCACTGCCCAACAACGACCGCCCGGAGGAACTTCCGTTACTGCCCAAACTTGAAATTAACGAGCGCATTTGATTGTTGTCTGATTGAAGGGCATTTAACCCACTCGATAAATCGTTTCGAGACGACCGCAGTGTTTCCTTGGTTGACTGTGTTAAGGCTCTTCCGTGGCTGACAACCTGCTGAAGATTGGTAATCTGGCTTGAAATCTTGGGGATATCTTTTTGAACGGTCTGCAAATATTTCTGGGCATTGCCGGAGTCCTTGTTTGCCCGACTTAAATACCCTTTGGTTTTCTTAACCGTATTAACGGCGTCCAGCAGCGACGATCGAATTTGAAGAATCTCCGGCTTGTGGGTATTGATTTTTTCACCGGCTGAATTCATTTCTTTTAGTGCTGCCTTGGTTCCGATTTTGATGAAACTATCACGGACCTGCTCGGTTAAGGCATCAACTGCTTGGCCGGAAATTTTGGTTGCGGCTGGGTTTAACTTTTCGTTGGATTTATAAACGATATTTGGCTTTTCCGGATTGGTTGAAACCAGAGTTGCCAACTTACTTGAAAAGTCATTGGGAATTTCAATCAGGGAGTAATATTTTCCTTCGTCCAAGCCGTTATTTCCCTGCCAATCGTTGGTAATAATCCAATTGATGGAATGGTTTTGTCTGAGTTGGCCGACAATTTGGTCACCGACGTTGAGCTGTTTGCCATTGACGGTACTGCCCTCATCATCGTTGACGACTGCGATGGGTAAACGGCTGGTATTGGCTTTAGAGTAGGGGTCCCAGGACACTTTGATGTTTGGAATTGCGTAGATTGCGGGAATAAGACAAAAAGCCAGCAGTGTGATCCACACTGGCCGGCTATGAAATATTTTCCGTAAGTCACGTTTGAATAATGTTAATATTGTTCTCATAAATGGGTCCCTTTAGTTGATCCGATCGAGTAATCCTTGGGCCAAGGCAAACACCTGATTGTTGAGGTTATGAATGGCAACAACTTTTGGATACAATTTATTAATCCCTTCACTAAATAGGTAGTTGAGTGTCTGGCCATCGGACTTGATCATTTCAAAGATTTGGTTGAGCTTGATGATGTCTGGATTATTGGTAATTGAGTTTTTCAGATTGGTGAGCTGGGTTAACAGATCCGGCAGGGTACTTTGCTTATCCATGAGTTTTAGAATTGAAATCACGTTGTTTTTGTTATCCGTGGACAAGGTATCAATTAAGCCAATAATTTGATTCAATTGTTTGCGCTGCTGGTTGATGTTAATGAGTCTAACCAAATGGCCGCTCCAAATCCAGCCTTTAACCTTGCCATTTCCATTTTTGACATAGTAATACACAGCTTTATTTCCATTAGCTCGTTGTAGCGTTGCGGATTTATAGGTGTAAAATGTGGTCAAAGGATAGTTATCTGCATTATGAACTTTTTTCTGCAGTGTCGTTGAACTGTAAAGATAGCCGCTGACTGCCCGGTATGGCGCCTTGGTTAATGATTGGGTACTAACGACCTTAGCGGCGGTTGATTTGGCCGACACGGTGTTTGACTGCGACAGGCCAATGCCAAATAGCACTGCCAGACCCAATACCCAAAGTTTTGCGATGATGTGTTTCATAGTAAGATCCCCCTTGAAATTCGACAAGAATTGTTAACTATGGTTAACTGTTGTTAATCATTCGCATACGCGTTATTATCAGTATAATGCATTTTTCAACAGAAACAAGCAAGTTAAAAAATTTGAGGGTTGTTCGATGTTTAAAAATATTAAATTAATTTATCAACGCGATTTAAAAGCGATTTTTAAATATAAAGCAGCGCTGCTGACCATTACGGCGCTGTGTGTTTTGCCATGTCTATATACGCTGGTCAACGTTAAGGCGATTTGGAATCCTTATACGTCCCAAGAGGTCAGCAAGATTCCGGTTGCCGTTGTCAATGAGGATCAAGGGACCAGCGTACAGGGCAAGACGATGAATCTGGGCAAGCAAATCATCACCCAGCTGAAGCAAAATAATCAGATTGGCTGGCGCTTTGTCGATGCCGGTACGGCTCAAAAACGTGTTCGGGCCGGGAAATACTATGCCGAAATCAAAATTCCAAGCAGCTTTTCAGCGGACCTGGCCAGCATTGTGAGTTCCAATCCGAAAAAAGCACATCTTGATTATATTGCAGACACCAAGGCCAGTCCAATGGGTTACAAGATCACGGAGGCGGCCTCACAAAACCTGCTTAACACCATTAAAAAACAATTCGTCTATCAAGTAAATAGTACTATCTTTTCTTATTTAAACATTGCCGGTAAGAAGGCCCAGGCGAACGAGTCCCAGATTTTAAATTTAAAGGATTTGATTATCAATTTGGGTGACAGCATGGACCTGGCGACCAATACATTGGGCGACATTAGTGATACGTCCAGTGGGCTGGCGGCCGTCTTTACTGAGATTAAGCCGGTCATATCGGCTTCTCAAAACGTCAATATCAATCAAGCAATTGGCGAATCCAATAGTAGTTTGATTAAAAGTGTCAATCATTCCGTCAATCAGTCATTTAACAATCTTCACACCGGCCTAACCGGGATTCAATCCGACGCGCAGCGGTTGAGAACCCTCACTAACCAGTTAAATCAAACCACGTCATCAGCCAGCAAAAGCCAAGTCAGTGCTTTGACCAGTCAGATCCTGTCCCAAATTAAATTATTGCAAGGGCAAATCACGCCATTGATTTCATACCTAAACACCATTAATAAGACCCAGAATCTAACTGGGGTCGCTAACTTGATCAGCCAGTTGAATGATGTCAAAAGTATTTTAAGTGATCAATCCGAACAAGTGACCCAACTGCAGCGCAACTTGTCTTCCGGCAATTCTGCCAATGCCCGGCTGCAGCAAAATATTGCCAGTCACTCCTATTCGGTGGCGACCAGGCTTAACGCAACGCTGTCAACTTATAACGCCCGGGTTAAATCCGAGTTAAATGCCATCCAACGGAATTTATTATCCGCGAACAGTAAGGCTGCCAGCGTCTTAAATAACGTTAATGGGATTCGCAGTTTAAACGAAAAGTCGTTGGATACGATTATTTCAGGTAACCAACTCGTCAGTCAGTCGACTGGCGACCTTGAGTCCCAGCTGCTTCAGTATAAGGGTGTGATTCAGCAGGCCAGTAATCAACTGAAGCTGACTTCTGATAACAATATTGCAGACATCATCAGTGTTCTTCAAAACAACCCCAAGCTGATGGGGGATGCGTTATCACAACCATTTAACGTTAAAAACGAGAATATCTATCGGGTCAGCTCGTTTGGTGAAGCTTTCGCGCCGACCTACATGGCGTTATCAATTTGGGTTGGCTGCGCGATGCTGGTGGCCGTTCTGCATACCTCAGTGCCGAAATATCATAAGTTTGCCAATTTGAAGCCACGGGAAGAATACATTGGCAAGATGCTGTTGTACAACACCTTGTCGATGATTCAAACAATGGTGATTATTCTCTCGGCGGTCTTTATCTTGAGAATTCACGTGGAAAGTTTATTCCTAATGGTGATGATCGGCGTGGTCTCGTCGCTGACGTTCTCGGTAATCGTGTATACGATGGCGTCAGTGTTTGGAAACTTGGGGAAAGCCCTGGCAATTATGATGGTTGCCTTTCAATTGGCCGGAAGTGGCGCAATTTATCCAGTCCAGCTTGATCCCTTGTTCCTCAGAATCGTTCAGCCGATATTCCCATTCTCATATGCGGTCAGTGGCTTCCGTGAAGCGGTTGGCGGGCCAAACGTGGGGACCGTCGTCCTCGACTTTTTCGTTTTGATTTGCATGTTGATCGGCGGCCTGTTAGTTGGTTTATTCTTGAAAGACTTCTTCAGAAGAGTGACAGCCAGACTGCTGAACGATTTTACCAAGACTGGCATTGGCCAGTGATGGTATTCATAATTGATGAAATGAGAAAAGGCCGGAGCAAAACGTTTTGTTTTGCTTCGACCTTTTTTGGTTTCAATATTACTTTGCTGAATTGTGCGACAAACAGCAGCTTCCAGAGTATAAGCAACTTGTCCAACCATCCAAACCCGTTAATAATCGATTGTTAGGCCTAAATTCTGGGAGCAAAACATTTGTTTCACTTCGACCCTTTTAGGCTCAATATTACTTAGTTGAATCATGCGTCAATCGGCTGATCCCCGCCATTTAAGCCCAACAATCAATCATTCCAAACCCAGGAATAATCGATTGTTGACCTTAAATTCTGGGATCAAAACGCCGATTGTCGCACACTAATCCTAAGCAAACGACGTCGCAATACTTCCGAGAACAATCAAGACGATTCCGGCAATCGTATACATCATTTCGCGATGGCTCTTATGTTCGTGCAAAACAGCAATGCCGCCGAATGTGGCAATGACGACACTCAACTGTGTCCAGATAAAGGCTGACGTATTTCCGTTTGCCTGTGCTGAATAAATGTAAGATAGTGCCGCAATCCCCCAGATGAGTCCGGCAAAGATATTCAGGTACTGTTCTTTTTGGGTAAATGATTTCCGATCCGTAAAGAGGCCAAAAATCACTGCACCAACCAAAATTCCCAGCATTTCCGGCAAGAAGATTGACGTGCCGCTTTGGGCTTTAATAATCGGAATATTTGGAAATGACGAGTAAATCCAGTAACCAACGGTGGTCACCAACAAGAATAGTGAGTCCTTCAAGGTAATCTTACCGTCTTTTTGATCACTAACAGAGGTTAAGAGGGCCCCGGAAATGACGATCAATAGGGCGATAAAGCCAATCACTTTGGACTGGGTACCTTTCCAGTCACCGAAAATCAAGACGCCCAGAATTGAGTTACCCACTAACTGGAACACAGTTGAAAGTGGGTAGGTGTTAGCAACGCCAATTCGCTTGAAAGAAATAAACTGACCAATTTGGCCAATTGTCCACAGGGCACCACAGACGAGGGCAAATAGGAATGCCTTGCCATCAACGGCTGGACGGGTAATAGCAAAAACAATTAAGCCGATAATGGTTGTTCCAGCACCAATTCCAAAAATCTGGTTCGTGGGTGAGCCACCAACTTTTCCAGTGACTAACGGCATTAATCCCCATCCCAGAGCGGGCAGCAATGCAATAAGTATATTCATAATCAAAATTCTCCTTCTCTTTAAGTAACAATAGCTATCATATAACTTATGAAAATAAATTTCCATAAAAACGGTTACAAAATTTATATAAATTTAAAATATTTTAAATAAGATTCACGGTAGAATCAAGTGGGACAAGGAATACAAAAATTTGGACGGTTAGCGAACAAAGAGGGCTGAAACATAAATCAACGACTTATGTGCCAACCCTCTTGTAAAAAACTTTCAATATGCTAGTGGCGGTTATTATAAGCTTGGACTTGCGAGCGTTGATACAGCGCATATCCGCCATAAATTGCGGCAATCACAAGTCCGATCAGCAGGAGCTTCGAGAAAATTAAAACGCCAAACAATAGGAAGACAACCCAAAACGACGCTTTAAGAAGCAGCCAGCTGATTTTAATGGCTAGTGTGCCAAATAGTAAGAGTAAAATCAATAACGTGATCATGGTGATGTCCTTCCTTCAATGGCTAAATGACAGCCACGTTTGATTAACCTAAATTTATCACTTTTTTCCTAGGATGCAAGCTCATTTAACTAAAAAATTAACTGGTTAAAGTTCACTGATCGTCGTTTCCCAAGACCTTGAAATTATGCTTTAATTTGGGCCAAACGTACCGGTCCGCAGTTTGAATAATCAGACCATTAAATAAAATGGAAAAAATGGTGCCGACGTTGACGGCGTAAAGGTTCTTTGTCACGGCAAATGAGATGACCATCGCGATAATTGGGGGAATAAAATCAATTAGTTGGGCCGCTACGGCACTCTTCTTTAGATACATAAACCGCAAAATGTTGGTCGTGTCGTCGTTAGGGTGCATTAGAAGGTTGGCTCGTTGATAAAGTGAGATTGCTGTGCAAAAGAAAATAATGCCCAGGCAGGCAAGAATGCCCCGAACGACAATCGGCAACTGGCCAACTCCCAGCAGCTCAAAGCCCTGGACAAAAATATTGACGAAGTAGCTGAAGAAGCAAACATAGAGGACTTCACCAATAAAGCGCGGCCAATCCAAATATTTCAGCAGAATTTGGTTGGTAATAGCGTTTAACAACCCGATGAAAAATAAGATCATCCCAACGTTGACGTTGAACCAGTGGCTATAATTCACAGCCGAAGCTGTCCAAACAGCGCTTCCCATGTTGGCGGAAATCGTGAGTGCATTTCCAAATGCGTTTAAAATCAACCCGGAAATCAGCCCGGTCCAACGTTGTGCTTTTGTATTTTTGATGATGCTCGCCCCCTAATAACACTAGTGTAGCAAGCATCAACAAATACGGCAAACGAGATTTATTGACCACCTGCTTTCCCATAGTCGTATAATATAATTAACTAAATTTCATCAGGAGGCATTTCATGGCAGAACAGCTAACTCATTTTTATGAAAAGTTTCAACCAACCCATTACAATATTTATTTAGATATCAACCGACAAGACAAACAATTCTCCGGAACTTCAACAATTACAGGAGACGCCAAAGAACAAAGCATTTCAATTCACCAAAAGTTTTTGGACATTCAATCTGTTCAATTAGATGGACAGGATCTTTCATTTACCAGGGACGATAAGCAGGAAGCAATTCATATTAATTTGCCGAAAACGGGTGAAGTCAAGCTGGTCATCGCCTTTCAAGCCAAGTTAACCGATACCATGATGGGAATTTATCCTTCTTATTATGAAGTTGACGGCGTTAAAAAACAGATCATTGGAACCCAGTTCGAGACGACGGCAGCCCGTCAAGCGTTTCCATGTGTTGATGAACCCGAAGCCAAAGCGACTTTTGACTTGGCCATCAAATTCGATGAGCACGAGGGCGAATCAATCATCAGTAATATGCCCGAAATCAGAACTGAAAACGGCGTTCACTATTTTGACACGACAATGAGAATGTCGACTTACCTGATTGCCTTTGGCTTCGGTGAGCTCCAAAGTGTCAAAACGACCACCAAGAGCGGCGTTGAAGTCGGCGTCTTTTCGACGAAAGCGCATCAACAAAGCGAGCTGGACTTTGCCTTGGATATTGCCAAACGTTCAATCGAATTTTACGAAGACTTTTATCAAACCCCTTATCCGTTACCACATTCATGGCAGTTGGCATTGCCCGACTTCTCAGCCGGCGCGATGGAAAACTGGGGACTGGTTACGTATCGGGAAGCCTACTTATTATTAGATCCTGAAAACACCTCGTTTGAAATGAAACAATTGGTGGCAACCGTGATCGCCCATGAACTTGCGCACCAGTGGTTTGGTGACTTGGTGACGATGAAGTGGTGGGACGATTTATGGTTGAATGAAAGTTTCGCCAACATGATGGAATACGTTGCGATTGATGCGATCGAACCCAACTGGCACATTTGGGAAGTCTTCCAAACTTCTGAAGCGCCAGCCGCCCTCCAACGGGATGCGACTGACGGGGTGCAATCTGTCCACGTTCAAGTGGAAGATCCTGCCGAAATCGATTCGATTTTTGATTCAGCCATTGTGTATGCCAAGGGTGCCCGGATGCTGGTCATGGCCCGGGCCCTGGTTGGTGATGGTGCCTTACGAAAAGGCTTGAAGGCTTATTTTGACGCCCACAAGTTCCATAATGCCACCGGTGCTGATTTGTGGTCAGCGTTGGGGGATGCATCCGGAATGGATGTCGGTGCCATCATGAACTCCTGGTTGGAACAACCCGGTTATCCGGTGGTCACGGCCAAAGTGGTTGACGGCCAATTAACGCTGTCACAGCAACAATTTTTCATTGGCAAGGGACATGATGTTGACCGCAAGTGGCAGATTCCGTTGAACAGTAATTACGAGGCAGTTCCCGAAATTATGGCCGATCAGTCGTTGACAATTGGCGATTACGCCGAACTCCGAAACAAGACGGGCAAACCGTTCTTCTTAAACGTCGGTAACAGTTCGCACTTCATTGTTCAATACGATGAAACCTTAATGAAGGATATTTTGGATCACGTGGCCTCATTAGATTCAATTTCTCAACTTCAACTGCTTCAAGACTTGCGTTTATTAGCCGATGGTCGCAAGAATTCATACGCCAACATTGTGCCGTTACTGCCAACGTTTTCTGAGAGCCAGTCAAACATTGTGAATGCGGCCCTCTATCGAGTTGCATCCAACCTTCAGAAGTTTGTGACACCAAAATCTGTTGAAGAAACCGCGTTGAAGGCGTTCTTTGATAAGCTGAGTGCTTCTCAGTTGGCACATTTGGGTTGGCAGCCTAAAGCTGGTGAATCAAACGATGACCAATTGACCCGGCCATATATTTTGAGTGCTGCCCTGTATGCGGAAAATGCTGACGCCATTGCTTCTGCCCATACGTTGTTTAACCAAAACAAAGAAAACCTTGCCGGATTATCAGCCGACATTCGGGTGTTTGTTTTGAAAAATGAAGTCAAAAATTTTGGTAGCGATGCGCTATTTGATCAACTATTGGCCGATTACCGCAAGACGGCTGATGCCAGTTACAAGCAGGACATTTGCGCTGCTTTGACCAGTACAACTGATGCCAGCCTAATTGCCAAATTAGTCTCCAAGTTCGAAGATGCCGACACGATTAAACCTCAAGATCTGCGTGCCTGGTTCCGTGGGGTGCTCGCCAATAATGACGGCCAACAAGCTGCCTGGGACTGGATTCGAAACGATTGGCAGTGGCTCGAAGACACTGTGGGTGGGGATATGGAATTTGCCACCTACATTACGGTCATTGCAGGTATCTTCCATACGCAACAGCGGTTGGATGAGTTTAAGGCCTTCTTTGAGCCTAAGATTCCAACACCTGGCTTAACCCGCGAAATCAAGATGGACATCAGTGTCATCGATAGTCGCGTCAGCCTCGTTCAAGATGAAAAGGCCGATGTCAATGCCGCAATTTCTCAAGTAATTAAATAATGAATGGCAAGAGGGTTTCATCCATTCCTGGATGGCCCTTTTTGTATGCCCAATTCGGCAAGCATTCCGATTAAATCATGGCCGATTGTAGATTGGGTGCTTTTTAAGTAATGTTACACATTTATAATATTCTTGAAAAAAAGTTAAAAAATGACCGCGAGAATAGTCGTTTGCACTGTAATATTTGCTGCACCAGCCATTTCACGTATTGTGTTCAAATTGATTTGGGCATATGTTTGTTGAGTGAATGAACGACAAATGTTCAATTTTTTTTTTGGACAAATTAACAGAAATGTGGAGTGGTTTTAGAATGGGTGCATTAAATAAAAAGGTTAGAATTATGATTCTTTCGGTGCTGACGGTTATCCTGTCAATTTCGTTTTTTGGCGGCGTCAAAGCATCTGCAAGTACAACAATCATTCCAGATATTTCCGAGTGGCAGGGTAAACTGACCAGCACCCAAGTTTCCAACTTAAAGGGGCAGGTTTCATTTATCATTAATCGGCGTCAATACGGTGCCAATTACCAAGATAAGTATGCGACGAACAATACAAATTTGTATGATCAATACGGGATTCCGTTTGGCGAATACGATTACGCAACTTTCACCAGTGCCGCCAGTGCCCGCAATGAAGCCAACGTTTTTTATCAACACTCAAACAAGGACGCTAAGTTCTATGTCCTTGACTATGAAGAAAACGACGTCACTTCTGGAACGACGAACGCTGCCGTAAAGGCGTGGTATAATCAAATGCGTTCACTGACCAGCAAGAAGCTTGTTTTCTACTCATATCAATCATTTGCGACGGCACATGCCAATACTGCGCGTAAGAGTTTTGATGCGCAGTGGATCGCCAATTACTCGTCGCGACCAACTATTCAAACGGATCTTTGGCAATACACCAACAAAAAGTATGTTCCAGCATTGAAGGAGTCAGTTGACGCCAGCACAATTTTAAATTCCAGCAAGCCAATCACTTGGTGGATCGGTGGTGCGCAGTCTGAAGACGTTGCTCAACCAACCTATTTCACTGATGTTGTGACAAGCGTTAAGGCCCTTAAGAAGATTTATTTATATGATTCAACGAGCTTTAAAAAAGCCAATCGGGTCGTTAAAGTCAACGCCGGGACAAAGGTTGCCGTTAGCTCCGTGCATAAACGGGCCAGTGGATCGTATTATTTTGAAACAGCAGACGGGCGTTATCTGACTGCTAATAAGAATTATGTTCAGTAATCTGGACAACAACCTGGAGGTCAATCATGAAACTTTATAAATTAGGTGGCGTTTTATTACTGAGTCTGGTTCTTGTCGGCTGTAGTAATGGCAATTCCAGTAAGCAAAGTTCTAACAATGCGTCCAAAAGCGATATGCAAAATTCCAGCAGTACCGCCAGCAGTTCGAGCCAACAACCTGTTTCTGCATCCAGCACTTCAAGTGCCAATCACGCACAATCCGATAGTCAATCGTATGATTTCTCATCGTTGACCAAGGATCTTTCAAGCAAATTGAGTGATACATTATTACCACAGAATTCTGGCTTGAGCGACACATCGAAAAATGTCCATATCAGATACAACGGAAATTCTGCGAACAGTAACATTTACTATAGCCTTGGAGACAGCGCATTGGCGTTGAATGATCCAAGTCTTAAAAGCGAAACACCTTACGCAGTATTAAGTAAACGAAGCTATTCATCATCATCTGAGGCTCAGAGTCATTTGGATTACACAGCTGCCTCAGAGATTAAGGGCCTGCCAAAGGTTGACCTTGGCCATTCGATTGTCGGACACACCCAATCAGGCGCCGGCCAGCAGTATATTTCCTGGAATGAAGGGAATTGGTCGATCAGCGTTCACGGAAGTCCAGTTAACAATACCACGCCTAAGAAGTTAGCTGTTTCAAGCGTGTCAATGTTTGAAAATTATGCCTTGCCGGCTCCAAATACCCAGGGCGTTGTTAAATTCAATGTGGGTAGTCAATCACAAGTGATTACCTGGCAAAATGGCAGTGTTGTCTACCGCCTCCGTGCCAACGATCCAGCGACTGCGATTAAAATGGCAGCCAGCATGAAATAAGCAAGATATGAATAATCAGGTTTCCGGATGATGGAGGCCTGTTTTTTTGTGCGCCCGAATGGTTGGTGACTCCGACATTGCAACAAGTTGCTTGTTAGCATAAAATGACTACATGAATCTAAAAAGTGAGGAAGTCTCAATGTCAATCCGATATGAAATGGCAACTCAAGCACAGCTGCCAAGAATTGTTGAAATTTATAACCAAATTATTCCCAGTCGCCTGGCAACCGCTGATCTTGAACCGGTTTCCGTGGCGTCACGACAAGCTTGGTTTAACGCGTTTAATCCTGATACGCGACCACTTTGGGTTATGAAGGATGGAACCCAAATCGCCGGTTGGGTCGGGTTGGAGTCCTTTTACGGCCGGCCGGCATACCACAAAACTGCTGAGATCAGCATTTACATCGATGAGAATTTTCGTCACCGGGGATTAGGACAACAGACAATTGATTTCGTGACGAAACAACTCCCTGACTTGGGGCTTGACGGGTTGGTGGCCTTTATTTTTAGTCATAATACCCCAAGCCAGAAGCTGTTTAAACACAACGGCTTTGAGGTGTGGGGGCATCTTCCCGATGTGGCGGAAATGGACGGGAAGCGTCGGAGCTTAGACATTTTGGGCAAACATTTTTAACTGATTGGAGTGGCTGGTAAATAAGACGGACCCGGTTAAAATACAATATCAGATTCAGAAACAATAATGAGTCAGTCAAAGCACGGTGCCAATGGGTTCCGTGCTTTTTATTTGAAATAATTTAGACAGATGCTTGCATTTTCTAAGCTACATCTGTAAACTAGTAGTTGTTAAGAGTTACAAATGTAAACTTTAAATTAAAAAATGAGGTTAATTAATATGATAGATGCAAAAAATGTAACCATTACCGATTCTGAGTGGGAAGTGATGCGGGCAATTTGGACGATGGGCCAACCAACCAGCCGTGAATTAATTGATGCAATGGCTGAGCTTCAGGGCTGGTCGGACTCAACCACGAAGACGCTGCTTCATCGATTGATTAAAAAAGAGGCGGTTGAACAGGTTGGAGATACGCGCCCATACACGTTCGAACCGGTTGTTGGTGAAAAAGAATCGATGTCTGCTGCAGCCGATGACTTATTCGACCATATGTGTGCGATGAGGGCCGGGTCAACGATTGCTCAAGTGATTAAGACCCGGGAACTTTCGAAAAAAGATATTGCGGAATTACAGCGGATTTTGGCTGAGAAAGAAAAGACCGCTCCAGATATGGTGCAGTGCAACTGTTTACCAGGGAAAATGACATGCGAGGAGGATGGTTGAAATGGCAAATATGAAGGATGACATGAATGATATGGATCACTCAAAAATGGATCATATGGATCATGATATGAATGGCATGGATCATTCTAAGATGAATCACGATATGAGCAGCATGGACCATTCAAAGATGGGACATCATGATATGAGCGGCATGGACCATTCGAAGATGGACCACATGGATATGTCCGGTATGGATCACGATAATATGGACATGGGTGGCGACATGATGATGCATGGCGGTCAGATGATGCATATGGGAAATTTGAAGCAGAAGTTCTGGGTATCGGTTGTTTTGGCCATTCCAGTCTTGCTGCTGGCACCAATTATGGGATTGAATGTTTCGATCCTCAATTTCCACGCACCCCTGATCGAAGGCATCGTGATTCTGCTCTTTGACACGGCCCTGTACTTTTATGGTGGGGCACCGTTTCTAAAGGGCGCTGGCGCTGAAGTTAAAAGTAAGGCGCCGGCAATGATGACCTTGATTACATTAGGAATTTCGGTTTCATATTTCTATAGCATTTACGCATTCATCGCCAATAATTTCTTAAATCCGGCTACCCACGTGATGGACTTTTCGTTTGAACTGGCCACTTTGATTTTAATCATGTTGCTGGGCCACTGGTTGGAAATGAACGCTGTGATGGGTGCCGGTGATGCGGTTGAAAAGATGGCGGCGTTACTTCCAAAGACGGCGCACCTGGTGACGGATGATGGTCAAACCAAGGATGTAGAAGTGTCTGACTTACAGGTTGGCCAAAAGTTTCAAGTTCGCTCCGGTGAAAGCATTCCAGCCGACGGAACAATCATCAATGGCCAATCGACTGTCAATGAAGCCTTGGTTACCGGTGAATCCGCCGCAGTTACCAAAAATGTTGGCGACAAAGTGATTGGCGGGGCAACCAATAATAACGGCACCCTGACCGTTGAAATTACCGGTACCGGTGAATCCGGCTACCTATCACAAGTGATGAAAATGGTTCAAGAAGCGCAGAAGTCCAAGTCAAAAGCCGAGGACCGCGCCGATTTGGTTGCCAAATATTTGTTCTACGCTGCCGTATCTGTTGGAATCATTGCCTTTTTCGCTTGGCTGCCACAGGGGCTCTCCGTTGGTTTAACCCGGATGGTCACCGTCTTTGTGATTGCCTGTCCCCATGCATTAGGGGTTGCCATTCCATTGGTAGTTGCGCGATCAACTTCCATTGGTGCGCAAAATGGTCTGCTTGTCCGAAATCGGCAGGCAATTGAAGCCAGCCAACACATTAGCCACGTCTTACTGGATAAAACGGGGACGCTGACTGAAGGGAAGTTTACTGTGAACGCCCTCGTGCCAAACGATGGCGTTGACGAAACCAGTTTGTTAAGCGATTTAGCAGCCCTTGAAAGCAACTCAACGCATCCGCTGGCCCAAGCAATTTTGGCTAAGGCAGAAGAAAAGGGTGTTCAGGTTATTGCAGCTGAAAAATCGCAGAACATCCCCGGAGTTGGCATTTCCGGCGAGATTAACGGAACGACGTACACAATTGTTAATGGCAATTATTTGACCAAGAATGGGTTTAAATTCGACACCACGGTTGCCGATCAATGGGCCGCAAAGGGAAATTCGGTCAGCTTCTTACTTTCCGACAACCAGGTTCTGGGAATGGTGGCTGAAGGAGATACCATTAAGCCAGGTGCCAAAGCGTTAATTGCCGGTTTGAAGAAACGTGGCATTACACCAGTGATGCTGACAGGAGATAATCAAAAGGCTGCTGAACACGTTGCCGATTTGCTGGGCCTCGATGAGTTTCATGCCGGCCTGTTGCCTGACGATAAACAAAAGATCGTTGGTGACTATCAGGCAAAAGGCAACCACGTCATGATGGTTGGTGATGGTGTGAACGATGCGCCTAGTTTGGCAGAAGCCAATATTGGGGTCGCGATTGGTGCCGGAACCGACGTTGCGATTGATTCCGCTGACGTGATTCTGGTCAAATCAGAGCCAAGTGATATTCTCCACTTCCTTGATTTAGCCAAGATTACCAACCGCAAGATGGTTCAAAACCTCTGGTGGGGAGCTGGCTATAACATCGTTGCCATTCCACTTGCCGCTGGAATTCTAGCATTTGCGGGCATCATTCTTGACCCAGCTGTCGGAGCTGCTGTTATGGCGATGTCGACGATTATCGTTGCGCTTAATGCAATGGGATTAACGGCTGAAAAAATTCAAAACAACTAAAAATATCATCATTAATGATTAACAGAACGGGTATGCTTTCCATAACCGTTCTGTTTTTTCGTCCTCTGATAATGGGTTTGTAATGTAAAAAAGCGTGAAAACGTATCATATAGGCGTACAATCATTACTGATGCATTATTTTTATACCCCTGCTATAATTACATTGTCAAATAAATGATACCTATATTGCTAAGAAGAGGGACACGTTGTTCAGTATTTGATAGGTACTGACAATATGGAGGGGATTTAAAATGAGTCATTCAAGACGAAAGATGCTTCAGGAAACCACCGTTTCAGCAAAGCATTTTAAAATGTATAAGGCTGGCAAGCAATGGATGATCGCCGGCTTAACGATTGCAGCATTCGGAGTCGGTAGCCAAATGGGGATGGCTAAACAGGCCAGTGCCGAAACGGTACCGACAACGGAAAACACAACGGCTGCGAATACTACAACGGCCAAAGCAACGACTCAAGCAACAGCGCCAACAGTCAACACACAATCAGCACAACCCACCGAATCAACACCCACTGCAACTGCAGTAGCCTCCGTTGATCAAAAGACGCCGGCCACACAGCAGGACCAGTTTGCGACTTCTGCAACAAATTCGCAGGTGAAGTCAGCTGCACAGCCAGTATCACAGACAGCTCCAAGTGAGAGCTCAGCAAAGACGAATGATGCGCAACCGGCTACGTCCACTCAACAACCTCAACAAGTAAAAGACGAAAAAACGCCGGACAATAGTGCTCAACAGGCTTCAAACGATCAGGCGACGAACAAGCAAAGTACGCCGCAAGCCAACCAAACAAATGATGACGCCACAACAACCAAACAAACGACTCAACCTGTATCGACAAATCAAGCTGCCAAGGATCAAAAAGCCGATGATCAAAAAACAGCGGCAACAACGGAAGATACCCAGAAAGCCACTGCAGATCAACCGGTTAATGCTGATGATTTGACCTACGATCAGGCGGTCAACGTTTATAACAGTAGTAAACAATTGTACGGGATTATCACCAATCAGCTGAGTCAGGCCAAAAGTGACTATGACCAACAATTAGCTGTCTACAAGGACAAATTGGCTGCTTATAACAAAGCCAGCGAGGCCTATCAGAATAACCAGAATCAATATGGTAAAGACAAAGCCGGTTATGATCAAGCCAAAGCAGAATATGAAGCTGCAAAGACCGCTTATGAAACCAAGAAAACCGAATATGATCGGCTGAAAGCTTTGAACGAAAAGACAGCGGCAGATTACACGGCTGCTAAGAATAAGGCTGAAGAAGCCGTGGCAAGCGAGACCGCTCAAAAGGGTCTTTACGACGCCGCATTGGCGAAATACGAAACTGCCCGCCAGGCCTACGAACAAGCCCGAACTGAGTATGAAAAGGGTCAAGGCAGCCAAACTGACGCCCAATTTAATACGATTGTTGAGCGCTACAATTCTACCAAGGCCGATTACGATAAGACCAACACCGAGTTTCAAAATGTTAAAACAACCTATGAGGCAGTCAAAAAACAAGTTGCTGATTTACAGCAACCGTTTAAAAATGCCGACGCAACTCAAAAACAAATTAATGAGCAATTTGCTGCGATTAATAGTGAGTACACAGCGCTTCAGGACCAATACCAAAAAGCGCATAGTACCTTTGCGACTCTTGAGGACCAATTTACCAAAGCGGGCGTTGATTTTATCAACCAAACAGCCGAATTTGATAAGCTGAAGGCTGATTATGAAACGGTTAAAGCCGCCCATGATGCTTTGGCGGAGCGATACAGTGTTGCCCAAGGGGCGTATGATACGCTGGCTGATCGATTAACAGCACTTAATGAACAGTACGAAATCGAGCTGAAAAACTACCAGGCTGAAAAGAAAATTTGGGATGAGGCCTATGCCAAAGCGATGAAATTTGAACAATCCGTTGCTGAAAGTTTGCCTGAAAAGACGGCCAACCCGGTTCTGCCTGGGTTACAGCTCAGTACGACCGATCAAATGGTCAATATCGGCGATAACGGGGTATTTAACCTTCACTTTGACGCCAACGGCATTCGCACGATTTATACGAACGCTGACCTAGTGGTGAGCTTCCCCAAAGATGCTGGGATTCTGGTAGACACCAGTGATTTGAGTCGTTATCAAATTGGCGGGACCACGCCAACTTACGATGCGACCACAAAAACGTTGACGTATCATTGGGATTCCCTTGATAGCGGACTTTCTCAGGACCTTCACTACTCGTATTTGACCGACAAAGCGAGCCTGGCAAACAATCAAGTTGTCCAGATGGGGGTTTCATTTAAAGCCGATGAGCTTCAAAATCCGGTCCAAGTAAACGCTAACCAACAATTGGCGATTTCAAATACCGCCATGATTACCAATCAACCGTCAAACACCTATACAGACGAGTTTGGCAAGGAATACAAGAATCCGGCGCCGGGTGATACGGCGATTTGGAACGTCATCGTAAGTATCCCAACTTCTCAACCAAAAGTGGGGCTGCTCGAACCTGATACGCCAATTGACATTTATTACTACGTTGCCGGTTCACAGAGTTACGTGGGGCTGACCAAAGCGACACCTGAAAACGGGTTGGTAGATACACCACCCGAAATCTCAAAGGGTGAGCTTCCTGACGGCACGCCAGCTACTATTTTGAAGTGGACCTTTAAGGCCGCTGACATTGCTGGACAACTGGCCAATGATCAAACCATGAAGTTCCAAGTGATTGCCAAGGTTGACAAGACCGCTGAGAACTTCCAATGGGTCAAAACGGATGTTGGAATTGGCTTAACATTTCTTGGTGGTCAACCAGTGACGCAAAAAAATACCAACAAAATTGCCGCCACCATGGTCCTGCCACATGACCCGGCAACTTGGAATATTCCATACGGAAGTTGGGTTCCAATGGCGCATTACGGTTCGGCCGATGGTGTTGGTAACCTTGCCGGAATCAAATTGTTGAATCCGGATCCGCAAGTTTATTCAGATTCAAATGCGCTGTTAAAATTCTATGACACACTGGTGCCAATCTTTATGTCAAGTGATGTTGACGGTGAGTTACCGGAAAGCGAACGATTACGGGATTTCAACTACTATGCGCTTCATCAGACGATTGACCCCAGAGAAGATTTGAACCAGATTATTATTCACAATTTTGTTTATCAGCCAACCGGAAATGTCAAAAGTTCTAAAGCGCCGACCGGGGCCAGAAATCAATGGACTTATCTTCAGGAAAATCCTTATTTGACAATGGCGGTGAAATACCAGGGCGATGCCGAAAACCAGTATCACGTGTTATTTGAGAACTTGCCAACTGTCACCCAGGATGTTGAAAAAGATCAAAATGGTGCCCCAATTTATGCAGTTAGTGGTGAGGGATCGAGCAGTTTCATTTACGTCAACCGCCAACAGCTTTTAGCGGCTGGACTTGATCCAACCAAGAACGTCGTTGAAGTCTATATGTACATGCATAAAAAAGGAATGGGTGATATTCCAAGCAACCCGGATACCATCAGTAGAGAAAGTATCTACAAATATCCAGATCTGCCGTATAAATTCAATCAAAACGAAAAAGAAACTATTATCGACAAGAATGGCAAGCAACGAACAATTTTCAAACGGGATGTTTTGAAATCACCTGAGGAAGGTGGACTTCCCGCAGGTTCTTGGGCACCATACGGCATCAATGGCGGAATCTATTTTGGGACCGTCTTAAAATTAAACGCCGAACCAGGGACAATTACCCACCAAATGACACCGAAAGTCAGCTGGTCGAATGCCAGAACTTATGTGTCATTGGAAAATTGGATGTCAGACGCCGACGTTGTTGCCGGAATGGATCGTTGGCTAGCCAAAGATGACCAGGAAAAACAAGCTGCCATTGACGGAAGTCTGGGCTGGCCTGGAGTTGTCTGGCAGTTCCTGAAACCTTCAACGGTTGAAGTCGCCAAACGAGACATTAGTGCTGACCGTTACATTACTTCGGCAATCCATTTGGATAGTTTAGCCGGTGGCTCCGTGATTTCACCAGGCGCCCATCAACTGACTCTGGGCTTTATCCTGGATAAGACATCGGTCGGCAATATTGCGGCCAATGATGGTCCATTTGTGACCTACACCGTGATGCCAAAAGGGGTTTCATTTGATTATGACGCATCGATGACAAATGGCGTTATCCCATTTGGAAATCAATATTCGGTCATTGATAACTTTAACGGGACTGGCCAACAGGTCTTGAAGATTGTTTGGCCTGACAAATCCATTATGGTGCCAGGAGAAAGCAGTGGAACACGGGTCATTGTCAACATCGATGATCGGGCACCTAAGGATCTGGTCTTCCACAACTTTGTTAATCTGGGAACTGAAAAAGAAAACTACACCATGTCAGCGCCGAATGTGCTTCAGCCGACTATTTTAAATACGCAAAAGATAGCGGACGGTTCGACGACGGGATTGATTGATACCAAGACGCCACTCTTTACTTCTGGGACGGTATACATTCTGGATAAGGATGCGATGCTTCAAACCAGTCAAATGGTCAGCGCTGCCGGTAAGGACGATTATCATCACAATGTCGCAATTGAAGCCGGCAAGCAGGCCACGGTCAAGATTCATTTCAATGAGAACACCGATAATGAATTGACACAGCTAGACTTATTGGACTTCTTACCACAGGCCGGAAAAGTTGAAGGCATGACGACAACGGATGTCCGTGAATCAACCTTCAGTGCCGGATTGGCTGGACCGATTACGCTGCCAAGTGATTGGAATGGCAAGGTCAACGTTTACTACACGACGGATAGTCAACAGACGGTTGCCGGGAATCTGAATCAAGTGGGTTGGCAATCCCAGGACACGATTACCGATTGGTCGAAGGTGACGGCATTTAGAGTGATTCTCGATGAAACGTCAGGCCAGACAATTAGTGGTCATCCAGCCGAAGGAATTACGTTTAACGTGACGGTCCCAACCGCATCAACGTTTATTTCCAAATATGCTGAGCCGGGAAAACAGGTTGGTGTTAGTGACCTGGCTGATAAATTAACGGGAGAGATCGCCTACAATAGCTACGTGATGGCGGCCAACCATTTGAACTATACGGAACCACTCCAAGTGGGGATCAAAGTGTGGGCAGTTAATGATCCTGCCAAGGAACCAGCTAAACCCACTCTTGAGATTGACCGCCCAGTGGACGACTCCAAAGCTCCTGAAGTGCCGGTTGCACCAGTTCAAACTGGCAACCAGGTCGTTGATGTGAATGAACCAACGGCGCCTGAACCAAATAAGGGCGTGGTCGCAGAATACACACCGAGCCTTGATGAGCCAAGTGCGCCAATCGCGCCGATCGCACCAAAGAAGGTCGACAAGCCGGTTGTCCCAGGTGGTGGTAATACACCTGATCCAAACAAACCGGATGTGCCAACTGTTCCGTCAACACCAAGTACCCCAAATACACCAAATGTACCAAATACCCCTACACCAAGCACTCCTCAAACGCCAAGTAACGATCCACAACAGATTGTTAACGAAGTAAAAGAAAAGACACCAAAAACCAATGACACTCAACCAGGTGAAACGCAAGCAACCAAGCAGCAAGTCGATGATCAACTGACGGTTAAGAACCCAAGTCAGGTGGTTCATGATGACAGCCAGGCTGCAACTGCAGCAACTCAAACGCCAGCTGCTCAAACAGCCAGCCAGGAAAAATTACCACAAACTGGTGAAAATCAGACTGATCACCAACTATCGGTAATTGGGATGATCTTAATGGCAATGTTTGCCTGGATTGGATTTGGTCAGAAGAAACGTAAAGAAGACGATTAAGTCAATTACAAAACGGCGCCACACTTGGATAATCCAGGTGTGGCGCCGTTTTTAATTTGAATGATGGTTCACTAGTTTTGAACAATCACCAGTGATTTAATGGCTTCACGTTTGGTCATTGCTTGATAAGCATCGTCAATTTCATCAAGACTAAATCGCTTGGTAAAGACTTTTCCCGGGTGGATTTCGCCATCCAGAACGGCCTTTAGGAGAACACTCTTGTCGTAAGTGGTTACTGAAGCAGGGCCACCGGCAACGCCTAAGTTACGGCGGAAAGTACTGTTCGGATCGGACTTCTTGGTGTGTGGCAAGCCAACCCGACCAACGATTGCGCCTGGGCGGGCAACATTCATGGCGGTTTCAGTTGAGAGTTCTGAGCCAACACACTCAAGAACGGCATCGGCGCCGGCACCGTTTGTAAGGGCCATGACTTTGGCAACGGCTTCGTCACCACGCTCAGCCACGATATCCGTTGCACCAAATTCGGTGGCGAGCTTTTGTCGGTCTTCATGACGGCTCATGGCAATAATTCGGCTGGCACCACGCATTTGAGCGGCAATGACACCACATAGCCCAACCGCACCGTCACCGACAACAACGACAGTGTCGCCTGGCTTAACATTGGCGACTCTGGCTGCGTGATAGCCGGTTGCCATCACGTCAGCCAGTGACAGAAGTGAGTTCAGCATACCATCGCTGTAATCTTCCGGGTGGCCGGGGATTTTGACCAATGACCACTCAGCGTGTTGGTAACGTACGTATTCGGCTTGATAGCCTGAACTGAAGTTGTCGCGATGGGTTTGACAACTGCCTTCGTAGCCGGCACGGCAAGCAGCACAGTGACCACAGCCGTGGGTAAACGGTGCAATCACAAAATCCCCGGGTTTAACAGTTGTAATGTCTTTTCCAACTTGATCAACAATCGCAATCGCTTCGTGACCACTGTTCTCAGAATTGGCATCCTTTTCTTCTAAGCCACGGTAGGCCCAGAGGTCAGATCCACAGACACAGGCACGGACAATGTGTAAAATAACGTCATCGTCAGCTTGAATCGTGGGTTTATCAATTTCAGTAATTTCAACTTTTCCTGGTTTAACAAATAATGTTGATTTCATTTTCATATCTCCTCATCTTGTTTTGACTTACGACGTTATTGTAAACCTTAAAGTGAACTTCAAGGCAAGCTGATTTGAAAATTATTTTGAATGAGCTTCCAAACGTTTCTGAAGTTCAATGTCATATGTGCGCATCAAAGGCGTCATGATCGCTACGAGACCGCAGATAACCGTGCCAACTCCTGCGATGACAAATAACATTTCAACGCCAATTGCATCGGCAAGCGGCCCGGCAAAAATCAATCCAATCGGGCCGGTCAGACTCATCAGCGAATTAAGAACGCCAAGGACCCGACCCAATTGTTTGGAAGGGTAGCTTTGCTGAATCATGGCCATTAACAGGGTATTGAAAAATGGGGTCGCAATGCCTTCAATCACGTTTAAAATGGCAAACCACCAAAACCCGCTCTGGTTTCCTGGCAGCAAGCCGCTCAAGCCAGTTGGAATGCCGATCAGGAAAAAGGCGATAATGACCGGCTTCATTCGGTCCCGCCAGTTGCCCCAAATGCCAATAATGGCGCCACCAACCAGCATGCCCCCGGAATATAAGGCTTCAATGAACCCGGCTTGGCCGACGGTTCCTTGAAAGTATTTCATGGTCATCAGTGGATACATGCTGGCAGCGGGCATATAAAGCAGTGTAAAGACGGCACCGGTAATGGTAATGTACCAGAGTCCACGATTTTTCATAAGGTCTAAGAGGCCTAATTTGGTGTTGTGGAGCATGTGTAAAGCCGCATCAATTTTTTCGTTGTTGGGAATTTGAACCCAAATCAAAATGCTGATTCCAAGGATGGCGCCTAACACGTCAAGTAAAATCAAAAACTGTAAGGGGATGATCGCAAATAAGAATGCCCCCAGTGCCGGGGCAATCATCATGTTAGCGGATTGGACCATTCCCAGTTGGCCGTTGATTTTAGTCAGTTCTTCGTCGGGGACCATTGTCGGCATGACTGATTGAATCGTGGGCATTTGAAAGGTTTGAGCGATGGATCGCATTAACAGCGACACAAAAATCAGCCAGATTGGAAAGACGTGAAAGACGCCGCCGGAGACTGACAGGACGATGGCAAACATGGCCGCGACGACATCAGGCACAATTAATAAGCCCTTTTTGTTCCAGCGATCAACCAGTGGCCCGACAAATGGACTTAACAACGCCATCGGCAGCATTCCCAAAATCGTGGCAATGCTTAAAATTGTTGCGGAGCCCGTTTGCTTTGTCAGATACCAAATAATTGCGTACTGGACGATCATGCTGGTGATACCCGTCAAAAATTGACTGACTAAAAATAAATAGATATTTCGACGCCAATGTTCCTGTTTAACCCTCATGGCAACTTCCTCGATATTTCATAAAATAATGGTTATCCATATTCTACCGTAATTAGCCTAAAGTTGGCGAATAACCGTCAAAGTGACTGACATTGACAGGCGGTTGTGATAAGCTCACTTAAGATACCAAAAGCAAACTTAAAGGAGAGACAAGATGACTTTACCTCAATTAGATTTAGCAAACGCCAAAGGACCCAAGGCAACCATTAAAACCAACCATGGTGAGATTGTGGTTCAATTGTTCCCGGAACAGGCACCCAAGACCGTTGAAAACTTCGTTGCCCTTGCTGAAAAGGGATACTATAACGGGGTTGTTTTTCACCGTGTGATTCCTGATTTCATGATTCAAGGTGGCGATCCAACCGGTACCGGAATGGGTGGCGAAAGCAGCTTTGGCGGCAACTTTGCTGACGAATTTTCACCAGAACTGTTTAACATCGACGGTGCGCTGTCAATGGCCAATGCGGGTCCGGATACCAACGGCAGCCAGTTCTTCATTGTCACCAACGAGCACGTTGATGACGGCATGGTTTCTCAAATGAAAACCGCTGGGTATCCTGAAGAAATTATCGATGCTTACAAGAATGGCGGGACACCTTGGCTTGACTTCAGGCATACAGTTTTCGGCCAAGTCATTTCCGGCATGGACGTTGTGAAAGAAATTAGCAAGGTTGACACCAATGCTCAGGACAAGCCAAAAGACGATGTAATTATGGAATCGGTCGTTATCGACAAATAGCTGTCTTAATTTAATCGATAAATAAAAAAGTATTGAATTGACTGGTTTGTGACCAGCTAATTCAATACTTTTTAATTGGAGGAGACTATTTCTTAATTTGTTTCAAAATATTTGAAACCGCGTTTGCTTGGAACTCTGCTTGGGCCTGCTTCATGACCTTTGTCCGGTCGGCGGCCGACATGGTTGGGTTCTTCTTCATGGCAGCCGTCACTTGTTTTGTGACGAACGCCTTGCCTTGAACCTTGAGCTTTGCTTGGTATGACTTGCTTGCCATGACTTTCTTAAGAGCCTTGGCTTGTGGGACGGAAAGGACTTGCACGTCGTTATTTACATAGATAACGTTTTGGCGCTTGACAAATTTGTGCCCTTCACCAGAAATGCCAAACCATAATTTGGTGGTCCCGCTGGTGTATTCCCAACGAGTGGTTTTAGTAACCATTCGGTTGTCGCCATTGGTCTTAACCAGTTTGTTGGTTGTATCCGTCGTTTGTGTATGCGACTGTTTCTTCGCATTTTCAGACTTTTGATAAATATAGACCTGATGCTTATTGGCGGTACCGATTGGCTGATAGAGAAACATTTTCATTTGCTTGCTGCCAACGGGATAGATTTTTTGGCTGACAGAAGTTGTGACTTGGTGCATTCCATAGTGGTCCCGATCATTTTTAATAATGAAGACCATTGAGGTGATCGCAACAAGAAGTGACAATGCCGTTAAGATATAGGCAGTCGGCTTATTGTTAATGTAAATGAAGAAGATGAAGGCGAAAAGAACGCCCAAAATTAGGGTAACTACGATCATTAATCTTCACCTCCGTTTTTAGTGTAGTCGCTTGATTGACCACGATTCTTTAAGAAGAATGCGGTTGCCAAAGCCAGGACACAGAAGACAAGTGAGATGGCAAACGCAGCGTGATAACCGGTCAATGTTGCGTTGATCATGTGATCTCGATAGCCCAATGGGTTGGAAGTCAACATGCTCTTTGCGGGTTGGTTGCTCTTGGTGACGTTTGTCAAAATACTGATTAAGACAGCCGTTCCGACTGAAGAGGCAACTTGACGCTGCGTATTGTTAACCGCAGTTCCGTGGCTCAACAGGTTAATTGGCAATGAGTTCATCCCAACGGTTGTGGCCGGCATCATCGACATGGAAATCCCAAACATCCGGATTGCGTAGAAGACGACGATATACAAGGTTGACGTATTTTTTGTAATGAAGATAAATGGCACCGATCCAAGTGTTAACAAAGTCATTCCAAGAATTGAGAGGCGTTTGGCTCCGAAGCGGTCAACGGCTCGACCGGTAATCGGGCTCATAATTCCCATCATTAACGCTCCGGCTAACAAGGTCAGTCCGGAATGAAAGGCCGACATTCCTTTTACAATCTGTAAGTAAAGTGGAATGACCATTTCAACACCAACCATTGACATCATCGTGACGGAACTCAAGATGGCCGATACGGTAAATGGAACAGAGCGATAAACCCGGAATTCCAAGAACGGTGTCTTCATGACAAGTTGACGCCAGACGAATAAGCTGATGAAAATAACCCCGATGACTAACGTTGAAATAACGGTTGTGCTGCCCCAGCCATCGTCTCCAACGGATGAAAAGCCGTACAACAAGCTACCAAATCCAATCGTTGATAAGACGACAGAAAGTAGGTCAATGCTTGTCTTCCTGTTATCCAAAACGCTCTTGACGAACCAGAAGCTGGCAAGAATTACAACGAACATCAATGGAATGATCATTCCAAATAAATCCCGCCAAGTCCAGTTATCAATGACCCATCCGGAAAGTGTTGGGCCAATCGCTGGTGCCAGACCAATTACAATTCCGGCAAGCCCCATGGCCGTTCCTCGTTTGGCAGGTGGAAAGATTGACAGCATGATCGTTTGAAGCAATGGCATGGTCACGCCAACACCTAATGCTTGAATCAAACGGCCGGCCAACAAGGTGCCAAAGTTTGGCGCGATGTAACAGACAATTGTACCGACAAAGAAAACTGTCATGGCACCAATATATAACCATTTTGAATTAAATCTTGTGCTTAGCCAAGCACTAACAGGAATCATAATTCCGTTAACCAGCATGAATCCGGTTGTTAACCACTGAACAGTTGATGTATTGACATCAAATGCCTTCATAATGGTCGGAAATGCGGTGGAGAGAACCGTCTGGTTCAGAACCGTACAGAATGTTCCGATCAGAATAACGATGATCATCAAGCCACGGTTATATGAATTTCCGTTTTTATCTACTGCGTTACCCACGATTGATTACCTTCTTTGTCTCTAAATTTTTGATTTCTTTCGAAAAATTGAACATGGACTAATATAAGATGATTTGGCTTCGTTGTCAAGCATCTTGACAAACATATTTAAAAATATATACTTGATGTTAATAAAGTTCATATAAGTATCAGACGATTTAATAAACAAAATGCCGACATTAAGGCAATGGAAACAATTACATTTTCGAACGGATAACTTTAACCTTAGAAACGAGGGATCATTTTGGACAAAGAGTTCCAGCAAAAGCTGGCTCAAATTATTAAGGATAACGATTGGCTTTTAGGAATTGGCGATGTCTCCAATGCAACGGGTGTTTCACAGACCCAGCTTCGCTATTGGGAACGCAAAGGCTATATTGAAAGCCGGCAGGGCAAGGGGCAAAACCGTAAGTTTACTTATAGTATGCTGATGAAGGTCTATCAAATGAAACTGCTGTTAGACCAAGGCTATACGCTGGCGGTTGCGGCCCAAAAAGCGGAATCAAAGAGTCGTGAACTCAAATTACTCAAGCAGGTGTTATTTGACCGCTTTGAAGGAATGGCCACTATTGATGGCAGTCCGGCCGTTAACCTGGGTTATCTAGATGACAGCAAGAAAACCATTTTATACGCGATTGTTAAAAAAGATGGGACGGACTTCAAGGTTGTACCGGTGGAAAAGTAAAGTTTTTGAGAAACTAATTAACTTTATGCTTGCATTTTGTACCCCTATAAGCGTTACACTGTAATTATTAAAAATGTGTCGGAGGGAATTTCATGTTAGAAAAAATTACTTACAAAGAATTATTGAGCCATGCGTTTGATATCCCAGTTTCAGTTACATACTGGGATGGCAAGACTGAAACCTATGGGGAAGGTGAACCCAAAGCCAAGATTGAAATCAAGAAACAAATTCCGTTAAAAGAAATGACTGCCAAGCCAACTTTGGTATTGGCCGAAGCATACATGAACGGCGATATCGAAATCGATGGCAGTATTCAAGAGTTGGTTGCGTCCGCATTCCGGGCGGATCACAGTTTCTTAACCAACAATCCATTTTTGAAGCACTTACCTCGGATTTCTCACTCAGAGAAGGCCAGTGAAAGTGATATTCAAAAACATTATGACATCGGAAACGACTTTTACAGACTTTGGCTCGACAAATCGATGACGTATTCATGTGCCTACTTTGAACACGATGACGATACGTTGGAACAGGCACAGTTGAACAAGGACCGCCATATTTTGCATAAGCTTGATCCCCAACCAGGCAACACCTTACTTGATATTGGAAGCGGCTGGGGAACGTTGTTGTTCATGGCTGCCGAAGACTTCGGTCTGAATGCGACCGGAATTACTTTGAGCCAGGAACAATACGATTACACCAAGCAACAAATCAAAGAACGTCACCTTGAAGGAAAAGTTGATGTGTTACTTGAAGACTACCGTGAAGTGAAAGGCCAATTTAATTATGTGACCTCTGTTGGGATGTTCGAACACGTTGGTAAGGAAAACTTGGGGCTTTACTTCAAGAAGGTTCACGATTTCTTGAAGCCTGAAGGGCGCGCTTTGATTCACGGAATCACCGGCCAACATGAAGGCGCCGGCGTTGATCCGTTCTTAAACGAATACATTTTCCACGGTGGCTACATTCCTAACGTTGCTGAAAACATGAAGCACATTATGGATGCCGGCATGCAGATGAGCGACTTGGAACCATTGCGCCGTCATTACCAAAAGACGCTTGAAATTTGGTACGCCAACTACATGAAGGTGATTGATCACGTTAAAGAGAAGTACGGCGTGCCATTTGCTCGAATGTGGGGGATGTATCTCCAAGCCAGTGCCGCTTCATTTGAAGCCGGAAACATTGACGTCATGCAGTACCTGCTGACTAATTCCCCTAGTGGAACTGGTTTGCCAATGACGCGTCAGTATGTTTATCAAGCTGACGGTGAATAAGTAATAAGTAAAAATAGTATGTAGAAGAGGTCGGGGCAAGACTTAGTGTTTTGCTCCGACCTCTTTTGCTTTGACACCTATTTAAAATGCTTCACAATCATTTGGTTAAGGTACAGCAACAACCCCAGTAGGGACAAAATGCACCCGACTATCAGGCCAGGGATGTGGTAACGCATGACGACGTGATTTGTGGTGCTGGTGATCGGCACGGCGGCAAAGTCGCCTAAAACTTTGACCACCTTAACCGGCTGCCGGTTAACCGTTGCTGTCCAGCCCGAATCATAAGGAATGGACGTGTACAGCCAGTGCTGATTGGGACTTGTCCGGGTCACCGATCCACTGACTTGGTTATTTCGGTAGGTCGGCATAAATGAGTTTTTTTTGAGTTGAGAGACTACTCGTGAAAATGCCTGTGTGTTCAAGGTAATCAAATTGACCTTCTTCAACGCTGATTGACTGTGGCTGAGAAATTGGATCGTCATTGGAACTCCTTGGCGGTATGTGCCAAGCTTGATAATGTATCGTTTGTGAAGTGGGTCGGAGATGTTTCCCAAACGCTTGCCGTCGACCTTAATGGATGAGTAATCAAACGACGCATCAGACGTATCAAAGTAAAGTGGACCACTCAACTTTGGGAAAACCGTTAATGAATAACGAGTGCCGGAATGAGTGATTGTCCTTGAACTTTGATTAATGGTCTCTTTTAGCAAATACGAATTGGAAGACGGAGAGATCGTTTGCAAGATATTTTCCAAGTTCGTGAAAATAAATCCGGACCTTAGTTTGAGGTTAACGAACTGATTGCTGACGGGAAAGCCCATGCCAACGTAACTTGAATTTGGTTGAATCTGACCCTTTTGGTTGAGGTTGTATTTAACACCCAACAGCAGTTTAGAAATCGTGGTATTGCCAGCAAAGTTTATCCGCCGTTGATTCTTGCTGTAAAGACCCAGCATTTTCAACGTTTCCCGCATTTGTTCGGGCAACGTTGAACTATATTCCTGGACGCCGTTGTAGTTAAAGATTTGGGCATCGTTGTAACCGTAATAGGTCTCTTTAAATGCCGGCGCAAGGGCTGTTTGCTGCTGACCAATTCGGAAAAGGCGGGTTTGCGGGTTGGTATAACCAGCCAGTTCTCGGCGCTGTTGATTATAGGTGGCCGTGTATTTAGATTGGCTGGCAAACGGCTCGGTTGCCAAGGTACTCATGAAGTTAACTCCTAGTTCTGTGACGATCAGCGCGCCGAC
The DNA here is from genome assembly GCF_001435315.1 of Lentilactobacillus parabuchneri DSM 5707 = NBRC 107865. GTDB lineage: Bacteria > Bacillota > Bacilli > Lactobacillales > Lactobacillaceae > Lentilactobacillus > Lentilactobacillus parabuchneri. Next base: position 126,879 of record NZ_AZGK01000003.1, read on the forward strand.
GGTCATTCTTTTGAGGTTTGTAATCGTACTGAATAAAATAACTGAGTAGATCATGACCAAAATGATGTTGACCAAAAGCATGTGAAGTGAATTTGGTTGAAGGGACAGATAGGCGTTTGCGTGATTCAACTTTATGTCCCCATAACCGATGATTAAAAGTAATGTGATGAGCGCAGGGATCGCTAATTTATACCGGGTCTTAATTCCGGCTGGCTGATTAATTAATGCTTCATAGCCAATCATTATCAGCATGAAGCTCAGTAAAAATGAATAGCGAAACGGAGAACCCGATGGTTGACTCATCATGTGCCAAACCAGGTTAATTGGGCCAATCAACATGCTAAAAAATAGAATTCCAAGCGTCACTGCTGTGCCAATCTTGTGTTCCCGGGGAATTCTTGGATGACAGAAGTAGGCAAATGCCAGAATCACGATTGCCGTCGACGCAAAGATCGCTGGGGCATGAAAGAGACGATTAGTGTATGACTGTCCACCCATTCCAAGCTGCGAGAGAAACTCGAAACCAAATTGGGGCTTGGATACGGATACCAAATTGTTATCGGCTGACGGGACTATTTTGGCCGTCTGCAGCATGCCGAGTGCCGTGGGTAATAGGACGACCAGGCTGGTTAGGACACTACAAAGTTCCGTGAAGGCAAACGATTTGATAAATGGCCAGTTAGCTGGCAACCACTTGGTTCCTGACGGCAATTGAGATTGGGTCGAAATCATCACGTCAATCGCGTAAATAATCGTGAAGATGCCAATCATGTAGCCGATGTAATAATTGGTCATGATACATAAAGTTAGCCATAAAAATAAGGGCCACGAGCTGTGACTTGCCTTGATGCGATCAATCCCATAGCAAACCAGTGGTAAATAAATCAACCCGTCCAACCACATGATATTGATAAAGTTGGCCGTGATAAAACCGCCCAGGCTAAACGCGAGCGCAAATACAGGGTTCAGCCAATCGAGTCGATTAAAATGTTTCGCCAGAAAGAAGCTGGTTGTTGCTGCGATGAACGCATCTTTAAGCATGAAGATAATCGTGATGGCCACCGGAAGCTGACTGGTTGGAAACAACAAGGTGATGAGGTTAAACGGACTTAAAAGATAGTACGCGATCAGTGGCACCACATTTTCGCCAACCCCGATTGAAAACGAAAACGGGGTGAGCTGGCTGGTTGCCAATGTGTGCTTGAAAAACGATAAAAAGGGCACATATTGTGCGCCCATATCACCGACCAACAGGCTGCGATTGCCAAATGGCACAATCCCATTCAATCCCAGAATGAGTCCCAGGACAATCAGCGCCATTGTTCCGGACAGAACCGACATCATGAGTATATTTGTGCGGGTTAATTTAAGGTTCATGATTCATGCCTCGATTCTGATGCGCCCGTTGTTTCATGTTGGCCTGTTCTCGATTAAAAAGTGCTAAGGCAGAGGCACACCATAATGTCGAAAACAACATGCCGCCCAAGACATCAAAAGGATAGTGAACTTGAAGGTATAATCGTGAGACGCATACCAATGTCAGCCATAAAAGCAGCATGGTCACTACGAAAAATCGTGTTCTAACAGAGGAGATTTTTGGACAGACAAATTTGATGATCACAAACAATAAAATGACAGATCCGACAACGTGTCCACTAGGGAAACTAAAACCACTTTCCGAAACGAGCATTGTTGTGGGACGTGGGCGTTGGATGATCAATTTCATGATGAGGCCGGCAGCGTTTCCAGTGATTGTCATCATCAGGATCAACATGGCGATATTGACTTGTTTAAGCCGCCAGAAAATCACGCCAATGATGATTGCCGTGGGAATGGTGACGAGTGGACTTCCTGTGAACGCAACCGCTTTGAAGAAAGCCGTCCGTTCTGGGGTGATGAGCTGCTCAAAACGGTTTAATATGTCGCGATCCAAAAAGTAAGCTTGGGCATTTTGAAAGAAGACTAAAACGGCCATGCCCGCGAATAAGACCCATCCGGTTGTGAGCCAGGGATGCTTGGTTAATGATGTGGATTCCATTTCTGCGCCTCCATTCTTAAAGTGTTGAAACCCTTAATGATATATGGTCAGTCTACTGTCGCAGAGTCCTTAGTAATACTGGCATCAAAAAAGAGGTTTCTGATAAATTCTCAGAATAGTCGCCGTCGAATGACACTTATTAATACGGGGGCGGTGATAGAAGCGCCAGTCCTCAAAAAATCCCGCCAATCAATTGTTCCTGGTCTTGGAATGATTGATTGATGGGATTAAATTTTGGGATCAGCTGATTGTCGCTGATAGTATGAAATCAACAAAAAGAGGCTGAGTCAAAGTTAATACTTTTGGCCCAGCCCCTGATGCCTTCAAATTTAAGTGTGAACGTTGTTGGAAATCGGGACCAACTGATCAATTCTTAGGATGTCATTATTGTTAAGCAATTTTTTTGAACACCAACTCAAAGCGGACACCGTGGGGAACCACATCGGCAACCTTAATTTGGATACCGTTCAAAGTTGCCAGTTGGGCGGCAATTGCCAAGCCGAGACCGTTTCCGGTTATCTGACTGTTATGCGCATGGTCGCCACGGTAAAATCGATCGAAAATGTGTTTCTTATCTTCGTCTGGAATGCTGGGGCCGTTATTTTCGACTGATAAAATCGTGTCGTGAGCCGTGTTGGTGATTTGAACCGTAATCGTTGAATCGTCGCCAGCGTATTTTCCGGCGTTATCAAAAAGGGTCGACAAAATTTGTAAAACGTTGGTCTGATTGGCGTTCACACTCGCTGTTTTCGCACCACGGACTTCGATGTTTTGCTCGAGAAGGACGCGTTGCTCTTCCACGGTTTCGTTGACAATCGCCACCAAGTCAAACGTGGTCTTTTGGACGACCTCTTTATCAGCGCGGGACAGAGCCAGCAAACTGTTGACTAAAGCCTGCATTTTAGCAGACTCATCATCAATAAAATGAAGCGATGTGTCAATAATTTCAGGATGATCTTTACCTCGTCGTTTGACCAATGAAATGTGGCCACGAATTGCGGCAATCGGCGTTCTTAATTCATGAGAGGCGTTTGAAATAAACGCTTTTTCCCGCTTGTTATTTTCAATGATTGCCGATAATAAGTCGTTAAAGCTGGTCGCCAGCTCTCGAACTTCAACTGGTGAATTTGGAACCGGCAGTAGGCTTTCGACGTTAACAACTGACTGGCTGTGGGATTGGGCTGTTCGTTGAAGCATCTGAAGTGATCGCGTCAGTCGTTTTGCGATCAAAGAAATGACAAACCAGCCCAGAATCAGCCCGACGAATAACGTTCCCAGTACAACGAGGATAACTGAGGCCAGCGTCTTAATGATCGAGTTTAAGCTGAGCCAAATTTCAGACTTAATCTTTTTGTGTTCGCCACGCCGTTCGCCACTGCGGTAATAAAAGAGTCCATAATGCTTGCTGTAGGTGAGGGCGGGGAAAAATGGCAGGTGCAGTGATTTTGAAATCGGAGTCGGGTTGGAACTTAAAAAAGTATGAGCACCCTTAGAATAAAAGACGTCTGATTGACGGTTTGCGCCGCTTTGGTCAGTGACGCGGACATAAGTATTTTCAGTATTGATGTTGCTGCTTTTTCGCCACTGATTCCAATCCGGCTTGTCGTCAATGAACGAGCGGTTCAGGCTTCTTAATAACTGAATCGATTGCGATTCACTTTGATGGACTAAATGGACGCCAACAACCGTAACCACTGCAGCACCGGTAAATAACGCAAAAAATATGAACAAGATGATAAAACTTTGGCGGATTTCCTGATAGGTGGTCCGATCCTTTTTTCTGGTCACGTTCATTTCTCCTACTCTTGATAATTTCCGGATAAGACGTAGCCGACGCCACGCACTGTGTGGATCAGTTGCTTCGGGTATGCACGGTCGACTTTATTGCGGAGGTAGCGAATATAGACGTCAACGACGTTTGGTTGACCTTCAAAATCAACGCCCCAAACCGTATCCAAAAGTTCGTCTCGCGTAAGCGTTTCTCCGGCATGTTGAATTAAGGTCAACAGCAGCTCGTATTCCCGTTGGGTAAGCTGGATGAGCTGGTTGCCGCGGGAAACCTGTCTTGATTTGGTATCTAAGCTCAAATCTTCGAGCGTGTAGAGCTGATTTTGTTGAGGATGGCGATTCTCATGCCGCAGCATCACCCGAATTCGTGCTAAGAGCTCCTCAATTTCAAAGGGTTTTGTGATGTAATCATCCGCTCCGCTGTCGAGTCCGGCAACCTTATCGCCGACGTAGTCTCTGGCGGTCATCATGATAATTGGAATATCATCATTTTTACGGATTCTGCGGAGGACCTCTAAACCATCCAATTTTGGCAGCATCCAGTCCAAAATGATTAGATCCAGGTTGCCGCGATTATTATCGTAAAGCTGCAATGCTTCTAAGCCGTCTTGAGCCAAGAGGACTTGGTAATCTTCAAACTTCAATTCTGGAATCAAGTACGAGCTGAGTGCATCTTCATCTTCAACTAATAAAATTTTGTTTGTCAAACCGATCACCTCACATTTTTCAATATATCACGTAGTAGACCGTCACATTTCATCTTAACCAAGAAGCGCGTCGATGGCTAATGGAGTCAGCTGATAGATTTCTGAGAATTTGTCAGAATGTCATTCTTGGTGGCCGATTCGTTTCAAGTAGTCGGCAAATGGTTCCTGGTCGGTGTCCTCACCGTTTTCTTTAGCCTCATACCAGTTAATCTTGTCGTTTAAAATCTGCAGGTGATGTTGAACTTGCCTGTACTCGTCCATGAAGTCTTCTTTGGTTCTCTTCAGTAGGGCTAAACGGTCCGGAATAGTTGAATCACCCTCGGATCGCCAAGCAACGTACTTCTTGAGATCGTGGATACTCATGCCGGTGCCTTTAAGGTGCAACAAAAATTGGACCCATTTAATGTCTGTATGGGTAAAATAGCGCCGGCCGTTTTCACTGCGGCGGGCTTTTAACAGCCCCTGATTTTCATAGTAACGAATCGTTGGTGCGGATAGACCGACGATTTTGGCGAATTCGCCAATCTCATATGTCGGTTCAGTTTGAATTGTGGCCATCAGAATGCCTCCTTAAAAAAGTGTTTGACTTAAAGTTAACTTTAAGTTGTATGCTCATGTTTGTAAAGGATTGATTTGAATTAAGGAGGATATGATGGTAAAAAACGAAAACGTCAAAAATGGGATTGTGTTCCCGCTGGGCGACAGGAATGACGCATACGCCCAATACTTTGTTGGCCAAAGCTATCTTAAAGGGTTGGTGAATGATCCGGCCGTCAACGTTGGTGTCAGCAACGTTACTTTTGAACCGGGATGCCGCAACAACTGGCACATTCACCACGATGGCTATCAGATTCTGCTGGTAACCGGTGGGGAAGGCTGGTACCAAGAAGCAGGTCAGCCAGCCCGGCATTTACTTCCGGGAGACGTTGTGGTGACGCATGACGGGATCAAACACTGGCATGGCGCCACTAAGGACAGCTGGTTCTCCCATATTGCGATTACCGCAGGGACACCGGAATGGCTGGAACCTGTATCGGACGACGATTATGATCGATTGGAGGTTCAATCACATGACTAAAAAACAAACTGCAGGTCGGGATGCTTTGGGAGACTTTGCACCAAAGTTTGCCGAATTAAATGACGATGTGTTATTTGGTGAGGTATGGTCACGGGAGTCCAAATTATCAGCCCGTGACCGCAGTATGATCACCTGTGCCAGCTTGATGTCTCAGGGATTATTCCCACAACTGGAAGCTCACATGAAGATTGCCAGGCAAAACGGGGTTACCAAGGATGAAATGGTTGAAATCATCACTCAGCTGGCATTTTATGCCGGTTGGCCGAAAGCTTGGTCGGCATTTGGAATTGCAAAGAAAATTTTTGATAAATAATTCGGCTGGGAAACGGTCGTGTGGAAAAGGGGACGAGCAGAGTGCACTCGTTCCTTTTATTTATAACAGTCCTAAAGAAAATTAAATCAACTTGATGAATATAACGCCTAAAGCAAGGTGAATTGGCAATTTAGTTTAGAATCATTATTGAAAACTAGTTAAATTTGTCATACACTTAACTTGAGTATTAAATTAAAGTGATTGGGAGGACTTAGAATATGAATTTCATTGGTAAAGAAATTGATGATTTCAAGGTCAATGCGTTTCAAGACGGGGATGTAAAACAGGTAACCAAGAAGGATTTGCTCGGCCACTGGTCGATTGTCTTCTTTTACCCGGCAGATTTTTCGTTTGTATGTCCAACCGAGCTTGGGGATTTAGCCGATAATTATGAGGATTTCAAAAAAGCGGGTGCCGAAATTTATTCAGTATCCGAAGACACCGAATTTGTTCACCAAGCTTGGCATGAACAAAGTGAAGAGGTTGGTAAAGTTCAGTATCCAATGATTGCAGACCCTGCAGGAAAGTTGGCACGTTTCCTTGAGGTTCTTGATGAAGATGCCGGCCAAGCTTACCGTGGCGTGTTCATTATTGACCCGGAAGGTAAGGTTCGTTCATACACCATTAATGATATGGGAATTGGCCGTAATGCCAAAGAAGTCTTGCGAACCTTGCAAGCCGCTCAATTTGTCGCCGAACATGGTGATCGGGTATGCCCAGCCAATTGGCAGCCAGGTGAAAAGACGTTACAGCCTGGTACCAAGTTAGTGGGTAAGATTTAAGTTGCTTTTAAATAACAAAACATCAATAACAATAAGATAAAAGGTGTTTTAATCTCAGAATTTAAGCCCAGCAATCGATTGTTCCAAGTTTGGAATGATTGATTGCTGGGCTTAAATGGCCGAGATCAGCCGGTTGCCAAGTAGGCTAAACAGGTTTTCAGCCGGCCGTCGTCGGATGTTTTAACTGTGTAATATGCAATCACTAGAAAGAGGCCGAATCAAAAGTTAACACTTTTGACTCAGCCCCTTTATTTTTTGTCATATATCCAGAACATATACCAAAAACCGATTTCCAAGTTATGCTACGGCAGCCATGAAGGGCCGGCACATTTTTGGCACGCGCTGTTTTGTCATTCATATGTTACTGGTCCAACCGACTTGTTAGAAACTGACGTAAATTGACAACGTCTTTGATAAACTTTTCTGAATCGTCTCCAAGTATATTTCGAATCTCTGTTTCATTCTGATCATAAAATGCTCGAATACGCTTTGCCAATTTACGGGCCTTGGCAGTCAATAAAAGAATCTTGTAGCGACTATCTTGTTTAGATGGTGCTCTTACAATGAGCGACTTTTTTTCCATTAATTGAAGTAGCGCAGTTACCGAAGACTTTTGGATGTTGAATTCTTGCTCGACATCGGTCTGGTGGAGCTCTCGATTGGCTTCGTTTCGATAAATAAAGTCAATAATACTCATCTGGACCTGGGTAATGCCCATCTTTTTTGCCTCACGATCGGAGTAACGCTGAAGATCGTTATTTAGATTTTTGAGTAAAATTCCAATTTGTTCTGTCATATGCACCTCATACTTCGATTTAAAACTAATTAACAGTAGTTTTATTGTATCTAAATTTAATTGATTTGTAAACAACTTTACAGTTGATTTTTATGACCAAAGATGATAGATTATTAAATAGTTCGATTTAGAACTATTATTTATATTGGAGGATTTTATGACTCGTAAAATATCAACTAAACTTTATTTATCTATTGTTGCAACTGGATTAATGGCTTTTTGTGGGGTGCTTATTGAAACTGCGATGAATGTGACTTTTCCAACCCTTATGAAGCAATTTAATGTGGATACAGCAACGATTCAGTGGTTAACGACAGGATATCTGCTAGTGGTGTCCATTATTATTCCAATCTCCGGTATATTGAAACGTCGTTTTACTACCATGCAACTGTTCATTACCGCAAGTACCTTTTTTATTGTTGGGTTACTGATTTGTACCATTACCAACCAATTTGATGTCTTGCTTGTCGGTCGAATTATTCAAGGACTTGGAACAGGAATTGCACTTCCTTTGATGTTTAATATCATTTTAGAGCAGGCACCATTTGAAAAGATTGGTCTTTTGATGGGAATTGGAACGCTTGTTACGGCAATTGCCCCTGCGCTCGGTCCTTCATACGGTGGCTTGTTGATTGGAATTAACTGGCACTTGATTTTTGGAATTCTACTGGCTGTTATGGTGCTTGCACTGATCCTGGGGTTATTTTCAATCACTCAGGTTTCAAAACCCGAAAAGGTTCACTTGGACTTCCCATCTTGGATTGCAATTGCAATTTTCTTTGGTGGCGCTATTTTAGGATTAAACAACATTGAATCCTCATTATCAGTGGCTGGAATTTATGGACTGGTTGGCATTATTGGCTTGATCTGGTTTATTATTCGTTCGACCCGAATTAGCCAACCGATCGTTAGGCTGAATGTTTTTAAAAACGCATCCTTTGATTTCCACATCATCAGTTTCGTTATTTTTCAAATTATGAATGTTGGTGCAGCGTTTGTACTTCCAAACTACTTACAAATTGTTGCCCATACATCTTCGCTAACTGCTGGCCTTATGCTCCTTCCTGGTGCAGCGTTGGGCGCAGTATTAGCACCAATCAGTGGAACAATTTACGATCGTCATGGTGCTAGAAGACCAATCACGATCGCGCTGATATTCCAAGCACTTGGGGTCGTATTCTTGATGTTGGAAGCAATGTCGGGAAGTTCGATCACTCAGCTGATTGGGTATGTTTTGATGATGGTCGGTACCGGATTTGGTATGTCAACCATTATTACTAATGGATTGGCGCAGCTTCCATCGGAAAAAAGTGTTGACGGAAACGCTGTTTTCAACACACTCCAGCAATTTGCCGGTGCGATGGGAACCGCAGTTGTTTCGTTAGTTGTTGCGCTTGCTCAGACGAAGACTGATTACGTACACACCACTGCGGTGGGCGCACAACACGCCTTTATCTTACTGGTGATTTTAGAAGTGATTAATATCATTTGTATTTATACAGGCCTTCATTTTGGTAAATCAAGAGAAAAGAGCGCTTCAGATTAATGGTGTAAAGAGTTGTTGCTTCATAATAATTGAACGAAATTCAAAGGCTGTCTACGGCTTCCGAGTTGGCCCTGGCCGCTTATTGCAATAAAAAAGCCGACCCCCAAAAGGCCGGTATCATCTCTTAAATATAAAATACGTGGGTCATCCTCGTTCATGATTGGGAACTTCTAATAAAACGATGGTTTATCCCAGTTGGTATTCGGTTCGTTGACGCCCAAACTCTTACGGGCAAACTTGCGTGACTGGTCGTTTAAGATGTCGATAATCAATTGAGCAACGGCCTGGCGGCTTACTTGGGTACCCCCAAATGGTTCGCCGCTTTCGGTAAGTTCGTAGTTGGTATTGCCATCTTTGTTATAAAGCCAGGCTAACCGAAGCAGCGTATAGGTCAAATCGGAATTCTCGACGGCTTTCGCAGTGACTTTCCGCTTGGTGATTGAACTTTCAATCATACTGGTATTCCACTGGCCAAAGGCACCCTTAACCTCGTCTTCAATGCCTAAGACGGTTGCGCCAATTAATTGACGGACGTGGTTGGCATCCATTGCGGCGATGATATTTTTCACTGACGTGATATCACGCATTTCGTTGAGGTAAACCGCATCGACGCCATCCATTGCGGCGTTTAACGTGGCCGCATCATTGAAGTCACCATCAATCAAGGTTTCACGACTGGGATCGCTCACTTTGATCCGGCTTTGGGCGTTCCGTGCGTACAATTTCAAATTAAAATCAGTTTGTTTTAAAAGCTGGGGGATCAAGAAACTTGAGATCTGTCCGGCAGCTCCGAGAATTAATACAGTTTTCAAATAAATTCCTCCCTAAAATGATTTTGGGTCCGCCTTTACTATACCGCAAATCTGCGTTTGAGTATCGGTGAGCAATCGTTTTAGGGAGGAATTTAATTTATTATTGATCTAAGTCTTGAAGTGCTTGTTGAGCTGCGACGTTCATGATGTTCCAAGGACGGTCAAATCCTGGTTGGAAGAAGAAGTCGGCGTATGCCAAATCATCGAGGGTCATTTTGCCTTGAATGGCGAGACTGATGGCATTGATGTTGGCAGTGACGTCTCGTTTCGACATAATCTGAGCACCTAAGATGAGGTGACTGTCTGGATCAAATGTCAACTTGAAGAAAACGGTCTGATTACCAGCTTCGTCGGGAACAAATGGGGGTTGGGTGGTGTCCGTGACAAAGACGGATTGACTCTTCACGCCATTTGCGTCCGAAGTGCCTTCCTTGATACCGGTTGAAGCAAAGTGGTAATCAAAGACTGACAGGGCAGATGAACCGGAGACGGCTGGCATTTTCATGTCATGGCCAAGAACGTTCTTGGCAGCGATTCGTCCCTGACGACGGGCGTTGGTAGCCAAAGCAATTTGTAATTCTTTGCCAGTCGGCGCATAGGGCACCTTGGTGCTGTCACCAACGGCATAAATATCGGGTTGGCTGGTTTCCAAATGGTCGTTGACCTTGACTAATCCCTTGTTATTCAGCTCAAGGGTATCTTTCAACCAGCCGGTGTTAGCTTTAATGCCGGCGGTTTCAATCACTAAATCACTTGGGTATTCGGCTTGATCAGTCTTAACAGCACTAACTTTGCCGTCTTGGCCGATAAATTCTTTAACCGATTGCCCCGTTGCCAAGTAGATATTGTGATCTTTCAGAGTATCTGACAATATATCCGTGAATTCCTGGTCCAAATAAAGTGCCAGTGGGCGAGGAAGCAAGTCGATCAAAGTGACGTGTTTGCCAGCTTTGGAAAAGACTTCTGCTGCTTCGATGCCAATGTAGCCGGCACCAATGACGGTCACGTTTTGAACATCTGGATCGACGGTCTTTTCTTTAAGTTTGATGGCCCAGTCACGACCACGCATCGCATAGACGTTGGCCAAGTCGCCGCCTGGTACTGGGATGCTGGCTGGCACTGCACCGGCCGACAAAACCAATTTATCGTATGGTTCTTTTCGAGTCGTATCATCATCAAGATTATGCACGGTTACGGTGTGGGCATCCGGGTCAATTGACGTGACTTCTTGGTGCACGAAGACGTTAACGCCCTTGGCACGCATCCCCTTTGCCGTTGCATAGCGAACGGAGTTAACATCTTTGACGACGCCTTCCAAGTAAAGCTGCATGCCGCAGGAGAGAAACGAAATGAAGTCACCTTTCTCATACCACTGAATCTCAGTATCCGGTTTTTCAGCCAATATTCCTCTAACAGTTTCAAATCCACCGTGAGATGAACCAACAACAATCACTTTCATCAACGATTCCGCCTTTCTATTTACGTGATTAACAAGTCATTTACTTGTTACATATAGCGTAACATATTTTGATACCGAGTTGTTGAAATAGATTGGAATGATTATAAATAAAAAACGAGGCACTTTAATTTTGATTTTTAAAAAAGTTATTAATTGACCTGCAAAACTGCAATTTGGTAACCTTCATGTTGTTCGAGTAGGGAGATGCATCTTAACACCTTATTTAGAATAATTATATTAAAAGCGTTATCTGACGGTCTTCGGTTTACAAAAAAACGCCTCGAAATCGAGACGCTTAACTTTATTAATCGCTTAAATAGTTGATGGTTGCTGTTCCGGCAGCTTTGGCGGCAATCAACAGGCATTTTTCATTCATCATAAAATCTGGACTGTGGTGGGGATGATTGGCACCATCGTCGGTCATACAACCGACATAAAAGAAGATACTGGGCCTTTCTTGGGCGAAGTAGGCAAAGTCTTCGGAAGGATCCTGAGGGCCAAAGTCGGTAATTTGGGTGACTTCAGGAATCTTTGCGGCTTCCAAAGTTTGGATGACTTGCTTGCTGAACTGAGTATCGTTGTATAAGACTGGGTAATTGTCATCATAGTCGATGGTACTGTGAACGCCAAACATTACTTCGATACCGTGGGCAATTTGCTCGACTTGCTGGCGGATCTTTTGCCGGGTTGCTTCTTTCATGACCCGGACGTCACCCTTTAACGTGACCGATTCTTTGATCGCGTTAAACGAGCCAACACCATCGAATGACCCAATCGTAACGGAACCGGTATCAAACGGGTCCAGTCGGCGAGAAACGACCGTTTGTAGGGAAGTGACAAAGTAGCTCCCTGCCACAATGGCGTCATTTGAGAGGTGCGGCATTGACGCGTGACCGCCTTTTCCGGTAAAGGTGATGGTGAAGTCAGAGCGGCCGGTTTGGCTTTCCCCGTAATGGTAGCCGATTGCCCCAGTTGGCATTGAAGACATCACGTGAATGCCGATCACGTTATCGACGCCATCCAGCGCGCCATCTTTGATCATTGATTTGGCTCCACCGGGAGAGACTTCCTCAGCCGGCTGGTGGATGATTCGAATTGAGCCTTTTAAGTGATCTTTAAGAGCGATCAGGTTCTTGGCCAAAACCATCATGTAAGCAGTGTGACCATCATGGCCGCATGCGTGCATGACACCTGGATTCTGGGATTTGAAAGGTAAATCATTGTCTTCTTGAATTGCCAGGGCGTCAAAGTCGGCGCGCAAGGCGAGCTTTGGTCCAGGATTTTCGCTATCGATATCGACCAAGAGTCCATAACCGTCGCCACAGTTTCGGACGGTGCAATCAAGTCCCTGATAAAAATCTTTGATATAGGCTGCAGTTTGTTTTTCCTTAAACGATAATTCCGGGTGTTCATGAAGATGGCGGCGAATCTTGATCATTTCGTCTTCATCCGCTTCTAACCGCTGCATCAATTCTTTTTCAACATCCAAATGAATAACCTCCTAATTATTTGTTTGCTGGCTGTTTACGTCGACTTACTACCTTAAGCAATAAGGGCTTAATTCGATTAAAAATGACTTCAGCGACGACAAAACCGACTGCCAAAGCAATGGCGATCGTTAACGCGTTAAACATGTATTGGCCGGTCCGCCATTCGTTTCCAAGGGTAAAACTTCTCATGCCCAGGTATAAAATCCCGCCGGGAACTAATGAGACCAGGCTGGGGACGTAGATGATATTAACGGGTACCCGAAAGATCACCGCCGAAATATTACCCAGAATCCCAATAACGATCGCCGCCGTAAAGTTCGATAGAATTAAGCCGTGATCAACTTGAAGGACCAGGTAATAAGCGACCCAGGCAAGCGATCCGGTAATTCCTGCGGGCAACAGTGATCGCCGCGGAACGTTGGTGACCAGACCAAAGCCCACGGTTGAAAGAAAACTGACGATTAATTCAACTAAGACTTTCATAGGCCACCTCCGAGATGAAATAAAATTGAAGAAACGGCAGCGCCAATGACGACTCCCGCGCCAATTGAGCCGGCAATAATCAACGCATCAACCGCCCGGACCACTCCGGAGATGGTGTTGCGGTCGATAATTTCTCGAAACGAGTTGGTAATGGCGACACCTGGAACCAAGGGCATCAGGGCACTGACGATGATGTTGCCGGCACTGGTAGCAATTCCCATTGACTGCAGAAGGGTTGCCAACAAACCAACGGTAAAACCACCAAGTCCGGCAGCAACGTAAGGCGTTTTAATCCGTGGGCTGGAAAGTGCGGCTGCCAAGTAGCCGAAGATGCCAACAAAAAAGGCCAGTCCCAAGTCTGCCCAAGTTGCCTTGAACAAAAGCATTGGCGCGACTGAAACCAAGGCGGCGCCAAATACTTTTTCCGGCCAAGTGAAATCGATGACCTTTTTATCGATCTGATTGATGGTCTTTTTGAGCTCGGCAAAGTCAATTTTGCCTTCAACGAACCGGCGGGACATGGTGTTAATTTCGTCGACTTTTTCCAAATTAAAGTCTCCAAGCCGCACCTTGACCAAGTGGGTTTTGGTTTGATTGTTGACGCCGACAAATAGGGCGGTGATTGTGGCGTGGCAGGTAATATCGTAGTGGGCGGCGCGGCCGATGTATTCGACGGTGCCTTCGACGCGTGAAGTTTCCGCACCGCTGGTCAAAAGGATTTTGCCGACTTGCCCACAGACCGTGATTAAATCATCTTCGGAAATTGATTCGTTCATACTTTCACCTCGAAATTTCTCTTTATGATTGATTATAGGCTAATTTGGAAATAAAGATGACAATTAATTTGGTTGTATCAGAGATCCACTGATAAGTAAAAAGCCACACAGTGATATGTTTACTCGTCAATTGTTGCCATACTTGTGTCGCTTAGGATACGGAAAAAATGCGCGTTCAATTGAAAATTGGATTGACAAAGTAATAAAACGATGATAAAGTTACAGACAATTATTAAAGATAAATTAGACGTTGAAGAGAAGAGTAGCGTTAACGTGAATCTAAAGAGAACTTCGTTTGGTGAGAGAAGTGATTTACGAAGATGTGAAGATGAGCTCTGAGTCAGGTATCCGGTCAAAAGGCTAGGATGCCCGGGGGCAACCGATATATTGCGAAGTATAGGAGAGTGCGAGCTGGGGCGTCCAGCAACCGGAGCCTAAGCGGACTTTCGGGGAAATCGAGTCTGATTTCACCGGAAGTTGGCTTAGGTGCAGGTTGCTGCCCCAGCGAGCACGTTTCTGCAAGGTAAAAGTGTTAATTGTTCACTGTTATTTTGCCGAAACGTGCTCCGACGGGCCTGACGCTAACTTCTAAGCAATGATTAATTCAAATCCAAAATCAGGATTTCAATCAATCATTACTTAGAAATCGCGTCACCCAGCCCTCGTCGCACTCTTCCGTACTTTCCAAGATTGTCCCTGCGAAGAGGCAATAAATCAGGGTGGCACCGCGAAGCTTTCGTCCCGTAGTTTTTAAACTACGTGGACGGAAGCTTTTTTTATTTAATTTAAGGAGATGATTTGGATGACAGCAAATGCAGTGAATGGCTTTTTGAACGCAGATGAAAAGTGGGTCAACCACGAATTAACGAATCCTTTATCGATCTTGGTGTTGAATCTGATGCCAACGCGACGAAATACCGAAGCACAATTTCTACATCGGTTCAGTGAGATCAGCTCGGACGCGGAATTAACCTTCATGTATCCGCAGTCACACCAATTCAAAGGCACCTCCAGGGCTGCCATTGAACGCGATTATGTTTGCCTTGACCAAATCAGGGATGCCCACTTTGACGGCCTGATTGTCACTGGCGCTCCGGTAGAAACCCTGCCGTTTGCACAAGTCGATTACTGGGATGAACTCCAGCAGATTCTTGAGTGGGCCAAAACCCACGTGACTCAATGCCTATATGAATGTTGGGCTGCCCAAGCCTGTTTATTTCACGACTTTGGGATTCGAAAGCACCTTTTAACCAGTAAATTGTTTGGGGTTTATCCGGCTGATCGAATTGCGGCCGACTCTCCAATTGCCAAAGGCTTTGGGGCCGGGGGATTGCTGAAAATGCCACAGTCCCGCCACACGTCGATTGTCCTCGATGAAGATCATCTGCCTGAAGGGTTGACGGTTGATGCTTCTGCCGAAGCCACCGGACCGATCATTTTATCGGAAAGTGGCCTTCACAGCACTTACATTACCGGCCATCCGGAATACGCTGAAGGCACGCTGGCCCGTGAATACTACCGCGATCTTTATGAGCAGATGCCGATCAGACTTCCAAAGAACTATTTCATTGATCAGGATTCGGGAACAGTTGATTACTCGTGGAAAAACAGCAGCATCCAAATTTATGATAATTGGTCAAAAATCATTTCAAATAAGAAAGTAGGCTTATCAATATGACAGAAGAAAATAATAACTTACATTTTGAAACTCTCCAAGTCCATGCAGGACAAACCGTTGACGAAACAGGTTCTCGGGCAGTGCCGATTTATCAAACCACTTCATATGTGTTTGATAGTCCCGAGCAAGCAGCCGGACGTTTCGGACTAACTGACCCCGGTAACATTTACACGCGTTTAACCAATCCAACCACTGATGTCGTTGACAAGCGGGTGGCAGCTTTGGAGAACGGAACAGCGGGCGTCACCCTGGCAACCGGGTCGGCAGCGATTACCGCAGCTATTTTAAACGTTGCCGGAGAAGGTGACGAAATCGTCTCAGCCAGCACGTTATATGGTGGAACCTTTAATTTATTTAACGTGACCCTCCCTAAATTGGGCATCAAAACGCATTTCGTTGATCCAGATGACCCTGAAAACTTTGAAAAGCCAATCAATGATCGCACCAAGGCGCTGTATATTGAAAGCATTGGCAACCCTGGCATTAACCTGATTGATTTTGAAGCAGTGGCAGCCATCGCCCATAAACACGGGATCATTTTGATTGTCGATAACACTTTTGGCACGCCTTATCTGGTTCGGCCATTAGACCACGGTGCGGATGTTGTCGTTCATTCTGCAACTAAATTCATCGGCGGTCACGGAACGACCATGGGTGGGGTGATTGTCGAAAATGGGCAATTTGATTGGAAAGCAAGCGGCCGCTATCCAGGCTTTACTGAACCAAATGCCCAATACAATGGCTTGGTCTTCGCCGATCTTGGCGATGCAGCGTTTACGACCAAGGTCCGCGCCGAATCATTGCGTGACTTGGGGGCCACCATTAGTCCGTTTAACTCGTTTTTACTGCTTCAAGGATTGGAGTCGTTGTCACTGCGGGTTGAACGCCATGTAGAAAACACAAAGAAAATCGTGGCGTTCCTGCACAATCATCCAAAAGTTGCTTGGATCAATTATCCGGGTCTTGAAGACAGCCCCTATCATCAACTGGCCGAGAAGTATTTCCCTAAGGGCGTTGGGTCGATTTTCACCCTTGGATTAAAGGGCGGCGAGAAGGCTGGTAAACAATTGATTCAAAATCTAAAGTTATTCTCGTTGTTGGCAAACGTTGCCGATGCCAAATCGCTGATTATTCATCCGGCATCAACGACCCATGCCCAACTAAATGAGGAAGAACTTCGTGAAGCTGGCATTACACCGGATTTGATCCGGGTATCGGTCGGTGTCGAAAATGCTGACGACCTAATCGCCGACTTGAACCAGGCACTTGATAAGATTCCGGATGAAGTCGTCGAAACTGCTGGTGTTCCAAAGCCTTAAACCTAATTTGAATGGTCTTAATAAAGGAGAGCTAACCGCCAAAATGCAGTTAGTTCTTTTTTATTATCAAAAATATAATTTTATGCATCCAAAAACCAGCTGTATAAAATTACGCCACGGGGTTCTATATTCATCAAAAGTGGCTGTATAGTGTATAAAAACATAATATAAAATAAAAAAGTGAATAATTCTAAAAAGTATTGCATTTTTTCACATGGTGTTGTAAGATATTTTCAATTCATTAATATTCGTTTAATTGAATATTCAGAAAATAATTGTGAGGCGATTTGTTTGCAAGTGGGGTTAGTTGGAATTACGGGGTACGCGGGGATGGTTCTTTATCAGCTCTTACGTCAACACTCGGAAGTTAGCGGAATCAATCTATATGATCATAAATTAACGCGCAATCAGCCGTTAAATGAAGTAGTGCCATCGTTCTTCACAGATCAGACGCCGGTGCAGCCATACTCAGACCAAGCGGTGATGGCGGATAACCAGATGGTATTTTTTGCCACTTCTGCAGGGGTAACGTCCAAGTTGAGTCAACCGTATCTGGATGCCAAATTTCCGGTGATCGACCTTTCGGGGGATTTGCGGCTTAACGACGTGGATGAGTATCAACGCTGGTACCACAAGGATTCTGCCCCAGCTTCCGATCTTCAGCAGGCGCATTATGGGTTGGCAGACTTTGAATCGGCCGAAGATAAAACCTACGTGGCCAATCCAGGTTGTTATGCGACTGCTACCTTATTGGGGCTGGCGCCGTTGGTTCAACAGGACCTCATTGATTTGGACAGCATTATTGTTGATGCCAAATCAGGAACGTCCGGAGCCGGTAAACACCCGGCAGCCTCAACTCACTTCACCCAAGCCAACGACAACTTGCAAATTTACAAGCCAAATCAACATCAGCACATCCCAGAAATTGTGATGACGTTAAAAAGTTGGAATAAGCAGGTCAAGGCGATCCAATTTATGACCACCCTAATTCCGATTACCAGAGGGATTATGAGTACGATATACGTCAAGGTTAAACCGGGAATTGATGGGGCAATGATTGACCAAGTCTACCAAGACACATATGGGCATAAACCATTTGTGAACTACACCGGAACTCAGCTGCCCGACATTAAGCAAGTCGTCGGCACCAATAATTGCAACATCGGCGTAGTTTACAATCCGGTGACTCAAACGGTGATGGTAGACAGTGTGATTGATAATTTATTAAAAGGCGCTGCCGGACAGGCGGTTCAAAACTTTAATCAGATGTTTAAGTTTGAAGAAACAAGTGAATTGGAACTGACACCGTTCCTACCATAAAAGGAGAGATTGAGATGCAGGTAGATAGTGAAGATGAAATTGAAGTCAGTCCGTTTGATTGGCCAAAGGGGTTTTACAGTGATTCGACTCACGCGGGACTCAAGCCGGATGGCGATGATATGGGTTGGATTTATTCAGAAGTGCCGGCTGAAGCGGCTGGGGTTTATACAACCAACCAATTTCAAGCGGCTCCAACCACCCTTACCAAACAAACGATTAACCTCAATTATCAACTCCAAGCCGTCGTGATGAACAGTGGCAATGCCAATTCATGTAACGGCGAACAGGGGATTTCCGATGCCGAAATGATGCAACAAATGGTTGCTGATCGATTGCAGATTCAAGCCAACTTGGTGGGAATCGCTTCAACCGGTGTGATTGGCGAACCACTGCCAATGGCTAAAATTAAGGCGGGAATTTCCGAACTGAAATTAACCAAGAATGTCGGCCTTACCAAGGCAATTTTGACCACGGATACGCATCCAAAGACGATGACGGTAAAGTGCGTGATTAACGATCAGCCGGTCACAATTACCGGATTTTGTAAGGGGTCTGGGATGATTCATCCGAATATGGCGACCATGCTTGGATTTGTGACCACGGATGCCGTCATTTCCGGCTCGCAGCTTCAGCAATTACTCAGTCATACCGTTGATGAAACCTTTAATCAGATTACGGTGGATGGCGACACGTCAACCAATGACATGGTCGTGGTGATGGCAAATGGGCAGGCACACAACCAGCCTTTAACCGACACCAACCCAGATTATTCGACCTTTGCAGTCGCCTTTGAAACAGTATTGGCCCACTTGGCTAAAGAAATTGCCGGTGACGGTGAAGGGGCTTCTAAGTTAGTTGAGGTTAACGTCAAAGGCGCACTTAATCATTTGGAGGGTCAACAAGTTGCCAAAGCCATTGTCGGCTCCAATCTGGTTAAAGCGATGATCTTTGGTGAAGATGGTAACTGGGGCAGAATCATGCAGGCAATCGGTCAAACCGACGCCCACGTTGACATTGACGGCGTCAGCGTCTCGATTAACGGCATCCAGCTGGTTAAAAACAGCATGGGGACCGGAATTGATGACGCCGAAGTTTCAGCAACCTTAAAAAACAAAGTGGTCACGATCGACGTTGACCTGAATGCCGGCTCTGCAGCCGGAACGGCCTGGGGCTGTGATCTGACTTATAAGTACGTGCAAATCAACGCATCATATCGAAGCTAGGAGGTGAAGGACATGAGTCAAATTATTGTGATTAAAATTGGCGGCAACGCGACGAATCATCTATCGGAAGAATTTTATCAACAGCTGCACAAATGGCGTGAAGCTGGCAAACAGATCCTGATAGTCCATGGCGGCGGCCCACAAATTTCTGCTTGGAGCGAAAAGTTGGACTTAGCGGTTCAAAAAATTGACGGCATCCGGGTGACGGACCAACAAACACTTCAGGTGACCCAAGCCGTCCTGTTGGGATTGGTTCAACCAGCCCTGTGTCAGCACTTGATGGCTCATGGCCTGCCAGTTGTCGGCATGAATGCGATGGGTCAGCCGGTTGCTTATGGTGAGTATTTAGACCAAGCCGTTTATGGTGAGGTAGGAAAAGTAACCGCCATTAACCAGGATTACATTCAAAACCAGTTGCAAAACGGCATTGGCGTCTGTGCGCCGATAGCAATTTCAAAATCGGGCCAAACGCTAAACGTTAACGGTGATGTCGCTGCAGCAGCGATTGCGCGGCTGTTAGAAGCTGAAAAGTTGTATCTGGTAACCGACGTCCCAGGTGTGATGGTTAATCGGCACGTCTTAAATAAGCTGACACCGCAAGAGGCGGATCAGTTGCTCGAGACGCAAGTCATTAAAGCTGGAATGAAGCCAAAAATCAAAGCCGCATTTGACGCGCTCAAACACGGTGTTAAAGAAGTCGAAATCACGAATGAATTGCAACATTCCGGAACTAATTTATCAGTTGAACAATTCGCAATTTAAAGGAGATTGATATAATGAAGCATATTTTTCCAACTTATGCCCAGTACCCGATGGAAATTGTGTCGGGACACGACTGGCATTTAGTTGATAGTGATCAGAAAACATATTTGGATTTTACCAGTGGAATTGGTGTGTGCAGCTTTGGCTACAGCAATGATTGGATTGAACAAAGTGTCTTAAATCAACTGGGGAAAATTTGGCATACCTCGAATTTGTATCCCAGCCAGCTGCAGGATGACGTGGCAAAGCAACTGTGTCCGGAAGGGATGCTGGCCTTTTTCTGCAACTCAGGGACCGAAGCAAATGAAGCGGCGTTTAAATTAGCCCGAAAAGCCAGTGGTAAGGGCCACATCTTAGCGTTTAACAATGGCTTTCACGGTCGTACATATGGCTCGATGTCGCTGACCGGCAATCCGGATATTCAAGCCGGCTTTCAACCATTGGTGCCAGACGTCAGCTTTGCGGACTATAACGATTTCAAAGCCTTAGACGGGATTACAGATGACTTGGCAGCCGTGATTCTTGAAGTAATCCAGGGAGAAGGTGGGGTTGTTTCCGGTGATCCCAAGTGGCTGCAGGCAATCAATCAAAAGTGCCACGAAAAAGGGGTTCTCTTGATTATCGATGAGGTACAGACTGGAATCGGCCGAACGGGAATGAAGTTTGCCTACCAAAACTTTGATTTGGACCCTGATATCATTACCTGTGCCAAAGCTTTGGGAAATGGGCTGCCAATCGGGGCAATGCTTGGTAAAAAAGCGTTGGCAGCCGCTTTTGGACCTGGGACTCACGGAACGACCTTTGGCGGCAATAAGATTGCGTTATCGTCCGCCAAGGCAGTTCTTGAACAGCTGACCCCAGAATTCCTGGATCAGGTGCAACAGAAGTCTAAAGCGGTGTTTGAAGTCATCGAGAAAAAGATTGCACCACTTTCAGTCGTCGACGGCATCAGTGGCATGGGCCTGATGATCGGGATTCATTTGAACCCGGCAATTCAGGTGGAGAATGTCATTGCCGAGCTGCAGAGCCAGGGACTACTGACCTTGTCCGCCAAACACAATACGCTGCGCCTATTGCCACCACTGGTAATGAGCAAGGCTGATTTGCTGGCAGGAATTGACAAAATTTACGAGGTGCTGGCGATGGTTTCATCGACAGTTGAATCATAGCGAAAAAGAAAAGGGGCTGTTGGCAAAACATTAGTTTTGCCAAACAGCCCCTAAGTGGATACTAAGCTTATTTAAATTTAACGGCCGTGCCATAAGCGGCAACTGACTGCATGTCAGCACCAATTGAGCCGGAATCAAACCGCATCATGACAACGGCGTCGGCGCCCATTTTGATGGCGTTATCTCTTAGCCGATCAACGGAAACGTTACGGGCTTCATCCAACATCTTGGTGTAGTCCTTGATTTCGCCACCAACGATGTTCTTCAGTCCGGCACCGATGTTTCGAACGACGTTTTTGGATTGAGTGGTTAATCCGAAGACTTCGCTAATCACTTCATAGTCCTTTCCAGGGATGTGTTCCGTCGTTGTGATGATAAAATGATCTTCAGCCATAATCAGTTCCTCCAATTTTTATTAATGAACTCGTAATCATTATAGCTTAAATGATTTTCCATGCAAATTCAATTAATGTTGGTAAAAGAAAACCCGCCAAACCGAAGTTCGACGGGATGCATTTGTGTGACGCTAAATGTGGTTTAGAAAAGATCGTCATCACCATGCAATAAATATTATAACGTGCTTTGAGATGATTTGAAAGCAAAAATGTAACCGCTATTTTGAAACAGTTTCTGAAACTTTGGCTTCTTTTTCCTGAGCTGCTTGAGCCAAGATGTTCAAGTAGTTGAATGGTCGGTCAAATTGTGGCTGGAATAACATATCAACCATAGCCAAATCGTCAATTGTGTTGCGATTTTGGATACATACAGAAAGCGTGTTAGCTGATTGCGAAACGTCGTAGGTACTCAACAGTGAACCACCAAGAATTCTTCTTGAGTCTGGATCATAAACCAATGACATCAAGACAGGTTCAGTTGATGGCATGAACTCTGGACGGTAGTTGTCTTTAACAATGACTTCGTGCGCGTTAACACCCTGCTCTTTGGCAGCGGCCATGGTTAATCCAGTGGAAACGATGGTCTTATCATACAGCTTCAAACCTGATGACGATTGCGTTCCCATGTACTTAACAGTTGGCTTGTCGATGTTCTTACCCACCAGGATTCCTTGACGAACCGCGTTGGTTGCCAGTGGAATGTAAGCTAAGCTTGAAGTTGGGTTGTAATGAACCGCAACACTGTCACCGGCACCATAGATGTCTGGATCAGAAGTTTGCATGTATTCATTGGTAATTAAAGCACCATTTTCAGTCATGGCTAATTTGCCCTTGAATAACGCAGTGTTAGGACGGAAACCAACACACATCACAACCAAATCGGTTTCAAATGAACCCTTGGTGGTCGTCACAGTCACAGTGTCATCACCGGAAATTTCAGTTACCTGTTGGTCTAAACCAAGGGTAACGCCATGGTCGGTGAAGTCTTTTTCAACGACATCAGTAAACTGTTTGTCGAAATATTTGCTCATGATGCGGTCGGCACCATCAAGCAAAGTAACGTCGTGACCCTTTGTGTTGTATGCTTCTGCCAACTCGGCACCGATGTAGCCTGCACCAACGATGGTAATGCGTTTCTTAGATGGGGCAGTTTCAAATAATTTCTGGGCGTGATTCCAGTTCTTGCAAAGGTTGACGTTCTTGTTGTCGATTCCTTTGATTGGTGGGATAACTGGCCATGAGCCGGTTGTGACAACTAATTTGTCGTAAGTGTCTTCAAAGCTGTTGTTGTTTTCAAGATCAACGACTTCAATGGTTTTAGCTGAAGGGTCAACGTTTTTAACTTCGTGGTTCATCTTAACGTTGGCACCTAGTTTTTTAAGTTCGTCTGGGCTAGAATAGAACAAGCCTTGCGGATCCTTTACATGTCCCCCGAGATATAAGGCGATTCCGCATGAGAGAAATGAAATGTTGTCGTTCTTCTCATAAACAGTTACCTCAGCATCTGGATGTTCTCCTAAAATCGTTTTAATAGCGAAGGTGCCTGCATGGGTACAACCAATCACTGCAATTTTCATATTAACTTCTCCTTTTGAATAATAAAAGATTCACAAGCGATGCTTGTACTTACATATTACAAGTTATGCAAACGATGTCAACCCCTTGACAATGCGGTTTATCGGTTTTGAAATGTGAATCACATACCGGAAGTGCTGCTCCTTCGGCGTTTACACAGTGCACAAAACAGTTGTACGCAATACAAAAATATTTTTTTCTGGAGGCCATTTTGAAATTTTCTTGGATAACTAAAAGAGACGACCCAAAGACGTTAAAAAAGTTTTTAAATGCTCAAGGCATTAGTCACAGGATGTACCGGCGACTCAAGACGAATGGCGGCGAGTTTTTGGTTAACAATCGAGAAGTTGACGGCACAGTTTCACTCCACGACGGCGATCGAATAGAAGTGATCATGCCGGATGAAGTTAGCGACCCAAACGTGGCGGTCAGTGACGGGCCAATCGTTGTGGTTTTTGAAGATGCCAATTGGCTGGTCGTCGACAAACAAGCTGGGTTGACCGTTGTCCCCGGACCGGCTAATCGTGAAGATACACTGGTTAACCGAATTAAGGGGCACTTAATCACGGAAAGGGCGACAGATTTAGTGCCCCACATTATCACCCGCTTGGATCGGTTTACCAGCGGCTTGGTATTAGTTGCCAAGCACCAGTTGGCTAATAGTTTGGCAAATGAATTATTGGCCGCTAAGACCTTGCATAAACGCTACCAGGCAGTTGTGTCAGGAACGGGGCTTAAAGCCCATGGCATGATTGACAAACCGATTGCTAAAGATCCGGAAGGGTTCGGTCAACTGATTGACGACCAGGGGAAATCAGCTCAAACGGAGTACTGGGTTCGCGGTGAGTTCGTTGATCGAACCTTGGTAGATGTTGTGCTGCATACTGGCCGCACCCACCAGATTCGGGTGCACTTTGCGTCCATCGGTCACCCTTTGTTGGGGGATGCACTGTACCACGGTCCGATGGATGAGGGCATTTCCAGGCAGGCACTGCATGCCACGGAACTGCAGTTTGTCGATCCGTTTTCCACAAAAGAATTTAAGTTTGAATCCCAGCTGCCTGCCGACATATTACAGGTAGTACATTAGAAGGATACTCATATTGTTCATTACTGAACATTGATGGAATAACGAATAGAAAACTTATAATCATTATAAATTAGAATTTGATGAAAACGGTGTCAATTTCGTTGCCTTTTTGCCAGCTTCTGTTATGATGTACCTATCAACTGAAGGAGGAGACTAGATATGTCTACCAATGGTGAATCGGATCAGACGGTTCAAAAAATTATTGCTGAAATAGAAACTAATTTATCTGTATTATCATGGATGAAGGCCGCAGAGGATAACAAGGAAGCTCAAGAACATATTCGCGCATTAAAGGCTGCTTTGTCGAAAGCAAAATCAGATTTAATTAAGGCATAATGTTCCACGCTTTGGTTAGGCACTAGTTTTAGACGACTAATAAATGATTTGAAAATACCGTCTTACTGATATAATGATCAGGAAGACGGTATTTTTTTGTGAAAACGAATTTTTTTGATACATGAAAGTGACATTAAGCTCAAAATGATGGAGAAAGGACCGATAACATGCCAGAATTAAAAACAGCGATTTGCTTCATTGACCACCGCGAGCACATGCAGATTGATGGTCGATTTTTAAAAGACTTGGAACCTGCGACGCGAAACCTGATTAAAGGGGATTATCCAAAAGCCAAAGTAACGGATTTCATTTGTGATCACGACCTGCTGAAGTACCAGCTGATGAGAGTTGACGGAATGGTGAATTCCGATGTTAAACAAACCAAAAAAATCAATCGCCGGCTAACCAAGGCGATGCAAAGTGATGATTATGATATTGTCGACGTTAACGACAACTTAGCCAAGAGTTTGACGTTTGGGCAAAAAGTCTCTGACGCCGTTGCCCGTTTTGGCGGGAGTTGGGGATTCATCTTTGCCTTCACCTTCGTGCTGGTGTCGTGGATGTGTATCAATGCACTGCACTTGTTTGGCCTGCACTTTGATCCGTATCCATTTATTTTGCTGAACCTGGCTCTGAGCTGTATTGCGGCGATTCAGGCCCCAATTATCATGATGAGCCAAAACCGGGCTGCCGACCGTGATCGGATGAGTTCTGAAAACGATTATCACGTGAATCAAAAATCCGAGCACGAATTGAGAATCCTCCATGCAAAGCTCGATAATTTGACGCAAAATCAGCTGCCACATTCATTAGAGATTCAGAAGCTGGAAATCGAAATCCTTGGCCAAATCCGCACCGAGCTTGATATGCTGCAGCGAAATCAAATGGGTAACCCGAAGAATGACCTGAATGAAAACGCCTCGCAAGAAAATGAAAACGAGTCTGAAAATAAAACGGATTAAATCCCCTGATTTTGACAATTAATGAAAACTTCAGTAATATGTTAGATAACACATACTGAATGTTCATTTATTAGGAGGATTTTTTTGATAACCGTTAGAGAAGCACAACAGGATGACGCTGGTCAGATAGCGCCGTTAATTGATATTATTTTTGATGAAATGGAACTCGATGAATTAGAAGACGTTCCCGAACCTGGATTAGCCAAGGTCATCACGAGGGCTTACCAGACAGATACTTATCTGTCGAGTAAGGCATCCACCGTGGTGGCCGAGGCCAATGGCCAAGTTGTTGGGGTCGTCTTTGGATATCCCAGCGAAAATGAGGACGATATTAATAACGTCCTGATCAATTTATCAAAAAAGAGTGCTGATTTTAAAGCCCCATACATTCCCGATTCCGAGACCAATTCCGATGAGTGGTACTTGGATTCAATTGCCGTCGATCCTGACTGGCAGGGCCATGGGATTGGCAGCAAGCTGCTTGCTGCTGTTCCCAGAATGGCTTTAAATGATGGGAAGTCTGTGATCGGTTTGAATGTGGATTTTGAAAATCCGGAAGCAAAGAAATTATATGAACGAAAAGGATTCAAAACTGTTGGCACCCAGATGATTGGGGACCATTTGTATGAGCATATGCAAAAGGCGGTTAAGCAACCAAGTCTGTTATATGTATAACTTTAGAAAGTGGCTGGAATTTTTCATTCCAGCTTCTTTTTTGCTTTCCGGCTATTCGACTTGCACAAATCAATAAGGACAAGTAAGATTGTTTTTGCATGATTTTCTCGAAATTAATTCTACAAAAAGGGGATTCATATGGAAGACAATATTAAGCTCGGCAATCCAGTTTTTGACAAAATGATGTTTGTCCTGGACAAGCCGGTTAACGAACAGAACCACCGCGACTATCGGTTCGATAATGAAGAATTGGTGGAGATCAGCGATGGCATTTGGGCAATGCCCGCGTACATGAAGGATGACGATGATTTCAGCATGTTCTTCATTATTACTGAGATTGATGACGGCCACACAGTGTTGGCATTCTCTACCGGCGAAAAGAAAGGCGAACAATTTTCTTTAAGCAATCCAATCATTACTGGAGAAGCCCTTAATATGCTGGTGAAGCACGATAAAGACCGAGCGGCGTCAATTCTGCACTTCTTAGATCAAATCTCGAAAGCCGATGAAGGCAACTGGCGGATGGTCGAATAAAGTTTTCCTTGCGTTTTATAGCAGGGCTGTTAAACTAACATTTGGTTTGAAATTAAACGAATTTGGGAGTTACTGTTATGAAACTTACATTGAATGAAACGGCTGCAAAATTTGATGTTGCGCCAGCCGTGATTGACGATTATATCAAAAACGGTTTGGTCCCAAGCAGAGCCCAGACAGCTGATGACATTGCCTTTGATGAAACGGATATGTACTGGGTTGAAATGGCTCATTGCTTTATTGAGAACGGTTCGTCGGTCGAAGATGTTAAAGAGCTGATTAAACGTTGCAAGATATAGGATAAAGTTATTGTTAAACCCCGAATGGAATGATATTCTAATCACAAGGGGTATTGGCGCTCTTGAGTCATTAATTAGATGATCGTTTGTATACTGTTAGATTGCACAAGTAATGTGACAAAAGAGTTCCATCGTGCGAATAAAAGCACTTTGAGTATTCGGTTATAAACCGGATCAGTATTCGAGTATGAACGAAGTGATATTTGATTAAAACCATTAGAGTCGCCGATTCCCCTTAGAAAGGGCCAGTGCAATTGCGCTGGTCTTTTTCTTTTGACAATTGATGTGAAAGCGTTGTCAAGAGCTGCAGATCATGCTATATTGTGGGAAATGACCGAATAACGAAGCAGATAACAAGCAAAGAAGGGGTTAGTATGGCAAAAGTGTTAATCGTGATTGCACGGCCAGAAAGTGAAAAATCACGGACGTTAAAGGTACTTAAAGTGTTTCTTGATGCGTATGTCAAGAATCATCCTCACGATACGTTGGAATACCTGGACTTGTACAAATCGAATTTTCCGGAACTAGATGCCGACATTCTTTCTGCCTGGGATCAATTGGGCGAAGGAACCCCGTTTAGCGACTTAAGTTCTTCACAACAGCTAAAAGTTGAAGAATTCAACGCCTCGACAGAGCAGTTTCTGGCAGCCGATAAGCTGGTCATTGCCAATCCGATGTGGAATTTGATGATTCCGACCAAGCTCAAGGCCTGGATTGATACAATTGTGGTTGCCGGAAAAACGTTCAGGTACACCGAAACAGCGCCAATTGCACTGACGAGCGGCAAGAAGGCAATTCATATTCAAGCAGCTGGCGGCAAATACAATAATCAGGATTTTGGCACCCAGTACGTGAAGACCATGTTGAATTTCATTGGTGTCGAGTCAGTCGAAAAAATTTCGATTGAAGGCATGGACCACGCACCAGAACAGGCTGAAGAAATCGTCAGCAATGCCGAAGACGACGCCAGGAGAGCTGCAAAGACATTTTAACGTGAATCATTTCAACAGAAGCGTGCGAGTTTTTCACACGCTTTTTCTGTTCTATTTTTCTGGCAACCTAAACATTTTGTTTAGGGCTATGGAAATTTTCATCAACTAATGCAATAATAATACTAGATTGGAGTGATTAATTGATGGCAGAACAAAATCATGATCACGAAGAATTGGCCGGCTCCAAGTTCTTTTGGGTGACCGTGCTAAACGTTGTTATTACGATTGCAGAATTTGTCGGCGGGGCGTTATCAGGGAGTCTTTCATTAATTTCAGATGCGTTTCATAATGCCGGCGATTCTGTTTCGATTGTTTTCAGTTATGCTGCAAGCCGTATCAGTCGGCGAAAGCAAAATGCGCGGAACACCTTTGGCTACAAACGAGCTGAAATTATTGCGGCATTCCTGAACTCAATCGCACTTGCCCTTATTTGTGTCTTTTTGATTGTTGAAGCGGCTAAACGAATTACTGACCCGCAACCCATCAATGGAAATTTGATGTTAACGATTGCGGTCATTGGTTTGGCTGCCAATTTATTGTCAGCGTTCTTACTCAATTCAGGTTCTAAAAGCAGCTTGAACATGAAGGCCACTTATTTACATATTCTGAGTGATGCCTTATCATCAATTGCAATTATTTTCGGTGGAATTTTAATTGATTTGTATAATTGGACACTGGCTGATCCGATTGTCACTGTCCTTGTGGCGGTTTACATTTTCTACGAATCAATTCCAATTATTCGCCAAACATTCCGGATTTTGATGCAGGGAGCCCCCAACTTGGACTATGATCAAATCAAGCGTGACCTGCTGCAAATCGACGGCGTATTCTCTGTTCATCACGTTCATGCCTGGATGATCGATGAAAATAATTTAATTTTTTCAGCCCACGTTAATATGCACGATATGAAACTGAGTGACGCCCAACCGATTTATTCTGAAATCAGTAAGGTACTCAAAGAAAAGTACCACATGTGTCACGTTACTATTCAAGCTGAAACGACTCGTGGCGAAAACGAAGACATTATTTATGATCGCGGAAATGACATTCCATAAAATATAGGAGATTTTGAGCTTAATGACCCCAATGAAAGAGGACTATTTAAAAATTATATTTGAACTTGGCGGCGCCGATAAGTTAATCAGCAATAAGCAAATTGCAATTAGCTTAAACATTGCGGCTGGTTCGGTGACTGAAATGGTTAATAAGATGGTCGATGAGAAGCTGGTGACCCATGAACCTTATTCCGGTGTTCAACTAACTGCTAAGGGTAAGCGCTACGCTGAAGAATTAGTTCGAAAGCACAGAATTTGGGAAACCTTTCTTGTTAACACGCTTCACTATGATATTTCCGATGTTCACGATGAAGCTGAACTCTTGGAACACGTGACCTCAGACAAGATGATTGATCATTTGGATGACTTTTTAGGCAATCCCAAACGCTGTCCGCACGGTGGTGTGATTCCAGATCGCAATGGCAATTACCATCCCGATCATGATAAAATTCTCACGGAAGCCAAAGACGGTGAAGAGGTCATCGTCAACCGCTTTATAGACAATCACGATCTGCTTACCTTATTGGGAGACATTAAGCTTGATATCGGCGACAAACTAAAGATCGTCTCCCACGATCCGTTTGAAGGGTCGGTCACGGTCAAAAATTTGACCGATAAGAAGAACTTGGTAATTGGTTATAAAACGGCCCACTACGTTTTTGTGAGGTGATCGCATGGCAGATACAGCTACCAGGCAGGAGAATTACGACCACTTGGTACTAAACACCTGCGTTTTAGCAGGAAGAATCATGATTGAATCCGGTTCTGAAATGTCGCGGGTAAACGACACGATTATGCGGATTGCCAAAAATGCCGGGTTGAAGGATGCGCAGGTCTACGCGACTTTAACCGGAATTATCATGTCCGGTGGCGTTAAGGAAGTCGGTGCCGAAGTCGGGTCGATCGATAAACGGGCTTTTGATATGGAAAAAGTGGCTAAGGTCAATGAATTATCACGGGCCTATGCCGCCAAAAAAATTGATATCTACGAATTCCGTGACGACCTTGTCCACATTGATGACTTGGTGGCCACGTTCCCGTTATGGCTTCAAACGCTGGGGGCCGGATTGGTCAGCGGAACGCTGGTCGTTGTGTTTCAAAACAACCTGCCTGATTTTTGGATTACGTTTATCGTCGGCATGTTCGGCTGGGCAGTTTATTATTTTTTGAATATCTACATTCAGATACGCTTTTTGAGCGAGTTCCTGGCGGCGGTCGTAGTTGGTGCCCTAGCGTTGCTGTCGATTAAGTGGGGCCTGGGCGTTCACGCGGATGATATTATCATTGGTGGAATTATGCCGCTGGTTCCGGGAATTCCACTGACCAATGCCGTTCGGGATGCCTTATCGGGCAACTTGATCAGTGGGCCGGCCAGAGGAATTGAAGCGTTGATCAGTGCTTGTGCGTTGGGATTTGGCGTTGCAATTGCGCTACACTTCTTTTGAGGGATTCAAATGAATTTATTTATCATTAAATGTATTTGTGTATATTTTTCTGGAATTGGCTTTGGCCTGATCGTCAATTTGCCGCACCGGGCACTAAATGTCGCGGGTATCACCGCCACGTTGAGTTGGCTGGTCTACTACGCGATTATCAATACGTGGGGCGGATTAGGCGCCGCCAACTTTTTCGGTGGCCTAACGATTGGGTTGGTGTCCGTCATCATCGCCCATCTCAAGAAGATGCCCAGCATTTTATTTGACGTGCCGGGATTAGTGCCATTGGTTCCTGGCGGCCAGGCTTATAACACCATCAAGAACTTTGCCATGGGAAATTACCAAGTAGCGTTCAACTACCTTTCCGAAGTGGTCTGGATTGCCGGCTCAATTGCGTTGGGATTCATTGTGGCAGAGCTGATCAACAAAATTCGAATTAAACTTAAATATGCAACACGGTTGAGGAATCGATAGGATTCCTTTTTTTATGGCCAATTTTGACATACTGATTGACAAATTTTTGACGAGGTGTAATATTTGTCTTGGATAATATTATACGACATATAATATTGTGGAGGTGACAATATGGCGATTCAAATAAGTACAGAATTACTGGATGGCTGCGTGCTGGGAATTTTAAACCAGCAGGACTACTACGGCTATGCGCTCACCCAGAAGGTTCAAGAATCAGTTTCAGTTTCAGAATCGACGATGTATCCGGTGCTTCGGCGATTGAAGAAAAATGATTTATTGACAACCTACGATGAGCCTTACCAGGGACGAAACCGGAGATATTACAAGATTACACCCGAGGGACAACGCCAATTTGGCATCATTCAACGCGAGTGGGAAGAATTCAAAAAAGGAATTGACAAGATGATAGGAGATGGTCAGGATGAATGATTACATTGCGGAATTTCGGGCGTTGTTGGGCCAACTGAGTGAGGATGAACGAGCTGAAGCCGTTGACTTTTATCAGGAGTATCTCCAAGACGGTGGCTTTGAAACATACGATGACTGTGTCCGCGAACTTGGAACGCCGCATCAATTGGCTCGAAAAGTGTTGGCAGATTACTCGATTCGAACGATGGAAGCGCCCAGCGGCAATCAGACAAGAGGCAGCAAGCCAAAGAATGATGTCAAAACAATCTGGCTGATTATTTTGGCAATTGTGTCGACTCCGGTCACAATTCCGTTGGCACTTGGGTTGGCGGGATTATTTGTCGCAGCGATTGCAGTTGTTGGGTCCCTAATTGTGGCTGTCATAGCAGTATTTGTGGCCATCATTACTTTAGGTGTTGTTGGACTTGTCGTCGGTCTTGGAACCATATTTACATCGTTTTGGAGCGGAATCTTCTACTTGGGGATCGCCTTAATTGTTGCAGGACTCCTTGTTATGCTGTTCCCTGCGTTCAAGTGGCTGATTAACGAATTGATTCGCGGCATTACGCTATTTTCAAAATGGATTTATAACAAAATCGTGCCGAAAAATCGGGCAGAACAAAACAGAAAGGGTGATCAACAATGAAAAAAACAGTTGTAATTGGATTAGTTGTGACACTTTTAGGCGTTGTCCTGTTTTCGATCGGCCTTGGGCACGGTGGCGCTAAAACCGTTTATTGGGATCACGGCTTTACGACAGAGTCGTATGCGCACGTGGATTCTCACCAGACAAGCTCCCAATACGATGGGATTAAAAACTTTGACCTTTCAACAGACAGTCCGGTTCAAATTAAAAAGGGCGATGTTTCAAAGGTCGAAGTGACATACCCCAGTGCGACTAAGATTACGAAATCGGGAGATACGCTGCATTTCGTTCTGAAATTACCACAACGCCGCCATTCAGTGATTGTGTTTGGCAGCGATTTTCAGCGGCCTTCAAAAAGTGTTGGAAAAACGGTCATCACGGTCCCTCAGGATACCGAAATTGGAACGATTACCAGTAACGTATCGGATTCTATTTCTGTCCATAATCTGACAATCAAAACAATTACGTCCAGTGGGGTTGGCGATATTACTCTGGACCACGTTGTTACAAAAGGGAACTTAAATCTTGATAATACAGGTGACACGACGCTTTCACATAGTCGATTTCCAAATGCCAAGTTAGACGTTGGGGCCGGAGATGTGACATTAACGTCGAATACGTTCAAGACCATGAACGTTAAAACCGGCGCGGGTGATATTGATTTCAACCAGCAAAACGTTGCTGAGAGCTTTACCGCTAAGAGTTATGTTGGCGACATTGACGGCAAGATTGCCAGAAATAAAAAGACCCAAGTTTCCGTCAGCGCTGATGTTGGTGATGTTTCGGTCTTTGGCAGTTCACATAAGAAGCAGATTCTTAGTTCAGTTAAACATCCGGTGATCTATAAATTTACCAGTGACGTCGGTGATGTCGACATTCACTAATACAAATAACAAAAGCGTCCCAAGATTAAAAATCTTGAGGCGCTTTCTCGTATAAAGGTATTTTTATCGCATAATGCCTAAAACAAAACTAATCCCTAAAATAACCAACACAATTGTCGTGATGACAACGTATAAATGATCGCCTTCACGGTAAAATGAGTAAATCGAGACGGCAACTCGCAGGACTGGCGTTAAGATCAGGCAGAAGATCCCCAGCATCATGATTGCGTATGGCTTTAACTGGGCAATACCAGCCCAGATGTTGGTGAAATCAGTTGGAAAGGCGTTGTGAGGATAACCACCGTTTCCTTTGACGATGAGCAGCACCAAGCCGATGATCATGATCGTTGCCGAGACGATGACGCCCAAGCGAAGAATTTTGCCAATCACCAATTCGACGTCGGCCATTTCTTCTTTGATTTCTTGCTCATTGGAATTTTTAGCCATCTTATCTCAGCCCCTTCATGAACATTTCAATTCCGATATAAAATAAAATTGGCACGAAAATCATTCGAATTGATCGCGCGGACATATCACGCACAATTCGGGAACCACCACGGGCACCCACTAGAATGCCCAGTGCCAGGGGAACGGCAATCATTGGTTTGATTGAGCCGTTAAAGAAGTAAACCGTCGCACTGGCCGCTGCGGTAACCCCCATCATCAGGTTACTTGTAGAAGTTGACGGCTTCAATGGCATTTTCATGACCGTATCCATGGCGATCACCTTGAACGCGCCTGACCCAATTCCCAGAAGGCCACTGGCAATGCCGGCACCGTACATCACGGCAAGACCGCCGGGAATGTGTTCCACCTGATAATCGATCTGTTTACCTTCAACATTGTCGAAATAAGTGCTGTCCAGACGAAATTTGGCCGACAGGTTATCTGGATGAGCACGGTGTAGTACCTCTTGGTGGCTGATCAACTTGCGGATCATGTTATAACCTGAGAACAACAGGAGTAATCCAAAAAGTATGTATAGGTATTTTGGATCGATGACACCGGTCAGTAGGGCACCGCTCAGGGCCCCCAACGTGGTCGCAATTTCCAGAAACATGGCAACCCGTAAGTTCAGCACCTTGTCGCGCAGATACGCAATCGTGGCACCAGAACTGGTGGCAATCACGGCCACAATACTGGCCCCAATTGCATATTTGATGTCAACGCCCATTAACAACGTCAATATTGGTGTGAGAATGATGCCACCACCAAGTCCAAGGATTGCACCGGCAAATCCAGCAAACACCCCGATGGCAATCATGATTAATGCGTAATTTATCAAGTCTTTTCCTCCCCTTCGAATATCTAACAACTCAAAAGATTATACACTTTCTGTAAATAATTAAAAGATGACAAAGAATTTTCAGAAATAAAATCGAATTTCTGATTTGTGATATACTCGAATTTGATTAATACATACGAGAGGATTGTTAAAATGATGTATGGAAACGAAGACTACATGCTGATGCAGCGGGATCCAAACCGGCTGGTCAAGCTGATTGTTGCAGTATGTTTTACGGTACTGCTGGCAGTCTCTGTGGGATTTAACTTTGATTATCTGCAATTTTTAGATTCAATTTTTACCACTGCCGTTCAGGGATCAGCGCCGACACAAGGCCTGGAACACTTCTACGGAATGGTCACGTTTTTAGCGAGCCCCAAGATGGATATCTTCTGGGTGTTTATCGCAGCGTTTTTCTTATGGGGGTTCAAATATAAAGTGCCGGCACTGTGGGCTTTATTTACAATTGGCGGCGGTGATGTGATCGGTGCAATTGTTAAGCAACTGGTCCGACGTCACCGGCCACCGCTTCACTTGGGTGTTGATAATGGCTATAGTTTTCCAAGCGGTCATGTTCTTGGATTTTTCTTAGTAGCCGGCATTTTGTGGGTTATTGTCATCCCATTGATTCAACACGCGTCCATTCGGTTCATCGTTAAAGCATTGCTGGTTGTCGTGCTCATTTGTGTCATGCTTTCGAGA
Organism: Lentilactobacillus parabuchneri DSM 5707 = NBRC 107865; assembly: GCF_001435315.1. GTDB lineage: Bacteria > Bacillota > Bacilli > Lactobacillales > Lactobacillaceae > Lentilactobacillus > Lentilactobacillus parabuchneri. The sequence goes on from NZ_AZGK01000003.1 coordinate 162,166, forward strand.
ATTTACTTGAATGCCCATTATCCCACCGATACGGTTGGGGCATGTCTGGTTGGCTACTCATGGTTGTTGATTTCAGAAATGCTGTACGCCAGTTACGCGCCACAAGTCGCAAGATACCGGTTCGTGGTCAATACAAAGATATAAATGTCAATGTGGGGCAAAAAGCGGTTAGCTTCCAGAGTTTAGGAGAATGTTGATGATATCCCGCGTTTGGATATTTGAGTCGTTCTTGTACACGCTGGGGCCAAAATCCTTTCGTCCCATTTTTACTGAGGAGGAAGGACGATGCAGTTGCCGATTGCAACCGAACGGACAATGATCACCACAGTCAGTCCAGCTGATTTGGCTGCTTATGAAGCATTGATTACCATTCCAGAAGTCGCTGACGGAGCCGGATTTAATTTGTTGAGCAACCAGGCAATGCTGTCTGAGGTTGCCAAAGGCCAGCTGAAGCATCCTGGGACTTTTGGCGTTCGAATGGACGGTCGACTGATTGGGTCCATTTTATTGTTTGATAAGGTGAGCCGAAGCGGGCTTCCCGATTCGAAAAACTTGGAAGTCAGTTATTTTCTTCACCCGGATTTTTGGCGGAAAGGCATCATGACCGAGGCACTGACTCAGTTAATGACCGCGCTTCAAGCTGACGGTAAAATCAGGTCGATTAGTGCAGAGGTGTTTGTCGATAACGTGGGTTCAATTGCCCTTCTGGAAAGGGTTGGCTTCAGCCGCGTCGCCAAAATAGTGGACCCGATTGTGGGTAAGCCGAAGTTGATTTACCACTTGTCTTTTGACTAGTCAAAAGGGGCTGTGGTTTGTCAATTTGGGTCAATTGAGTTACAATTTTTATTGTCTGAAAGTTTAAAACTAAATTAATCGATATATTCGAGTAGAGGCGCATTCATTATAAGTATATTTCAGGAACTTGAAGGAAGTTATGACTGAAGTAAAAAGGGATGAGTGCCGAAACAATCAATCGCCTTCCGGTTGGTTGTTGGGCCCTAACTTAAGAGGTTAGGGACTGTCGTGGCAGATACCGCGGGGAGCTATCAAGATGTTGAGAAACGTAACGGTCTCTTTCAATATTTTGAAAGGGATTTTTTTGTAGATTTAGTGAATGGATTTAACTATAAGTAATGGGAGACGAAGAAATGAACGAAAACGAGAGCGAAGAATCAAACGGGCAGGTTAAGAGAGGTTTGAAGGCTCGCCATGTTTCAATGATTGCCCTTGGAGGTTGTATCGGAACCGGATTATTTGTTGCCAGTGGATCAGCGATTAGCCAGGCGGGGCCAGGAGGCGCTCTGACAGCCTATATTCTGATGGGCCTCATGGTGTACTTCCTGATGACCAGCTTAGGCGAAATGGCCACGAATATGCCAATTTCAGGGTCATTTGCGGCCTACTCATCCAAATATGTTGATCCGGCCCTGGGATTTGCCATGGGTTGGAACTATTGGTTTAACTGGGCAATTACCGTTGCGGTGGACATTAGTACCGCCGCATTGGTGATGAAATTCTGGCTGCCAAACGTTCCGGCGTGGATCTGGAGCGCGATTGCATTAGTGGTTATTTTCCTAATTAATGCCATGTCGGTCAGCACGTTTGGTGAAACGGAGTTCTGGATGTCGGCGATTAAAGTCGTCACAATCATCATTTTCCTGATTGTGGGGGCGTTGACCATCTTTGGCATTATGGGCGGACATTTTGTTGGAATGCGGAATTTCTCAATCAAACAAGCGCCGTTTGTGGGGGGATTTCCGGCGATTCTAAGTGTGTTCGTGGTTGCCGGGTTCTCATTTCAAGGAACGGAGCTGGTGGGAATTACCGCTGGTGAATCCCAAGATCCCGAGCACAGTGTCCCAAAGGCGATTAACGAAGTCTTTTGGCGGATTATCTTGTTCTATATTCTAACGATCTTTGTGATTGCAGCCATTATTCCTTATACCAGCCACTCACTGTTGGGCTCCAGTGCGACGGATATTGCGATTAGTCCGTTCACGTTGGTCTTCCAGCGAGCAGGTCTGGCTGCAGCGGCCAGTGTGATGAACGCAGTTATTTTGACATCGGTTATTTCATCGGCCAACTCTGGAATGTATGCCTCGACTCGAATGATGTATTCCTTATCCAACAGTGGATATGCGCCTAAAAAGCTGGGTGAAACCGCCGCAAATGGGATTCCGTATTATTCACTACTGGTGACGACATTTGTTTCACTGTTGACGTTTATTTCCAGTATTGCCGGTCCTAAAATTTACATGTGGTTGGTGGCGGCCTCTGGTTTGACTGGCTTTATCGCCTGGTTTGGAATTGCAATTTCACATTTCCGCTTTAGACGGGCATTTGTCAAACAAGGCCACAGTATCAGCGAACTCAAGTACCATGCCAAGCTGTTCCCATTTGGCCCGGTTTTATGCTTAATCTTGTGTATCTTGGTGATCGTCGGTCAAAATCCCCAAGCTTTCATGAACTTTGATTGGAAGCAGATTTTGGTGACCTACATGAGTGTGCCACTGGTTCTGGTTTTATACTTTTGGTACAAAATTAAGCACCACACGAAAATCATTCCTTTAGATGAGGTAGACGTTTCCCCATCGCATAAAGATCAAAATCTTTCCGAACTTAACGAGAAGTAATATATCAACACCAAATTGGTCTATCAAACTAGATAGGCCAATTTTTTATTATTTTATCGGTATTTTGCTTGATATTTCGCCTTGATATTTGGTACACTCTTACCAATTGGTATATTTAAAATATGAGGTGGACTAAATATGAAAAAATTAATTTCCAAAGGTAAATTTGAACGAATGAATAAAGTTTCCAATGATCAGCATATGATCGATGCTTTGGCGTTAGATCAACGTGGATCACTTGTTAAGTCGATGAAAACGGCATCCGAAAAATACGGTAAGCTTTTCAGTATGACGATGGTTTACGATTTTAAGGAAATTGTTTCAGAGATCTTAAGCCCATTGAGTTCAGCGGTTCTGTTGGACGATCAAATGGGGTTTAAAGGAATTCAGGCAAAGGCCAAAGATACCGGTCTGATCATGTCATATGAAAAGACCGGCTACGATGCCGACACTCCCGGCAGATTACCCAGTTTAATTCCGGACCAGTCCGCCCAGATTATGGTCGAAAAGGGCGCCGATGCCCTTAAAGTGTTGGTTTACTACAATCCCAATGACCCTGATGAGGTTAATGACGTTAAAAAAGCCTTTGCACAACGTTATGGGACCGAGGGTGTGGCAGCCGAAACGCCAACTTTCTTTGAAATTGTGACCTATGATGACCGTTATGACAGCAAGTCACTGGAGTTTGCCAAGATTAAGCCTGAGCTGGTTTTGAAATCGATGAAGGAATTTACGCAGGATAAGTACCACATTGATGTTTTGAAAATGGAAATTCCATTCAACCCAACTTTTGTTGAGGGATGGGGTGACGGTGACGAGTTTGCTTATACAGAAGCCCAAGCCAAAGCCTATCTCAAGCAATTAAGCGATGAAGCAACCCGGCCATTTATTTTCTTGAGTGCCGGTGTCCCAACCCCTGTTTTCCAGCGTGAGCTTAAGCTGGCTGGAGAAGCTGGCGCCAAATTTAACGGTGTCTTGAGTGGCCGGGCAACTTGGCTCGAAGGTGTCGACATTTATATTCGTGACGGTAAGGACGGGTTAACAGATTGGCTCAAACGCAAGGGGACCCGAAACGTGACTGAATTGACACAAATTTTGTCTGAGAACGCCACTCCTTGGTACGAGGCATACGGCGGTTTGGATAACATTGAAGTCGTTGACATATCGAATTTACAATAATTTACACAATATGTTGCACCACCTCCGCCTAACTAGTACAATATGTAGCGTTGATAAAAATATTGTGCGAAGTATTCACTGCACGCTGAAACGTTAGGGGAATTAACATGCTTGTATTAGCTGGAACAATTGGTGCCGGAAAGACGTCTTTGACTCGAATGTTGTCAGAACATCTCGGAACACCCGCATATTACGAATCTGTTGAACACAATCAAATTCTGCCGCTGTTTTATAAGGATCCTAAAAAGTACGCTTTCTTATTACAGATTGACTTTTTGAACCGGCGGATGGCTGATATCAAAAAAGCTTGGCAAAATAGTGAGAGTGTTTTGGATCGTTCAATTTTTGAGGATTCATTGCTCTTCCATTTGAATGCCGATTTGGGTCGGGCAACCGAAACGGAAGTCAGCATCTACGACTCACTGCTTCAAAATATGATGCAGGAAATGCCGCACATGGACCACAGCAAGAATCCCGACTTATTAATCCACATCAATATTTCGTTTGAAACGATGTTGAAGCGGATTGAAAAGCGCGGTCGGTCGTTTGAACAAATTGATAATGACCCGGATCTCTACCAATACTATAAAGATTTGAACACCCGCTACCAGCAGTGGTATCAAGATTACGACAAATCGCCTAAGATTCAAATTGATGGCGATCAGTACGACTTTGTCGAAAATGATGCGGATAAACACAAGGTCATCGACATGATCGATGCCAAAGTTGAGCAGTTGGCGATTTAGTTTTTGACGTGACCTTGTGATTTATGGCTTGATTGGTTATAATCGAACTCAGATAAAACGTTTTGTGCCTATTAAGTAGATTTCAGAGAGACAGTGGTTGGTGGGAACTGTCATCGAATATTCCAGCACAAGAAAACGGGCAGGTAATGCTGCACGGTGTATGCCGTTATCATACTTTGAGAGCTTGACGACAGTCGAGAACTTGGGTGGTACCGCGAAAAGGATCCTTCGTCCCAGTGACGAGGGGTCCTTTTGTATATTCTAAGGAGGAATTGAAATGTTAGATATTAAGAAGATTCGTAAAGATCCGGATTTTACCAAAGAAAAGTTGGCGACCCGTGGCGTCAAACCGGAAACAATTGATGAGTTACTGAGCTTTGATGCCAAGCGCCGGGACTTAATTGTTGAATCAGAGTCACTGAAGGCACAGCGAAATGATGTTTCGGATCAAATTTCTCAAAAAAAGCGTAATAAGGAAGACGCATCTGAAGCGATTAATCAAATGAAGCAGGTTGGCCAAAAGATAAAAACTCTCGATGACCAACTGCGAAAAATCGAAGACGATGAAAACAACTTAGCCGCTCACTTACCAAATATTCCACACGATGGGGTTCCAGTTTCGCTGACTGAAGAAGGATCGGTTGAGCTTCGAAAGGTTGGCCAGATTCCGTCATTTGATTTCAAACCCAAACATCATTGGGAGATCGGTGAAGAGTTAGGAATTCTTGACTTTGAACGGGCTGCGAAAGTATCCGGAAGCCGATTTGTTTACTACATCGGCGATGGCGCATTACTGGAACGAGCGGTTTATAATTTTTATCTCGATCAAAATACCGCTGCCGGTTATACCGAAGTGATCCCACCATATATGGTGAACGACGACTCGATGTTTGGCACCGGTCAATTTCCTAAGTTCCTCGAGACCAAGGCTGGCTACGAAATTCAAGACAGTGATCTAACCCTGATTCCAACGGCTGAAGTTCCGCTGGTTAATTACTATCGAAACGAAGTCATCCCAACTGAAAAGCTGCCGGTTTCAGTGACTGCGTTATCACCAGCATTCCGCTCAGAAGCCGGAAGTGCTGGCCGCGACACCAAAGGGTTAATTCGTCTGCATCAATTTAACAAGGTTGAAATGGTTAAATTTACCAAGCCGGAAGATTCGTGGAAGGCATTGGAAGAAATTACCCACCAAGCTGAAGTTAATTTGCAAAAATTGGGATTAGCCTACCACGTCATCACGCTAACGACCAGTGACATGAGCTTTACGGCAGCAATGACACATGATTTGGAAGTCTGGTTCCCAGCTCAAGACAAGTACCGAGAAATCTCAAGTTGTTCCAACTGTACTGATTTCCAAGCACGGCGCGCTCACATCCAATATCGTGATGAAGATGGTAAGCTTCATTTTGTGCACACTTTGAACGGCTCTGGTTTAGCTGTCGGCCGAACGGTTGCCGCTATTTTGGAGAACTACCAAAATCCAGATGGGACAGTGACAATCCCAGAAGTCTTACGACCATACATGCATGGTATGACAAAAATCGAAAAACAAAAATAATTGGGTCATGATTTGCGTATTTATTAAATGTAACCCAGACATCCTTCACGTGTCTGAGTTACGGTTGGTTAATTTGACTTCCCCGGTCAAGTTGACTGGCATCATTTCCCTGATCATCTTGATGTGTCGTTGACCCGTGACACATCGAGGAAAAGAGCGAAAGGCGATTTTGGCCTTTCGCTCTTTTTTTACATTGAAATGTGGACAAAATCGAAAAATTAACAAGAAATTGAAAATTGGACTAGCATTGTTTTGCTGGATAGGATATAATATTTTTTGTCGGAAAAAGACGTTGTTAATCAACTGTTACTGATTTACAATTTTTAAAAATTCAGCTTGACTTGAATTCATTGGTATTGTAAAATTTAATAGTTGTGTTGATGATGTTGCTACCAATTAATACCATCAAGATACATGGAGGATTAGCTCAGCTGGGAGAGCATCTGCCTTACAAGCAGGAGGTCACAGGTTCGATCCCTGTATCCTCCATATGAGCCGTTAGCTCAGTTGGTAGAGCATCTGACTTTTAATCAGAGGGTCGGCAGTTCGAGACTGCCACGGCTCATTGCCAGTTTTTTCAAACAATGCGGGCGTGGCGGAACTGGCAGACGCGCTAGATTTAGGTTCTAGTGTCTTATGACGTGGGGGTTCGAATCCCTTCGCCCGCATAGGTACTAGATGCCTATCAACTATATTGTTTTGCCGACTTAGCTCAGTTGGTTAGAGCGCTTCACTAGTAATGAAGAGGTCGGGCGTTCGAATCGTCTAGTCGGCATTTTGCGGAAGTAGTTCAGTGGTAGAACATCACCTTGCCATGGTGGGGGTCGCGGGTTCGAATCCCGTCTTCCGCTTCAATCAGGATTTTGATTGAGGCTCACTAATTAAATACTTATTATGCACCCATAGCGCAATTGGATAGAGTGTCTGACTACGAATCAGAAGGTTGTAGGTTCGACTCCTACTGGGTGCATTTTTTATTGCCATCAACTATTTTTTCGGGAAGTAGCTCAGCTTGGTAGAGCACCTGGTTTGGGACCAGGGGGTCGCAGGTTCGAATCCTGTCTTCCCGACTTTTTTCAACATAGATTTTGTGATATATTGATATTGTTAATTCAATAGTACTTAATCATCGGGAAGTAGCTCAGCTTGGTAGAGCACTACGTTCGGGACGTAGGGGTCGCAAGTTCAAATCTTGTTTTCCCGATTTTTTTGTGGCTTGATACATATAAGAATGAATAGCTAGCATTGCAAAGGGCGGGACCTGTCATGGGTCTTGGCCTTTTTGTTTTGTCTCGTGATCGGCGACCGCAAATGGGGTGTAGCGTCCAGTCATTATGCGGTTTGCTGCGCACTATTGGTTGATGTAAATGTCATTTTAGGTTCTTTTATCACCTAGTGGAAACGTGCGAAGCAAACCAGCTTTCTCCGCTTAGTCCAATAACAGCCGTTAACGCAAAATCGCGTTAACGGCTGTTATGACACTAATGCTCCGACGGCCATGAAATGCCTAGTAGCTAACCAGTTTGCTTCGCACTCTGAAACACTTTCCTTGCACTTTATTCCCACATTCGTATAATAATAGTCAATATTAGTCAAAGAATTGGGTGATTAAATGGCGGACGAAAATATTTCTGATTTAATTGAACACTATCTTAAAGAAATACTTGCTGACAACGAACAAGTTAAAATTCGTCGTTCCGAAATCGCTGGCTTATTTGACGTTGTACCGTCCCAAATTAACTATGTTATCAATACTCGTTTTACGATCCAAAATGGTTATATCGTGGAAAGTAAACGTGGCGGTGGCGGCTACATTAGAATAGAGAAAGTTCATTTATTAGATGACATCGATGTGTTGAATTCTCTGATTGCCGCAATTGGTAATAAATTATCGAAGCGGGATAGTGAAACCATCGTCCAAACGTTATATAATAATGAATTAATTAATCGTCGCGAGGTGAGTATCATATTAGCAGCGATTGACAAGGATGCAATTGATTTAAACAACAGCGATCTAACGGATATTTTACGCGCCAACATTATGGTATCCATTTTGAATCGACTGCGATATGAACGATAGAAAGCGAGGGTATCTATGAATAATTTATTTACGCCAAGTGCTAAGAACGTTTTGACCATTGCTCAGGAACAAGCCAAGAAATTTAAACATCAGGCAATTGGAACTGAACACCTGTTGTTAGGATTGTTGATCGAAACAAATGGAATTGCTTATAAAGCCCTTCAACAGTTCTCAGTGACTGCAGAAGATGTAACTGAAGAAGTAGAGCGCTTTGCCGGCTACGGTAACCTCAAGGATCTTAGTAGCAACGATTATCTGCCATACTCTCCTAAAGCCAAAGAAGTTTTAGCTCAAGCTGGCGAATTTGCCAAGAAAAATGGTGTCCCAAAAGTTGGTACAGAGCATATTTTGCTTTCATTACTGACTGACGAGACGATTTTGTCATCCCGAATTTTAATTAATTTGGGACTGGACCTTTCACAAATTAGAAAAGTAACTTTACGAAAAATGGGTATTAGCGGCGGCTCCATGGCCTCAAACATGGCTTCCAAACAGCGTGGCCGTCAACAAAAGCCTGCCGACTCAAAGACACCAACCATCGATTCACTGGCCCGTGACCTCACGGAAATGGCCCGACAAGATCGGCTCGACCCAACAGTTGGCCGAGACCTTGAAGTAAAGCGGGTTGTCCAAATTTTGGCCCGCCGGACTAAGAATAATCCGGTCTTAATCGGTGAACCCGGGGTTGGTAAAACGGCGATCGCTGAAGGATTGGCAGAACGAATTGTCAACGGCGACGTTCCTGGTGATATGGCCAAAAAGCGTTTAATGATGCTTGATATGGGCTCATTGGTTGCCGGAACCAAATACCGTGGTGAATTTGAAGACCGCTTAAAAAAAGTGATTGATGAAATTTATCAAGATGGCAATATCATTCTCTTCATTGATGAACTGCATACTTTGATTGGCGCCGGTGGTGCTGAAGGCGCGATTGATGCTTCCAACATTTTGAAGCCTGCCTTGGCCCGTGGCGAACTGCAATTAATCGGGGCAACCACACTCGACGAATACCAAAAGTACATTGAATCTGATGCCGCCTTGGAACGTCGATTTGCCAAGGTTATGGTTGATGAACCAACGACTGATGAAACCGTTGAGATTCTTAAGGGACTGCGTCCAAAGTACGAGCAACACCATCACGTTGAAATTACTGATGAAGCAATTGACGCGGCTGTGAACCTGTCCAACCGATACATTAGTGACAGATTTTTACCCGACAAAGCCATTGATTTAATGGATGAAGCAGCGGCCAAAGTCCGAATTGATCACTTACAAAATTCCGATGTCGCTGATGACCATAAAAAGTTGTCTGATTTATTGTCACAGTTAAATGAAGCACTGGTTGCCCAAGATTACGAAAAAGCAGCCACACTTCGAAAACAAACCAATAAACTTCAAGATGAATTAGCCAGTGACGACGATGCTGACGATGATACCAATGAAGAAGCTCATTATCCAGTCAAGGAAACAGCTCAAGACATTGCCGAAATTGTCGGCGAGTGGACGGGAATTCCGGTGACGCGTTTAAGCAGTACCGAAGCTGATCGTTTGGTCAACTTGGAAGAAGTTCTTCACAAACGAGTCGTTGGCCAAGAAGAGGCAATTTCTGCCGTATCGCGTTCAATTCGACGAGCTCGAAGCGGCTTGAAAGATCCGAACCGACCAATTGGTTCGTTTATGTTCCTCGGCCCAACTGGTGTTGGTAAGACTGAACTTGCCAAGGCCGTTGCCGAAGCAGTCTTTGGCTCAGAAGAAGACATCATTCGAGTGGACATGAGTGAATTTATGGAGAAGTACTCGACTAGTCGATTGATTGGTTCAGCACCTGGATACGTCGGTTACGATGAAGGTGGCCAGTTAACTGAAAAGGTTCGTCAAAAGCCATACTCGGTTGTCTTATTTGATGAGGTTGAAAAGGCCCATCCAGACGTCTTTAACCTGTTGCTTCAAGTTCTTGATGATGGTTACTTAACGGATGCCAAGGGTCGAAAGATTGACTTCCGAAACACCGTTATTATCATGACTTCCAACTTGGGGGCAACGACGCTTCGAGACAAGAAGACAGTCGGCTTTGGTCAAGAAGATGCCAAGGAAGGCTACGCTGCCATGAAGGACACGATCCAAGCTGCCCTTAAACAACGATTCCGTCCTGAATTCTTGAACCGAATTGATGAAGTGGTTGTCTTCCACTCATTGACGAAGGCAGAACTTGATCAAATTGTTTACCTGATGGCTAAGCCGGTTATCAAGCGAATTCATGACCAAGGAATCGACATTAAGATTACCAAGACTGCCATTGGAATTATTTCCAAACGCGGATTTGATCCCGAATACGGTGCTCGTCCAATTCGTCGGGCAATTCAAACTGAATTGGAAGATAATTTAAGCGCCAAGTTATTATCCAAAGAAATTGTGCCTGGTGATTCAGTCACAGTTGGTGGACGAAACAATCAAATTACGATTTCAGTTAAAAAACCTGAAACCAAAACACTGGTTAAAGATAAAAAATAATTGCGATTCGGCACGCACTAGTCAAAAGGGTTGACTTTAAGTTAATAAATTGTTATTCTTTTAACTGTATTTGTTGTGAATCGAAATGGTCAACGCGATCTATTGTCCGGGTTGGCCTGCATAAAAAACCAAAAGCAAGATGATCTTGTTTTTGGATTTTTTTTGCCCTGAACCCGGATAAATGTGCTAAAAAGTGCATTTGTAATCAAACTGTAACATTTCGATTCCGGAATTTTGGAGAGGTGAAAAACTTGGCAGGACATTTAGTTAAATATGGAAAACACCGTACCCGACGAAGTTATGCACGAATTAAAGAAGTGCTTGATTTACCGAACCTGATTGAAATCCAGACTAATTCTTACAACTGGTTTTTACATGAGGGACTTAAAGAAACCTTCGACGGCATTATGCCAATCGACGATTTCCAGGGCAAGCTTTCTTTAGAGTTTGTTGATTATCAATTGTTAACACCAAAGTACACTGTCGACGAGGCACGTGAACACGAGGCGAATTATTCGGCGCCACTTCACATTAAGCTGAAATTAACCAATCACGAGACTGGCGAAATCAAGACTCAAGATGTATTCTTTGGCGATTTTCCATTAATGACTGATCAAGGGACATTCATTATTAATGGTGCTGAACGGGTTATTGTTTCACAATTGGTTCGTTCACCCGGCGTTTATTACCACGCAGACAAAGATAAGAATGGCCGTGATTCATTCGGTACAACTGTGATTCCTAACAGAGGTGCCTGGCTTGAATTTGAAACCGACGCAAAAAATATTGCGTATGTTCGAATTGATCGAACTAGAAAAATTCCTTTAACCGAATTGATTCGTGCCCTCGGATTTGGCAGTGATTCTGAAATCATTGACATCTTGGGCGACAACGACAGTTTGGGTCTGACCTTGGAAAAGGATGTTCATAAGGATACCGATGATTCTCGTGTTGAAGAGTCATTAAAAGATATTTATGAGCGACTACGTCCAGGTGAGCCTAAGACTGCTGATTCATCAAGAAGCTTGTTAACTGCACGCTTCTTTGATCCAAAGCGTTATGACATGGCACCAGTTGGCCGTTATAAGACCAATAAAAAGCTAAGTTTGAAGAACCGTTTATTAGGGTTGACGTTAGCTGAGACTTTAGCTGACCCTGATACGGGTGAAGTCATTGCACAAAAGGGCACGGTTGTGTCTAAAGATGTGATGAAAGATCTCGCACCTTACCTTGATAACGATGATTTTAAAGCTTATACCTTTAACCCATCAGATGAAGCTGTTGTGACGAAGCCAATGACCGTTCAAATCGTGAAGGTTCAATCCGTTAACGATCCTGATCGGGTTGTTCCTATTATCGGAAACGACAATATTCCATTGAGCTTCAAACACATTACACCTGCTGACGTGATTGCTTCGATGAACTACTTCTTTAACCTTCAAGAAGGCATTGGTTCAATCGACGATATCGATCACTTGGGTAACCGTCGAATTCGTTCAGTTGGTGAATTGCTGCAGAACCAATTCCGAATTGGTTTATCACGGATGGAACGAGTTGTTCGTGAAAGAATGTCAATTCAGGATACTTCTACAGTGACACCTCAACAATTGATTAACATTCGACCAGTTGTTGCATCAATCAAAGAGTTCTTTGGTTCATCACAGCTGTCACAGTTCATGGATCAGACCAACCCGCTTGGTGAATTAACGCATAAGCGTCGTTTGTCTGCCCTTGGACCTGGTGGTTTAACCCGTGACCGTGCCGGATATGAAGTCCGAGATGTTCACTACACCCACTATGGCCGGATGTGTCCAATTGAAACACCTGAAGGTCCTAACATTGGATTGATTAACAGTTTGTCCAGTTATGCGCGGGTTAACAAGTATGGTTTCATCGAAACACCATACCGTCGTGTTGATTGGACAACCCACAAGGTTACCGATCGGATCGACTATTTGACTGCTGACGAAGAAGATAACTTTGTTATTGCGCAGGCTAACTCACCATTGAACGATGATGGTTCGTTTGTTAATAAGATCGTTATGGCGCGTCATCAATCAAACAACATCGAAATTAGTATCGACAAAGTTGACTACATGGACGTTTCTCCTAAGCAAGTAGTTGCTGTTGCCACTGCATGTATTCCTTTCTTGGAAAACGATGACTCCAACCGTGCCCTGATGGGTGCCAACATGCAGCGTCAGGCGGTTCCTTTGATTGATCCTCATGCACCACTTGTTGGTACTGGTATCGAATACAAGGCTGCCCATGATTCCGGTGTTGCACTCATTTGTAAGAACCCGGGAACTGTTGAATACGTCGATGCACGTGAAATCCGCATTCGTCGTGAAGACAAGACCCTTGATAAATATAAATTAATGAAGTTCCGTCGTTCAAATGGCGGTAAAAACTACAACCAACGCCCTATCGTTAAGGTTGGCGATCACGTTGATGCCGACGAAATCTTAGCTGATGGTCCATCAATGGAAGGCGGAGAATTGGCACTTGGTCAAAACCCCGTTGTTGCATTTATGACTTGGCAAGGTTACAACTTCGAAGATGCCATCGCAATTAGCGAACGGTTGGTTAAAGACGACGTCTACACTTCAATTCATATTGAAGAGTACGAATCAGAAACCCGTGATACCAAATTAGGACCTGAGGAAATGACTCGGGAAATTCCTAATGTTGGTGAAGATGCTTTGAAGAACCTTGATGAAGACGGGACCGTACGGATTGGTGCCGAAGTTCATGATGGCGACATTTTAGTTGGTAAAGTAACGCCTAAGGGTGTCACTGAATTATCAGCTGAGGAACGTTTGCTGCATGCTATCTTTGGTGAAAAATCACGTGAAGTCCGTGATACATCATTGAGAGTTCCTCATGGTGGTGGCGGTATTGTCCAAGATGTTAAGGTCTTCACTCGTGAAAACGGTGATGAACTTTCACCTGGTGTTAACAAGATGGTTCGTGTTTACATCGCCCAGAAGCGTAAGATTCAAGTTGGTGATAAGATGTCAGGCCGTCATGGTAACAAGGGTACCGTTTCCGTTGTGATTCCAGAAGAAGACATGCCATTCTTACCTGATGGCACACCAGTGGACATTATGTTGAGTCCCATGGGTGTTCCATCTCGTATGAACATCGGACAAGTTCTGGAACTTCATTTGGGAATGGCTGCTCGTAAGCTGGGAATCCACGTTGCAACTCCTGTTTTCGATGGTGCCCGAGATTCAGATATTTGGGATGCTGTTAAAGAAGCCGGAATGCCTTCAGATGGTAAATACATCCTGTATGATGGCCGTACCGGTGAACCATTTGACAAGAAGATTGCCGTTGGTGTCATGCATTACCTCAAGCTTGCCCACATGGTTGATGATAAAATTCATGCACGTTCAATTGGACCTTACTCATTGGTTACACAACAACCACTTGGTGGTAAAGCACAGTTTGGTGGCCAGCGTTTTGGTGAAATGGAAGTTTGGGCACTTGAAGCATATGGTGCTGCTTACACACTTCAAGAAATTTTGACTTACAAATCCGATGACGTTGTTGGTCGTGTCAAGACTTACGAAGCCATTGTGAAGGGTGAGCCAATTCCAAAGCCGGGTGTTCCTGAATCATTCCGTGTGCTTGTTAAAGAATTGCAATCATTAGGCCTTGATATGAAAGTTCTTGACTCCAGTCATAAAGAAATCGAATTGCGAGATCTTGATGATGACGATGACGTGGTTAACGTTGATGCATTAAGCAAGTTAGCCGACAAGAAGAAGGAACAAGAAGACCAAGCCAACAAACAGGCAGACGAGAAGGTTGAAGCACCATCCAAATCAACCAACGCTAACAATAGTAATGACTAGAATGGGAGGTCAAACTAGTGGTCGATGTTAATAAATTCGAAAGTATGCAGATTGGACTAGCCTCTCCTGATAAGATTCGTAGCTGGTCATATGGTGAAGTTAAAAAGCCTGAAACCATTAACTACCGAACTTTAAAACCAGAAAAAGATGGTTTGTTTGATGAGCGAATTTTTGGTCCTACCAAGGACTGGGAATGTGCCTGTGGAAAATACAAGCGGATCCGTTACAAGGGAATCGTTTGTGACCGCTGCGGTGTTGAAGTGACGCGTTCAAAGGTTCGTCGTGAACGAATGGGCCATATTGAATTAGCAGCGCCAGTTACCCACATCTGGTATTTCAAGGGAATCCCAAGCCGAATGGGTCTTGTATTGGATATGAGCCCCCGTGCGCTTGAAGAAATCATTTACTTCGCTTCATACGTTGTCACCGAACCAGGTAATACACCTATGGAAAAGAAGCAGTTGCTTTCAGAACGTGAATACCGTGAAAAGAAGCAGGAATATGGTCCTCGTTTCTCCGCACAAATTGGTGCTGAAGCAATTAAGACCTTGTTGGATGATGTTGATGTCAACAAGGAAGTCATTGAATTAAAGGACGAATTAAAGAACGCAACGGGTCAAAAACGGACCCGTGCCGTTCGTCGTTTGGATATCTTGGAAGCATTTGTTCAGTCCGGAAATGAACTTTCATGGATGGTAATGGATGCAATTCCAGTTATTCCACCTGACTTACGTCCAATGGTTCAACTTGAAGGTGGCCGTTTTGCCACTTCCGATTTGAACGATTTGTACCGTCGAGTAATCAACCGTAACAATCGTTTGAAGCGGTTACTCGATTTGAACGCGCCTGGCATTATTGTTCAAAACGAAAAGCGGATGCTTCAAGAAGCCGTTGATGCCTTGATCGATAATGGCCGTCGTGGCCGTCCGGTTGCAGGTCCTGGTAACCGTCCACTGAAATCACTTTCTCACATGCTTAAAGGTAAGCAGGGACGATTCCGTCAGAACTTGCTTGGTAAGCGTGTCGATTATTCAGGTCGTTCAGTTATTGATGTTGGGCCTCATCTTCGGATGAACCAAATGGGATTGCCAGTTCCAATGGCCATGGAATTATTCAAGCCATTTATCATGAAAGAATTGGTTGGTCGCAATTTGGCTTCCAACATTAAGAACGCCAAGCGTAAAATTGAACGTCAAGACGACGATGTCTTCAGCGTTTTGGAAGATGTTATTAAGGAACACCCAGTTCTGTTGAACCGGGCTCCTACACTTCACCGTTTGGGAATCCAGGCCTTCGAACCTGTTTTGGTTAGTGGTAAGTCCATGCGTCTTCATCCGTTGGTTTGTGAAGCTTACAACGCCGATTTTGATGGGGACCAAATGGCCATTCACGTTCCTTTATCTGACGAAGCACAAGCTGAGTCACGTTTGCTGATGTTGGCTGCTGGCCATATCCTTGCACCTAAGGATGGAAAACCAGTTGTAACACCATCTCAGGATATGGTTATTGGTAACTATTACCTGACCATGGAAGAAGCAGGCCGTGAAGGTGAAGGCATGATCTTTAATTCACCTGAAGAAGCCCAATTAGCTTATAAGAATGGAATCGTTCATTGGCATACGCGAGTTGGAATTAAGGCATCTGCTTATCCTAAGAAGACGTTTACTAAGGAACAGTTGGATAAAATTTTGGTAACTTCTGTTGGTAAGATTATCTTCAACACGATTTTGCCAGAGGACTTCCCATATATTAACGAACCAACTGAAACTAATTTGAACAATTTTGTTGACGACAAGTACTTCCTTGAAGCTGGTGAAGATATCCATGAGCATCTTAAAAATGCTGCGTTGGTTCCACCATTCAAGAAGGGGTATTTAAGTGACATCATTGCCGAAGTTTACAAGCGCTATAAGGTAACTGAAACCTCATTCTTCCTTGACCGGATGAAAGATCTTGGATACAACGAATCAACTAAGTCCGGCTTAACTGTTGGGATTACTGATATCACCCAATTGCCTGAAAAGCAGGAACTTATTGACGATGCCCATAAGAAAGTGGACATGGTGACAAAACAGTTCCGTCGTGGTTTGATTACCGATCATGAACGTTATGAACGTGTTATTGGTATCTGGAATGACGCCAAGGATGAAATTCAGAAGCGTTTGATGGCTGAACAAGATCCACAAAACCCTATCTACATGATGAGTGACTCCGGTGCCCGTGGTAACATTTCAAACTTTACTCAGCTTGCCGGTATGCGTGGATTGATGGCGGCTCCTAACGGTGAAATCATGGAATTGCCAATCACTTCAAACTTCCGTGAAGGTTTGACTGTGTTGGAAATGTTTATTTCAACCCATGGCGCCCGTAAAGGTATGACTGATACTGCCCTTAAGACTGCCAACTCAGGATACTTGACTCGTCGTTTGGTTGATGTTGCTCAAGACGTCATTGTCCGTGAAAAAGACTGTGGAACCGATCGTGGCCTTACAATCAGTGCAATCACTGAAGGTAATGAAATGATTGAACCACTCTACGACCGAATCGTTGGTCGTTATGCGCATAAGACGGTTAAGAATCCGAAGACTGGTGACGTCATTGTCGCTGCCAATACAATGATTACTGAAGGCCAAGCTCAACAAATCGATGATCTTGGAATTAAGGAAGTAACCATTCGTTCAGCATTTACTTGCAACACGATTCATGGTGTCTGCGAAAAATGTTATGGTCGTAACTTAGCTACCGGAGACGAAGTTGAAGTTGGAGAAGCTGTTGGTACTGTTGCCGCTCAATCAATCGGTGAACCCGGTACCCAGTTGACCATGCGTAACTTCCATACTGGTGGTGTTGCTGGTAACGCCGATATTACCCAAGGACTTCCTCGTGTTCAAGAAATTTTTGAAGCACGTAATCCAAAAGGTAAAGCTGAGATCAGTGAAGTTACTGGGACAATTGAATCAATCGAAGAAAACCCTGCTGAAAGAACCAAGGAAATCACTGTTAAAGGTGAATCTGATACTCGGACTTACACGGTTCCAATTACCGCTCAAATGAAAGTTGCTGAAGGCGACTTCATCCACCGTGGTTCTGCATTGAACCAAGGTTCTGTTGACCCTAAGGAATTGTTAAAAGTTCGTGACGTTCTTTCAACTGAAAACTATCTCTTGCATGAAGTTCAAAAAGTTTACCGTATGCAAGGTGTTGAAGTGTCTGATAAGCATGTGGAAATCATGATTCGTCAAATGCTTCGTAAGGTCCGCATCATGGATCCTGGCGACACTGATGTTTTACCTGGTACTTTAATGGACATCAATGACTTCAAGAATAGTAACGCAGATACAGTTGTAACTGGTGGAATCCCAGCGACAGCTCGACCTGTCTTGCTTGGAATTACCAAAGCTGCCCTTGAGACCAATAGTTTCTTGTCAGCCGCATCATTCCAAGAAACAACTCGTGTGCTTACTGATGCTGCTATTCGTGGTAAAAATGACCCACTTGTTGGTTTGAAGGAAAATGTTATCATTGGTAAATTAATTCCTGCTGGTACTGGAATGCCAGATTACCGTGGAATTAAGCCTGAAGAAATTGGTAGCTCATCAACTGATGGTGTTTACTCAATTAGCGAGCTTGAAGAGAAAATGAAAGCTGAAGATGCTAGTAAGAGCAAAACAACGAAGTAATCGAACTTAACCAAATTAATCAAAAAAGGATTTCACCAATTGCGGTGAAATCCTTTTTTTGATGTCATGAAATAAGTGGCAGTAAGACTGACTGAAATTGAAATGTGACAAAGTATCCAACTGAAATGAATGGGACAAATGGAATCTTTGAGTCCTTGGGCCATGGGGCAACAATCAAATAAACGAGTGCGGCAATGCAGGCAATAAACGTTGTCCATAATAAAAATAGGACACTTGAAATTAACCACAAGCAAAAGTAAATATCCAAATCGCCAGCACCGACCCAGTGCTTTTTCTGATTAATCAGTTGAACAACAAGGTAGATTACAAAAGCAGGACCAATTTGTGTGAGGGGATGGGCAATTAGCAACAAACAAATACAAAATAATCCAAGGATTCCCCAAGTCGGAACCTGCTTTTGGACCAAGTCGAATGAACTTAGAAACGCCATCATGATCAATGACAACATGAACGGGAAATTTGTGTGTTGGATGTTGAGTGAAGCCAATGCGATTCCAAGCATCAACTCGTTGAAGAAAAACGTTGCTGATAAAGATGACTTGCAGTACCGACACTTTCCTATTAAAATAATGTAGCTGAGCACAGGAATGAGATCATAAGCAGCTAATTGCATCTGACAAGTGTCACAATGCGATCGTGGCCGGACAATCGACTCGCCCCGAGCGTCTCTTAACGCAACTAAATTAAAAAAGGACGCCAGGCTTGCACCCAGCAAAAATTGTATGATTATCATATTTTTTACCTCTATATGTTAGGTACGTATTTTGGCGAAAAATTATTTATCCCGATTCATTGACACAAACGGTTAGTCATGATAAATTAGACAAGGTGCTTTTTGTGACAGATTCCTGAAATATTCAGACATGCTGACTGTATATGACAAAAAGTGTTGGGCGGTACACATTTCTTTTTACATAAAAAAGAACCGCCTGGATGTGTGGACTTACATTGAAAATTTGAAAGGAGAACTTTTTAGATGCCTACAATTAACCAATTGGTCCGTAAAGGACGTCATTCTAGAACTTCAAAATCAAAGTCACCAGCTTTAAACTATGCTTACAATAGTTTCAAGAAGAAGCAAGTTACTGTTCCAGCCCCTCAAAAACGAGGTGTTGCAACCCGTGTTGGTACTATGACACCAAAGAAGCCTAACTCAGCTTTACGTAAATATGCCCGTGTCCGTTTGTCTAACTTAATTGAAGTTACGGCTTACATTCCAGGTATTGGTCATAACTTACAAGAGCATAGTGTTGTTTTGATCCGTGGTGGCCGTGTTAAGGATTTACCTGGTGTTCGTTATCACGTTATTCGTGGTGCTCTTGATACTGCCGGTGTTCAAGACCGTCGTCAAGGACGTTCAAAATACGGTACAAAGAAGCCTAAAGAATAATCTTACTAATGCAATCTAAATATTTAGTTTTATAGAATCATGAGGAGGATAACGAAATGCCTAGAAAAGGAAATGTTCAAAAGCGGGAAGTACTTCCTGATCCAATTTATAACTCAAAATTGGTAACCCGTTTAATCAACCGTTTGATGTTAGACGGTAAACGTGGAACTGCATCACAAATTTTATATGGTGCCTTTGACATCATTAAGAAAGAAACCAACAACGAACCAGTTGACGTATTCGAAGAAGCAATGAAGAACGTTATGCCGGTCCTTGAAGTTAAGGCTCGTCGTGTTGGTGGTTCTAACTACCAAGTTCCAATCGAAGTTCGACCAGATCGTCGGACCACATTGGGCTTACGTTGGATCGTTAACTACGCTCGTTCACGTGGTGAGCATACGATGACTGAACGTCTTGCACGTGAAATCATGGATGCCGCTAATAATACGGGTGCTTCAGTTAAGAAGCGTGAAGACACACATAGAATGGCTGAAGCCAACCGTGCATTTGCACATTATCGTTGGTAATATCAACTTTATTCTCAACAGCTCAAACTAATAAGTGGCTGATTTAGCCACTTTTTGTACGAATCGGAAGGAGTTACACAATGGCTAACAAACGAGAATTTCCACTAGAAAAAACTCGTAATATCGGGATTATGGCCCATATCGATGCTGGTAAGACCACGACTACTGAACGTATCTTGTACTATACCGGTAAAATTCATAAAATTGGTGAAACCCATGATGGTGCTTCACAAATGGACTGGATGGCCCAAGAACAGGAACGTGGGATTACGATCACTTCTGCCGCTACAACGGCACAATGGAAAGACCACCGTATCAATATCATTGATACCCCAGGACACGTGGATTTCACTGTTGAAGTTGAACGTTCACTTCGTGTTTTGGATGGTGCGATCGCCGTTTTAGATGGTCAAGCTGGTGTAGAGCCACAGACAGAAACTGTTTGGCGTCAGGCATCCGACTATGACGTTCCCCGTATTGTTTTTGTTAACAAGATGGATAAGCTTGGTGCAGACTTTGACTTTTCAGTTAAGTCAATTGCAGATCGTTTGAATGCAAAGCCTCTTGCTATCCAAATGCCAATTGGTGCCGAAGATGCTTTCGAAGGGGTTATTGACCTTATTGAAATGAAAGCTGATCTTTATGATGAAGATAAGCTTGGTACTGAATGGGATACAGTTGACGTTCCAGATGACTATAAAGAAGAAGCCACTAAGCGCCGTGCCCAATTGATCGAAGACCTTGCAGATGTTGATGACGATATCATGAACAAATACCTGGAAGGTGAAGAGATCCCAGTTCCTGAAATTAAGGCTGCTATTCGTAAAGCAACTTTGAACTTGGAATTGTTCCCAGTGCTGGCTGGTTCAGCTTTCAAGAACAAGGGTGTTCAAATGTTGATGGATGCAGTTATTGACTACTTGCCATCACCACTTGATGTTAAGCCTTATAAAGCAACTGACCCTGAAACCGGTGAAAACATCGAATTGAAGGCTAATGATGACGCAAGTTTTGCCGCCTTGGCATTCAAGATTGCAACCGATCCTTTCGTTGGTCGTTTGACTTATATTCGTGTTTACTCAGGTACCCTTGAATCAGGTTCTTACATTTTGAACGCAACTAAAGATAAGCGTGAGCGTGTTGGACGTTTGCTTCAAATGCATTCAAATCACCGTCAAGAAATTCCAGAAGTATTCTCTGGTGATATTGCGGCAGCTATCGGTTTGAAGAACACCACAACCGGTGATTCATTGACTGATGTTGATCACCCACTTCACTTGGAATCAATGGAATTCCCTGACCCAGTTATTCAGGTTGCCGTTGAGCCTAAGACCAAAGCTGACCAAGACAAGATGAACGTTGCGCTTCAAAAGTTATCTGAAGAAGATCCAACCTTTAAAGCAACGACTAACCCTGAAACCGGTGAAACATTAATCGCCGGAATGGGCGAGTTGCATTTGGATATCATCATTGACCGTATGAAACGTGAATTTAACGTTGAAGCCACTGTTGGTGCCCCACAAGTTTCATATCGTGAAGCATTCACTAAAACAACCAAGGCTCAAGGTAAGTTCATTCGTCAGTCTGGTGGTAAAGGTCAATATGGTGATGTTTGGATTGAATTTACGCCAAACGAAGAAGGAAAAGGATTTGAATTCGAAGATGCCATCGTTGGTGGTGTTGTTCCTCGTGAATACATCCCAGCCGTTGAACAAGGTTTGAAAGAATCATTGGCAAACGGCGTCCTTGCCGGATATCCATTGATTGACTTGAAAGCCAAGTTATATGATGGTAGTTATCATGAAGTCGATTCTAGTGAAGCTGCATTTAAGGTAGCTGCATCAATCGCGCTTCGTAATGCTGCTAAGACCGCTGCACCTGTTATCTTGGAACCAATCATGAAAGTTGATATTAATGTCCCTGAAGAATACATGGGTGACATTATGGGCCAAGTAACTGCTAGACGTGGACGTGTTGATGGAATGGAAAGCCGAAGCGGTGCTGAAGTTATTCATTCATTCGTCCCATTAGCTGAAATGTTTGGTTATGCAACAACGCTTCGTTCTGCATCACAAGGTCGTGGTACATTTACAATGACCTTTGATCACTACGAGCCAGTTCCAAAGAGTATTCAAGCTGAAATTATCAAGAAGAATGGTGGAAATCAACCAGCCGAAGATTAATTCAGTTAAGAGATCGGAATTTTAATTCCGGTCTCTTTTTTTATAAATTTGTTTGTTGAATCAACAAAATGCGTTTATAATAAATAGATTGAAGTCAGTTACGCTCATTTAGTCATTAAATAAAATTGTTTGAACAGGTTGTTTCGTAACAGAAATATTACAAATTGAATTTATTGCTGTTTACACTTGTTTTGTGCGGCTTTTTTTAGTACACTATTTGAGTACTTGTTTTTAGGGATAAGTTTGCCCTAAACGAGTTTGTATTAGCTTTGATGTGAAAGGTTGCGACACACCCGGATGCTTTGCCATGGGTTTGGCGGTAATTTTCACGGAGTTAGTCCTATTTTCAAAATAGACGAAGGAGGGAACACAATGGCAAAACAAAAAATTCGAATTCGGTTGAAGGCATACGAGCATCGTATCTTAGACCAATCCGCAGACAAGATTGTTGCAACTGCGCAAAGAACTGGAGCTACTATTTCAGGTCCAATTCCATTGCCAACTGATCGTACAATCTACACGGTTTTAGCTTCACCACATAAGTTTAAGGATTCTCGTGAGCAATTTGAAATCTTAACTCACAAGCGATTAATCGATATTTTAAATCCAACACCAAAGACTGTCGACTCATTAATGAAGCTCGACCTGCCAAGCGGTGTGGACATTGAAATCAAACTATAGTAAATACAATATATCGGAGGTGTACTCATGACCAGAAAAGGAATCTTAGGAAAGAAAGTTGGAATGACGCAAGTCTTCACTGACAACGGTGAATTAGTACCAGTTACTGTTGTAGAAGTGACGCCTAATGTCATTATGCAAATCAAGACCGTTGAAAATGATGGTTACGATTCAGTTCAATTAGGTTATGCAGACAAGCGTACTGTGCTTACTAACAAGCCAGAACAAGGTCATGCAAAGAAAGCAAACACGACTCCTAAGCGCTTCATTAAAGAAATCAAAGATGTTGAGCTGGGAGATTATAAAGTATCTGATGAAGTTAAGGCGGATATCTTTAAACCAGGAGACATCGTTGATGTAACTGGAACCACAAAAGGTCATGGATACCAAGGTAACATTCATAAAGACGGCCAATCACGTGGACCAGAAACTCATGGTTCTCGTTATCACCGTCGTCCGGGTTCTCTTGGTGTAATTATTAACCGAGTTGTTCCTGGTATGAAATTGCCTGGAAGAATGGGTAACAAGACTGTTACTATTCAAAATTTAGAGATCGTTAATGCTGATACAGACAACAACGTTCTTTTAATCAAGGGTAATGTCCCTGGTGCAAATAAATCATTTATTACAATTAGAAGTGCCGTTCACGGCTCAAAAAAGTAGAAGGGAGGCAACCATAGATGACTGACGTAGCATTATACAAACAAGACGGAAGTAAGAATGGTACTGTTACATTGAATGACGGTATCTTCGGTATCGAGCCTAACAACAACGTTGTGTTCGATGCAATTATTATGCAACGTGCTTCTTTACGTCAAGGAACACATTCTGTTAAGAACCGTTCAGCAGTTCGTGGCGGTGGAAAGAAGCCTTGGCGTCAAAAGGGTACTGGTAGAGCACGACAAGGCTCTATTCGTTCACCACAATGGCGAGGCGGTGGAATTGTCTTCGGACCAACTCCACGTTCATACTCATACCGTTTGCCTAAGAAGGTTTCACGTTTGGCATTGAAGTCAGTGTTATCAGAAAAGGTTTCCGATGACAAATTAGTCGTTGTTGATACTTTAAAGTTTGATGCACCTAAGACTAAAGAATTTGCCGAATTGTTAAACAAATTAGACGTTTCAACTAAGACATTAGTAGTTTTGGAAGACGACAACGAAAAAGCTGTTTTATCAGCTCGTAATTTGGAAAATGTCAAAGTAGTACCTGCTAAGGGTATTAACACTTTGGACGTTGCTGATCATGACAAAGTTGTCATTACGAAAGCTGCTCTTTCTCAAGTAGAGGAGGTGCTCGCATAATGGAATCACGTGATATTATTTTACGCCCAGTTATTACTGAAGAAACAACCAGTAAGATGGACGATAAGACCTACACATTCGATGTTGATTTACGAGCAACTAAGACCCAAGTTAAAAAGGCTATCGAAGACATCTTTGATGTTAAGGTTGTCCGAGTAAACATTATGAATGTTCGCGGTAAATTAAAGCGTCAGGGTCGATATGCCGGTTACACTAAAAAGCGTCGTAAGGCAATCGTTACTTTGACTGAAGATTCAAAAGAAATCGAATTATTCAACGAAGAATAATTTCTTAATCTCTAAATTAGGAGGAAAACGTTTTGGCCATTAAAACATATAAGCCAACCAGCAATGGTAGACGTAATATGACAAGTTTAGACTACAGCTCAATCACAAAAAGTAAGCCTGAAAAGTCTTTGCTTGAATCAAAGAGCAAAACAGCCGGCCGTAATAACTATGGTCATATGACTGTTCGTCACCGTGGTGGTGGTAACAAAAACCAATACCGTATCATTGATTTTAAGCGAATCAAGGATGGCGTTCCAGCAACTGTTAAAGCCATTGAATACGATCCTAACCGGACTGCAAACATTGCTTTAATCGTTTATACCGATGGAATCAAATCATACATTATTGCACCAAAAGGATTAAAAGTTGGAGATAAGGTTGAATCCGGTGTTGAAGCAGATATCAAACCAGGTAACACACTTCCACTTTCAAATATTCCAGTTGGTACAATTATTCACAACATCGAATTGAAGCCTGGTAAGGGTGGACAGCTTGTTCGTTCAGCCGGTGCTTCAGCTCAATTGCTTGGTCGTGATGGCAAGTATTCACTTGTTCGTCTTGCATCAGGTGAAGTTCGTTTAATTCTCAGCACAAACCGAGCAACAATTGGCTCAGTAAGTAATGAAGAACACGAATTAGTAAATGTTGGTAAGGCTGGTCGTACACGTTACAAGGGCCAACGTCCTCACGTTCGTGGATCAGTAATGAACCCTAACGATCACCCTCATGGTGGTGGTGAAGGTAAAGCGCCAGTTGGACTTCCATCACCATTATCACCATGGGGTAAGAAGACAGTTGGTAAGAAGACTCGTTCTAAGAAAGCACGTTCGAACAAATTTATCGTTCGTCGTCGTAAAGGATCGAAGATGTAATAGAACGCACTTATTAATTACAATTAATTTGTGTGCAGAGGAGGTTGCAAAATGAGTCGTAGTTTGAAAAAGGGACCATTCGCCGATGAGTATTTACTCAAAAAAGTAGACGCTCAAAAAGACCAAGAAAAGAAGTCAGTTATCAAGACTTGGTCACGACGCTCAACGATTTTCCCAAGTTTTATTGGATATACATTTGCTGTTTATGATGGACGTAAGCACGTCCCAGTTTATGTTCAAGAAGACATGGTAGGTCACAAGCTTGGTGAATTCGTTCCAACTCGTACATTCCATGGTCATGGAACCGACGATAAGAAGACTGTTTAAAAACAAGGAGGATAACAAATGGCTGAACAAGTTACATCAGCAAAAGCAACTGCCAAAACTGTTCGCATTGCCGCACGTAAGGTCCGTCTTGTAGTTGATCTTATCAGAGGTAAGAGTGTTGCTGAAGCAGCCGCAATTTTGGATTTCACACCCCGCGGTGCTTCTCCGGTAGTTTCTAAAGTACTTAAATCTGCAGTTGCTAACGCAGAAAACAATTTTGATTTAGATAGTGAAAACTTGTTTGTGAGTGAAGCATTTGTCAATGAAGGCGCAACCCTTAAGCGGTTCCGTCCTCGTGCCAAAGGTTCTGCATCACCAATCAACAAGCGGACAAGTCACATTACAATCGTTGTATCAGAAAAAGAGGAGGGATAACGCGTGGGTAATAAGATAAATCCTAATGGTTTACGAGTTGGAATCATTCGCGACTGGGAAGCTAAGTGGTATGCAGGTAAAGACTATGCAGCTTACTTAAAAGAAGACTTACAAATTCGTAAATATATAGAGAAGCGTCTTGCTAATGCGTCTGTTTCTACTATTGAAATTGAACGTGCTGCAAATCGCGTTAATGTTTCGATTCATACTGCTAAGCCAGGAATGGTTATTGGTAAAGGTGGATCAGAGGTTGAAAATCTCCGTAAAGAGCTTAACGATCTCACTGGCAAACGAGTTCACATCAACATTATCGAAATCAAGAAACCTGATTTGGATGCTAAATTAGTTGGTGAAAACATTGCCCGTCAATTGGAAGGCCGTGTTGCGTTCCGTCGTGCAATGCGTCAGTCAATGCAAAGAACAATGCGTGCAGGTGCCAAAGGTATTAAGACCCAGGTTGCTGGTCGTCTTAACGGTGCTGACATGGCTCGTGTTGAATCTTACTCAGATGGAACTGTTCCTTTGCATACTTTAAGAGCAGATATTGACTACTCATGGGTTGAAGCTTTTACTACTTATGGATCAATTGGTGTAAAAACTTGGATCTATCGTGGTGAAGTTCTCCCTGACAAGCCAAAGGACAGCAAAGCTGCAAAAGGAGGGAAATAAACATGTTAGTACCTAAACGTGTAAAGCATCGTCGTGAACATCGTGGCAAGCTTCGTGGTACTGCCAAAGGTGGTAAGACGGTTACTTTCGGTGAATATGGTTTACAAGCCCTTGATTCACATTGGATTACAAACCGTCAAATCGAAGCATGTCGTGTAGCGATGACCCGTCATATGAAGCGTGGAGGAAAGGTTTGGATTAAGATTTTCCCTCACAAGTCATATACTGAAAAAGGTGTCGGAGTTCGAATGGGTAATGGTAAAGGTACACCAGCTGGCTGGGTTTCACCAGTTAAGCGTGGTAAGGTATTGTTCGAAATCGGTGGAGTTGATAAAGCAACCGCCCATGAAGCATTACGCCTTGCATCAAACAAACTTCCTGTTCGTACCAAGATCATAGAACGTGAGGAAGTAGGTGGCGAATCAAATGAAGGCTAAAGATATCAGTAAGTTAACCACTGCTCAAATGATTGATAAAGAAAAAGATTACAAAGATGAATTGTTCAATCTTCGTTTCCAATTAGCCACTGGCCAGTTGGAGAATACTGCACGCTTGAAGCAAGTTCGTAAGAACATTGCGCGCATCAAGACTGCACTTCGTCAACAAGAACTGAACAAATAGAATACGATAAGGGAGGTATAATTAATGGCTGAAGAACGTAACCAGCGTAAGGTTTATCAAGGACGCGTTGTTTCTGATAAGAGCAATAAAACAATTACTGTTGAAGTTTCAACTTACAAGAAGCATGCAACTTACGGTAAGCGTGTTAGATACTCAAAGAAATTCACTGCCCATGATGAAAATAACGAAGCTAAAACCGGTGATCTTGTTCAAATCATGGAAACACGTCCATTGTCAAAGACAAAGCGTTTCCGTTTGATTAAGATTGTTGAAAAAGCAGTTATTATTTAACTTTACTTAATTATCATTATTATCGTATTCGATCCAATAATGAAGGGAGGATATACCTGTGATTCAACAAGAAAGTCGATTAAAAGTTGCCGACAACTCAGGTGCAAGAGAATTGTTAACTATTAAGGTTTTAGGTGGCTCAACCAGAAGGTATGCCGGTATTGGTGATACTATTGTTGCTACTGTTAAACAAGCAACACCAGGTGGCGTTGTCAAAAAGGGTGATGTTGTAAAGGCTGTTGTTGTTCGTACAAAAGCTGTTACACGTCGTAACGATGGTTCATACATTCGCTTTGACGAAAATGCTGCAGTTCTGATCCGTGATGACAAGAGTCCCCAAGGCACTCGTATCTTTGGCCCGGTTGCTCGTGAATTACGTGATAACAACTTCATGAAGATTGTTTCATTAGCCCCAGAAGTACTTTAATCACAACCAGGATATAAGGAGGTGCCGTAGATGTTCATTAAAACTGGTGACAAAGTTCGTGTTATTAGTGGTAAGGACAAAGGTAAGGAAGGGACAGTTACTAAAACTATCGCTTCAAAGGATCGTGTGATTGTTGAAGGAATCAACAAAGTAAAGAAGCATCAAAAAGCTTCTCAAGCCAACCCACAAGGTGGCATTGTTGATACTGAAGCACCAATCCACGTATCAAACGTTATGCTAATTGACCCATCAACCAACGAACCAACTCGAATTGGGATCAAAGTTGAAGATGGTAAAAAAGTTCGATACTCAAAGAAATCGCAAAAAGCGATCGATTAACCACTAACGAAAGGAGGATACCTTTTAAATGACAAGTCGTTTACAAGAAAAATTCAACAGCGAAATTACCCCACACATGATGGAGAAATTTAGCTACAAATCAGTTATGCAAGCACCTAAGATCGATAAGATCGTGCTTAACATGGGTGTTGGTGATGCCGTTACAAACGCTAAGAACCTTGACGAAGCTGTTTCTGAATTAGCTTTGATTTCTGGTCAAAAGCCATTGGTTACGAAAGCCAAGAAATCTATTGCCGGATTTAGATTACGTGAGGGTATGTCAATTGGTGCCAAGGTTACACTTCGTGGTGACAGAATGTATGACTTCTTAGACAAGTTAGTCAACGTTTCATTACCTCGAGTTCGTGATTTCCATGGTGTAAGTACCAGAGCCTTTGATGGTCGTGGTAACTATACTTTGGGTGTTCGTGAACAGTTGATTTTCCCTGAAATTGATTATGATAACGTTAACCGTGTTAGAGGTTTGGATATTGTAATCGTAACTACAGCAAATACCGATGAAGAATCACATGAATTATTGGCTCAATTCGGTATGCCATTTGCAAGATAAGAGGAGGTTTCACATTGGCTAAAAAATCATTAATTGTAAAAAGTGAACGCCCTGCTAAGTTTTCAACACAGAGTTACACACGTTGCGAACGTTGCGGACGACCTCGTTCTGTATACAAGAAATTCCATTTATGCCGTTTATGCATCCGTGAACTTGCCCACAAGGGTCAAATTCCTGGCATGAAGAAAGCTAGTTGGTAATAATTAAAAAGGAGGTTGTGCGCTGATGTCTATGACTGATCCAATTGCAGACTTTTTAACTCGTATTCGTAATGCGAACATGGTTTACCATGAAACAGTTGAAGTTCCTGCATCAAAAATCAAACGTGACATTGCTGAAATTCTCAAACGTGAGGGTTTTGTTCGCGATGTTGAATATATCGAAGACGACAAACAAGGCATTATCCGTGTTTTCTTGAAGTATGGCAAGGATAAGCAACGTGTCATTACTGGTCTTAAGAGAATTTCGAAGCCAGGTCTACGATCATATGTTAAAGCAGATGATGTTCCTAAGGTCTTGAATGGTCTTGGAATTGCTATCATTTCCACATCAAACGGTGTGATTACAGACAAGCAAGCACGCGCCCAAAAAATTGGCGGCGAAGTGTTAGCTTACGTATGGTAAAATTCATTAAATTGGAGGTGTAATCGATGAGTCGAATTGGTTATAAAACCGTCGTCTTACCAAAGGGTGTCGAGGTAAAAGAAGACGGAAACATTGTAACAGTAAAGGGTGCTAAAGGTACTTTGAGCCGAGAATTTTCATCAGAAATTAAGATGAACGTCAAGGATAACGAAGTCAACTTTGAACCAATTGCTGATTATAATAATAAAGTTCGTGCCTTACATGGTACAATGCGTGCTAATTTCAACAACATGGTTGAGGGTGTCACTAATGGTTTCAAGAAGACATTAAAGCTTGTTGGTGTTGGTTATCGTGCACAACTTAAAGGCAAAACGCTTACTTTGAACGTTGGTTATTCAAACCCCGTTGAAATGCAAGTTCCTGAAGATCTCACTGTTGAAGTTCCTGATAACACGACGATCCATATCAGTGGTATCAGCAAACAAGCAGTCGGTGATTTTGCTGCAACTGTTCGTTCCGTACGTTCACCTGAACCATACAAAGGTAAAGGTATTCGTTATGAAAACGAACATATTATTCGTAAGGAAGGTAAGACTGGTAAGTAACAGATTATCAGCCTAATAAAATTTTGAGGTGACTATTGTGATTTCTAAACCAGATAAAAATAAGAGTCGGAAACGTCGTCATAACCGTGTCCGTAATAAAATTTCTGGTACTGCCGAGCGCCCACGCTTGAATGTATATCGTTCTAATAAAAACATCTACGCTCAAATTATTGATGACGTAGAGGGTGTAACGCTTGTTAGTGCCTCAACACTTGATTCTGCAATCAGTAGTGGCAACAAGACTGAACAAGCAGCCAGTGTTGGTAAATTAGTAGCTCAACGTGCTAGCGAAAAGAACATTAAAAATGTTGTTTTCGATCGTGGTGGATATTTGTATCATGGTCGTGTTCAAGCTCTTGCAGATGCTGCTCGTGAAAATGGACTAGAATTCTAATAAAGGAGGAATAACCGCACATGAAGAAATTTATTGATCCAGATAAGTTAGAGCTTGAAGACAACGTTGTTTCAATTAACCGGATCACTAAAGTTGTAAAAGGTGGACGTCGTCTTCGTTTTGCTGCTTTGGTCGTTGTTGGAGACAAGCACGGACATGTTGGTTTTGGAACTGGTAAAGCTCAAGAAGTTCCAGAAGCAATCCGTAAAGCCGTTGAAGCAGCTCGCAAAAACTTAATTGAGGTTCCGATTGTTGGTACAACGATTCCTCATCAAGTTCTCGGAACTTTTGGTGGCGGACGGATTTTATTGAAGCCTGCTGAAGAAGGATCTGGAGTAGCAGCTGGTGGTGCCGTGCGTTCCGTTATGGAATTAGCTGGTGTCGATGATGTTACCAGTAAACGACTGGGTTCCAATACTCCTATCAACGTTATCCGAGCAACATTCAAAGGGTTGGTTGAATTGAAGAGTGCTGAAGAAGTTTCAGCTTTACGTGGGGTTTCAACCCAACACTTAGCTGAATAAGGAGGGTGTTTTAGATGGCTCAATTGAAAATTACTTTAAAACGTAGCGTAACTCATCGCCTTCCAAAGCAACGTAAAATTGTGAAGGCACTTGGCTTAGGTCGAGTAAATAGTGTCGTTGTCAAACCTGATAACGAATCTATTCGTGGGGCTTTATTCCAAATCGCTCACTTAATTGAAGTTGAACAAGTTAAAGACTAATAATTCGTAAGGAGGTGCCAATTTCATGAAATTAAATGAATTGAAGGCTGCTGAAGGTTCTCGTTCATTGCGTACTCGTAAAGGACGTGGCCGTTCTGCCGGCAAAGGTAAGACAGCAGGTCGTGGCCAAAAGGGTCAAAAAGCTCGTAGCAAGACGCGTGTAGGATTCGAAGGTGGCCAGATGCCATTGTATCGTCGTATTCCAAAACGTGGTTTCAACAACATTAACCATAAGGAATATGCTGTTGTGAACGTTGTTAAACTTGAAGCTTTTGACGATGGTACTGAAGTAACTCCAGAATTACTTCAACAATCAGGGATCGTTAAGAATACCAAATCAGGTATTAAGATTCTTGGTGAAGGTGAACTGACCAAAAAATTAACCGTTAAGGCTAATAAATTTTCAAAAGCTGCACAATCCGTAATTGAAAATGCGGGCGGTAAAATCGAGGTGGTTTAATGCTTTCGACTTTAGCAAAGGCATTTAAAGTAAAAGATATTCGTAACAAAATTCTTTTTACTTTGTTTGTTTTGATCATATTCCGTTTGGGAGCATACATAACTGTTCCCGGAATCAATGCCAAAGCTTTAACATCCGTTGCATCTTCCGGATTGGTAAGTATTTTGAACACATTTAGTGGTGGTGGATTGACGAACTACTCTATTTTCGCAATGGGGGTTTCTCCATACATCACTGCTCAAATTATTATCCAATTACTTCAAATGGATATCGTCCCTCGATACGTTGAATGGGGGAAACAAGGTGAAGTTGGGCGACGTAAGTTGAATCAACATACTCGATATTTGACAGTTATCTTGGCATTTTTCCAGTCAGTTGGAATTACTGCCGGGTTTAACCAATTGAGTAGTTTAAACCTTGTTCAAAATCCAAGTATTAAAACGTTTGTTATCATCGGCTTAATCTTAACTGGTGGGACAATGTTAACAACTTGGATGGGTGATATGATTACGGAGCGAGGAATCGGAAATGGTATTTCAATGATCATCTTCGCCGGAATTGTTGCCCGGATTCCTGTAGGTCTTCAGTCATTATGGACCCAATATTTTGTTGGTGTCACTGGTGCTGACTTATGGCAACCAATTTTGTTCGCAGTTGCTTTGTTGATTATTGTTTTGGTTATTGTTACATTTGTTACTTGGGTTCAACAAGCTGAGCGTCGAGTACCTATTCAATATACCAGAAGAGTTTCAGGATCACCCGATAGCAGTTACCTTCCATTGAAGGTTAACGTTGCTGGTGTTATTCCCGTTATCTTTGCGAGTTCCTTTATTGCAACTCCACAGACAATTTTGATGGCATTTACGAATAATTACTCAACTGCTACTTGGTTCCAAGTACTAAACAATTTGTTTAATATGCAGACTCCAACAGGTGCTGCCTTTTACACAATTTTGATTATCATGTTTACTTTCTTCTATGCGTTTGTTCAGGTTAACCCGGAAAAGCTTTCTGAGAATTTGCAGAAGCAAGGAAGCTACATTCCAGGTGTTTGGCCTGGTCACGAGACACAGTCTTACGTCTCTGACCTTTTGATGAAGCTTAGTACAGTTGGTGCGTTATTCCTTGGTGTTGTTGCATTAATTCCATTAATTGCACAAAACCTTTGGAACTTGAACGAGTCAATTGGATTAGGTGGGACAAGTTTACTAATCGTTGTTGGGGTTGCCATTGAAACGATTCGTCAGATTCGTGGATTGATGATGAAGCGTGAATACGTTGGATTTATTCATGATTCACGACCAACTGAAGATTAGAAACAATCAATACATTTCAAACGAGGAGGAAACAACATGTCTTTGAATTTGATATTAATGGGCTTACCTGGTGCAGGAAAAGGTACTCAAGCACAATTTATTGTTGATAAGTATCATGTTCCTCATATTTCGACTGGCGATATGTTCCGAGATGCTATTTCAAATAGCACGCCACTCGGAGTTAAAGCTAAGGAGTTCACTGATAAAGGTAACTTGGTTCCTGATGAAGTTACAAACGGAATCGTTAAAGAACGATTAGCAAAAGACGATACTAAGCCAGGATTCTTATTGGATGGCTACCCAAGAACTTTAGAGCAGGCAAATGCCCTTGAATCAATGACTAAAGATTTGGACAAACCGTTGACTGCTGTTATCAACATTGATGTTGATCCTAAGCTTTTGACGGAGCGTCTATCTGGTCGATTCATTTGTAAGACTTGCGGTGCAACTTATCACAAGTTGTATCACATGCCTAAAGTTCCAGGTACCTGTGATGTGTGTGGCGGTCATGAATTTTATCAGCGTGAGGATGACAAGCCTGAAGCTGTTAAAAATCGTCTCAAAGTTAACGTAGAGATGAATACACCGCTTATTGCATTTTATAAGGATCGCAATCTCCTGTTCAATGTTGATGGAAGCAAAGACATTGAAGAGGTTTGGCAAAAAGTTGATGAGATCTTAAGCACACTCTAAACGCTACTAATTTAGGTGTTGAGTCGGTTGGATTGATGAAATATAATGAATGTGTTAAACTGTCAAAGGTTTGTCAAGTTTATTTTAATGGAATTCAATCTATTTTAACATTGGAGGTGTAATAGAGTGGCTAAAGATAATGTTATTGAAGTTGAAGGAAAAGTTGTCGAAACTTTGCCAAATGCAATGTTTCGCGTTGAACTTGAGAATGGACACGAGATCTTGGCTCATGTTTCAGGAAAAATCCGAATGCATTATATTCGAATTTTACCTGGTGACAAAGTTACGGTTGAAATGTCTCCTTACGACTTAAGTAAGGGACGTATTACTTATCGATTTAAGTAGTCCTTTTCTTCAATTTTTTCGAGGAGGGTTAAAAATGAAAGTACGACCATCAGTACGAAAAATGTGTGAACATTGCAAGATTATTAAACGAAAAGGCCGAGTAATGGTTATTTGCTCAGCAAACCCAAAGCACAAACAACGCCAAGGTAAATAAACATAAACAGGAGGTGTATGCTCAATGGCTCGTATTGCCGGAATTGATTTACCCCGTGACAAGCGAATTGTCATCGGTTTAACTTACATTTTTGGTATTGGTAACACAACTGCTCAAAAAATTCTAGCTGAAGCTGGCGTTTCTGAGGATGTTCGTGTACGTGATTTAACACCAGACCAAGAAGATAAGATCCGTGAAGTCGTAAGTAACCTGAAAATTGAAGGTGACTTGCGTCGTGAAGTAAGTATGAATATTAAGCGTCTCCAAGAAATTGGGTCGTATCGTGGAATGCGCCATCGTCGGGGATTGCCTGTTCGTGGTCAACATACCAAGAATAATGCCCGCACTCGTAAAGGTAGCAAGGTTGCTGCAGGTAGAAGAAAATAATTAGAGAAGGAGGTCATGAGTTTTTATGGTAAACAAAAAGTCAAGTCGTAAGCGCCGTGCTAAAAAGAATATTGCTGCTGGTGTTGCTCATATCCATTCAACATTCAACAATACTTTAGTAATGATTACCGATACCACTGGAAATGCGGTTTCTTGGTCATCAGCTGGTGCATTGGGCTTCCGTGGAAGTCGTAAATCAACTCCATTTGCTGCACAGATGGCTGCTGAAGCCGCTGCTAAAGCATCAATGGAACATGGCATGAAGTCAGTTGAAGTTGCTGTTAAGGGACCTGGTTCCGGCCGTGAAGCTGCTATTCGTGCACTTCAAGCAACTGGATTGGAAGTTACTGCTATTCGTGATGTTACTCCGGTACCTCACAATGGTTCTCGTCCTCCAAAGCGTCGTCGAGTTTAATTAAGACATTCAATATAGTGAAGTTTATTTTGTTTGATCGTATTGATATTTTGCATGTAGACTCACGCGTTTTGAAAGGGGTTAATGATAAGAATGATTGAATTTGAAAAGCCTAACATTCATAAAATTGAAGAAACAAAGAATTACGGTGAAGTTGTCGTTGAACCGCTCGAACGTGGATATGGAACAACACTTGGTAATTCTTTGAGACGTACATTATTATCATCTCTTCCTGGGTCCGCTGTTACCAGCATCCAGATCGATGATGTCTTGCACGAGTTTTCGACTATTAAAGGTGTTGTCGAAGATGTTACTCAGATTATTTTGAATGTTAAGAAAATTTCTTTGAAATTAGATGGGCCAGAAGATGAAGAAGAAAATTTGGAAATCGATGTAATTGGTCCTGCTGACGTGACTGCTGGTGATATTCAAGCTGACAGTGATGTAACTGTTCTGAACCCTGATTTGCACATCGCGACTGTTGCTGAAGGCGCCACATTCCATATGCGGTTAACTGCCAACAAAGGTCGTGGGTACGTTTCAGCTGTTGAAAACAAAAAGCGCAGTTCTGAGATGCCTATTGGTGTGCTACCCGTCGATTCTATTTATACCCCAATCGAACGTGTCAACTATCAGGTTGAAAGTACACGGGTTGGTCAACGCGATGATTTCGATAAGCTAACTTTGGATGTTTGGACTGACGGTTCAATCACCCCTAGTGAAGCGGTTAGTTTAGCAGCTAAGATTTTAACTGAACATTTAGAAATGTTTGTTGATCTTACCGACGAAGCTAAGAATACCGAGATCATGGTTGAGAAAGAAGAAACCCACAAAGAAAAAATGTTGGAAATGACAATTGAAGAATTGGACCTTTCAGTTCGTTCATACAACTGTCTTAAACGTGCCGGCATTAATACTGTTCAAGAACTTACTGAAAAGACAGAACCTGACATGATGAAGGTTCGAAACCTTGGACGTAAATCACTTGAAGAAGTTAAAGAGAAGCTCGCAGCATTAGGCCTTTCACTTCGCAAAGAAGACTAATAAAGATAAAGAAGGAGGACATCCAATTATGGGTTATCGGAAATTACAACGTAGTAGTGCACATCGTCGCTCTTTGCTTCGTAACTTGACTACTGATCTAATTATCCATGGTCAAATCGTTACTACTGAAGCTAAAGCTAAGGAAGTTCGCTCAACTACTGATAAGATGATTTCACTCGGTAAGCGCGGTGACTTACACGCTCGTCGTCAAGCTGCAGCGTTCATTCGCGATGTTGTTGCTGATGTTAAAGAAGATGGTGACGACATTAACGTTACTACTGCTTTACAAAAAGTATTTGGCGAGTTAGCTACTAAGTATGCTGATCGTAATGGTGGATATACACGAATCTTGAAGACCATGCCTCGTCGTGGCGACGGTGCTCCAATGGTTATTTTAGAGTTAGTTGACTAACTGGTATTAAACCAAATCAAATAGTTATCACGAGAATCACTCAGGTTTTTGGTATAGAACGTTATGATGGTGGAACACTTATTCCTAGTCTAGTTTGAATGTGGGACTTGTCCCATGCGCCAGTTACCTGTAAGTGATTTTTTTGTACATATAAAAAGCGATATTGACCGCGGGGGTCATCATGAAAGACATCATACAAATTAAAGATATCTCATTTAATTATTCAGGGCAGCCACTACTTTTTGATCATTTGTCTTTAAATATCCATGAAGGTGAATGGACAGCATTAATTGGCCAAAACGGCAGCGGTAAGAGTACACTTGCCAGGTTAATTGACGGATTAATTGTTTTAAAGTCAGGACAGATTGTTGTTGACGACTTAACCGTGAACGACCAAAATATTTTTGATGTTCGGAGTAAAATAGGGATGGTGTTTCAGAATCCCGAGGACCAGTTTGTTGGTGCCACCGTTGAAGATGATGTCGCTTTTGGGCTTGAAAATCGACGTGTGCCCAGGGATCGGATGCATGAGATTGTTGAAAAAAGTTTGAAAGACGTCGGGATGTGGGAGTTTAGAGACCGAATTCCCGCCAATCTTTCCGGGGGCCAAAAGCAACGAGTTGCGATTGCCGGAATCGTTGCACTCAGTCCTAAAATTATTATTCTTGATGAAGCAACCAGTATGCTTGATCCCAGAGGTCGTCAAGACATTTTGAATTTGGTTGCTCGGATTAAGGCGGCCAACAACTTAACCGTCATTTCGATTACCCATGATATTGATGAAGCAGCACATGCGGATCAAGTTGTCGTTGTCAATAAGGGCGAGATCATCGAGGAAAATAAACCAGAAAATATTTTTGGCGAAACGGCTAAATTACAATCACTTGGCCTGTCTGCACCATTCACGGCGCAGCTGATTGCTGCCTTAAAGCAACATGGAATTGATCCAAATAGTCAATACATGAACGACGAGAGGTTAATAGCATGGATAAAGAAATTCGTTTCTCAAAAGTGACCCATACCTACCAAGCGAAGACGCCATTTGCCCAGAATGCGCTGGACAACGTTTCTTTAACAATTCCAGCCGGCTCGTTTACGGCGATCATTGGGCATACTGGTAGTGGTAAGTCGACGCTGGTTCAACACATCAACGCATTACTCAAGCCGACAAGTGGATCGATTGACATTTTTGGCCGCACAATCACGCCAAATACAACTAATAAAAATCTCAAAGAACTTCGCCAACACGTTGGAATGGTATTTCAATTTCCCGAGAAGCAGCTCTTTGAGGAATCAGTCATTAAAGATATTATGTTTGGCCCGAAAAATTATGGTGCCTCCGAAACTGAGGCGAAAAGTGCTGCCGTTGAGGCCATGCGCCTGGTCGGGTTGGATGAATCACTAGAAGATCACTCACCTTTTGATTTGTCTGGCGGCCAAATGCGGCGAGTTGCCATTGCTGGGGTACTCGCTATGAAGCCTGAGGTCTTAATTTTGGACGAACCAACTGCTGGATTGGACCCACGTGGGCACAAAGAGATCATGGATCTGGCCGAATATCTTCACGACCAAAATGACATGACCATTATTTTGGTGACACATCAAATGGACGATGTGATTGATTATGCGTCAGACGTTGTGGTGATGGACCAGGGTGAAATTGTTAAGCATGGTCGGCCTGAGGAGATCTTTGCGGCGCCTAAGTGGGTGTACAAAATGCATTTGGATTTGCCAAGCAGTGCCGAATTTGCGATGAAGCTGATGGATGCGGGTGTCAAATTAACGAAGACGCCGTTAACGATTGATGATTTGGCTGCCGAGATCGCAAAAATTGCTGGTGGGGAGGGACCTAAAGAATGAGTAACTTTATTTTTGGCCGCTACCTGCCTGGAAATTCCTGGATTCACCAAATGAGTCCTCAGTCCAAACTATTACTCAGTTTTTACTTTGTCATTGTCATTTTTTTTGCGAATAATATTTGGGCTTATGGTGCTTTAAGCGTGCTGATCTTATTTGTCGTCATTTTTTCCGGCGTTTCGATCGGTTATTTTCTAAAGGGGATTCGACCGCTGATCTGGCTGATCATTTTTACTGTTTTGCTTCAAATCCTCTTCAGCAGTGGTGGCCACGTGTTTTGGCACTTTGGCCCGTTTTCAATTAGTGATACGAGCCTGATCAACGGCGGATACATTTTTATTCGTTTCTTACTGATTATTATGATTTCAACTGTTTTGACGTTGACAACGACGCCTTTGGCAATCGCAGATGGCGTTCAAACGGTTCTAAAGCCACTCAAAAAGATTCGATTTCCCGTTGATACCTTGGCACTTATGTTGTCCATCGCATTACGTTTTGTACCGACATTAATGGACGAAATGGAAACCATCTTAAACGCTCAGCGGTCACGGGGCGTTGACTTTGGGTCCGGAAGCCTCAAACATCGGATTCAAGCTGCCGTTCCGCTTTTGGTCCCATTATTTACGGGTGCGATCAACCACGCAGAAAATCTATCGACTGCGATGGAAGCCCGCGGGTTTACTGATAGCGAGCATCGAAGTAAGTATCGCGTCTACAAGTGGAAGGGGAAGGACACCATTAGTTGGATTGTCTTTTTACTCGTTGGCGTGGTTGTATTATTCGTTAGAAAAAATTGAGGTGATCACAATTCGATACAAAGTTACATTGGCATACGACGGCACACTTTTCAGCGGCTTTGAACGGCAGCCGAATCGGCGCACGATTGAAGGGGTGTTAACGCAAAAAGTGAATATAATGGCTAAAAATCCTGAGCCACCAATTGTTGTTTACGGGTCAGGCCGGACCGACGCCGGTGTTCACGCCCTTGGGCAAGTCGTTCACTTTGATTTTCCCTTTGATCTGCCATCGGAAGCAATTTATCGTGGCTTGAACAGTTTGCTACCCTTAGATATGGAAATTAAAAAGGCTGAGCGGGTGTCGGACCATTTTCACGCCCGCTATGATGTTTCTGGAAAGCGTTACGTTTATCGGTTGGATCTTGGTGAGTTCAAGGATCCGTTTAAACGAAACTATACCGGCAACTGGCGCTTTCCGATTGACATCGACAAAGTTCAAGCTGCGATGGCCGACTTTGTGGGAGAGCATGATTTTACAAGCTTTGTCGCATCCGGGTCAACTGCTCGGTCAAACTACCGGACAATCTATGAAGCAAAGGCGAGCTTGGATAAAGATGCTAATGAAATTCGCATGGAGTTTTATGGCAATGGCTTCCTCTACAACATGGTTCGAATCATGGTTGGGGTAGTTGTTGAAATTGGATCGGGAATGCGCCCTGAGCACGATATATTACGTTTATACGCCGTTAAGGATCGTGACCAGGCTCGCAGAACGATGCCCGCCTCTGGTTTATATCTCAAACGGGTTTATTATGAGGGTGAGGATCCTGATCACCCAACGAAATTACCAAAACGACAACGATAATTTGTGAAATTAATTGACTTTCGTGGGAATAATTTGTATTATGTTAATTGGTATTGTTTGCCCCACGATAAGCCCCGGAATCTTATTTGGTGTCGAACAAACACAGGAACATGGAGGAATTAATAGTGCGTACAACTTATATGGCAAAACCTGGTGAAGTAGAACGTAAATGGTACGTTGTTGACGCAACAGACGTATCTCTTGGTCGTCTTTCATCAGCAGTAGCAACAATTTTACGAGGCAAGAACAAGCCGACTTTCACACCTAACGTCGATACTGGTGACAACGTAATTGTTATCAATGCCAGTAAAGTAGGTCTGACTGGTCGCAAAGACAAAGACAAGATCTATTACCACCACAGTCGTTTTATTGGTGGTTTGAAGCAACGGACTGCCGGTGATTTACGTCAAAACAATCCTGAAAAGTTAATTGAAACTTCCGTTAAAGGGATGCTTCCTCATGGAACATTAGGTCATAAGATTGGTTTGAAGTTACATGTCTATGCAGGTCCTGAACACGATCAACAAGCTCAAAAACCAGAAGTATTAGACATTAATAACCTAATTTAAGGAGGAATTCACTTTGGCTCAAGTACAATATCGCGGCACTGGCCGTCGTAAAGATTCAGTTGCTCGAGTACGTTTGGTACCCGGAACTGGAAAAATTATTATGAATGACAAAGCAATTGAAGATTACATCCCATTTGCTAACTTGCGTGAAGTTGTTGTGCAACCATTTAACGTTACTGAAACCTTAGGTAACTATGATACCTTGGTTAACGTTAATGGTGGTGGATTCTCTGGACAAGCCGGAGCAACTCGTCATGGAATTGCTCGTGCATTGCTCGCAGTAGATCCTGACTTCCGTGGACCATTAAAGCGCGCTGGTTTATTAACCCGTGACGCTCGTATGAAAGAACGTAAGAAGCCAGGTCTTAAAAAAGCCCGTAAAGCTTCACAATTCTCAAAGCGTTAAAATTTATTTTGCGTTTCAAAACACTTCCAAGATTGGGAGTGTTTTTTTGTTGGCCCGGTTTATTGAGATTATTTTAAAATTCCAGCCAAAGCGACATTCCGCGACAAATAAGTATTAGAATACATCACGTTATTGTATAATAGATGCATCAAATTTAAAGGGGTTACAAAGATGCCTGTTAAGAAGAAAACGTTAAGGCTGAACATGTTGGCAATGTTTATTGCAATTATTATCCTCCAGACATCGATTCCGTTAATCGGTTACATTCCAATTGGACCATTGGAGATTACCATCATTCCAATGACCGTGGTCGTCGCAACAATTCTCATGGGGACACTGGACGGCGCCATTATTGGTGGTATCTGGGGCTTAACCGTTTTTATCAGAGCGTTTGTCTGGCCGACCAGTCCACTTGCTGCAATCGTGTTTGTTAATCCGGTAATCTCCATTTTTCCACGAATTATGATTGGCGTCGTTGCCGGCTTTGCATACACACAATTAAGAAAACACTTTAAAAAAGCTGCCGTCAGTATGTCGATTGCTGCCGTTCTGGGTTCCTTAACGAATACGGTTTTAGTGTTGGGGTTAATCTACGTCTTTTACAAAGCCAAGGCACCTCAGCTTTATCAGATCAACATTAAAGAGCTCTTGCCTTACCTGTTGGGGGTTGTTGGAACAAATGGGGTTCCAGAAGCGATCTTTAGTGGTGTAGTGACACCCTTAATTGCCGTTCCGGTAAAAAAGATTTTTGACCGAGCAACGAGCGAATAAAAAAGCCGCACTGCAATAATTGCAGTCCGACTTTTTATTAAGACTTCTTGGTGGATTTCTTAGACTTCGTATTTTTGGTAGCGGGCTTTGCGTCTTCTTCGGCATCATCTTCCTCAACACGAGGAGCCGCCTTAATCATCTTGAGATGACGATTATTAATGACGACTTTTTGATGATACTTGTCGATAATTTCAGGATCATCCGATTCAAATGTTATCAAGAATGAGTTGGTATAACTCTTATCAATGTAACCATTGAATGTTTGCTTTTCGATCTTGAATGAAACCTCATCACCAACATGGAACTTGGATTGTGCTTCTGATACCTCGGTGTTTTTAACCATTGGTTTTCATCTCCAGATTTAAGTGTCAGGTGATAACATAACCGAAAATTTAAGATTTGTCAATTTTTAGTACTTCAAAGTGCCATTATTTTTAAAATTTAGATTGTCTTTATATCCGTTTATCGTTAGAATTAATTTTAAGTGAGAAAGTTTGAGGTTGGATTGGTAAAATATAAAAAGGGACGGAAGCGTCGAGCAAAAAAAGCCAACATGATTTTAATGCTGATTCTGGTCGGCACTGCGTTGGTGATTATACTTGGATTCCACGCACTATCAGAAAACTCTTACAACGAAAACAACCTGCAATCATCACAAAATGAGATTGCAGTCGAACACCGAAAATTTATCAACAAGTTGGCGCCTCAAGCCCAGCGTCTTCAAGGACAGTACAATATTTTACCAAGTATTACGCTCGCCCAAGCAATCTTGGAATCGGATTGGGGCACCAGTAAGCTTGCCAGTAAGTACTACAATTTATTTGGCGTTAAGGCTCAAGACGGGTCGACCAACTCAGTTTATTTAAACACTCAGGAGTTTGTGAATGGCCGTTACGTGACGGTTAAAGCGCGCTTTCAGGTGTATCAGAACTGGAATGAGTCGTTGGCTGATCACGCCAAGCTTTTGGCTTATGGCACAAAATGGAATTCGCAACAGTATAAGGACGTCGTTTCTGCTACCAATTATTTACAGGCAGCCGATGGGCTTCAACAGGACGGCTACGCAACGGATCCCACCTACACCAAGAAGTTGATTTCACTTATTAGACAGTACAAACTATACCAGTATGATGATTAGAAAGGAATTTTGTAATGGACTTACTTAAGCAACGCATTTTGAAGGACGGTACCGTATTACCAGGAAACGTATTGAAGGTCGATAATTTTTTGAACCATCAAGTTGATGCCCAATTAATGGACCAAATCGGATCGGAATTTGCCCGATTGTTCAAAGATGAAAAAGTTACCAAAGTCGTTACCGTAGAGTCCTCTGGAATCGCACCCGCACTGACGACGGCAATTCACTTGGGCGTTCCGCTAATTTTTGCCCGAAAGCACAAGAGCCTGACGTTGACCGATAATTTATACACTGCCAGCGTCTATTCATACACCAAACAGGTCAGCAACGACATCAGTGTTGATAAGCGTTTCTTAAAGCCCGACGACCGAATTTTAATTATCGATGATTTCCTTGCTAATGGTCAAGCGGTTCAAGGTTTGTTGGAAATTGCCAAATTGGCCAACGTTGACGTTGCTGGAGTCGGCATCGTCATCGAAAAGAGCTTCCAAAAGGGTCGCACCATGATCGAAAAGACGGGTGTTCGTTTGGAATCGTTAGCCCGAATTGCGTCTTTGGACAATCAGCAAGTTACATTCGTTGAATAATACCACCGTGTAATCGTCATATTAGTTTGGAAACACTCATTTTTTATAATTTCGATAATGAAAGTAGTGAATGAATTGGCAAACGCAAATGTTCTCTATCCTGGTCAAACAATTGGCATCCTTGGTGACAGTATTAGTACACCTATTTTGTTGGCGAGAGCCAAACAAATGGGCTTTAAAATCGGGATGTACAGTTCCAACGAAAATAGCAAAGCAATGGCCTTAGCGGACTATAAGTACATTGGTCCCTATACGGATAAGCAAACCCTCAAAATGTTTGCTG
Source organism: Lentilactobacillus parabuchneri DSM 5707 = NBRC 107865 (assembly GCF_001435315.1). Classification (GTDB taxonomy): domain Bacteria; phylum Bacillota; class Bacilli; order Lactobacillales; family Lactobacillaceae; genus Lentilactobacillus; species Lentilactobacillus parabuchneri. Next base: position 206,048 of record NZ_AZGK01000003.1, read on the forward strand.
AACGATGCGACGCGGTCATTTACGACAATGTATTCATTGACTCGGATGTCATCAGATATGTTTCCCAATTTACTTCAGTCCCCCAACAAGATGGCATGTTAGATATTGTTCAGGATCGCTTAATTGAACGGACCTTTTTTGAAACCTTAAATATCAATATGGTTCCCTATTCGACGATTGTGACTTTGGAAGATATTTATCAGGCGATCAATTCGATTGGGTACCCGGCAATTTTGAAGCCCATTCAACGTGGACTTAACGGTGGCAAGGAATTACTGATCAAAAACCAGGCCGATATTGTTTTGGCTTCCGGCTTCCTGGATTCGGGCACCTATATCTTGGAATCTTACGTTGAGCACGACACTGATTACTCAGTGGTCGTCACACGCACAGAATCCGGCTCTGAGGTGGTCTTTCCCCCAGTTGAGGTAATCTACGAGGGTGACCAACTCATGACCGCCTACACCCCTGCAAAGCTCGATGCCAGCGTCGAAAAAGAAATGAAACGGATTACCGCAGAAATTGCCGGCAACGTTGATTATGTGGGGACCTTTGAAGTTTCTTTGTTCTTGGCAAAGAGCGGTTCAATTTACGTTAGCCGGATTTCACCTAAGTTAAGTCCGGCGGGGTTCGTCTTTGATTATGCTGCCAGCGCCAATGAATTTGAGCAACACCTCAGAGCCATCGCGGGGTTACCCTTGACCCAAATTATTCCAGGAATTGCCACCGTCTTTCAGGCAATTCGTCAAAAAGAATATCAGCGTGTTCAAACACAGTGGGTTATCAAAGATAATTGGCATTTTACGTTTTACGGTAATGAACCGGAAGATGAAACCAAAGTCGTGGGACACGTGTTAATTCCAACGAAATCAATTTCGGATACATTGGTCAAGCTCGAAGCAACTGCCATTTGGAAAGACGTTGATTACAAAACAAAATACAGTCAGATGTAAGAGTCGGGAAGCCGACTTTTTTGTTATAATTGAAAAGATAAATGCGAGAGGATGGAATATTTAGTGGCAGAAGAAAGTTTATTAGCAGGTTTAAATAAAGATCAAAAAGATGCCGTTGTCCATACCGAAGGACCAGTCCTGATTATGGCTGGTGCCGGAAGTGGGAAGACACGGGTCTTAACCCATCGGATTGCGTACATAATTGAACACAATCACGTGATGCCATGGCATATTTTAGCCATTACATTTACAAATAAAGCCGCCAGAGAAATGCGCGAACGAGTTTCTAAATTATTGGGTGAGGGTGGAAACGACGTTTGGGTATCGACATTCCATGCGTTGTGTGTCCGGATTTTACGCAGAAATATTGACTTATTAGGCTACAATCGCGCGTTTACGATTGCCGATACCAGCGAGCAGCGCACCCTGGTCAAACGGGTGTTGCGCGATCTCAACATTGACCCCAAGAAGTTTGATCCAAGAGCCGTTCTGTCATCCATTTCAAATGCCAAAAATGATTTATTGACACCGAAGCAGTATAAGGCTCAGGCAAACAGCGCTTTTGATCAGATTGTGGCAGATGTTTATGAACGATATCAGGCTGAGTTAAAGCAAAATGAGTCACTTGACTTTGACGATTTGATTATGGTGACCATTCAGTTATTTGATGCCCATAAAGACGTTTTAGAATATTATCAAGATAAATTTCAGTATATTCATGTTGATGAGTACCAGGATACCAACGAAGCTCAGTACAAATTGGTGAATACACTTGCCAAAAAGAACCAGAATATCTGTGTCGTTGGGGATGCCGATCAGAGTATTTACGGCTGGCGTGGCGCGAACATGCAGAACATTCTTGATTTTAAAAAAGATTATCCGGTTGCTCACGTGACCTTATTGGAACAAAATTACCGGTCGACCAAGACGGTTTTGGACGCCGCCAATTCAGTTATTGCCCACAATGACAATCGTGCCGACAAGAATCTGTGGACGGAGAATGATAAGGGCGATCAGATTTCTTATTATCGCGGTCAAACTGAAAACGATGAGGCTCGCTACGTTGTCGCCAAGATTCAAGAAGAGATGCAAAAGCCCAAGCGCAACTATGGCAGCTTTGCGATCCTTTACCGAACCAATGCCCAATCACGGGTGATTGAAGAAACGCTGCTTAAATCAAACATTCCATACACCATGGTTGGTGGACACAAGTTCTACGATCGAAAAGAAATTCGTGACGCGCTGTCTTATTTGACATTATTAGCGAACCCGAGCGATTCCATGAGTTTTGAACGGGTTATTAACGAACCGAAACGTGGGATTGGACAGGCCAGCATCGAGCGATTGCGATTATTTGCCAACGATCACGACTGGAGCTTACTGGAGGCCGCTAAAAACGTTGATTTGGCGAATGAAATTTCCACTCGGGCAAAAAATTCAATTTCAAGTTTTGAACAGATGATGAGTGGTATTTCAGCCAAAATGGAGACGATGTCGATTACTGAGATCACTGAGGCGGTTTTGGATAAGAGCAGTTATTTGGGAACCTTAAAGGCTTCAAAATCATTGGAAGCACAATCTCGATTGGAGAACTTGGAAGAATTTATTTCCGTTACCCAAAAGTACGATCAGGAAAATGAGGGCGAAACTGGCCAACAAAACCTCGTTAACTTTTTAAGTGATTTGGCACTGGTTTCCGACCAGGACGATTTGCAGGAAGACAACGCACAGGTCACCTTAATGACGCTGCATGCTGCCAAAGGCCTGGAATTTCCGGTTGTCTTTTTGATGGGGATGGAAGAGGGCTTGTTCCCACTTTCAAGAGCTGCGGCAGATGAATCCGAACTTCAAGAAGAACGCCGGCTTGCATACGTTGGCATTACCCGGGCAAAAGAAAAGCTCTACATTACCAATGCCTATTCCAGAATGCTTTATGGTCGCCGTCAGAATAATCCGGAATCCCGTTTTGTCAACGAAATTAGTCCCGAATTGATTCATAGTGATAATCAACAGCAGTCAGACACACCATTAACGACGCCGTTTGACCGCCGTACTCGACGGGCGACTGCAACGACGTATCACCGGCCTTCCCAAATTGTTGAAAAACCAAAGGGGACGGGTGCTGACAAAAAAGCCTGGACTGTCGGTGACAAAGTTTCCCACAAGGCCTGGGGAACTGGGACGGTGGTTAAGGTCTCTGGAGCCGGTGAGGACATGGAATTAGATATTGCTTTTAAACAAGCCGGCATTAAGCGGCTATTAGCGGCGTTTGCACCGATTAAAAAGCAGGAAAATTAATTAACAGAAGGTGTTATCGTGTCATTTGAAGAATTGACTGACCAGCAGGCTAAAGATCAGGCGGCTGAACTGCGAAGAAAACTGAATCAATGGGCAGACGAGTATTATACCTATGACTCACCGAGTGTTGAAGATGCGGTTTATGACAAGACCTATCAACAATTAGTTGAGCTGGAATCCAAATTTCCACAGATTGTGACACCGGATTCTCCAACTCAAAAGGTCGGTGACCACACGCTGCCCGGCTTCACGAAGGTACCCCATGAAATTCCAATGCTGTCGTTGGGGGATGTTTTCTCCAAGGATGAATTGGCTGATTTTGTGAATCGCCTGGGCGAAACGGATGGGGTTGCGTTTGATTATAACTGTGAATTAAAAATTGACGGATTGGCCATCAATTTAAAATATGAAAATGGCGTCTTCGTTCAGGGATCGACTCGTGGTAATGGTCAAATTGGGGAAGATATTACCCGAAACCTTAAAACGATCAAATCGATTCCTAAGAAGCTGAGCCGGCCAATCAACATTGAAGTTCGTGGCGAGTGTTACATGCCAAATAAGTCTTTTGCTGAACTGAATGAACAGCGGCAGTTGAATGGTGAAGAACCATTTGCCAATCCCAGAAACGCTGCAGCTGGGTCACTGCGACAGCTCGATCCACGAGTCACACGGAGTCGTAAACTCAGCACCTTTATGTATAACGTCGCTGATATCGATGATTTACAATCAGATACTCAAAGTGGCATGCTGGAAGAATTAAAAGACTTGGGGTTTACCATCAACCCGGGTTATAAAGTTGCCCGCAGCATGGCTGATATTGATGCCTACGTTGATCAGTACAAAGATTTGCGGGACAGCTTACCATACGGAATTGACGGCATCGTCATCAAGGTGAATTCCTTAACTCTTCAGCGGTCACTAGGGGCAACCGTAAAAGTGCCCCGTTGGGCGATTGCTTATAAGTTCCCGCCTGAAGAGGTTGAAACCGTCGTTCGAGATATTGAATGGACAGTTGGTCGGACCGGTGTTGTGACCCCAACTGCGGTGATGGATCCGGTGACACTTGCCGGAAGTACCGTGAGTCGGGCATCGCTTCACAATCCGGATTATCTGCAGGAAAAAGATATCCGGGTTGGAGATACCGTCAAGCTGCATAAAGCCGGCGATATTATTCCTGAAATTTCCCAATTCATTCCGGAAAAGCGGCCACAAAAGAGTGCCGCTTATGAGATACCGACACAGTGTCCGTCTTGTGGGTCAACGCTGGTCCACCTGGATGAAGAAGTTGCATTACGGTGTATCAATCCGCAGTGTCCAGCACAACTCCAAGAAGGATTGACCCATTTTGCCTCGCGGGATGCGATGAACATTGACGGCTTAGGACCGAAAATTATTGCCCAATTATTTCAAAAACAGATGCTCAATGACGTTGCCGGTCTATATGAGTTGACCTTTGACCAGTTGGTGACGTTGGATAAATTTGGTGAAAAATCCGCCAACAAACTGCTGGCAGCAATTGACAACAGTCGGGCAAATTCTTGTGAGCGTCTCTTGTATGGCCTTGGCATTCGGCATGTTGGCATCAAAGCCGCCCGGCTGATTGCCCAACGTTTTAAAAATATTGATAAGGTTATGCAGGCAAGCGCGCAAGAAATCGCAGAAATTGCTACAATGGGAATGATCATTGCTGACAGCGTTGTGACCTATTTCTCAATGCCACAATCAAAGCAGCTGATTCAACAATTAAAGCAGGTTGGGGTCAACATGGATTACCTTGGGGTGTCCGACGAGGAACTTGAAAACAGCGACTCGTTTTTCACCGGTAAAAAATTTGTGTTGACCGGCAAACTGCAACAGATTACCCGCCCAGATGCGACGTCATGGCTTGAAGATCATGGCGCCAGCGTCAGCAGCTCGGTATCCAAGAACACGGATATCGTGGTTGTCGGTGAGGATCCGGGCAGCAAGTATGATAAGGCGAAGAGCCTCGGCATTGAAACCTGGGACGAAACTCGTTTCCACCAGGCAATGGCTGATGAAAAGTAACAATGGAGGAACAAAAGTTGAAAAAAATTATCCTGGGGATTTCAATCATTTTGTCGGGATTCATGTTGTCGGCGTGTGGGAGTGTCGACAATTTATCGAGCGATACGAGTAATTCCAGTAGTTCTTCGACCAAGACTCAGTTAACTGGCCAGACGAACACTGACTATTATCAAGGAGTCATCAAGAATGGCCGTTATCAAACCAGCAAATCACGTGGTGTGAGTGTTTCTCAAGAATCCAATCAATTTAACATTAAGGGCTTTGAAAACGGCCTGTTAGATATTTCCAAGAAGGAGTTTTCAACCAAGAAGTATATTTTCCAAGAGGGGCAGTACCTCTCAACGAGCACGGTTGAAAACTGGCTGGGTCGCAAATCCAAGTCTAATCCGACCGGGTTAAATCCGGTTAAGTCCAAGTCGACCAATCCGACAACCCGAACACCGGTATATCTGTCACAAATTGATGAGCAAGACTATATGACCCAAAGTGGAAAATCGCTTAAGCTTTCTGCGATGACAGTCGGGCTGGCGATCAATTCGGTTGATTATTATAAGAAGACCGCTTATGGGCCAACTTATGAAACCAACATTTCGGATGCAGCTGTTAAACAGCACGGACAAGAGATTGCCAATCAAGTGATTAAACGGTTGCGACAACGTCCAGCACTCAAAAACATCCCGATTGTGATTGCGTTGTACAAACAAGCGTCAGATGACAGTTTAGTCGGCGGCAATTTCTTTGATTATTCTATGAATGATAACGGTGAGACGAAAATTTCCAAGTGGACGAAAATCAATCAAAAGAATTACGTCTTTCCATTGCAGTCCGATAAAAAGGGTCCAAGTCAAAATGATGCTGATTCCTTCGACAACTTTAAATCTCAGATTCAAGGCTTTTTCCCTAACCTAAGTGGTGTGACTGCCCAAGCGCAATATACGGATGGCTCACTGAGTGGGATGAATATTAGTATTACAACTCAATTCTATAGTCAGACCGAAATCATCAGCTTTACGCAGTATATTCAAAATGCCGCCCAGCGGTACCTACCAGCGAATGCCCCGATTGACATCACCGTTTCGTCAACCGAGGGAATTCAGAGTTTCTTAAGCAGAAAGCAAAATGAAAAGAAATTTTCTGCACATATTTTCAATAGTTACTGATTTTCAGAAAATCAGTTTCGTTCTATGGTAAAATTATTGTTGTTATAAAATTTTGTATTTTCAGAAGAGAGAGGGATTTCAATGACTGAAAAGATCTCCGAAGATCAAGTAAAACACGTCGCTGAACTAGCTAAATTGAAAATTACCGATGACCAACTTCCTTATTTCACGAATCAATTGGATCAAATTATCGGATTATTTGAGACTTTAAGTGAAGTTGATACCAAAGGCGTAACGCCCACGAGTAGTGTGACTGATCAAATCAACGTCATGCGTGAAGATATCGCTGACAATTGGAATCAACGCCAAGCTTTATTGGATAACGCCCCCGATACGGCTGACGGCTATATCCGAGTTCCAACCATTATTGATGAAAGCGGGGATAACGAATAATGAATTATTTTGACCAATCATTAAGTAGTATTCACGAACAACTCGTCAACAAAGAAATTTCTGCCAAAGATTTAACCCAACAGACTTTGGATAATATTAAAAGTGTTGATGGTGATATCAACGCTTTTATTACGGTTGACGAAGATGGTGCTTTGAAAAAGGCCCAAGCCGTTGATGAAAAAGGAATTGACGCCGAAAACTTGTTATCAGGGATGCCAATTGCCATCAAGGACAACATGGTTACCAAAGGGCTCAAAACAACGGCCGCATCCAAGATTCTTGAAAACTTTAAGCCAATTTATGATGCAACTGCCGTTGAAAAATTGAACGACCTTGGCACGATCACCGTTGGTAAAACCAATATGGATGAATTTGCCATGGGTGGTTCAACTGAAAATTCTGCCTTCAAAATTACCCATAACCCTTGGGATACCACTAAAGTTCCTGGTGGTTCATCAGGTGGGTCTGCTGCCGCTGTTGCTGCAGGTGAAGTGATTGCTGCTTTGGGTTCGGATACGGGTGGCTCAATTCGTCAGCCAGCCTCATTTAACGGGGTTGTTGGGATGAAACCAACCTATGGCCGTGTTTCCCGTTGGGGCTTAATTGCCTTTGGGTCAAGCCTGGATCAAATCGGCCCGATTACTCGAAACGTTTCTGATAACGCCACAATTATGAATGCGATTGCCGGACATGACAGTCATGACCTGACATCGTCTACGAAGGAAGTTCCTGATTTTACCAGCACCTTGACTAAGGGTGTTAAAGGAATGAAGATTGGAATTCCAACTGAGTTTATGGCTCAGGGACTTGATGACGATATTAAGCAAACCGTTTTGAAAACGGCTGAAACCTTCAAAAAACTAGGGGCAACAGTCGAAGACGTTTCCTTGCCACATACCAAATATGGTGTGGCCGCTTATTACATCATTTCGTCTTCGGAAGCTTCTTCAAACTTACAGCGATTTGATGGCATTCGTTATGGCCGTCGTGCCAAGGACGTTAAGGACCTTGAAGACTTGTACGTTAAGTCGCGTTCTGAAGGATTTGGTGATGAAGTCAAGCGTCGAATCATGCTTGGGACGTTCTCACTTTCCGCTGGATTTTACGATGCCTACTTTAAGAAGGCTGCTCAAGTCCGGACGCTGATGATTAATGATTTTACCAACGTCTTTAAGGACTTTGACTTAATCTTGGCGCCAACCGCACCAACACCAGCTTATGGAATTGGTGAAGACGTGTCGGATCCAATGACCATGTACATGAACGATGTATTAACACTACCAGTTAATTTAGCAGGGCTTCCAGGAATGTCGATTCCTGCCGGCTTCTCGAATGGGTTACCAGTTGGCGTTCAGCTGATTGGCCGACCTTTTGATGAATTGACCGTTTATCAAGCAGGAAATGCTTTTGAACAAGAAACTGATTTTGGCAAGCAAACACCAAAGATGGGAGGAAACAACTAATGAATTTTGAAACGACTATCGGACTTGAAGTCCACGTTGAATTGAAGACAAACTCGAAAATCTTTAGTCCTTCTCCCGTAGAGTTTGGTGACCAGCCGAATGCCAACACCAACGTCATTGATTGGGGCTATCCTGGTGTCTTACCATCAACCAACAAGGGTGTTGTTCACGATGGAATTATGGCCGGATTGGCACTTCACGCACAAATCGAGCGCCATCCTCATTTTGATCGTAAGAACTACTTCTATCCTGATAACCCCAAGGCTTACCAGATTACCCAATCAGAAACGCCAATCGCGCATGACGGCTGGGTTGAAATCGACGTTGACGGCAAGAAAAAGAAAATTGGAATTGCCGAAATGCATATTGAAGAAGATGCTGGTAAGAATTCCCATGCTTCCGAGTATTCATATGTCGACTTGAACCGTCAGGGAACGCCTTTAATTGAAATCGTGTCTAAGCCGGACATCGCTTCTCCGGACGAAGCCTACGCTTATTTGGAACAACTCCGTCAGGTAATTCAGTTTACCGGTGTTTCAGACGTTAAGATGGAAGAAGGTTCCATGCGGGTTGATGTGAACATTTCAGTTCGCCCAGTTGGCCAAAAGGAATTTGGAACCAAGACTGAGTTAAAGAACTTGAACTCATTCAACTACGTGAAGAAGGGGCTGGCCTTCGAAGAGCAACGTCATCAGCGCGTTTTGATGTCTGGCGGTAAAATTGCTCAAGAGACCCGTCGTTTTGATGAAACAACTGGCCAGACCGTTTTGATGCGGACGAAGGAAGGCTCTGATGATTACCGTTACTTCCCAGAACCCGACTTACCGGTTCTTGATATTTCACAAGACTGGATTGACGAAATTCAAAAAGAATTACCAGAACCACCTGCAAAGCGTCGTGAACGTTACGTTAATGAACTTGGGATTACTGATTATGACGCAATGGTGATTACGCAGACCAAGGAAATGTCTGATTTCTTTGATAAGATGATTGCTGCCGGTGCCGATGCAAAATTAGCTGCCAACTATCTCCAAGGTGATGTCAATGCCTACATGAACGACAACCAAGTTGAACTTCAAAACACCAAGATCACACCGGAACATTTGGCAACGATGATCAAGTTAATTACGGATGGCACCATTTCATCCAAAATGGCTAAAAAGGTGTTCAAAGCTATCACTAATGGTGAAGAACCTCAAAAATTTGTTGAAGAAAAGGGCATGGTTCAGTTATCTGATCCAGCCAAGCTCCAACCAATCGTGGACGAAGTGGTTGCTGCCAACCCACAATCCGTTGAGGATTTCCACAATGGTAAGGATCGGGCAATTGGCTTCCTAGTTGGTCAAATCATGAAGCAGACCCACGGAAAAGCCAACCCACAAGTGATTAACAAGATGTTAAAAGAATCGATGAGTAAATAGAAAGTCAGGATGGATATGCAAAAACGGGCCAGAGTTATTTATAATCCCACCTCAGGAAGGGAACTTCTCAAACAAAAAATGGTGGACATCTTAAATATTTTTGAGCAGGCCGGCTATGAGACAAGTGCCTACGCAACCACTCCAGCCAAGGACTCCGCTAAGAATGAAGCGCGGCGTGCAGCTGAGGCTGGCTTTGAACTAGTCGTTGCTGCAGGCGGTGATGGCACGATTAACGAGGTTGTCAATGGCATTGCGCCGCTGAAAAAGCGGCCTAAGATGGCCATTATTCCTGCTGGGACAACCAATGACTATGCGCGTGCCCTGCATATTCCCCGAGAAGATCCAGTGGATGCTGCCAAGGTTGTTCTTAAGAAGCAAACCATCCGAATGGATATTGGTAAAGCTGGTGACAATTACTTTATTAATATCGCGGCTGGTGGCTTACTGACAGAATTAACCTACGATGTTCCGTCTGATTTGAAAACTTTCTTCGGTTATCTCGCTTATTTAGTGAAGGGTGCGGAATTGTTGCCCCGAATTAAACCCATTGAAATGGATTTGAAGTACGATAACGAAGAATTCAAAGGCAAAGCGTCGATGTTTTTCCTCGCTTTGACTAATTCAGTTGGTGGGTTTGAACAAATCGTACCCGATGCATCGTTGGATGATGGCAAGTTTACACTGATTATTGTTAAAACCAGTAATTTGGTGGAAATTCTGCACTTGGCGTCAAAAGTCCTTAATGGTGGTCGTCATGTGGATGATCCCCGGATAATTTATAAAAAGGTGCGCAAAGTGACCGCCAAGCCCGTCCATGATCGGATGTTGATCAACTTGGATGGTGAATATGGTGGTGACGCACCGATGACGTTCGTTGATTTGAAGCAACACATTGAGTTTTTTGCCAATACTGACGAAATTCCGGACAAAGCCTATTCCGATGAAACGACCGAAATGAGACAAGTCGAAAAGAATTTCGTCAAAGGCGTTGACAAACTGCCTGATAAAGAATAGTTTTATATGATGTTATAATTGCGTTACGAACTTTTCGTTTCGCAATTTTTGTTTCTATGATTAATAAAGGTGAATAAATGAAAAAACAAGTACCAGTGTTGAAAAATCAAAATTATGACGTCGATATTAGTGACCTGACCTATCAGGGAATGGGTGTTGCTAAGATCGATGATTTCCCCATTTTTATCGAAAACGCGTTACCAACTGAAAATGTCACAATGAAAGTGATCAAAGTTAAGAAGAACTTTGCCTTTGGTAAGGTCGTTCGCATCAATAAGAAGAGCGCTGACCGCGTTGAACTTGTGGATAAGGCCTATACGCAAACTGGGATTGCGCCGCTGCAGCATTTGAAGTATGATGCCCAGCTTAAATTTAAGCAACATCTAATCGAAGTCGATTTTGACAAGCTCAAATTAAACGTCGAAGTTAACCCGACAATCGGCATGGATGATCCTACCCATTATCGAAACAAGGCCCAGATTCCGGTTAGAATGGTCAATGGCCAATTGCAAACCGGCTTTTATCGCAAACATTCCCACGACCTTGTGCCAATTGAGGACTTCTATATTCAGGATCCTGAAATTGACAAGGCTGTTGTCGTTGTCCGCGATCTGTTGAGAAAATTTCGGGTTCAGCCCTACGATGAGGAACACAATAAGGGCGTTATTCGAAACATCATGGTGCGAAGAGGGCATTATTCCCACGAGATGATGATCGTCTTGATTACCCGGACTGAAAAACTCCCAAGTAGTGGCGAAATTGTTGCCGAAATCACCAAAATGTTACCAGAGGTTAAGAGTATTGTTCAAAATGTGAACCCACAAAGGACCAATGCCTTGATGGGTAAAGAAAATAAGGTTTTGGCAGGGCAAAGCACGATTGAAGATACTTTGCTGGGATTGAAATTCGACATCTCTGCCAGCTCGTTTTATCAGGTGAACCCTGTTCAAACTGAGAAGCTTTATGAATTGGCCACCAAGAAGGCCGATTTGTCGGCTGACGATACTGTGATCGATGCGTACTGTGGGATTGGGACGATTTCACTTTCCATGGCCAAAGTTGCCAAGATGGTCTACGGGGTGGAAATCTTGCCGGAAGCGGTTGAAGATGCCAAAAAGAATGCCAAGATTAACGGGCTGACGAACGTGATGTTTGTCAGCGGCAAGGCCGAGGATCAGATGGCTAAATGGCAGGAAGATGGGCTTAAACCCGACGTCATTACGGTTGACCCGCCTCGCAAAGGACTGGAAGGCAGTTTAATTGAGAGTGTCGTTAAGATGCAGCCTAAGCGAGTGGTCTACGTCTCGTGTAATCCAGCCACGTTGGCCCGTGATGTCAAATTATTTACTGAGCAAGGCTATCATGTTAACCAACCAATTCAACCTGTTGATCAATTTCCACAAACGGTTCACGTTGAATCAGTAACTGTTTTGGAACGTCAACCTTCATAATTAAAGAGGTTCTTTAAAACGTCAAAACAGCCTGTTTTGGCGTTTTTTTGTGGGCAAAATGTAAAAAAGTCACATTTTTTGTGAAAAAAGCTGTGAAGGCTGGTATCAAGCCAATACTGGAGGTGACTAATGGCATTTTGTAAAACTAATCTATTAGTTGCGTCTATCCTTATAACGGCAACCATAAAAGCGGATTCATTTCCCGCATGGCGGAATTTTTCCGACTTGCCAATCATTTGAATTCGGTCGGAATATTTGTTAAGGTTTTATATGTCGTTTCAATTACCGAATACACATACGTTTGTGTTGCCGCCGGTAATTGATTTTTATTTACTCATGAATATTGATAAGGAGGAGCACATGACAGCTAAACTACAAGTGCAACATCTTACCAAAATTTTCGGACGCCGGATTCAACGGGCCGAAGAATTAGTAAAAGAAGGTAAGTCAAAAGCTGAAATCTTAAAATCAGTTGGTGCAACCGTTGGTGTCAATGATGCCAACTTTGAGGTCAGTGATGGGGAAATCTTCGTCATCATGGGATTATCCGGAAGCGGGAAATCGACCATGATCCGAATGATCAACCGTTTAATTGAACCAACATCGGGAAAAGTCCTGATTGATGGGGAGAATTTAACCGATTTAGATAAAAAAGAATTACTGAACGTTAGACGTAACAAAATGAGTATGGTTTTTCAAAACTTTGCGCTGTTTCCCAACCGAACGATTATTGAAAACACCGCATACGGCTTGGAAATTAAGGGTGTCGCCAAAGACGAACGCTTAAAAAAAGCCCACGATGCCTTGGAATTGGTTGGCCTTCACGGGTACGATGACCAATTTCCAACCCAGTTATCAGGTGGGATGCAACAGCGAGTTGGCCTGGCCAGAGCGTTGGCCAACGATTCAGAAATTCTTCTGATGGATGAAGCCTTCTCAGCATTGGACCCACTGAATCGAAAAGATATGCAGGATGAATTGTTGGATCTTCAGGAAAATCTCCACAAAACGATTGTTTTTATTTCCCATGATCTCAACGAAGCCCTTCGAATTGGTGATCGCATTATGATCATGAAGGATGGTGAGATTGTCCAAACCGGAACGCCTGAAGAAATTCTGACACAGCCTGCCGATGAATACGTTGAAAAATTCATTGAAGACGTGGACCGCACCAAAGTCTTAACGGCTTCAAATGTCATGATTCGGCCGACGTTTGTCAACATTGACAAGGACGGTCCCCGGATCGCCATGCGCCGGATGCGTGAGAATGAAATTTCGTCGGTTTACGTGGTTGATAGCAAGCGTAAATTTGTTGGAGTCGTTGATGCCGCTCACGTGATGGACTTGATTAAAGAAAAGAATCGCGATCTTTCTTCTGTTGTTCAACGCGATGTGCCAACAACTTCGCCCGACACACCGATTACCGAAATCATGGAAACAATCTCGCAGACACCAATTCCATATGCGGTGGTTGACGGCGAGAACCATTTGCTGGGAATCATCATTCGAGGCGCCGTGCTTGGCGCAATTTCAGGAAATGAGGTGACCGAAGATGAATAGCATTCCACAATTACCCGTATCAAGTTGGATCGATCATTTTGTGAACTGGTTGGCTAGTTTCGAAGGCTTCTTCAACGGCGTCACGAATTTTATTGGCGGCATTATTAACGGCTTCCAATGGATCTTTGACGTTTTGCCAATTTGGTTGTTTATGTTAATTATTGTTGGGGCAACGTATTGGTTGAACCGCAAAACCAAACACTGGACACTTTTGATTTTTGAAGTTATTGGCTTGCTTTATATCTGGAACCAGGGATTCTGGCGCGACATGACTCAAACGTTAACGTTGGTTCTGACGTCGAGCTTGATTGCCTTAGTGATCGGCGTTCCGCTTGGAATTTGGATGGCAAAGTCACGTGTGTTTGAAACAATCAATAAGCCAATTCTTGACTTCATGCAGACCATGCCAGCCTTTGTTTATTTGATCCCCGCCGTTGCGTTCTTCGGCATTGGAATGGTTCCGGGCGTGATTGCTTCGGTGATTTTTGCAATGCCACCGACGATCCGAATGACTAATTTGGGCATTCGCCAAGTTCCAAATGATCTGATTGAAGCAGCTGATTCATACGGCTCGACTGGTTGGCAGAAGTTGTTCAAAGTTCAGCTGCCGCTGGCCAAATCAACTCTGATGGCAGGGGTTAACCAAAGTATGATGTTGTCACTGTCAATGGTTGTGATCGCGTCAATGATTGGGGCAATGGGACTTGGAAACAAGGTCTACTTTGCAGTTGGTCGAAACGATGCTGGTGGTGGCTTTGCCGCCGGGCTGGCAATCGTGATTCTAGCGATTATCCTTGATCGGATTACACAGGCAATCAATCGTACCAAGGTCCCTAAGTCTTAGAAAGGGGTTACTATGCGAAAAAATCACAATAAATTTTTATTAGCGATTGCGATGTTCTTCTCTGTCATCCTGCTCTCAGGGTGCGGGACGAAACTTGCCGCTTATAATCCTCATGAAAGTGTTGGTAAACAGATTAACTACACGATCACTGGAATTGAGGCCGGAGCCGGCATTATGTCCAGTACACAAAACGCCATGAAGGCATACGGATTAAACAACGATAAGTGGCAACTTCAGACCAGTTCAACGGCTGCGATGACCAGTACCCTTGGCAAATCGATCAAGAACCACCAGCCGATCGTGGTAACCGGCTGGACGCCACATTGGATGTTTACAAAATACAACTTAAAGTTCTTGAAGGACCCTAAGAATGTTTATGGTAAAGCAGAAGACATTCATACAATTGTCAGAAAGGGACTCAAGAAAGATAAACCTGAAGCCTATGAAATGTTGAACCGTTTCAACTGGAAGCCTGCTCAAATGGCTGATGTGATGTTGAAGGTGAACAAGGGAGAAGATCCTCATAAAGCCGCAAATGACTGGATTAAAGCCAATCAAAAGCAGGTTGATACTTGGACAAAGGGAATTAAACACGTTCATGGTCAATCGATCAAACTCACCTATGTTGCGTGGGACTCTGAAATTGCCTCAACCAACGTGGTGGCCAATGTCTTGAGGTCACTGGGGTATAAGGTCGACATTCAGGCAATGGAAGTTCAACCATTATGGGCTTCGATTGCTACAAACGCTGCAGACGGCATGGTCAGCGCCTGGTTGCCAACAACTCAGGGGTTGTACTACAAGGACTATAAAGGCAAATTTGTCGACTTGGGCGCCAATCTTCATGGTGCCAGAGTTGGTCTGGCAGTTCCAACCTATATGAAGAACGTCAATTCAATTGGCGATTTGAAATAGCGAATCCGGCGAATCAGCGGAACAACACTGGTTGGTAAAGGATCTTTTAGAAAATTAATAACTTACCAAGTGAAGCCATCGAGCACCGACTCGATGGTTTTTTTATGGCGTCAATAGTTCACTGATTCACATCTAAGAACATAATTTCAACGGCTTTCTTTACATTTGTTCGAGAATCCTGTAAACTGTCCATATAAAGAAATGAAAGGGGTTACATGACCATGACTAAAGATTTAACAACAGCTCAACTCGCAAAATATTTAGACCACACAAATTTGAAACCAGAAGCAACTGAGGCAAGCATCCGCCAAACATGTGAAGAAGCAATCAAGTACAACACTGCTTCAGTTTGTATCAATTCACACTGGATTCCGTTGGCAGCGGACCTATTAAAGGACACGACTGTTAACCCAATTACCGTTGTCGGCTTTCCATTAGGGGCCACCAATACGGCTGCCAAAGTCTACGAGGCCATCACCGCGATTGACGACGGCGCCGAAGAAATCGACATGGTTTTAAATGTCGGCGAATTAATTTCCGGCAACCTTGAGTTTGTCACAAAAGATATTCAAGCCGTTGCCGAAGCGTGTCATGCAAAGCAAAAACTGCTGAAAGTGATCTTTGAAACCTCACTTTTAAATGATGAACAAATCGTCAATGCTTGTCACGCTTCTGAAAAAGCCGGCGCAGACTATGTCAAAACTTCAACCGGATTTAGCTCAGAGGGTGCCACCCTTCATAACGTGGCCTTGATGCGAAAGACCGTTGGCGACAAGCTGGGAGTTAAAGCATCCGGTGGGATTCACTCCCGAGAAGAAGCCTTGGCCATGATCGAAGCAGGAGCCAGTCGATTAGGTGTCAGCGCAACCGTCAAGATTTTGGCTTAAACGACCATTTTAGGGGAGGCATTTTGATGAAGACAGCGAAATATAAACGAATTTTTGGTATCGTGATGGATTCGGTGGGAACTGGCGAAGCGCCGGACGCGGCTAAGTTTGACGACGTTGGCTCGGACACCTTGGGGCACGTCGGTGAAGCGTATCAAGGCAAATTGGCGATTCCGAATCTACAAAAGTTAGGAATTTCCAATCTAAGACAGACGCCAATTCAAGGGGTTGACAAAGTCACGTCTCCAATTGACTATTACGGAAAAATGCAAGAAACTTCTGCTGGTAAGGACAGCATGGATGGCCATTGGGAAATGATGGGGCTGCCTGTTCAAAAACCGCTGGACACTTTTCCAAATGGGTTTCCAGCTGAAATTCTTCAAAAAATCGAGGCGTTCTCTGGTCGAAAAGTGATTGGCAATCGCCCTGAATCCGGAACCAAAATTATCGCTGAACTTGGTGAGCAGCAGATGAAAACCGGTGACTTGATCATTTACACGTCGGGAGACTCGGTCTTACAAATCGCCGCCCATGAAGACGTGATTCCGCTTCAAGAATTATACAAAATTTGTGAATATGCACGAACGTTGGTCAACGGACCTGACTACACGATTGGCCGAATCATTGCCCGGCCATACGTTGGTCCGGACAAAGATCACTTTACACGAACGGCCAACCGCCACGATTTTACACTGGAGCCAACCGGCACGACGGATCTGGACTACCTGCAAAAAGCGGGTGTTCACACAGTCGGGATTGGGAAAATTAACGATATTTTCTCCGGTCATGGTATCGATGAGGGTTACCACAACGAAAGCAACATGGATGGCATGGATCATGTCGATCACGTGATGGCAGAAGACTTTACCGGATTTTGCTTTACCAACTTGGTGGACTTTGACGCGATGTACGGTCATCGCCGAAATCCAATCGGGTTTGGTGAGGCATTGATGGACTTTGACAAACGACTGGGAACGGTGCTTGAAAACTTGAAAGATGACGATCTGTTGTTGATTACCGCTGATCACGGCAATGATCCGGGCTTTAAAGGCAGCGATCACACCAGGGAATTGGTGCCGTTGTTGGCCTACTCGCCGTCAATGACAACCAGTGGTTCTCTGGGCGTTCGGCAGACGTTTGCTGACTTTGGTGCGACCGTTCTCGACAACTTTGGCATGACAGGCAATTCTGTTGGCAGTTCCTTTTTGACTGATTTGAAATAAACGGAGGCAATCATATGAGTACACACATTGGTGCAAAAGCCGGCGACATTGCCGACACTGTTTTGATGCCCGGCGATCCGCTGCGGGCAAAATTCATCGCTGAAACCTATTTGGATAACCCGGTTCGATACAGTGAAGTCAGAAATATGTTTGGCTATACCGGGACCTATAAGGGCAAACGCATTTCAATCCAAGGATCCGGAATGGGCATTCCGTCGCTGGCTATCTACACGACTGAGCTGATTAAAGAGTACGGTGTCAAAACCATTTATCGGGTGGGGTCGTGTGGCGGCATGAGCCCGGACGTTAAAATTCGTGACGTGATTCTTGGTCAGGCCGGCACCACGGATTCATCAATTATCCAAAACACATTTGGACCTGGTATGTATTATTCCCCGATTGCTGACTTTGGGCTGTTGGATTCGGCATATCATACGGCTGAAGAAATGGGGATTAACACCAAAGTTGGCAATATTTTCGCTGCCGATCGCTTCTACAATGACGAACTGGACATTCATAAATTAATTGACTACGGCGTTTTGGCAACTGAAATGGAGACGGCTGGACTCTACTTATTAGCCGCAAAGCACCACGTTCGGGCGTTGACAATTCTGACCGTGAGCGATCATCTGCTCACCGGAGAAGCACTGTCTGCCAAGGAGCGGGAGACATCATTTGATGAGATGGCACGATTGTCATTGGAAACGGCAATTAAAAATATGGACTAACAAAATTGGAGCGATCACATGGCTGAAATCAGGGACATCACAAAGTTAAAGCAAAGTTTGCGCGTGGCCGAATTATATTTTCAGGATAATCTCAGTCAAATTGAAATTTCTGATAAGGTGGGCGTTTCGCGGCCGACCGTTTCGCGGCTCCTGCAGTATGCCAAGGATAATGGGTTGGTAAAAATTGAGATCGTCAATCCATTGGTGGACTCACAGGTGCTGGCTCAACAGTTAACCGAGAAATACGGTGCCGAATTTCATGTGGTCCCCAACAATTATGCAGGTGTTACCAACCCGCAAGACAGCGTTGGAAAATACACCGCGGATTTCATTTCCACAATTGTTGAACCCGGCGATATTATCGGCATTGGCTGGGGGTCCACGATCCATTCGGTTACTAAACAGCTCGAAGAACAGGATGTATCCGGCATCCGGGTGGTCCAACTTAAAGGCAGCATCAGCCATTCCCAGGAAAAAACGTGGGCTTATGAAAGCGTCAATGAGTTGGCGCAAGCCTATCACACCCGTCCCGAATATTTACCGTTGCCGGTTATTTTTGACAATAAGGTCACTAAGGACATGGTTGAAAGTGACTGCCATATCAAACATATTCTGGACCTGGGGCGACAGGCCAACGTGGCGTTGTTTACCGTTGGGACCGTCCGGAGTGAAGCACTAATCTTTCAGTTAGGCTACTTTAATGAGCAGGAAAAAGCCCAACTTCAAAAAGATGCCATTGGCGACATCTTCTCCCGTTTTGTGGACGGAAATGGTCAAATTGTCAATTCTCAAATTGATGAGCGGACCATCGGAATTCAACTGAATGAACTGAAAAGCAAACGCTACGCCATTTTGGTTGCCACTGGGAATCGTAAGGTCGCTGCCGTCCACGCGGCGCTGACGGCGCATTACACCAACTGTGCGATCCTGGATCAAAGTTTGGCACAATTATTACTGGACTATTAATGAAAAGCCCAGGTCACGGCAGACCAGGCTAAGATAATGAATTAGGCTTTGCTAAACAAAGAAATGTAACCGTTTACCGGAAGCTTAATTTGAAAGGAGTTTTGACGATGAGAATGGTTGATGTGATCCATGCGAAACGCGCTGGTCAACAATTAACTGATGAACAAGTTCAATTTTTCGTTGATGGGGTTGTTTCTGGTGAAATTCCAGATTACCAAATTAGCGCACTATTGATGGCAATTTATTTTCAGGGGATGACCAGCGAGGAGCAGTCCAAGCTGACGATGACCATGATGACCTCGGGGGATCATTTGGATCTAAGCGATATTCCCGGCGTAAAGGTTGATAAACATTCGACTGGCGGCGTTGGGGATAAGACCAGTATTCCGCTGGCAGCCGTTGTGGCGGCCCTGGGAATTCCAGTGCCGATGATTTCCGGTAGGGGGCTTGGCCATACTGGCGGTACCTTGGATAAGCTGGAAGCCATTCCTGGATACCAAGTTGAAATTAGCGAGCAGGATTTTATTGCGCAGGTGAAAAAAGATAAGCTGGCAATTATTGGCGCAACCGGCAATATTGCCCCTGCCGACAAGAAAATTTATGCCTTAAGGGATGTGACCGATACGGTTGATTCAATCCCATTGATTGCCAGTTCGATTATGAGTAAGAAAATTGCTTCCGGTGCCGATGCCTTGGTTATCGATGTCAAAACAGGGGCCGGGGCGTTTATGAAGACTCTAGACGACTCTCGCGCACTGGCGAAGGCGCTGGTGGGAATCGGAAAGAGTGTCGGCATGCAGTGCATGGCCTTGATTACAGATATGAATCAGCCCTTGGGAGATGCGATTGGCAACGCCCTTGAGATAAAAGAATCGATTGATTTATTAAAGGGCAACGGACCGGCCGATTTGGAGAAATTGATCGTTGTGATCGGCGGCTACATGGCAGTGATGGGCGGTAAAGCGTCAACGACCGAAGAAGGTCAACAGCTCTGTGAGCAGGTGATTCATAACGGCGCGGCGCTGGATCGGTTCAAAGCCATGATTGCTGATCAAGGTGGCGACGCAAACGTTGTCGATGACCCAGAGCACCTTTTACCACAAGCGGCTTATCAAATTGATCTGCCTGCTAAGTCTGCGGGCGTGGTTTCCAAAATTGTCGCCGATGAAGTCGGTGTGGCCAGCATGCTGTTAGGTGGCGGCCGTCAAAAGGCTGGCGACAAGTTGGACTATGCAGTTGGTATCATGCTTCACAAAAAGATTGGGGATCCCGTTTCAACTGGTGAATCGCTATTGACCATTTACAGTAACCGGGAAAACGTCGACGATATTTCTGATCTTTTATACCAAAATATTGAAATCTCAGAGTCGGCAGAAAAGCCAACGCTCATTTATGAGACAATTGAATAAACAGAGTGCCCACCGAACCGGGAACTTCGGAGCATTAGTGTAACAAACGCCTTTAACGCTGGGTTTGCGTTAAAGGTGTTTGTTGGACTAAGCGGACGAAGTTGGTTCGCATAGCACGTTAAGCCAGGTAGTGTGGCATTACTAGGAGGAGGCCGAGTCAAAAGTTGATACTTTTGCTCGGCCTCCTTTTAATGTCTGCGTTTAAACAGAGACCCCGGCCCATTTGAAGTGGGCGGCGCAAATTTTTGAGGTTAAACATACATAGCGGTCTCTGAATGAATCGAAGCAAATTCCCAGACTAGCCGACTTGCGGCAAATGGCATTTCCTGGTAAACTTCAAAACAGCAACATGTGGTATCGAAATTTAGTTTGATATTCAAACTAAATTGGGTTATTATGATCTTTGTCCTATATGGATACAGGTAAAAGATCAATTAAACGCAATCGTTTTGTTTTATTAGTTTGATAGTCGAACTAATTTAGCTGATCTTTTACCAGTTTGTAAGTGAAAGGAAGAAATCAATGAGTGTATTAGATGCATCTGAAATTATGGAATTGATTCCCAACCGTTACCCGATTTTATTCATGGATAAGGTTGACGAGTTAAATCCTGGTGAGTCAATTATTGTTACGAAAAACGTCACGATTAACGAGGAGTTTTTCCAAGGCCATTTCCCTGGTAATCCCGTTATGCCCGGCGTTTTGATTATTGAATCGTTGGCTCAGGCAGCTTCAATCTTGATTTTGAAAACTGAGAAGTATAAGGGAAAAACAGCTTACCTTGGTGCGATTGACAGTGCTAAGTTCAGAAAAGTTGTCAGACCCGGTGACGTGTTGAAATTACACGTAACCATGGAAAAGCAACGCGAAAACATGGGCAAGGTTAAGTGCGAGGCCAAAGTTGACGACAAAGTTGCCTGCTCAGCTGAACTGACTTTCATCGTACCGGATCCAAAGAAGAAGATTTAGTGACCAATCCAGAGGAGTTAAAGCATGAGCTTGAAAAGTGACGAAATTAAGAAGGACTTTAACTTTATAAACGACTCTTTGATCAACGTATACGACAGTATTATGCGAATTGAAGAAAGCGAGCTAAGAAAAAGTCGTTTTAAGGACATCACTGCCAAAGAGGTTCATCTGGTTCACACGATTGGCCTGCATGATCGCAAGACAACGTCACAAGTGGCCCGAATCTTGAAGCTGAGCAAGGGCACGTTGACTGCCAATTTGAATACGCTGGAGCGGAAAGGCTACGTGATGCGAATTGCCAACCAGGAAGACCGCCGGATTATCAATCTGGGGTTGACGAGTAAGGGACGGCTGTTGTATCGGGCTCATGATGCGTTTCACCGCTTGTTGGTGGAACGCTTCCTCAAAGGATTTGATGACGATGATATCCGGTTGATCAAGCAGGCGATGATTAATCTGGAAGACTTTATTGACGAGGTATCGGCAAAATGAAATTTGAAGATTTCAAAATAATGGCGACAGCCAGTGCCACGCCGGCTCGGGTGGTTGATAATGATGAGCTGTCAACGATGATGGATACCTCTGATGAATGGATTACCCAACGCACCGGAATTAAGCAGCGCCACGTAGCGGTTGATGAGACCACCAGTTCACTTGCGACATCGGTTGCCCAGCAATTATTGGATCAAAGCGGTTTGACCGCAAACGACATTGATTTGATCGTCGTCGCAACCATGTCACCGGATTATTTGACACCTTCAGTTGGGGCGATGGTTCAAGGAAACATTGGCGCCGACAATGCAATTGCCTTTGACGTTGACGCTGCCTGTTCAGGGTTTGTATACGGCCTAAAGGTGGCCAGACAAATGCTGATGGCAGAGACTCAAAAACACGCGATTGTGATTGGTGCCGAAACTTTGAGTAAGCTGGTGGACTGGCAAGACCGGTCGACTGCTGTATTGTTCGGTGATGGGGCAGCCGGGGTCTTGGTTTCAAGCCAACCCCGAACAGCAGGAACGTTTATCGCTGAAGATTTACTGACCCTGGGGAAATTAGGTAAGCACTTGACAGCCGGTCAGGTTGGCGTTCGCTCACCTTTTGTCGCTCAAGGCAGCACGTATTCACCATTTTTCAAAATGAATGGCCACCGCGTTTATGGATTTGCGGTTAAGCGCGTTCCCGAATCGATTAACCACGCTTTGACGAAAGCCAAGCTGACGGCCACTGATGTTGACTGTTTTGTCTTACATCAGGCCAACCAGCGAATTATTGAAAAGATTGCCGAAACTTTGGCCGTTCCAATGACGAAGTTTCCGGTTAACATCGCTCAATATGGCAATACGTCAGCGGCCAGTGAGCCGATTTTATTCGACGAATTGGTCAAAAAGCAAGTGATCAAAAGAGGGGATGTCGTTGCCCTATCCGGTTTTGGTGGCGGATTAACAGTTGGAACAATGATTATTCGGTATTAAAAAATAAAACAAACAAGAAAAATTTGGAGGAAATTAACATGACTAAAGAAGAAGTATTTAACAAGGTAAAAGAAATTATCGTGGACCAATTGGACGTTGACGCAGATAAGGTTAAAGAAGACACCAACTTCAAAAACGACCTTGATTTGGACAGCTTGGACATTTTCGAAGTTGTTGATAAGATCGAAGATACTTATGATATCGAAATTGACACCGACGAAGGTATGGAAACCGTTGGCGAATTAGTTGATTACGTTTTAAAACAACAAGCAAAATAGGTAGGTTGATAAATTGAAACTAGGCTATTTATTCAGCGGTCAAGGCAAACAATTTGCTGAAATGGGGCAAGACCTGTATCAACAGGAACCCATTTACCGTCAAACAATTGATGAAGCTTCTCAGATACTTGGAAAAGACATGAGTGATTCGAAGATTTTTGATGACCCAAAAAATACTCAAGTTTCAATTGTCACCATGAGTACGGGAATTTATCGAATTCTCGCGAGTGAATTTGGCAAACCAATTGGGGCTACCGGCCTGAGCTTGGGTGAGTATAGCGGCTTGATTGCTGCCAATGGGTTGACATTTAAAGACGGCCTGCCGCTTGTTTTTGATCGCAGCCAGTATATGGCTCAAGCCGGTGCGCATCATCCAGGAAAAATGGCAGCGGTTCTTAAGGCCAATGCCAACCTAGTGGATGAGGCCTGCCGAATTGGCTCAAAAAAAGGTCCGGTCTACGCTGCCAATTACAATACGGACACGCAGATTGTCATCGGCGGATCAAAGGCTGGCTTGAGTGATGCCACCGAGTATCTTCACGAACACGGCATCAAGCGGGTGATCCCACTGAAAATGACGGTGGCTTCTCACACGCCATTTATGCAGGAAGCCAGTGATCAACTGGAACAGCGCTTGCAAGATGTTTCATTTCAAGACTTGGACTTCCCGGTATTCAGCAACACGACCAGTAAACCATTTGGCTTGAAATCAGTGAAAACAACGTTGGTTCAGCAATTAGTGAAACCAACCCATTTCAATGAGTGTTTGAAAGGCGTTCTTAATCTGAATCCAGACGTCTTAATTGAAGTTGGGCCTGGAGACACCCTGATGAAATTTGCCAAAACGATTATCTGCAACGCCAAGACGTATCATGTCGACAGTGTTGAAACCCTGAATCAAGTTAGATCAAATATGAAGTTGGTGAAATAATGACTGAAACAAAGCAGGTTGCGTTAGTGACCGGTGCCGCCAAAGGAATTGGGCTGGCAATTGCAAAACGACTTTTTGACGATGGTAAGACGGTCATCATCAATGCGCACCATGAACTTGATGATGAAACCAAGGCAAAGCTCGCCGATGATGGTTATTCATTTGACGTTTACGTTGGCGACGTTGCCAATGAAGATGATGCAGAAAAGATGATCAATGATGTTGTTGATCAGTATGGTCAAATTGATATCTTGGTGAACAATGCCGGAATCACCAGAGACAAGCTGTTGAGCCGGTTAAAATTAGCGGACTTTAAAGCAGTTTTGGAGACGAATTTGGTCGGTGCCTTTAACATGACCAAGTTTGCCATGAAAGTGATGCAAAAAGCCCGCAAAGGCGCTATTGTCAATATCTCAAGCATTTCCGGACTGCATGGCAATTTGGGCCAGGCAAACTATTCTGCCAGTAAGGCGGGATTGGTTGGACTGACTAAAACGGCCGCCCGTGAAGGTGCCCTTCGGAACATCCGCTGCAATGCGGTTGCCCCGGGGATGGTCAAAACCGACATGACCGAGAAGATGAGTGAACGGCGGCAAAACGAGTTCAATGAACAGATTCCATTAAAACGGTTTGCAGAGCCGGCAGAGATTGCCGATGCCGTGTCATTTCTAATTGAAAATCAATACATCACCGGCCAAGTGATGACGGTTGATGGTGGATTGACGATTTAGATGATTGAAGGAGTAATTAAATGAGCAGAGTAGTCGTTACAGGAATGGGAGCTGTTACCCCAATCGGAAACGATGTGGACAGCTTTCTTGAAAATCTATTTGCCTCAAAGGTTGGGATCACCCCAATTACAAAATTTGATGCAGAACCCACTGGAATCACCGTCGCCGGTGAAGTAAAAGACTTTGATCCATTGAAGCGGGTCGATAAGAAATTTGCCAAACGAAATGACCTTTTTTGTACGTACGCATTGTACACGGCAAAAGAAGCCATGGAGATGGCCGGCTTAGCTGACGGCGGCGTTGACCCCGAAGAACTTGGCGTTATTTATGGTTCCGGAATTGGCGGCTTAACCACGATTCAAGAACAAGTGATTAAGATGCATGACAAGGGGCCAAAGCGGGTATCACCGTTGTTTGTCCCAGACTCGATTGTCAATATGGCTGCCGGAAACATTTCGATTGCTTTTAATGCTAGAAATACCAGCCAGGCGATTGTAACTGCCTGTTCTTCTGGAACCAATGCCATTGGCAATGCGTTTGGATACATTAAACAGGGCAAAGCACAAGTGATGATTGCCGGTGGAACTGAAGCATCAGTCAATGAAATCGGGATTTCCGGATTTGCGGCTTTGACTGCTTTGTCGAAGGAAACCGATCCAAAGAAAGCGTCAATTCCGTTTGACAAGGACCGAAACGGGTTTGTCTTGGGTGAAGGTTCCGGGACGTTAATTCTGGAAGACTATGATCACGCGAAAGCACGTGGCGCTAAAATTCTTGCCGAAGTTGTCGGTTACGGAACTACGAGTGATGCTTATCACATGACTGCGCCGGATCCTGAAGGAAAAGGTGCTAAGCGCGCCATGCAGCAAGCTGTCAAGGAAGCCGGGATTGACGAAACACAAGTTGACTATATTAACGCACATGGAACAAGTACCCATGCCAATGATAGCGCTGAAGCAAAAGCGATTAGCGAAGTCTTTGCCAACAACGATCACGTTAAGGTCAGCAGCACCAAGGGGATGACCGGACATGCGTTGGGTGCTGCCGGTGCCATTGAAGCAGTGGCGACAATCGGTGCCATTCAACGCAATCAGATGCCGGTTAACGTGGGCGTCGTTAATCAAGATGAAGAATGCAATGTTAATCTGGTTAACGAAGACAATAATCAAGCACCGGTTAACTATGCAATCAGCAACTCATTCGGCTTTGGAGGCCATAACGCCGTAATTGCTTTTAAAGGTTGTGATGAATGATGGACGAAAAAGAAATTGAACGGTTATTGGAAAAATTCGACCAGTCTTCATTGAAGAATTTCGAACTGACGCAAGATGATTTTAAATTGACATTCAGTAAACGTGACGAGGACCAGCACGCAGTTGTTGAAAATACGACCGCAGCCGGGTCCGCTGCAGTTAATAGTACAGGGCATGAACAAAAAGTGCCTGTTCAACAATCAGTACCAGAAAATGAAGGCGCCCAAAACGTTTCTGAGATTAAAGCACCTTTGGTAGGTGTCGTCTACTTTGCGCCAAGTCCGGATAAGCCTGTGTTCAAAAAGCAGGGCGATCACGTTGAAAAAGGTGACGTGGTTTGCGTTATTGAAGCAATGAAGATGGTCAATGAAGTTAAAAGTCAGGTTTCTGGAACCATCAGCAATATTTTGGTTGAAGATGGCAGTATGGTTGAGTATGACCAACCGATTTTTCAGGTAACCAAGGGGGAATAAGATGCAACCAGATGTACAAGATGTGATCCCACAACGCTATCCCTTCCAGATGATTGATCGGTTTCTTGACGTCAAGCCGGGTGTGAGTGCCAAGGCGGTCAAATTGATTTCAATTAACGAATGGTTTTTTGCCAACAAGAAAGCGGACAATCTGGTGGTCCCACGCCCAATTATGATTGAGTCGATGGCCCAAACGGGGGTCGCCGCAATTTTGTCAATGCCTGAGTATTCCGGCAAAAACGCCTTTTTTGGTGGTATCAAGGATGCCGTTTTCCAAGACGATTTTCGTCCTGGGGATCGCTTAGAGTTTGAAGTGGAATTAAAAAAGCTCAAGCACAATATCGGCTTAGGTCACGGAACAATTACCCGAGATGGGCAGAAAATTTGTGATGCCGATTTAATTTTTGCAGTTGAGTAATAGAGGTGAGCGGATGTTTAAAAAAGTATTAGTTGCCAATCGTGGCGAAATCGCCGTACAGATTATCCGGGCACTCCACGACATGAATATTACCGCCGTGGCAGTTTATTCCAGTGTTGATAAGGACAGTTTGTTCGTTCGCCTGGCTGATGAGGCAATTTGTATTGGCGGTCCGCAGCCAAGCGAGTCTTATTTGAATATGGCCCAAATCATCAGTGCGGCTAATTTGACCGGCTGTGAAGCCATTCATCCCGGTTACGGCTTCTTATCCGAGAACGCGGAGTTTGCCGAACTGTGCGAGACCTGCCACATTAAGTTTATTGGTCCCAGTCATGAGTTGATTTCGTTGATGGGTGATAAATCAAATGCCAGAGAAGCCATGAAAAGAGCCGGCGTTCCGGTGATTCCTGGAAGCGATGGCGTTGTCAGCACGGTCGCTCAGGCCAAACGTGTCGCCGAAGACATCGGTTTTCCGGTTTTGTTAAAATCTGCTGCCGGAGGTGGTGGCAAGGGCATTCGTGAAGTTGACGATCCCGACGCCTTACAAGCGGCTTTTGAACAGACACAACAAGAAGCACGGCTTTCCTATGATGACGAAGATATTTACGTTGAAAAGCTGATCCGCCACGCCAAACACGTTGAAATGCAGGTCATTGCCGACACGTTTGGCAATGTGGTTTATTTACCAGAGCGGGACTGTTCGCTACAGCGCAATCATCAAAAAGTCATCGAAGAAAGTCCATGCCTGTTGATTTCGCCGGAAGAACGAAAACAATTAGGCGAAATTGTTGCCAATGCGACATTGAAATTAGGGTATACCAACACGGGGACTTATGAGTTCTTAATGGACGACGCGCACCATTTTTATTTCATGGAAATGAATACGCGGCTTCAAGTCGAACACACGATTACCGAAGAAGTGACCGGAATCGAACTGGTCAAGGCCCAACTGGCCGTGGCTGCGGGCGAAAAGCTGGCCTTTAGCCAAGCAGATGCCGCTGTCAAGGGTCATGCGTTGGAGTGCCGGTTGAACGCAGAAGATCCTGCCAACAACTTTGCTCCTCAACCCGGCCAAATTAGTCAATTACTTTTCCCGGCAGGTTCACTCGGTGTTCGAATTGATTCCGGGGTAACGGCTGGAAGCTTTATTTCACCGTTTTACGATTCCATGATTGCCAAGCTGATTGTCCACTTAAATGATCGGGATGCCGTGATTGCAAAAATGAAACGCGTTTTAGGCGAACTTGAAATTGAAGGCATCCAGACCAATCAAGATTTCTTGAAAGCTTTGATTGGGACCGATCAGTTCAAGCAGGGCACTTATTCAACCAGTTTTATTGAAAATGATGTTTTAAGTGACAAGGAGGGGTTCCATGTTACGGAGTCGGTTTAATATGCCTAGCCACGAAGAATTAGTTAAGCGAATGGACAGTATTCCCGACCATATTCTCCGCGAATGTCCAATTTGTCACGCAACGTTTTTTTCACTGCGGGCCGGGTCAAACAAAACCTGTCCCAATTGTGGCTACGGATTTCGAATTACGGCTAAGCGGCGCGCAAAGATCACTTTTGATTCCTTTGAAGAAATCGATCGGCAAATGACGATTCCGGATCGTTACACGGACGAAAAGTACCTGGCCAAGGTCAAAAAAGCCAAGAAGGTCACCGGCATTAACGAAAGTGTCTTGACCGGGATTGGAACGCTTGACCACCAGCAGGTTGGTGTCGGGATCATGGACCCGTTTTTCGTCATGGGGAGCTTGGGAAGTGCAACTGGTGAAAAGATTACCCGTTTGTTTGAAGAGGCAACTCGAAAGCATTTACCGGTTGTCATGTTTACCGCCTCTGGGGGTGCCCGGATGCAGGAGGGAATTCATTCTCTGATGCAGATGGCCAAGGTATCCAGTGCGGTTGAAGCACACAGTCAAGCAGGTCTCTTTTATATCGTTGTACTTTGCGACCCAACCACTGGTGGGGTGACGGCCAGCTTTGCCATGCAGGGCGATATCATTTTAGCTGAACCCCACGCACTGGTTGGTTTTGCCGGCCGGCGGGTGATTGAGCAGACAATTATGCAAAAGCCGCCAAAGGACTTTCAGAGCGCTGAAACCGTGATGAATCATGGGTTTATTGACGCGATTGTTCCCCGAAAAGACATGAAGCAGACGTTGTCCAAATTGATTTCTCTGCACACAAAGGAGAATGTATATGGTTAATAAAACTGCATATGACCGGGTTAAGGCAGCTCGCCGACCGGATAAAATCGGCACCAGTGAACTTATCCATGGGTTGACGACCGACTTTTTCGAACTTCACGGCGATCGCTTAGAAGCCGATGATCAGGCGATTATTGGCGGCGTTGGCCTGTTGAAGGGAAAGCCGATCACGGTGTTTGGCATTCAAAAGGGTAAAGATACAGACGAAAACATTGCCCGCCACTTTGGCAGTCCAACGCCAGAGGGGTATCGTAAAGCGCTTCGCTTGATGAAGCAGGCGGAAAAATTTCACCGACCGATTTTGAGCTTGGTAAATACACCTGGGGCTTGGCCGGACGTTGAATCCGAGTACCATGGTCAAGGATCAGCGGTGGCGCAAAACATTTTACAGGGCATGCAGCTCAAGGTTCCCTACGTGACAATTATTGTCGGCGAAGGGGGCAGCGGCGGCGCGCTTGCTTTGGCGACAGGAGATCGAGTCTGGATGTTTGAAGACAGCATCTACTCGGTTCTCTCACCGGAAGGCTACGCCAGCATTATGTGGAAAGATTCATCCAAGGTTCAAGAAGCGGCGGAAGAGCTTAAATTAACACCGGAAGCGTTATTGAAAGATGGTATTATTGATAAAATTATTCATGAATATAAATCCGGTGATGATTTGACCCCGCTGATTGACATGCTGGACGATGCGTTTTCTCACCTGGCTGAACTGCCGGCTGATGAACTGGTTGAACGCCGTGTTCAACGTTATCGTAATTTTTAGTTGAAGAACAGATTTGGAGGCTCAAATATGAGTGGCTTTTTAGATGGAAAGACAATCGTCATTATGGGGGTTGCAAATAAACGCAGTATCGCTTGGGGCTGTACCCAAGCAATCTTGGATCAGGGTGCCAAAGTCATTTTGTCTTATCAAAATGATCGCATTAAGAAGAGTTTGGAACGTTTCGTTCCTGACGACCTTGATTTGATTGAGTGCGACGTTTCAGATGATGCCAACGTTTCGAAGGCGTTTGAAGAAATTGGCCAAAAGTATGGCAAAATCAACGGTGTCATTCATGCGATTGCCTTTGCAGACAAGGATACGTTAACTTCTGGTCTGGTGAACACTACAAAAGAAGGCTATGATTTAGCACAAAATATTAGCGCTTATTCATTAATCTCGGTTGCCCGTTACGCACAGCCGGTATTGAATAATCCAGCTAGTATTTTGACGTTGACTTATTTTGGGTCGACTCGGGCTATCCCCAATTACAACATGATGGGCGTTGCCAAGGCTGCACTTGAAGCCAACGTTCGCTACTTGGCTTCTGATCTTGGCAGTGACGGCATTCGTGTGAACGCCATCTCGGCTGGGGCGGTTAAAACCTTGGCTGTTACTGGGATCAAACATCACAGTGACTTGCTAAAGGAATCAGAATCACGAACCGTTGATCAAAAGAGTGTCACAACCAATGAAATTGGGAATGTTGCCGCCTTTTTGATGAGTGATTTATCAACTGGGATGACCGGTGACGTGGTATACGTTGACAAAGGTGTCCATTTAATTTAGATCTAACGATGTTTTGAGTGGGGTGGGAAATGATGAATCACCAAGACCAAATTTTGATGGCGCTGCTAAAAGCAAACGGGCGTTACGTTTCAGGAAATACGCTTGCCAAAAAGTTTGATATCAGCCGCCCCGCAGTCTACAACAATATCTTGAAACTCCAAGAATGCGGTCATGTGATTTCCAGTAAAAAGGGCTTGGGCTATGCTTATCAAAAATCGCGGGTGTTTAATCGTCAAGTTATTGACCATTATCGAACGACGACGCTTCCGGTCAACATCCATACCTTCAGCAGCGTGGCGTCAACGAATGACTATGCCAAGCAGTTCAGTAGTGCTAATCAGGTTGAACTTCCGCAAGTCTTTTTGGCCGATACACAAACCAAAGGCCATGGCCGGCTCGGCAGACACTTTTACTCTCCAAGTAAGGGTGGCATTTATATGAGTATCCTGCTGCCGATTCACAGTCGGATTACGATTCATTCCGGGTTGTTGACCACAGGCACAGCCGTTAGCGTGGTGCGGGCGTTAAAACAGTTTTTCGCCAACGCTGATTTCCGGGTTAAGTGGGTTAACGACATCTTGGTGCACAATAAGAAGTGTGGCGGAATTTTGACCGAGACCGTGACAAGCCTGGAAGATGGCTCACACGAAAGCGTTGTGGTCGGAATTGGGCTCAACATTGACTCCGACAATTTTCCTGCCGAGATTCAACAAAAGGCCGGCGCAATTGTGACCAAGAGTTCAGTTGATAAGAATCGAATTGCTGCCAGCATCATTGATAACTTCTTTTATATGTATCAAACCTATGAGAGCGGCACCTTTCTCAAGGAGTACGCAAGGCTTTCTGAGACGCTGGGCAAACGAGTTGAGGTTGTCATGGGAAATCAAACGGTAACTGGAGTGGCTGATCATTTCACTCATGAAGGTGCGTTGGTGATTCAAAAAGATTCTGGCCAGACTGCGACAATTTCAAGTGGTGAAGTGACGAAAGTCTATTTGCCGGAAAATCAGTACCGTGGCTAACATTTTTAATAATTTGACGGTTAATCGACTTGTTTAAGTGGCTTAACCGCCTTTTTGAAGGGTGACATTAAATGAAGATTCGAGACATTGTCCAAACGGCCTTAATCACGGCCGCAATTATTGTCATAGGAATGATTCCCCCAATTCCATTAGGATTTATTCCGGTGCCAATTGTCATGCAGAATCTGGGGATTATGCTTGCCGGCATTGTTCTGGGTGCCAAAAAGGGGACGATTGCCGTTTTCATGTTCTTGTTACTGGCATTTCTTGGCTTTCCAGTTCTGAGTGGCGGTCAAGCAGGGCCAGCGGTCTTTATTGGGACGACAGCGGGCTATTTGCTGGGTTGGCTAATAACGCCCGCAATGATGGCTTACGGCCTCTCTAGGCCAATTGTGAGCCGTTCATGGGGGGCAACTGATTGTCATCTGGATAACGGCCGTCTTGATTGTTGATGCAATTGGCTCGCTTTGGTTGTCGGTTGTGACGCCAATTTCGCTGACGGGTTCGTTAATGTCAAATCTGGCCTTTATTCCAGGCGATTCAATTAAGGTGTTTGCCGTTTATTTGATTGGTGTGCGAATGAAGGCACTGACGACGACTCCGGTCGTTAAATAAATATGAGCAAACAGGAAAAGCGTTTTGATCCCAGTCATTGAGAACTGGGGTCAAAACGCTTTTTTGGTTGGCTTCAAGAAACGCTAGGAGATTCGGCAGCGAGTTGAATGGCTTCAGAGATCCGATTGAGATCAATGGTAATTAGTGATTGTGGACCGGTGATTCTAAAGAGTGGTGGAATCGCTGAGACGTTGAGAACTTGCCGGAGCTTTTCTTGGGGGATGTCAGAAACATCTAAATAGTTAACGGTTACCGCATTATACTGAATGGCGGGCAGCAGAATTTGGGCCGCTGTTCGACTAACAGGGTCGTCCGCCTGGCCAATAAACACAATTTGATCGTGGGGATCAGTTGCCATTGCCGTTAAATCTGCCAGATTAATCGGGTGAATGAAATGAGATGCCTTTAACATGTGGGTATAAGCACGTTTTTGTGAGTTGACAATGAGTCGTTCAAACAGACGCCAGCCAAATAGTTTGGACAGTATCAATAATCCAAGTAGGGGCAATGCAAAAATATAGTTCATCAGGGCAATGACAAACGCGCCCAACCATTGGAAAAGGACTGAATCAAAGCCACCAGGAATGAAGATTGTGGCGTTACTTGCCTGAATCGCCAAAAAGTAGCTGGTTCCATTAACACCCCGATCAAGCGCTGCAACCGAACTGGATTGATGGCCGGCATGCTCGCCAATTGTTTTCAGCCAAAAAGCGGAAATTGGGAAGAACAAACCGGCATTGATGACGTTATAGTAATCAAACATCATTGAGGATTGGCTGGCACCAGTTGCGGATTTTAAGTGGGTTCCCAGCCAAAAGATGAAGCACAACAAGCCACTCAGTAAGTATATTTTGAGCCATTTCGAGAGCGTCTTCATTCCACCGCCTCCAATCTTCATTGAAAGTATAACACTGTGGGTATTTAGATAATAGTCACTTAAGCGTGGCATCAAAAAAAGCGGTTGGGGCAAAACGTTTCGTTTTGTCCAGCCGCTTAATTCATTTATCAGAAAACTTGTGGGTGGTTGAGATTAGTGGAACAACAGGTTAAGTCCCATAACCATGATAATACCAACAATTGAAATAATTGTTTCAAGAACCGTCCAAGTCTCAAGTGTTTGTTTAATTGTCAAATCGAAATATTCTCTGAACATCCAGAAACCAGCATCGTTAACGTGTGATGCAGCAAGTGAACCGGCACCAATGGCAAGTACCATCAAAGCGGGGTCAACACCGGCTTGAGACATCAGTGGTGCAACAATACCAGCGGCAGTCAGTGAGGCAACGGTTGCAGAACCTAAAGCAATCCGAAGGACAACGGCCACTAACCAGCCAAGAATTAATGGTGAAATTGGGGAACCGATAAACAGTTGAGCAACGGCTTTACCAACACCGCCGTCGATCAGTACTTGTTTGAAGGCACCACCACCACCAATAACCAACAGCAGCATGGCGATTGATTTAACGGCATTTTCAAGTGACTCCATGATTTGAGCAGTTGAACGCTTACGATTCCAACCCATGGACCACATTGCGAAGAATAATGAAATTAACATTGCAATACTTGGTGAACCAATAAATTCAATAATTGAATCAAGTGCTGATGGGTTCTTTGGATCCACACCACCATTGACAGTTAGCTTATAGATTGTGGCAATGGCCAGCAAGATAACTGGGAACAGGGCAGTTAGTACAGAGAGACCAAACGATGGTGATTCTTCAGGGGTAAATTGTTTAACTTCACCAATTGAAGACAAGTTACCTTTACGATTGAATGCGTCAGGCGCATACTTCTGTGCGACACGTGAGAAAAGTGGTCCGGCAATATATGCAGCAATAATAGCAATGACAAAACCGAACAAGAGAACTTTACCATCGTTGGCACCCAAAACTTGCGCAATGGCAACTGGTGCTGGATGGGGTGGCAAGAATCCGTGGGTAACTGACAAAGCAGCGGCCATTGGAATTCCTAAATAAAGAATTGGAACGCCGGCTTCAACGGCAATAGCGAAGACGATTGGAACCAGTAAAACCATTCCAACTTCGAAGAACAATGCAATACCAAGAATAAATGAAGCAAGCATAACGGCGATCTGGAGACGTTTCTTACCAAAACGTTTAATCAGAGTCTCGGCGATCATATACGCACCACCGGAATCCGATACCAGTCGCCCTAACATGGCACCAAAGCCGAAGACCATGGACAACTCGCCAAGTTGACTCCCAATACCGTTTGTGACAGAAGTGGCGATGTTTCCAAGCGGCATTTGTAACATAATCGCAGTAACGACAGCAGTTAATACCAACGAAACGAAGGTATTAATCTTGAACTTGATAATCAGAACCAGCAAAAAGATGATTCCGATTAACAGCGCTAGTAGCTTTAATATCATAATTTTTCCCCTTTCAAATGACAAAAACCATTACAAACTCTATTCAGACTTGTTAGCCCCTTCGCCTTCATGTTCATGACGGCGTTGATACTCAGCGATGTTCTTATATTCCGGCTGAAGTGAACGACTTAAGCGGATATAAATTGGGATTAATTCCCGATAGGCTTGGAAATTCTTTGGATCCGGATGGTGAACAACGGTTGTGCCGACAAAGTTGGAAACGTCAGTTAAGCTGTTAATCAACCCTAGGCTGTACATCCCAAGCGTTGCGGCCCCAAGAGCGGTACTTTCAAAACTTTCGGGAATCGCAACGTCTTGCTCGAAGATATCGGTTAACATTTGACGCCAAAGTGCAGAACGGGCAAAGCCACCACTTGCCTGGATGCTGGTTGGACGGCCGACAACTTCTTCAAGGGCCAATGCAACCGTGTAAAGGTTGTAGACAATCCCTTCAAGAACGGCACGAATCATGTGGGCTCGAGTATGGGTACGGTTCAAGCCGAAGAATGATCCGCGAGCGTTGGCATCCCAAATTGGTGCCCGTTCGCCACCCAGGAATGGGAAGAATAACAGACCATCTGATCCGGCTGGAATCTTAGCGGCAATGTCTGTTAACAGATCGTACGGATCAATGTGCATTTGTTCAGCAGTCACCTTTTCAGGGGCACAGAGTTGATCACGAACCCAACGGAAGACAACACCACCGTTATTGACAGGTCCGCCAATGACCCACATGTCCTTTGCCAGATAATAACAGAAGACTCTGGCTTTTGGATCAGTGTGCGGCTTATCAGTGACGACCCGAACAGCGCCGGAAGTCCCAATTGTAACGGCGATGACGCCTGGCTGAATCGCATTAACCCCCAGGTTGGCCAAAGGACCGTCCGAAGCACCAATGATAAATGGCGTGTTTGGATCGATTCCCAAAACCTTAGCGTATTCGTCATGCATCCCTTTGAGTTGGTAGGTAGTATCCACCAGCTCCGGCAGTTGGTCACGAGTGACACCAGCCAACTTGAGTGCTTGTTCGTCCCAGTCCATGTTGTAAATGTTGAACATCCCAGTTGCGTTGGCGATCGAATAATCTTCTTTTAAGACACCGAATAATTTATAAAGAATGTACTCCTTGATCCCAACAAACCAGCGGGCTTGGTTGAACAAATCAGCTTCATCGTTTCTCAGCCAAATTAACTTGGTTAACGGCGTCATTGGATGAATCGGTGTTCCGGTATGCTTGTAAATTTCCATGCCTTCGGGGCTGGCCTTTAACTTATCCGCATAGTTGACGGCGCGGTTATCGCCCCAGGTAATCGCCCGTGTCAGCGGCTTGTGATCCTCGTCAAGCAGAATCAGACTGTGCATGGCACAAGAAAATGCAATCCCTTTCAATTCTCCTTTCTTTAAATTTGCTTTGCGAATCACTTCAGTAATGCCGTCAGACATCGCTGAGAAAATTTCCTCTGGATCTTCCTCGGCCATATCAGGGGTATCTTGATAAAGCGGATATCCATTGTTGGAATATCCGTGAACCTTACCCTTAACATCGTAGAGCACGGTCTTAACACTGGTTGTTCCAATATCAACACCTAGCGTATAATCCATGTCAATAACTTCCCTTCTTTATTAGTGACAGTCACGGCCGAAACAAGCCTGATCGCGTGGTAAAAAATAATCGCTGCGTCGTTCTACCAATGTCAATCGTGAAGCATTGGTTCGGTACCGCTTCCAAATAAAAATATCATCTTAACTGGTATACTTCAAATATTTCGACCATTGAATTTACCAGCTTGTAAACGCAACCACAATTATATGAAAAACAATTTCACAATGCAAGAAATTTGTTGTAAAATATTTACAATGAGACAAAGTAAGCACTTATTATACATGAAAGGTGATCATTATGAGCTCGCCAGTCCAATTATTGAAACAATCGTTTGATGATCTAAGCAGAACCAATAAAAAAATTGCGAAATACGTCATGGAAAATCCACAGGCTGCCTCGGAGGCTAATATCGAGGATTTGGCCGAGGTGACCGAAACATCAACCGCTTCAGTCTCCCGTTTGGTAAAAACCTTGGGGTACGGTAACTTCCGCGAGTTTACGTTGGCATTGGCCTATACGCAATTGCGACCACAGAATCTGCCGATCTTTAAGGATATTGACGCCCAGGATTCTCTGGGAACGATCGCCGATAAAATTTTTAACAGCAGCCAGCGGGCGATTCAAGACACCCGTACCGGAATTGATGAAGATGAATTTGCCCGCGCCGTATTAAGGATTATCCATTGTCGGCGCCTGGGACTATTTGGTTTGGGTGGCTCTTCAGTGGTTGCCCTTGACGGCTACCACAAGTTTTTGCGGACCTCAATTGAATGCGCCTATTATCCGGACTTTGACGTACAGTTGATGCAAGCTGTAAAATTGGGGGAGGAAGATTGTGCAATCGTCATTTCTCACTCCGGTAAAAACCGCCAAACATTGAAAGTGGCTGAAACATTGAAGAAACGAAAGGTCCCAGTGATTGGGATCACCAGCTACCCCGATTCACCATTGGCGCTTCACAGCGACATCACGTTTATTTCGTCAAGTGATGAATCCAATTATCGTTCAGAGGGGATGTACTCGCTGATCGCCCAAATGGCAATCGTTGACACACTGTTTATGATGGCAACGGTTCGAATGGGCCCGGCGACAGAAGATACGATTCGCAACGTTCAAAATATTATTGAAAGTACTCGCGGCTAATACCGGTTAGTCGGGAAACTGAGATGACCTTTATATGAAGCGAAGAGATATTCAACCAATATATGCTGAAACATACCAGCGCCGTAAACGCACGCGCAGGGTTGTTCTCGGCATTTTTTTGTTGGTCGTCATTTTCTTGGTCAGCTTTTTGTTTCTCAAATGGCATGAAAATGAGCAGTTAAAAAAGTATCCAATTCGTGGCGTTGCCATTGATCAAAGCAATGGCTACATCGATTTTGAAAGCTTAAAAAGCCAGGGAATCAACTTCGTGTATTTAAAAGCGACTCAGGGAGCCGCGTATACCGACGACAGCTTTGATAGTAATTTCCAGCGTAGTCAGGGTTCCCAGTTACCGATTGGGGTTTATCACTATTTTAGTTTTACCAGTTCACCGGCTTCTCAGTTCAATAATTTCGTCCGCCAGGTTAAGTACAATACAGGAAGTCTGCCAATTTGTATTCAGGTGCAGTATTATGGCACGTTTGATGCGAATTCAATTCACTGGCAGAATGCGCGAAAATCCTTGAGTCGCTTAAGTCTGCTGTTAAAGAACTATTACAAACGGCCGGTGGTGATTTGCGCTTCTCATGAGGTGATTAAGAACCTCAAGTTAAAGGCAACTTCAAAGACCCAGTTTTGGGTAACGGATGGAAAATTAGGAAAGCCAAACGCGGATGCCACCTTCATTCAAGCAAATGCCAAGACGGGCTTTAAATTGGATCGGCAGTTGGTTTTTCTGCCAATGTCAGTTTTTAATGGCAATCGGGGCCAGTGGCATCGCTATGTTGACTAACGGATCGGGCATTTCTTCAACTGCCCGGTCAATTGTCAACATCAAGCCAAACAAAAAACCCACCAAATTGGTGAGCCGTCATTCAAGTTTTTTGGTTGCGTTAGCTGATTTAAGATCGTACGTATAGTTTTCCGACTCATCGTAAAATTTGATGGGTCTGGCTTCGTTCCCCCGAATTTCCAACTTATAGCCAAACTTGTCAACATAAGATAATTCATATCTTGTCAGCAGTGACACCTTTGCCGACATGTCTTTGCCATCAATCAATAATTTCAGATCTGGTCCGATTTCAATTTGGTGGACCCGATTTCTGTGATCAACATATTCCCAAGTGCCGACAAAAAAGAGTGGATCGGCTGGATCCGGCTGGTGACTTGGGGCCTTTCGGGTATGAAAAAGACTGAAAAGAAATGAAATCATAAAGATAAAGATGCTGCGTTTGCGCAAAAAATCATCCCCTTAATACAGATTAGAGTCCCAGTATACCTGCAAAATATAACAGAGAGTGTCTGATTTCGTTTTCATTGGGTTAAAACCTTGTTACAATTTAATTAAGAAGGGTGGTTGTTAAATTGATTAAATTAGGGATTATCGGAACCAACTGGATTACCCAGCAATTTGTCGAGGCCGTTAAATTGTCCGGCAGGTATGAGTTGGTCAGCGTTTACTCCAGGCACGCAGAAACGGCAAAGACCTTTGCTGAGAAAAATGGCGCGCAGGAGACGTTCACCGACCTCGACCAATTTTTATCCCAGGGGGCATTTGATACGGTGTATATTGCGTCGCCCAACAGCCTTCATTTTGCCCAGGCCAAAAAAGCGATTCAAGCCGGCAAAAATGTCATCGTCGAAAAACCCGCTTTCAGCACCCAAAAGCAAATGGCGGCAATTCAACAGCTGCTTGATGAAAACGATCAGGTCCTGTATTTTGAAGCGGCCAGAAATATTCATACTGAAAACTTTCATACGATTGAAAAGAAATTGGGCGAATTAAAAACCGTTCAGGGAGCAGAATTTACCTACTCGAAATATTCGTCTCGTTACGATAAGGTTTTAGCTGGAGAAGTGCCAAACGTCTTCTCGCCGAAGTTTGCCGGCGGCGCCTTGCAGGATTTGGGGGTCTACACCGTCTATGATGCGGTTGCGTTATTCGGAATGCCTGAAGATGCGGTTTACTTCCCACAACGGATCACTTCCGGTGTTGACGGCAAGGGAACAGCAATTTTAACTTATCCAGAGTATAATGTAACCTTGAACTTTTCAAAAATCACCAATTCCCATATGACGTCCGAAATTTATGGTTTGAAAGACTTAATTGAAATTGATGATGCCGGCGAAATTAACGCGGTGATCTATATTGATGATGATCAAAATAAACAGATGATTGGCAACACGATTAATGAGAACCCAATGCTGCCAGAGGCAAAAGATTTTGCCCGCGTCATCGAAGATCCGCATCACTCACAGAACCAAAAGGATTATGCCTACTGGCGTCAGTTGAGTGTTTACGTCAATCAGCTGATTTATCAGTTGCGGCAG
Source organism: Lentilactobacillus parabuchneri DSM 5707 = NBRC 107865 (assembly GCF_001435315.1). Lineage (GTDB taxonomy): Bacteria > Bacillota > Bacilli > Lactobacillales > Lactobacillaceae > Lentilactobacillus > Lentilactobacillus parabuchneri. The sequence continues at coordinate 246,175 of NZ_AZGK01000003.1, forward strand.
TCCGCCCACATTTCGTTTACCGGCGAAGAGAATTAACCAAGAAAATGGAGAAACAACGTGATAGAAGAATTTAAAACCCATGCAGCAAAATTAGGCTACCAACAACCGACGGCCATTCAAAAAGCAGTCTACCAGCCCCTTAAAGACGGCCAAAGCGTGGTTGGCCTGGCACCAACCGGTTCAGGAAAGACAGTGGCTTTTGCCCTGCCATTACTTGAACAGATTCAACCGGATGACGGATTATCGCTTTTGGTCATTGAACCGTCTGCCGAACTGGCAATGCAGACGCAAAAAGTCCTTTTGGAATGGGGGAAGCTGATTGGCTTGTCAGTCGAGGGGATTATTGGCGGTGCCAACATTTCCCGCCAGATCGATAAGCTGAAAGATCACCCAAACGTGATTGTCGGAACAACCGGCCGGATTATGAACCTGATTGATTTGGGAAAGTTAAAACTCGATTCACTTCAGGCAATCGTCATCGATGAAGCGGACAATTTGTTAAGTGAAGACACGTTGGCCTCAATTCGGACCTTGGTTGATTTGGCCCCGGACGAAGTGTCACTTGGATTCTTTTCTGCGACCAAGAATGATCTTTTGACCCACATCAATCGCTGGTTTATTCAAGATATTCAGACCTATGATGTATCTGATATTGACGATACCCGCGGCGTTGTTTCGCATACTTTGTTGGAGGTGTCCAACAAGAAGAAAGCCCAGATGCTGTTGAGATTTCTCCACTTGAAGGATTTCAAGGCGCTCGTCTTTTTTGACAAGTTGGATACCCTTCAAAAAGTGGCCGGCTTTTTGGCGCATCGCCACATCAAAGAAGCTGCCCAGCTGACCAGTGAACAACGGCAAACGGTTCGCCAAAAGGCATTGAAAGATTTCCGCCAGGGAAAAGTTCGCCTCTTATTGACCACCGACGTTGCTGCTCGGGGGATGGACATTGATAAATTACCAGTGGTTGTGAATTTTGATTTGCCATCTGATCCGAAAACCTATATTCACCGGGTTGGCCGGACCGGACGGATGCACCAAGACGGAATGGTCATCAATATGGGGGATGATCATGACCTCCGGGATCTGAAAAAGTTGGTTAAACCATATGGTTACGAGCTGAAAAACATTTATTTCGATGGCAACCAGCTCTCCGATACCCGGCCGGATACACCGGTTAATTTGGATGATCAAAGCGATCGGCACGCGCCAAAGCCCCGGACTAAAGAAGCGGTTAAGTCCGAGTCCAAAAAGACAGTCCACAAGCGTCCGCAAATCAAGCCACAGGGCAAAAAGAAGCACAAACATTCCAAGCGAAAAGGGATGCATCATAAACGCACAGAACAATAATCCTCTTTACACAACTGCCGATAAATGAGAAAATTGACCTGCAGTTGTTTTGGCCCCATAGCACAACTGGATAGGGCACCCGCCTCCTAAGCGGTTGATCCCGGTTCGAGTCCGGGTGGGGTCAGTAAAAATCAATTAGGCTCTTAAAGCCTCAAAAACACCAGCGACGAACGTTAAGTTCACCGCTGGTGTTTTTAGTTTTGACGGGACTGTTAACTAATGAATTATCAAGCTTCTAACTGTTTAATTCCGGTCACAAATCAGTTGTGTTTCCTGCTTGTGAAATCGGTTTCACATGCCTATAATGATGACGGTACCAAAAACTTTAGGAGGTTGATTATTCATGCGCAGATTTAAATTTCGCTGGTTAATGTTGCTCGGTGTGATTGCTGTATTTGGATTGATTATCACTGGTTGTGGCCAGAAGAAGGCGGCTGATAAAGGGCCGTTGACGGTTGCCACATCCGGGACTCTTTACCCAACGTCGTATCATGATCAAAAGACGAATAAGCTGACCGGCTTTGACGTCGAAGTTGTGCGTGCCGTCGGGAAGAAATTGGGGAGAAAAGTGGTCTTTAAGGAAATGAACGTTGATGGTCAAGAGACTGCCGTTAAGACCGGCAAGGCTGATATGGCTGCCAATGACTTCTCCGTTTCGCCACAAAGGAAAAAGGAATTTGCATTATCGACGCCATATAAGCACTCGTTTAATAGTATTATTGTTCGAAAGAAAGATGATTCAGGCATTCATTCATGGGCCGATATTAAAGGCAAAAAAGCTGCTGGCGAGGCAGGGACCAATTACCAACGTCTTGCAAAGCAATTAGGTGCCAAGACGGTTAACTACAACAACGTTTCAAATGATGTTTATCTAAAAGATGTTGAAGCGGGTAAGACTGATTTGATCATGAATGATTATTACCTTCAAAAATTAGCGTTGGCTGCTGTTCCAAACAACACGTTGAAGATTATGCCAAATATGTACTTCACAACTAATGAGGACGGCAAGGGTGTTGGTATTTTGATGAAGAAGGGCAATACCAAGCTGCAAAAGCAGGTTGATAAGGCGCTTAAGGAATTGAAGAAGGATGGCACCCTCAAGAAGTTATCTGAGAAGTACTATCACGCAGACGTTACCAAGCAGCCCCACGTTCACATTTCAAAGACCTTTACCATTAAGTAGGGGTGGCGTTGCTGTTGGATATCATTAAATATTTGTCAATTCCAAATTTTTTCAATGCGCCACTGGCCGTGCGTTCGATTCCCCGCATTCTAGCGGGATTTCCGATGTCGATTGCGTTAACGGCGATCAGCTTTATTCTGGCGTTGATTTTGGGCCTGTTTCTGACGTTGGCTCAACTGAGCAAACGCAAATGGCTTCATTATCCGGCACGGGCATTCATCTCGTTTATGCGTGGGGTCCCGATGCTGGTCTTGCTGTTTATCATTTACTTTGGCTTTCGAGCCGACGCGCTTCCTGCGGCCGTCATTGCCTTTACGATTAACTGTAGTGCCTTTGTATCAGAAGTCTACCGGTCGTCGTTTAGCGCGGTTGATTATGGCCAATGGGAGGCAGCCTATTCACTTGGCTTGCCGTATCGAAAGGTCATTTCAAAAATTATCTTTCCGCAAGCCTTTCGAATTGCGATTCCGGCGTTGGGAAATATTTTACTTGATCTGTTCAAAGGCACTTCACTGGCAGCAATGATTACGGTCAGTGAAATGTTCATGGACGCTCAGATTGTTGCCGGTGCAAATCAAGATTACATGACGATTTACATCACGATTGCGGTGATTTACTGGTTCTTCTGTTGGTTGATGACGATTGGCCAGACACAGCTGGAACATTCGTTGGCTAAATAAGACTGCAAATTAAGGGACCTGTCAGCAAAACTTATGTTTTGCCGACAGGCCCTTTTAGTTATGATGTAAGAAATTCAAAAATCACTATCCAGCTCTATTACATCAGCATCTTTGCGACAACGGCCAGGATGACGATCATGACTACTGCCATCCCCAATAATTTAAAGCCGTCATTGACTGTGTAATAGCCCTTTGGAAATTCTTGTCGTTTCCGTCTTAATCCTTGTCGGTTAATTGGCATTTCCGTCACCGTCCTTGTCGTGGTTGATTCTTGGTTGTCTTGTTCGTACTATTTTTGAAAACGGCCCATTTTGACCAAAAGTAATTCAAAATAATTACGACTACGTTTTCAAATATTTTAACTAAAATTTGATTTTGGTGCATCAATGAGATTCCGATCCAAAGCAGGATCCATTCAATCACCAGAGTGGCCACCCGACCGCCGAAAAATGACGTCATTTCTTTGAGGTCACTGACCAATGATTTAGAAGGGGAATGAAAGACGAATGCTTTGTTGGTCAAGTAGGCGAATAAGACACTGACAACCCAGGCGATGAAATTATTGATCATGTAGTTCATCCCGGTAAATAAATGCAGCCCGGAAAAAATCAAAATGTTGACTGCAGTCGTTAAGACTCCCCAAAATAAATAGGCAATCACTTCTTGATATTGGTTATATAAGCTTTTTAACTTCTCAATCATTACCGTTTCTCCGCAATCACAAATTTAGGCCGGTGCTTGGTTTCCAGATAGATCTTGCCGACATATGTGCCTAAAATTCCAAGACTGAACAATTGGACACCACTTAGGAATAAAATGATCGACACCATTGACGCCCAACCATTAACCGAACCACCAAAGAACAGGGCTCGAATGACGACGAAAAAGAGACCGATAATCGAAAGGACAAACGTCAAGCCACCAACAAATGTCGCCATTTTGAGAGGAACGTCAGAAAAATCGACAATTGCTTCCATCGAATATTCAAACAGCTGAATCAGTGACCAAGAGGTTTCACCGGCGGCTCGAGGAACACCCTCATATTCCAAGTACTTGGTCTTAAAGCCCACCCAAGAAAACAGCCCCTTACTGAATCGATTGTATTCGGGCAGCTGTAAAATGGCATCGACATATTTGCGACTCATCAAGCGATAGTCGCGGACGTTTTGTTTCATCTGAACTTTAGACATCTTATTGATGATTTTATAAAAACTGGCAGATAGAAATGCCCGGATCGGGTTTTGCTTTCGTGATGTTTGAACACAGCCAACCACGTCGTAATCCTGGTCGGGGTCCTCTAAAATATCCACCATTTGTAACAACAGCTCAGGGGGATCCTGTAAGTCAACGTCCATGACGGCGACATAGTCTCCGTGTGCGTTGGCTAACCCGGCAGCAAATGCCGATTCCTTACCGAAGTTTCGTGAGAATGAGATGTAATGAACTTCGTCCGGATGGGCCGCGTTTAATTTGCGCATCACATCCAGTGTTTTGTCAGCCGAACCATCGTTGATGAAGAGGTAGTCGGGGTGGTACTGCTCTGTGTGGGATGCGTTTAATTTTTCAAACACAGTTTCTGTTGTGTCGTAGAAAAGTTCAACCGTTGGCTCCTCGTTAAAACAAGGAACAATTAGACTGATCGTTTTCAAAATATTTCCTCCATAACGTGTCTTTTTGACTTTGCTTTTGTGGCCTTTTGTTGGTAAGCTTGAATTCGTTTGGATTGACTAAATTCAAGAACAATGCCGCCCGCTTGGGACTCACATTGAAGTATGTAAAGAGCATGTCAACGTAAAATGATGATTCACCTTCTATTTCAAAAATTTGAACATCTAACAAATTATACCATAGAGATTTTTTTACAAAATTAAGTCGTTATTAAGTTTCGTGTCATATTTGCTATAATGAATCACAATAAAGGAGAATTAATTGATGAAACCAATCAAAGTCATGTCGATTTTTGGCACCCGTCCAGAAGCAATTAAAATGGCGCCAATTATCCTGTTAATGCAACAACATTTAAACCAATTTCAGCCAATTACAGTGGTGACCGCGCAGCATCGAGAAATGTTGGATCAGGTTCTTGAGGTCTTTCACATTAACCCCGATTATGATTTAAACATCATGAAGCAGGGCCAAACGCTAAGTGACATTACGACTCGGGTCATCACAGAGTTGGACCCGATCATTGAAAAGGCGAATCCGGACATCATTTTAGTTCATGGTGATACGACCACGACCTTTGCGGCAAGCATCAGCGCGTTTTATCACCAAATTAAAGTCGGACACGTTGAAGCCGGTTTGCGGACATGGAACAAGTTATCGCCCTACCCAGAGGAAATGAATCGTCAATTAACAGATGTTCTGGCGGACTTATACTTTGCACCAACCCAGCTCAGCCGCAATAATCTCTTAAAGGAGAATCATCCTGACAAAAATATTTACGTGACCGGAAATACTGCGATTGACGCCCTTAAGCAGACCGTGACGGCCGATTATCAACACTCGGTATTTGATGAACTCAACCAAAATTCAAAGATGATCTTATTGACCATGCATCGCAGGGAAAACCAGGGTGACCCAATGCGGCGGACTTTTGAAGCCATTAAAGAAGTGTTGGCCAGCCACCCCGATGTGGAAGTCGTTTATCCGGTTCATTTGAGCCCTGCCGTTCAAAAAGTTGCTCATGAGGTGTTCGATGGCGTCAAAGCGGTTCACTTAATTGAGCCGCTGGACGTGTTGGACTTTCACAACATGTCTGCCAGAAGCTTCTTTATCATGACTGATTCAGGTGGCGTCCAAGAAGAAGCCCCATCTTTGAAGAAGCCGGTACTGGTCCTTCGAGACACTACTGAGCGGCCAGAGGGGATCAAGGCCGGAACCTTACGACTAGTCGGAACCGACCCCAAGGTGATTAAGCGCGAAATGGAACGGCTGTTGGATGATCCCAAAGAATATCAGCGGATGGCCGAAGCCAAGAACCCGTATGGTGATGGCAATGCCTCACTCAGAATTTTAAACGCGATTCAACAACAGTTCAACCATTCATCAATCTAAGATAGAAAGTCGATAAGTTATGAAACGTGCATATGTGACCATCAAAAACTTCATTGAAATTATCGTCAAACGGTACTCGTCCGGAAACGTGTCGGATTCTGCGGCTGTGCTGGCCTTTTATACACTGTTGTCGATTTTTCCAATCTTTTTTATTATCGGTAGTGTCTTGAACATGTTTCATATTCAAATCAGCGAAGTTGAGGTCTATATTCGACCGTTATTTCCTGATCGAATCTATTTGATGCTGGAGCCGATCATCAATTCAACGCTTCAAAGTGGCGGTGCCAGTCAGTTGTCAGTTGGTTTAATTGTGACCATTTGGTCAGCCAGTCGCGCGATTGCGGCATTTCAACGCAGCATTAACAAGACATACGGCGTTGCGGCCAACCAAAACGCCATTTCAAATCGCCTGGTTTCATTTGTTTGGATGCTGGTTTTAATCTTAGCCGTTGTTTTGTTAATCATTGTTTTTGCTTTCAGTCAGATGTTTTTTGAATGGTTGAACCCAATATTAAACGTCCCCCATCGGATCCTGAATTTGATTGGGACGGTGAAATGGCCCGTGACCATTGCGATCGCCTGGCTGCTGCTCAGCCTTTTGTATTACTTTGTGCCAACTGCCAAGGTCAAATTCCGCTACATTTGGGTTGGTGCGTTGATTTCGACGCTGGGATTGATGATACTGGCTCAGGCCTTCACCGTTTACCTGCGGTTCTTTGCTCACCGAATCGATGCCTATAAGACGATTGGAACCTTCATTGTTTTGATGTTCTGGTTGGACTTTTCGGGAATCATTATGTTATTTGGCGGGGTGGTCAATGCGGCGATCCAAGAAATTCGCCAGGGCAAAATTCAAGAACAGCAGGATGCTCTGGAAACCGTCTGGAAACGAGCGCAACGGATTCGAAAAAGCAGACCGAAAAAAGCCAAGCGAATCAAGCGGTCCAAAAAGTAGGCTTTGCGACGGACAGGGGATGCCCTTGGCAAAATTAAAAGGACTGCGGCAAAATGTGATTTGCTACAGTCCCTTTAAAGAACGTCGAGGTGCTATTGCTGCGCTTTTTCAATTAAGTCGGCTGTAAATTGGTCAAGCTTTTTGATGTCGTCTTCATCGGGTTCCAAATTAATTTTAATGCTGTCTGAACCTTTGGTGGCACCGGTTTTTTCAAATGCTGCTTCAAACTTGTCAACTGAGGTGTTGTAAAACTCCTCGTAAAAGACATCCCCGGATCCGGCAACGCCGTAAACTTTGCCCTTAAGGTTCAGTTCACTGAGGTCGTCATAAAAATCCATTCCTTCTTCAGGAAGCGCGCCTTCATCATACGTGTACGGGCAAACGACACAAATATCGACATCTTCGAACGCGGCAGGATCGGTCTGGGAAATTTCGGTTTCTTTAACGTCGACGCCGGCGTCCTCAAAGGCTTCCGTGACGATGTCGGCAATATCTTCATTATTTCCAGTAATTGTTGCGTAAACAACGTGAGCAGTTATCATAATTTTTCATCCTCTATCTTAAATTGGTTTCAGTATACCAAATTGAAAAGTCAAAGTGAATTTCAATCACGCCACAAGGAAGGTTTTTTCATGGCAAACACAATTACAAAAATCGAAGCGCAGAAGCGAAAGGGTCGTTTTAACGTCTACGTTGACGGTCAATACGCATTTCCAATCAGTGAAGAAGTCTTGATTAAATACCGGGTCTTCAAGGGCATGGAAGTTGACGATCAGCTGATTGACAAGCTAAAAAACGCCGATAACATTTCCAAATTACATAGTCGCGCACTGAACTATTTGGCCCACAACCTGCGAACCGAGTACGAAGTCAGAGACAAGTTGGCCGACTTATCAGACGATCCGGAGGCCATTAATCAAGTGATTGATATTTTAGTCGATCAAAATTTGATTGACGACCAACGATACGCCGACAGTTATGTGCGGACGGTTGTCCGGGAACGTAAGAATGGCCCGGATTGGATCCGCCGTCATCTAAAGGATAAACGGGTTGCTGCCAATCAAGTTGAAACAGCACTTGACCATTACTATTCGGCAGATGATGTGATTGAAATTGGCGTTGAAGTTGCCGAAAAACAGTTGAAACGCTACAAACGTGATTCAGCCAAAATGGCCCTTAACAAGACCAAGGAACTCCTGATGCGCCGTGGCTTTCCGTATGGGGACATCGAAGAGATTATCAACCAAACCGATACCGATGAGATGGCAGAACAAGATCATGACGTGATTGATCAAGTGGCCGCTAAGTACTTTCGGCAATACGCCAAACTGCAGCCATATGAACGCACCCAAAAGACCAAACAGGCGCTTTTTAGAAAAGGGTTCTTGATGGACGACATCACCATCGCCATTGCCAAACTGACTGAATAAAATAATTTCGATATTAATGCGCACTCTGATATAATGACAAATGGATTGGTAACAATCGATGCTGTTAGCTTAGTCAGAAAGTGGGTATTCAAATGCCACGACTTCAAAAATTACCTGGAGAAGGAGACTTCATTGCGATTCAAAGCTATAAGCATGATGGCAGCTTGCATCGTATTTGGCGAGATACGATGGTATTAAAAACAAACGAAAATTCACTGATTGGATGTAATAATCATACATTGGTTACCGAAGATGACGGGCGTCATTGGGTAACGCGAGAGCCGGCACTGGTTTATTTTCATAAACATTACTGGTTTAACGTCGTAGCGATGATTCGAGACGACGGGATTGCCTATTATTGTAATTTGGCCTCCCCATACGTTCTTGACAAAGAGGCGTTAAAATATATTGATTATGACTTGGATGTCAAAGTTTTCCCCGACGGCAGGCGAAAATTACTGGATGCCGATGAGTATCTGGAATTTAGCAAGCGTTGGAATTATGGACCGGAGATCGATCATATCTTAAAACGCAATGTGAGAATTTTGGTGGACTGGATCGAAAATGAAAAGGGCCCGTTCTCAAAAGAATTTATTGCCATTTGGTATGAACGATACTTAGAGTTGTCTCGTCAGAATCAATGAGGAATTCTTCTTGTGACTGGTGCAATTTTTGCACTGGTCATTTTTTGTTTTATGATACAATGAAATTTATAAGTAAAAAATCAGTGCTAAAGTAAAAACGTAAGGAGCCTACAAATGCTCGAACGATTAAAAAAATCTCCGCTCATGTTTTGGTCATTAGAAATTTTGATTGTGGTTGCGATTATTTGGATCTGTACCAAGATCAGTTTTATGTTTTCGCCAATTGCGATCTTCTTTTCGACGGTTTTTATTCCAATTCTTCTGGCCGGCATTTTGTTTTATATGCTGAATCCGATTGTCAATTTATTGACGAAGGTTCGCTTTGGCAAGCACCATATTACCCGGACGTGGGCGACCACCCTGGTATTTTTGCTGCTTTTGGGGCTGGTCGCACTTGCCGCAACGGTGTTTATTCCAAAGATTGTCAATCAGTTAATCACGTTGGCCAACCAGTTACCGGACGCTGCCAAACAGGGCCAACAGTTAGTTGACAAGATGTTTAAGGGAATCAATTCCCAAACATTTTTGAAAAACATTGACCTTACGTCGATGACAGACAAACTATCCCGCAACGTCAATAAGTATGCCGAGACGATCTTTAACAGCGTGACGACCGGGTTAGGCGGGATCATTTCAGCGGCAGCCAACGTGGTGATTATTGCCGTAACCGTTCCGGTTGTCCTGTTTTATATGCTTAAGGACGGTTATCGGCTGGCACCGACCATCAAGAATATCTTGCCCGAACGTCACCGTGAACAAACGATGGATTTATTAGGTAAAATGAGTCACACCATCTCCAAATATATTTCCGGTCAGATGATCGAGTGTTTGTTTGTCGGGACCTTCACGGCGATTGGGTATGTGATTATCGGCACGCCATACGCATTGTTGTTGGGTGTGATTGCCGGAATTTGCAATATCATTCCATACCTTGGACCTTACATTGGAATTGCACCCGCCTTAATCGTGTCATTTTCTCACGGTGGCTTTTGGTCAGTTGTCTGGAATATCGTGGTTGTTTTAATCGTTCAACAAATTGACGGTAATCTGGTTTATCCGAACGTGATCGGCAAGTCGCTGGAAATTCATCCACTGACCATCATTATTATTTTGTTGGCTGCCGGAAACATTGCCGGGTTGATGGGGATGATTTTAGCCGTTCCTTTGTACGCTGTGGTAAAAGTGATTGTGGTTCACTTGTATAATATTTACCAGCTGGAATAACACAAAAACGTTAATTATCTTTAATAAACATTGACGTTGACCGTGATTATGCTACTATTTAAGATGTGTTTATTTTAAGCTAACATTCAAAGTATTGATTAAGTAGGAGATTGTATGAAAAAAGTAATAACGTATGGGACGTTTGATTTGCTGCACAAGGGCCACGTCCGCTTATTAAAGCGTGCCAAGGCACTTGGTGATCACCTCACCGTTTGCTTGTCGTCAGATGAGTTTAACGCTGAAAAGGGTAAAAAAGCATACACGTCATACGAAGATCGAAAGTATATTCTTGAAGCCATTAAATACGTCGATGAAGTGATTCCGGAAACCAACTGGGACCAAAAAATTCACGACGTTCAAGATCGCGATATCGACGTTTTTGTCATGGGTGACGACTGGAAAGGGAAATTCGACTTCTTAAAGGACTATTGCGAAGTTGTTTATTTGCCTCGAACCGAAGGCATTTCCACGACCAAGATCAAGGAAGACTTAGGTCTTACCGACACTAAGGATTGGCAAGCATAAAGACCGAGTTGAGCTGCTTTTTGGCGCACGTTTTAGCTTGGTAGCATTCGTGACTCAAAAGGGGCTGGGACAAAACTCATGTTTTGCCGCCAGCCCCTTTAATCTCAATGGTGATATCGCATGAACGTGGGGCAAAGGGGCCGCGTCGGGTGCACGGCCGTCATTTTTCGGATAGTTGATTCGAAAAAATATTGGCCGTGCAGGACGCGCGGGGCCCTTTGTCCCATTTGCAGTTGATTATTCAGGAGGAAATTATGGGACGAGCAATCTTTTTGGTAACATCCATTCAAGGTATTCGAAAAGCAACCTTTAAAAAGCAGTTAATGTCATTACTCACAACGGATTTTCAAGTCGTTGTCCTTTTGGCAATGACTGATTTTGATGAAATTTGGCAGGCAGAACGTGAATTTACCCGCCTTGATTTACCGGCAGCCGGACCGGCAGTGCGGTTGATCTCATTGGCGGACATCTATGCGGATCACGAAGGCATCGACTTAAAGCAAGGCGATTTCTTAAACCCTTCGCTCGATGATCTAAGAGCCTATGATGCCCACCTTGGCAAATTACCACTAACCAGGTATATTGATGACGATGGCGACATTGTTGCGGAAACGTTATTTGGGGATGACGCCGTTAGACTACATACACTGTTATTTGACAAATCCAGTCGGGTTATTCAGATCAACACCTATGATCACCAAGATCAGTTATTTGGAATCGAAAAGTTTGAAGATGACAATCTGGTTGAAAGTCTGCTTTTGAATGCCAAGGGGCAGCTCGTCTACCGATTCACCAACTACATTAAAAATCAAAAAGTCACCTACAGTGTGACGCAAAGCTCAATTATTGCCGCTCCGCAAGATCTGTCTGAATTGGTCGATGAAAAAACCAATAATACCGACGAGATGCTTCGAACGTTTGAAGGACAAGGGCGGTCAACGTTTACCAAAGCACTGTCGTACAGTGATTATCATCGCTATGACGATATTAACGCCTTTTATCACCAGGTCTTATTGAACATGGATATTAAGGATGCCCGGACGTATATTGATATTGATAACATTGTCGATGCATCCAAGTACCTGCCTGGAAAACGAATCTTTAATTATTAAGGGGAAATCAAATTGCGAGCGATATTATCAGGAGTCCATCAAAAAAAGGGAAAACAGGTTCTGGAATTCGAACTGCTGGACGTTTCGGCTTCACTAGAAAACGCCTACTTTTTGTTTGTCGAAAAAAATAGCCTGGCATCAATCATGAAGCCGATCAGCAAGATCTTGACCCACAACATTGTCCGGGTCAATATTGATGCGCAGGACTTTCATTTTGAATCGGAAGATCAAACTGAATTTGAATGGCAGATCTTTTTGATTCACAATAGTTTGTCCAACAAAAGCGTTATCCAGGTTGAAAGTGAATATTTAAGTGATCGCCACCAGTTAGAGCTCACCAGTTATTATCAATTTAACAGTGATGCGCAGGGGATGGCATTATTCAACCTTCGGACACATCAATCCGATCAGGAATTTATGATTAACTCCGTCAACTTGACCGATCAAAACTTGGAAATCACTGGCTACAACAAGATTAACGGCACCATTATCAAGAACCAGCGGATTATTCTTAAAAATCATACAACGGCCGGGAAATTGGAATACCCGGTCACCAAAAAGTTGTTTGAGGGAATGTTCACGGTAGCGATCCCACTCACGGATATTCCTCAGAATTCAGTTGGTGAGCTTTACATTGAATATGAATTAAACGGAAAAGAAATCAAGCAGCGTTTGATTATCTCCAAATCTCTGGCAGGTCAATCAACTGAAATTAAACAACCCGGCAACCGTATGATTACCCTTGAGAAGCGCTTTGACAATGGCATTTTGGTCAAAGAATTCCAAGGCGCTTCAGTCTTTGAAAAGCTCGGGGCTGCGGGCGGCAAAGCGTCAACCGTGGTTGATGTGATTCGCATGGTTCAAGATAAGCTGAACTTGGTCCGAATGCGTTTCTTGTTCAAATCTGGTCACTCACCATATGAGAACACAACGATTATTTTTGAAAGCTTTGGGGGTCGTCAGGTTAGTGACAGTCCGTTTGCAATTTATAAGACTTTCAAAACGTTGTATCCCGGCATCAAAATGATCTGGTCAATTGACCGCTCACAGAAGAAATTTTGTAAGGAGAATCAGATTGCCTATGTGATCCGTCGGACGAACAAATGGGTCCGGGTTTTGGAAAAATCACAGTTTTGGATTAGCAATGCCCGCTTCCCAACTTGGGTTAAGAAGCCGAACTACGTGACTTATATCCAGACATGGCACGGAACACCGCTTAAAAAGCTTGGCTTGGATATTGAAAATGTTTCAATGCCGGGGACTACGACGGCCAAGTATCACAAGAACTTTGTTCGAGAAGCAAACCGTTGGGATGCGCTGGTTTCACCAAATGATTACTCAACGCAGATTTTCCGTTCGGCCTTTGGCTTCAACAACCAGATTTTAAAGATTGGGTATCCACGGAACGATGAATTGATTAATACTCAAAAGGAAGATATTAACGCCATCAAGGAACAACTCGGAATCCCACTGAATAAGAAAGTGGTCATGTACGCACCGACTTATCGGGACAACCAGTTTGCCGAAAAGGGGAAGTATACCTTTGAACTGCCATTTAATCTTGACGATTTCCGTCAATCATTTGGCGATGACACTGTCCTAGTCTTGAGAATGCATTATCTCATTTCAAATGCGTTGGATATCTCCGAGTATTCAGACTTTGTCTATGATTTCTCAGATTATCCAAATATTAGTGACTTGTACCTGGTTTCCGATCTCTTGATCACTGATTACTCATCTGTTTTCTTCGATTACGCCTACTTGAAACGGCCAATTCTGTTCTACCCTTACGACTATCATTTGTACAAGGAAGAACTCCGGGGATTCTACCTCAACTATGAAAAAGACTTGCCCGGAAAGATTGCCAACAATTCCAAGCAGCTCCTTGAAGAAATTGACCATGCGCTGGCCCATCCCGATATGTCTGCCAATGAGAAGTTTATGAACTTTTACAATCGTTTCTGTGCGATTAACGATGGCTTAAGTTCATTAAAAGTTGTCAACTACGTGATGCACCAGGTTGAAAGTGGCATGTAAGCAACTGAATCATTTGATTTACGAGGACTTGTGTGGGACTTCTATGGCATGAGTCCTTTTTGTTTGAATGAAGCGAGGGTTCTAGGAGTCAAGGCCAAAACGTGTTAAAATTAATTAGTTATTGACTCGTCTGAAAGGAAGTAAATATGAATACCCAACAATTAGAAAAGGAAGACAGTACCCGGCGGACATTTGCGATTATCTCTCACCCTGATGCCGGTAAAACGACTATCACGGAGCAATTGCTTTTGTTCGGGGGCGTTGTTCGCTCGGCCGGAACGGTTAAGGCCAGAAAGACCGGCAACTATGCCAAATCCGACTGGATGGAAATTGAACAGAAACGTGGTATTTCGGTTACCAGTTCTGTGATGCAGTTTGATTATGCCGGTAAACGAATCAACATTTTGGATACCCCGGGTCATGAGGATTTCTCGGAAGATACTTACCGGACTTTGATGGCCGTTGATTCAGCTGTCATGGTCATTGACTCTGCCAAAGGAATCGAACCGCAGACCAAGAAACTATTCCAAATATGTAAAATGCGGGGAATTCCAATTTTTACGTTTATGAACAAGCTCGATCGCGACGGTCGTGAACCGATGGACTTGATTGACGAGCTGGAAAACGTCTTGGGAATCGAAGCATACCCAATGAACTGGCCGATCGGCATGGGAAAGACTCTGACTGGGATTTTTGACCGCTATAATCATAACGTGGAACTCTATAATCATGCCAAAGATAATAAACCATCGGAAATTGTTGATTTGGATGACAATAACAATCCGATCAACAACGAGAAATTGGCTGAAGACGAGCAGTTTGAAGATGCCAAGGACGCCATTGACCTCTTGGATATGGCCGGTAATCAATTTGATGAAGGCAAAATTGCGACCGGAGATATGACACCTGTATTCTTCGGATCCGCGTTGGTTAACTTTGGGGTCAAGACTTTTTTTGACGCCTATTTGAAGTACGCACCGGCACCGAGTGCACATAAGACGGAAGATGGGGACGTTGTTCAACCAGATGACGAGACATTCTCGGGCTTCGTCTTCAAAATTCAGGCCAACATGAATCCCAATCACCGGGATCGGATTGCCTTTGTTCGGGTTTGTTCCGGAGAATTTGAGAAGGGGATGGACGTCAACCTGTATCGGACGCAAAAGAAGCTGAGGCTATCCAATGTGACCGAGTTCATGGCCAATACCAGGGAGAACGTTAAAACCGCTGTTGCCGGCGATATTATCGGGTTATACGATACCGGTAATTTTCAGATTGGCGATACCATTTATTCTGGTAAGAAAAAAGTCGCTTTTGAAAAGCTGCCACAATTTACACCAGAACTATTTGTCCGCGTTTCTGCAAAGAACGTCATGAAACAAAAGTCATTTCATAAGGGAATTGACCAATTGGTTCAAGAAGGCGCAGTCCAACTGTATCAATCCTATACCACCAATGATTATATTTTGGGGGCAGTCGGTCAGCTGCAGTTTGAAGTGTTCCAGTTCAGAATGCAGAACGAATATAATTCTGAAGTTAACATGGATCCGATGGGCCATAAAATTGCCCGCTGGATTGATCCTGAGCAACTGGACGAAAAGATGTCGTCATCACGAAACTTATTGGTCAAGGATCGCGCCGGCAATCAGTTATTCTTATTTGAAAACGAATTTGCCCTGCGTTGGTTCAAGGACAAATATCCAGATGTTCAATTAACCGCTAAACTATAATTTAAATTTCGAAAGAAGAGATATGACAATGGCTTCCAAACATTTATCAGCATGTACAACCGTTCTTGTCGGCAAAAAGGCTTCCATTGACGGATCGACGATGATTGCCAGAAATGACGATACATTCCTGCCACTGACCCCTCAGCGTTTTTACGTTGAGCCGGCCAATGATCATCAAGAAGGCGAATGGGCATCCAACCAAAACGGGTTTAAGGCACCACTTCCTAAGAAAGCGTATCGCTACTCATTGACGCCAAATGTCGAAGTTGACAAAGAAGGGGTCTATGCCGAAAGTGGCTTTAACGAAAAAAACGTTGCGATGAGTGCTACCGAAAGTGTTTATGGAAATGAACGGGCGTTGGCGTTTGATCCGCTGGTTAAGGATGGCCTGGCTGAAGATTCACTGCAGTCCATGGTTCTGCCATACATTGACTCCGCCCGCGATGGTGTCAAATATCTCGGCGACCTGATTAAAAAATATGGGTCACCTGAAGGCAACGGTGTCTTATTTAGTGACAAGCATGAAGTTTGGTATATGGAAATCGTCACTGGTCACCATTGGGTTGCCCAACGGATTCCAGACGACGCGTATGCCATTGCTGCCAACCAGGTTGCAATTCAGCAAGTTGATTTTAAAGATTCCGACAACTTTATGTACTCCGATGGCATTCAAAAATTTGTTAAGAAGTATCACTTGAATACTGACAAGGAAGGGTTTAACTTCCGTCATATTTTTGGAACCGATAACGAAAAGGACCGCCATTACAACACACCACGCGTTTGGTTTGGCCAGAAGTATTTGAACCCTGAAATTGAGCAGTCACCGACCTCATCAGACTTGCCGTTTATTTGTCATACTGATCATAAAATCAGTGTTGAAGATGTGGAATACATCTTAGGGTCTCACTACAATGAAACACCTTACGATCCGTTTAGTCGCGGAAATGAGGCGACCAAGACGTTATTCCGGCCGATTTCAATGAACCGGACCCAAAATTCCCATGTCCTCCAAATTCGCAATGACGTTGATAATAATAGTAACGCGATTATGTGGTTATGCTTTGGTGTGCCGGCATTTTCACCATACGTCCCGTTCTTTGCCAATGCGACCGACACCGACGATACCTACGCCAACACGCCGGTTCATTGCGATGACGTCAGCGCCTACTGGATGTATCGTAAGCTGTCGATGTTGGTTGAATCGCACTATTCTGAATTTATCCAAGATGATGTCGATTTCTTAACCGACATGAAGGAACAGTTGCGCCGACACGTTCAAAATGCAATTGATGAAAGCCAGGCGTTGAAGGGTCAGGAACTAACGGATTACTTGACTGGCCAAAATCACGATGTCGTTAAAATGATGCGGATTGCCACTGAGAAGTTCAATCATCAATTGATTGAAAAGGGCCTGACGTTGTCCAAATTGACGTTTAATATGGATAAAAATCTGTAATAGTTAGGCATCATTTAATAAAATAGCAAATCAAAAAACACAAACTGCGCGATTGCGGTTTGTGCTTTTTTTGTGAAATTTTCCTCCTGAGGCCAAATATTGAAGTCTGTCGTGTCAAAGTTTGTTTACATGGGTAATTTTAGCTGGGTGATTAACTTTGATGACAGATTATATTTTCTTATTCAGGTATAATTTCAGTAAGGGGTTGAGGAAATGGACATTGGAAACAAAATTAAAACTTACCGAAAAATTCAGAACCTTTCTCAAGAAGAATTGGCCCGTAAAGTTTATGTGTCACGACAAACCGTTTCAAATTGGGAAACCAATAAACGGTATCCTGATATTCAAAATATTTTATTGTTGAGTGTTCTTTTTGACGTTTCTGTGGATGAACTCATTAGAGGAGATTTGGAGGCTATGAAAGATAAGTTGTCCAATAAACAAGTAAACCGGGCAATGTCTGTCTATACATTGATCATGCTCATCGCTGCGATGATTGGCGCTATTTCGATTGGACCGGTGTTCTATTTTGAAGAATCGACAACCGTGGTTTTTCTGCCGATTATTTGTTTTGCGATCATGTTACTGAGCTCGTTTAAGCTCGAACGCTTGAAAAACCGCCAAGACCTCAAAACATTTTCTGAAATTGTGGCCTACGTAGCCGAAAGTGAGGTTGAAACGCAACGAACAAAGCGAGTTCTCGGAAAAGATAAAATACAAAAGGCAATCATGATGATTGCGTTCGCGGCGGCTTTCATACTGATCAGCTTGATTTCAATTTTTCTGTTCGGACGCTTCAATTGAACGTTTACTTCGGATGTTAAAAAATGTCCTAATCGGTTTGCGTAATCACAAACTCGATTAGGACATTTAGCTTCATCAATTGCTTGGTATTGTTACATTTTAACCAACAACCAATGGTTTTTTAAGAATCAACGTTGACATACTTGTTAAAGATGATGGATTGATCTGCCAACTCGTACCAAATCAGTCCTTGATCATCGATAATGCGAGCTTTGATCGATACTCGACTGCCAGCCATCAACTGACCAACTCGGGATCCGTAAGGCTTATCGAAGACATCCACCGATTGGTCGGAAACAAAATCAATCGTTCCAAACCACATGACCGGATTTCTGGAAGTTTTGGTAATTGGCGGCAGAAAGTGATTAATTGGTGGATCACTTGGCTCCAAGTCGCTGTTTTTGATCCACTCAAAGCCGCCAATGTTTAACCAGTTTTGATGATCAGTTGTTTCAATGCGGGCAAAAATCTTGATAACGGCGTTTGCTGGCAAGCTGGATTGTAATTCGTGACCATTTGGTTCGCTGAACACAACATGTCGTTTTTTTAAACGGACGTAATATTCAACTGGCTGGACAGTCTGCCAGTCTTTTCGGCGGTAATAAAAAATAATTCTGTGAATTTGTTTATCAAATAGGCCATAGGTCTTACCGGTTCTATTGATAACGCGGTATCCGGGAATGGATTTTTCCTCGACGTCAAAAGATTGACCGAGTTTTCCCGAATGAATCGTGACTTGATGACGAAATTCACCGGTATCAATATCCAGGTAATAGACAAGGACGGGTAATCCTTCCTTTAAGGCGTATCGGAGTGTGACGCGTTGATCCGTCTCTTCAAAGTAGGTTGAAAAGTTGGTAATCGTCACCAAATAATAATTGTCAAAGTGGGGCAGTTGGAGTGAAAATCGCTCGCCCGTGGTGCCGCTTAAAATATCAGGGGCTTTGATGGGGTTGTCGTCCTCATCCAGATAAAAGAAAGTGACGTGTGACTGGATTTTAAGGGTTTCAACTGGATCTGGGGTGTGGGTTGACGCACCTATTAACCCATCTGAGTCATCTGTGACCGGTTTAACGTCAGATTGAGCATCTGGCTGGGCATCCGCAAGTGAATCGACATCAACATGCCGCCGACGCTTTTTTAAGTGGTAATCACGTCGATGCGCTCGCCGACCTGAATAACGATGGGAACGCGGAGACACAAATATATTTAATTGTTGTTTAAGCCAACCCATCAACTTCATTACTTAACGCTCCGTTCTGAACTGTTCTACTGAAAATTATAGCATAGTCGGTGATTGGACAAAGACATTCAAATCAAAAATTGCCCAAACTTTTATAACTTGACCTTAATTTTGAGCTTGGTGGACGGTTCTCAAAGTTAGTTTCCAAAAATATCTGTCGATCAAAACCCGCTATTTAATCCCCAATTCAGTTGGGGAATAGCTGAAACCAAAAAAGGTCCAAACAAAACATGTCGTTTTATTCGGACCTTTGGTTTGTAAAACCACGATTTAATTCAAATTACTTATCAGTCTTGTTTGAGTCGGGTTTTGGCGCTGATTGGGCTTGTGCTTGCCCAGGTGCCTTGATAACGATGTTGCCCTTACTGTCCACGTCAGCTGTTAATGTGGCAGCATTTTCGTGATCCAAGTAGAAGTCGGCAACTTTATCTTCAATCTGCTCTTGGATAACTCTTCGAAGTGGACGAGCACCCATTGCCGGATTGTATCCCAACTCAACCAACTTGGCTTTTGCCTTGTCGGTCACGTTGATGACCAATCCTTGTTGCTTAAGCATGCTGTTGACGTCGTCGATCATCAGCGAAACAATCTTTTGTAGGTTGTCTTTTGACAATGCGTGGAATTCAACAATATCGTCAAACCGATTCAATAATTCCGGCTTGAAGTAGTCGGTTAACTTGTCGATAATTGAATGAGTCTTTCCGCTTGCCGCAGCAGCAAACCCAACGTTGGCTTCCGCATTACCCTGACCGGCATTACTGGTCATGATGATGATGGTGTCCTTGAATGAAACAGTTCTGCCCTGACTATCGGTTAAACGACCGTCGTCAAGAATTTGCAGGAACATGTGAAGAACATCAGGGTGTGCCTTTTCAACTTCATCCAGTAAAATCAATGAGTATGGGTGACGACGAACTTGTTCGGTCAACTGACCGGCTTCTTCGTACCCAACGTAGCCAGGAGGCGAACCGATCAACTTGGCCACTGAATGCGGCTCCATGTACTCAGACATGTCAAACCGGATCATCGAATCCTTCGAGCCAAACAGTTCATAAGCCAATTGCTTAGCTAACTCGGTCTTACCAACTCCGGTAGGGCCAACGAATAGGAATGAGCCAATTGGACGTCCCGTTCCGTTGAAACCAACTCGGTTACGACGAATTGCCCGGGCAACTTTTTCCACGGCTTCGTCTTGACCAATCACGTGTTTCTCAAGGTTAGGGCCTAAATTACGAAGCTGCTGTTGTTCTTTGGCTTGTAATTCGCCAACTGGAATTTCAGTTTTTTCTTCGACAATTTGTTCCATATCCTTCGCAGTGACCTGTGGGGTATCTGCTGAAGAAACATTGTCAGTGTTCTTGGCTTTTTCGAGCTTGGTAACTTGGTCCCGATAGTAAGCGGCCTTTTCGTAGTCTTCGCTCCTAAGGGCTGCCTGCTTTTGCTTTTCAGCACTTTGAATTTTTTCATCCACGGTATGTGGGTCAACCGCATTGATGGTCAAATTCTTTCTGGAACCCGCTTCATCGAGTAAGTCGATCGCCTTGTCCGGTAAGAACCGATCCTGAATATAACGATCGGATAATTTAACGGCTGCTTCAATTGCGTCATCGGTGTACTTAACGTGGTGATAATCTTCGTAACGCTTTTGAATTCCCTTTAGAATCTTAACGGATTCTTCAGGACTTGGTTCATCGACCGTTACGGGTTGAAGACGACGTGCAAGTGCTGAATCCTTTTCAATATCACGGTATTCTTTTAAAGTCGTAGCACCGATTAACTGGAATTCGCCCCGAGCCAAAGCCGGCTTAAGGACATTTCCGGCATCCATACCGCCTTCAGCATTTCCGGCACCGACAATTTCATGGATTTCATCAATAAACAGGATGATGTCCGGGTTGTCTTGAACTTCCTTGATTAGCTGCTGCATTCGTTGTTCAAATTGACCACGAATGCCCGTTCCTTGAACAAGTGAAACCACGTCAAGGCGGATAATTTGCTTGTTTTGAAGTTTGGAAGGAACGTTACCTGAGACAATCTCTTGAGCCAGGCCTTCAACAACAGCAGTTTTACCCACACCGGCTTCTCCAATGAGAACCGGGTTGTTTTTGGTACGTCGATTCAGGATTTCAATGACACGTTGAATTTCATTATCTCGACCGATGACGGGATCAACTTTGCCGTCTTTTGCAAGTTGCGTTAAGTTGATACCATACTGACCGAGCAGTGAATTGCCACCCTGACCGCCATTTTGTGGGCGATTAGGGCCGCCATTGTTGGGTCCCATTGGTTGGGTTGGTGGCACTTGTTGACCATTGGTTGGATCAACGTTTCCGCCTTGCATTGCACGGAAAATGTCATCTAATCCACCAAAACCAAATGGATCTTGAGCCATATTTTGAGCACCTCCTGTATTACCTTGTTTGTTCGAGAGGAGTTGATAGCAATTTTGGCAAAGGTTAATGGTTTGCTTTTGCCCATTCACGTTCGTGTACAGATGAATGGTTGCGGGATTTTTATGGCAATTTTGACATAGCATTAATTGCTTTCCTCCTTTAATATAGAAATAAAGGATAAAGAAGGACAAACTGTTACTGACCAACTTTGACCTTTGAAAATATTATACAACAACACTATTTGTAATCAAGTAATTGAACTTTTATTCATTTGAAAGGAGATGTGTTCTTTGACACAAGACCGACCAGACTACAGTCAGCTGCTTAGACAGCTTGAGGCTGGAGACATTGACAAGATTGAGGTTCGGCCCGATTCGTTTATGACGTTTCAAACCGCCTACATGAATTTTGACCACCGGAAGCGAATTATCGGCACCGCAAGTGAGGGTGGCGTGATTACGTATATTTACGAACGGGACCAAACAGAAAAAAAATCATCTTAAACCTTGTAAGCGGTTAAGTTTAAACTTGTATTTTGCAGTATATATTGCTATTCTTAACTAAGTAAAGAAAAATTCTAAATTTTGAGTCCCATCTTCAAAATTTAAAGTCTTATCAGAGGAGATTGATTAATAATGGAAAAACGTCAATATAACATCATTGCAGAAACTGGAATTCACGCACGTCCAGCAACACTTTTGGTACAAACAGCAAGCAAGTTTAACTCAGACATTACACTTGAATATCAAGACAAGTCTGTTAACTTGAAGTCAATTATGGGTGTGATGTCACTCGGTGTTGGCCAAAGTGCTGCCGTTACAATTACCGCGGACGGTGACGACGAAAAACAAGCAATTGATGCCATTTCTGAATCAATGAAAGCAGAAGGACTGACTGAATAATTTCATGAAAGCCTTTAAGGGGATTGCCGCAAGTGACGGAATTGCGATTGCGTCTGCATTTCGGTTAACTGAACCTGATCTAAGCTTCAAGAAGCGAACGGTTACTGATGCCTCTGATGAAATTAAGCGGCTTTATGCTGCGATCGATGTCTCAAAAGACGAGCTTTTAACAATTCAACAAAAAACACTTGAAGACCTCGGCAGCCATGAAGCTGAGGTCTTTAAAGCTCATGTGGCGATTTTATCCGACCCGGAACTACTGAAGCGGATTAAGTCGACCATTGAGAAGGATAAGCTGAACGCTGAGTATGCATTGACCAAGGTGACTGATAGTTATATCAAAATCTTTGATTCAATGACCGATAATGAGTATATTAGACAACGTTCCAGTGATATTCATGATGTTACCAAGCGTGTCTTGAGCCACTTGCTGGGTGTGCCATTAGTTGACCCGGCGCTCATTCATCAACCGGTGATTATAATTGCTCACGACCTGACCCCAAGTGATACGGCGCAATTTGTACCGACTTACGTTAAAGGAATCGTGTCAGACATGGGAGGTCGGACGTCTCATTCGGCAATTATGTCACGCTCATTAGAAATTCCTGCCGTTGTTGGCTTCACCGGTTCGCTTTCTGAAATTAAGAACGGGGAGACCGTCATTGTTGACGGATCAACCGGAAATGTGATTGTTAATCCGACAGAAGCGCAAAAAGAAGAATTTACTCAAAAACAGACTGCTTACCAAAAACGTCAGAATCGCTTAGCCAATCTGCGTTTTCAGACGACCAGCTCTTCAGACGGGAAGCATCCAATTTTGGCTGCCAACATCGGTACTTTGGACGATCTTCAAGGGGCCGTTGAAAACGGGGCTGAAGGAATTGGCTTATTTAGAACGGAATTCTTGTATATGGATACGAATCATCTTCCGACAGAGGATGAGCAATTCAAGGTCTATAAGCAGGTTCTGGAGACGATGGACCACAAACCGGTGATTATTCGAACCGCTGATATTGGTGGCGATAAGGATTTACCTTATCTAAAGGTTCCTAAGGAAGATAATCCATTTTTGGGTTACCGCGCTATCCGGATGAGCCTGGATAAACCGGATATTTTCCGGACACAGCTGCGGGCATTATTGCGCGCTTCTGCATTTGGAAAGTTGTCCATCATGTTTCCAATGATTACGACGATTAACGAACTGCAGCGGGCAAAAACAATTCTGAATCAGGAACGAATTAAGCTGATTCGTGAAAAGGTGCCGGTTAAGCCAGTCCGTGTTGGGATTATGGTTGAAGTACCGGCAGCGGCTATTTTAGCCGATCAGTTTGCCAATGAAGTTGATTTCATGAGTATTGGAACGAACGATTTGATTCAATACATCATGGCGGCCGATCGTGGTAACCGTCACGTTTCGTACCTTTATCAACCATACAACCCGGCGGTTTTGCGATTAATTAAGAATATTATCGATGCCTGTCATGACAACCATTTACCTGCGTACATGTGTGGTGAGATGGCTGGCGACCAGTTGGCCATTCCAATTTTAGTCGGAATGGGCCTCGATGAATTCTCGATGAATGCATCGTCGATTTTGAAATCCCGGGCGCTGATCCGGCGTTTGGATTCCAGGGAAATGGTGACGCTTGCCAACAAGGCACTGACCATGGCCAGTACCAGCGAAGAAGTGGTTGCCTTCATCCATCAGGCGCTTAATGACGGCCAATAGATTTATAAATAACTTAAAGAACAAGCTGTTAAGGGCGTCAGACCGTCTATTAACGGCTTGTTCTTTTCGTTTTGGCGGTTTGCAATAGCAGAACCAAACCAATATAATTACAATGATTGTGAGACTATACCCCTATGTAGGGCAAGCACGCAATGATGTATTTCACGATTTGAGAAAATGAATCAGACTTTTCCAGAAAGGGGTGTCAGCCGTGAATATCGGGATTTTTACAGATACATATTTTCCACAGGTTAGCGGCGTTGCAACCTCGATTAAGACCCTTAAAAATGAACTTGAGCGACAGGGAAACCAGGTCTATATCTTCACAACGACAGATCCTCACGTTGATAAAGATACCTACGAGCAAAATATTTTCAGGTTCTCCAGCATTCCATTTATCTCATTTACCGACCGGCGAATTGCTGTGCGGGGCTTGTTTCAAGCTTATGAAATTGCTAAGGAATTAAACTTGGATATTGTGCATACGCAGACCGAATTTTCAATGGGGATGATTGGCAAGTTTGTTGCCAAGAATTTAAATATTCCCTGCATCCACACCTATCACACGATGTATGAAGACTACCTGCATTACGTGGCGAATGGTAAATTGTTGAGACCAGTTCACGTTAAAGAGGGAACTTTGGCGTTTTGTTATCATCTGGCCGGCGTTGTTGCCCCCAGTGATCGGGTGCTGGACAAGCTCACCGATTATGGTGTCAAAAGTCAGATGCGCATCATCCCAACTGGCATTGACGTTGATATGTACGCGGAAGAAATCAAGACGGATATCAGAAGCGAATATCACATTTCACCGGACACACCGCTGATGCTTTCAGTTAGCCGTCTGGCTTATGAAAAGAATATTTCAGAAATCATTGACTACCTCCCGCAAATTCTCAAGCAGGTTCCAAAAGCAGTCCTAATGATTGTCGGCGACGGCCCTGCGAAAGATGATCTAATGAAGCAGGTGCATGATCAACAGCTTGATGATCACGTAATATTCACCGGCGAGGTTGAAAATGATCACGTCAACGCCTTTTATCGGGCTTGCGACGTCTTTGTTTCAACTTCCAAATCGGAGTCACAGGGGTTGACCTATATTGAAGCGCTGGCGGCCGGACTTCCGGTCGTCGTCAGTGCCAGTGATTACACCAACGGACTTTTAAGTACTGAGACACTTGGTCAGACGTTTGAACACGACGATGATTTTGTGGGAATTGTGACACAGTATCTGAAACACGAAATTGATGTGGAAACACCCAAAGCCAAGCAAATTTTGAAGACCAAGCTCAACGCAATTTCTGCTGAGACCTTCGGCAAGCGGGTGATTAATTTTTACCATGATGTTGTCGTTGAACAGGCACTTCAAAAAGATGCGACCACCAATATTGATTAAATTTTTGTTGTAAGGAGTTTGTATGTTAAAGATTAATATGTTCTCAACCGCAGATAAGGTGAAAGGACAAGGCGTCGGCAGTGCTTATTTGGAACTCGTGAGAATGCTAAAGGATCACTTTCCTGACGACTTTAAAATCAAAATAAACAGCTATGCCCCCGCGGATATTAGCCACTATCATACAATTAATCCCAGCTTTTATCTGTCAACATTTTCCAAAAAGCGCGGTCGAAAGATTGGCTATGTGCACTTTATCCCTGAAACACTAGAGGGAAGCATCAAAATTCCACAACCCTTCAAAGCGATTTTTTATAAATATGTGATCGCCTTTTATAAACGGATGGACCATATTGTGGTTGTCAATCCATCGTTTATTCCCAAGTTGGAACAATACGGAATTCCCAAAGAGCGGATCACTTATATTCCAAATTTTGTCAGCAAAGAGACGTTTTACCCGGTTGACGCTGCAACTAAAGCGTCATTGCGGGTCAAACATGGCTACGATCCGAAACGGTTCACCGTTCTTGGTAGCGGGCAGATCCAAACTCGAAAGGGTGTTTTGGATTTCGTTAAGCTGGCCAAACAAAATCCCGGTGTCCAATTTATTTGGACGGGTGGTTTTTCATTCGGCAAAATTACCGAAGGCTATGCGGAACTCGAAAAAATTGTCAAGGACCCACCAAGTAACTTGGCATTTCCGGGGATTATTGAGCGCTCAAAGATGGTTCAGTATTATAATATGTCTGATTTGTTTCTTTTACCTTCTTATAATGAACTTTTTCCAATGTCGGTATTGGAAGCTTTTTCAACGAACACACCCGTCATGCTGCGCGACTTGGACCTTTACCAATCGATTATCAGCGGCTATTATCTCCCCGCAGCCAACGTGTCTGAAATGAATACGGAGCTCAATGAACTTCTTTTGGATCCGGATAAGTTGGCCAAGTTGCAAGCTGCAACAAAAATTGCCAGCGAACGTTATTCTGAAAACCATTTAGCCAAAGTTTGGTACGATTTTTATAATGAGCAAGCTAAGGAAGGTTAATCATGTCACGAAATAATAAAATTACGCTCTTGACAATGGTATTAATTGGGATTGCAATTATTGCCTACTCAATGAGGGACGTTAAGCTCAGTTTATTAATTCACGATGTATTGACCCTCAATCTGTGGTGGATATTGGTTGCCTTTTTATGTATCTGTCTCTATCTTTTGATCGAAGGTGTGATTACCAAGGTTTTAGTGTCAAATCGGGTCAAACACTTTACATTCAAGGATGCCATACGAGTCCCGCTGGTTGAGCAATTGTTTAATGGGATTACCCCTTTTTCTTCAGGCGGCCAGCCCGGTCAGTTGATCGTCATGCTTCAGACCGGAATCGATGGTGGTAAGGCTAGTTCGGTGCTGCTGATGAAATTTGTGGTCTATCAAGCAATGATTGTGGTTAACTTTTTTTTCAGCTTGGTGATCGGATTTCACTTTGTTGCCAGTAGATTACAGGTTCTGGCATTATTTGTCCTTTTTGGGTTTTTGATTCATTTTTTTGTCATTGTCGGCCTGTTATTAATCATGTATTGGCCCACATTCACTAAAAAATTAGCTAAACTGCTATTTCATCCGGTTAAATGGTTTGTTAAGGATGAAAAATTTTATTCGATGCAGGATACAATGTACGCCAAAATTGATAATCTGTTTGAAGAAAGTGTCCGAATTGGGCGACAGCCAAAGCTACTGTTAAAAGTGGTGGTGTTGACTTTCTTTCAACTGTCATTTTACTATCTGATTCCCTATTTCATCATGCTGGCACTGGGGGTGACCGGTGCCAACGTGATTATGGTTACCAGTCTTCACATTATGATCGTCATGATCATTTCGCTCTTTCCGATTCCAGGAGGGTCAGGAGGGGCTGAATTTAGTTTTGAATCGCTATTTCACAGCTTTATATCCAGTAACAGCAAACTCGTATTAGCGATGATCATTTGGCGGATTTTAACGTACTACTTTGGGATGGCTGCCGGGGCGTTTGCTCTGGCGCTCAAACCAGATAAAGTTGATGATTCTGATAAGCCGGCGTAAATGTGTGGTTTTCAGAAATATTTGGAGGAACAGGAATGTTAACGGAGAAGAAATATCGATTTTCAAATCTCTTAAATACCAGGATCGGCTTCTTTTTACTAGTCGTTATTTTGTTTTGTGTTAAAACGTACATCGTTTATCAAACTAAATTCACACTGGGGGTGAAAGGCGGCCTTCAGGAATTCATCCTGGCAATTAATCCGATTCCTGCGGCACTACTGACGCTTGGAATTGCCCTTTATTTCAGCGGCCGGCTGTCGTATTGGCTAATGATGATTATTGATACGCTGGAGACAATTTGGATTTTTGCCAATATTGTTTACTACCGGGAATTCTCGGATTTTCTATCGCTTGGGATCATCAAAGGTAGTGGCAACGTCCAGAACAATCTTGGCAAGAGTCTGGCTGAAATTATTCATTTTAGTGACTTCTTTATTTTTCTGGATATTATTATCTTGGTGATTTTGCTGGCATTTCACATTATCAGGATTGATGCCGAACCGTTTAAGAAACGTTATGCACTTTTAATTTCTGTTTTGTCGCTGATTTTAATGGGTGGTGAGTATGGGCTGGCTAGCTCAGATCGTTCCGGACTGTTGACCCGAACGTTTGATAATAACTACATCGTTAAATACCTTGGCCTTAATGAGTATGCGGCATTCAATGCCTATCAAACACAAAAAGAATCGGCAACCCGGTCCAAGGCTAAGGCCAGTGATATGGACAGTATTTTGAAGTACCTAAAACACTCGCGGGCCAAGGCCAATCCGGTGTACTTTGGCAAAGAAAAGGGCAAGAACGTCTTTATCATTCATTTGGAGAGTTTCCAGCAATTCTTGATTGACTATAAAGTAGATGGCCGAGAAGTTACGCCTAATCTGAACAAGTTCTTCCATAACAAGAATACCATTGGTTTTGACAACTTTTATCATCAGGTTGCCCAAGGGAAGACGTCCGATGCTGAAATGATGCTTGAAAACTCCCTGTATGGCTTACCGCAGGGTTCTGCAATGGTGACTTATGGTGCGCAAAATACGTATCAGGCCGCACCGGCTATTTTGGACCAACAGGGTTATACGACTGCAGCCTTTCACGGGGATGTCCCAAGTTTTTGGAATCGGGACAGCACCTATAAATCGTGGGGCTATGATTATTTCTTTAGCTCTCAGTACTACAAGACCAAACCGTCGTATAGTGTCGGTTATGGTCTGAAAGACAAAATCTTCTTTAAGGATGCTGCAAGTTACATTCAACAGCTTCCACAACCGTTTTACGCGAAGCTGATTACCTTAACCAACCATTATCCTTATTTGTTGGATAAACAAAATACTGATTTTCCAGCAACCAAAACTGGCGACAAGACTGTCGATCCATACGTCCAAACGGCTCATTACTTGGACCAGGCGTTTGGTGAATTTATGAGTTACCTTCGTAAGAGTGGGTTGATGAAAAATAGTATGATTGTCGTTTATGGTGATCACTATGGCATTTCAAATAACCATCGGCCTGCAATTGCTCAGTTGTTGCATAAGAAGTCTATTACCGATTATGATTTAGCACAATTCCAGAAAGTTCCATTTATGATTCACGCGACAGGTCTAAAGGGTGGCGTTAACCACGCGTATGGTGGCGAAATTGACGTTTTACCAACGATCTTGCATTTGCTGGGTGACAAAAACAACAATACGATTCAGTTTGGGACTGATTTGTTATCCAAGCAGCACGACCAACGCGTTGCTTTCCGAGATGGGGACTTTGTAACACCGAAGTATACAAAAGTTGGCGGCGATGTTTATTTGACTAAGACCGGCAAGCAAATCCACCCGGTTGGCAAGCAAAAAATGGAAATTGCCAGTATCCAAAACCACGTGACGACTGAATTATCATTATCCGATCGTGTCATTTGGGGTGACTTGTTACGGTTCTACACACCAAAAGGATTCAAGAAAGTTGATCGTAAAGACTTCACCTATCAATACACCAAAGCATTGGAGAACCTGAAAAATGCACAAAAGCAACATCCAACCAGTATTGAGGCAAAAAATGGTGGCAAGTCCACGATGAGTCTTTACAAGACAGATGCCCCCGAATTAAAATAGCTCGATCAAGCAGGACAATGTGATATTGTTCTGCTTTTTGTTTGCCCAGATCAGCCATTCAAAATCGTTCCTGTACCAATTTAGTGTTTGACAAAAAAATTTTACGATCGATTTTTAAAAATCGCTTGACGAATGATGAGATTTTCGATATATTTATAGATGCTGTTTTGTGAGTGACAACTAAGCAAATCAAATTGGTTTCAAAAAAGTTGTTGACTCAAATCAATCAGCGTGGTATATTTAAATAGTTGTCG
>NZ_AZGK01000030.1 GCF_001435315.1 Lentilactobacillus parabuchneri DSM 5707 = NBRC 107865
AAAAATCGCAAATACTCAATTAACTTTGCATCACTTCGTGATGTACAGGTTAAGTTAAAAAGGGCGCATGGTGAATGCCTTGGCACTAGAAGCCGATGAAGGACGGGACTAACACCGATATGCTTCGGGGAGCTGTACGTAAGCTTTGATCCGGAGATTTCCGAATGGGGAAACCCAGCAGCTTTAATCAGCTGTTACTATATAGTGAATTCATAGCTATATAGAGGTAGACGTGGGGAACTGAAACATCTCAGTACCCACAGGAGCAGAAAGAAATTTCGATTCCCTAAGTAGCGGCGAGCGAACGGGGAACAGCCCAAACCAACGAGCTTGCTCGTTGGGGTTGTAGGACTGAACATTTGAGTTACCAAAGTTGTTGATAATCGAACAATCTGGGAAGGTTGGCGAAACAGGGTGATAGCCCCGTAGGTGAAATCAATGACCCTCAGTTCAGGATCCTGAGTACGGCGACACACGTGAAACGTCGTCGGAATCCGGGAGGACCATCTCCCAAGGCTAAATACTCTCTAGTGACCGATAGTGAACCAGTACCGTGAGGGAAAGGTGAAAAGCACCCCGGAAGGGGAGTGAAATAGTTCCTGAAACCATGTGCCTACAAGCAGTTAGAGCCCGTTAATGGGTGATAGCGTGCCTCTTGTAGAATGAACCGGCGAGTTACGGTAACATGCAAGGTTAAGGTTTAAAAGCCGGAGCCGCAGCGAAAGCGAGTCTGAAATGGGCGTTTGAGTATGTTGCTGTAGACCCGAAACCAGGTGATCTACCCATGTCCAGGCTGAAGGTGCGGTAAAACGCACTGGAGGGCCGAACCCGTGTACGTTGAAAAGTGCTGGGATGAGGTGTGGGTAGCGGTGAAATTCCAAACGAACTTGGAGATAGCTGGTTCTCTCCGAAATAGCTTTAGGGCTAGCCTCGGACGTAGAATCATGGAGGTAGAGCCACTGTTTGGATGAGGGGCCCGTCATGGGTTACTAAGTTCAGATAAACTCCGAATACCATTGATTTTTATCCGGGAGTCAGACGGTGAGTGATAAGATCCATCGTCAAAAGGGGAACAGCCCAGACCACCAGTTAAGGTCCCTAAATATATGCTAAGTGGAAAAGGATGTGGAGTTGCATAGACAACTAGGATGTTGGCTCAGAAGCAGCCATCATTTAAAGAGTGCGTAATAGCTCACTAGTCGAGTGATTCCGCGCCGAAAATTTACCGGGGCTAAGCATATTACCGAGACTGTGGACTTGACCTTTGGTCAAGTGATAGGAGAGCGTTCTAAGGGCAATGAAGCCAGACCGTAAGGACTGGTGGAGCGCTTAGAAGTGAGAATGCCGGTATGAGTAGCGAAAGATCAGTGAGAATCTGATCCACCGAATGACTAAGGTTTCCTGGGGAAGGCTCGTCCTCCCAGGGTTAGTCGGGACCTAAGCCGAGGCCGAAAGGCGTAGGCGATGGATAACAGGTTGAGATTCCTGTACTAGTTGATGATGTTTGAGCGATGGAGGGACGCAGGAGGCTAAGTTGTGCATCCAGTTGGAAAGGGATGTTCAAGCAACGAGTCAGTCAATGAGTTAAATGCTTATTGGCGGGTTGACAAGTTGTGATGAGGACCGAAATTTAAGTAGGGAAGCAACCAACGTCACACTGCCGAGAAAAGCTTCTAGTGAGTCATCAACTACCCGTACCGCAAACCGACACAGGTAGTCGAGGAGAGAATCCTCAGGTGAGCGAGTGAACTCTCGTTAAGGAACTCGGCAAAATGACCCCGTAACTTCGGGAGAAGGGGTGCTGTGCGCAAGCACAGCCGCAGTGAAAAGGCCCAGGCGACTGTTTATCAAAAACACAGGTTTCTGCAAAATCGTAAGATGACGTATAGGGGCTGACGCCTGCCCGGTGCTGGAAGGTTAAGTGGATGAGTTAGCTTCGGCGAAGCCCAGAAATGAAGCCCCAGTAAACGGCGGCCGTAACTATAACGGTCCTAAGGTAGCGAAATTCCTTGTCGGGTAAGTTCCGACCCGCACGAAAGGCGTAACGATCTGGGCACTGTCTCAACGAGAGACTCGGTGAAATTAAGATACCTGTGAAGAAGCAGGTTACCCGCGACAGGACGGAAAGACCCCATGGAGCTTTACTGTAGCTTGATATTGGGTGTTGACACAGCTTGTACAGGATAGGTAGGAGCCATTGAAGCCGGAACGCTAGTTTCGGCGGAGGCGTTGGTGGGATACTACCCTCGCTGTGTGAACACTCTAACCCGCGCCACTCAGCGTGGCGGGAGACAGTGTCAGGTAGGCAGTTTGACTGGGGCGGTCGCCTCCCAAACAGTAACGGAGGCGCCCAAAGGTTCCCTCAGAATGGTTGGAAATCATTCAACGAGTGTAAAGGCAGAAGGGAGCTTGACTGCGAGACAGACAGGTCGAGCAGGGACGAAAGTCGGGCTTAGTGATCCGGTGGTACCGTATGGAAGGGCCATCGCTCAACGGATAAAAGCTACCCTGGGGATAACAGGCTTATCTCCCCCAAGAGTCCACATCGACGGGGAGGTTTGGCACCTCGATGTCGGCTCATCGCATCCTGGGGCTGTAGTCGGTCCCAAGGGTTGGGCTGTTCGCCCATTAAAGCGGTACGCGAGCTGGGTTCAGAACGTCGTGAGACAGTTCGGTCCCTATCCGTCGCGGGCGTAGGAAATTTGAGAGGAGCTGTCCTTAGTACGAGAGGACCGGGATGGACATACCGCTGGTGTACCAGTTGCGCCGCCAGGCGCACCGCTGGGTAGCTACGTATGGATGAGATAAACGCTGAAAGCATCTAAGTGTGAAACTCACCTCAAGATGAGATTTCCCATTCCTATATGGAAGTAAGACCCCTGAGAGATGATCAGGTAGATAGGTTGGAAGTGGAAGTGCAGTGATGTACGGAGCGGACCAATACTAATCGGTCGAGGACTTAACCAAGTAGAAATGGTGTTCAAGGGCAGAAAATTAATATTAGCTAGTTTTGAGAGAACGAAGTTCTTTCACAGGAAAATAGTGTGGTGGCGATAGCCAGAAGGATACACCTGTTCCCATGCCGAACACAGAAGTTAAGCTTCTGCACGCCAAGAGTAGTTGGGGGATCGCCCCCTGCGAGGGTAGGACGTTGCCACGC
>NZ_AZGK01000031.1 GCF_001435315.1 Lentilactobacillus parabuchneri DSM 5707 = NBRC 107865
CCTACATTTTACGGGTGCCTTTTACACATGAACTCAAGGGAAGCAAAATTTTTTTTACTTAAGCCATCTAGTTACGTTAATATCCAACTTCCAAGGTATTTTAACTTCTCTTCTGTAATGGCAGATTGCAAGAAATAACTTGAACAAATTTAGTAACGCAGATCACGCAAAAAGATCTCAATCGGTGTTCGCCAATTTAAACATTTGAGTGGTCGGGAATTCAAATACCAGTTAATTTGAATCAATTCATCATCGGTAATCTCATCAATCGGTTGACCTTTGGGAATGAAGCGGCGTAGTACTCGGTTGCGATTTTCATTACTGCCTCGTTCATGTGGCGAATAAGCGTGCTATGAAGTGTTATATAACTGCTAGTCAATATAATAAACCCACTCAAATTACCTCCAAGTAACCCATAGCCAATTACATTCAGCAATCGCGATTCAATATGCACCACATTGTCTGTATAGTGTCATTTCACACGTTAATTAATGAGAATGACATCAATATCGATAAAGCCAACCAATTTTTTTGAATGAATAAGGTGGCTTAGAAGTTACCTTAATCTTATTTTTATCTTTATAAATATAACTATTGAAAGTCATATTTAATAAATCTCGTCCCTTGATTATGTAAACGTGTTTATTAACTCTTTGGGTTTTAACCGATGATTGGGGGCCATCATTATGAGCTGCCGTATTTTTTCCATAGAAAAGATAATAATCCATTCCATTTTTATAAATATTGCACAGTATGTGATTGTGATGCTTATAGTTTTGATACTTACCTCTCAAGACTTTAGGTATTCCATTATGCCAAGTGGAAGCGTGAGCCTTCACAAGCATCGAAGTATTTAGACCAACTAACAATAATATCATCGTAAAAATAGCTGAAGCAAAAAAACTTTTAGTTTTCAATTTAAAAACATCTCCCAGTGAAATAATAACATTGTGCCTGTAACCGTCAAACCTTCTCTTAGGATATAAGATAGCCCTTCTAAAATAACATCATATCAAAAGTTGAGGTCACCTTAATGGTCCCCGTGTGCAATTGACGTTCACAATTTTTTCAGAGTCGTCAATATTTTTCTAATCAACTAAAAGAACGTTCAATTACCCAGCGTTGTGGTAACACTTCAAATTGATATAACTCATCGCGTTTAGTGACCTGAACGGTCCGCTACCTGAACCACCGCCTGGTGTTACTGCTGGCGTGCCAATTGCCAAACTAAATGTATGGGCGCGTCCTGGGTTATCGGTGTCAATAACCGCAATCTTAACGGTTTTACCGTTTAAAGATGGATTGTCTAATCCAGTTACATTCCCATCTTTATCTACTTTGACAGCGGGATCGCTCGAACTCCATAGCCGGGATTCTGTTGTTTGATGTCTTTAATGACTTGGAGTAATTCTTGATTATCTTTAGCTTCATGACGGTGTGCTTGGTAATAGAACGTACTCCGCTTAATGGTGGCGTATGGCAAAATCTCCGTTAAGCTAAATCCGAATTCGTGCCTTAGTTCTTGGATGATTTGATATTCTTCTTTGACTGTCCGCGACGTTGAACTAAGGCTTCGAGTTTTTTTAGATATTCGTTCTCCACTTTCAAAGCCCGATTATCAGCCTTCAAGCGCTCTAACTCTGATAACTGTTTCCTAGCTTGGTGATTATGGTTAGTCATCATGTGGTTTGCCCGTCCTCTTCTGGTAAACAAGGCCTCAATACCACGTTCTTTAAGCTTCCTCTGCCAATTAGCGATGGTCCCGGGATTACTAATATCAAATTGGAGTGCTGTTTGTGGATACGAGGCTTTGTGTTGTTTTTTCCAGTTTAAGACTTTTAGCTTAAAATCACCATCATAATCAAATTTTGGTGAACGAATTTCTAGGCCTTGAATACCATATTTTCGATAACGAGCAACCCATGTCTGCACAGATATTTTCCCTTTAATGCCTAATCTTCGGGCAATAGTCGGTGAACCGATTCCAGCTAAATACATTTGAACAGCTTTAAGTTTAACTTCAAAACTAAATTTAGTCATAGTAAAACCCCCATAGTTAGAATTTTTCATCCAACTATGGGGGTTCACTTCAATGTTTGCTTTTTAACGATGCCACTTAGTGAGTGGATACGTCGAGTCGCCCTTAATACCGTGATACATGTATTTGCCACTAATCCAATAAGGAGTTTGCTCTAAATTTTTTTGACTGTCAACTGTGTACTTGCTGCCCTGCTTTAAAACATACTTGAAAACAATGTGACTCGTGTACTTTTTACCGGACGGTGCCCAATAAATATGGTACTTGGTAATTTTAGTTTTGTATTTGCCTCGGATCCAAACATGACGTAATGATTTAGGCATACCCTTTACCTTGGTAGTTTTTGCGGCAGCCGTTGTATCAACCTGATACGTATTGACCGAAAAAGCAACGGTGCCTGATAATATAATTGAAATAATTGCTGATTTAACAATTCTTTTCACAAAATCATCTCCCAGATACATTTTAGTATAAGTATTTAAGGCATAAATGAAAAGATAAACTGAAACTTGAAAGCTAATAATCACGC
>NZ_AZGK01000032.1 GCF_001435315.1 Lentilactobacillus parabuchneri DSM 5707 = NBRC 107865
TGTCAAGGGCAGTTTAAAAATGTAGGTTTTCGGCAGAAAGAAATGTAGGTTTTCGGCAGTTACTTGAGGCCACGTAATCGGTAAGATTTACCAGTGATCTTCACTACGTGAACATGATGAACCAAGCGATCGAGAATGGCTGCTGTCACAGTTGGGTTCTGGAAAATATCAACCCAAGCGGATAGATCACTATTGCTGGTAATGATCGTTGAATGCTTTTCATAGCGGGCATTGACTAGCTGAAATAAGAGGTTAGCTTCTTGGTGACCAATTGGCAAATACCCAATTTCATCAATAATTAATAGGTCATAGCGCGAATAGCGGCTTAGAGATCGATCAAGCAGTCCTTTTTCGTAAGCTGCTCTCAATCTAATCAACAGCTCATGACAATTAATAAAGAGAACCCGACAGCCCTGTTTACAGGCCTCAATCCCAATACTAATTGCCAAGTGGGTTTTACCGACTCCCGGATTGCCAATAAAGATTAAGTTTTCAGACTTTTCCATAAAAGCCAGATTCTGGAATTCCAGAACCTCTTGGCGATTAATACTGGGTTGAAAGCTAAAATCAAATGTATCTAGGGATTTTGTATTGGGGAACCGAGCACGGCCAATGGCCCGTGCAATCTGACCTTCGTGTCGATTCTGGAGTTCCGAATTAGTTAAATCAATTAGCGCCTCAGTTAATGACAGATTATCAGTGTGAATTTGATCAAGGTAATTCGGCAAGTATTCACGGATTTTGTTTAACCCTAAGCGCTCAAGATTATTTAAAAGAATTTGATTATTAGTGGTCATGGTAGCCTCCTATAAGTTGTCGTAATCAGTCATATGTTCACGAATGTAAGCTGAAATGTCTTCATCTGTCCGCCCTTTAAGCAAATCAGATTTGAGGATATTGAACTGATCTTGGGGGTCATAATTCAGCGAATTGGTAGTTATGGAGTGCGTACGAATTTCTTCTCCGTTATAATAAATGTGGATGCGCTGCTCATCATTGGAGATTTCAACAGCAACCGTACAACCAATGTATCGCGGATCTACTGAGTACTTACATTTGCGGAAATTGATCATGGCCTCCTTCGAAACGACACGGGTAATGTTTTCTTCGAAGTATGGTTCAAGGAGATTAACTGGAACGCGATGAAGGTACTCTTTTTCTTCGTCTAACCATTTCAGGTACGGGACTTCGTCCGTGGCCTGCGAAGTTTCATGATTTAGATCATCTCGGAGCATATGAACTAGTTCGATTAGCTCAGTTCCATCAGCAAATTCAGTATTGTATGGCCGTAAACGTTCAACCGTGCGAGCAAGGGCTTCAACTGCACCTTTAGTTTGTGGTCTGAATGGTCGACAAGCAATTGGTGTGAAACCGGCATCTTTACAGAATTCGTGGAACCGTTCGTTAAAGACAGCGTGGCCAAACTGGGATTTTGTATGATCCACAACGGTTTTCATATTATCAAACCAGATTTCCGTCGGAATACCTCCGGTATGAAGGAAAGCGTCGTGTAAGCAAGAAAAGAGGGTATCTTGGCTCCGATCAAAGGTTAGTGTCATATATTTGAGTTTTGAATAAGGCAATACATACAAGAAAATATTGAATTTAAACAGCTCACCCTCGCTGCTCACTAGGGCCATTTCTTCTTTCCAGTCAACTTGAGCAGAGAGACCAGGGGAATGTTCAATCCGAATGGTAGCTTTCTTAACTCGTTCTCGGCGGGTTTGGCGACAATAATCTTTCACGAGGGTATAGCTGCCGGTAAAGCCCTTCTTCTGGATAAATTTAAAAATTGAAGCAGCCGAACAATTTAGTTCAAGCTTTGAATCGATGGTTTGCTTGAATGGATCCAGTAAACTTGGCCGTTTCGGTCGACCACTTGGTCGGCCCTTAAGTCCAGCTTTGACTTCCTCATAGGCTTTCTTAACGGTTCGATAATCAACATTATATTGCCGGGCAATCTCGGCGAAGTTAGGCTTAATATTTTCAGTCACGTAAATCGTCACTCCTTCTCTTAAATCACGTCTCACATCAAATTCCTCCTACACTCTGATGTGATTCATGATACAAAAAATGTAGGAAAACCAACAGTTCTAACCTGCCGTTTTCCTACATTTTACGGGTGCCTTTTACA
>NZ_AZGK01000033.1 GCF_001435315.1 Lentilactobacillus parabuchneri DSM 5707 = NBRC 107865
TGCATGACAGCTTTGTCATTTTCTTGATGTGCTTTACGGAGTTCGGATGGCATCGTTAGTTCATCGTAAAGGTCAGCAAGAGAACTATTAGGATATAAGCGACGAGCATTCATTATTTGCTTCGCGGTGGCTGTAATTCTCTCCATTTGTTTTTGGGAAGGGGTAGGCCATGGGAAATTATTAAATACGATTGTATTTGAATAGCTGTAACTTGGCCCGTACAAGGAAGCCGTTGCCCTTACCCATGCCATATGGACGTTTGATGTTAAGACCCCAAAATCATACAAAGTTGTATTTTCCACCATATATAATTTATTGCCACCGATTATGTCCGGACTTAGGTAGTCGATTGGAATGTACTTTCGTTTTGCAGAAGAAACCTCTGGAAAAGCAATATAATCGGTTTTACAATCTTTTACTTCATCAAATCTATAAGGTGTTAGTGCTTTTTTCTGGGTAGCCGGTTTGGTGCTGGCCAATCTGTACAACCTTACTTTTTCTAATCGCTGCCTTACCTCAGGATATTTACGAAATTCATCTGGGCTTTTGTCCACAAGCCAGAAACAATATCGGGGCTTGCGGTTGATAAAATCTTTTCCCATCATGAAAGGACGAATTAACGCCGAAATATGAGGATATTTTCTTACTAATTCATCTTTCTCTTTACTGTTAAGAATGAGGTTCCCACCATCAGTAGGTTGACTGCCACGTTTCATTTTTAAAGTTGAATTGATCCCCTGCTCTCTTTTTTCTATAAACACATTTGCAGCGTCATTTAAATATGCGTTAATGTTTGAAACCTCTTGCATTGTGTCGTTATCAAACAACGAGCGTATTCTTTGCTTTTCATAGCTAAACCCAATAACGACAACAAATACTGTTCCTGTCGCTGATGCTTCTGACTCCCATTTAAATGATTTCCGAGCAAAATTGATTGAAATTCCATCAGCAAACAAGTCTTTCCATAACGCAACGGTTTGCTGGCCCTGAACGATAGAATTTGTGGCCACAAACGCGCAGTGAATGGTGGTGTCCCTCATATACTCGGCAGCCTTCTTAAACCAGCATGCAACATAATCCAAGACATTCCCCTTTGTACCAAACAACATCAAACGATCTTCTTTTTGTTCAGGACTCATTGTTGAAACAGAATGTCCTTTATTTTTTGAAACTCTTCCAGCATTGGCAATGAATGGTGGATTACCCATAATGTAATCCATTTTCTGTCTTGGTATGAGTTTGTCCCAATCCACACGGAGTGAATTATCTTCAATGATTTTGGTATAGGTTTTTAATGGCAAAAAATCAACATTAGTATAAACAATGGCCTTTGTGGCCTCCATCATTTGTGACTCAGCAATCCAAAGAGCGGTTTTAGCGACAGAGACGGCGAAGTCGTTAATTTCAATACCATAAAACTGTTGAATTGAAACTTTGATCAAATCTTGACCAACATCCAACATACCTTGATCGCCAAAAGCTAATTTTATGGCTTCGTTTTCCAACTTTCTCAAACTAAGGTATGTTTCGGTTAAGAAGTTACCTGAACCACAAGCTGGATCGAAGAAGGTTAGTTTAGACAATTTGAATTGGAATTGTTTTGCTTTTTCACGTAATGTTGCTGGCTGCTTGTACTGCTTAATCTGCAGTAACTCCTCCTTGAGATCATCCAAGAAAAGTGGGTCGATAACCTTATGAATATTTTCAATCGAAGTATAGTGCATTCCACCCTCACGCCGTGTATCAGGGTTTAGAGTAGATTCAAAAACGGCACCGAAGATTGTGGGGCTGATATCACTCCAATCAAAGTCCGCACTTGCATCATTCAAAAGAAGGTCCTTTAGTTCTTGTGTAAAGTTAGGTATTTCAATGTCTTCTTCTGAAAATAGCCCACCGTTTACATACGGGAATTGAGCCAATTGATCATCAAGGTATGGATCACGGTCAGAAATCTTAGTATCTAATACTTTGAACAAATCAATGATTGATCGTCTTAAGAAGCGGGGTTCAATACCTTTCAGATAATCATGAAACAGGTCCTTCTTACCAAATATACCAGCATCTTCGGCATAGAGACAAAATACGAAACGCACACATAACTGATTAATGCTTCGTTG
>NZ_AZGK01000034.1 GCF_001435315.1 Lentilactobacillus parabuchneri DSM 5707 = NBRC 107865
GATCCTTTACAGTGCCTTGACTGCTACTAGTTCATCAACTGATACAACCGCTCCTAAGTTGAATGCAGATCAAACTGGTATCAAGATTACTGACGCTAGTGGTAAAGTTCTTGGATATTCAGTATTGACCAAGGATGCTGCTGATACCACCGCTACTACTACGGTTTCTAAGCACTACGCTAATATTCTTAACACCAATGGTCATGGAACAGATGTTGATACTGCATATGCTGCGTTGTTGACAGATGCTAAAGTTTCCGGTTATGGTTCAGCTCCATTGACATTATCTCAGTTACAGTCTAACACTGCTGCTTTGAACAGTGCCGCTTTTGGTAGTTATACCACTGTTGTTGTTGCTCCGGTAGCTACTGCATCACTTGCTAAGTCAGCTACACTTTTGCTTGACGGTGCAGGTACTACAGCTTCAAATACTTTACCAGATCGTGCGGTTGTTCAATTGAGCAACGGAACGTATGTATCAGCAAGTTCATTAAGTTCATTAGTTTCTAATGCATTGAAAGGCACTGACAACGTAACTGCTACGCGTTCTGATGTCCAAGCACTATTGAAGAATGCTGGGTTAGATGCGATCACATTTGTTTGGGGACAAGGTGTTACTACGAACGTTGCCAACAATACTCTTGTGGATAACGCTAATGCAGCTCCAACTGACGGTAAAGGCTACTTGACAAGCAATGCTCTCACAGGGACTGGTAGTACACAAACCATTAAGCCTGATGTGTTTGGTAACAATGCACAATTTAATGTTACTAAAGCTACAATCGACTTAACTAGCGTTAATGCTAACACCGTAACTTACAAGGCTACTAGTGGTTCTACTACTTCTGATGTTGATCTGTTTGGTAACACTAACATGAACAAGTTTGGTAATAATCTTGATTTGACAATGACTTATACTGTTAACAAGACTCCATTCTTCACAGTATCAAGCACACCTGCTAGTTCAAACTTTAATACATTATATTCATTGAAAGTTAACTCAGGTGATTAATTAGTAATATGCAACTTTGTTGTATTTGTTAATAGTTTTAAAAAGGCTTCGATCAATTTGATCGAAGCCTTTTTGTATATTAATTCTAATTTTAGCTTAGTATACTACTTTTGGGCAGCATCACTTTCATAATTGTGTCCAAATGCGTATGATGCTTCTGCAACGTAAACATTATTCTTAGTACCTACTTGGGTAAACAATAAGTTTTGATTACTTGCAGTTTGTCCAATAGTACGATTTGCTGCTGGAAGAGCATCAAATGCAGCTTTGTTGAATGAGTACTTAACAACAGTGTAATAAGCAGAATTCAAAGCACTACCCGTTTCAGTGATAGCTGCACCAACTGCACCGTTCTGAGTCCCACCAGCTTGATGATATCCAATGTAGAACGTGTCTAAACCTGCGTTCTTAAGAGCAGTTTCAACTTGATCACCAGTAACGGTGGTATTCAAACCACCTTTAACAGAATTATCCAAGCTTTGAACTAACGTCTGAACCGTTTGACCGTTAGTCTTAGCTGATGCATCTGATTGGTAAATTCGAACATTTCCACCTGCGGCACCAAAGATAGGGTTGTTTGTAGTGTAATTAGCGCCAAATACCAAGTTTTGAACAGGATAATTTGCAAAGTAATTCAACGTTGCTGCTTGTTGAACTAAAATAGTAATTGTCTTGCCAAAGCCTGCATTACCAATAGTAGCAGAGTTTGTAGTCTTGTTGGCCGTGCTCAATCCTGCTGTACCGTAACCTGAAATAGTTGAAGTTACGTATTGATCAAGCGGCTGACCAGCATTATTGAATGAATCTGGAACTGTGCTATCAAGATAGTTAGCATCACCAAACGAGCGCTTCAAGAATTGTGTTGCAGTATAATTCTTATCAATATTATTGGTATAATCGCGCGTCTGAACAGTTTTACCGGTTGCAGCATCAACAAAGTTTACCCGTACTTGGTTCTGGGTAACATCAGGAGTTGCTGGGGTAGTATTAGTAGCAGTCAAGGCACTGTAAAGGATC
>NZ_AZGK01000035.1 GCF_001435315.1 Lentilactobacillus parabuchneri DSM 5707 = NBRC 107865
TGGCTTTTTTAGCAAAAAAATAAACGCAAGCTCTCCTGCGTTGTATACTTTAGTCGACCAAAGCCAAGATACAAAGGAGACTTACGTCATGAATATTATAAGACAAAAAAATACAGAAAACGAGCTTCACAATATTGTTCATCAATTTACTTCCCTCATTGGTCTATCTAAACTCACCAAATTGGTGAATTATCGCCGGCATTCAGAAATCAGCTTGATGAGGGTCATTGAATGGTTGCTCACGACAAAGTTCCTGGGACGCTCGCTTTATCGAGCCCATGAAACACCTAACTTTACCAGTCGCACCGTCAGAAATAATTTGAACGATGGACGGATCAATTGGCAACGCTTGGTTTGTCAAGTTGGGAGTCATTTAATCAAGCATTTACGACCGTTTATTGACCGCCGGCGGCGGTTAGCATTGATCATTGACGATACACTCTTTTCCCGTGAGTACGCCACCCAAACCGAATTACTAGCGCGAGTCTTTGATCATGACAAACAATTATATATTAAGGGATACCGGGCTTTAACTTTGGGTTGGAGTGACGCCAATACATTCTTACCGATCAACTTTGCATTAATGTCTTCCAAGAAGCCACAAAACGTCCTTGGAAAATCAGCTAAAACAACCGATCAACGAACAATTGCTGGCCGGAGACGTCGCCAAGCACAGCAAAAAATGAACCTCGTTTCATTGCAACTTGTCAAGCAAGCCCTCGCAAATGGCGTTCTAGCTGACTATGTGTTATTTGATAGCTGGTATAGCTCACCAAAAATGTTCTATGAATTAAATATGTATTACAAATTTTTAGTAAACATCCACGATAAAATTAGCAGTAATTTTAAAGGACTTGCTAAACATGATCCTAATAAGTGGCAACACTTTATTTCAGTTAACGAAATGCTTGATCAATTGGAAGAATCTGTTGTTGAGATAGAATTTGAATAAAAAATTCCGCCAATCAGAGTAATTAGCGGTATCATTTTAGTTATAGTTGTCCAAATACTGAAGACATTAAAAGTTGAAATTCTGGAGGAAGTTTCTTATGAAAAATAAATTATTCTATTCATCATTGGTTGGTTTAACTTTAGGGACTATTGGATTTAGCACTTTAAAATTCAATACTCAGCAAGTGCTAGCCAAAACAAGATTTGCTAAAGTAATCAGCTATAAAAAATTAAGCAATTCTCCGTATAACGTAAATGGAGGCTACATATATACTAATGCCCGTTTAAACAAAAAGTCCCACGATGCGTCTCATTATCTCAACAAGACTTTTTATGCATTAGAATCTGCTAAAGTCAAAAAAAACAATGGTAAAATTGCTATTTATTATTATTTAAAAAGTAGCAATGGCAAAATTAAAGGTTGGATATGGAGTGGTAATGTTAGCAAAAAAGTAATCATACCTTCTGCTCCTGAATTTCCTACCTCAAGTCAAAATTCTAATAATCAAAATGTAGATAATTACGCACAACAAAAATCAGATATAAACAATATGTTAGCAATTGTAAGAAGCATGGATTCAGAGGATCAAGATTATGTTTTGAGCAATTTTGAGGGAATTACCCCCAAAAATGCTTATTCAGATATCAGTGATGGAATCAGTGAAATGTCAAATGATATTACTAATTATGACACTAAAAATGAAGTGATTTTAGATGCACAGGCAATTCAAAAAACATATCAACTGTTTAATAATCGTTTTGACTCAACCGCAAACAATGATTTGTCTGCACTATCATCCAGACTAAATGATGCTTTTTCTGAAAACGATACAGATTCAATAAGTTCTGCTGCTAGTAACCTGGCCGATGAATTATCAACTGCTGTTTTAAATTTAGGTTAATACCTGATGTTGTGTTAAAAATGACTTAAAATATTTATTTTAAGATTATTCTTATTAACTGAAACTTGAAAGCTAATAATCACGC
>NZ_AZGK01000036.1 GCF_001435315.1 Lentilactobacillus parabuchneri DSM 5707 = NBRC 107865
GAGGCTGGGACAAAAGTCTCAGCTCACGCAAAAAAGCTTCGGAAATTAATTTTTTTCCGAGGCTTTTTTGCATTTTATGTAGCACAGAGAATTCAACTCT
Source organism: Lentilactobacillus parabuchneri DSM 5707 = NBRC 107865 (assembly GCF_001435315.1). Classification (GTDB taxonomy): domain Bacteria; phylum Bacillota; class Bacilli; order Lactobacillales; family Lactobacillaceae; genus Lentilactobacillus; species Lentilactobacillus parabuchneri. Next base: position 101 of record NZ_AZGK01000036.1, read on the forward strand.
GCTATTCTTAAATCGACGAAAACCCAAGGATAGGAGTGAATCTCTATGTACAGACATTATAACAATAACCAGACCAGTTTAACATTGCCATTAGAAATTTCAATTTCAGAAACGCACATTGTCCGCGCCATCAGTGCTTTTGTGGACACGATTCCATATAAATTAGTTTATGGAGAAGAGTCAGCCTTTGGCCGACCACAATATTCACCGTTGATGATGCTCAAAATGATGTTATTTGCTTACTCACGGAAAGTGTTTTCGGGACGGAAAATTCAACAAATGGCCGAGGAAAACATTCCGATGAAATGGTTAATCGGTGACCCTGACATGGTTCCCAGTTACCGGACAATCAATCGTTTCCGGACTGATCCACAAACCACCAAGCTAATAGCCCTCATGTATCTGCAGTTCCGACAATCATTGATTGATAACAATCTGTTAAGTGATGAGGCAATTTTCATTGATGGCACTAAAATCCTTGCCGATGCCAACAAGTATTCATTTGTCTGGCGAAAAAGCACGGAAAAATTTGAAAGTAAGTTGGATCAAAAAACACGAAACTTGTTTAAAGACCTGATTCAAAACAAAGTCAATCTAGCAGTGGAAAGCGAAATGGATCCGACGGATCTTCAGACGCTTGAAGCTGAAGTAGACGCATTGGACACAGAGATTGACGAATTAGATCAGCAAATCAAAACCGAAAAAGTGATTCCCGGTGGTTCACCACGTAAACAACGCCGGCGTAAACTAAAACATCTCCGGCATCTAGTAAAAGATGAATACTTACCTCGTAAACAAAAGTATCGCCAATATCATGAATGGTTTGGTGATCGGAACAGTTTCTCTAAAACGGATCATGACGCCACTTTTATGCGGATGAAAGAAGATCCGATGCAAAACGGCCAGTTGAAGCCAGGGTACAATCTGCAAATTGCCACTCAATCACAATTCGTTCTCTATTACCAAGTTAATCAACGTCCTACGGACCAACGTACTTTAATTCCATTTTTAAAAGCGATGAACTTCGCACAAACCCCAGTCAACTATATCGTTGCCGATGCGGGCTACGGCAGTGAGCCAAACTATCAATTTGTTAAAGAGAAATTGGGTAAGATCCCCTTGATTCCTTACACCATGTATCTGAAAGAACAATCGAAGAAATATCGCAGCGATCTTAGCAAAGTGATGAACTGGGAATATCATGCCGAAGAAGATTACTACGTGGATAATCACCACATCCGCTTTTCATATCACGGCATGAGCCATCGAACTGATAAAAATGGGTTTACCCGCGACTTTAAAGTTTATCGGGCCGACGATTACGATGACCCCGAAGGGTATTATTGGTCGACCACCCGTATGGGTAACCAACGAAGAATTAACATCAATCCCCATTGGGAATCGCAAAAAGCATACGTTCGTGAACAGCTTTCAAGCCCAGAGGGCAAGGCCATTTTCGCTAAGCGAAAACTTGAGGATGAGCCAGCCTTTGGTAACCTGAAGGCAAATTTGCGTTTCCGTCGATTATCGGTACGTGGATTAAGACAAGTAAATAATGAATTAGGAATTATCTTGATGGCAGCAAATATGAATAAATTGGCCAAAATGATGGCCAATTTAAGTCATATTTTTGGTTGGATAGAAAAACTGAGCCACATCTTCCAGAAAAAATGGAAAATGCGGCTCAATTTATTTGTCGGCGGGACTTATGTCCCAGCCAC
>NZ_AZGK01000037.1 GCF_001435315.1 Lentilactobacillus parabuchneri DSM 5707 = NBRC 107865
TTACTTAAGAGATTTTAGACAGCTTCTAACTTATCAAGTACAGACCAAAATACTGGAGTTTAACAGGAACTGTTAGAATATGATTTTATATAATTAGGAGTAGAATAAAGAGATGAATCCATTAATATCAATTATTGTTCCAACATATAATGTTGAAAAATATATTAGGACATGTATTGAATCAATTTTAGCTCAAACATATCGCAATGTTGAAGTCATTATAGTAAATGATGGTAGCACAGATCAGTCGCTAGCAGTAATTTCCGATTTAATCTGTAGTCATCACAATGTTAAGGTAATCACCCAAAAAAACCAAGGATTATCAGTAGCTCGGAACACTGGTATTGATGTGGCAACTGGTAAATATATAACTTTTGTAGATGCAGATGACAAAATTATGCCAGGCTTTGTTAGCTCGCTCTATCAAATTGCTGACAAAACAGGAGCTGACATTGTGCGTGGGTCATTTCGAGACTTTAATGGTAATATTCTTAAAGATTGGGTTCCAGATTTCAATGTTCCAACCAATTGTGGGACAATAGTATTAGACCAATTCTTATCCAGCAAAATATCTTTTGTAGTTTGGTCGAGTATCTATAGGCTAGATTTTATTAATAGTAATCATATACGATTTACACCAGGGATTCTACTTGAGGATGGAGATTTTACAACAAGAGCTTATATGCTCGCTAAGTTAGTTGCTACATCACCTGAACCAAATTATGCATATAGAATACGTCAAGGAAGTATATTAACAACAAACAATGCCCAAAAAATGTCCCTTTCAGAAGAAAAAGTCATATCACAATTTATTAGTATGTTAAAACATGAAGAATCTGATGTTTTATGTAGTTTAATTCTAAAGTCTATTTATGCATTTATGAGAGATTGGACGAGAATTATTGTGAAGAATCACCTATCGTTGGATAGGACGAACAGTTGTTTTGATACTGCTCTCACTCTAATAAAAGAAATAATAAATTCTAAGCCCTTAAAAGAAAAAATCAAATTTTTAACAAAGGTTATTATTATTAAGGCGAAAAACCATTAAGCCGTTAAACGAAAATGCAAGGGGTTCATATACAATTATGTTAATTACGGATTTTTTATATCTTCAATGGGTTCATTGATCACTGAATTTGATTATCTTGTTTTAATGAATGTGAAGTCATTCGGTTAAGGGGAGTCTTTGATTTGTCTAGTTAGCTATCTGGACAGATGTTAAGTGTTAATTAAAGTGAAGGCAGATGAAAACTTATTAAAAGTTATTCTGCTTGATTAAGAATGGTAAGATTTCACCATCTAGATACTTTTATTAGAACTTAGGTGGACAGGAGAACCCAATTTTTAATCCTTCCTGTTATATAGTTTTTGTTTAATATTTTTCGGGAGGGCTATTAATGCAAATTGCAAAAAATTATCTTTATAATGCAATATATCAGGTCTTTATAATGATTGTGCCATTACTTACCACACCTTATTTGTCAAGAATTTTGGGCCCTTCAGGTATTGGAATTAACTCATATACCAATTCTATTGTTCAGTATTTTGTTTTATTTGGTAGTGTAGGAGTCGATTTGTATGGGAATCGTCAGATTGCCTTTGTTAGGGATAATCAGTTCAAAATGTCTAAAGTCTTTTATGAAATATGGATGTAAGCTGATTCCTGAGACAACT
>NZ_AZGK01000038.1 GCF_001435315.1 Lentilactobacillus parabuchneri DSM 5707 = NBRC 107865
AGAAAAACTACTAAGCTTAGAGGCGTATATGAGACTCGACGGAGTCCATATACGCCTCTATTACTTTATAGTGGTAGTGAAGCACAGGCCGTGGTTCCTCTTTTGGCTCTTAGAAGCCGTACAGAAAAATGGCCGCTTCGCTGGTCTTAGAAAATTCGCTCAAAGTAGTTGGGTCCTAGAGACCGCGTTTTGAAAACTTGGTTACTAAGGCCTCAGTGAAGAGCTTCAAGAAAGGTAGATTAATATGCGAACAATTATTGGGTTAGATGTTTCTAAAGCAACAGCCACCTTATCGGTGGCCACCGAAGGCAAGACGATTTATGACAGTACCATCACATTAGATGCCATTGGCTTCAATACTTTAAAAGCAATGGTTGCCTCATACGATCGGCCGGAAGTCGTTTTTGAAGCGACTGGTGTGTATTCTCGACGGCTCGAGAAGTTTTTATTAGATAAAGGAATCCTGTACCATATTTTGAATCCCCTGGTCGCCAAGAAACGACTGGATGATGGTTCCAGATTACGAAAAAACGATATCAGAGACGCACAGGGGTTGGCCCTTACCGAGTTTGTCAAACAACCAGTCGCCTTTAAGCCTCGATTTATCGATCCCGTATACCGTGAATTGATGGACCTCAGTCGTTATTATGACCAACAAACTGAGGATCTCAAACGCGAGAAGAACCGGTTGCATCGGTCAATTCAGCTTACATTCCCAAACTTTGATGATGAGATTGATCTTAGCCGACGATCAGGATTAGCTGTGCTCCGTCTATTTCCGCACCCTTCACGATTACGCCAGGGCAGCTTTGAAGCGATTAAGCAAAAAATATTGGCGCTTCAATTAGCCGGAATTGGCGAAGGACGGGCTGATACTTTGACTCGCCGATTATGGCAAGCCAACGCGATTTCTTATCCCGCTGTCGATGAACAGTCACTAGTTATCAAACAAGTTCAAGACCAGGTTGATAATGTTTTACGGATCATGGATGGGCGTGAGGAAACGATTGTCTATATGACTATGTTGGCTCATCAGCTCCCAGAATACGAAATCCTCCTCAGCATTCCGGGGATTGGCGAAAACACAGCGGTCAGGATCCTTGGTGAGATTGGCGATGTGCGGCGATTTATGACCCGTGCTCAAATCAATAGTTATATCGGCATTGATCTCGTAGAGATCCAATCCGGGGACTATACGGCTCAGCGACGCATTACGAAACACGGCAATCCCCATGCACGAAAACTTTTATACTGGACTGTTGTGAACATGATTAGCTCGACTGCTAAACCCAATCACATACGTGATTTCTATGTAAAAAAACAAGAAACTGCCTCCCGTAGGAAGCCGCTTCTTGTCGCATGTATGGATCGTCTAATTAAGATAATCCACTACCTTATAAACACAAACCAGAACTACTCTTATGAACTAGCCTGTTCCAGATAGGACTGATTTGTTAATCTAACTTTACCAGCCTTGAGAAAATTTGAAAAGCCTGAGGCTTCTTTGGGTTACGCTCAAAGATAAAATAACAACCGTAAAACTCTGCTTTCTTTATAAAGGAACCCAATTATTAAGCCAAAAGGCTTATTAAATCATTAATAGCATCACTGTTTTACTTGACTAAACGTAGAAAAAGA
>NZ_AZGK01000039.1 GCF_001435315.1 Lentilactobacillus parabuchneri DSM 5707 = NBRC 107865
CGACCACTGGTTTAAATCAAAAATGGACCGCTGATATGACCTATATTCAAACGAAGCGTAATGGCTGGTGTTACTTATCAACCATCATGGATCTGCACTCAAGACGAATTATCGGCTATTCATTCTCAAAAAAGATGGCTACTGATTTAGTCTTAAAGACCCTGGAAAGCGCGGTTAAAAATCGAACCATTACTGGGGACCTGATTATCCACACAGACTTAGGATCACAGTACACCAGCGATGATTACAACCAACGGTTAACAGAACTACATATCCGCCACTCTTACAGCCGTAAGGGGTGTCCATACGATAATGCCCCAATGGAATCTTTTCATGCTTCCCTCAAAAAGGAATGTGTTTATCCAGTGCCGGTCTTTGAGAATTATGAAACTGCCGCTGCTGTCCTTTTTGAATATGTGCATGCTTTCTACAATAGGAAGAGAATTCATAGTTCACTGGGCTACCAGACCCCTTTACAAGTTGAAATCGCAACACTTACGAGCCAAATGGCCGCCTGATTTAATGCTTTCCATGGTTCAAATAAGTTATGAATCACGATTAATGATTTATTTGAGCTGTGGAAGGTAAACGCGGTTCTGAATGTCTCTTAAAACCTGTCTCAAATATTGACTTCAATCCA
>NZ_AZGK01000004.1 GCF_001435315.1 Lentilactobacillus parabuchneri DSM 5707 = NBRC 107865
AAAATCATAGATCTTGGACAGCTTCTTAGAAGCATGGACTTTCACTTGCTGGGCAGTGGCTTCGGTTCCTTCACGGCCGCCGAATTGGCCAATGACATGCCGGCACTGTTAAAAATGATCACCGACGGTAAAATCTCAGTCCCCGTGACCACCTATCCGTTAAGCCAAATTGCCGAAAAATGGCATGAATCCGGCGACAATCGCTTGGTCTTTTTGCCCTAAATTAAAAGTCCCCTCAGACTGCCAGTGCAGTTTAAGGGGACTTATTTTATGTTATCGATGGTTGGTTAGTCGAGACCAACCCGAGCAAAAATCTCGTCTACGTGGCGAATGTGATAATGATAATCAAATGCGTCGTTGATCTGTTCTTCATTCAAGGCATCCGTGATCGGCTTGCTGCCTTCAACCAAATCTCGGAATTGAATCCCTTTGTCCCACGACTGCTTGGTCAATGGTTGAACAAGGTCATACGCCTGCTCACGGGTCATTCCTGAATCAATTAATTTGAGCATCACTCGTTGACTGTAAATCAAGCCATAAGTGAGTCCCATGTTACTTTTCATCCGTTCTGGGAAGACAGTTAACCGTTCGACAATATTTGAAAAACGATGCAGCATGTAATCCAACAATGTCAATGTATCTGGAATAATAATCCGTTCGGCAGATGAATGGGAAATGTCGCGTTCATGCCACAAAGCGACATCTTCGTAAGCAGTGACCATATGGCCGCGAACAACCCTAGCCAACCCGCAGATATTTTCCGAACCAATTGGATTCTTTTTATGCGGCATTGCGGAAGATCCTTTTTGACCTGCATCAAAATGTTCTTCAACTTCATGAATTTCGGAGCGTTGCAATCCACGGATTTCAGTCGCAAATTCTTCCAAACTCGTTGCGATCAGTGCCAAAGTTGAAATGTAGTCGGCATGCAGATCACGTGGCAAAATTTGGCTGGTAATCTCCTGTGCTCTTAGGCCAAGTGAATCGCAGACGTACTGTTCAACAAATGGTGGCACGTTGGCATAGGTTCCAACCGCACCGGAGATTTGACCGGCTTCCAATTCTTTTGAAGCCCGTTCAAAACGCCGCTTGTTTCGGTTCATTTCAGAATACCAACGGGCCAGCTTCAACCCAAAAGTGGTTGGCTCGGCCTGAACACCATGGGTCCGGCCAATCATGACCGTATCCTTGTACTTCTTAGCTTGTGTTGCAATCACATCAATGAAGTGATCGATATCTTTTCGAATAATTTCGTTGGCCTGCTTGATTCGAACTCCCCAAGCAGTGTCAACAACGTCGGTACTGGTAACACCATAGTGCACCCATTTCTTTTCCGGACCCAGTGACTTGGAAACATCCCGGGTAAAGGCCACGATGTCGTGATGCGTCACGGCTTCAATCTCCGCAATCCCATCCACGTCAAACTTGGCGTTCTTCTTAATCTTCTCAACGTCCTCGGCTGGAATCTTGCCCAGCTTGGACCATGCCTCATCAATGGCAATTTCAACTTTAAGCCATGCGGCATATTGATTTTGGAGTGACCAAATATTACTCATTTCTGGTAAAGAATATCTATCTATCATAACGAGTCCTTTCTACTAAATAATGACAAGATAATAATACCATATCGTTCACGTTTTGACTATATTATGAGAAGAATAAATGGATTATGTTCGGATTCGGTTTCAAACTCGAATATTAAACGTTTTACTCATTCAAATTATTAACGTTTTGGTTGATTAATACATTGCAAGTTGGTATCATTAAAAATGCTGGGTAGATTCCTGGCAATAAAATTTAGAGGTGTTCATATGTCATCTATTGTGATTGTTGGAAGTCAATGGGGCGACGAAGGGAAAGGTAAGATTACTGATTTCTTCGGCCAAAGCGCTGACATTATCACCCGCTATCAAGGCGGAGATAATGCCGGCCACACCATTGTATTTAATGGCAACAGCTACCATTTACAGCTAATTCCTTCCGGTATTTTCGACCAGGAGAAGTATAGCGTCATTGGTAACGGTGTTGTCGTTAACCCCAAATCCTTGATCAACGAAATGGACAATTTGAAAAAGGATGGAATTAGTACCGATAACTTGAGAATTTCCAATCGTGCTCAAGTCATTATGCCTTACCACATTCTATTTGATGGTTTGCAGGAACAAAAGAAAGACTCCAAGATTGGCACAACCAATAAAGGAATCGGCCCTGCATACATGGATAAGTACGAACGAATTGGTATTCGAATTGCTGATCTCATTGACAAGGATATCTTTGAAGAAAAACTTCGAAGCAATCTCGCAATCAAGAACGAACTGTTGACTAAGATCTACGGTGAAGAACCACTCGAATTTGAACCAATCTTTAATGAATATAATGAATACGCAGACCGCATTCGCCCTTACGTTGTTGATGCTTCCTACATCATTAACAATGCATTGGATGACAACAAAAACGTTTTGTTTGAAGGCGCTCAGGGTGTCATGCTCGATGTCGACCACGGGACTTACCCGTTTGTCACCTCATCGAACCCAAGTGCCGGCGGTGCCGCTATTGGAACCGGCGTGGGTCCTAACCGAATCGACCACGTCATCGGTGTCTGCAAAGCCTACACTTCCCGTGTTGGTGAAGGCCCCTTCCCAACGGAATTGCATGACGAAATTGGCGACCATATCCGCGAAGTCGGCCATGAGTATGGTGTTGTAACCAAGCGGCCACGCCGAATCGGCTGGTTCGACAGTGTTGTTCTTCGCCACTCGGCTCGGGTTAGTGGCTACACCCACCTCGCACTCAACTGTTTAGACATTTTAACAGGAATTAAAACATTAAAAATTTGTGTTGCCTATGAATTGAACGGCAAGAAGATTGACCACTATCCCGCAACTTTAAAAGAGTTGGATGCCTGCAAGCCAGTTTATGACGAGCTTCCAGGCTGGGACGAAGATATTACCAAATGCAAGACATTTGATGAATTGCCAACCAACGCTCAGAATTATTTGAACCACGTCCAAAAAGCAGTCGGAGTCCCTTACGCAACTTTCTCAGTCGGTCCTGACAGAGAGCAGACGAACGTCGTTGAAAAAGTGTGGTAATCACCACCATCCGGAGGTAAATCATGGAAGTATTTGATTATGAAGACATTCAACTTATCCCTAACAAAAATATCATTAAGAGCCGAAGTGACGCTGACACATCCGTAAAGTTTGGTCCCAAGACATTCAAGATTCCGGTGGTCCCCGCTAATATGGAAACCGTTATTAATGAAGACTTGGCCATTTGGCTGGCTCAAAATGACTATTTCTACATCATGCACAGATTCCAACCTGAGAATCGGGAACCATTCATCAAGAAGATGCACTCACTGAACCTTTACGCTTCAATCAGCGTTGGTATCAAACCTGAAGAATACGAATTCATCGACCAACTAGTTTCTGATGACCAAAAGCCAGAGTACATCACAATTGATGTTGCACATGGCCATTCGGATTATGTTATCCAGATGATCCACTACATCAAGGAACAATTGCCAGACAGTTTCCTGATTGCTGGGAATTTGGGAACACCGGAAGCCGTTCGCGAAATTGAAAATGCCGGCGCCGATGCAACCAAGATTGGAATCGGCCCAGGTAAAGCATGTATCACTAAGCTGAAGACCGGTTTTGGGACTGGCGGCTGGCAATTGGCTGCTCTTCGTCTCTGCTCAAAGGCCGCAAGAAAACCAATGATCGCTGACGGTGGTATTCGCTTTAACGGCGATATCGCCAAGTCCGTTCGTTTTGGCGCTTCAATGGTCATGATCGGTTCATTATTGGCAGGTCATGAAGAAACACCTGGTAACCTAATCAGTATTGATGGCAAGAAATACAAACAATACTGGGGTTCAGCATCTGAACGTCAAAAGGGTGCCTACCGCAACGTCGAAGGCCGACAAATGTTGGTGCCATACCGTGGCCACATTTCAGATACTTTAAACGAAATGCAACAGGACCTTCAGTCATCGATTTCATATGCCGGTGGCCGTAAGTTAAACGATATCACCAAAGTTGATTATGTCATTGTTAAAAATTCAATTATGAATGGTGACTAACCTTTCATAGCAAAGCGGTCGGGGCGAAACTAAATGTTTCACTCCGACCGCTTTTTTGCCCTGAATTGTTTTTCAAACGATATATTTCTTGCCTTTTAAGTATACAAACGTCTAAACTAAGTATTAAATGATTCATCATGAAGGGACTTGAAGTCAATGAATAACTTGTTTGACGTATTACAAATGGTGCGTTTTAACCATCTATCATTCGATTCTTCCCAGGTCGTTATTACAGATGTTGAGGGAAAACCAAACGCAATTTTAACTGATCTGTTCCGAGACGTGGTCAGCAAGGTTAACCTGTTTATCGACCTTTCAGAGGCGTTTGACGCCGGAGATGTCGTTGCCTCACTCAAAGCCCACACCCCACTTCCTGCCGACGTATTGGACGAGTACGGCAAGATTTTGCGTGAACCACTGGTTGGCATTAACTTTGCACCGCAGAAGGGGCAGATGGAGTTGCTGGTGAGAGGCTAATAAAGTATGTAGTAAAGGTATTCGCGATTTGCGAATACCTTTTTTATAACATTTACCGCTTAATCAGCGCCGTGAATGATTAACTTCTTATTACCGGTAATATAATATCCGTTCGTTAACTGATAACGAGTCGTCAAGTTATGCTTCACAAGCCAACGTCTTTTGATTAATCAAAAAAACAACCCCGACACGGTTATCCGCATCGGGATTGCTTTTACTTTAATGCTTGGAAGCTGAACAGCTTACTTCGCATTTTGATTCTTTAGTTTAATGCCCAGGCACCCATTCCTTGTGACTGGTAAATCCGTGCTGCATCGTTCACTTGTTCGCGCCAGTCATTACTTGTAGTGTAAAGTGATTGGTACAAACCATGAGCAGTTGAGCTAGGGTTTTGTGCAGTTGGGTTGTTTCTTGATTCACGGTAACTGATGGCCAACCAAGTTGATGCTGAAACACCAGTCTTTTGTTCCATCAATTGTGCTGCTTGTTCTGCAACTGAACCGCTAGTAGCCGTTGATGATGTTGTTGATGCTGCTTGGCTAGTTTGGGTTGAAGCTGCTGAGCTATAACTCTGTGTTTGTTGAGTTGTTGTTGCTTGTGCTGCATGTGCGCTACCCTGAGTAGTTGATGCGCTGTCTGCTGAAGGAATGGTTAATTGTTGTCCAACAGTAATGACATTGGCATCCTTAAGATTGTTTGCACTCTCGATAGCCTTGACTGAGGAATTGTATTGTTGTGAGATTCCCCATACGGTGTCGCCTGACTTAACTGTAACTATTGTTGATGCTGATGCATATGCGGATCCTGCGAAGAAAAGACCAATAGCTGCGGCTGAAGTTGCGAAGATCATAGATAATACTTTTTTCAAAATTACACACTCCTATATCTGTGTTCTGTTTCTAGAATTTTTGTCGACCTCATCAATCAACAATACATAGTGTATAGTTACGAAGTTACCATCAAATATCACAGGCATTAAGAAAAACCGTTCGACCGTAACTAATGTAATGAGTAAGTAATCTTTGTCAAATATCCAATTGACGATTTGTTAGTAAAACGTTGTTAAACTCGCAATGCTAGTCGTTTTCATGCGTTTTCAAATGTTTCAAACCGACCCCGGTAAAGCCACTGAGAATTGAAAAAATAGGAGAACTTAAACTAAATATTGCAAATGGCAGGTACTGAATCGTCGGAACTTGAAGTGTATTCGAAGCAAATACCCCGGCAACCCCCCATGGAATCAGATAATTAATCACGGTCCCGCCATCTTCAAGCGCCCGGCTTAATGCAACCGGGGCCAAGCCAGCCTTTTCAAAGGTTGATTTGAACGCATTTCCTGGCAGAATTACGGATAGGTATTGCTCGCCGACAAATAAGTTGACACCAATCCCACTTAATATAACCGCAGAAATCAGCGAACCATTTGACTGTAATTTTCTGGACAACGGCCCCATTACGGCATCAATCACACCAAACTTCATTAAGAGGCCACCCAGCGCCAGAGCCGAAATAATCAGGGCAATCGTTGCCATCATACTGGAAATCCCCCCGCGTGTCAGAAGATTATCAACGGCCTTATTTCCGGTATGAGAAACAAATCCGTTTGTCAAAATGTTGATGACTGATTGAATTTTTGTCCGCGGATTCTCGATATAAATCATCCCCACCGCGACCAGAATATTAATAAACAGTGTCGGAATCGCCGGGATTTTTCGCCATGCACAGACAAACATCAAGACAATAGGAAGAAACGCCCACAGCGAAATGCTGAAGTGACTGGTCAAAATAGTCACCGTATGGTCGATTGAAGTCGTGTTCAGCTTAGCGTTTGATCGGCCAATGATGAAAAAGACAATCAGTGACGTGAAAAATGCCGGAATTGTCGACCACATCAAGTTGCGAATGTGACTGAATAAATCTGCCCCAACCACAGCAGACGCCAAATTCGTCGAGTCTGATAAAGGCGACGTTTTATCGCCAAAGATGGCACCTGAAATAACCGCTCCTGCGATCATTGCGGGATTAACCCCCATCGTCAGTCCCATTCCCAAAAAGGCAATTCCAATCGTTGAGATAACCGTAAAGGCACTGCCAATCGCCGTTCCAACAATTGTGCAGACAAGAAAGACCGATGGCAAAAACCACTCCGCACTAATTAGATGAAATCCGTAAACCATCAGTGACGGAATCACACCGGCGGCAATCCAAGAACTGATCAACGCCCCAATCAAAATGAAGATAAACATTGGAATAATGCCCGTAGAGATCCCATCAATAATACCTTGATTAACTGAATCCCAGGAAAATCGGCGAACCTTGGCCCAGGCAATCAGCAATAAAATGACAAATAAAATTGGAATTTGGGGCGATATTTGCAACTTGATCACACTGAATCCCATAATCAGCAGCATCATTGCCAGGACAATCAGCCCTTCAGTCAATCCAATTCGTGGTGCTTTGACAACTTGTTTCATCGTTTTTCTCCTTATATCTAAAAATCCATATTTTTTTGAATTAAAAAAGCATCCCTCAGCCCAATCAAGGACTAAGGGACGCTCGCGCGTGGTACCACCCAACTTAAGCTGCACAACTGCAGCCCACTCACTAGATGATATCGGTTCTAGCTATTATCCGTTTATTATCCCACCACGGTAGTTCACCAATAAGTCCTGACCGATTCGCATCACCCACCGGCTTTCTGACACCCAGACCTATCCGTTACTTTAATATGGAAGTTTATATATGAACTTAATAATTGGTGCTTCTGACCCCGAAGAATTCTTCAGGATAATAAATCTTACCGCCCTTTTGGAACAGCGCGCCGTCAAATAGCGGCTTAATCAAATTAGCGTTGAAGTCAACATTGACAGTCGGCAAAATATCGAAGTTGTCAGCAGGGACGTAGTTGTTCTTAAAGAAGAAATCTGAATTGTCAATCGCACTAACAGCGCGATAACCGGCCAAACGAGCCCGTGTTTCCAACTCGATAACCATTTCTTGGCCAACTCCGTGATTTCGATACTTGCTCAAAACACCGATCTCGACAATCGAAACAATCGGAAATTTGTGCGTTGCGGATCGGACCGTTGCCGGCACCATGAGCGCGTGACCAATTACCTGATGATTGTCATCTTTAGCGACCACTTCAAACTGTGATTGGTAGCCCTCGCCCGATCTGAGCCGGTCGACCATGTCAACTTCGTCTCCGTCGGTGTTGGGACCATCATTCTTATAACTGTCTGCGATGATACCCCGTACAGCCGCATAATCTTTGCGATCAATTGTCTCTACTGAAAATTTCACAATTTCATCTCACTATCTATATTTTTCCAACTTGATATAATATATGGTTAAATAGTATCACAAAATCTACCTGGAAAGTTGGTCGATTATGACAACAAAATCTAAACTAACCATAATTAGCATTTTAACATATTGTGCCTTTATTATCTTTGCTTTATTCACAGATGTCCTCTCACCTGCCAAAATCGGCATCACGTGGACGATCTTTTGGTACATCGCTGCCGCTGGAATTATCTATTATCTGTGGTTTAAAAATCTCATTTTTCAGCGGGTCATGTATTTCAGCAAAGCTCTCGGACTCACCCAAACGGATTTAGCCAAGATGCTGCCCAATTTAAAGCCGAGCCAAGTCGTTCCCGATCCGTCCAAGCCGGCAATTTTGGCGCCGGTCTTCACCTTCCCACTGCAGGGATTGGATATTTTAAATGCCAAATTAACGCCGATGGCAAAAGAAAAAGGCATCAAACCATTCCGTTGATGTCTATGCGTTGACTTCGGCAATCTTCGCCTCAAAATACTTTTTTAACTTATCCTTTGGGTAAACGCCGGTCACTTTTTCCTTGGCCTGCCCGTTTTTGAATACGACTAGGCTGGGAATGCTCAAGACGTGATACTTTTCAGCAATTTCTTGATTGCCGTCGACGTTCATCTTTCCAAAGTGAATCTGATCACCATACTCTTTTTCCAAGTCCGCCAATATTGGGTCTAAGATCTTACAAGGACCGCACCACGGCGCCCAGAAATCGATGATGGTGATTTTATTATCCGTTTCTTCTTCTAAATTCTCAGGTGTGATCTTCGTGCTCATTTGTCGTCCTCCGATTCTTGCGTACAAAGTGAATAATCAAGGTGATGATGACTGCCACAATCACGATGCCACCAAATGCGGTGGCTGGGATTTCGATGTCAATTGCTGGGATTGAAAGAAAGAGCTTTAATGCAATAATGGCGATTAATATATAGGCCATTGGCTGCAGCTCGGGAATCACTGCCATTAAGCGCATGATGACCTCGGCGACGCCTCTCATCGCCAAAATACCAATCATTCCACCTAGCAACACGATAACTGGGTTTGATGAGATTGCCAGCGATGCCAACACGGAATCAACCGAGAAAACAACGTCCATGAATTCGATTTGAGCGACGACCGACCAAAATAAAGACAACCCGTGCTTTTTTTCACTCGCTAACTTCTTGGTTCGAACAATTTTTGTTTTCCGGAAAAATTGATACACCAAATACAATAGATACAGTGACCCGATGACCTTAATTTCCCAAAAATGGATCAGGTACGTCCCGACTCCAATAATCAAGAAGCGAAAAATATACGCTCCCCACAAGCCATAAAACAACGACTTTTCCCGCTGAACTTTGGTTGGTAAGGCCTGCGTTTGCGCAGCCAAGACGACTGCGTTATCCACTGAAAGCAGACATTCAATTGTGACAAGCGATAAAATAATCAGCCAGTCGCTTCCACTGGTAATGACCGTTCCCCAGTTATGGGGATCAAAGAACGGACCGTATAAATTAGAAACCCAATCCAACAATGTGGCGTTCACCTCGTAATATTTAGACTCTGGAATTAATTGCTCTTAAATCATACCGGCTTAAGTCATACTTGACAATGATGTGATTTAATTTTTGCGCGTAATGCGGGTCTGTAGCATAGCCATTTTCCTGCAATAAGTGGGTCGACGTTCGGTAGCTCAAAATATTTTTGGACTTAATAAATTTGGCACTGACAAGCTGATTGTGATCGGCGATTGAAGCAGCCAGGCTCGGATATTTTCGAAACTGGGCCAAAACTTTGATGGTCTTGCCGTTTTCAACTTCTTGGGTATAAAACTGCACCGACCGCCCCTGATAACTTCCCTTGATTCCAAATAAGTTGTTCGCCGTTGTCGTTAACTCAGACGTTCCGAATTGCGATTCCAAAATTGCCTGGGCGATCACGACGCTTGGCAGCACTTGGCGATCCCTTAGATACAGCTTAACCGCTGGATTGCCCACTTCGCTAATAAACGTCCGCTTTTGCTTTTCGGAAAAATGATCCGACTTTTTCTGAACCAAAGTGGGCGCTTTTGGCGACTGTGGTGATCGACTGCTTAATTGACCGCGATACGTGACGGCTGCACCTAACACCACAAATGTGATTAGTAATAATAAAATGATGCGCCAACCTTGTTTTCGCAATTTAACTTCTCCCCACAGACACCTTCAATTACCTAGTTTAACTCATTAAAAACAATTTTATCATCAACTGGGAAAAATTTGACCTCATTTGAGTGAATTAATTCATCAGTAAGTTGAATTTTGACCACTGATTTGGCATGATACGGCTGGTAGTAGTAATTTCGGCTCTCACAGCAAACCGCTGCCCGATAGACCGAATAGGTTGGCTGATGCGCCGTGCTCTTAGGAACGTTCACCGAATCCAAAATATGCCAGCAGTTATCAACCGCTTCGTTTTCATTTTGCGGCAGGTCAATTCGTTCTTTGAGATAAGCTGCCCGAACAAATCGTGATCCCGGAGAATAAGAACCAGGTGGAATTGATTTTCCGGACACATTCCCAGTTGTTACCCGTGGTGTATTCAACGGAACCGACCCATTGATAAAGTCAGGTGTGAAGTCCATGTATTTATTTAATTTATCGATCTGACGGTCGAAGTGATTGCTGTTCGTCAAAACGCCCAACGGATTATCGATTATTTCGATCGGGGTTGTCACCGGCTCAATGACGACAATTCGACCCGTTGAATCACAGGCAGCAAAGTGCAGTTCACTATGCCCGTATTTCATCAAGCTATACTTATCTGCCATTAACTCAATTTCTTCAATGTGTTCCTCAATGTCTGCAACCGATTGATAATTGGACAGCAAAAAAAATGACAACTCAAATGGTGCCAAATGAATTTTATCTTCGCCAGGTTCTTCAACCAGTTCACTACCATTGGTAAAGGTAAGTTTTTGAACGGCCAAACCAAATTCGTTGACCCCATCGGACATATCAATCCGGCGGGCGTGCTGGTGACCGGACCCAAGCGTTGCGTATTTGGTGACATACGCTTTATCGTCATAAACGGAATGCCAAGTGTAATTGCGCGGAACAAAGACCGGATGAGCGCCGAGCTGCGGCCAGTCCATCGTCCGTGACAGGACATGGGCACCATCCACCTGACCGATTTGAAAAATACTTGTACACATTTGTTGACCCCCTCTTTAAATAAATCTTCAAGTCATTACTAAAAATTCGTGCAAATCTCCTAATGATAATTCATCAAAACGGCCGAAACGTATCGCGCTTGCTTTCATAAAATGGTAAACTCTTAATATATGGGCCTATTTAATACATACATATTTAGGGGACGAATTGATGAAGGAAACTATTTCAAAACTACACAAAAATCGCTTATTCACGCTGCTAGTATGGCTGATTATGACATTTATTGCAATTATAGTCGCTCCAAACGTTACGGATACGCTTCAATCATACAGTCAGCCAACTTACAGTCAATCATCGCAGCCGGCACAGGCGCAACAACTTCGCAAGGACTGGGGGTACGGTCTCGGCCAAGCATCAACGGTTAACGTTGTCTACAATAACCCAAAGGGAAAGATTACCCCTCAGCAGCAGACAAAAATCGATACCGCATTGAACAAGTTAAAACAGCACCAATCATTTTACAGTATCAAAAAGATTGTGACGCTTAATACCAACGTCGCCGGCCAACAGCAATTACTGTCAAAGGACGGATCCACTCAGATTGCGACCCTTGATATTGACGCCAAGAGCAACACCCTTCGCGTATTAACAAATGAACTTGTCAACGAGGTGAAGGTGTCAGGATTGCAGTCTTACATTACCAGTCCGGAAATCGTTCGGGATGTGAACAACGAAAAGACTGCCCAGGTGACCAACATTGTTTTAATCACTTTGTTTGCTGTCTCCATTTTGATTGTCGGCATTTATTTCCGGTCGTTGCTGGCACCGCTGATTTCATTTATCACCCTCTTTGCTTCGTTTGTGGTATCGTTTAGCCTTTCGACCATTCTCGCCAAACACTTCGGCTTTGCATACAATCAATATGTCCCGCTTGAAATTGGCA
Source organism: Lentilactobacillus parabuchneri DSM 5707 = NBRC 107865 (assembly GCF_001435315.1). Taxonomy (GTDB): domain Bacteria; phylum Bacillota; class Bacilli; order Lactobacillales; family Lactobacillaceae; genus Lentilactobacillus; species Lentilactobacillus parabuchneri. The sequence continues at coordinate 11,976 of NZ_AZGK01000004.1, forward strand.
TTGCGACCGTCGTCATTGGAACCATTTGGAATGTCTATATTTACCGAAAGCTCCGAAGCGTCTTGGCACTGCAGCGCGAGGCCCGTTACGCGACCAAACAAACAATCGATGACTTGCGGTTCCCGATCACAGTTGTCGGAAGTGCATTGGCCCTTATTTTCGCCTGCTGTGGCTTCATCAATTATGATCAATTGCAGTCCCTATGGACCCTTGGTGTGACCTACGTCGTCCTCATGTTGGCCACCTTAACGCTGAACGCAGTCTTTCTGGCAGCCTTGGGTGAAAGCCTCTTCTGGCCGTCCAACGCCCCACTTACAGCAATGAAATCACATTTCTGGACTCAGGCAACCGAGTTTTCACTTTGGCAGCCAATTGCCAGCTTCATGGTGGTTTTATATCTGACATTGCCGTTTATCTACTTCTACCACACAAGCTTGAACTACTCACCAATGACTAACGTGACTCAAACCAATCAGGCAGTCAAAGGTGCCCACGTCCTTCAAGCCCACTTCTCAGAAGGAAAAGCGACACCCATCACCATTTATTTAAAGAATAACCAACCTTTGGATAACGAAAAGTATCTCCAGCACTTGGATCAATTAACCAGCAAATTACAGCATACCAAAGGGGTCAGCGCAGCTTATTCACTCACCCAACCTAGCGGAATGCCGATTGAAAAGTATTACGTTTCCAATCAGTTGCAGTCAATCGGCCTCAACGCCAAGCAGGCAACCGGCCAGTTATCCCAGGCATCAACCGGGATTCAAACCAGCGGCAGTAACCTTAACCTTTCAACATTGAAACAACAGGTTAAGGATATGCAACAACTGGTTAAAAAGAGCAATCAGATCGTCGAGGACAGTTCGAGCCTCGCTTCTCAAGTCAACAGCGTCGCCGCAAATGCAAGTGTGAGCGTTCAACAGGGCGCATCCAGGCGGGTTCGACTGTACCAACAAAAGATTAACGAATTGAACCAGTCCCTTCAAAGTGTTTCGGCCGGTATCAGCCAGTTAAACGCTGAAGGATCGGTCATCCAAAATTACGGCCAAAACAGTGCCAACAATCTGCAAAGCTATAGTCAACAAATCAGCCAGGTTCAAAAGCAACTTAAACAAGTTAGCAGCCAGGTTCATTCCTCAACTGATCAGTTAAATAACATTTACGATTACTTGAATGGATTACAAAAATCCGGTGCTGCCAACGTTTATTACATTACCAAAGCGCAGCTGGCCGACACTGATTTTCTCCAGACGATGTTGAACTACACCAGCCAGGATAAAAAGATTACCACGATTCAAGTTGTGTTGAAAAACGCCCCTTCAAGCAAGAACAACGTTCAACAGGTTAAAACGCTTGAAGACCAAGTCAATCTTCAGCTTCGTGGAACGCCACTATCAGCTGACAAGGTCGCCTTTAGCGGTGAACCCGTTACCCAAGCCATTAATCAATCCAAGTACAGCCATCATTTTGTCACCTTATTGGCAATTGTCATTATTGGCATCTTGGCGACCGTCTTTATCGTCAGCCGTTCAATCTTACAACCACTTTACTGGACAGTCGCTTTCGTGATGTCTGCGGCCACCGGCTTTCAATTAACCTACCTGACCATGCATTACGTCACCGGCACCAACCAGTTCGACTGGCAGGTTCCAATGCTCGCTGTCAGCATCTTAACGGCTATTGCAGCTTGGCAAATTATCGCGTTGGGGCTTTCCTTCCGTTACACAGAATTATCGCTGCTGGAGTGGATTCGACCGACGATGGCAAGTTACGGTAAAATTGTTCGTTATATTTTGCTGGTCGTCATTGCCCTAGCGATCGGGTTAACCTTCGGCGCATCGTTTGCAATGATTGAAACTGCCTTAATCGTCATTTATACGGTTTGCGTTTATTACCTGATCTTGCCGATGATCGTTTCTTCAATGGGTAAGTTGGCTGTGACGTTACCAAGTAAAAAGAATATTCTAAAGAATAAGTAATGAATTTATTAACTTTTATTTAAACTATTCATATTAAAATAATAAATTCAACTTTGAAATTTCAAAAATACAATCAAAAATGACACTCAATTCACTTTGGGTGTCATTTTTGATTGCTCACTTGTTTTTGCTTTCACAACGGTCTTTGTAAGCGATTATTCACATGCACCATGACGAATGTTTCAGCTGACATATGACTTTTAACTGCATTGCAAATAGTTTGTTACACGACTGCAACAATTCATTGGTAAAGTTAGGGTTGTACATTTGATAGGGAGTTGTTGATAAAAGATGAAATTACATACAAAAATATTATTAACCTTAGTTGCACTTTTCACATTGTCATTCGCCGGTTTTGAAGATGCTCAAGCATCAAAAGCCGCTGACACAGACGTTTCATATTCAGCAGTATATAAAGTTGCTAAGCAAAACCTTGGTAAGCCTTATGTATATGGTGCTACCGGTCCTTCAGCATTTGATTGCTCCGGCTTTACCAGCTACGTTTATAAGAAAGCTGCCAGCGTCACGCTACCACGGACTGCTCAAGCACAATATAACGCAGGCCAAAAGGTTTCATACAAGAACTTACAAAAAGGCGACTTGGTCTTCTTTGGTTGGAATGCCGCATCAATTTCTCACGTTGGTTTATACATCGGCAATGGTAAGATGATCGATGCTCAAAACCGCGGTGTGATTACTGAAACAGTTAAAGCACCATGGTGGAACTACGTTGGTTCTGCTCACGTTGTTAACTTTGACAGCGATAATGATACCGACGATTAATATCTAAACACATATAACGACAATTCAAATAACTATCACCTAAAGAGGCTGGAATCGATTTGATTCCAGCCTCTTTTTGCGTATATTGGAAGTAATAATACCCTACGAAAGGAGTTCCACCATGAAATATGAAGCCAAGTCACCTTTGGCCGCTGATATTGGTGATTATCTAAAAGTATTCGCGTGCACGGCGGTAATGCTTCAAATCATCCTTGTCGAAGCCCTGCAAACCCATCCAAGTCCGTCTGCTCAAATTGGAATTGGTATCTTTTACGATCTGACAAAATTTACTGCTCCAGCTTTCATAGCCGGAATTCTGTACACCACTACCCGAATCGCTGTCGACTCTAACCTGACATATCGCACCTACCTCATCCAAATGTGGCACGCACTATTCATTCCAACGATTGCTTGGACAACTATTTACTTGTTGGTCATGCCCTGGGTCCAACAAGTCCATCGCTACCATGACTTACAAACGTTTGCTTGGCAATTTATTAACGGAAACGCGGCGCCTCATCTCTGGTACAACTCGATGATGCTACAGTTCATCATTTTAATGCCGGCGTTTTGGTGGCTCGCCCGTTGGTGTGGTCAAAATCGTTTTCGGGGCATCTTGGTACTGATCACAGTCAGCCTCATTCAGATTGCCTGGTTGGCCTTTTACGATCGCCAAGTTTTTCACGGCCCTCACATGCAGGATTGGTATCTGTTGGATCGGCTGTTTATCAGCTTTCTGATGTATGGCGTCTTAGGCGTCCTTGCGTGGCAGTACCGCCACATCACCACCCGCTTTTTGCACAAGTGGCACTGGGTGATTCTCATAATTGCTGGTGCGTCGTTCGTCTGGATTAATTGGGAGTTGCTGTCATATTCACTGCCGATTCAAGTCATCAATGCGCCCTACTATAAGCCATCAATGACCGTCTACGATTTAAGTATTATTTTTCTCATTGCCGCATTTGCTGCCACCCAACTTACCAACCGTCCCCAGATTGCTCAAACGATTCACTTCATGGCCAACTATGCTTACCCGGCGTTTCTTTCAAATGTCTTTTGGAACCAGCTGCTGTGGCTGACCTTTGGCCGTGCTTTGACCACAAATAAGCCCCTAATTGGCATCATCCTGGTTTATCTCGGTACCTGGGTTCTGTCATTTGCATCGGCCATCATGATTCACTGGGTTTGGAAGCAAATACGAAGAATGATCTTTGTCAGATCCAAGAACAATCAATAACAGCCGAGACTCACTTGGCGGTTCATTTTATTCCGGACGGCGCGGCTTGTGATGCGTTAACAGATATTGTTTGATTAACCGCACAATCTGGTCGTTTTGTGGCAGATCCGAGTGTTGCGCATCAGTTCCCGATACCGTGATCGTTGTAAAATGCTTCACCTGACCCTGAAAAACATAGCGACTCGCCATCACACTTACCACCGGCACAATACCGTCAGAGGTGTAATTTTGAGTCCCTGCGACCGAATAAACGCTCAGGTTGGTCGGCAGCTTCTTTCGATTCTTTATGAAGTCGGACAGCATCTGCGTTTTATTTTGGATTGATTGTTCATCAAAATTAAACGGAGAGCCAATCGTCATCAACTTGGTAATTTTGATTTGATCTTTGTAGTCGGCAAAATAATTTTCAAGGAAGTCAGTGAAGATCAGGCCCCCATTTGAATGACCAAATGCTTTGAAATTATTAAAATCAAATCGCTTATCCAATTCCTTGAAGGCAATGTTAAATTGACGTGCTTGTTGCTTAATGTTGGAATAACCATCACGGTTATTTTGAAAGCCAACCACGATAAACGGCTCCTTGTCGCCAGGGCGAATTCGGCCGCTGAATTGCAGTTTATCCTTATTGGTTACCCTAATTTTCAGCAGACTGTGAGGATTGCGCTGATTTTTGTTAAGCTCCTTTACCAACCCGTCAAACCGATTCTCGGTGGCTGAACTTCCAGGAATCATGATAACCGGGGACAGTTGCGAGTTATGCCGTCGGGTTAAAGCAGCAACGTTTTTATGCGACCACTGAAGGGAGACAAAAATCAGACCAACCGTCATAATCGCGACGATTGCTGTTACTAACCATAATTTAGTCCGTCGTTTCATGCTTATCACCCGCGTTTTCGTTCAATCGGTCATACAATTTAACAAATGGTGCATACAGCAGGACATCAATGGCAATTAACACGATTCCCAGAACAAGTACCAGCCAGTTGCCGTTGGTCCCAATAAACCCAATCAGAGGTCCCGGTGTCCCCGACGGTACCGGATAGACTGCCGCTGGAATCCAATTTAATGCTAAGAACAGCGCTACCACGCACATGTTCACCAAGGGCGCCAGCAAAAACGGAATCAATAAGATGGGGTTGTAAAGAATGGGCACACCAAGCATCATGGCATAATTATTGTTAAAAATGGCAGGAAAAGTCGACCAGCGGGCAACAGTCAAAAACTTCTTTCGTTTAGAAAAGATAAAAATTGCGATGATCAAGGCAAGAATGACCCCATTGCCACCAAAGTTCGCAAAACTGTGAAAAAGTGTTGTGGCCGTGTACTTGAATGGGGCGTTATAGGCAGTTCCGGCTTTCAATGCGTGATTAAGATTGGCCAGCGCGGGCGGATCTGTAAACGTTGGACTGGCCGTATATGGGCCCCCAATCGCCAGCCACGACAACAAGTCAGTTAAAAGCCCCATTCCGATGACATACGGAAAAGCATTTCCCTGAACTGGATGGGGTGTAATGGAGAAGATAAACGTTTGAACCTGAGGACTTCTAAGGAAGCTGATGAATAAGTTGGCGAGGACCGATAGGAGCAAAATGATAAGCAATGGTCGAATGACCTGATACGGCCCCGACAACTGATTTCGTTCAAAGGTGACAATCACCCGACCGCATACATAACCGACAATTAATGCGATTAACAGCCCCTGGCCCATTAAGGTCGGGTTAAATACCAATCGACCGCGACTGCCGGTTTGGTACGAAATCATGAGAAAGGACAAAATGCCCACAGCCCCAGCAACCGCGGCTGATTTTTTTCCGTATTCCTTAACGGTAGAATATGCGGCGCCATACGCTCCGTATATGCCGATCATGTCGATCGTACAACGGGAAATGACCCCCGCCAATTGGGATAACGGATGGACGAACGGCAACCATTTAGTGACTGAAAAAAGTGTCGCGATAAACCCACTTGGGGACAAAAATGCAAATTTCAAAACTTCGGCAAAGCTTCCGAGTAACATGATTGGAAACAAAATACTCAGCGTATCGCGAACAATCCGCGTCACTCGGCTTTTGTAAAAGCGTGTTGAGATAGCTAGTAATCGATTCATCACGGTCTCAGTCCCTCTCCGAAACCCCAAGGCAAGTGGGGTCCGACTGTATTATTATCACTATTCTGTTTCAAAATGAAAATTTGTCAAGAAAAAAGTAGAGAGTGCGGAGCAAACCGGTTAGCTTCGGAGCATTAGTGTAACACCCGCCTTTAACGCTGGGTTTGCGTTGAAGGCGGGTGTTGCACTAAGCGGACGAAGCTGGTTTGCGTAGCACATTTAGTGTGACGAGCAACGGTTTGACATGCCGGGTAGGCTAGGCGGTTTCACAGCCGTCGGAGAGCTAAGGCCGCTTTGATTCAAATCTTGATACTGGATTTGAATCAAAGTGGCTTAGATCGCAGTGTCAGTTGCGTCGGAACACGTTTAGTGTGACGAGACCCGGTCACGTTGCACTTTGTTTACGGTCGTCAATCACACCAATCAAAAAAGCAGCTAGCATCATGCAATCCGCATCAGTCTAACTGCTTAACCATTTATCTAATATTTTAAAAGTTTCAACCCGCATTGTTGCATCAAACTAATTTTGCTTAACGACAACCTTCCTCATATTGACATGCGGAATTCCAACTTCCGTGAACGGTTCACCATATTGTTCAAACCCCAGCCGCTGATAAAACCCAATTGCGGTCTTCTGTGCCCCAAGATAAAACATTGGAGCATCTTGAAACATGGGGGATGCCAGCAGATACGCCAGCAATTGTTTCGCATATCCCTGGTTCCGGTAGGCCTTCTCCGTTGCGACTCGCTGAATATGAATACCGGCTTCAGTTACGGTCGTCCGGGCCGTCGCAACCGGTGTCCCATCAACGTATGCGACAAAATGAATCGCGTCAGAATCGGTGCCGTCAAACTCATCGCTTTCATCAATCCCCTGTTCCTCAACAAAGACGTGGTGGCGAATGGTTCTCGCATCTTGATAAATGGTATCTAATTGATCTGTTTGTTTAATTTCCAAAACTCATATCCGCCTACTTTTAGTATCGTTAAATGATGGCTGAAAACGTGCTTTACAGAGCAGCAACTTGCACCTAAGCCAACTAGTGGAGAAATCAAACTCGATTTCCATGCTTGTTGGGCTACCTGGCTGAAAAACGTGCTACACGAGCCAGCTTTTTCCGCTTAGTCCAACAACCACCTTCAACGCAAAACCAGCGTTGAAGGTGGTTGTTAAACTAATGCTCAAAAGCTAACCGGCTCGTTACGCACTCTACTCATTAAACCCCACGACCTCCACCTTGTCGCCGTCAATTTCCAGCTTTGTCACACTGCCGTTTGCCGGGCGTTCCGTTACGTCGTACTTGCCCTTTCCATATCGTTCAACAACGCTTAGCAGTGTATTTCCATGGCTGATCAATAAGACGTTATCGCCATCTTTGATCTTGGGATTACTTTTGATCAAATCAAATCCTTGATCCATCCGTTGCCAATACTCCTCGTTATTTTCTGCTTGGTGAAATGGATCGGCTTCCTTTAGGTAATCTTTGGCCTTGCCAATCGAGTATTTCGCCACAATATCCCCAAAAGTTGGCAAGCCATGTGGTGCGCCGGCCAAATACCACGCCTGGTTCATATCATTTCCTTCAAAGTATCCATAAAACTCTTCACGGAAAAATTTGGCTGTGATTGGTTTTTCAATGTCAGAAGCGTTATTCTTATCTAAAATTGTTTGAGCAGTCTGTTCAGCTCGAGTTGTATCACTGCAGTACGCAGCCACAAATTTTGTGTCCTTCAGCTTTTCACCCGTATCGACCGCATTTTGGATTCCCTTTTCGGTCAAAGGCGAATTACTCCAACCCTGAAGCTTGTTATAGATGTTGAAATAGGTCTGTCCGTGACGAACCATGTACAAAGTAAATTTACTCATGTTGACACATCCTTTACCCTTAATAGTTAAAGTATAACAATTTTTTGGGCCCACGTTCAGGCAAAATCAATTTAAGATTTGGGCAAAATCGCTTGATTTTTCTTTTTTCTGAGAAATTATTTGATAAGATAAAACAAGTAATTCTTTTAAGGAGCAAACCGTTTTGAAATATATTAATTGGGCCCTTGAAAAATGTAGTACACGCAAGGGTTTCATCGTTCTTTTAATCGTCTGCTTTTGGGCCAAAACAATGCTGGCCTATTTTGTCGACCTTGGGCTCGGAATCACCAACCCGTTTCAATTCTTCATTGTCTTGATTAACCCATTGGCCACCACCACTTTACTACTGAGCATTGCGCTTTACTTCAAGAAAAGCCGTTTCTTTTATCCAATCGCGCTGCTAATTGCCATTTTAAACACCGTTTTACTTTACTTAAACGTCATTTATTTCCGTGAGTTCACCGATTTTATGACCGTCAGTACCATGACTGGCTACTCCAAAGTCAACCAAGGTTTGAGCGGCAGCTCGCTCGCGCTGACTAACATCCATGACATCCTGTATTGGATTGATTTGATCGTCATCATTGGCTTAATCGTCTTCAAAAAAATTAAAATTGATCATCGACCATTAAATAAACGGATCGGCTTGGCCGTAACGTCATTTTCGGTCTTATTTTTCGTTGTCAATCTATCGCTGGCCGAAATGGATCGACCACAGTTGCTCACCCGGACATTTGATCGGACTTACATCGTCAAATACCTTGGGCTGGACGCATTTACCGTCTATGATGGCTTGAAATCCCAGCACAATAACGACCTGCGCGCTACCGCCACCAAGTCGGAACTCAACGATGTGCTCAAATTTACGCGCAGTCACTATGCCAAGCCAAACAAAAAATATTACGGAATTGCCAAGGGAAAGAACGTTATCGTCATCCATTTGGAAAGCTTCCAGCAATTTTTGATTGGTAAAAAAATAAACGGTCAAGAAGTGACACCGTTCTTAAATAAGCTTTATAAGAGCAAGTCCTCTTATTCATTTAGAAACTTCTTCCATCAAGTCGGCCAGGGAAAAACTTCTGATGCCGAAAACATGTTGGAAACCAGCACTTATGGTCTACCACAGGGATCCTTATTTGCCCAACTCGGCAGCGACAACACCTTCCAAGCCGCACCAGCTATTTTGAATCAACGCCGTGGCTACACCAGCGCCGTTTTCCACGGAAACATTGCCAGCTTCTGGAACCGGAATAACGTTTATAAAAATATGGGCTACCAATACTTCTTTGACGCCAGTTATTACAACACCACCGGCGACCGCTCGTTGGGCTATGGCTTGAAGGATAAGCTGTTATTTAGAGACTCGGTCAAGTACCTGCAAAATCTCCAACAGCCATTTTACGTGAAGTACATCACCGTAACCAACCATTTCCCGTATGATTTGGACAAAGAAGATACCAATTTCAAGACCACCAATACGCAAGATAAAGTTGTCGATAATTACTTCCTGACAGCTCACTACCTCGATCAGGCGGTTCACGAATTCTATAACTACATGAAAAAGACCGGCTTATTGAAGCACTCGGTTATCCTCTTGTATGGGGACCATTACGGGATTTCCAACTCGGAAAACACCAGCTTGGCCAAGGCTTTAGGCAAAAATCCCGACGATTGGGACGACTTTGACAACGCGCAATTGCAGCGGGTACCGCTCATCATCAACATCCCGGGTAAGAAGAACGGCTTTATTTCCAACAAATATGCCGGCGAAATTGACGTCTTGCCAACCTTGATGCACCTGCTGGGAATTAGCTCGAAACGCTACGTCCAGTTTGGCACCGACATTTTATCCAAACAACATGATCAAGTCGTAGCCTTCCGTAATCAGGATTGGGTCAGCCCGGCCTTCACGTCAATTAGCGGCGATATCTATTCCAATGAGACCGGTCAACTGTTGAAATTAACCAAACGTCAACAGGCTCAGGTTAAAAAGGATAAGAAACGGGTCAACACCGAATTATCGCTGTCAGATTCACTGAACGAAAAGAACCTGCTTCGTTTCTACCATCCAAAGGGGTTTGAAGCAGTTGATCCCCGAAAGTACAATTACGCCGACCTTTATCAAAAAGAAAAGCGGATTGAAAAACGTTTAGGCAAGAAATCAACCAGTATCTATTCCGAAAATGGCGATAAGTCCACTTGGAAAGAGTACTTCACAGACGCGCCTGAAATCCATCATAAGACCACCGACAGCAGTCGAATCAAGATTACCAATCCAGACGCAAACAATACTGACAGCAGTCGCTAGGGGGCAGATCAGTCATGAAACGAGATTCTATGAAATTAAGAATTTTACTTTACAACATCTTGGTCGTCTCATTGGCCTTGGTCTCGTTTGTCCTGGCGATTCTGGCACTGGTCACTAAGATCACCCTCAGCCAAGGGCCATACCGAGTTGTCTTCACACTCATATGGCTCTTTTTCCTGATTGATTATTTAGTTCGATTTAAACGTGCCAAATCAAAAAAAGATTTCTTGATCTCGAATTTGTTTGACCTGATTGCCCTCATCCCGTCGCACCCGATTTTCATATTTTTCCGGATCGCGCGTATTTACACCATCGTCAGGTACTATAACCTACTGTGGCGGTTTGGTCTGTCGGGAAAGTTTACCAATGCGCTGCACAAATTTTTATACGACACTGGTTTTATTTACCTGTTGTCAATCAGTTTGGTCATTTTGATCTTTAGTTCATTGATCTTTGCTTCGTTCGAGCACGATTCACTTCAGAATTCGCTCTGGTGGGCAATTTCGACCGCCACCACCGTCGGGTACGGGGACATCACTCCGAAAACGGATGGCGGTAAAATTATTTCGGCCGTCCTCATGCTCGGCGGAATTGGTTTTATTGGTTTACTGACTTCCACAATTACGGATTTCTTCACATCACAAGACACCCACGTGGATCAAACCGAAGCGCTTAAAGAATTGGCCAAGCAGGTTAACCACCTCTCACGGCAGGTCAACCAGATGCAAAAAGAACTTAAGAAAGAACAGGGCCAGCAAAAGCCCGCCCCAAATCGTTCCCATAAGAAAAAGTCAGGAGGTCGTTGATTTATATGTTTGAACATGGTGCCATCGAAGTGCATGACGCTTACCAGAATAATTTAAAATACGTTGATTTAAGGATTCCTAAATACGCCATCACGGTGTTTGCAGGACTCTCCGGTTCGGGGAAATCATCATTGGTTTTTGATACCATCGCTGCGGCATCCAGACGGGAATTAAACGAAACCTTCCCCAGCTTTACCCAGCAATATTTACCAAAATATGGCCAACCCCACGTCAAAGAAATTGCCCACCTGCCCGTTGCAATTGTGATTGAACAAAAGCGGATCGGCAAAAATGCCAGGTCGACACTTGCCACTTATACCGGCATTTATTCACTACTGCGGCTATTGTTCTCGCGGGCAGGAACCCCATTTGTCGGCTACTCCGATACCTTTTCATTCAATCTGCCACAAGGAATGTGCCAAAAGTGCCAAGGGCTCGGCTACGTTGATGATATTGACGCAAAGGCGTTGATCGACCCCGAAAAGTCACTAAATGAAGGGGCGATTACCTTTGTCAGTTTTGGTCCCAACACATGGCGTTGGCGCCGTTACGCTTATAGCGGCTTGTTTGACAATGATAAGCCCCTTAAAGATTACACCGAAGAAGAAATGCAGACACTGCTTTATGCACCCCAGCATCAATTAAAGGACGCGCCGGAAAAGTGGCCGAGAACCGCCTTATATGAGGGCGTGATCCCCAGAATTCGCCGCTCCATTATCGGTAAACGCGAAGCCCAGCACCATAAAGAAGCCATCGACAAAATCGTCACCCGAAGGCCCTGCCCAGCCTGTCACGGAACGCGTTTGCGGCCAGAAGTCTTGGGATGTAAGATCAACGGCAAAAACATCGCCGATTTACTTTCAATGGACTTGGTTCATGCCTTAAAATTTCTCCATGAAATCAACGTCCCGTTGGTGACCGATGTTATCCGGGAGGTTGCGACCAAGATTCAATCTTTAATCGACATTGGATTGGGTTATTTAACCTTGGACAGAAGTACCGAAACGCTTTCCGGTGGCGAAACTCAGCGAATCAAGATTGCTAAATTCTTGACCAGTGCCTTGGTGGACATGGTCTACATTTTGGATGAACCCAGCGTCGGCCTGCATCCCCACGACATTCAATTAATCAAAAACGCCTTGATTAACCTCAAAAATAAGGGCAACACCATCATGGTCGTCGAACACAATCCCGAGTTAATCCCGATCGCCGACTACGTTGTTGAAATCGGGCCACAGGCTGGTCGCGCCGGCGGTCAAGTCACGTTTACCGGGACCTACGAACAATTGCTAAATTCGGACACGATGACTGGCCGTTATCTCAAGCGGCCCCTGGCCTACCGCACGCCAAGAAAATTTGATCAAACAATTCAACTGAACCATGTCACGACCCATAACTTAAAAGATGTCACCGTCAACATCCCCTTAGGCGTCGAAACGGTCATTTCCGGGGTTGCCGGGTCTGGTAAAAGTTCATTGGTTGATGCGTTGCGCCCGAGACTGCACGAACCTTACATCGATCTCGCTCAGGGAGCAATTGGTACCAATATCCGCTCGACGCCTGTCACTTATTTGGATATCTTGGATGACATCAGAAAGATTTTTGCCCAGGTATCCGGTGCGTCTACCAGCCTATTTAGTTACAACGGCAAGGGCGCTTGTCCGCGCTGTAAAGGTAAGGGCGTCACGATTACCAACATGGCGTTCATGGATCCGGTGGTTCAAAAATGCGAAATGTGTGACGGTAAGCGGTACAACGACGAGGCATTGAGTCATTTGTATCACGGGAAAAACATCAGTGAGGTGCTCAACTTGCCAATTGAATCGGCAATTGACTTCTTTGCCGACACACCAAAAATCTACGACAAGCTCGTCAACATGCAAAAAGTTGGTTTGGATTACCTTACTCTTGGCCAGCCACTGACAACGTTATCCGGCGGTGAACGCCAGCGATTGAAATTGGCTGTTCAGCTTAATCAAACCGGAACCATTTACCTGTTGGATGAACCGACTGCCGGCCTGCACATGAAAGACGTTGCAAAGCTCATCAAGCTATTTGATGAATTAGTCGCTGCCGGCAACACGCTGATCATCGTCGAACACAATTTGGCTGTTATCAGTCAAGCGGATTGGCTGATTGATGTCGGTCCGGACGCTGGTATTTACGGCGGTGAGATTCTCTATTCAGGATTGCCTAAAGCCTCGCAAAATGAACCACGGTCTCGAACTGGCGCGGCATTGAAACAGTATAATTTGGATCGGTAATACAGAATTTTCAGACAAAAAGAGCGGTCGAGTCAAAACTAAACGTTTTGCTTCGACCGCTTTTTGAGTCTGAATGCTCCCAGCTGAATTGTACGCAAAGTAGCAGCTATTTGTCCCACACTCTGATTAATGTTTAATTGACGTACTGTGGATTGGGCCCCTTCGATCTGGGTATAAATTCTTCATAATCGTGTTAATCGCCATTGGGGCCTCCCCAAAGGCGGTCGCAATTAATGGTTGTTTGCCGTCATACGTTGACACGTCACCGATGGCAAAGACGTTGGCTAACTCCGTCCGTCCACTCGGCTGCGCTTCAATTGTCCCCCGATTGATTTCGGGGTGAGCCTGCCACTTGTTTAGGGCATCGTCTTGGGCAATGAATCCATAGTTGACGACAATTTTATCAACCACCAGCTTTTTGACATCTTCAGTCTTCATTTTCTTGGCTTCAACTTCGACCTGCCCATTATCCAACTGGGTCAACCCCTTGATAAGATAGGGCGTAACCGGTTCAATAGTCGATTGAATTAAGCGTTCAACGTTGTGTTCCAAAGCGCGGAATTTGTCACGGCGATGCAATAAGTAGACCTTTTTTGCGACACCGTGAAGAAGCAATGCCTCATCAATCGCCGAATCCCCGCCGCCGGCAACCAACACCGTTTGGTCACGGAACTGCTCCAAGTGCTTGACGCTATAAAACAGGCTTTTACCTTCAAAATCGTCACTATTGTCCACCGCAAGCTTCCGAGGATTAAAGGCGCCAACGCCGGTTGCAATGATAATCGCCTTGGTTTTGGTCACTTCCTGATTAGTTGTGATCTGGTAGCCGCCGTCGATTTGTTCGACATCAATCACCGTCTGATTTAATTTAACGGCCGTATCAGCGCCTGTGAGCTGTTTTTCGAGTTCATCGACTAATGTTCTGGCTTTGATCGTGGGATACCCCCCGACGTCTAATATGGTCTTTTCAGGGTATAATGCGGTAACCTGACCACCAAGTTCAGCCAAGCTCTCGATTAGCTGGGTCTTGGCATTTCGCAAACCAGCGTAAAAGCCGGCAAACATTCCGGCCGGCCCGCCACCAATAATTGTGATGTCGTAAAATGAATTATCTGTCATGATATCTCCTAACGTTTATTAACTAACTTTTTTCTTTTACTTCGATGAATGATAATTTGTTGTCCCTGAAGTGTCTTAACTTCCCGCAGACCGGCGTCAATCATGACAAAAATCAAGAACCAGCCGATGACAATGTCAATGAATTCTTGGAATAGCGAAACGCCGATTCCAGTGTCTGGAATATCCCAATCCCAAAAAGTATGCAGGCAAATTGCGATTAATAAGAACACGTAAAACTTTGGTTTGGTAACGAAATCCTTGGCTGTAAACGGCTTCTTTCTGGCCTTGCCCAGAATCACTGCCCCGCCAATAATTGCCGCCCAAATGGTGTGGGTCCCGATGGCTTGAAAACTACGGGTAAAAATCGTCGCCAGTCCATACTCGCTAACGTACCCGGAACTTTCAAAAACCGAGAAGCCGGCACCAATGCAGGCGCCAATCAAAACACCATTAAAAATATAATTTGTCTTATAGGAATTGATAAATAAAATAATGACAACACACTTTGCCAGCTCTTCAACAATTCCAACAATTAACGCCGACTCAATACTAATTTCGGTCCGAATTGGCAGAATCATATAAAACGTCATCGTCACAATCAGCGACAATATACCCCCCACTAAAAAGATAACCATTGTCTGCCGAATCGAAATATTTTGATAGACGTTAATCTCAAAAAACATCATCAAAAGAGACAGTGGCACCGTCAGTGAGCCGATAAAAATGAGTCCTGGAATGACCTTGTTGCTTTTGAAGACGAACAACAACGCCATCAGCATCACAAAGCTCACCGCCAACACGAGAAATACCCGACTAAAAAACCACGGTGTCACGGGTCGACTGGACACCTTTTGCAGGCTGGGCGTCGTGCTCTTGGTCCCGACGATGAACAACCGATCCGCTTCGTCTCTACTGTGTCGTTTAAACACCTCGGAAAACATCCGCGATAAATGAATTTCAACCGGATGATTGGCGTCTGTTTCTCCCAAGTGTTTGGCAATGTTATCGTCCAAATTATCGTAATTTCGACGAACACCGGTCCATACCAGTGAGAAAATATTTCGATGTAAATTTTGTAAACTACTTTTCATCATTCACTCCTATGGTTGATACCAATAAGCGTAACTTACAAATTAATTGGTTTCAAGTTAGATGGCGAATTGAGTTTCAAATCAAATTCGGTTATGATTAGGTAAAGGGTTTTCATCCTTGATAATACACAAACGGAGGTAGTTCTTAATGGCTCAGAAAAAAATGATTCTTGACCTTGATACCGGTATTGATGACGCAATGGCAATTGCTTACGCGGTCGCCGATCCCGATGTTGACTTAATTGGCATTATCGGTTCCTACGGTAATGTTTACGTTGAAGATGGTGTTCAAAACTCACTGAAGATTCTGGAACTTCTGGGAGCAACAGACGTCCCTGTTTATCAAGGATTGTCTCACTCATCTGAATCCGATCACTTCGACCGGATGCCGGTTAGTGCCCAAATTCACGGCGAAAACGGCATCGGTGATGTTCAACTTCCCGATCCAAAACGACAACCGGAAACAGGCGACGCAATCGACTTCTTCATTGATGCGGTTAAGAAATATGGTAAGGACTTAATTTTGGTTCCAACTGGTCCACTGACCAATTTGGACGCTGCCATTCAAAAAGCCCCTGAAATTACCAAAGAAATCGGCAACATTACCATCATGGGTGGTGCCGTCACCGTTCCCGGCAACGTCACCAACGTTGCAGAAGCCAACATTCAACAGGATGCCACGGCCGCTGACCACGTCTTTAGAAAAGCCCCACTGACACAAGTTGGCCTGGACGTTACTTTGAGAACCCTCTTAACTTACAAAGAAACCCAACAGTGGCGTGACCTGCACACCAAGTCAGGTGAAGCGTTCGCCGACATCGTTGATTACTACATCAAGGCCTATGAAGTGACCAGCCCGGATCTCCACGGTTGCGCACTTCACGATCCATTTGCGGTTGGTGTGGCGATTAATCCTGATTTTGTTCAAACAATCGGCTTGAACATGTACGTCACTACCGACGAAAAATACTACGGCCGAACAACTGGTGATCCAGCTCGCCTGGATGATCCAAATACAAACGTCAAAGTTGCCGTTAATGCGGATGTTGACGCCTACTTGAAAGCATTCATGGAACACCTTACGGGCTTGTTCAGCAAACACTAAACTTGAATTTCCACCACACAAAAACTTCCAAACCGGATTGAACTGGTTTGGAAGTTTTTTCGTTTTACGCTAAATTTATAGGTCGTGTGGATTTGGCTGGGTTGGCTCCGCCTGCCATAGTGGCTTCGATTTCAAGCCTGTAGTCTTGAAATCCGAAGGTGTTGTAATCACCGCTTCTTGCGGTGAAACAACACTAACACTATGGCTGGCAATGCCAACCCAGCCAAATCAGGCTACTTTAAAAGGGTTATCCTTGGCAGCTTGACTGTTTAGCTGACTTCTGGGGTGGTCATTGGCATTGCCAACCGCAGTGGAAATGTTGGCTTGCCAACATCCTTGTATTTCGAGACTACAGGCTCGAAATCAAGGTCACTGCGGTAGGCGGAGCCGATGACCACCCCAGACCACGCAGTATCCGGTTCGAGTGGCAGGCGGAGCCAACCCAGCCAAATCCTAAACATTAAGAATTTTTACCAGTAACCCAATAATTTCGTCAATTTGGCCCGATCAATGTCTCGCTGACTCAAGGTTGCCGTCAACGCGCCTCCCTGAACACCATCGCTGTCTTTGTAGTCGGTCCAGTTATATTTGGCATTCTCTTGGCTTGACCCATCCTCAGTACTTGCAGGCGCTGCCATAATGTCTTGGAAATAAGGTGTGTGGTCCAAGCCCAGTGCGTGACCGAGCTCATGGGTAATCACGCCGACCCAGTAATTTTCAAGCAATTGACTCGGTGTCCCCGTGACAGTGGTTGTCAGATAGTGGGCACTTGCGTCACGATGACTGCCAGACTTGGTTTGAACCCGACTTGAAGCCATCCCGGTTGCTGAATCATCGGCACTGCTGTCATCGGTGGAAAGTTTAATTGAAACTGTTTGTGACGATGACAATGGCATCGACCCATATGGGTACGTTGAATCATGGAAATCCAGATAGTCAACTTGAACGCTATCGCCATCAAAGACCCCGTCCCAGCCCTCTGACTGACCATTACCAAACTTCAGTAACAAACTGTGATTTCCTCTGGTACCAAGTGTGAACACGGTTGTCCCAAGGGCGGCATTCCATTTATCGATTGCCTTTTGGACATACGGAACCAACTCTGAAGAGGCAACGTAAATCGATGCCTGGTCTTTGTTAAAGACACTGTCGTCAGCGTAGTCGCCTACGTTAAAATTATGATCAAATATGGAACGATAAGTTGAATAGTCGGCCGACGTCAGATTCAGCAGTGACCCCGCCGGATCCAAATCAGGTGCCGCCGCAATCATCGACTCCAAACTACTCTTGGAAATCACACTCGGGGTTGTCTTAACCGGAGTGGTGCTGTCAGATGGGGTGCTTGGCATCCCCGTAATTGTGATTTTGGTTGGTTGATACAGCTCTAAGTATTTTGAATAAACGTAACCCTTAATCTTGCCATTTTTGGTTGTCACATAAGTATAGTAAGCTGTTTTATTCTTTGCGGTTTTGATTGTCACCCGCTTCTTGGAATAAAACGTTGTGTGCTTGTAATTCTTTAAGTTGTGGATCTTCTTGGTTAATTTTGGTGAATTATACATGTAACCTTTAGTTGCCCGATACGGCTTTGACGCAACTTTCTTAACCCGGACAACTTTGACTGACTGTTTGGCGTCAGCGTTTTGTACCGGACTCAAACCCGACATGAGCCCGAACGAGAAAACTGCCGCTACAATCATCGTGATGATATTTCGTCTTTGTTTCATACTGTTTCCCCCAATCCATCATTTATATCCTTATTTTAGTACATGCCCGCATCATAAAGAAGCCCATCGAAGGAAACTTAAACATTTTCCTTGCGATGAGCGCCATATTTATCCACTTCATATTTTCAATTGAACCCGAGCGCCAATGTCTCAGCCAAAGTACTTGTTGACGAATTGAGCGACGCCGTCCTCATCATTGTTGCCGGTAATCACGTCACCCGCTTCTTTGACTGGTTGCTGGCCGTTTTCCATCACGACGCCAATCTCAGCATTTTTAATCATGCCCAAGTCATTTTCAGCATCACCAAAAGCCATCAAATTACTAAAGTCCATGCCAAAGTGCTTCAAAAGCGCCTCCAAGCCGACGACTTTATCCATCCCGGATGCCAGAAATTCCATGATTTGAGGTTGTGAACGAACAATATGGTACTTTGCCCGTAAATCGTCGTCGATGTTACTTTGGTATTTGTCCAACAACTCGGGTTGATCACTCACAATTGCTTTGGAATACTCGTCATCAGTGCTTAAATCGTCAAATGATCGCGGCACAAAGTCAATGTTGCCTTTAAATTGTTGCTTGTACATTGAAGGCTTAAGATCAGTCATTGGATATACCTGCTCAAAGTCCAAAATATCCAGTGGTGCACCCTGATTTTTTACAAAGTCGTGGAGTGGGACTAAATCAGCCTTTTGAATGCCACTCTTGGCAAGTTCTGCCTTATCGTTATTATGCACGACTAGCGCACCGTTAAAAGTTATTGTATAATCTGCTTCTTCAGTTAAACCGAGCTGCTCAATAAACCGCCAGATTGCGTTGATTGGCCGGCCGGTACACAGCACAACCTTTACACCATCGTCATGAATGGCTTTCAGCGCTTGCTCATTGCCTTTTGAGATTGTTTTGTCGCTCGTCAATAAAGTTCCGTCTAAATCAAGTGCCACCATTTTAATCAATTTGTCCGTCTCCTTTGTTTATCTCCTTAATTTTAAGCGGGACTCTCGTGAAACACAACACTTGGATTAGCCGCCGGCGGTTACATCATGGGAAAATCATAAGCAGTTCTTAGTGGAATTTAATGTTGTTACGGATAAATTCGGAATGATCCAAAGTTATCGATAATTTTCTTTCCTTGCGAGAGTATGGATCTCAGCTGATTTCACAAACTAAAAAAGAAGTTTGAGCGACTATCCGCCCAAACTTCTCAATTGATCCGTATAACTGTTTTGTTATTTTTATAACTTAACTAATTTGTGATTCTAGTTCACGAAGTTCTGCTTCACGAACACTTCGTGGAAGAAATCTTCTGATCTCTTCTTCGTTAAATCCAACCTCAAGACGATGATCGTCAAATATAATTGGACGTTTAATCAAATCAGGATACTTGACGACAAGATCAACTAACTGTGAAACCGTTAAATTATCGAGGTCTAAGTTCAACTTCTTGTAAATGTTAGACCTTGTCGAAATAATGTCTTCACTACCATTTTCGGTTAAACGTAATATTTGTTTTACCTCATCAGCGTTTAGAGGGTTGGAATTGATATTTCGTTCCTTAAAATCAATGTGATGGCTCTTCAACCATGCACGAGCCTTCCGACTTGAAGCGCTGCTTTGTGCGACATATAAATTCAGCATTACAATTCCCCCCTGCTAGTAACAAAAGTACAAACGAGAAACAACATCCTTCAATTACTATATTATCATGTTAGCAACTTTTGTCAACACGGTTACTTACTTATAGTAACCTGCTTGTGAAATTAATTATACACCGTTTATCCCGCGAATCAACTATAATATGGGTATTAAAACCGTTTAAAGGAGAAATATTTTGCTAATCTTTTATTCACTTATTTTATTAATTGTGGCGACAATCATCGCCAATATTTTTTACACCAATTTCCCGTCGATCCCACTGACGTTTTATCAAATCGGCTGTGGCCTTTTATTGTCGCTTCTACCGGTGTTTCAAAACTATTCGCTGGAACCTGAAATCTTTATGTTAATGGTCATTGCCCCATTGATGTTTAAAGATGGTCAGGGTACCAGCGGCGAACATTTCCGCCAATCAATTCACCAAATTTCCTCACTGGCGATTTTTCTGGCGGTTGCCACTTCAGTGATCGTCGGCTTTATGACCCACCTTCTGTTGCCAATGGTTCCATTGGCCCTGTGCTTTGCGGTTGCCGCAATTGTCACACCAACCGATTCTGTTGCCTTTAAATCATTGACTAAGGATGTTTTACTGCCCGAAAAAATTTCAGATGCATTGGAAAATGAATCGCTGTTCAATGATGCATCCGGTATCGTGATTTTTAACTTGGCGCTGGCGTCATTTGTCAGTGGAAATTTTTCCTTCGTGAACGGATTGGACCGTTTTTTAATTAGCTTTTTTGGCGGGCTCTTAATTGGGGGCATTGTCGGCTCATTGTTTGTTAAGCTCCAGTCTGCCCTGGTGAATAAATCCATGGATACCTCAAGTGTCATTGTTCCCTTTAGTATCATGACGCCAATTGCAATTTACTTAATTTCAGAGGCATTTGGGTGTTCCGGTATCTTGGCAGTGGTCGCCGCCGGAATCGTTTATGGCACCAACCAAAGCCGCCTAAAGCTCACCTCAACTAATGTCCAGCTGGTGACCAGTGCCACTTGGGGCATCATTTCAAGCCTGCTAAACGGCGTCGTCTTTGTCCTCCTGGGCGTCACCCTGCCCAAAGTGATCAAACAAATACTCCCGTACCCCAACGCACTCATTTTTCAGCTTGTAGGCGATGCAGTCGTCATTTATTTGGTCATGTTGGTCATTCGCTTCGGTTGGGTTAAACTAAACATTTTTCATGTCAGCGATCACGACATATCGACCAAGGAAGCTTTTTTAAGTGCCATTGGTGGCGTTCACGGAACGATTACGTTGGCCATGGCGCTATCGATTCCGTTGACATCCTTCGGCCAAGCATTTCCATTTCGTGACCAACTCATCTATATCGCAACCATCGTGATTTTACTGAGCTTAATTATTCCAACCATTGTGTTACCAATGCTGTTACCAAAGAAAATGCCTGAAGACCAAGGAGAGTTCCAAAAATACCGAACCAAAATGGTTGACTATGCGATTGCCCAAGTCAAACAAGATCCAACCGTGACGATGATTGACCGCAACTACGTCTTGGATATGTTAAATAGCCAAAAGAACCACACGGGTGTCGATCGCAAACAAATTCAGAAAATTTTGGCGCAAACCCAACAGGTCACCGTGCAGGCAGTTAACGATCTGGCAAGCCAAGGCAAAATTGATAAAAAGATTGCCAGCCGTTTTTCCAGACGCTTGGCGACAACCCCCAACAATCACGTTGGCTTTTTCGTGAGGTTCAAATATATTGCCAAGTACCAGCTGCGTCGCTTCAAGAGTCGCCAACGTGCGCAACGATTCCGGCAAGAAAAAGGATCCGTTCCAAAGAAAGTCCAAAGCAAAATCAACGGCAGACGACAGGTGGATCATCTCATTCAACAAACCATGTTTGACAGTGTCAACGCTTACCTCGACAGTATTGAAACTGCCGAAAACACCGCCTCAATCAACTACATCCGAAGCTCATACAATTACCGTCAGGCGCGAACCACAGACAACGCAGACTCTGATGACCTGCGCAACAGCTTGTTAATTCAGTCATTTCAATTTGAATATACCTACGTGGCCGAAGCCTTCAAAGCCGGCGAAATTTCTCGGAACCTTTCAGATCGGCTGAGTGAAAGCATCTCAACCGACCAAATGGCGTATATGGAACAGGGAACCAACAGTGCCTTACTGCTTGCTTAACCGGTTTGTCTAAAGTTAATTTACAATCGTGGAATAATTGACTATACTTGACGATATACATGATTTTGTGCGGGTGAAAATATGAAAATTACGCTATTAGCGACCAGTGATACGCATGGGTTTATCGAACCCACGAACTACGTCGACTCAGGCATTGAAAAGCCCTTTGGCATTGAAAAGGCCTGTACGACGATCAAAAAATATAAACAAGCGCATCCCGACGAGAAAGTGATCCTGTTGGATAATGGGGATTTTCTCGAAGGATCTCCGATGGCCTATTACGTTGCCAAACGTGCTGATGAGCAGGACAAAGAAAGCTTCATCAAAGCTTACAATCAGGTGGGCTATCAGTTAGGCACCATCGGGAATCACGAATTTGACTATGGTTTGGATTATCTCAACTTTATGCTGAAACATTCAGACCGTCATTTTATATGCGCTAATATTGTCGACAACAACAACGAACCGTTATTGGCTGACCCTTACACCATTTTAGATGTGGCGGGTGTTAAAATTGGCTTTTTGGGGCTAACAACCACCACCACTAAGAAATGGAAGAACATCAATGACTTAAATGACTTCAACCTAATTTCAGAAATCGACGCGTGCAAACGCTATATACCCGAAATTCGTGAGAAGGCTGACGTTGTTGTCGTCGTCTACCATGGCGGCTTTGAACGCGACCATACCGGCAACTGGAATGATATCAACCCCGGCGAAAACCGTGGCTATGAAATTTTGAAAAACATTCCAGGTATCGACGCCTTTATTTCTGGGCATCAACACAGAAAAATCGCGAGCCGCTTGTTTAACGTCCCAATTGTTCAGCCGGGGTCCCGCGGCCAATATGTGGCCAAGATTTCGATTGAAACATCCAATAAGGACAAATCGATTACCAAGACTGATTCTGAGCTGTTAAACGTCAAAGATAGCGAGCCGGATCCAGCCATCAGGGCAACCGTTACAGACTTGTCTTCACATTTGGAGCATTGGCTGGACAAACCCCTTTCCCGAATCAAGGGCGACTTAACCTTCAAAGACCCCTTCCAAGCCCGAATTCATGAATCGACATTTATTGAATTGATTCAAAAAATTCAAATGGATAAAATGGGGACCGACTTATCGGCGACTGCTTTGTACAATAACGAAGCGCACGGGTTTGAGGATCCAATCACCATGCGCAACATTATCACCAATTATGTGTATCCCAACACCCTGGTTGCTTCAAGAATCACCGGAGCCGACTTACGGGCAGCGCTTGAGGTGAGTGCTCAGTACTTTACCGTGCGTCACGGCGATGTTGTGATCAATGAGAAATTTGTCTTTCCAAAAGAACGCTTTTATAACTACGATATGTACGAGGGCATCGACTACACGCTCAACATTTCCAAGCCAGCCGGCCATCGAGTAACCCGCCTGAAGTATCACGGCAGGGACGTCCAAGATGACCAGGTCTTAACCATCGCTTTAAATCGCTATCGAGCAAGTGGTGGCGGTCACTATCCCATGTATACCAGCGATAAGATTATCAAATCAAGTGATATGACCATCAGCCACGTGATTATGGAATACCTTCAAAAACATCCCGTGGTTGAAGCAACAGTAAACCATAATTTTGAAATTATTTCTGATTCAGATCAAAGCAATTAAATTATTTTGGCAAGACTGATTGTGGTCTTGCTATTTTTTTGGGGGGAACCATCCAAGTTAAACGATTTCCCCACCTCTCTCACATAGAAAGGTTATGATGTTTTTGAAAACCCGTTATCAATTTAAAACCCAACTCACCTTATTTAGCGTCTTTTGCTGCCTGGTATTAGTGGGACTCCCAGTGGCCGTTTGGGGGATGAACACGCCGGATCAAATTCAGTATAGTTTATTAGCCATCATTGCATTATATTTTTGGTCCAGCGAAATTCTGAAACTGAGCGACCCCGTTCCGGCCTACAAGTGGCCCCTACTCATTCGCAACGTTTGTGTCATCTGCCTGCTCATCTTGTTTGCGTATTCGTTGGTCTCAATAATTAGCAAATAGCGTTTCTTAGACAAACCTAAGCATAATAAAAAGTCAATCCGTGTGGATTGACTTTTTATTATGCTTTCTTTAATCGTCGGTGGAGCTTCTTTCTTTCAGCACCAACGTACGCAATAGCTTTAAAATCACGAATTGAGGTAACCTTGATTTTTCCAGGGTAAGTCAATTCATTTTCAATTTCATTTTTAACTTCATTGGCAAGCTTCTGGTTCTGCTCATCGTCAAGTCGTTTAGGATCAACCATAATTCTGATTTCTCGTCCGGCTTGAATGGCGTAGCTCTCTTTAACCCCCGGTTTGGAACTGGCAATTCGTTCCAGACTCTTGAGTCGGTTGACGTATTCTTCAACGGATTCGCTTCGGGCACCTGGACGGCCACCAGAGATTGAGTCCCCTGCGGCTACCAAATGCGCGATCGGAGTGGTCACTTCAACGTCGCCATGGTGAGAAGCAATTGAATTAATCACCTGTGGATCCTCATTGTAGGCTTCGGCAATCTTAACGCCCAGCTCCACGTGGGTTCCGTCAACTTCACGATCAATGGCCTTTCCAATATCATGCAGAAGTCCGGCCCGCTTGGCAATCTTGACGTTTAAGCCTAATTCTGAAGCCAGCATCCATGCAATATCGGCAACTTCAACCGAGTGATTCAAAACGTTTTGACCATAGCTGGTCCGATACTTCAGACGGCCAATAATTTTAAGCAAGTCCGGATGCATCCAGCCAATGTGCAGTGAGCCGACAACCTTTTCACCGGTTCGCCGTAGCTCATTCATCAAGTCTGTTTGCGCAGTCTCAACCTGACGCTCAATTGATTCTGGATTAATTTGTTTGGTAACCACCAAATTAGTGATCACCTTCTTGGCAACCTCACGTCTCAATGGGTCTTGTGTGACCACGTGAAGCAAGTGTGCATCTTCGGGATCAAATACCAAATCGGTTCCAGTCAACGATTCAATGTAGCGAATATTTTGGGCGTCCTTGCCGATCAATTTTTGCTTGGTATTGCCATCATTAATTTGGACTGCATGTTCAATATGTTCACGTGGCATGTCGACTGGTCCGCGTTGAATCGCATCATCGGCCATCATCTTGGCTAATTTTGGTGCATTCACTTGTGCTTCGTCATCCTGATATTTAAGTTCAACATCTTTTTCACGATCCAAGGCCACTCTGAGCTGATCCAAGATCTCGTGTTTAGCCTGATCCAAGGTCATGTCACCACGTTGCTGAAGGGTCTCGACCCGTTTTCGGGAGAGATCATCCGCCGTCTGCCGAAGTGCTTTGATGGCATCTTTTTTCTCATTGACTTGATGCGTCTCTGAAGCCAATCTTTGGTGAAGCTGATCCAATCGGTCCTCAGTTTGTTTTAAGCCTGTTTGTCGTTGTTCGATTCGGTTTTGACGACTGACATTATCAGTCTGATAGCCGTCGAGTTCTTCTTCGATTGATTCTTTATAATCAAGTGTTTGATGTTTGCCATCCGCAAGAATTTTTGCTGATTTTTCTTTCGCATCGGCCTGCGCCTCCGCGATCATTTTAGCGGAAGTCGCTTTTGCGTCATCGATTTCTTGTTGAAAATGACGTTTTTGTAACTGTACGCCGCAAGAAACACCGATAATGGCGGCAATGACGCCTAAAATCACAATATATAACAAGTGCGGACCTCCTTTCTAAAAACAGTCCTAACAATAGTTTAACATAAACCCTTTGGCCACGGCGTAAAAGTTGCGTGAACGGCAGCTACTTTAAGTAACGGTTCAAGAATTTCTCGATCGTATCGCGGTATAAGGTTGGTCGATTATGAAATGATCGTGAGTGACCCGGCCCAGGCACGATTAACAGCTGCTTGGGTCCCTTGTCGGCTCGATATAGTGGATAGACCATTCGAGTCGGCACAAAGTGATCGTGGGCACCATGGATAAACAGCATTGGCCGGGTATTTTTGCGAACTTGGTCCAGCGCGCTGGCCTTTTTAAACGAATAGCCATTCTTGACGTGATTAATCCCACTGACAATATCGACTAACGGGAAAGTCGGCAGGTGATACATTTCTTTAGCCTGATAGGCAATTTCAGAATAAACGTCCGTGTACCCGCAGTCTTCCACAAACGCTTTGACTTGACGCGGCAGTCCTTTCACGCCACTCACCATCATCGTTGTCGCCCCGCCCATGCTGGTCCCAAACACGGCAATTTCTGAGTTGGCACCATTATGGCGAATAACTCTCTTAATCCATTTAACGTAGTCCAGCCGGTCCGGCCAACCATAGCCAATATAATTGCCTTGGCTATCGCCGTGCCCCCGGGCGTCCGGTAATAAGACATTGTAGCCCAAATTATGAAACATATAGGCATAGTCAAACATATTATCTTTATTGGACATGAATCCATGAGCAATAATCACCGTCTTATTGGTGGGCTTAGCTGCTGCTATGTAATTGGCGTCTAATTTAAGATGACGGGTGGCGGAAATCTCGTTCCAGCGTTGTTTGTTAGCCTCTTGGTACCATTTGTGAGCCGGGTAAAGCGCGTCACCCTTTTTAATCGGTTTCGACTTACTCAAAAATGATTTGGGTGCCGGCACCACGGCAACGTTGTAGAAATACATCCCCGCACCGAACAAGCCGCCACAAACAATAATGGCGGCAGATGCCAAACCAATGATAATCTTTGTTTTTCGTTTCATTTTTGTACCTCATCAATTCAAATTTCTCGTCATAAATATACCACATTCATCATTTCCGTACCGAGATTTGGTGATTAGAAAAAATGCAGTATAATATAAGTAATGAACAGGACGGTGATCAAATGTTTCCAGAACGATTACGAGCATTAAGAAAGGGCCAGCAATTGACCTTGGTTGAATTGGCAGATGCACTGAACAAGAAGCTTCCTACTGACAAAGAACATGAAAACACTGGCTCCCAGATCGGAAACTGGGAACGGGGAATTAGAACGCCAAGTTATGTCGAAATTCAAAGACTGGCGAAATTTTTCGATGTCACCATGGATTATTTGACGGGATTAACGGAAACCAGCACTTATGACCTGGCACGCTTATTCATTTCAGATAAGTCCTTACAGTTTAACGGCGTCAATTTAAGCTCCAAGGACCGCTACGAGATTTATCAACTTATTTCGGGATACGTCCATGGAAGAGGCAACACCAACAGAGACGACGGGCCGCGATTGGAACAGGGGTCACTGGACTTGAAGTAGTGACGGGTTCGTCAAAACACGTTTGGAATTTTATTCAAAAGGTCAATGATTAGCATCATCTATCGTTGATCTTTTTTCAATCTCAATGAACGATTCATCAAAATTAAAAGGAGCCTCATCATGCTAACGAATAAACAAAAAAAGAAGCTGCTCAAGAAAAAGCATCCTCAAAACCAACCCAAAGCGTCCAACTACATTTCTGAAATGCTGACCTACCGCAGCTTATTTGATGATTACCCCCAAATCAAGTTTCTCATCAACAATGTGATTGAAAGCGATCATCTGATTAAACAGGGCCTGCTTCCCCAAGACCTTCCAGAGTTGATTTTGCCTGACGACAGTCAAGACCAGATTTTTAAACAAATTAATCTAAAGTTCAAACCGGGCGATCCCCAGGGTGACGCGCTTTGGAACCAGTTGTCCGAAGCCCTTCCCAAGTTGGATAAACAATTGAGGTCGTTTCGTGATTACCTGGAAGAAGAATACGGGATGTGGGCCTATATTTCAGCACCGTTTGTCAAGGGGCTGGCCGAGTATATCGGAAATGATGCGGCACTGGAAATTATGGCCGGAAATGGTTACATTTCAAAGGGGCTCAAAGATCAAGGCGTCACCATTTTCCCGACTGACAACTTGGCGTGGGTCAGCGAAAATCAAACCGGCAACCATCAGCTCATCCCAGTTGAAAAGCTCGACGCGCTGGCTGCCATTGACAAATACAAAGATCAAGTCAAGTACGTCATCATGAGCTGGTCCCCCGATAAGGACCCGATTGACGTTGCCGTCTTGAACGCGATTCGAAAAGCCGACAATGATCTTGAACTGATCGTCATCGGCGAAAAAAATGGTGCCACCAATTCTAAAGAATTTTGGCAGCAGGCACACTTCATCAAAACCGATGCTGCTCGGAAGTTAAACGACCATCATCAGCCATTTGACCTAATTAAAGATCAGGTTTACCTAGTTGACTAAGCTTGGGTAACGGCAGTTTCTTAATCAGTGACTGCTTTTCAACCGGCTTCTGTTCAAACTCGAGGAGCGCCTTTTTGCTTTCTTTACCGCCACGATAATCCCCGATGTCGCCATTGGCACGCACAACTCTGTGGCAGGGAATCACGATTAACACAGGGTTAATGGCAACCGCATGGGCAACCGGCCTGATTGCTCTTTTTCGGCCAACGTTTTCAGCCAGCTGTTTATAAGTCATCGTTTGGCCGTAAGGAATTTTTTGAATCTCCGACCAAACCTCGTGTTGCAGTTTCGTTCCGTAACCATCGAGGTCAAGGGGCAGCTCAAACTTTTTTCGCTTCTTATCAAAATAATCGGTCAATTCATCCAAGTAATCTCCGGTGACCGTTTCATCGTATAAAAATTGATATTCATAACGGTTCTCGGGGTAAAAATCAAAGATTTCCGACAGGTACTTTCCCGGGCTGGAAACAAAGTTCAAGCCCTTATCAGTGACTGTGAAGAAAAATTTTTGATTATTCACTTCCATGCTTTCCCAATACAGTTTTTTCATTAATCTAAATCTCCATTACATTCGAGTTGTCCAATGGGATAATTGTACCATATCACAATCATATATGAGTTGGTCTCGCTTGACTCGGCTGACTTGTTTCGCCACAATGATGGTATAAATTGTTAACACGAAAGGATCGACTCTTATGGCAACCAGCCACGACACAACGAACACACCCACTAAACTACACTATGACCTCAGTAAAATTAATATCTCCAAATCCGTTCACGAATTAATTGCCCGGGGAAAAGAAATTCGCGATGAGGTTTCCTTTGAACAACTCGGCACCTTTAAACCGGTTAAGCGAAACGTGGTTCAAGGGATTCGACACGTTGAGCAAAAGATGATTGCCGACCTCATGCCACTAAGGCACAAGCGGTTGGCCGCATCGGCCTTCGCGTTTTTCCGCGGAACGGATGAATTGATGGCCTTTGATTTATCTAAACAAACGTCTACCAACATCCCGGTGGTGATTTCAGGAGATGCGCACCTTGGTAACTTCGGATTCTACGCCTCCCCAGAACGGAAATTATTATTTGATCTTAATGATTTTGACGAATCAACCATCGGCTCATGGGACTGGGACATCCGCAGACTGCTGGTCAGCATTATTCTTCAAGGCGAACAGTTGGGCTTTGATCCGGAACAAATCAATATTGTGATGCAGGGAACGCTGGAAACCTACCAACAAATTCTCAGTGAATGTTTTGAGGCCCACTCGGCGATGGAACGTTATTATTTCTCAACCGAAGTCGAAACATTCTTGCAGTCAGAAGAATCCAACCACAAGCTGCCAAAGGTTTGGCGCAAAATTCGCGATAGTGCTGAGCAGCGAAATTCGGATAAGGTCGTTAAAAAGTTTACGACGCTGGATTCTCGCGGCCATTTGATCTTCAAGGAAAATGCGCCAAGAACTGTCCACGTAAGTGATAAACGATTTAATGAAATTAAAGACCACTTGAAAAACTACACGCAATCAGTCAGTCCGGATGTGACGGTGCTTCTTTCCCAATTTCACATTAGTGACATCGTTCGCCACAGCGTCGGCGTTGGCAGCTTCGGGACGCGTTGCTATTTGGTTTTACTAACCGCAATTGATGGCAGTCATCTGGTTCTCCAGATTAAGGAAGCCTTGCAAACGCGGCGGTTCCGTGGGTTTGACGTGACAACCCCGTTCAGTCAAAGCCAACCTGACAACGGCGAACGAATCGTTACTTGTCAGCAGATTTTGCAACGGGCATCAGATCCGCTGCTTGGCTTTTACCACAATGCCGACAGTGGTCGCAGTTACTACGTCCGCCAGTTCTGGGATATGAAGGAATCGATTAACTTGGACAAATTGGACGAGGAAGATTTCACGACATATGCCAAAATCTGTGCCCTCCTGTTGGCAAGGGGCCATGCCCAAAGTCCAACGGCAGCGATTGTTCAAGGCTACGTTGGCAAAAAGAAGAAATTCGTCAACGCACTCATCAACTGGGCAAACGACTATGCCAAACAAGTCCACGTCGATTATCAAGAATTTTTAACGTCGTTAGATACCGATGAAAAGAAGGCGTAATAATGCATAAAGTTGTCTTTCATGTCGATGAGCTGGATAAGTGGGACCACACGTTGAGCAATATTACCAATCTAATTGACTATGGCCAAGAAAATAAGGAACAATACCACATTGTTGTTTTGGTAAATGGTGACGCGATCGAAGGCTACCTTGACCAACAATTAAGAAGCAAGGTCACCCAATTCAGCGATGAAGGTGTGAGGTTCCATGCCTGCAATAATTCGATGAATACCCACGGCATCACGGAAAGTCAGTTGCCGGAAGATGTGGAAATTGTCTCGGCGGGAGTGGCGGACTTGGTGTCGCTGCAGGAGCAGGGATTTGCGTATGTAAAGGCGTAGAGTGCGGAGCAAACCGGATTACTTTTGAGCATTAGTTTAATTAGAGTCTTTGACGCGGGTCTTGCGTCGGAGACTCTAATTGGACTAAGCGGAGAAAGTTGGTTTGCGTAGCACGTTTAGTGTGAGCCAGGGCGGTCAGCAACCGGAGTGTAAGCTGGCTTGGGGTGAAATCGACTTTGATTTCATCCCAAGGTGGCTTACATGCAGGTTGTTGCCCTGGGGAACACGTTTTATCCAAGTAACAGTATCACAACCCCATTTAGAGGCTTACCTCAGCTGTGTCTCCTTTCGTTTGCCGTCGTCGAAACACATTTAATCAGCCAACCAAACAACCACATTGTAACAACCATCAAAAAACATACACAAAGCGGGTCGGAAAAAATTCCGACCCGCTTTTCTATACATTAAATTATCCAATTAATTTCACAACGCCAGTTTGAATCTCACTGGGCTTTTCGATAATCGTGTCCGCATGGGCACCCAATAACTCTGGTACATCACCAAAGCCATAGGTTACCCCCAAAGTCTTGACATGATTATTGTAACCTCCGAGCATATCCGTATCGCGATCGCCAATCATCACGCTGTCCCTGTTATCCGCGTGGGTTTCTTGCAGGGCATATTTCAAAACAGCGGTTTTGGTGACTCGTGTTCGCTCATCACTCGTTGCGCCAAAGCGGCCGTTAAAGTAATGACTCAACTTCAATTCATCGGTGATTTCATGAATCATATCTTCAGGCTTGGCAGAAGCAATGTTCACGCCATAACCCTGGTCATTTAATAACTGAAGCTGCTCAGGAATGCCAGGATAAACATCAAGCTGAAACATCCCTTCACTGCGATAGTAGTCCTGATAGTACTTCAACGCCTGCATTCGATCGGCGTCAGTTAACTCAGGGAAGAACTTTTGTAGACTGGACAAAATCGACGGCCCAATAAACTTCAAATATTGTGCGTGCGTCAATTCCGGCAAGTTCATCTTCTTCACCGCATATTTTAGCGATTTAACAATCCCCTGTTCAGAATCGGCAATGGTTCCGTCAAAGTCAAAAAATAATTGCGTCATGTGATACCCACTTTCGTTTTTGTGTTGATATCTAACCATTATCAGGGGTTTGAAAACAAAAATCAAGTATTGCCAAGAATGAAGCCAATCCCCCCCTCCTTGGTATGCAAATGCCGCTGTGTTAGAAGAAACATTTCATGATTCCAATTTTACTGACAGATAGAAAGTAGTATATTAAAAGTATCAAAAAAAAGAAAGGATCCGGTAACACATGATACTCACTTTTGCTTTTCTAATTATTGCCGGGTTCGCTGCGGGTCTGCTTGCTTCGGTTGCTGGATTGGCCTCTTTAGTGTCGTATCCAGCCTTACTGGCAGTCGGCCTGCCACCCGTCATTGCCAACGTCACCAATACCACTGCTTTGATTTTCTCAGGGATCGGCTCCACCGTTTCATCTCTCAGAGAACTCCACGGTCATTGGAAAAAATTATTGGTTTTTGTTGGCCTGGCGTTAGTCGGAAGTATCGGTGGCAGTTCATTATTACTGGTGCTTCCCGCCTCATCATTTCAAAAAGTCGTTCCGCTTTTCATCGCATTTGCCGGTGTCTTACTCTTTATGTCTGGGCGAAAAAAAGACCTGTCCAC
The DNA here is from genome assembly GCF_001435315.1 of Lentilactobacillus parabuchneri DSM 5707 = NBRC 107865. Lineage (GTDB taxonomy): Bacteria > Bacillota > Bacilli > Lactobacillales > Lactobacillaceae > Lentilactobacillus > Lentilactobacillus parabuchneri. The sequence goes on from NZ_AZGK01000004.1 coordinate 44,514, forward strand.
TCAGAAATTAAAAAAAGCCAGCGAGACACCTGCCCATCACTTTTGGATTTCATTCATCAGTTTCATTGGCATTATATTGGTGGGCGGTTACACGGGTTACTTTGGTGCTGCCGGTGGCGTCATCTTTTTAGCAATCCTGTCAGTGATTACCGATGACAGGTTTGCGGTTGTCAACGCCATGAAAAACGTGATTTCCTTTGCCGGTAACCTAGTTGCGACGATCATTTTTATTTTCAAGTCCAACATTAATTGGCTATACGTCATCCCGCTTGGGTTCGGCCTGCTTATCGGTGGGTACACGGGACCAATTATTGTCCGCCACGCCAATATCCACCTGCTGCGAATTTTGATTTCATTGGCAGCCTTTGGTCTGGCTGGGTATTTGTTTGTGGAAGCTTATTTCTAAAATTATGACCAATAAAGGAGCTCCTCAAGTTGAGGAACTCCTTTATTGATTGGTTATTAACCGATATTTTAGAACGTAATTTTACCGACAATCAACCCATAAATTGCGTAAACGGCAGCAATCACAATCAAAATGGCTAAAGTCATTTCAACTGGGCCGAAAACTTTTTTGGCATGATTATCTTTTTTCTGCAAAATCCAATAAACTGGAATCCCAGCAGCAAACAGCAGTGACATTAACAGCAGGTAATTTGTACCAGCCGCAAACAACAGCCAGCATGCATAGATACTTGAGATCGCGCCGATAACAATGTTTCCAACTCGGCCCTTACCATGATCCAAAGTAACCGAGTACTTCAGTTGATAGAAGGCTGAAAATGCGTATGGAATCAAAATTGCGGCACTGGCAATTGAATAGAAGAAATTATAAGCAGATGCTGTAATCAGGTATGAAAACATGAAAAGTTCCACACAGACGTTGGTAACAGTTAACGACGTAATTGGAGCGCCATTTTTGTTTTCCTTGGCAAAGATCTTTGGGAACGTTCCTTCTTTAGCTGCTTCGTATGGCAATTGACCGGCAAACATCGTCCATGAGAGCCAGGCACCAACAACAGAAATGATTAATCCGCCGTTAACGACCATTGCCCCCCATTTACCAACCAGACTCTGAAGTAACTCAGCCATTGCGGGTTGAGACAAATGAGAAAGTCCGGCACGACTCATAACACCGAATGATAGCAATGTAACTAACATATAAATCAAAATAACGGTAATAATTCCAAGAACGGTTGCTTTACCAACGTCAGAACGCTTGCGGGCCCGACCAGAGAAGACAACGGCGCCTTCAATTCCGATAAATACCCAAACTGTTACCAACATCGTGCTCTTGGCTTGTGACATGACATTTGCAAACTCAAATTTACCACTTGGTGTGTACCAGAAATCACTGGTAAACATATTCATCTTGAATGCAAATAACACGATAAGGATAAACAAGAAAATTGGAATTAATTTTGCAATCGTAATAATCGTGTTCACAAATGAAGCTGATTCAACGCCTCGAAGAATCATAAAGTGACATGCCCAAAGGATGAATGATGCGGCAATAATTGACCAAATGTTTTGGCCATTTCCAAAGACTGGTAAGAAGTAGGCAACGGCACTCATTAGCAGCGTCGCATAACCCACGTTTCCCAGCCAGGCAGACAGCCAGTAACCCCATGCGGAGTTAAAACCCATGTACTTACCAAATCCGGCTTCAGCGTAACTATAAACCCCGGCATCCAGATCCGGACGCTTCATGGTTAAGTTCTGGAACGTTAAAGCCAACATGACCATTCCAATAGCTGTAATAACCCAGCCAATGATAATGGCACCTGCACCGGCTCCCACGGCCATATCGTGCATCAGGTTGAAGACCCCACCACCAATGATGGACCCGACAACTAATCCGACCAGCTCGAGTAGGCCTAATTTACCATCATGCTCTTTCATGTAGCTCACTCCCCTAGATATTTAATTAAAATGACTCATCGTCAACCTCTAAAATTTTGAAGTATTTTCGGTTGTATTGAATCTTGTTTTCAGCAATTAACTGCTGAACCATCTGACTCGTTGTTTCCCTCGTGGTCCCGCTGACCTTCGAAAGTTCAACCAGCGTAATTGGATATGGGACCAAGATCGTTTCATCAGCCTGCAAATCGCCGATCTGTTGGCCAATAAATAAAATCGCGTTCCACACCCGACACTTGGCGCTGGTTGTGACCATCCGTTGAAGTTGTGTCTCAGACGTATCGATAATCTTGCTCATTTCTTTAACGGCGTTTTCCATGAGCTCTGGGTTTTCACGCAGAATTTGTTCATAGACTGGCATTGGGAATTCGGCAATTTTCACCTCAGTCATGGTTTCAACGGTATACGCATATCGATCAGCTTCGAATAAGCCGATATACGGAAAGGCTTTTTGAGGACGAATATAAAGATACAATTGTTCTTCGCCATTTTTATCCCAGTGAAACGACTTGGCAACCCCTTCGATTAAATAGTAAAACCTATCCCGCGTATCGCCCTGATCAAATAGGATCTGACCGCGGTGATAGGTTTTAATTGTCATTTCGTCAATCAACTGATTAATATATTTATCACTCAGCGGACTGAATTCTGGATGGCTGCGCAGTTTCTCCGCATAATACTTATAATCACTTTTATTCTTTAAAATCATTCCGACACTCCCAAAAACGGTTACATAATTATGTTCTCAGTAAAGTGTACCTCAAATCACGTCATTGTACATTAAACGCGTCTAAGCAGATTTTAAGGATAAAATAATTTGAACACGCTATTTTGCCGAAATAATTGTCCCGGAACCATCATTGATAAAGCCTTCGATATTGTCTAAGGCAGTCACAACGGCTTCGTTCCCTGTGGCTTCAACAAAATCAATTGCTGCTTGAACCTTTGGCAGCATGCTTCCTGGAGCAAATTGGTTCTCATCAATATATTTGTGAAGATCAGAAACCGGCACGTGTTCAAGCTTCTTTTGGTCGGGTTTGTTGAAGTTAACAAAAATATTTGGTACGGCCGTTAAAATGATCAGGGCATCGGCACCAACCAATTCAGCTAATTTTTCGCTGGCAAAATCTTTATCGATAACTGCTTCCTTACCAACCAAGCGACTGCCATCGCTAACAACCGGCACGCCACCGCCACCAACCGAAATTGGCACAATTCCTGCGTCAACCAACGCATTAACTGCTTTGGTTTCGACGACCCCAATTGGTTTGGGTGATGGAACAACGCGACGATAGCCACGTCCGGCGTCTTCAACAAATGTGAAATCCGGATTTTGCTTCTTAGCCAAATCTGCATCTTCTTCACTCATGAACGGACCGATTGGCTTAGTTGGATTGGCAAATGCCGGGTCATTGGCACTGACCTCAACCTGGGTCACAACAGTGGCAACCGTCTTGTCGAGTCCTTTTTCATTGATCACTTCGTTCATGGCATTTTGCATCCAATAACCGATACTTCCCTGTGTCATTGCCACACATGAATCCAGTGGCATTTCAGGGTTGTCGTGAGTGCTGCCGGCTGCTTGTTGGAGCAACAGGTTACCAACTTGTGGTCCGTTTCCGTGAGAAATGATCAGCTGGTCGCCATTTTCAATAAATTTAACCAAATGCTCCGCAGTGTCACGCAATGCTTGTTGCTGTGCTGCTGCAGAAGCATCTTTTGATAGGATAGCATTGCCTCCCAGGGCAACTACGATTTTACGTCCCATAATACATTCTCCTTCGTCTTAGAAAATAATAAGGGACTGGGACAAAACAAATGTTTTGTTGCCAGTCCCTTGTATTGTTGAGCTATTTTTCAAGGTGGGTACTAGGCTGAAATGTGTTTTGGCTAATGCCTAGTTGAAACGTGTTCGAAGCAATGGATGATGCTTCTTACACTCTAGGAATAAATAAATTACCTAACGTTGCGGCCATCATTGCCTTGATGGAGTGCATTCTGTTTTCTGCTTCTTCGAATTGACGAGCATACTTGCTGGTGAACACTTCATCAGTAACTTCCATTTCGGTAATGCCATACTTCTTCTCAATATCCTTACCGTATTCGGTTTCGGTATTGTGGAATGCTGGTAGGCAGTGCATGAAGATTAATTGATCGTCAGGAGTGCCGGTCTTCTTCAAGGCTTCCATGTTAACTTGGTATGGTGTTAGCAATTTAACACGTTCTTCCCAGTTACTTTCACCCATTGATACCCATACATCGGTATAAACAATGTTTGAACCCTTCATACCTTCATCAAGGTCATCGGTGATCAAAAGCTTTGCGCCTGACTTTTCAGCAAAACCTTTGGCAATGCCTTGGATTTCATCTGTTGGGAACAATTCCTTTGGTGAAACGATGTGAATGTTAACGCCTAAGATTGCACCGGTTACCAAGAGCGAGTTGGCAACGTTGTTACGACCATCACCCATGAATGTCAAAGTTAAGCCTTGGAGTTTGCCAAAGTTTTCCTTAACGGTCATGAAGTCAGCCAACATTTGAGTTGGATGCCATTCGTCAGTCAAACCATTCCATACTGGAACACCACTGTCTCGGGCAAGGATTTCAGCATCACTTTGCTTGAAGCCACGGAATTCAATTCCATCAAACATGCTGCCAAGAACCTTAGCAGTATCTGAAGTAGATTCCTTCTTACCTAATTGGATGTCGCCTGATCCCAAGTATTCTGGGTGGGCACCAAGATCAATTGCAGCAGTGGTAAATGCTGAACGGGTCCGAGTTGATGACTTTTCAAATAGAAGCGCAATGTTTTTGCCTTCCAAATAATGGTGAGGAACGTTAGCCTTCTTTAAAGCCTTAAGATGTAAACCAAAGTCAATTAAATATTCGAGTTCAGCAGCAGTAAAGTCTTTTTCGGCTAAAACACTACGTCCTTGAAATACGTTTTGTTTGAAATCTTTTGTCATAATCGAATTCTCCTTGATGATTGAATTTTGATGGGTTGGTGAAAGTTTGGAACGATCTGTGTCTCGTCACGCTCTGATCTAAACGCGCTTCGACGACCCTGGCCCCTACTGTGTAAGTCAAAAATTCCAACGATGAACAAACCCCGTTCATCATTACAATTTTCGTCTTACACTCCGGGGCCAACCCGGGTCTCGTCACGCTCTGATTTAAACGCGCTTCGACGCAACTGATGCTAACTTCTAAGTGTCCTTTGATCAAAGTCCCAAAACCAGGGACTTCAATCAAAGCACACTTAGAAACCGCATCACCCGTTGCTTGTCACGCTCTGATTAGATATCTTCTCTCACAATTGGGCAGCTCATGCAACGTGGACCCCCACGTCCTCTTGACAACTCACTTGAGATAACCTCAAGCACTTTGAGTCCGTGTTTTCTGAGCAGGTCATTGGATACGTAGTTCCGGTTGTAAGTTACAACGACACCCGGCGCGATTGCCAATGTGTTCGAACCATCATTCCACTGTTCACGGCCAGCGATAATTGGATCTCCGTTACCGGTTGGGATTAAGTCCAAGTCATCCAGCTTCAAAGCATCCTTCAAGACTTGCTTGAGATCTGTTCTGTGATCCAAGTTAAGCTCACCGTTTTGACCTGGCGTAATTGTCCAAGTGTCAATGTGGCCGCCTTCACCTAAGATTCCTGGATGAACAGTAAATTGATCGTAGTTAATCATTGTAAACACAGTATCCAAATGCATCATGGCATGATTATGCGGAATCTTAATCGCAATAACTGTGTCGAAATGGCCTTCTTTAAAGAGGCTCTTGGCGATATCTTGAATTGCATCTGCAGATGTCCGTTGAGAAACACCAATGGCCATAACGTGGTCATTCAATACTAATTCGTCGCCACCTTCGATACGAGTATCGTGGTTTCGGTCACGCCATACATGAACACCCTGATTTGCAAAACGTGGATGATATTTAATCACAATTTCGTTAAATAATGATTCACGTTGTCTTGCAGGGAACGTCATGTGGTTGATGCTTAATCCTTCGCCGATACTTGCCGAAGGGTCACGGGTAAAGTATAGGTTAGGCATTGGATCCATGTAGAATTCATAGCCTTCTGTTTCAGCAGCACTGACTAAGTCGGTTGGGACAAAGTCAACTTCGTTTTTACGAATTCCTTCCATGATCTTGTTGACCATGTCTTGGTTGTTCATGCTGTCTAAATATTCTTTCAATGCATCGTGGATGGCACCAGCGGCATATCCGGATTCAGTTAGCATTTGCTCTAAGAAGTCATCACGTACTTTGTCACCACCGGCATCAAGTGCTTCAGCGGCCAATTTTTCCAGATACAGGACTTCGACACCATTGTCGCGTAATGTATCAGCAAAGTAATCATGTTCCTTTTGGGCAATTGGTAAATATGGAATGTCATCGAATAATAACCGGGGCATCATGTCTGGTGTAAAGTTTTCAATTTCTCTACCCGGACGTTTTAACAATACAGTTTTTAACTTACCGATTTCCGATGTTACATGAATTGGGCTTGTCATTTTGTTACCTCCTCTTCCATTAGTACAGTTACATCATAAACCCTTCTGAAAACGCTACCGTCTATTTTTAGACATCAGAAATGTGAAAAAACTAACACAATTAGCAAGGAAAATGTTTGCGGTTTCATTTTATAAATTATTCGACTAATTATTCCCTTCACAAAAGCCTTCTTTCGATTATTTATGCAAGACTAAATGTTTAAATGAGAAAATAAGTTTTTAATTAGATTTACGAATATAGTAATTGTACCAGTTTCTTCACAATATTCATACTTTCTTCTCATCTTTTCGGTATAAATATGTTTTGACTTCATAGATTATTCATAATTTGGTAAAAGAAAATTCACATTCTCAATTTAGTAAAGGTGAGTCATCAGTCGTCATGAAAGCGTTTTACTTAGTTTCGTTCTATCTCCTGATGAATGTTCATGCAAAACATTGCAAACTCAAGGCACTATTATTACAAAAATTAAAATTGGCCGAATAACCTTGTCTAACCCACCCATTGCGGTCAAAATGGGATTATGTATGAGGAGGTAATTTCACATGGAACCGAGAATTGACACTCGCAAAAAGTCCTTTAATTTTTCAATCTATTTCATCTACACCATCGCATTTGTCTTCGTTTGTCTGGCGACCTACACGATCCCATGGCTGGCCGGAAAAACGTTGATTTGGAACGTTGATGGGATTGCCCAGCATTTCCCAATTCTAGCCCAGTTTCAACATATTCTACAGGGAACCGCGCATCAGTCACTGGCTGGTTGGTCATGGAACCTGGGTGCCGGGGCTGATCAACTGACCACATTTGCATTCTACATAATTGGCGATCCATTCAGTTACCTGATCGCCTTTTTTCCGGCCAGCAAGCTGGAGTTGGGTTATCAGGTATTAATTCTGCTTCGACTCTACTGTGTCGGCTTGTCGTTTCTTGCCTGGGCGAACGAACGAAACTTTAGCCGCCACAGCAAGCTCATCGGAACTCTGATCTACACCTTTTCCGGGTATAACTTCTACGTTTCGATGCACCATCCCTTCTTCTTAATTCCAATGATTCTGTTTCCATTGTTGGCGATGGGGGTTGAAAAAGTTCTGCATAAACAGAACTGGCTGCCGCTGGCAGTTGCAGTGGCCCTGGCATTAATTAGTAACTTCTACTTTGCCTATATGCTGGCGATTGGAACGCTGGTCTATTTACTGACCCGCTACTTCAATATTCGCCATACTCATCCGGAACAACTGAAGAATGGCCGGATCATTTATTGCTTATTTCAAGGCGTTATAACCGGCTTACTGACGGCGGGGATCGTTTTGCTGCCCACATTGCTGGCCGTTTTTCAGTCCACTCGGATTGCCTATCACGCTCAATTTGCCAACGGTTTGATCCTTTATCCGCTCAAGTACTACTTGGCGCTTCCCAATCAGTTAATTACCAGCACCACAACAAAGGACTATTGGCTGGTCCTAAATTTCTGTGGGCTAACCTTCCTGGGTGCGGTTTACGTTTTACGTCATTTCAAGCGCTACCGTTCGCTGGCAACGATTATTACGTTAACCATCGTAGCACTGATGCTGCCGCAATTTAGTGCGGTTGCCAACGCCATGTCGACGCCTTCAAATCGTTGGTTGTTTCTCATCGTCCTGCCAATGAGCTTAGCAACCATGATTTTTGTTGACTCGTTAAAGACTTTAACCCGAAACGATCTGAGGTGGCTGATTGGTGCCAGTGCCGGTCTAATTATTCTGGTCTGGATTACCAAAGGATTCACGTTAAAGCTTCCTCAAAATGATTTGGTTGCATATGGGTTATTACTTAGTTTCCTCCTACTATTTGCCTGTCAAACCTCTCTTAAGCTTCCACCAAAACGAGTGGGCTACATTTTGACCGGTCTGGTGTTTGTCAACGTCATCAGTGCCGGACAAGGTTGGTTCAGTCCTAACAATAGTAAGAACATCAATTCAAATCTGGCAACCGGGTCTGCTCAACAGTGGCTGCACAAGTATTATGACGGGGCTCAAAACGGGTTGAATAAGGATGGTAACTTTTATCGGACAACGACCATTCATAATTACTATTCCCACCGAACTGCCGGCAATAATATCCCGATGGTCCTTGGCACCCACGATTTAGGGGCGTATTATTCAATTCAAAATGGCAGTCTGTTTCAATTTACCCGCTCGCTGGGTGACTCTCAGGCCGTTGTAAACTCAGTCATCGGAGAAGCAGACGGCCGCACAACCCTCCTGAATTTACTGGGCGTTAAATATATGTTTGCCAAAACGGACATCATCAAGAAGCCACAAGCGATTCCATACGGCTTCCACTATGTCCGCGGGCAAAACGGCAAGATTGTTGACTTCCCGGAACAGCCCGTCAGTGGGTTGAGCAACCATTCCGGAACCATTTTGTTACAATCGAATTTGGCGTTGCCGCTGGTTTACACGCAGAAATACGTCATTTCATCGGCCAACTACAATAGTATGTCTCCGCTTCAACGTGAGCAGGCGATCCTGTCCGGCGCGGTGGTTGATAAGCCAATTGACGGGGTTTCGTTAACTGAACCCGCCAACAAAGTCAAAACCGTTGGCTACACAACGAAATTGTTTGACCAACACATCGTCAACAACCCCGTTAAAGCCGTCCTTGATCGATTGCGTATTTCACCAAACGCCCGATACCGGGCAACTGCCGCGAAATATAAGACGATGCTGCCGGCACATAAAATACGGATTTGGGAAAAGGCAACCGGCATCAACCCGAATGCCAAGCCCCTTCGAACCGTACTGGCCAAGAATCAAAAGATCGTCAGGCGAAATGAAGCACAAAACGCCAATGGGCTGCATCTCATGGATAACGATGCCCAGGGCCGTCACTTGTCTTATCAATTAAACATTAACAATCCAAAGCAGTATCGCAATTCCGAACTCTATTTGGTAATCGACGGTGTCTCGCACACCACCCATACGGCCATGGATCGAATCGCCAACTTAACGGCCGATTCAATTATCGATGGGACCCCGGTTTCCAAATTACAAAAGATCGATCGCTATCGAAAAGCACTTCAGCACCCCGATCTCGGCGCATTTACGCTCTCGGTTGAAACACCGAATAACTTTACGTATGTTCGTCAGCTCCCTGAAAACAACTTATCAGACTTCGAGAATCGTCAGCATATCGTCTTGAATCTCGGCTACTCACCTAAGCTGACGAAATCATTAACCATTCATTTTAACGGCGTCAAACAATTGAGGTTTAAGAGCGTCAAATTAATGGCGGTTCCTTTCAACAAGCAATACGATCAGCAGATTCATGCACTCCAAAAATCAGGCTTGTCGGGTCAGCACGTCACCAACGACGCCGTTTCCGGATACACGGATACAACTGAACGGACACGCGTTTTGACCACCTCAATTCCGTATTCGACTGGCTGGCATCTTAAAATCGATGGCCAACCGGGTGACATCTTCAAGGTCAATCGCGGCTTCATTGGCGCACGAATCCCTGTCGGGCGACATTTCATTTCGTTGAAATATCAAACGCCAGGCTTATCGCTCGGCAAAAAGTTAACCATTGTCGGCATCGTTTGGTGGTTCATCTTCTTAATTGGCTCCGTTGGCAGAATGGTGTATCGCAAATGGTTCTTGAAATAATTATCTCGTTTCGACTGTAACATCCAATTGAGTCGGGCTTCTCAAACTTTGGGGCCCGGCTTTTTTGCGCCTGACAGCTAAAAAAAGCCTACCAAAAAAAGCTGGGAAGCAATGAACAAATCTGTTCATCATTCCCAGCTTTTATAAATTCAGTAAATGCCTACACACTTATTCTGACACCAACAGATCTGGATTGGCGTGCTTGGTTACCAAGTCGTGAATCTCGTGGGCCGCATCCACCGATGGACTGAAGGTCACGATAGTATCATAACCGGCCAAGGTCCCGGAAACATTATCCATATGCAGGTCGTCAATGACTGCTGCCAATGGGTTGGCATAACTTGGCTGCGTATGAATCACGTTCACAAATTCAATTTGGCGAATGTCAGTCACCGTTCCATTAATCATGCGATACATCCGTTCAATCTCGTTTTGGTTTCCCGACTTAAAAATCATATACCGGGAATTTCCAGAACTGTCCGGTTGCTTGACGATTTGCATCTCGCGGATATCCCTGGATAAAGTTGCTTGTGTAACCGTAATCCCCGCAACACGGAGCTTTTCCATCAATTCATCCTGTGTGGTAATCGTGTACTGATTAATAATTTGCTCAATTTTAGATTGGCGAGCTTCCTTTTTCATGTTAATGCGCGTTCCTTTCGCTTCTTGATTGGCTTTCATGCCTGTTTAAATATTCAATAAATACCATTTAATTTGCATAACACTATCATACCAAATGATAAACCAAAGTTCGCCTGTTTTCCAAAAAAGAAGCAATTAGTTTACAAATTCTTCAGAAACACTCATTTATAAGTCCACATTTGTTTCGGATTTTGGTGGCTCAACTGCTTTTTCTCATTGGCAACGGTAATATCCGCACCTTTTCCACTAATTAAGTCCACTTCCACCGTATCTTGATAAATAATGAACTGAAATTCATTGCCATACAGATGCATCTTAAATTTGAGGCAGTTCCAAGTAACAGGTAAGTGCGGCTGCAAACTAAAGCTTTTGGCGTTATTGACCACACCGGCAAATCCGTAGATGATGCCTTCCCAAGCAGCGCCGAGGCTTCCCGCATGGATACCATTCTTAGTATTGTGATGGACATCCATTAAATCGGTCTGAACGGCCTGTGAGAAGAAATCATAGGATTGCTGGTCTTTGCCTATCCTGGCCGCAATAATGGCGCAAATCGCCTTAGAGAGGCTAGAATCGTGGGTTGTGATCGGCTCATAGAACTCGTAGTCGGATTTTAGTTGGGCCAACGTGTTTCCTTCGGGGAACATGAAGTCGACCATGACCGTATCAGCCTGCTTGTTAACCTGGTGCCGGTACAACATCAGCGGGTGATAGTTGAGCAACAGTGGGAACATACTTTGATCGATTGACGCAATATCCATCTTCGGCAGTTGCTCAAAATTTTGAAACTGCAGCTTAACGTTCTTTTCTTTATCGTAGGGAAGATACATGGCAGCTGCAGCTTCCTCCATATCGTGAACTTCTTCGTCGGTCACGTTCAGGCGACTCAACATGCCGTCGTCATCTTTATACTTATGGGCATATTTGGCAGCCAATTGAAGATTGCTTTGGGCCAATACGTTGGTGTAATAGTTATTATCCACTAAGGCGCTGTATTCGTCCGGCCCGGTTACACGGTTGATCACAAACTGGCGCTTGCCGTCCAATTCGGCATAGTTGCCATATTCCATCCAGAACCTGGCCGTTTCCAAAATGATTTCAAAACCGTAGTGGCGCAAAAAGTCCTCGTCACGAGTAATTTCATAGTATTGCTCAACCGCAAACGCGATGTCGGCGTTGATATGGAACTGCGCTTGTCCCGCCAACCAATAGGCACTTGACTCAAATCCATTAATTGTCCGCCATGGATACATTGCGCCCTTACCCAAGCCAAAGTCGCTGGCCTGCTCTTTGGCAATCTGGAGGGTGTGGTACCGAAACATCAGTAGTTCCTTAGCGATTTCAGGCTGCGTGTACGTAAAAAACGGCAGCATAAAGATCTCGGTGTCCCAGAAGAAATGCCCCCCATAGCCGTTGCCGGTCAAACCTTTGGCGGGGATACTGGTTTTTTCATCGCGCCCAGCCGACTGGTTGAGCTCGAACAAATTAAAGCGAACGCACTGCTGCAAAGCAGGATCGCCGTCAATTTCAACGTCACTGTGAAGCCAGAAGGTCTGCCATACTTGGGCCGATGCCATTAATTCCGACTTGAAGGTCGTATCGTTAATGAAATTATCCAACGATGCCAGATACTGGTCAGAATACATGTTGGCGTTCACCAAAGGATGAATGTCGCCTATTGCAAACAAAAATTCAAAGTCTTTTGAACTCCCCGGTTTGGCAAAATATTTACTGCGATAACCATAGTGGTGATTCTCGTCCATAAAATACTCAATCTTAGGATTGGGCGCAAAATTTTCATTCGCCTGGTAGGTGATGATGATCCCCTGCTGGCTTCTAAAAGTGGTCACCAAATAGCTGGGCTGACCGTTGTCGGGAATAAAGTCCATTTGCATTTGGCCCAGATCCTGACTAACACGGATATCGTCGTCTTGATGATGGACAGACTGATTGACGTAATCATGCATCTTAATGACTTCAACTTCTTCTGAAAAGTTGGTCGGAATAATTGCATATTTAATGCCGTATACGTTTAATTTGCTGAGGCTGGCAAAACTTTCAACCACCAAGTTAAAGTTACGGTTTTCTGGTGTCGTCACACTAAATAGTTCGTGCAGCAGCCCAGTCTGCATGTCCAGGTTCTTATCAATATTTTCAACGCGGAAATGGTCAGTCAGTGAATCTTCGTTGCCCACCTTGATTCGAATAAATCTTGGATCAAGCAGCCGATTGATGACTTGGTTATTATCCGGGTAACCACGGTATTTTTCACCATAAGAAACTTCTTTGTAATCAAAAAAGCCGTTAATAAAAAGACCCGGTGACCCGATGTAATCCGGGCTGTTTCCTTGAAGTGGATTGGAATCTCTCACTCCAAAGTGGCCGTTGCCGACATTATAAATGGTTTCTAAAAATAACTGTTCTTTGCTTCTCAAGTTTTGTAAATGAATTTGAAATTCCGGAGACTGTTCAATTCTCATTAATGGAACCTCCTATTACACAGGTACGTACCAAATCACAACACAAAATTATAGGACTATTTTACCATTCATCGAAAAAAATTCACGTTTTATTGCTAATCACCGCTTACTTTTATTGTAGTACCTAATAGTAATATAATTGTAAAATATTAAGATTAATATAATACGGGGTAGAAAAGATTCACGTCCTTTACCGACGGGTCTTGAATTGCTATACTAGGTTGTAGCTTTTTTGCGAAATTAAATTGCAATGAGTCATTATTCATGCATATATTACTAGAATATCATATAATCTGGTTAGAAGATAAACTATAAGGCGACAGGTCTTCAAAGGAGAATTACAATTATGAACAGCAAATTACTTTCGTTTCTAGAAGAAATTAAGGCACAAGGAAATATGTCAAAGGCAGCTCAAGCATTATTTGTGACCCAACCCTATATCAGTCGGGTTATCAAAAATGCAGAAGTTAATTTTGGTGTTAAGCTAATTGATCGATCATCACATCCCATCCAATTGACCTACGCCGGCGAACGGCTGCTTGCTTTCTTACAAGAAGAAAACCGACTGCGGGCCAATCTGGACCGTGAGATGACGCATTTGTCACAATTTAAATACGGTCATTTAACAATTGCCTCAAATGAAGTGGTGACCAATGACTTATATAAGCCGGTGTTAGTCCGTTTCTATAACAAATATCCGAATATCCACGCCCAGATCACCAGAATGACCAGTCGAGATGCTGAGAAGCGCTTGCTATCAGGTACCCTCGACTTCTTCATTGGCCACGCACTTCAAAGCCACAAGGTTGAATACCGGCCAATCGCCCAATTGCCATTGGTTTTAATCATCCCTGAAACATCAAAGCTTTATGAGCCAGGCAAAGTATTCACCAATTACGAAGACTTGGACCTGACCAAGCTTTCAGGTGAATCCTTCATTGGAACACCTCAGGAAGATAACTACCAACGTTTGGTGAACAGCTTCTTAAATGATATTGGTGTTTCTGCTGAAATCAGTATCGAAGTTCCAGACTTGCATCTGGCTTCTGACTTGGCAATTGAACATGTTGGCGCGATCATCACGCCAGAACCATTTGCCAACCCACGACGTTTGACTGACGAACAAAAGAAGCACATCAACGTGGTTAAAATTCCAACAGACGTATTAACCGCCAACTTCGGGATTTCATTTATTAAGAACAAGCAAACTTCAGAACCAGTGACAGACTTGCTCAACATCATCTCAGAATACGTGGAAGAATATATTCCTAAGCGATAATTTAAAAATCATCGTTAATACAAAAAGACCAGCGAGAAAATCGCTGGTCTTTTTACGTCTTAATTAATTAAATATCTTCTTCAACTTTTTTGCTTAAAGAGGTGTGGTTTAATAAAATGTTCAAAATAACGGCTGTAAAGCTTCCGACAACCATTCCGTTACTCATGATGACTTGAACCGTCGCTGGCAGGTATTGGAATAACTGTGGCTGAGTGGTGACCCCAAGACCAAATCCGATTGAAACCGCGATGATCAATAAGTTCTTGTTATTGAGTTCCACTTTTGACAGCATCTTAATTCCCTGGGCACCCACCATTCCAAACATAACTAACATGGCGCCGCCAAGAACTGATGATGGAATCAAAGTAGCAACTGCACCAAACTTGGGAATGAGTCCCAAGATCATGAGCATGAAAGCCGAATAGTAAATTGGTGTTAATTTTTTAATACCAGACAACTGCACAATCCCAACGTTCTGGGAGAAAGTCGAATATGGAAATGTGTTAAACAAACCACCCAAAATGGCGGCAATTCCTTCTGAGCGATAACCATGTTCCAAATCACGGTCGTCCAATTTACGCCCGGTAATATCACCCAAAGCAAAGTAAACCCCAGTTGATTCAATCATACAAGTAAGCGCCGCTAAAATGAGCGTCGCAATTGAAGACCACTCAAATCTCGGGGTGCCAAAATAAAAGAACTGTGGCAATTGCGCCCAGTGTGCCTGACCAACAGCCGCGAAGTCAACCGTTCCCATCAAGACTGCAACTACCGAACCCACTAAGATCCCAATCAGAATTGAAATTTGCTTGAGAAAGCCCTTTGCCCAAATGTTGAGCACAACGATGACCAATGCGGTGAAGAACCCTAAGAACAAATGAGTCGGGTTTCCAAATGCCTTGGCAGTCGCATCCCCACCACCAATGTTTTGAAAGGCAACTGGCATCAATGTGAATCCGATTAAGGTAATCAAAGACCCCGTCACGACCAATGGGAAATACTTTCGCAAGTGGGCAAACGGCTTGGCGATGATAATAATAAACAGGCCGGCCACCATGATGCCGCCGTACATATACCCCAAACCAAAGTTCTTTCCAATTGACTGTAGCGGTGCCACGTACTCGACGGCACAGCCAAGAACAACCGGCAGCCCAATACCAGTGATGGGCGTCCGTCGGATTTGAAGCAATGTTGCCACCCCACACATGAAGATATCCATTGAAACCAGATAGGTCATCTGGGCCGCGTTAAATCCAAGTGCGCCACCGATTAATAATGGAACCAAAATATCGCCGGAATACATGGCGAGTAAGTGTTGAAAACCTAAAATAGCATTACGAACGGGCGAATTTTTGCCCGGAACAGAAACGTTTTCCATTGTGATCTCCCTTTTATTCGTGTTTAACGTGATAATGTAATATTAACATTATATTTTAACTAAAACAACGTCAAATCCGAATGTTAGCGCTCGCATGGATGGCTTTTGACAACTTTGTTTGTGTAGCTTGTGGCTGCACAAAAAAACTGGAAACGATGAAGGATCCTTCATCATTTTCAGCTTTAAACGTTTTTGAAACTTTTCGAATCGCATTGTTGGTTATTTTTAGTACCAACCATAAGTTTGCCAATGCTTCTTAGCATGAACCCAGCTTCCATATCGAGCCTTTACATAATGGTCAGCAGCTTTTTCTTGGTTGCTCTTTGAGTAGTTACCGTGCAGGTAAGATGCACTCAATTGATAACGGCCAATGTATCGACCGTTACGGGCATGATATGAACCCCGTGATTCGTGGTAAGCGATCCAGTTCTTTGCTTTTTGGTTTGCTTTTGATAAGTTTGATTTATATACTTTAGTTGTTTTAGCTTCAGCGATTTCAGTGGATGCGGCAACGTTCATTGTGCCGTAAAAAGTTAATGCAGTCATTAATGCGATAATGATCTTTTTCAGTCTCATGAAATATTATTTCCTTTCGTCTTTTCTCAACAGTGACGAATATACGCTTTCTCATTTACAGAGACGTGTCTGGATAATTACAAGCATGTTAAACTAGATAGGATTTTAGTAATATTCTCATAACATTACGTCGCTCATACCCGTCATGACAGCATTTTGAAAAGCAAAATCGGCAAAAGTCCAGAATGCTTTTTACCAATTAATAATACAAATTATTCGAAAAGCGTTTAAAACGAGGATGATTTGAAGCCTCACCATTTGATTTTCAGCTCATTTCAAGTCATGATTTGTTGTAAACTTAAAAGTAGGAGGTGGAGCTGATGGACCCTCATTTCAATCAAATTACCAAATCAGGATATGAAAAAATCGAAGCAGAAATTCGCGACCTCGAAGATTCTCGCCCGGCTAAAATCAAAAATTTAGCTGATGCCCGAGCATTAGGCGACTTATCCGAAAACGCCGAGTACAGTTCCGCCAAACGGGACCTGCGTCATTTGGAAAGCCGGTTGCGTTTCTTACGTAAGCAGCTTCAGTATGCCCAAGTCTATACCCCGTCCAATGACGACACCGTTGAGGTCGGCAAAACCGTCACTTTTGAATTTCTCGACGATCATTCAACTGAAACTTACGAAATTGTCGGAACCCCGGAAGTCGACATTGATCACCGCAAGATCTCAATTGCCTCGCCAATTGGGTCAGCCCTTTTAAATCACCATTCGGGCGATATTGTCACGGTATCGGCACCCCAACTCTCATACAAAATTAAAATTGTGTCGATTCGCGTTTAAAAACTTCTCCCACAAGCACTTGAATGCGCAATACAAGCTAAAAGGCCGAGCCAAAAGTGTCAACTTTTGACTCAGCCTTTTTCCTACGCTATTTATTACTCGCTATCTAATTGTGTTAATTGAGATGAATCCGTCTGACTTTTCATGCCAACTAATTTCTTAATTCCGGAAATCGCAAAGGTTGGAATCGCCGATATAATAATGATTCCGACATACATTGGCATCGATAACGGCGCTGTTCCCATGACGTTATTGAAGAATGGCATTAAGGTCACCAGAATTGACGAAGTTGCCGCAAATCCCACCGCCAACGTTAATCTGGAGTTGGAAAATGGATTTCGGTCAAATAACGTCTTGACACTTCTTGCGTCGTAAACGTGCCACAACTGGCCAAATACCAAGGTTAGAAAGGCAAGGGTTTGGCTTTGAGCTACCGAATAGCCTTGCATTGCTGCCCAGACAAAGGCCGCAAAAACCATCCCACCCATGACACCACCACGCAGGAGCACTCTTTTTAGCATGCCATTCGCTAAAATTGATTGCTTGGCATCTCGTGGCCGCTGTTTCATCACATCTGATTCCGCTTCGTCATAGCCCAGAGCAAACGATGGCAGTGAGTCGCTGACCATGTTGACCCAAAGCACCATCAACGCTGTTAGTGTCGGCGTCACTTCAGTCACCTGACCGATGGACGATGTAATCAGGAAGACCCCCAGCAATAGTGATAGAACCTCCGCCACATTGGTTGTTAGCTCATGACGCATAAAGTTCAAAATATTAGCAAAAATTGTCCGGCCGGACTCAACTGATTTTTCGATCGTTGTAAATTGATCATCCAGTAAAATCAAGTCGGCGGCGTCCTTGGTAACTTCTGTTCCGTTAATGCCCACTGCAATTCCAATGTCAGCCGCCTTTAACGCAGGGGCGTCATTAATGCCGTCCCCGGTCATGGCAACGACTTGTTCATGAGCTTGAAGCTGCTTGATAATCCGCTGTTTGTGCTCTGGGGTCACCCGAGCGTATACCCGCGTATCCAAAACGCGCTTTGATAGCTGGGCGTCAGACATTTCTTCCAAATCACGGCCGGTAATCACGTCGGCATCTTTTGATTGAATAATCCCCAACTGTTTGGCAATCGCCTTGGCTGTCATTGCATGATCGCCTGTGATCATCACCACGTTGACTGATGCGTCCGTCAGTTTTTTCACCGATTGCCTAACTTCTTCGCGCGGCGGATCAATAATGCCGACCAACCCGAGAAATGATAAATGTTGCTCAAGTTCAGAACTTGACGCGTTCAAGGCCGCTTCTTTAGTAATCTCGCGTTGGGCAATTGAAATGGTTCTTAACGCGTCGTTGGCGAATTCCAGCATCGATTCTTCAATGGTTGCAGAAGCGTTTTGAATATCAACTTTTTGACCATCAATTAGTGCCAACTCGGTTAATGGCTTAATGACATCGGGCGCACCCTTGGTTAAGCTAAAGTAGCGCCCGTTTTCTTTGATAACCACCGTCATCATTTTTCGAGTACTGTCAAATGGGAAGATCCGGACAATATCAATATCACGATCGCCCTTATCTTCCAGCAGTTCGTCACGCTTAATGCCCTGTTTTGCGGCCAGTACCACCAAAGAAACATCAGTTGGATTCCCAAAGGGACGCCAGTTTTGCTTGTCATCCGGCTTAATTTCGGCCTCATTGTTCAAAACCGCAACTTCTAAAAATCGCTGATAGTCAGCTGAATGGGTATCGCCACCATCCGCCCGAATAAAATCACCAATCGGTGTATAGCCATTTCCTTCGACGTTATAAATTTGACCGTTTGCTAAAAATCGGGTGACTGCCATTTCATTTTTCGTCAGCGTCCCTGTCTTATCGGAGGCAATGTAGGTCGTCGACCCCAAGGTTTCCACGCTGCTCAATGATTTAACCAACCCTTTTTGGCTGGCCATCATCTTCGCGCCAATCGTCAGCACAATCGATAATACCACCGGCATTGCGTCTGGAATCGAGGCTACGGCAATGGCAATCGCCGTCGCGGAGATCCCACCAAAGCTATCCATGGAAATGCTGCCGACTTGAATCAGTTGTTTCACTAAATCGTAACCAATCGTAATCACAATGATAATTCCGGCAATAATCATCAGTTTTTGACTGAGACTGTAAACAGATTTTTCAATCGGAGTTTTTTGATCATCGATATCCTGCATTAAGCCGGATATTTTACCCAATTCGGTATCCATGCCCGTTGCGACAACGACGCCGATCCCGTTTCCGTTAACCACCATCGAACCGGAATAACCCATGTTCGTCCGGTCGCCCAACTCAGTCTCCTCATCAATGGGTTCGACCGACTTGTCAATTGCGTCAGACTCCCCGGTTAGATGCGATTCGTTAATTTGCAACTCAGAAGCTTTTAGCCAGCGCAAATCACCTTCAATGAAGTCACCTGATTTTACGCTGACGATATCCCCGGGAACGAGGTGGTCGGCAGGAATTGATAGCCAGTTACTGCCCCGCAGGACTTTCATGTGGTGTTGACGCATGTCCGCCAAAGCATCCAGGGATTTCTGTGCCGTTCGTGTCTGGTGAAAGGTGATCCCACTATTGATTAAAACAATCAGCACGATTGCAACAGCTTCATACACAGAAGCCATTGCGTGGGCTTGATCACCACTCACGAAAAAATCATAGGCAGCACTTGCCAGTGCAAGCCCGGTCGCAATTAACAGGATCACAATCAAAGGTTCTTTAAAACTCTTCAAAAGCATTTTCCAAGCCGGCTCGGTCTCTTTGGCGGTCAATTCATTGAGCCCATGTTGCTCAAGCCGCCGTTTTGCCTCTGCCTCATCCAATCCGGCAATTCGGCTGGTATCAAGCTGTTGTAGTATCGTCGATGCGTTTTGACTGTACCATTTCATATTTGGCCTCCTTTTGGGGGTTCATCTGTCGTGGTGCATTACTTATAATAATCATAACAAATTAACGACTACCAATTGTGAATTTTATAAGATTATTTAGTGAAAATTAGTGAAAAATAAATTTTTAAACAAAAAAAGCCGCAATCACAATTACGGCCACACACATGAAGTCTATTCACTTTTTCGGGAAAATTGATAGTAAACAAAGCAAGCGGCGATGACTAAGACAACTACTAAAATCACCATCAACCACTGGTCAATCATCCCTAAGATCTGGGTCCAAGCTCGGCCGGCAAAGTGGCCAACCACAATTAAAACCGTGTTCCAGACGAGCGTTCCAATTGTGGTTAACAGGCAAAAACGGCTAAATGAAAAGCCAGTCATTCCCGCCGGAATTGAAATTAGGCTCCTGACGACCGGAATACAACGGCCAATTAAAATGGCCTTGCCACCATGATTGTTAAAATACCTGGCGGCTTTCTCAATATCGGTTGGTTTCAGGTGCATCAGTTTACCGAAACGACCGGACACTAATTTTTCGATCTGTTTGACGCTCAGGAGCCGGCCCACCCCGTAAAGAACCATTGCGCCGGCCAAGGCACCAAAAGTCGCCGACAAAACGGATCCCCAAATTGTCAGTTTGCTGGTCACCGTCAAGTATCCGGTAAACACCAAGACTAATTCAGATGGAATTGGCGGAAAGATATTTTCAATAGCGATTAAAAATGCAATTCCGAAGTAGCCATACTGATTGATCAGTTCAGTAATTGTATTTTCGCTCAAATTAATATCCCCATTTCATATTTTAAGTAAAGAAATTATACCATATTCGCCAACCACGTCTTTTCGCCCTCACCTCTTTTGCCGTATAATTAACTTAAGCAATAAAGGAGGATCAACATGAAAACTGTCAAAATTGGAAACACAAGTTTTGAAGCTTCAGCAGTTGCACTGGGTATCATGAGAATGGCTGGGATGGAAACGGCAGACGCCGCAAAATCAATTGAAGCCGCAGTCGATTCCGGAATTAATTTTATTGATTCAGCCGATATTTATGGTGATGGTCAATCAGAGACTAAATTCAAGGAAGCGTTGAAGGCTTCTGGCGTTTCACGTGACCAACTCTTCATTCAATCCAAAGGTGGTATTATTTTGGATCCGGAACGTAGTCACGATGGCTTAGTGTTTGGTCAGCGTTATGATTTCTCCAAGCAACATTTGATCGACGCCGTTGATGGCATTTTGGAAAGAATGGGCATTGACTATCTGGACTCATTCCTGCTTCATCGTCCAGATCCATTGATGGAAGCAGACGACATCGCCGAAGCTTTTGATACATTGCAGCGTGAAGGCAAGGTTCGTCATTTTGGCGTATCCAACTTCAACCCGGAACAAGTTGAAATGGTTCAGTCATGGATTAGTCAACGCCTGATGATTAACCAATTACAATTCAACGTGGTTCACTCTGGGATGATCAAGGAAGGCATGCACGTTAACATGGTCGATGATGCAAGTGTCATGCACGATGGCGGCATTATGGAGTACTCGCGCCGAAAGAACATGACGATTCAAGCATGGTCCCCATTCAACTATGGCTTGTTTGAAGGCATGTACATCAATGATCCGAAGTTTGAGAAATTAAACGATAAGTTAGCCGAATTGGGTGACAAATATCACGTCTCAAAGAATGCAATCGCAACGGCCTGGATTTTGAGACACCCGGCCCACGTCCAAGTATTACTGGGAACAATGAACCCAGAACATATCAAGGATAGCGCGGCGGGTGCTGATATCGAGTTAACCAAGCAAGAGTGGTATGATCTGTTCTTCGCGGCGGGAAATGTGCTGCCATAGAAATGGAGAGTGCGACGAGCAACGGTTTGACACGGAGAACTAAGGGTCCTCTAATTGAAATCCTGATTTTGGATTTTAATTAGAGGACCTTAGATCGCAGTGTCAGTTGCGTCGGAGCACGTTTTTCAAGGTAAAAAGAAACAGCGTTCAAAGCAACCACCAATCACTTCCCTACAGAAAAAACAAAAAATGACGGCCAAAAAGAAAACTTGGCCGTCATTTTTGCGTATATATAAAGTGATGGCAAAAAAGCCATTGTTGCTTTCCCCGGCAAATTGCACACAAGTGTGCATACTCTCCTTACACGCTTGCCTTCAAGCATCCCTTTCTGGTATGTTTGAAGGTGAAGCTTACATATAGAATCGAGGACAAACCATGAGTCAACATAAGAAGTATCATCGCAGAAAAAAATCTACCCTGGGCCTTAAAAGCATCGTCTCATTGATCGTTATTCTCGCCGGCATGTGGTTTGGATTAGGCCAACAACCGACCAGTCTCAATTCAATAGTTAGTCAGATTTCCAGTTCTTTATTTCACACCAGTAAAAGCGTTCCAAGCGACCAATTGGCGAAGCTTGACTATCATTCCGGAGATCCCAGTTATATCTTTGTGAACCATAATAAAGCCCAACTGGATCCCAACTCATGGAAAACCAACAAAGTGATTTATGCCAACTTGGACAATTTTAACCGGACCAGCACTGGCAATTTAGCCTACTTGGAACCCAGAAACGTGGTCTCCGATGAGAATCGCGTTCGTCAGTACGTTGAGCCGACTGCTTGGCACCAGAAATTTGTCAACGGTCAGCCAATCATTAACCGGGGCCATTTGATCGCCTATTCGATTTCTGGCGGAATCAGTTCTTCCGGGCAATATCAACCCAATGACATTTCTGGTGATCAAAACAACCCCAAAAATCTATTTACCCAGACAAGTTTTTCCAACCAACGCATTCAGACCATCTTTGAAAGTAAAATCCGCGAGTCGCTTCGTAAGGGTAATAAGGTTATCTTCTTTGCCAAACCAATTTTCCGGGGAAATGAGCTAATGGCGAGAGGAATTCACTTGGAAGCCATTTCAACCAATCGATCGCTTAATTTCAACGTCTACTTATTTAACGTTCAGCCAAATGTGCAATTTGACTACGCAACAGGTCGTTCACACATCGACCGGTCGATGACTGTTCCGGAACCGTAAAAAAACGAGTGCCGGATTAATTGGCCACTCGTTTCATTTATGTTAATGATTTTAAGCCCGTTGTGCGCCATCAATCACAAAGTCGGCACCATTGGCAAATTTCGATTCGTCGCTGCCAAGATAGACACAAATTTCACCAATATCAACCGGTTCACCCATATGACCAACCGGAATGGTCTTGGTAAGTGCTTCTTCATAGCCTTTAGGGACGATATCAGTGGCAATCCAACCTGGGTGGACATTGTTAACTCGAATATCGAGTTTTTGCTGAGCCAAAGACAGGGCGGTGGCATGGGTTAGTAGACGGCTGCCACCTTTACTTGCGGAATAAGCCGGACTTAACGGCAAGCCAACCAATCCCGCGACAGAAGAAATATTAATGATTGATCCCTTACCGTTAGTGGTCTGCTTCATTGCCTTAATGCCGTACTTTTCACCAAGAAATGTTCCGGTCAAATTGACATCAATGACATTTTGCCAATCTTCGAGGCTGAGGTCGTCAAGTGGGCCATTGACGCCGCCAATACCAGCATTATTAACGACGATATCAACACGGCCAAATTTCTCAATTGCTTTTTGAGTCGTCTCTTGCCAGGATTTTTCATCGGCAACATTTTGCTGAACAAATAAGGCCTTATCATCGCCAAACTTTTCAACGGCTTTCTTCCCGCCTTCAACGTTATGGTTGGCGGTAATGACAACCTTGGCTCCCTCACGAATGTAGCATTCCGCAATCCCTAAGCCAATTCCTGCAACGCCCCCGGTGATAATTGCAACTTTGTCTTTTAATCGATCCATGATATGAACTCCCTTCAGGTTTAAATCTGTCACAAGTGTACCTGAAGAAAAATGGAATATCAATTGATTTGCTCACTATTTCACTTAAAAATATTGATTCTGCTAATTCCAATCATGGTAAAATTAGTCAAACGCTGCTACTAAAGTACCGACAAGGAGTTTAGATCAATGACAAAAATCACCGACATAATGCGTCAACAAGCTAACCCATTGTGGGAAGCCAGCTTCAATCATCCCTTCATTGAACAACTTTCAACAGGCGCACTTTCCCCGCAAACCTTTCGTTATTACTTAAAACAAGATCGTTTTTATTTGGAAAACTTCGCTGCGCTGCATGGCAAAATCGCTGATCAAATAGACGATCCGGACATCAAGGCTTTTCTCTACGCCGGAGCTGAAGGTTTTAACGATAGCGAAAAGGAAGTTCGGAAAGAATTTTTCAGCGAATTAAAGATTACCCAAGAAGAAATTGACCAAACGCATATCGCCCCGACCGCGTATAGCTATGTGACCCATATGTATCATGAATTAAATGAAGGGACCCCTGCCCGGGCCGCCGCGGCGCTATTGCCGTGCTATTGGTTATACAACGAAATCGGCAAAAAGCTCATTCAATTAGGCTCACCAATTAAAATCTATCAGCGGTTCATTGAAACATATGAAAGTCCCGATTTTACAACGGCGACTGACAAGATGATTCAAATTGTCGATCAGCTTGCTGAAACCGCCGATCAAAAAGAACAACAAGAGATGATCCAAGCGTTTGTTCGAAGCAGCTATTTTGAACTTCATTTTTGGGAAATGGCTTATCAACGTCAAGAATGGTCATAAGCTACTGACCTCCCACTAAAAATCCAGTTAAAGAAGGCTTTTAAATGACAACTTCACACATCTATATGTTTCACGGCTATACTTCCAACGGAAATGACCACTGGTTTCCCTGGTTGGAACAAAATATCGAATCAAATCACCACATTCCATTTAAAAAACTAAACTTTCCAGATTCCGATCATCCTGACGTCGATGCTTGGAACCAGTGCTGTGATCAAAATATCAAAGCGGAAGACGGCATCACGCTGGTCGGGCATAGTCTTGGCTGCATCCAAGTTCTCCATTATTTGGAGCAGCATGACATCAAAAACGTTAACGTCTTACTGATATCAGGCTTTGACGAGCCCATTTGGACGCTGCCGGAGCTTGATTCATTTACGGCGCATCCTGTTGACTACACCTCCATTTTGCCTAAAGTTCGCCAAGTAACTGTTATTTCGGCCATCGACGATGATAGTGTCCCTTATCCTTACACACTGACTTTAGCTAGACACCTTCATGCCAAATTCATCTTGATGCCGTCCGGTCATCATTTCACGGATACGGGAAAAGACAAGGTATTGCCAATTGCATTGACCGAACTGGAAAATCTGATTAAATAAAAAATCGTTTCGAAATCCACCAAGCGGACTTCGAAACGATTTTTAGTTAGTTTAAAACCTCTGATACCCGCCGCGCCAATACTCGTGCGTAATAGATATCACCGGTGAGATTCAGGTGGACGCGATCGCTCACATACCAGCCCTTGTGTCCTTTACTGGCTTTATACCAGTTAACCAGGTGGACGTTGGCATGCTTCTTGGCATTTTTAGCAATCATTCGATTCGTCGTATTTTGCCAATGCCTTGGAACCCGGGTGTTAATCCAAAAAATCTGTCGTTTCTTGCCAACCGTTTTCAATACGGCATTAATATCGTGTTGGGTTGGTGGGCCGTTAATTCCCAAGTTAATCACAATGTACTTTGCCAAATGGCCCTGGGCTTTTAACTTACGGACAATTCCCGGCAGTGAATAGAACTGCCGTCCGACCGATCCGCTAACGGCACTATGGTGAAAGACGCGTTTAACATCGGGCTTCACGTCCAGCATCACAGAATCGCCGATGGCAGTAATGTGCGTTTTCGAAGCGGTTCTGGTTTCTAATTTGGTCAATTTATAATGTCTGGCAATCTTTTTTTCGCGTTTTGTCAGGTGAATCTTTGCTGCCTTTTTGGCGGTCTTAGACGTTCGGGTGGCCTCTTGGCGAGTATTTCCCTGAGAGACTTTACCGATACTGACCATTAAAATGCCAACCGCACAGACCACGGCAAGACTGATCAATAATGACTTCTTCAATGAATGGGTTGATTTTTGCATCTGAACTCCTTTGTTAAATCTAACAACAATATCTCAAACATCTTATACCAAACCATCAAAGAAGTACACCTTAATTCGATTCAAATCGTTGAATTTTGAGTAACGGACCGGTTTTGACAGCCTCAATAAAGGCTTCATCGTGGTCGATGATCAGCATTGTTGGCTGATGCTTCAAGATGAGATCCTGAATCTGCTGGCGGGTAATGACATCGAGATAGTTCAACGGCTCATCCCAAATGTACAGATTTGCGGCTTCGGACAATGACCTGGCTAAAGAGATCTTCCGCTTTTGTCCCATACTTAAATCACCCAAATCCTCATCAAAGGCTGCCCGTTCAAACCCCAATTTACGCAATGTATTCAAAAACGTATTTAATTCGATGCCAAATCGAACCGCATATGCTTGAATGGACCCACACATCGTTTCAAAGTCCTGACTCAGATAAGAAATCTTGATACTGGGACTTTTTAAAATTGTCCCATTGACGATCAGATCACGCTGCCCCATCAGTGCCTTGAAAATTGTCGTCTTCCCCAATCCGTTGGCACCAGATAAAACAAGGCGTTGTCCCCGTTTTAAATCAAAGCTCAGCGGCTGGTTTAAAATGCGCCCTTCCCGGCCAACTTGAATCTGGTTAACCTGCATTAGATGCACTTGATGCGGTTGTTCATCCTTCATTGTCAATGGAACCACGGTGTCAACGTTCTTCATTAACACTTGCTTCTCATCAATAGCTGATTTTGTTCGTTTCAACGTATTTTGAGATCGCTGCATGGATTTAGCCGCTTTATGGCTTAAAAATCCTTTGTCCAACCTAGCATGTAAGTCTGATTTACGTCCCTTTTGTGTCTTTGCCTCAGCACGCTTCGCCCAGCCTTCAATTTGTTCAGCACTGGATTTGAGCCGCTTAATTTCTTGTTGGAGCTGTTGCTTTTCCTCGATTTCTGATTGTGTTTCCCGCTGATATTCTGCTGCCCAGGTATCATAGTTGCCGGCAAACAGCTGAATTTTCGCCCGATCAATCGACAACACGTGGTCAATGACCTGATTGATAAAATGGCGGTCATGACTCACCACGATAAAGCCACGCTTGTGTTTCAAATAATCGGCAACCACCGCCCGGGCTTCGACGTCCAAATGATTGGTTGGTTCATCGATTAACTGAAAACACCTGTCGTCGGTAAACAGGGCCGCCAAAAGCGCCTTGGTCTGTTCGCCGGGGCTAAGGGTATCAAAGGGCCGATTTAAGACCTGATCGCTTAGTCTCAGTTGGTCCATTTCGACTTGAATTCGCCATAACTCGCTTGATTCCAATCCAGCAATCGTTAAGAGAACATCTTGCGTTTTCTGCCGTGGATCTGACACTTCCTGCGGAAAAGCCCTGAACACCACAGTTGTGTCGATCGTTCCCTGGTAATGTAAGTTTCCTAGAAGAAGCTTGATAAACGTGGTTTTTCCACGTCCATTACGACCGATGAGCCCAAGCCTCCAACTCTCGTCGATATTAAGACTAAATTGATCAAATAACTTGTGAAGCATGCCATCATATTGAAAGGACAGCTTATTAATTTTGATAGTTCCCATAAATTCACCTCATTCTGACACGCAGAAAAAGGGGATCAGTGCATGAAAATAGCCCACATTGCGAGACCGCAAGTGAGCTATTCTAAATGGGTGCATTCAGGTTTATAAGGCCACCAAAAAAGTGCCCCTTATGAAGAAGTCCATTTAAATTGCAAAATCGCACAGAATAGCCCCTGTTTCTAAACAGTGAGTAACTAATATCTTCTGAATTAACGATTTGCAATCTTCAATGGCGACACATCCTTTTATAGTCGAATAATTTCAAAGTCTATTTTTACATATTACCAATTTATTGTCCAGTCATCCTATTTTTTGACGAAAAGTTCGCCAAAATTTTGGTCATAAATAAAACGCTTTAAATCTGAGAAAAAGGCTGTATTTACGGGTGATATACGTTACAATGAAGGTGTAAAGAAAGCGCAAACAATTTACTGATTTTACACATTATGTCCGAATGATTTCTCTGTTAATTGCTTGCAATTTTACAATCACTTAATAGTACGGGGGAGCGATCTTATGGATGAAAATTTGAAAATCACCGTGATTGGCTTGTTAACATTAGTATTTGGAACTGTGCTGGCTTCCGTTTTGGCTAGTCTTGGCATTACTAACATCATTCCCGGCTTGTTATCATTCCTTGTCGCAGCTATTATTGTAGTGACCGCATTTACATTTAGAGATCATCATTTGGCATCTAAACATTAATTTAGATGACGGATGTATTGAGGTTGCGTCAAAAGTGTCAGCTTTTGACGCAACCTCTTTTTAGTATTTCCAAATTATCCAGTTGAACCGGGCTTAAAGTTTATCGTCGAAAAAATTCTCTTCCCAGTTTATTTCTTTTAGATATTTGCTGGCCTCTTTTTTGGCCAACTTCGACAAGTCGCGATTTTCGACAAACATCGATACCCAAAATGGATTGTATTTACTGTAATTGCGCAACGCCCAGCCAATCGCTTTTTGAATAAAAAATTCGTCTGTATCAATATCATAGTCAATTGCGAGAGTGAGTAAATGCGTATCCAACGTTTCTTTTTCATGAAGTTGCAAAATAATTGAGATCCGACGCATCCACATGTTTGGATGCTTATAAAACAGATTAAAAACTGCCCCTTTTTGCTCCGAATGCAGCACAACGAATTTGCCATACAGTTTTCGCCACGAATCAACCGTGTCCCACCAGGATTTACGCTGAATGTATTGGGTGAGCTCCTTTAAATCCGAATAGGTGAATCGGGTTACATTGGCATAAGCCACGTCAATCGCAACGTATTGATATTCCCGTTCAACCCGATCATACAAATCAGCAATTAATGAATGAACGGATCGGATCGGCAGTTTCTTGGATTGCTGAATCAATGCCTTAGACTGGGCCTTTCGTTCCGGTGTTTGTAATCCCAAAAATTGAAATTGCTGCCGCATATATTTTTCCATGTCAGCTTGCTTATCCGGGTTACCAATCATTTCAAACATGTCAAAATCCCTCCAACTTCTTATTTCACAACGTACCTTCGAACCTGAATCGGCTCCAGGTAATCATTCAGCCGCTCGAATAACATGGCCAGCCAGCTAAAGGCCAGTAGAAACGCCAAAATTTCAAAGGCTGTTAATGATAAATAACCCCGGATGTGCGTTTCAAGCGACTAAAGACCACTGAGAAGCTAATCAGACCACTTAACGTCGTCAGCATCAAGACCATGGTGGCAACTGATTCACTGCCGACGAGCGAGACCGAATAGATTTTGCGGACCAAAAAATAACCAACAAACACGCAGGTCATCAAAATTGTGAGGACAATCATCCCCCAGCGCTGCTTTTTGGCTTCGACCGGCTTCGGGGATTGAATAATCAATTCATCCGTTCCCATATGTATTTCGACTTCTAAACCCGACCGGACTCCCAGCTGGGCTTTCAGGTCATCCGGTAATGCTAAAATATGTTTTTCTGCCACTCGTACCACTCCTCAAAAGGTTTATACTAATTTTAACAGTTTATACAGGAGGGATTCGATGTTTCTTGATAAAGTTGACGACCACGTTTCATTCAAACTACCAACAACCGCAGATGCAGCGGCCATGCTTGACCTGATTGACAACAACCGCCAGCAGCTTGGTGAATGGCTGCCGTGGGCCAAATCCATGATGGCAATCAGCGATGAAGAGAAATTCCTGGACTATGGGATTGAGAAGATGGCACAGGGTGACTTTTGGTTTGCGATTATCTTGGTTGATGATGAACCGGCTGGGATGATTGACCTCCATCAATTTAGTCACAACCATCGCCATGCTGAAATCGGCTACTGGCTGGCACACCATTTCCAGGGACGTGGCATTGTAACCCGCAGTCTTTCCCATCTCGAACAAATTGCATTTTCCGAACTGGATTTAAATCGAATTGAAATCCTGGCAGATGTCCGTAATCAAAAAAGCCGCAACGTCGCAAAACGTTGTGGCTTCACTCAAGAAGGGGTTCTAAGAGAATCGGCATTCTATAACGGTGCCTACCACGATATGGCCTTATATTCCAAATTAAAGTCAGAATCCTTATTTAGCAAATAGGATGGTGATCAGTAAAATCAGGGCGGCCACCAAAATCGATTGACCGTGCAAATATTGAATCAAATAACCGTTTAATAATGCCCCAACAAAGAAAGCGCCGATGAGTGTTGCAATGTCACCGGCCTTTTTGAGTGCCTGCATATCGCCCTGAGCCACAAAATCCAGCAGGCTTTCTGACAATGTGCGGACATTTCCGGTCATCATCAACGGCGTAAACGGGGCGTTCTTTAAACGACGAAATTCCTGGAGCTGAGAAGCGGCGGCCAGCGCCAACAAGCCGGTCGTCAACAGAATCGAAACGTGTCCGGCAATGACGCTCACCACAACGAAAATCACAATTTCAAAGCTTAAAGTGAGCCGTTTCCTAGTCACGGCGCGTTCGCTTGGGTAATGGTATTGAACGACCCGGATAATGGCAACGCCAACCGCAAACATCACTAATGAGACCAACGCTTGGACGATGCTGCCATAGTCTCCTCTGCCGATTCGCAAACCCGTCAGGATTAAGTTTCCGGTTTGCAATCCGGCAAAGACGCCGCCATCTTGAATATAGGTGTATGAATCAAGCACACCAGCTGTCATGACCAGAAGCGCACCACTCAACAAGCGCTCATATGGTCCAATTACCTGTTTTTCCATCCAGTTTTCCCCCTACACTTTTGAAGATAATTCTGTACTAGTTTAACTTCAAGAAGCTGCAGAGGCTAACAAAAGCACCTGGGATTTAATTCAGCACCCGGTTCATTTCGTTGTATAAAATACTGCGGTCCACGAATCCGGTATCGGCAACATCAAACGCCTTAATGGTATCCGTTCCCAATAGCAGTGAGCGAGTTTCAACGCCGATTTGCTGGTCGGTCAGGCTAATAATATTATAGCTGGTGCCGTCAGTGATGAAATGTCTGTGGGGGTTGGCACAGTTGATATGATAGGCAGTTGAATCCGCCGTCACATTTAAGATGCCATTTTCCAGGAAGAGGTTTGCGTAATGGACATGCCCCGAAAAAATCGCTTTGACGTTGGTATCTTCAATCACGCGCCGGAGCTCCTTACCATTTTGCAGGATACTATATTTCATTTGTTCGAGTGGTGCGCCTAATAACGGGTGATGCATGAACAAAATTGCCGGTTTGGGCGAAGAGTGAAGTTCGGCACGTAACCATTCCATTTGGCGCTCGTCAATGTAGCCTTGTTCCAAGTCGCCGCATTTCGTATCCAAGAAATAAAAGTCCCACTCATTGTTAGAAATACTGTAATAGTAGCGGGTTAGATAGGATTTTTGTAAATAGCCCTGATAAAACGGCCGAGTTCGGTCATGATTGCCAAGAATGACGCGAATTGGGACATTGAATCGGCGCTCCTCTTGGTCAATCACGGTCTTAAAATCACGATAATCATTAGCGCTACCTTCGTGAATCAAGTCACCGGTAATCACGATTAGATCAGGATTGACCCTCGTGGTATAAATGTCATCAAACACCTGCATTAATTTTAACAGTGGGTCGACCCGCTGATTGTTGGCAGGTCTGGCGTTCTTCGGTGTTAAATGCGTATCAGAAATTTGACAAATTTTGTAATCAAACATAATTGATCCCTCCATCGCCTAAATTCAGTCATAACTGCAACAAGACTGGTGCTACCAGAAACGGATAATTGAGAATACCTTTAGGATAACAATTGATTGTAAAAGAACCATTACAGATGTGTATAAGTCATGTAAAACGACATTAAAGAAATAAAAAAGCTGACGCCAAAACATCATGCGTCAGCTAAATTGAGGATTATGGTGTCATAAACTTCACAAAAGCGCCAAAAAATCTAAAAATAACGGCCAGGATGCCACCAACAAAGCCAAGGATTTCTTGAATCAGTGAGACTTGATGCTGGTGCTTATTTTTAGCCCGCTGCTTCGGCAATTGAAGGCTTTGGTCCGCCTTCATCGGAATGACAGCTGAACTGGCATTATCTTTAAGTCTGACAATCGCATTTCCAATTGTGGCGCCTTTTTCAACAGGAAGCTTCGACTGGGTCTGAGTGTAGTTCACAACATGAGCACTCTCAGTGCCGACTTTTTGCCAAATAACCGCAGTTTGCTCCTCTGGTGTCGCCTTGATTCGATGACCATTGATTGTAAACGTGCGATCAGCCAGTGCGACCTTAGTTGGTTGGTACTTCCCATTGACCGCATTAATCAACTTGTTCATCGATGTATACAGCGTATTGCTATCAATGATGGTCGCAATTAAATGCCGGCCATCGTGCCAGTAAGTGACCGTAATACATAAACCGGCGTTTTCCGTGAAACCGGTTTTTAAGCCATCGACATGCGTACTTTTGTGGTAAAACGCCGAACCCGGTAACAATCGATTTGAATTAATGAGTACCTGGCTGCCGACTTTCATTGACGGCTGCTTACTCCACTTGGTAATCGTTGGAAATTCTTCTAATACATGAGCGGCAACCGTTGAAATTGCCTTGGCGCTTACCATATTCTGGGCTTTGGCAGTCGTGTGCGGCACCTGATAGTGATACTTACTCAAATCCGTATTATCAAGTCCGGAACTGCTGACAAACGTCGCCTGCAGATGCCACTTTTTGGCCTGCTGGTTCATCATTTTGACAAAGGTCGCATTGCTGCCACCGCCAACCAGATTTCCAAGGGCAATCGCTGATGAATTAGATGACGCAATCAGAGCCGCCTTGTACAAATCGCGAACGGTATACTGCTTGGTTCGCTTAATACGAAAGCCACCAACTTCATAACTCTTACTCATCTTACGTAATTCTGAATCAACCGGTACTTTTTGGTCCCAAGAGATTTGGTGATTGTCAATTGCTTTTTTAGTAAGGTAAAGCGTCATTAATTTGGAGAGGCTGGCAATGGGTCGCTTGGTGTTGCCGTTTTTTTGGTAAAGTACCTGCCCAGTTTTCGCATCCATCACGTAAGCTTCTTTAGCTTCAAACTTTTGCTGCTGGCCCTTGTTGGCACTTACTTGAATGACCATCAACATTAAAGTGGCCACAAATCCAGCCAATGCGATAACCAATTGCTGCCAATGAATGCGGTGGTGTTTGGCCGCTGTTTGCAAGATTGCGCTCACCTCCAAAAATAATTTATTCAGACGAAATTATCGTACTCCAATCTGAATCAAATTTGGCCTTTCTTGGAAAAATCTTTAGATATTATTCAAGGTTGCATGCTTCTGCCCATCTTATCAATCCGTTGGCGGACCGCCTGCTCTTTACTGCGCATTTCCCACGTTGCCGAGTGAATAATGCTGTTGCTGCGGCTAACTTTAGTGTATAGGGCATCCGGATAATAGAGAATTTTATGTGCAGCCAATGTGTACTGGGCGGTAAAAAGCAGATCCTCGGCTAAATCCAACGTTTCATCAAATCGAAGCTGGTTATCCTGGATAATTTTCATCTTGAACCCCTTATTCCAGGTATAACCACCAAAGTCACCACCACGATGATTAATCGAGGCGTAGGCGTTTGTTTTTGAAATTTCAGTAAAAGCGTGGCGCCCGGATTGACCGCCACGCCATCCCCACGTGTAACCAACACCTACCAGGTCAACGGTCGGATCAGTAAATCCGGTTGCGATCACCTCAAGGTAGTTTGGTTCCAACAAATCATCGCCATCGACAAAAACGATGATTTCACCTTTGGCGTGCTCGATCGCATAGTTTCGCGCCTTTGATACCCCTTGATGGGTGTCAAAATAGTGCGCATGAATCCGCGGGTCCGCTTGTTCAAATTGGGCGACCGTATCCGCGGTTTTGTCAGTGGACGCGTCGTCTACCAACCAAATTTCGAAGTTTTGATCAGTCTGATGTAGAATGCTTTCCAGTGTTTTGTTCAAATACGAGCCTAAATTATAGGTCGGAATCGAAATCGTAATCATTGGTAAATCAGCCATTGTAATCGCCTCCATGGTACTTTTTGGTGAGTATACGGCTGAAATTTCTTGGGGGCAACTGATTTGCCTGAAAATGCATTCGACACTGACGACAAAAGGAATGCAAACTTGACGACGTCGTGCAGCGCCTAGTCCTGTGGATGACGACCCTGTCCCCTACTGTGTAAGACAAAAAGTCCATCGACGAGCAAAACGCTTTGGATGGCTACGGGGGTGATCATTTTTATCCTTTTTTCATGTTTTTCTGCTTTTGAGCTATGCTCCGACGGCCGCAAACACCGTGCAGCGCCTAGTCCTGTGGACGACGCCCCTGATCCCTACTGCATAAAGAGAAAAGACCAACGATGAACAAACCCGTGTCTCCCCCTGTTATTTTGCCGAAATGCGTTCCGACGACCCTGTCCCCTACTGTGTAAGACAAAAAGTCCATCGACGAGCAAACCGTTCGTCAATGGACTTTTTGTCTTACACTCCGGGGCCAAACCGGGTCTCGTCACGCTCTATTCATGTTCCGCATGCGACTTGGACTTGGCACTATTTTGACCATAGTAGGCGTTCTTACCATGCTTACGGTAGTAATGCTTGTCTAATAGATATTGTGGCACGTGGGTTTCATCCCGCGTTAATTGTAATGCGTGATAGCTGATTTCAGCTGAAACTTCCAATACCTTGGCATTGTACACGGCTTTATCCGCTGTAGGACCCCAGGCAAATGGTCCGTGTTGGCTGACCAATACTGCCGGAACAGCATCTGGATCCACGCCACGGCGTTCAAATTCGTCCACAATTACTTTACCAGTGTTCAACTCATAAGCTTCTTCAATCTGCTTCTTCGTCAAAGCTGGGGCACATGGAATATCGCCATAGAATGTGTCGGCATGCGTCGTACTTACCGCTGGAATATCCATCTTGGCTGCCGCAAAGGAAACCGCCCAAGGTGAATGGGTATGGACAATCCCACCAATATTTGGGAAGTGATTGTACAAGTAAGTATGGGTTGGCGTATCTGATGAAGGATTCATGTCGCCTTCAACAACTTTACCGTCCAAATCCACAACCACCATATCTGATGGCTTTAACTTGTCATATTCAACACCGGAAGGCTTGATAACGAATAAGCCCTTGTCACGGTCAATTGCGGAAACATTTCCCCAAGTGAAAGTGACCAAATCCAATTGTGGTAAGCGCATATTTGCTTCATATACTTCTTGTTTGAGATCTTCTAACATTAATTTTCAGCCTCCAACTGTTTACTTCATTTTCATTGATTTAACGGCTTCGGCTTCTACAGGCAATGCTGCCTTGTAGTTGTCGATGAACTTGTCATAGCCTTGAACGCTGGCATCTTCAGGATACAAAGTTGCCTTGGTTGAATCTTTAAAGACACGGTTTTCAAGGTAATCTTCCAATGCTTCACCATTTTCACGATTTACACAGAAGAGGGCCAAAACAGCCATTCCCCAAGGACCACCCTCACCGGCATTTTCCATTACAGAAATTGGGGTGTTGAGTGCATCGGCCAAAACTTGTTGGGCCACAACCGGTGTCTTGAAGATTCCACCTTGTGCAACCAGCACGTTGGTCTTGATGTGTTCTTCTCGAAGCAGGATATCCATCCCGATCTTCAGAGGGGCAAATGCTGAGTAAATTTGAGTCTTAATGAAGTTGGCTAAATTCAACTTGCTGTCTGGCTTGCGGACAAACAATGGACGTCCTTCAGGCATTCTTGTGATGTTTTCCCCTGAAAGATAGGCGTAGTTAACCAACCCGCCGGCATCCTGGTCACCCTTAACGGATTCAGCAAACAATGTGCCATACAAATCATCCGGCTTCAACTGAAGGCCGAGTGCTTTTGCAAATTCGCCAAAAATGCCAACCCAGGCATTAATATCTGAGGAACTGTTGTTAGTGTGCACCATGGCAACTGGTGCACCATCTGGTGTCGTTACCATATCAATATCTCGGTGAACTGCCTTCAAAGGTGCATCCAAGACAACCATTGAGAAAGCAGAAGTTCCGGCAGAAATATTACCAGTCCGTTTCTTAACACTGTTGGTTGAAACCATTCCAGTTCCTGCATCCCCTTCAGGTGGGGCAATCAATGAACCAGCTTGCAAGGTTCCGCTTTGATCCAACAATTTGGCACCATCAGCGATTAACTCGCCAGCCTTCTTACCAGCAGGCAAGACTTCCGGCAAAATATCCTTGAAGTTCCACGGGTATTTTTGAACTTCTGGTAATGAGCTGAATTTGTCAGCCATTTCCTGATTGTAATTAACTGTGGCTTCGTCGATTGGGAACACACCTGATGCATCGCCGACTCCAAGAACCTTCTCACCTGATAACTTCCAAGTCACATAGCCGGCCAAAGTGGTGATAAAGTCGATGTCCTTAACGTGCTTTTCGTCATTAAGAATTGCTTGATATAGATGCGCAATGCTCCACCGTTCTGGAATATTGAAGTCAAACAACTTGGTCAATGCTTCAGCAGCATCACCAGTAATATTATTTCTCCAAGTTCTAAATGGTACTAAGAGTTCATCATTTTTATCAAATGCCATGTACCCATGCATCATGGCACTGACACCAATTGAACCAATATTTTTAATATCAACACCATATTTGTCATGAACCTGTAGTGCAAGGGTCGCATAACTTGTCTGAATCCCATCCCAAACTTTTTCGATTGGGTATGTCCAGATGCCATCACTTAATTCGTTTTCCCAAAGATAATCTCCAGATGCAACCGTCTGGAAATCGTCGGTTACCAAGACAGCCTTAATTCGGGTTGATCCAAGTTCGATCCCCAACGAAATGTTTCCGCTTACAATTTCATTCCGTACTCGACTTTCGTCCATTGTTTTTTCCTCCACGTCACTACGTTTAGTTTTCGTTTACCCCCTAATTGTAAAATATTCGTACGTATAAATCAATCACTTTCGAAATTTGTAGAATAAATATTTTTAAAAAAGTAATTAAACCAGCATCGATAGGCCGTCCTCATCCAAAATACGGACTTTGGATCCGGAAACGTCGACCAAATCTTCTGCAGCTAATTGTTTAAATGTCCGACTGATCGTTTCGGGAGTCGTCCCCAAAAATGTGGCGATATCTTTTTTCTTCAATGGCAGTTTAAACGGATTTTCTTTAAGTCCGGCACTGGTTTCCAGCAGATATTTTGCCAACTTGCCGGCCATATCAGAGGTCGATGAAATCGTTTTTTCGGCTTGCATGTTATTGATTTGTTGGCTCAGCGTCTGCAGCAGGCTGACTGATAATTCCGGACTCTTTTGAAGCAGCTTTTGAAAGGCCCCCTGCTCGATCTGGCAAACGTTGGAATCCACCAGAGCGGTTGCAGTCACGTTTCGTTGATCCCCGTTAAACAGGGCAGCTTCTCCGTCGAAGTCACCGGGTTGAAGGACCTTCAATAATTGTTCTTTCCCGTTAGCAGCTACCTGTGAAATTTTGACCTGACCGGCTTCCAGAATCATAAAATGACCAACGGTATCGCCGGCAAGGTAAATAATGGTTCCCTTTGGATAGTCGTGTTGAACAACCAATTTGGCAACCTCGGTCTTTTGATCTTCTGGTAGGGAATGAAACATCGGTACTAAGTTGACGCACTCTAAAGCTTGTTGTAAATCCATCGTTTCCACCTCATTATTCGTTCAGTAACTGGTCAAACCATTGCCTGGTTCCGTCATCGGACGCCGTGTTGATATCAAATCCAAATGGTGCGAAGATGTCTGCTACCTTTTCCCAATCGATCAGTCCCCCGGACGTTAAACTATCATTTAATGCGTCCATTTTTTCCATGGTCATCTCTTTAAAGATATTCGGATTATCTTTTGAAATAAAAATCAGCATGTTGGCGTCCAACTGTCGGAGAACAACCTCTTGAATATGACTCCCTGGATAAATTTGAATTCGTTGCGCCAAGGGAACGGCTGGAATTTCACGCCGGAGAAAATGCTCAATCTCTGGCCAGTTTGCGACTAGCCGTTCATAAAATTTAAACGGCACATGAACGTTAACTTCCTTTAATGTTTGCGTTAAGACGCTATCTAAATCCCAGACACCAGCAGGCGGATTATCCCGTAACAGTTCCTGCAAAAATCGTTGAACCGTTTGCTTGTCGACACCGGTTAACCGTTTCTTAAGCGTCAATCCATATCGAACCAAGACAAAATTTTCAAAGTCTTCCGACTTGATTGTGCGACCCGTGTCGGTGTGCGTCTGTTTTCTAATTGCCTTAATTTGTTTGAGTCGTTTTGATTTGGCGAACCTGCCCTGTTTGACCATAAATTATGTCACCGCTCACTTTTCTTATTATTAATCTTCTTCACTTATTATAACGATCAATCGCGGTTTCTCCTAGCATGAGTGTTTAAGTGGCCGTGAAAGAGTGAATTCACCACTTTTCTAATCTGTAAAGGAAATAATGGGCTCCAGCCACCATTTACACAACTTTTACATTCATTTAATGGGAAAGAGGCTTCTTTAACTTTAACAAGTTTGTAACAACCTGCTCGAATGGTACCCGTATCATGGAACGCCATTGTCACACTTTTGTCTTATTTGTAAACGCGGTTGACGGTCGAGTGAGATCTGATATTATATTTGCGTGATTGATTTATGCGGCGTTCACTTCAGTTAATCAATCATCTTCCAAAATCATTTTCAAAGCATCCAGAAGTGTTCCGGAACACTTATTTCAATTCAAGCATTCATCAGATTTTTGGAAGTCAGGTTTTCGTTTCAACTGTGAACGTAATTCTAGAAACAGTAATC
Source organism: Lentilactobacillus parabuchneri DSM 5707 = NBRC 107865 (assembly GCF_001435315.1). GTDB lineage: Bacteria > Bacillota > Bacilli > Lactobacillales > Lactobacillaceae > Lentilactobacillus > Lentilactobacillus parabuchneri. The sequence goes on from NZ_AZGK01000004.1 coordinate 83,570, forward strand.
TAAAAGGTGGTTATTACAATCAAAAAGAGTCTATTAACATTATCCGTAGTTGCAGGTGTCTTAGGATTCAGTGGCGTGGCTGCAAGCGCAAGCACTTATACCGTTAAGTCGGGAGATACGCTGGCTGAAATCGCTGCAAAACACAATGACAGTGTCGACGGAATTGCAAAGCGCAATAAATTAACCGACAAGAACCTCATTTTAGTCGGTCAAAAGCTCGAAATTGGAAAGAATGCCAAGGCATCAACGTCCAAAGCCAACAAAAAACACTTGAAGACGTCAACGTCAATTAAAAAGGGATCGGCTCACACTGCTGTAACATCCCAATCATCAAGTGACAGCAGTTCAACAACTGACGCAACAAGTAGCGCAACAACTACGCCAGAAGCATTCCAGTCACAAGGTGTGATTTACCAGGACGGTAAAAAGTGGACCTACTATACGGGTGCCGCATTTGCCGATGGAACGACAAATCACGGTGGCTATGATGCAGACGGCTACTTAATCGTCGCAGCCCCATCGGATGTTCCATTTGGAACCCATGTCCAAACCCCACTAGGTGAAGGCGTGGTTCATGACCGCGGAACAGCGATTGTGGGAAATCATTATGATCTGGTAATGCCCTAGAGTGTGACGAGACCCGGGAGATGCGGTTTCTAAGGGAGCTTTGGGTTGAACCCCGAACTTGGGTTTAGCCCAAAGCTTTCTTAGAAGTTAGCATCTGGGTCGTCGGAACACGTTTTAACAGAGTGTGACGAGCAACGGGGTGGCACGGAGAACTAAGTTCGCTTTGAATTAAATCCTGGTTTGGGATTTAATTCAAAGCGGCTTAGATCGCAGTGCCAGTTGCATCGGACCACGTTTCAACTATCATAAGAGCAAAGCTACCACAAACTAAGCAAATAAATGCAAACCAAAAACACCAGTACGCATGCAAGCACATGTTGATACTGGTGTTTTTTTGAATCAGTCTGATAACAACAGAAGCTTAACAAATACAATCAACAAAGGATCCCAAGTAAATCGGCGTTGCCGTCGCTACCCAACAATTCCATTTTCAACCATATCCATATACTCCTTTATTTCATCGATAATGTCACCCATATCCTCCATCCGCTTCACTTCTGGGTGCTGCTCAAAATATTGTTGAATGTCCACCATGACCATTGCGAGTGTGTTCATCAGATACTTTTTGACATGATCCCGATTCAATCCCGGACGTAAAACCATTTTTTTGAGCATTGCGTTAATGACTTGATTTGATACAACGGTTTCCCATTTTGAGAAAATATCGAAAACTTGTTTGCGAACTTTTGGTGGAATCATTGAATCCTGGCTGTATACCCTGGTTAATAACGCAAACTCGCTTGGATATTGGTGCGACAGTTGTGTTTTGTATCGAGTGGCGTTAATAATCATGCTGACCAAGTCATCTGAATCCGTCCAGACGCTTAGATCAACCACGTCGATTAAGGTCTTCATTGCCATCTGCACCGCTGCTACATACAATTTCTTTTTATTGTCAAAATACCTAAAGACCGAGCCTTTGGAAACCCCCGCCTTCTCAGCGATTGTATCCGTGCTTGCCCGGTATCCGGCATCTCCAAATTCCTGAACCGCAGCGACCAAAATTGCCTTTTCCTTGTCAGGATCACGGGGTAATCGTTTTGCCATTTTCGTCCTCCTAACTTTCCAAGTCGCGGTTCTGATAACCGATAAATCCAATGATAATCAGGACAATTGCAATCCCCAGCATCCACATTAACGGGGTGGCATTAATTGATTCGATTGGCACCTTTCGCGTCCAGTAAAACGGGGATAATTGAAGCGACCACTTTGGTAAATCCATCAGGTTTCCAAAGTATGTGATCATGAACGCCACACCCAGATATGCCCATACTAATGAGCGGATCTTCGGATAAATCCCGATAAAGGCCACTGTCAGTGACATAAACAGTACAACTGACGGGAAATTTGCAATGAAGGTTTGCCAGTAATCATTAAACGCAATTGGGTGTTTCATCACCACATTCCCTGCCGCCATGGCACTTAAAAGGGCAACCATTAACATAACTGCTGAAACGACCAGCCCAAACATGACGTAGGTTGCTAATAGATACCCACGGCTTTGCGGCTTCGTGAGAACCATCTGTAAGTAGCCACGGCGTTCTTCCGTGACCAAATGGGTGACAATCATCATTCCGGCAATCACTGCTAACAAGCTGAAGATAATCCCCAACAAACCGACAAATGAGAGCACCTGCAGCTTTTCAATGTGTTGAACGCCACTTTGACCGAGGACCTTTTGAATCGTTGGTGAGGTGTTAAAAATCTTGCCAATACTATTGAACACCGATCCATAACTGGCGCCCAGAACGGCCATCCCGACAATCCAAAAAATCGTCATTGACTTTTGATTCCAAAGTAGAAGTGTGGCCGGCCCTCGAAGAAAATGACTTCGCCGATTACCCGGATTAACATGAATCACACCGGCATCAATGTCTCGTCTGCTATTTAAGATGATCGCAATCAGAAACGCGACTACCCCCAGTGCGATTAACAATAAGACCGGAAACCAGTTGTTATGTCGATAGATCTGAGTTTTCTCCAACCAGCCCAACGGTGAAATCCAGGTGTACTTTGGGTTGGAAACGTCCGTTACCATCCGAATCAGATAAGCAATCCCTAGAAATGCGTAATTGTACATCGCGACGTTATGACTATCCGCTACCAACTGAGAAAAGATTAACGAAATCATTCCGAATGCCCAGCCGACAGCGGCAATCGCTACAGCTGCCAACCAGGTCCCATTGACATCACTTCCCGGCATATCAGCAATTAACGTGCCGAACCCAGTGATCAACACGAAGCCGACATTTGCGATCAGCAATTCGAGCGCCGCCGCCAAGATTGGTGCCAAGCGACCTACCGGGTGGCCACCAAGAATCATTTCGGTTAGTCCTGACTCTTCTTGCCCGCGGCTGGCACCAACCGCCAAGGTGTAATTAAAAATGATAATAAACAACCCCCAGAAAACCGCCATCTCCGAGGCAAAAATCAACGCCGTCGTTAAATGACCGCTGGGAACATTCCCAACCAGTGCGACCATCGCTTTGGATCGCAAAGTCGACCCAATTGCCGCAATTTGTTTCGGGGTGCCATAGATGCTGTCGAATTTGGCCGCCACTGCCACAAAGACACCCGCCAAAACGACCAGCCAGCCGATGATCTTGAACCAATCACGCTTTAAATTAGCCTTTAGTAACGCTAAGGTTTGTGTGTACTGTTCCATCTTACTCACCTACTTTTTGGTCATCATCAGAATGGTAGTAACGTAGAAAAAGATCTTCCAGCGTCGGCGGCGTGGTTTTCAGTTGCACAATTGTCTGTGCGGTCAATAAGGTCATCACGGACCCAATTTGGTCGGAATCCACGGTAAATTCAGCCATGGTGTGCTGGTCATTTTTGAAGTTCAACTGGTGCACACCTGAAGCTTGGTCAAGGCCATCCAGTGGTGAAGCTGTTTTGACAGCGACCACATTTCGCGTTAAATGCTGCATCGATTCAAGAGAGCCGGTCTCAATGACTTTTCCTTCCCGAATAATGGAAATCGTATCGCACATTTTTTCGACTTCCGATAAAATATGACTTGAAAGCAGAACACTTTTGCCGGCATCTTTCAGTGCGGCAACCTGTTGTTGGAAGATGAGTTCGTTCAGCGGGTCCAGCCCAGAAGTTGGTTCATCAAATATATAAAGGTCAACATCAGTTGAAAACGCCGCAATCAGTGCGACCTTTTGCCGGTTACCTTTGGAATACGTCCGATTTTTCTTACTGGTATCCAACTTAAAGGCCTTGATTAATTCATCAGTCTTGGCGGTATGCTGCTGCTTTGACATGTGAAGCAACATGTCAATCGTCTGCCCGCCAGTCAGATTGGGCCAGAGGTAAACGTCGCCTGGAACATAAGCCAAATTTTTGTGGATTTTAACCGAATCTTTCCAAGCATCCTCGCCAAAAACAGTGGCCGAACCGCCGGACTCCTTAATCAACCCGAGAATCACGCGAATCGTAGTCGATTTGCCAGCCCCGTTTGGTCCGATAAATCCAAGCACTTCGCCACTATGAAGCTGAAGATTAACATCTTTTAGGGCCGCCACTTTTCCAAATGATTTTTTGAGCCCCTGAACATCCAAAACTAATTGATTTTCCATCATGCCCACTCCTTTCGAGTAGCCAACGAACCTGTTAATTAAAAATTCACCCTGAGTATAGCATAAATGACTGAACAGTCAATAACCGAGCAGTCATTATTGGAAAATAAAAAATCAGGAGCTCAAAACTCCTGATATAAGTGGGTTTAATTTTACTTTTGAATATCTGGAACCTGTTCGATTTCATTGCCATAACGCCCATTTGGATTATGCCAAGTAAAGTCGTCATACCATAGATCCCGTTTGTTTTCATCTAATTGATTAATGCGTTGAACGTCTTCAGCACTCAGCGTAAAGTCAAAGATGTCACTGTTTTCGACAATTCGCTTCTCATGAACTGATTTTACAACCGTGACGATGTCTCTTTGCCATTCCCAACGTAAAATAATTTGGGCAGCTGTTCTGCTATACTTCTTTGCCAATTCATCGATCACTGGGTTCTTTAAAGCTTTACCAGCCCCAAGTGGTGACCAGGCTTCCAGTTGAATACCATGGCTGCTATCAAAGTTCAAAATTTCTTTTTCTTGTTGTGTTGGGTTGAATTCCATTTGATTAACAGCAGGAACGATTTCTGATTCTTCCAGCAATTTGCTCATGCGGTCGTTATCGAAGTTTGAAACCCCAATTGCACGGACTTTACCTTCTTTGTAGAGGCGTTCCAATGCGTGGTAGCTTTCCATGTAAGTCGCGTCAACTGGCCAGTGAATTAAATACAGGTCAACATAGTCAAGACCAAGATCGGATAATTGCTTATCCAAAACCTTGGAAACCTTGTCGTAATCGCCTTGTTCACCGTTGTAAAGCTTGGTGGTAACAAACAAGTCCTCACGCTTCAGGCCTTCTTGCTTCATGCCCTCGCGAATACCTGCTCCGGTACCGGGCTCATTGCCATATTCACGGGCAGTATCAATGGCCCGATAGCCGTGTTTGATGGCTGTGATGACCGCGTCACGCGAATCATTATTACTGGTTTTCCAAACGCCGAGACCCAGGCGTGGCATCTCGACACCATTATTTAATTTAATCGTTGATTGTAATCCGTCCAAGAAAAAACATCTCCAATCTTTAATGTTGGTACCCTTTAAGCATAACATATCGATTGTCGGGAATGAAAATGATCAGCTGGAAGTTTTTTGCGGGTTCGCAGTCCGTGAAGTGCGATGAGAAACGTTCATCATTGCCGACTTCTCCTTGGATTGATTTCCCCTGCTAAGTTGAACGCCATCCTACAAATTGGTTTCGTCTGTTTGGTTACTTTGAGGTAAAGTCAGCTTTTGAAATGCGCTCCGACGACCGCAAACGTAGTGCAGCGTCTAGCCTCTTGGCGACGGCCCAGGGCCCTACTGTGCAAGAAAAAGTCGACAACGATAAACAAGAACCGTTCATCATTGCCGACTGCTCCTTGGATTGATTTCCCCTGCTATATTGAACGCCATCCTACAAATTGGTTTCGTCTGTTTGGTTACTTTCAGGTAATGGCAGCTTTTGAGCTATGCTCCAACGACCCAGCGTCTAGCCTTCTTGGCGACGACCCAGGCCCCTAATATATTAAGGAAAAAAACCAGCGACGAACAAAGTGCGTTCAGTTCGCATTGTTTATTGAAGATGATGCCACAAGAATGAGTGCGCTTATTTTATTTACTGCTCCCTTCAGCCTCCGAGCTATGCTCCGACGACCCAGGGCCCTACTGTACAAGAAAAAGCCGACAACGATGAACAAGAACCGTTCATCATTGCCGACTTCTCCTTGTACTCCGGGCCCAAACAGGTCTCGTCGCACACTTTTACTGAAATTGCATTCCGCCATCCACAATCAGCGTCTGGCCCGTTACATAATTTGAATCTTTTCCTGCTAAGAATGATACGGCAGCTGCTACATCTTCTGGTTCGGACAAACGCTTCAGGGCAATGTCCTTAGCGAATGTTTGCATTCCCCATTCATCATCCTTGCCGGCGTTCTTTCCTACTTGATGCGCAATATCAAACATCATTGGTGTCTTTACGATACCTGGTGCGTATGCGTTTGCCGTGATTCCTTCTTCAGCCAAATCTCTGGCCAACACTTGGGTAATTCCACGGACCGCAAATTTAGTTCCTGAGTATAATGCCAGGTTCGGGTTACCGACAACCCCAGCTTGTGAAGTTGCGTTAATAATCTTGCCACCATGACCCAACTTCTTAAATGCTTGATGAGCTGCTTGTGCACCCCATAAAACACCCCCAACATTGACGCCATATACGAGTTTAAATCGGTCTGGGGTAATTGTATCAATTGGCGTTGTTGGTCCCAAACCAGCGTTGTTAACAATTACGTTGAAGTCGCCGAACGTATCAACGGCTTTGTCAACTGCAGCGAATACCGAATCGCGGTCAGAAACATCAGCCTTGATGCCGATTGCTTCTGATCCATCAGGTGAAAGCTTCTTAGCCACTTTTTCAGCATTGTCAATATTCAAATCAACAACGGCCACTCTAAACCCATCATCATGCAGTCGAGTCGCGATTGCTTCACCGATTCCTTGACCTGCTCCAGTAACGAATGCAACTTGTTTTGCCATAATTGTTACCTCCATTTGAAAATCATTTGTGTATATCTTGTATACGTTTTCATTGTACCTGATTTTAATCATGCCGTATACAAAAACTATTTTTAATTTGGAAAATAAAAAACAACCTGATCAGAGCATTCTCCGTTCAGGCTGTTAAGTATGATAAGGACAAGGCCGGTGACGTTCGTACCGCCCCAAAACCTTAATCTGTTTCACTATTCAAATTTACTGAGAAATGGTCCCGAATCCAATACGTCATCACCCACGAGATAAATAGGAAAACGATCACGACAAGGTATGGTAAGTGATAGCTAGTGTCCAGTAAGGCCCCAGATACAATCGGGCCAACAATATTGCCGACACTGGTCAACGACATATTAACCCCGTTGATCAGCCCCTGCTTGGTCACACTAGCCTTTGTCAGCAAAGTGGTAATCGCCGGTCGAATGAGATCGTAGGCGGTAAAGACAATCAAGGTGGCAATAATGACTTCTAATTTGGAATGGGCCAGAATAATCCAGCCGGTGCCTAAGAATGAAAGTAAGAAGCAGTATCGAATCAATCGTTTTTCAGTCAACCAGACAACCAGACGGTCAAACAAAAGCGCCTGAAATGTCAATGACGTTACCCCGTTTAACGTTAATACCAAGGCAATATTACCCATGGTGAAACCAAAAACTTCATTTACGTACAGACTGTAAATACTTTCAAAACCGACAAGCCCAAATGAGGAAATCAGAATCAACAAGAATAACAATCCCATTGGTCCTGAAAATAGTTTCTTCGCCTGGGTCCATGAAGCCCGCTTGGGTGGTCGGCTTTGAGCTGGCACCGGGTGGTTGGCCGCAATTTTTTCAATCTCTTTTTCATTTGGCAGCATGGTCCACAATGAAATCATACTCAGCAGTCCCAAAACTGCCGCAAACCAAAATGGCGTCTTGTAATCAAATTTGGCCAGGATTCCACCAATACCAGGTCCCAGAATCAAGCCCCCGCTGAAGGCCGCTGAAAGCAGGCCAATAATTCGGGCCCGTTGCCTTGGTGTCGTTAAATCAGCTGCCAGCGCATTAGTCGTCGGGACCACCATTGCGGCCGATAAGCCACCAATCGTTCGGGAAATATCAAACATCCACAACCAGTTGGTCATCGCAAATAAGACTTCGGACAGCATGTACAGTAACAGTCCAGACACCAAGATCGGTTTTCGGCCAATCTTATCAGACAACTGGCCGATAATTGGGGAAGCCACCAATTGTGCGATAGCAAACAGCGAGTTCATAATCCCCATGTCAGTGGCGGACAAATGTAGTTCGTTCTTGATGAACGGCATGACCGGAAAAATCAGACTCATTCCAATACACACCAAAAAGTTTCCAAATATCAGGACAATTATCGCGTTTCTCACCTTTTTCGACAATTGATGGCCCCCTTTCGTTTTTCGTTAAAAGCATAAAAACAAGTATAACGCTATAAATGCTCTCATGTCCACCACAACGCTTAATTAATGTAGAATTAATCTATGGTAAAATAACCCGTTTTTTTGTAAACTTAGGGCAACTATCCATGTTGTGCGCTTATTGAAGGAGGTAATCATCGTGAACGAATCATCTCATCTCCCCAAACAAATTAAAACCGTCTGGCGCATTTCAGCCGTTTTGAACGCACTGTTGGCTGCGGTCGTCGGCCTCGGTGCCATGATTGGTTACCATTTTTTCCACTTCCAGTGGCTCTTCTACGCCGCCGATTTCTTTTTTGTGGTTGCCGTCATTGACCTAATCGTTGAACTGACACTAGTCCCATACCGCTATTCCTTTTGGTTATATACCCTGACCGATAATGCCGTTGAATTGCGTTCCGGCTTTATTTTTCGCAAATTAATTTCGATTCCAATCGCCAGAGTCCAGGACGTTACGTTATCGGCCGGGCCAATTTTACAATTTCAAAAGCTGCAGGAAATCCGCATTACCACTGCCTCGACTTCCCATAAGATTGACGGTGTTGAACCGGCCGTCGGCGAACAACTCCGTAAACAAATCATGAAATTGGCGGTGGAGGTGGGCGAAAATGACGTCTAATAATCGTCAACACTTAAATCCATTATCTATCGGCTATTTTTTGTTTCACCATACCTGGGACACGCTCATCCTGTTATTTTTGAGTTTGAATCCCATTACCAATTTGTCGCGGAAAATCGGGATTGACCCAATGATTGGATTTGGTGGCTTACTCTTAATCATTCTTGGCTTATACGGCATCAAATATTGGTTTTTTACCTTTGAATTTGATAATGAGATGCTGACCATCAACACCGGTGTCTTTGTCAAAAAGCACACCCATATTCCGTACGGCCGCATCCAAACCATTCAGCATACCCAATGGTTTTTCCTGGTTCCCTTTCATTTGGAAAAGCTGCAGATTGAAACGGCTGGCCACGACGAAAAAGCCCCAGAAGCAGTTCTTCCCTTGGTTAATGAACGAGTCAGAGCAGAAATTGAAAGAAAACGACTTGGAAAAACGCGGTCAAATGACATTCCCGTGAGCCGGATCAAGGCGACAACACCGCTTTTAAGCCAGTTGCCGATTACACAATCGACCCGCATGAGCTGAATTTATTTGCCCTCACCTCGCTTGGCATTTTCCCAATTATCGGTGCCCTATTTGCGTTGTTTGGTAAAATCCAAGAAGCAATTCCAGAAAAGGTGATTGATTCGGTTGCCTCAAAACTGATTCACCAATCAGCAATCATTATCATGACGGTGGGTATTTTAATCGTTTTGATCAGTATTGCCGGCTCGTATCTGACCATCGTTCAAAAGTATTATAAATTCCGGATTAATTCCGACAACACCCAATTAAAAACCGAGCAAGGCCTTTTTCAACGCAACGCTGTCACTATTCCAATCGCCCGCATTCAAGCACTGCGTATCAAGCAAAACGTGATTCGTCAGTGGCTAAGACTAACCACTGTCCAAGCACTTGCAGCATCCTCCGCCGGTGACGACGAAAAGGGCAATGATTTAATGATTCTGCCAGTGGTTAAAACCCAAACCGCCTTTTCGACGACTTCCAGATTTGTCAATTGGGCACCCCATCAGTTGAGCGGGATGGCGCGCTTAAGTCGCCGCAGCTACTGGTACTTTATCCGAAATGCGTCACTCATGAGCCTGATCGTTATTTTTCCGTGTCTGTATTTCTTCAAGGGCTGGGGCTTACTGAGCACACCATTATTCTTAATTGCCATTTTGTTGGGCTGGTATTCCGGGAATAACACCGGCTGGAAAATTTTGGACGGTCAGCTGGTTCTCCAAAACGGCCACTGGTTCACCCGTTCCCAATACGTCATCCCCCACAAAAATGTGCAGTCATTTTTATTTGTTCAATCGATTTGGATGACGCACTCCAAGCTCGCCCACATCCGCGTCAACGTGCGCCACGGCAATCAAAACGAACTGATTGAAATTCGCTATTTGCCCGAAGAATCCGGTAAAGAAATTTTTAATTGGTTAAAAATCAGGTAACAGTTAATGTGATTAAGCAGTATACTGATAAACAAACGACTTTTAGGAGGTTCAATCTATGAGAGAAGTCACCATTGGAGATTCAAATGTCCCTGCCATTGGTCTTGGGACTTGGCATATGGGCGATAATAACGCAACCCGGGGAACCGAGATTAAGGCACTTAAAGACGGCATTGCTGCCGGAGCCCGCGTGCTCGATACGGCAGAAATGTATGGTAATGGTCGCAGTGAGCGTTTAGTTGGAGAAGCGATCAAAGGGATGAACCGCGATGAACTTTTCATTATCGACAAGGTGCTGCCGTCAAATGCTTCGGCTTCTCGTCTTGAGCACAGCCTGGACACCAGTCTCAAGCAAGTTGGGACCGACTACTTCGACTTATACCTCTACCATTGGCGTGGGGCGATTCCGCTGAGTGAAACCATTTTGACCCTTCAGCAGATGCAAACCAAGGGTAAGATCAAGCACTGGGGTGTCTCCAACTTTGACATTTCTGATATGGAAGAGTTGCTCGAACTGCCCAATGCCGACCAGGTCGCTGCTAATGAAGACTTGTACAACCTCGGCAGTCGTGGCATTGAATATAGCTTGTTGCCATGGATGCGAGAGCGAAAGATTCCGTTAATCGCGTATACTCCCGTGGCTGCCGGCGATCAACGCGGCCGGTTGACTGCCGATCCCGTTGTCAAGCAAATTGCAGCGAACCATTCTGCTTCCGCTTGGCAAATCATTTTGGCTTGGGCGATCCGTGATGGAAATACCATCGCCATCCCCCAGTCAAACGATCCAAAGCACACGGTTGATAATGTCTTGGCGGCAAACATCACGCTGACAGCCAACGAACTCGCCCAGCTGGATGTGCAATTTCCTAAGCCAAACAGTAAGCAACCATTGGATATGAGATAAATACTAAAAAAGTAAATACACAAACTCGCTCCGTTAATCGGAATGGGTTACAATGCAGTTAGGCGAATAACGTCCAACTGCATTTTTATTTAAAGAAATTTGTAACCGCTTACTTTGATAAAGGAGCTGATTATTATTAGGTATATAGATATTTCAAATGGGGAAAAGTATTTAAATAGGCCAATGATCACTGATAGCTTGGCTAACTTTTTCATCACAGACCCCAAATTTACTGAACCTGTTTTCTTCTTTTCACGGCCACCACAATCCGCTGTCGTCATTGGAGTTAACCAAGATGTCTATTCCGAAGTCAATTTGAATTTCATCCATGAGCATAACATTCAACTTTCACGTCGTTTTGCGGGCGGTGGCGCTGTCTTTGTTGATTCCGGCAATTTAACTTATACCTTCATCGACAACTACGACGGCACCAACTACGGTGACTTCAAACGTTACGCTCAGCCCGTTATCTCCACCCTCAAGAAACTGGGGGTTGATGCCAAAATGACTGGTCGAAATGATTTAACCGTCGACGGCAAAAAAGTTTCAGGAATGTCTGCCTTAAAGATCGGCAACCGTTTCTTATGCGGCGGCACCTTAATGGTCGATGTCGATTTGGCAGCAGCTGCCAAGGCACTGACACCGCCCAAAGCCAAATTGCAGTCGAAAGGTATCAAATCAGTTCACAGTCGGGTCACCAACATCCGTCAATTCTTTGATCCAAAATATAAAAATATAACCATGGAAGAATTACAGAATCGGATTTTACTTCAGGTCTTTCACGCCTCTGATCTCCGCGATATCCCGACTTACACGATGACGGATGATGATTGGAAAGCCGTTTTGGCAATTGCCGATAAAGCTTACACCGGCAACGACTTTGTCATGGGAGAAAAACCAAATGATGATTACTTCCGCGGTCGCCATTTTGATGGTGTCGGCACAGTTGAAATCAGCTTCTCGGTTCAAAATGACGTCGTCACCCACGCCAAAATCTATGGCGATTTCAACAACCCAAATGGTGACCTAAAGGCAATTGAGGCCAACATTACCAACGTTCCGTTTGCCAAAGCCAGCTTGACAGAAGCCTTCCGAACAAGTCACGTCAAAGAAAATATTGGCAACGTTGACCCTGAAGCACTGGCTGAAATGATGGTTAAAGACAACTACGATCTTAAGTAATGGAAAGGATGATTCACATGGCAGATAAAATAGATGATTCAAAGTACTTATGGACAGACAAAACCGATGACGGTCACACCCGAATTGGATTGAACGATCTGGCTCGAAATGAAATTGGTCAAGTCACCTTCGCTGAATTCCCGGAAAAATTGACACAAGTCGAAGACGGCGACCCAATTCTTTCATTTGAGGGTGCCAAAGCCGTTACTGAAATTCACACTCCGGTTGCCGGCAAGGTTGCCAGGATTAACTCCGATTTGATCGAACATCCTGAGTTATTAAACGAAGATAATCGGGACAAAACTTGGATTGTGGAACTTTTTTAGCTAAATCGATTTAAATAACGATAAGACGGGCTTCATGTGAGTACACGTGATGCCCGTCGCCTTTTGCAATTCATTAACCCCATGCTATACTATTTTTATGTAATCGCTACCAAGTCTATTTGAAAAGGAGGGCAAACTCATTTTATTTGTTGATTTATCAGATCCAATTTCACAGCAACACCTACGAAAACCCGGAGTTGGCGGCAGCTTATCAACATTTTTTATTACTGCCGATCAATTTACCGATACCATTTTCCACTTTTCGCGGCCGTTTGAGGCGTCGGTTGTGCTGGGTGTTAACCAAGATGCCTATTCAGAAGTGAATTTAGATTACATCAAACAACAGCACATTCATTTATCAAGACGGGCAGCCGGTGGCGGTGCCGTGTATGTGGACCATGGTAACCTGACCTACGCTTTTGTGGACAACGATGACGGCACAGACTACTTAAACTTCAAGAAGTACGCGACACCCGCAATCAACGTATTGCATCAAATGGGTGTCAACGCTGAAATGACCGGACGAAATGATTTGACCGTTGACGGCAAAAAATTCTCTGGCATGTCATCACTCAAGATTGGCAATCGCTTTTCCTGCGGTGGCACATTAATGATCGATGTCGATTTGGACCGGGCGGCTAAAGCGCTGACCCCACCCAAAACCAAATTAAAGTCAAAGGGTGTCAAATCAGTGCATAGTCGAGTGACCAACATTCGGCAGTACTTCTTGCCAAAGTATCGAGACATTACCTTCGCCGGCATCAAGGAATTGATGTTAAAAGAGGTCTTTTCCACCGACGACCTTACCTCAATTCCGACCTATAAAATGACGGCATCCGATTGGCAGGAAGTCGAAAAAATCGCCAGCGGCAAATTTACCGACCCTGATTTCATCATGGGAACCAAACGTGATGATGACTTCTTCCACGGGGAACATTTTGACGGTCTTGGAACAATCGAGATTAGCTTTTCCGTTAACGACGGCATTATCACCCACGCCAGAATTTTTGGCGATTTTAACAAGGCCAATGGCGATCTTCGCGCAATTGAAGACCAGATTACCGGGGTGCCTTTCCGAAAAGACAGTTTAGTTGAAGCGTTTCGGATCAGTCATCTAAGTGATAATATCGGCCAAATTTCACCCCAACAGATGGCCGAACTCATGTTAGACAAGCAATTTCGGGAGGTGAATTAATGACCAGTGGCGAAATGTTAGGCTCCTTTTTTAACCAAAACGGGTACTCGACTGCAAGAATGCGGCAGATATGGTCCGATGAAAATCGGGTCAAAGTCGTCTGCCAAGCAGAGGTCGCCGTCGCCTATGCAATGGCTAAAAACGGGCGAATCCCCAAGAGGGCCTACGATGAAATTTCATCTAAACTTGTTTTCGACAACATTGACCTGCGCCAATTAAAAATTGAATCGGCCAGGGCCGGCCATTTTCTGGCAGGATTTGTCAAAGTCGTCCAGCCGTTATTTGATGATGAAAGCGGCCAGTACGTTCATTTCGGCGCGGCGAGTGAAGACATCGAGGATACGGCCTTTGTCCTGCAGTTGAAACAATCCGATGCCGTCCTAAAAGATTATCTTCGCCAATTGGGAGACGTCTTATATCAGCTTTGCGAGAAATACAAGACAACCATCACGGCTGCCGTTGCCCACAAGACGTTCGCTGCGCCGACAACGTTAGGGTTTAAGCTGGGCATCGTGTTAAATGAACTGGATCATTTGATGACGAAATTGGACTCGCTTGGCCCATTTACCTTCGCGGGCAGCTTGGCAGGCGCGGACGGGACGTCTTCGATGCTCGGTTCCGACTACCGCAAAATTGAACATGATTTTTGTGAACACTTGGGACTAGCCACCCCAGAGATGTATTGGCACACCCAACGGGAGCGGTTCACGGAATACAGTCACGTGGAAACCATGATTGCCCAAGTGATTGGCCGGCTCGGCAAGAATCTGCTGTACATGAGCGAAACGATCGTCGGCGAATTTCAGGAAGGCTATGCCCCCGGCCGGCAGGGTTCCACTGTCGTGCCAACCGTTCGGAACCCCTACATGGTTGAAGCGGTGGTCAACTTAGCGACGGTTATCCGCAATGAAATGGGCTTAATGTATGATACGATGAGCGTTGATGGTGAAAAAGATACCACTGTTTGGCGAGATCTATACGTCGCTTTACCCGAGATGACCATGTATCTGTCCGGGCAATTAAACTATGCCATCAATATTCTCCAATTTGGCAAGTTTAGCCCGCAACGGATGCTGAAAAATTTAGCCGCCGACGATGGGACGATGTATTCCGGTGCGCTCATGTTGAAGCTGGCTGAATCCATGGGTCGCGAGAACGCCCACAACTTGTTGGTGGCGTTACGTGCAAAAGCCGACGACCAAGAAATCCCGCTGAAACAATTATTTTATTCCGATTCAACTATCAGTCAATACCTCAGCCATGCCGACTTAGACGGCCTAATGACCCCTAGTGGCCACGTCGGCAACGCCATCGCCAAGACAAACACAATTCTCAATCTCTATTCAAAACGACACTTAACTGACGATCAACGAAAGGAAGATTCACATGGCACAAAAAATTGATGATTCAAAGTACTTATGGCAAACAGAAACAAAGGATGGTCACACCCGAATTGGACTGAACGATTTGGCCCGCGGTGAAATTGGTGAAATTTCGTTTGCCGCCTTCCCTAAGGACTTGAGCGAAGTCCAAGATGGCGACGTGATTCTCTCATTTGAGGGTGCCAAAGCCGTCACGGAAGTGCATTCACCAAAGGCTGGCAAGGTTGCCAAAGTCAACTCAGCCTTATTGGAGCACCCCGAATTATTAAACAATGATGATCAAGATAGCAAC
Source organism: Lentilactobacillus parabuchneri DSM 5707 = NBRC 107865 (assembly GCF_001435315.1). Classification (GTDB taxonomy): domain Bacteria; phylum Bacillota; class Bacilli; order Lactobacillales; family Lactobacillaceae; genus Lentilactobacillus; species Lentilactobacillus parabuchneri. Next base: position 99,132 of record NZ_AZGK01000004.1, read on the forward strand.
TGGATTATTGAATTATTTTAACCCCGGTAAGCACACCGACTTTGCAATATAGGTACCACTGAAAAAGGGAATTGACTCAACTGTCAATTCCCTTTTCGCCGATTTCGGTATAAAACTTTTGATTTCCAACTATATAATCATGATAATAAACGTTCGCAACAAATGCCTGCTTGCCGCCATCCCAAACCGTTTGCGTCTGCATTCGATTTGGCCCTGAAATGGTCAATCGATAACGGGCTTTGCCGGTCTTTTCAACGCGGACATCATGCACACCTTTCAAATGGGCGCGGTAATATAAGAACGTTTTTTGGCCACGGCGTTGATACTTGGTAATTTTTGCAACTCCTGCCGGTCGGTTCAAAAAGCCTTCCGGTAAGCGCGTCGAACTGTATGGATAGGTTTCGACATAACCATCCGTGGTCAGTGCGAGCTTATTACTTTGAAATGCATTGGGAAAACTCTTCGGAACTGTTCCGGCAAATAAGTTCCCATTGCTTGCCTGTGGCATGTATCCCGGTCGTTTAGCCGTTATAAACTTGGCCTTAGAGTACGGAATATCGCCGGTAAAGTCCTGCAGTTGTTCAAAGAAATAACCCGAACGATCGGCCGTTTTCTTAACGTGGTAACTCAAGGCTGTCGCATCAATCGCAATCGTTTTAATCCGGTGGTCTTTGACGAATGTCGGGTGCCCAGCAACAACCGTGTTTTTCGGAATCGTGATTGCTTTGTTTACGTAACGATTCGACTGAGGATCAGTTAAACCAATCGTCGTCTTAATTGGCACCTTGGTTTGATAAAAGTAAAAATCGATCCGGGCATTCTTTGGCGGCGTCATTGAATTGGCATTTGCCGCGCCACCCAAAATAAAGCCAAATAAAATTGTCGAAACAATTGTGATTGTCAATTTGATTGCATGCATGGCACCGCCCCCAGTCAATCTTCATGTTTTAAAATTCCACTGCCAATCAGCAGCAGTTCCATCGTAGTCGGGCCAACGAAGGTAAAGCCCCGTTTTTTCATGTCTTTAGCAACTTCAGCGCCCAATGTCTTTGAATCTTGCGTCAATGTCCCTTTGACAACATCGTCCTTGGGCTTAAATGACCATAAATAATCCGCCAGATCCTTGAACTCCGGTGATAAATCAATGGTTGCCCTGGCATTTTGGACGACAGCCCGAATCTTTCTTGGATTGCGAATCATCTCAGGATCGGCCTCCAAAGCTTCAAGATCGGCTTCATTCAGCTTAACAATTTCATTCACATCAAAATGCTTGAACACTTTATCAAACACTGGAATCTTGCTTGCGGCGACCCGCCAATTCAATCCAGGTTGAAAAACATTGACCGTTAACATCTCGAACAAAACCCGCGAGTCGTGAATTTGGGTTCCAAATAACGAGTGATATAGTGCAACACCATTAACTTTATCTGCCATGGCCATCAACCTCCCCTTTATTCTGCTCTCAGGTTAACACCCTTTCGTCAAATGATAGCAGGAAACGCCTAAGCTTATGATTGTGACAATAATGCCTTGAGTTTGTGGGAATCGGCGTCGACAATTTCTTTCATGTTTTTAAATCGCTTGGAATATGAAGGATGATACAGCGGGAAAATGCGATAACTTTCTTTAGTCAATTCAAATTGACCGGTTTTTTGATTGTACTGCTGAATCGGTCGGTTTAATAATTGCCCGTGCAAGTCACCGACTTTGGCTTGGTTTCCCAACAACCGTTGTAAGCTGGCGTTGCCCATCGGTACGAGCAAGACATCCGGAAAATGCGCCAGCTCCCAATCAAACATTGGTGCCGACGTTTTGACTTCAGTCTGGTTGGGCCGCCGATCGCGTTTTCGGCCAGTCTTTCCAATTGAAAACGGTCGGGAGTTGACCACTCCTGTGATATAAATATCTTCGCGACTTAGCCCTAAAGACGCCAACCAGCGGTCGAGTTCTTTTCCTGAAGGTCCCATAAATGGCCGACCAAGCCTGACCTCTTTGTCACCAGGCGCCTCACCCAATAGCAGAATGCGTGGGTTTTCACCGCCTTCACTGGGGACGAAGCCTTCCAGACGAGGATTTTCTGCAGCAATCAGCTTACCCCGGTGGATCCATTCCGGTGTCAAAATTGTATGTAGTGTCATCATGGTAGCCTTCTTTCAATCGTGATTTACCTTCATTATATAATAAAACGGCCGAGACATCTGCCACGGCCGTTGTTTAAAGGCGCTCATTCATTTATAGGCAACTAAATTTTAGTGGATCACAACTTTTGTGCCAAACGGAACTGTTTTATACATCCACTTGGCGTCCGGAATCGACAATCGAACACACCCGTGGGATACCGGAACACCGAGCTTCTCAGCTTCGGAAACCACGTACTTACCCGCCTTATTTGTTGGGACGCTATGGAACAAATAAACACCGTGATCATGCCAGGAAACCCAATAGTGGGCACCTTCATGAGACTTCGCATTATAAAATGAATAGCCACGTTCTTTTTGAATATGGTAGGTTCCCGTCGGCGTTGGACTCGTCGGCATCCCAGTCGAACAGTTCATCACATACTGAACTTTGCCGTTGCCGTGAATGTATACTTTTTGCTGCCGAAGACTCACGTAGATCCAAGGTTTACGCATCTCAGACCACTTTGGATAGGCCTTATTTTCAGATGGCGCCTTCCAAGGAACAGAAGCAGAGCTCTCAGTGCTTCCGGTTGAATCGGACGCCTTTGGAATCGCAAATGAATGCTGCGCGGCCACCAAGGCCATCACAACAAACAGTGAAGCAAAGATTAATGCAATCACATTTTTAAATTTCACTATGTAGTCCCCCTCTTAACAAACAACGTCAATCTGTCACCGGCATCCCCCACGCCGCTCGCAGATAATCATAACTGGCACGCATTTCCTGACTGTTAAATTGATCTTTCAAATTGATTTCAAAAATATTCGTCGCGTTCACGTTCACGACTGATTTCAACGACTGCCAATCAATCGCCCCTTTGCCCAATTCCAAGCTGTCATGAAATTTGCCCATTGAATCCACAAAATGATAGTGGACCACTTGAGGACGCAAATTTTTAAGGCTGGCCCGGAGCTTGGCGTTATCGCCGTGCAGGACAATGAACCCATGACTGGTATCGTAACACAATCGATATTGGTGCTCAATGACGGTCCGTTCAATCTCGGGATCACCAAAGTCAAATAATGGCGAAATCGAGTTTTCAAACATCACATGATCACCGCCAATTGATTGGAAATAGTCCAGTCGACTAAATGTCACCTTTCGAGCAGCTTCAATCGAGGGATAATTGCTTAAAATTGCGGATTGAGGCGAGTTATAAGCACCGTGAATCAGCACCTGAACGTCCATTTGAATTGCGAGTTCGATTAATTTCTTTGAACTGGTCATCAAAAATTGATAGCCATCTGGATTACTCGTTTGGTCAACAGCAACCTCATTGTGTTCACCTTGATAGCTCATTGGATGATGAATCACAATTTTATCGACGCCGGCATCTTGAACGTGGCCGACCATCGCCCGCAGGTGGTCCAACCCAGCAGGCGTCATGTCATTTGCGGTTGTGAAGAACTCAAACACTTTCGGCTGATATTGAAGTCGTTCATCAATTTGGTTCCGATCGGTGCTGGCCTTGAGCCCAAGATACGGAAACACAGCAATCCCCCATTTCATAATTGGTTCAACACATCAATTATATCGCGAATCAAGCAAAATGTTTGAAAACGCAAATTTGTTAAACATTTTGTAACCCTCTAGCGGTTCAGTGTGCTACATTTAAATCATAATGTGGATCTATCAATTTGAGTCCTGGGGGAATTTCAATGAAAAAGCTTAAGACACGGCTGGATGCATTTAGCGATGCCGTTATCGCAATTATCTTGACCATTATGGTGCTGGATTTAACACCGGTTCTAAAAAACAATTGGTCAGATTACATATTTTTAAGTAAACAGATTGGTATTTACGTCATTAGTTTCGCCTTCGTTGCCAACATGTGGTATCAGCACGCGACGTTGTTTAATGAAATTGACGACATGACCTATCGAATCATGCTGTATGACTTTTTATTCTTAATCCCATTGTCATTGACACCACTGGCTACAAACATGATGGCCAGCAACACGACTCGAATTCCGGTCATGGCCTATGGTGTTTTACTGGGCGTCGTCTCGGCATGTTTCCGGCTGCTAACCAGCTCGGTGATGCATTTTGAGTATACTGACACGTCAAAAATGCGGCAGCTCTATCGAAAAATCTTTGGCCGCCACAACACCATCTACATTGTTTCAAACGTTGTCTTGATTGTACTGGCTTACTTTTTCCCACAAATCGTCTTGTGGTTCTACCTTCCATATCCACTCGTCTACCTGCTGTTAAGCAGCCGGGATCGCCAACAAATGTACGATGCTTCTCAATTGACGACTGAACAGCGACAACAGTATTTGAAGCTGCCTCAAAACGCCATCAACCGATTCCGGGAAATCGTCCAGAACCAGGCCCAGCCTGCTAACGGAACTACTCAAACGGCTAGCCATCCCCAAAATTCACTGACTGGTTGGCTGGACCATCCAGTTGGTGCAGACAGTGCCGGCAACCCAATTAATCCACTTGATCATAATAGTAGTGGTGATGCCGAGGCGATCCGTAAACAACGTCAGGCTCAGTGGGAAGAATTTGCCAAACAAATGAAGCAAGCTTCCAAAACCTATCGGGATCAAGCCCACAAAAATCACAAGCAGGAACAGGATATCAAGCACGATCAAGTTAAGCAAGCTGAACGGGTTGCTGAACAACAACAGGATCAACGAAAACATGACGCCGAACAAGCAGCTAAAGAAGCCGAGTTAAAGCGAAAAGCCCGCGAGGAAGAATCCAAGCAGGCAGCTAAGGAGGCTGAGCGACAGCAGGATCTTGAAAAGGATTCCGCCCGCCAAGCGGCTAAAGATCTGGAACGCCAAGCAAAGGCCAAACGCCGAGTGGCCAAAGAAGAAATTAAAATTGCTGAGCGCCAACAAAAGGCCCAGCACAAAGCGGAACGAGAAGATGCCAAAGCAGAGATCCGAAAACAAAAGTTAGCCCAAAAGGCCAAGCAATATGGTGATCATACGCCGGATGCGCAGCCAAAGCCTGATTCCGATAAGGAACCCAACAACAAGGACTAATATTGACGATGCTGATTGTAGTGTGATATCCGCTTGGTGACACAGTTCATCCGAAAAACAGGGAATCACGAGGAACGGCCCGAGTCAAAAGTTGTTAGTTTTGGCCCAGGCCTTTTTTCTGTCCACATGTTCTGGTTGAAACGCTGTCCTTTAGCAGCTTCCGGCCGCATAAACAATTATCTTCTGGAAGCTAACCGCTATTTGTCTTAGATGATTTTAGTAAAACTGGTCACTTTTAACCAATCAACTTGTATAATGGCATTAATTACATTTTAGGAGGTTTCCAATGAAAATTAATCAGTTTTCCTACATACCGACACCCCATGACCAAATCATCACTGAGTTGAAGGCCACCCGTTTTTTGGACGCCAACAACCTCAAGTTGGTTGATCCCTTAGCACTGTTTCGTGATTTATTATTAAAATACTTTTCAGAAAATATCTCGGCAACCACCAGAGTCGAAAAGCTTCGCAACTTAATGGCGACTGAAAATACGGACGCCAACAGTTACACCAATGGTGGCGGTTCAGTTGCCCGTTCAGCATTTTACAATATTGGCCTTCAATTATTAGGCTTTCTTGACGACTTGGACTTCACACTCAGCGATCCGCTTGGCTCTATGGCAAAGCTGGGACTTCCGACCGCTGACGTTCCCGCTATTTTGTCCCGTGACCAAGTGATTGATGCTTGGTATAGATTATTGAATACCCGCAACAAATACGGCCAATTACTCATCGATTACATAGCTGGCAGAGGTTACTACCATCAATTTTGCCAAGACAGCAATTTCAAGAAACCATTATTTTTCAACGGCAAAGCACAGGCTGTTTTTGACACTGACAAACTCATCCGTGAAGTTGTTTACGTGGAGTCGCCACTAGACACCGATCACGATGGCCACCGGGATCTTCTCAAGACCAACATCATCCGACCGGCCGAAACTGCCGATGGTTTCAAGGCCCCTGTCATCTTTACTGCCGACCCCTATGCGCAAGGAATGAACGAGAAGTGGTCTGAGGCCTATTCCCATAACAACGTCCGACCGCTCAAACGAAAGCAACCCAATTCCCTGACTTACGCCGATGTGGCGGCAACTGAGCCATCCACCGATTTACCCAAACCAAGAGACATTAAGGGTCACACCCGCCAAACAGGTGAAACCTTCACCAAGTTTTGGTCATACTCACTGAATGACTATTTTCTAGCTCGCGGATTTGCGGTGGTCTATTCTTCAGGAATTGGCACCAAAGATTCCGATGGGTTCCGAACCACAGGGACCAAGGCCGAAACGTTGAGTGCAACTGCCGTAATCGAGTGGCTTCATGGCGACCGAGTGGCATTCACCAACCGTTTCGACCAACTTGCAATCAAAGCTTGGTGGAGCAATGGGAATATCGGCATGACCGGTCGTTCTTATTTGGGCACCCTTGCCACTGCAGCAGCATTTACTGGCGTTAATGGCCTCAAAACGGCAATCGTAGAAGCGGGCTTGTCAGATTACTATCCGTACTATCGTGAAAACGGCTTGGTGGTTGCCCCCGACGGAGACGATGCGGACGTTCTTGCCGAATGGACCTTCAGTCGCCAACAAACTGCCGGGGATTACAACCGGATCAAAGACCAGTGGCTGACCCATCTCAAACGACTCACCCATGATCAGGACCACGATAACGGCAGCTTTAACCAATTTTGGGATGCCAGAAACGTTACTAAAGAAAATCACACCGTAGCGGATATGCTATTAGTTCATGGCCTCAACGACTGGAATGTTAAAACCGGCCAGGTCTGGAACTCACGTCATCAACTAAAAAGCCGCCCAATTACCCAAAAGTTGATTTTACATCAGGGACAACACGAGTATTTAAATAACTTCCGTTCATTTGATTACACGGACTTGGTCAATTTGTGGCTGTCCAACAAATTACTGGGGGTTCAAAATCAAGTTGACGCCATCTTCCCGGATGTCATTGTACAGGATAATGCCAAAGCAGAAACTTGGACGCCGTTTAAGGACTGGGGTGGCTCAGAAACCGTTTCAAAGTCTTATTCCTTAGCCCAACTCATCAACCTGAGTGATCATAATCACTTTTCAGATCAGTTACCTGAAGTTGATTTTAACCGTTATACTCAGAAGCTCGAGCAGTGGCGTTCCGATCTTTACCAGCGAAACGGCTCACCCATGGATCGCCACTGTATTCGCTTAGTGACTAAACCGCTGGATGACGATCTGGTGATTGATGGGCAGCCATCCGTTAAGCTTAAGGTCCAAAGCAGTGCCGATGTCGGCATGATCAGTGTGGCTCTGGTAGACTATGGACTCGCTCATCGACTCACGGACGTCCCCCAAACATTGGTTTCAAGAAAAATTCTCCAAGGATATCATTGGCGAAAAGATGATCTCAAAGAATTTTTACCACAAGCCGATGAAACAGATTTTAAACGGATTACGGAAGCGCACATCAATCTCCAAAATCGCGAGAACAGCTATCAGGTTGATGATCTCAAGCCAAATCAGTATTACGAACTGAATTTTCCGCTTCAACCAACGTTCTGGCACCTATTGAAGGGCCATCAAGTCGGCTTGGTGATCTACGCCAGCGACATGGTGTACACCATCCATGGCAATCAGGATATCCAATACACTGTCGATCTGGATAACTCGGAGTTGGTGCTGCCGATATTGAATTCAAAAAATCAATAATCCTCCATTAACAAAAAACTCGATACCGAAATGGCATCGAGTTTTTGAATTTAGTTGATCACTTTAACAAAATGGGTGTTTGCGGTCACATACCCACCGGCAACGAGGTATCGTTTCGCCCCAAAGGTTGTGGTTGAATACTGATATGAGTAATCCCACTTCTTAACTTTGAGGATGGTTCCCTTCTTGATGTGTTTGAGCCGTTTACCAAAGTCCACGTTCTTGTAGAGGTAAATTGACTTCTTAACTTTGATTTTGGTTGGTTGTGTGTGTTTACCCGCCATCACCAACTTTCTGTTTCCAGTGATATAGTGGCCATTGGATAACAGATAACGTGTCGTCAGGTTGTGTTTAACAAATCCTTTCACTTTCAGTTGCGTTCCCTGCTTGAAATTCTTGATTTTTCCAGTCAAATTCTTATTAGTGTACTCATTGACACCGGTTGGATTGATAACCGTCAGTGTTTGGTGCTTGCTGTGGTAGTAGACCGGACGAACATAGGCATACTGAGCAGTAATATAGCCCTTCATGCCATCGGACTTGGCGTGGTGATTAACATCTTTTACGACGTACCGTAACGCGCCGTTCTTTGACTTGGCATAATCAGTTACCACAAACATCGGCCGATTAATCCGTGGCTTCTTGGCATATCCTGCCAGTCGTTCACCCTTCTTAAAGTCAGCGTGTTGATAGAGATAGATCTTCTTTAAGGCATAGACTGCTTCACCTTTTTTAGCGATAGCTGCCGATTCTGTCGTCTCTTTAACCGCCGTTTCTGGCTGTGGTTGTGGTGTTGGACTTGGGTCCGGTTTAGGGACCGGTTTCGGCGTCACTGGATTTACTGGAGGATTAACCGGTGTTGGTGGCGTAGGTGCCTGATCCTTTGTATACCGGTAATAGACGGTGTGTCCAACGTCGCCAAACGTTCCGGTTGCCTCTCCTTGAATGTCTTTAAATGTGTAACCATTAATACTTAGTTTATATTGACCAGCAGTAACATCATAGCGATCCCCCATTGCACCAGCTACCGTCCGCTGAGGCCCAATTTCGTGCGGCATATTGTTGGCATCCACGTACCGAATGGTTACCGGTTTAGCTTCGTTTTTAGCCTGATCTCGTTTGTAACGATAATAAACTGTCTGGCCTGATTCACTAATTTGTCCGGTTGCCGGTCCTTGGATATCTTTAAATGTGTAGCCGTCGATATTGAGTTTGTATTGGGCTTCCGTTGCATTGTAAGGATCTCCGATTTTGCCCGTAATGACTTTTTCAGGCCCAATTTCGTGTGGCATATTATCGATGTCGACATATCTGATTGTGACAGATTTTGGCTGGGCAGGATTCTTGGTGTACTGCATGTAAACCGTCTGCGCGGTGTCTTCAAACGTTCCAGTCGCATTGCCAGAGATTCCCGCAAATGTGTATCCAGGAATTGCCAGCTTGTAGTCATCGTTCACATTATAAGTCTCGCCAAGCTTTCCAGTGATTATTTTTTGTGGCCCAATTTCGTGTGGCATATTATCTTTGTCAACGTATTTCACGGTCACTGGTTTGGCTTCGGTTGGTTTAACCTGATAGATATACGTCAGTGATTCATCGACGAAATCAAATTTAGCTGGCACTGTTTGGCCGTCCTTCAACCCTTTTAATGTATAAACAACATCGTCTTTGGTGATTGTTTCAGGAATGGTTGGCAGCGCGAAATCAGTGTTGGTGTTTCCAGTCACTGAAGTTGGCGCTTGCAGTTGATTGCCTGCCTCATCTTCGTAATTGATTGTGACCGTCGATGAATCTGAAGCAAATACGATGGTTCTGGTCTGCGGCTGTTCAGTATAAGTCCCTGCCTGACCAACCGAGTTTGCTTTGCCGTTGTTGGCTTTAAAGTCGGCATACCGGCCAGTGCCATCGAAAATTCCAATTCCTTTGAGCTTATCTTCGACAAACAACTTATTTAAGGTGTAATTGGTACTTGGGTTATTCAAGATATCGTAATTGGTGCCAACGTTTCCTGACATCGTACTTGTCGGGGCCAGCTGTAACTGGTTGCCATTTGGCTGCAACAGTTGGTAGTTCACAAAGACGTTACCCGCTGTTTCGTTAAATTGATAAGGAACCATGATCCAGCCTTCAAAATCGGAGTTCGGATCTGTCCAGTGGCTCGATAAGGATCCATACAGATTTGTTTGATCAGGCAGGAAATTCGTCCATGTCAGGGTAATTGGATCAATGTTACCGGCGTCTGACGTGCTTGGGTATAAACTAGGATAATTCGACTTTTCTGCCTTCACATCAAATGGTTTAACTGGTAAATTAGCAGACTCCAAATCTTTAATAATAAACGATGGTGTCGTAAAGGACGTCTCAGCTGCCGTCGTTTTATTTCCCCGCAAAGTGATTGGCTGAAGGAGAATATGCTGATAATTAAATCCAGAAGTCAGGCTCAGCCCCTTGTTGCCTTTGTTTGTAGCCAATGGTGACAAATCCGCAATTTGGTTATAATGTAAGGAAATACTGCTTAACTTGGGTTTATTAGCCAGCGAAGAAATATCGTTGACTGAAAACATTTGAATCATCACTGTCTCTAATTCGTTCAAATTCTTTAAAGCATCGATGTCCCATAAGTTCCCATTTTTGGCAGCGGTCTTAAATGTTGCTGCACTCACAGTAGCGTCTGGACTTAAGTGAATCGAGGCCAATTGGGATGCGTATTGTAGGCCTTCAAGGGACTGCATCGACATTAATGCCATATAATACTGCGAAGCTTTCGGGTTATCGTAAGTCCCAGCATTTTGCTTATCTCTATCGCTAGATAGTGACGTCAATGATTTCATATCGTTTTTGGTGAAATTGTAAAAGAAATCATCAGCAGTTTTGTACTTGTCGGAAAACGCCGTCTGCCAGATGAAATACTCAAACATATTATCTGGCATCCACTCGCTCAAATATAGATTACCAGTTTGAGGATCAATTCCTTTGGCATCGTCTGGAATTGCTGCTGCGTAATCGGCGCCCTTCCAAGCCTTAGCGCCCAATTTATCTAAGCCAACATGAACATACGTGTACTGCAGCGGACTAACCTTACTGATATTAAACTCGTCCGTGCGTGGCACCATATTTTCAACATCTGCCGCAGAAGCATGCATTGCTCCCAACCCAAAGAATACCGCGATGATTGCAATGGTCCCCGTTACCATTTGTCGTAACCGCTTACAATTCGTTGCAAGTCGCCCTGTCTTAGAATTGTCTATTCTGCTAAACATAGTCAACACTCCCTCATTTTTTGTGTTCATGTTCCCCCGTTACAGTGTAATAATAACATGCTGTGTCGATTATTAGTACTATTTTGGCTTATTTTATATAACATAATCATCATGTTAATCTAATCCCTTATTTTAAGAACACAAGGTTTACAATTGCGTTCACGGTGGGATTGATGAGTGTTTTACACATTAAAAAGCTCTGAAGCATTTCAACTTCAGAGCCTTTTTTAAAAAAAATTTGAATCCGTCTACTAATTTTCTGTGGCATGCTTGGCCTTTTGTTCAGCATCCTTAACTGCACTCTTTAAAGCACGACTCGATGTGGATGCACCAGTAACAGAGTCCACCTCATAGGTATTTAACTCTACCATCGTCTTCGGTAATTGATCCATTGCCTTTTGACCAACGTCCTCACTCTCGTGTTCCTCCAGAACTTCAACTTTTTTCAGTTGATCGTCAGAATAAGTAATCCGGACAATAACACGGCCGCCAATTCCGGCCTCACTGACACCAAGATACTGGTCTTTGCCGGTTGAGTAGTGGCTTAAAACACTGGCAGATGCAAGATCATTACCACCTAAATTAACGTTCTCTTTGGCTGATTGATCTAACTTAGCTTCCAAGTCTTGCTTAACAGCTGCAGCATTTTCTCCAGCAATCTTGCCAAAAATTAAGCACTCAGCTAAATTACCCCCACCATTATATTGGTTTGCATTAATGCCACCAAACTCTCCGGCACTATATAAATGTGGAATTGGATTATTTTGCGCATCCAATACTCGAGCCTGTTCGTCACGCTTGGCACCTCCCTGTGTATTCAACATTGCTGTTGCCAAGGGAGTCGCATAATATGGGCCATCATCAAATGCGCGCATTGAATCACCACTACGTCCTAACGCCAAGTCTACGCCATCATTGCTGAAACGATTAAAGTGTTGCATCGTTTGTTTCAATGTTATTGGATTAGCCTTAATTTTCTCAGCTAACTCTTCAATCGTATTTGCCTTAACGGTAATATTAAAAAACTCAGAATAAGGCAACTCGCCATTCTCCTCAATCTGATGATATTGCGTTTCGTCAAATATCAGGTGAGGGTGAGAAAAGACTGTCGGATTTTTCCAGCTTCCGCCTTCAAAGGCATGTCCATGACGCCCACTTTCATCTTCTCTGACGTATCGACTGCCATCATCAGCTGCGACAAAAATACTGCCATGTGAAAGATCCGGCCATGGGCTCAAAATAAACTTCCCACGGTCTTCTTCAGGATTTTCAAATGTAAAGCCGGTGTTAAAGCTAAATCCTTCAAATGACTTCATGTGCCACAATGAGGCTCCGACCTCCTGGGCCATACGGATACCATCACCTTTGTTATATAGTGTACCGATCACTTTTAGCTTGGGAACGCCAATAAAGTTTTGAATATACTCAGTGTTGTTTTCAAAACCACCCATGCTCATGACAACGCCATTACGAGCTTGAATATTGACTAATTGGCCATTTCGCTCAATTTGAACACCCATCACTGCACTTGTTTCCGAATCAGTAATTAAGTGCCTAGCCGGTGACCCTAACCAAACATCAATTTGCTTCTCCCGCTGAATAACTTGTCCTCGCAATGTTTTCCATAGGGAGGCATCAAAGTAGCCATCATGAACAGTGGTTAAATCGATGGTGTCAGAGCCTTCAAACTCCGGATATTCCGGAGAAAGCCCATTTGCAAATGCTTCAAAATCTGGATCTCGATGAACTTTATTATATGAAACAGGTTCCTTAATGTCTAAATACTTAAATATCTTCCTTGATCGGCCGAATAATCATTTCATTGATATCCACATTCTCAGGTGCATCAATGGCAAACGCTACTGCTCGTGCAATATCCTCAGCTGCTATGCCTACCTGCTTTTCAAACATAATTTCAGCTTGCCGCCGTTCTGCATTATTGATTGAGGTGTACAACTCTGTTGCCACTGATCCCGGTGAAACAATCATCGTTCTGATATTGTTATTATGCTGCTCTTTTCGCAAGCCTTCCATAATTGCCCGAACAGCAAATTTTGAACCATTATAAACTGCTAAATTCGGTACAACTACGTGACCAGCTACTGAGTCAGTTGCCATGATTTGACCCGCTTGTTGCTTTATCATGATCGGTAACACTGCGGCAATGCCATTAAGCACCCCCATCACATTGACATCTAAAATTTGCTGCCACTCATCCCGCGCCACATTAATCAATGCATTTTGCGGCATCACTCCAGCATTGTTATAGAGGACATCTATATGCCCAAACTTCGTCATTGCTAGATCAATCAGTGACTGTACCTGATCAAATTTAGTCACATCGACCTGTTGTGCATAAATTGCTTCATCTGGAAATGTATTTTTTAATTCGACAAGACGATCCATGCGACGAGCACCAATTACTAACTTAGCATGTTGTTCAGCCAATGTTCTAACGGTTGCAGCACCAATACCACTTGATGCACCAGTAATGATAACTACTTTATTTTTAATACTCATTTTCTTCATAATCTCCTAAATATTCCACTTCTTCAGCAAAAAATAGACCTCTGACGCAAATTAGTTTAAATATTTCTGAAAGAAAGCTGTCATTTTATCAAATGGAATAATAGCCACTTGATCATATAAATCAGTATGTGTCGCATTAGGCACAATCATTAATTCCTTATTATCGCCGGTTAACTTTTTAAAAGCGTCCTGACTAAAGTACAAAGAGTGTGCCTTTTCGCCATGAATCATTAAAACGGCATGCCGAATCTCATTTGTATATTGCAAAAGCGGCATGTTCATAAAGGAAAGTGCTGAAGTAGCGTTCCATCCTTGATTTGAATTAACTGAACGAGCATGATAACCGCGGCTAGTCTTATAGTAGGCTTGATATTCTTTCATAAATTGTGGTGCGTCAGCCGGTAATTTTTCCGGAATGCCACCAGCCGGTGCATAACTGCCATTTCTATAATCGTCAGTACGCTGTTGATTTAATGTTTCTCGTTTGGCATACCGCGCGTTGGCATCCATTGAATCGAAATAATCATTTGCGTTCAACCGCGACATATCATACATGGTTGCAGTAACGGTCGCTTTAATTCGTGTATCAATAGCTGCAGCGTTCAACGCCATGCCGCCAAAACCACAAATTCCGATAATACCAATTTTTTCAGCATCAACATTATCTTGTACTGATAAGAAATCTACTGCAGCTTGAAAATCTTCTGTGTTAATATCGGGTGAAGCTACATTGCGGACATTACCGCCACTTTCACCGGTGAAAGAAGGATCAAAAGCAATCGTTAAAAATCCTCTTTCCGCCATAATTTGCGCGTATAAACCTGATGATTGTTCCTTAACCGCACCAAATGGACCACTAACCGCAATGGCGGGCAACTTATCACTCGCATTTTTGGGTTCATACAAATCAGCAGCTAACGTAATCCCATACCGATTATGGAAAGTCACTTTGCGCTGGTTAACTTTATCACTTTTTGGAAAAACCTTGTCCCAAGTTTGGGGCATTGTTAATTGTTCATTCATCATATTTAACTCCTTTAAAATAAAATTTAAGTCACAGATTATTGATGCTTTAGGTTAATAGACAGGTCGTGGTTCACCCTGTGTATCGGGGTTGGCTAAGCCTAAGCTTTCTCGCGAACCAATGGTAGGATCTTTAACCATTTTTAAAACGAAATCAGCAATACTTTTTCTTGAACCAGAAACGCCAATATATTCTTGGCCCTTTTTAGTCACTGTATATTTAATCTCATCGCGGTCATTTAAGAAAGGTAAGCGTAACGTTGTGTAGTCAAGACCAGAATCAGCCAATAATTGATCGCTATTGATTGATTCATTAATCACATTTTTCGTCCAATTACGATTAAATTCACCAAATTCGCCGGGCACTTCATCATATAAACCTTCAATATTGGCGTATAAAACACGATTAACTTGATGATGCTGCATCGCTTTAATCACGTTTTTAGTCATTGGGTTACCCGGTTCTTGATCAATTGCGGCAACAAAAACCATGTCTTGCCCTTTGACTGCACGATCAACTGATGCAGCACTTTCAAGGTCAACTTCCAGCAAGGTTACCCGGTTATTTTTATTTAATGCAGCTAACCGTTGACTATCTCTTAAACCTAAAGTTAAATTAACCCCTTGAAAAGCTGTTTCATTTAAAATTCGTTGTTCGACAATACGGGCAATTTGGCTATTGGCACCTAAAATCAATAAATTCATAATTTTATTCCTCCGTTTGTTTATTTGTTTGCTGCCTGTAGTTAATATAATAGATGCTCACCGGTATAATTACCAATACCTATATTGAATTTCGAAAAATACTTTAAAAGCATAGTTTTTGCAGTAATCATGCTTTTGAGGCGAAAGTAGCCTGTATTTTTTTAAACAGAACTTCTGCTGCAGGTGAAAATACCGGATACTTTTTCCACGCAATATATAATTTAGACTTAGCCAGTGGCTCGAGCGGTCTAAAGCATAAGGGACTTTCACTGGAAACATCTACTAACTTGTCAAAAGTAATCATGTAGCCAATGCCTTGGGCCACAAATTGCGCCGCGGTATAAACTAAATTAAAGGTTGCCACTACATTTAAATCCGCAAAACGTTTACCAAACCATTCATCATAGGTATCGCCATTTTTGGTTTGCTGGGTCACTTGACTAGATAAGATCAAAGGTAAATCTACCAAATCTTCTTTTTTAATCGCTGTTTTTTTAGCCAATTCGCAATCTTTGCGCATGACTACACCCCAAGTGTCTGCCACCCGCATATCTGCATAATTATATTTTGATAAATCGACTGGATCCATGAAAATACCAAAATCAAGCAGGCCTTTATCTAACCTTTCAGCCACATTATTAGCATGCCCGCTGTACAAATCATAATGAATCAGCGGGTACTCAGCTTGCAGCTCCGCAATCAGCTCGGTTAGTCGCTTAATTGAACTGGATTCACCACCGCCAATCGTCACGGTGCCGCCAACTAAATCCCCCATCGAGGTAAAATCTTCTTCAGTTTTATCCACTATTGAAAGAATTTCTTCAGCTCGCTTGCGCAATAACATTCCAGCATTCGTTAACGTAATTGTTTGCTGGTGCCGCTCAAACAGTTGGGCATTTAACTCGTCTTCTAAACTTTGCAATTGACGTGAAATTGTTGGTTGTGTAACGTGTAAAAAATTAGCGGCATTGGTGATGTTACCCTCACGCGCGACAGTCAAGAAATATTTTAGTACTCTTAATTCCATGTATTATCATGCCTCTCAATTATTTATGAATTACTTATTATAAAATACCTAAAAAGCATTGTTTGTTATTATTTATAGGTATTAGCTAATAACACCAGTCTATTATAAAATAAAATAAAAAAAAGAGGCAAAATACATGAATAACGAGCAAATTTTAGATGGCTTACTGGCAAGCGGCTGTAATGAGACTATAATTAAAGAATTTAAACGGTTACAAAAAAATCAAAAAATTAATGAACAATTACTATTACTATCAAGATATAAAAGAACATTATTAGAAAAGTTACACAGTGATCAGGCAAAGATTGATCGTCTGGATTACCTCACCTATCACATCAAAAAAGAAAAGCCAACGACTTAACAGCATTCAACAAATAGCCATTCCAGTGATGCGTATAGGCAGATTGCAGTTGCGTGACTATAGGTCTTAAATAGCGTTATAGCTGGTCAAATATAGCCATCGGGAAAAAATTAAACACTTTACTACAATTTAAGTTAAGTATATCCCTCGATTTTATAGCATTGCTAACAATTGTTTTATTTACAAATGATTTAGTTATGAACCTCGCATCATTTGTTATCGGATGTACTGCAGCAGGTGGCGTAATGCAAATTGGGCTAACTTTAATGGGTGATTTATTCCCGACAGCCAAAGGCCGAATCACAGGGATTTACTATACAGCTAGTGGTCTTGCTTCATTCTCTATCCCCGTTGTAACCGCCCTGATTTCTAAGACAAGCGTTGTTAATATCATGTGGTTTGACGTTGCAATTGCGGTCGTTGGAATTTTGTGTAGTTTGATCGTTTTGCTGTTTTATCGAAAAGACGTTGTCCCTCAACCAAATAACAAAGATATTATTTTGAATAAACCCGAAGACGTTCAAACCCAATCAAATTTTGAAATTAAAGAAGAATACTAAAAATCATTTAGAGCATTTGGCTATGTTGTCAGCAATCTACATAACCAAATGCTTTTTTGCTGATATCAACTTTAAAAGCCAGCCGAGCCATCTGTTGTGGATGAGTGGGTCCACGCCACATCCCATTCTTTTCCTACCCCGATCAATCCAACAGCGGTAAAATAAAACCATAAGTGCAGGGGCACAATTGATATGAGGGGAAATGAATGCGATGTTTCATTATTCGAAATCACGTTTAATTGGCATCTCGGATGGGGTATTTGCCGTTGTTTTGACCATCATGGTACTGGATATCAAGTCACCTGTCAGCACGGCGCGGGGACCGATGATCGATTTGATCAAACACTTACTGATTTATTTCATTAGTTTTGGAATTGTTTCAGAGTATTGGGTCTACCACCAAGAATTACTGAGCGGCATCAAGCGAACCACACCGCTTCTGACAATTACCAACATTTACTACTTGGTTTTCATTAGCTTAACGCCATTTGCGACTGGTTGGCTGAATGACGCTTTTATGGAGCGCATGCCCTCAATGGCTTATTCAGTTGTCATTATTTTGGTCAATTTCACTCAAGCGGTCATGTTCCACGAAGTTGTCGACATTGGCGAAGAAGATGGTATGAAAATGACTGCTCATGACCGTGAGGAATATCTTGCCTCAGAAGTGATGCTGGGAATCAGCGTCATCTACCTCGTCTTTGCCTACTTCACGCCAAAATATTTTTTAATTGTCATCTGGATTGGACTTGCCTTAAGAACGATCGTTACCCATGTGGCGCGGGCAATCAACCGGATTCAAACACGAAAAACAAACAAATAATTTTAATTTTAATGAACCCCTATGGAATAATTTGCTATAATGAAATTGCAAACACTTAAGAAATTCTTAACAATTTCAGATCCGTATTGGGGGGAATATAGATGAAATTAAGAAATCAATTATTAACAATACTCGGTGTGGGCCTTGGTCTAGTCGGTGCGGGCGTCCTGGGAAATACTGCTGAAGCTGCCAAAACGATGACGGTCAACTATGTCTCAACCACTGGCCAACAACTTCGGGCACCAATCACCTACACCCGCGTTTCAAATGGGATCAACGCCTTTGGGACAACTTACACCTACACGACAAGCGGCTATCCAAACACACAATCTGGTTACGTCAAGACGATCAAAGGCTACGTTCCCCACAAGGTTCAGCAAAACTACACCTATCAAAGCATGCCAAGTTCGCTGACGGTGAAGTACATAAAGGAATCGACGTTGGCACGCAAAGTTGAAAAACAATATCTCAAACAGATTAACGCATACCGGGTAACTAAGGGACTAAAAGAATTCAAGCATCGCGCATCCCTCAAAACCAAAGCGATTGTTCGTTCAAAAGAACTCTGGACCAAACTCAGCCACGTGCGGCCAAATGGGCAATCGTATAATTCATCAAACAGTGGTTACGCAGAAGTGATGGCCGTCCTACCAACCTATTTCACTTCTTACGGGATTTCCACTTATAATTCCGGTCAGGGTGCAACCATCGTTTATAATTCCAACGGCTACGTTTCTTATAAAAAGACCGCTCAAACCGCCAGCAACGAATTATTAACCTGTGACGCTGAACACAGGGATACCGAATTAAACAACTGGGCAACTTACAGTGAAGTCGCCTTTAGCTTCCACGCCGACGGGTCGGCCAAGATGGCCCAGTTATTTGAATTGGCGGGGGCCAAGGAATAGCAAGTAAGTTAACTAAAACCGGCGTTCATTGTGCTTTTGTACATTGAACGCCGATTTTTTTAATCGACATCATTCACAGCTTGACTTGAAGTCCACTTCAAGGTGTAGGATTTCTAGTGTAGAAACATATGTATGAACTGCTATGAAGGGGAGTGTGTGTTATGCAATACGTTCGATTAGGAAATACGGATATCAACGTTTCAAAGATTTGTGTCGGCGCCATGAGTTTCGGTCAGCCGGGGACCATGCATGATTGGTCGTTGAACTACGACGACAGCAAGCGCGTCATTGACCACGCATTGGATCAGGGAATTAATTTTTTTGATACCGCAAATGTCTATTCCAAGGGAACCAGTGAAGAATATCTTGGCATGGCCTTGAAAGAAAATGGGATTCCTCGTGATCAAGTTGTGATTTCTTCAAAAGTGTATTTTAATCCTGGCCGACTTTCTAGTCAGGCAATTCATCGAGAAATTGAAGGTTCCCTCAAGCGGCTTCAAACAGATTATCTCGATTTATACATCATCCATCGGTTTGACTACGAAACGCCCATTGAAGAAACCATGTCAGCATTAAATGATCTTGTCCAATCCGGAAAGGTCCGAGCAATTGGCGCTTCAGCAATGTATGGCTACCAATTCATGAACATGCAGCAAGTTGCCAAGGATAACGGTTGGGCGATGTTTCAAGCGATGGAAAACCACTATAACCTGCTGTATCGGGAAGATGAACGGGAATTAATTCCAATCTGTCAGCAGCTAAACGTTTCTTTGATGCCGTACAGTCCCCTTGCAGCTGGCCACCTCAGTCATAAGAACTGGCAGTCTGGTACGCTGCGTAGTAAAACCGATCGCGTTGCCATGGGTAAATATGATCGTGCAGAAAAAAACGATCTGCAGATAATTAATCGGGTCAGCGACTTAGCCGATAAGTATCACGTCTCCATGAGTCAAATTGCGCTGGCTTGGCAATGGTCAAAAGGCGTCGCTTCTCCAATTATTGGCTCAACCAAGGTTCGTCACTTGGATGACGCCGTCGCTGCTTTATCAGTCAAGTTAACCTCCGAGGATATCCATTATCTTGAGGAATTGTACGCGCCCCACGAAATTGTGGGTGCGATCGATCAAAACCCAGCACAAGGAACGATTCTGATCGATCAAAAGAAATAAGCCAGACTAAAATAGCTTTAGGTAAAGTCGATTATCTTCAACTTTATCCAAAGCTATTTTTCGACGGCATCTAATATTCGCTGCTCATCGTACAAATTTAAAACCACGTACATCGCTGCATAGATCACTAGTGGAATCCAGACATAATTCCAATTAATCATCACTAAAGTTGCGGCATTTTGGGAATGATTTGCGACGTATCCTGACAAATGAAAGAGACCGGCGGTGATCAATCCACCCATTCCAAGGCCAAAATTAACGCCAAAGTCATCCGTGGAAGCCAAGATTCCTTCTGCTTGAATTCCCATACTGGCACCGTAACGAATGGTATCGGCAATCATAATTGAAACCAAGCCGATGATAATACCATTCCCAATTGAATTGATAAAGACACCGCCAAATAAGACCCACAACCATTTGGCATAAACGCCAACCGCAATAATGGCTTGTCCGGCGAGTGCAATTAAGATCCCGTGAAGCATGGTTTTCTTTTTGCTTTGATGATCCGTTAGACGAATAATCATCAAAACCCCAATTAGGGCAGCTAAGGTAAACCCGTTTGCCCAGGGAACCAGGCCTTCATTGCCAAGGGTATATTTGAAGTAATAAATGGTCGTCTGGTTTTTAATCGCAGTTACCAGCCAATACATAAAAATCACAATCGACATTACAATCCACGGCTGATTATGCCGCAGCATCGTTAACACGACTTTGACCGGCTGGTGGGCAATGTGTGGATTTGAAAAGCGCTCTCGAACGTGAATAAAGGTGTTAAGAATCAGGACTAGTGAGATCGCACCAAAAACGATGATCGTCCCCAAAAAGCCTTTCTGCTGGTTACCATGACCGAACAACCAGACCAGCGGCAAAGTAAAGACGGCAACGACGATTTGAACGGAACTACCAAAGAATTGGCGGATGACTCCGAGTAAAGTCAATTCGCGGGTATTTTGAGACATCGTTGGTAAAATCGACGTGATCGGTAAATTAACGGCGGTATACAGAAAACCTAATCCAAGGTAGGTTACGTATGCCCAAATGAGTTTGCCACCATAGGAGAAATTGGGCGTCACAAAGGTTAAAATTGCAAACGCCACATACGGAACGGAATACCACAAGAAAAAGGGACGGCTCTTTCCAAATCTTGAATGGGTATGATCAATCATGATGCCAATGATAAAGCTTTCGACCACGTCGGCAACCCGCGCCACCACAAATAAAATTGCCACCGCACTTGGCGTCAATCCATAAACGTCCGTATAAAAGAACAACAAATACGTTGTCATCATTTGAAAAATTAAGTTGTCGGCCGCATCACTTAAGCCATAACTAATCCGTTCCGGCCACCGGGTTGACCATTCGGCGCTCGCTCTCACTATTCCCACCACCAGTCAAATTAAAACTTCTAAACTAATTGTACGCAACTTTTCGGACCGCAACAATCAAAAACACGCCAAAACAGACAAAAAGAAAGTCCTGCTCGCATACAGGACTTTCTTAGGGAAATTTATATTTCATATTGAGGGGTATTTCATTTTAAAACATATTGAGGGGTAATTCTTGTTCATTTCATATTGAGGGGTATTTCATGAAGTTAAGAATTTTGTTAATCTTGTTGGGTATTTCTTAGTAATTATTTGAGGGTGAATATATTTTATTGTGAAACGCTAGTGATTCTGAATTTTCTCCATGGCATCAGTCCTTTCAATGTTGTGGTGAGTTTCAGCGCACAGTCTTTAATTAACTCGGAACTTTGGTTTTAGTAGCAGCTCCAAACAACAAACCTCGGATGTCGATTGGAACTGTGCGTCTGGTACTTAAACTTGGATTTTGTTTTAGGCATTTGCAGCGAATCCTTCCTTTCGAATGTCAATTTGTTTTGAAGCTGGTCATTTTTTTAGGGGTTTGGTTCGGTAATTCAATGTTGCCTCCTCTCTTATTTGATTGTCTATAGATTACAGCAGCCAACTTAAACGAAGCTTAAATCAACTTTTAAATGTCAATTTTTTTAGTCAACGGACAAACCGCCGGTGTAATGGGTTGATTGGCTAGTGTAAACTCTCAGCGTATACGTGCCTTTTGGTGCCTTAAATGAACCACTGATCGAGCCTGAAGAAGCATTGATGGTTTTGTAAAGACTGCCATCCTTATAAATTTTGATTTGGAACGGCTTGCTGCTTGCAGACCCATCTGATTCATAGGTATTAACAGAATACTTAACATTAACATCCTGGTTTGCGTGGGAATTCTTTACAGAAGTTTTGAATCCGGCGTTTTCACTCTTATAGGAAGCCCCCGTTAATCGAGGTGCCCGCTGGTCAAAGTTCGTTGATGTTGCATTGTTGGTTTTTGTAGCAGTTTGATTATTTGAACTTTGCTTGTTGGTATTGTTATTTTGGTTATTCGTGGCTGGCGTCTTCTTACTAGTGGTTTCCGATTGGTTTGCGTTTTGATTGGACTTGGTTGCTGAATTGCCAGCCGTATTCTTTTGACTTGTCGATTGATTATCTTTATTTTGTGTTGCTGGCGTTGTCGTACTATTTTGCTTTGTTTGATTACCTGCCTTAGTAGACTGTTGAGTTTGCTGGTTGGGGGTAACTGCCGCGTTGGCAGTGACACCTGCGACTGCACTTGTTGTAAAGATTCCCATTGCTGCTCCGGTTACGTATAAGATGTTTTTTAAATTCATATTGATGATCTCCTTTAATTTTGAGTTTTTAGTTTTTGTAATTAGTTATTCGTTAGTTGGTTTTAGTTGTCTGCACTATGGCTGATGTGTCATTGGCATTGCTCCTTTCGTTATTGATTGTTACCAGATTATCGTTGCCAGCTTAAACGCAACTTAAAAACGGAAACCAACGTCAAAAAGTGGACATTCCTTACGAAAAACGCAAACCTTTTTAGGAAGTCATAATTTTTATGTACAAAAATAGGATAGGCACAGTGGCCTATCCTATTATTGATACCTTATTTAATTTTGAATGGTTAATAAAACGAAGGCTTGTCCCCATCAGTGTTTGGCTGATTGACCCCAAGCGAATGGCGAATTTCCTTACTTGGATCATTAATTAAGCTGACCACTAAGTCGGCGATACTCTTTCTTGAAACCTCAGTTCCTTTAAATGGTTCACCCTTTTGTGTCGTTTCATAACTGACAATGTCTTTGTTGGATAACCAGGCAGGACGAATGATTGTGTAATCCAGATCGGATTCCTCAATCACTTTAGCAGCGGCGCCATAGGTTTCCAAATAACCGCCATCCAACTGTTGATGATTCCATTTGCCAAAGTTGCCAGGGACTTCGTCATAGATCCCCAAAGTCGAAATCCAGATCAATCGTTGAACATTAGTCCGATCAATGGCGGAGACAACTGCTTTTGCTTGATCCTCAATATTTTTGCCACTCAGATTAGCATACACAATGTCGATGCCATCCAGCGCTTTAATTAATTCGCCCTTATCAGCTGCGTCTCCTTCAATTACCGTTTCGCGTTTTGAATCAGTCACGTTCAGGCGATCGGCATTTCGAAGAAACAACGTTAAATGATGATCCGTTTCAGCCAACAATTGTGTTTCCACAAGCTGGGCAATCTTTCCATGAGCACCTAAAATTAATACATTTGCCATAAATTACATTCCCCTTTTCAAATAGTGTCTACTTCCACTATAACAAACATTTAAAAAAACGGGTCGCCAAAGCTTGGCAATCCGTTTTTACGATTAAATATCTGTCGAAGTTAAACTGTTTAAAACTTTCATATCTGCTGAACTGACTTCAAAATCCAGCTGGGTATTATTTTTGATATGTGTTTCATGGGTGGCTTTCGGCAATGGCAGAACATCGTTTTGAAGAACAAACTTTAATGCCAACTGAGCCACGCTGACCCCGTACTTTTCAGCAATCTGCTTAATATCTTGATTTTCAAGAATGCCGCCGGTCGCAAGTGGTGAATAAGCCTCCACCAAGATGTCATTGTCTTTAGCAAACTGAGTTGTTTGAGGTTCGGTGTAGCCAACGAAGTAGCGAATTTGGTCCACCATTGGCTTAACGTCTGCGTGGTCCAAAATATTCTGTAAGTCGTGAACATTGAAATTGGAAACGCCAATCGCCTTAACGTCGCCACTAGCATAAATATCTTGCATGGCTTTCCAGACTTCAACGTTGGCTTCATCGTAATTGGTAGACCCACGTTCACCCCATGGCCATGGTGCGTGAATCAAATATAAGTCCAGATAGGACAGGTTCAAGGCCTTCATGGTAGAACGAAAATCAGCAATCGCACCGTCATAAGACTTGGTAGCAGCTGGTAATTTTGACGTCACAAAGACGCTTTCCCGATCGACATCAGAATCGAGGATGGCTTCACCAACGCTCTTTTCGTTTCGATAGGCTTTGGCAGTATCAATGTGGCGATAGCCAGCTTGAAGTGCCATGCTGACGGCATCATAGGTATCTTGGCCGCCCGGAATCTGCCAGGTTCCAAAACCAACTTTGGGAATTGCAATGCCATTATTTAATTCATAGGTATCAGTTAAAATCGACATTTAAAATGCCTCCTTTTGCTTTTTGCGAGTAGTTATATTATGAACCTTCACACGAAAAAACGCGAGAAATCGCATTTTTGTAGTCGAGTGGGTCAAATAATATCGAAGTACCAAAAAGGCGTCGAGTTAAAAACTGATACTTTTGGCCCGGCCCCTCGTTTATTATCTTTGTGGTTGCGTATAGTAAAGCTTCAAAGTATCGCCATATTTGGCAGAAGCGTTGGCAGCAACCGTAGCTGATTTATTGAAATAATAAGTCGGTGTAGACGTTGTGCCATCAGCGTTGGTAACCGCGACACCAGTGAGTGTTGCCAACTTGTTAGAGTCACTAAAGATCGTATTATCAAATACTTTGGCAGGAATCGTTCCCTGGGTATTACTTGAAAAGACCGCCATTTCAGCATCTGTCAAAATTGGATAAGTGTTCGCCTTCAACTGTGAAGGGCTAATCTGTTGACCCGTATTCGTCAGATAATAGGCCACGGGTGACGTAAAGTTCATGGTCACCGGATCAACGTAGATGAGATAATCGTTGGTCCCCACCGTCACACTGGCAGGCAAATTTGTGGGGCTTTGGGTATCGCTAATCTTATACCCAGTTGGGACGTTCTTGGTCGCCACCGTCGTTAGTTCAGTTGGGTTATTAAGAATGTCACCTAATTTGGCGCCGTTTGTCAAAGTGGCACTATCCTTTAAATCCGTTTTTTGAATAATCCAAGTGTAAGCGCCGACTGATTGTCCGGCAGCATTAACGTAGTTGATCTTCACACTGTTATCCTTGGTGGCTGGTTGTGAGTTTGGGGCGTTCAAACCACCAGAATAAACCCAACCCACAATCGCAGAATTCTTATCATCAGTGACTTTGTAATATAGGTAGTTTTCCCGAGTCTTCATTGCTGCATCTGAAATTGTAAATGTATCGCCGGCGGTATAGCTACTCATGTCGACTTGCTTAGCCTTATACTGTGACCATTTTGGATCAACCCACAGCGTATATTTATTGATATTATTAAGCGTATAACCGGTTTTTTGAACCGGCATATTGGCATTTTCCATGGTGTTGGCGGGATTCACCCCACCCGAAAAGGTGCCTGAAACATTGCCACCGTAAATCCAACCACGGTAGACGCCATTAAACGACACAATTTTGTAGTAAACAGACCCCCGGTTAGTGGTGGCAACCCGGTAAGCTCTGAAATACTGACTTGATTTTTTAGACGTCCCGTATCTTTGCAGCGTGTACTTTGATGCAATAACCCGTGCACCCCGCAACGTACCAGCTTTAGTGTACAAGGCACTGGTTCCGTTGGTCGTCACGTTACGATTTTGTGGTGCAGTCTGTAAAGCTTGGTTACTTGTTATTCGTGCGTAAGACTTCGCACTTACATTGGTGGTTAAAATACCCGTTGTAGCAGTCAATGAAATTGCCGCAAGCCCCAAAATCAGCGATTTGTTGAGATTCAAATGCATAACCTTCACTCCCCATAATCTTTCGAATCCAATCATAATTGGCGTTAATTAAATGTTACCATGTTAAATTTTAATATGGTACCTTTCCAGCTGAATTAACCCAATCGACTCGGTGTTGTAACCTTGTAGACACAAAAAGCTGGAGAGTTAACTCCAGCTTCCCGACTACAGATTACTTTTTGTAACTCATCACCACAATCCGATGTGATTCGCCCTCAATGACCAACTTTTTATTGGCAGTCACATAGTCACCGTTCTTTAGCTGATAACGCGTCGTCAGATTATGTTTGACTAACCGTTTCACGTTCAAAATGGTCCACTTCTTATACGTTTTGGTTCGCCCTGTCAGATTCTTATTCTTATACGCGTGAATTCCATTTTTGGCGATAACCGTGATTTTTTTGTTCCAACGTGCCGATTGATAATAAACATTTTCCACATAGTTTCGATTAGCCGTAATGTAACCAACTTTGCCAGCCGTTTTGGACTTATGATTAACGTCACGAACCTTGTATCTTAACGCACCCCCATTTGAACGGGAATAGCCCGTCACGACAAACATCGGCCGATCAGTTTGCTTAACCTTAGGATACTTAACAATTCGTTGTGTTTTCCTAAACGTCGCATCTTTATAGAGATAAATTGTCTTGGTCGCATAAACAGCAGCGCCCTTGACTGCAGCGTAATTGGGTAAGCCGGTTCCATTTGGATTACTAGGAGTGGTCGGATTCCAAGAAGAATTACCACTACCCCCGTTCTCATTGCCAGCATTTGAATTCGTGGAAGATCCACCATTATTGTGGCTGCCACCTGGAACCGTTACTTGAATAGTCTTGCTAATCGTCCGTTTTACGGAATCTGAATATACTGCCTCATAAGTGTAGGTCACATTATATACACCTGGTGTGCTGGTATCTAAAGTACCATCAGAATTGATATGCCCATTGTTCGAGGTTACCTTAACGTTGTCCTTCGTAACGGGAATTTCCGTCGCAGTTGAATTGTTCTGCTGCTTTGGATCATACAATGTAACGTGATCCAACGGATTCCACTTTGTATTCCGAGTAACGGTTGCGTTATCAGCAACCAGTACCTTAACTACCTGCCAGTTGATGCCACCAATGCCATTATGATTTAGAATATCGCGCATATATTTAAAATAATCAGGATCAGTGGGCGTTGATCCGCCTGGATACCCGGCTGTAAAACTCTCATATGTTAACAAACGGTTCGTCCATACCGGGGCATATCCACGACTCTGGAGCATGTCCCAAAACGGTTGACCGTTGTTGGCAGACATTTGGTCGCCCAAGACCCGGTATGTTGCATTACTAAATAAAGTTGTGCCGTCATTTGTTCCCAATCCCTTATTAACATTATCAATTTCAATGTCATTTTCAAGGTTAAACTGTGGCATTAACGGTTGAACGTCAGTTGCCTGTCTATAGTAGCCATCCTGGTCTTTATATGTCACCAAATATTGACCCTTCATAAAATCAGGATACGTTTGAACGTCTATTGGAAGGCCGACCCGAAAATAAAGTGATGTACCGTCAAATTCCCAGTTGTTTTCTCGAACCTCATAATACGCGTTCGTATACACGAGGCCTATCCCATCGTAAGCAAGCGGAACAGCTACATCAATTGACTGCTGTGGCTTTAAACTCCCGTTGATGACGATATTACTATTCCCATATGGCTTAGTGATCGTAAATTGTCCTAAGGTCCCACCAGTGATCACAGCTGCTGTCGCAGGATCTCCAACCGGAAGAAACGGTGCACTTCCACCGGACAGATCTTTTGGAAATCTCAAAAATTGAGCAACCGAGATATCAGCTCCCCCAGTTGGATTGCTATTTTTCAAATAAAGATGTTCATAAAAATACGGTTTATTAGAGAGTTTCCAAACATCATTATTGATCAGTGTCTGTCTTGAAGATCCTCCATAGTTCGAGTTATCTCCATTAGCGGAAATGTATACGGCATGCTCCAAACCGTTACTATATTTTGCTGGTGTTGTATACCTTGGCGCTGCACCATTGTATAAACTGCTATCCGCACGCGCATTATTCAAACCAAACAACCCAAACAATCCGAATACTCCCAATAATAACGCGAAGTGGCCTATTATTCTGATCTGCTTTTTCATATAAACTCCCCCAGAATATAACAAAATTAATAACATTTAATTGATACTTTTATTATACCAGTTGAGTATCTATTTGGCCTCTAAAACCTGTTCAAAAGAGAGGTTACAAACCGCGTGGACCTCAATATCTGGAGCGCAAAAAAGGCATCCCCAAACCAGGCATGCCTCAAAAATTTATCCATATATAAATATCACTTACGCAATAACCTTGTCTTTCTTATAAGCCACGATGACGACCACAATATTGATCAAAACAATCAACGTTGTCATCAAAAATACATAGCGATAATCTAAGATCCCAGCGACTCCCGACGCTAACATCGGCCCGACAACGGCCCCCATCGCCTGGAAGGACTGGTTATAACTAAAGATTCGACTCACCGATCTCGATGGCGCTTCAAGGGTCATAACCGTTTGCGTGATCGGCAGTAACGCTGCGTTGGCAATCCCAATCAAGAACCGCAGAACTCCTAGCATCACAACTGTGGTAACAAAAAACATCGGGAAGAAAACGACGGCCGAGAATATCAGGCCTGCTAACAAGATTTTCTCCGGCCCAATGTGGTCGCCGAGTCGTCCCAGATACGGGGCCGCAAAGATCGTCGCAATCCCCGGCAGCGCAGCGATGACCCCACTGGTAAAGGCGACATTTCCCTGGCTGTGCATGAGTTCTTTAACAAACAAACTGATAATTGGGTTGATCGACGTCGTTGCCGCCATCACCAACATTGATGAGATGATCATTGCCCAAACAACCCGCTTGTGTTTAATGCCTTTAAACGCGTCCTTGATTCCAGTTTTAGCGCCCTTCTTAATTGGCGTGAAGTCCTCTTTAACAAAGAACCAAGTCGACAGCGAAGCTAAAAACATCATAAACCCAAACATGTAAAATGGTAGGCGGTAACCGAAGACACCTGAAAGGTACCCACCAATAATCGGTCCAATCAGCTGGCCACCGACGTTTCCAGTGGTCAAAGTCCCCATGGTCTTGCCGCTGTCCTCCGTCGGAACCTCACTGGCAATCAGTGCGTATGCGTTATTAATGTAGCCTGAAAAAGTTCCTTGAATAAAGCGAATGATGATTAAAAACCAAACGTTTGGCGATAATCCTGTCAGCGTCGCACTGATCGTCATCCCAATGGCCGCTCTCAGCAGCATCGGTTTTCGTCCGGTCTTATCGGCCAAGTTCCCCCACATCGGCGAGACAATCGCCTGACTTAAAAAAACGCCGGAAAATGCCAGCCCAGCATAAAGCGTCAGCTGCCATTTGGGGAAGTTACCCATTTCAGATATAAATAATGGTAGAAACGGCATCGACATGCTGGCGCCGGCACCGGTGGCAAAGTTGCCAAACCAAAGCGCCCACAGGTTTTTCTTCCACTGAGGTGTTGCAGATTTTGTCATGATTTTCCAAGACCCTTACTAAATTCGAATTTTAGATACAAAATTTATTATAACGATTATTGTTGTAGGTGGCAATTATCTTTGACAAATGCCACGCTTTCTGAAAAACGAGGCGTCCAAAGAAACCCACTCAATCGTGAATGGTATAATGAATGCAAAATATTTTTAAGAGGAGAATTCGAATGGACAAATTAGACCGCAAAATTTTAAATATCATCCAAGAGGATGGAAGAGCTTCAATTAAGAGCATTGCTGAACAATGTTTTATTTCTGCTCCCTCAGCGTCCGTTCGGCTTCAAAATCTTGAGAGTCATGGCTTTATCAACGGCTACACCGCAGACGTAAATTATGAGAAATTAGGCTACCTGATCAAAGCGTTTGTCAGGATCGATGTCAGTTACGTGGAAATGCCGAAATTCGTGAAATTTATTTCAAAGATTCCCAATGTGGTTGAATGTAATTACATTACTGGGGACGCATCCGTCCAACTAAAAGTCTTTTACAAGACCATGACTGAGTTAAACGAGTTCAATGCATCCCTCAAGGACTTTGGCTACAGCCATACCAACGTTGCGTTTACGACCAATATTGGTCCCCGACCACTGAAGCTTCCCGAAGACGATGCGTAATACCAGCCTCTGAAAAAAATATTTTGTTTTCATAGGCAAACCGTCAATTCTGCCTTATTTTCATGAAAATATTATCAAATTTACAAAATCATCTAAAAACTTCCGCCCCAAACCGCTCAATTTCGACACGGTCGTGTTAGGATAATGGCAAATTAATTAGAGGCCTCTAATTCAATTCATCATTTCCAAACAGGGAGGAAGTTTATTCATGCAAAAAACAGAAGTAACCAAAAACGCTGACGGCACCCGCCGCTCCTTGAGCAACCGTAACGTTCAGATGATCGCTATCGGAGGCACGATTGGAACTGGATTATTCTTAGGATCCGGAACCACAATCAGCAAAACCGGTCCATCGATTTTATTAGTTTACTTAGTATTAGGGATCTTTTTCTTCTTAATGATGCGGGCGTTGGGTGAAATGCTTTATTCCGACCCATCACAACACACGTTTGTTGCCTTTATTACCCGCTATTTGGGACCAACAGTCGGCCACTTCACTGGTTGGACCTATTGGCTGGGCCTTTCTTTTTGTGCCATGGCTGAAATTACTGCCATCTCTACATACGTCCAGTTTTGGTTTCCAACTATTCCATCGTGGATCATCCAATTGGTGTTCTTGGGCACCTTGGCCGGCGTTAATCTGATCGCTGCCAAGTTATTTGGTGAAGCAGAGTTCTGGTTTGCGTTAATCAAAATTGTCGCCATCCTTGCTCTGATTGCAACAGGTGCGTTCATGATGTTTAGCCATTCGGTCACACCGTTGGGACATGCATCAATTCAAAACATTTCCCAAAACTTCTCAATGTTCCCACACGGTGCAATGAGCTTTATTTCTGCCTTTCCAATGGTCTTCTTTGCTTTTCAAGGCATTGAATTCGTCAGCATTACCATCGGCGAAGCCCAAACACCACACAAGATTATCAAAAAAGCCGTTAATGAAACGTTGCTTAAAATTTTGATTTTTTACTTTGGTGCTTTGATTGTCATCATGGGAATTATTCCATGGACGCATTTAAACGCTGCCAGCAGCCCGTTTGTTCAAGTATTCAAATTAGCCGGCTTCCCAGCCGCCGCTGCTATTATTAACTTCGTTGTATTGACGTCGGCTTCCTCATCGTTGAACAGCTTTATTTTCTCAGCCGGCCGTCACTTCTACCAACTGGCCACCGAAACGCCTGAAGACAGCTTCATGCACCGCCACTTTGCCAAAATTTCTAAAAATGGGGTTCCAGTTGCCGCAATTACCATGTCGGCTTTCTGCCTACTGATCACACCTTTGATGAGTTT
This sequence comes from Lentilactobacillus parabuchneri DSM 5707 = NBRC 107865, assembly GCF_001435315.1. GTDB lineage: Bacteria > Bacillota > Bacilli > Lactobacillales > Lactobacillaceae > Lentilactobacillus > Lentilactobacillus parabuchneri. The sequence continues at coordinate 130,862 of NZ_AZGK01000004.1, forward strand.
GACCAATGCGACTGCCTCGGTCTTCACGATCGTAGCAGGTTCTTCAAACGACATGTACATTTTGGTTTACGCCTTGGCAATGATTGCCCACCGGAAATACCGCCAATCAAGCGACTTCCTACCAAATGGATTCAAGATGCCTTGGTATAACATTACCAGCCCACTGACAATTGCGTTTTTTGCGATTATCTTCGTGACCCTATTCTTCATCCCACAAGATATTATCGGAGCTGTGGGTGCCATCATTTGGACCATCGTGTTTGGTGGTGTGACTTACATGCATCAACGCAGTATGGCAGTGGCCAACCCGGAAAATGATTAACAATTTCAATTAAAAAATCTAAGATCAAATCTAGTGACAACTGTTTGAAGACAGCGATAACTAAATTCGGTCTTAGATTTTTTGTGTTTTCGGTGATTTTACCAATCCCGTTTCATGATTGGCCGATCCTCATCAAATCGGCCATTTCAGTTAGGTTTGTTCCTAACTGTTATCACGACGAAAATCGACCAACTCATGTGTGATTTGCTTTGTGCTTGGATAAATCTTTCGATAAATATCGTGTAATCTTTGGTATTTTTTGACGTTTTCAGGTTCCGGCAAAAAGACATCTTTGAATTGAACGAAGACTTTCGAGCATTGAGAAACATCCTTGTACCACCCAACGCCAACTGCAGCCAGCATCGCGGCACCCAGACCCGGTCCCTGCTCATTTTGAAGTGAAATCACTTTAACATTAAAGATATTCGCCTGAATCTGCTGCCACAATGGGCTTTTAGCGCCGCCGCCAATGGAGACCACCGTGTCAAATTGACTGCCCTTTTCTTCATAGAGATCAAGAATGTCCCTAAACGAGAAAATAATGCCTTCAAGAACCGCTCGGACAAAGTCGTAACGCCGATGAATCCCGTCGATGCCGATAAAGCTGCCACGGATATCGGCATCGGCATAGGGTGCTCGTTCACCAACAATGTACGGGGCAAATAGCAGACCATTGGCACCAACAGTTGATTTGCCAGCACTTTCAACAACCTCCGTAAAGTCCTCGTTTTCAGCGAAGGTTTTCTTAAACCAACTGAGTGAATATCCAGCAGCCAAGGTAACCCCCATTGAATAGTAAGCGTCAGGGATGGCGTGGTCCTCATACTGAATCACACCATCGTAATTGGTCTCCTTCTTGAGCTCATACTTGAGAATTACGCCGGAGGTTCCGATACTTGAAAGGACCTTGGTGGGACCGTCAATTCCGGCGCCAACAGCACCACAAGCGTTGTCTGCGCCGCCAGCAAAGGTCTTGGTGTCAGTGGACAGTCCTGAATATTCGGAATACCAGTCATCAATATGGCCGGTTTCATCGATTGAACGGACCAACGGTGGACACAGACTGGCAGGAATATCGAATGCATCAAGGATTTCTTGGCTCCAGCGCTGTTTGTCGACATCCAGCATGACCGTTCCGGTGGCATCGGAATAATCAATTGCCAACTTGCCGGTCATCCGGAAGCGTAGGTAGTCTTTTGGCAGCAGCATCGTTGTTGCTTGTTTAAAGATTTCCGGTTGGTTTTCTTTAACCCACAGTAATTTGGGCAGGGTAAATCCTTCAAGTGGCTTGTTATGAGTGATTTCAACGAACCGCTCACCCATCTTGTCCATGATCTCTTCTCGTTGCTTAGTAGAACGCGTATCGTTCCAAAGCATCGCTGGCCGCAACACTTTATGATTCTTATCCAGCAACACGAGGCCGTGCATCTGGCCTGAATAGCTGATTCCCTTAATGTCTTCAGGCTGGATGCCATCCTTTAAAATAAGGCGCACGATGGATACCGTCGTCGCACTTACCCAGTCTTCCGGATCTTGTTCAGCATAACCGGGTTTTGGCTGATCTAACGGAAAATCCATCCCTTCTTGAGCAATAATATCACCGGCTTTGGTAACCGCCGTGACTTTTACAGAACTTGTGCCAAGGTCAACGCCCAATACGCAATCAGTCATGTTGTTTCCTCCTGACATATAACCATTTGATCCATTGGGTTCGGATCAAATGGCTTGTCTTATTTTACTTAAACTTTTCGAAATGTTCCGCCAAATATCGGGTCGTCAAACTCTGCGGATTGACAATCAAATCTTTTGGCCGGCCTTTTGCAACAATTTGGCCACCCTGATCGCCACCCCGGGGGCCCATGTCGATCAAGTAATCGGCGTTGGCCATTAAATCCAGGTCATGTGTGATCATCAAGACGGTCGCCCCTTGGTCAATCAGCTGGGAGAACACCTTCAACAGCACGTGGACATCCAATGGGTGCAGTCCCACCGTTGGCTCATCGAAGATAAACAAAGTGTCATTTTGGCGGCTCTTCATGTGTGACGTGAGTTTTAGTCGCTGTGCCTCACCACCTGACAGACTGGGTGTCGATTCGCCGAGATGGAGATAGCCAAGTCCCATTTGTTGAAGGACCTGAAGCGTTTTGGAAATTGACGCGTCATCTTCAAATAACCCGATCGCATGGTCAACGTCATAGTCCAACACATCAGCAATTGACATCCCGTTCCACTTAACTTTCAAAATATCTTGATTAAATCGTTTGCCACGGCACGTTGGACAAGTCTCAACCATGTCCGGCAGATACTGGATGTCTAAAGAAATTTCACCCGTCCCACCACATGTTGGACAAGCACCCTGTTTATTATTGTAAGAAAAGTAACTGGGCGTGTAATGATTCTTCTTGGCAGCCGGTAACTGGGCAAACTTTGTGCGCAAATGATCCATAATGTTGGTATAGGTGGCCAGCGTTGATCTGGCATTTTTCCCAACCGGAGTGGCGTCAACACTGACAATGTGTTTCAGCCGACCAGGTTCAAAGTTGGCAATGTAGTCGGGAAGAGAGCGCCGATGAATTTTGGCTTGAAAGGCATCCAGTAATCCATCCAACACCAGCGTCGTTTTACCCGCGCCGGAAAAGCCGGTTATCGCAATCAAACGGTTAATCGGAAAATCAGCCGTAACGTCGTGTAAGTTAAAGCGGTGACTGATCGTCAACGTCGCCTGGCCTTTCTCAAAGACATTTTTCTGGACAACATTTCGTGTCATCAACTTAGCCTGACCGGTCAGAAACGGGCCAATCAGTGACTGCTTGCTGGCGCGAATTTCTGCCGGCGTCCCCTGATCAATCACCTGACCGCCATTCACACCGGAACCGGGACCGATTTCAATGATGTAATCAGCCGCATCAATAATCGATGTTTCGTGGTCGACCACCACCAATGAATTCCCCTGATCAACAAGTTGGTGGAAAATCTTGATCAAACCCGAAACGTTATCCGGATGCAGTCCGACTGAAGGCTCGTCCAAGACGTACAGCACACCGGTCGTTTGGGTGCGCAATGTCCGTCCCAACTGGATTCGCTGGAGTTCTCCGGTTGAAAGTGATGCGCCGGCACGGTCCATCGTCAAATAGTCCAACCCCAGATCAAGTAACGGTTGGGTTTGATTCAACAATTCAGTCGTTAAATTCTTCGCGAGTGGCTGCATGTTTTCCGGCAGCCATTTTTTAATGCGTTTAACAAATGCCGGCAACTTGCCAATTGGCAGGTGACTGGCTTCCGCAATGTTCATACCGTCAATCAGCTGGGTTAACCGATCCGGATTCATCCGGGTACCGTGACACAGCGGGCAGGTGAAAAATCGGTAGAATCGGTTGAGCCGTTTTAATGCGACTTCACTTTTAGTGGTGCTCATACTATCTTCCACCGCGTTATAGGCATTTTCGTAAAGCGCGTTATCCATATGGAAAACCCGGCCGTTTTTGCTGGGGATATCAATCGCAAAATGTTCCTGCTTGCCGTGGAGAACCATGTCTTTTTCTTGAGCAGTCAGTTGGTTATATGGGACATCGATTCGAACCCCCGCAGCTTGGGCCACGATCGGCATAAAGTTGCGCCCAGGAATCCGCCAAGCAGCCACAGCCCCGTCTCGAATCGTTTTCGTTTGATCCCCAATGAGCTGATTTGGATCCAGTTGCTTGGTAATCCCCAAGCCCTCACACTTTGGACAGGCACCGTCTGAATTAAACGCAAAGTCTTCGGCGCCAAATGCGCGAAATTTCACGCCGCAAGTTGGACAGGTAATGATGCCCATTTGATCACCCATCACGTCCATCGCTTCGGCAATCTTAATTGTCGGTGGCACCTGATGTCCATTTGGGCACTTTGGCGACCCCAAGCGGGAATACATCAACCGCAAAACGTTGAAAATTTCCGTCATGGTTCCAACAGTTGACCGGGCACCAGGCACGGTTGGTCGTTGTCTTAATGCCAGCGCAGACGGAATATGCTTGACCGAATCAACATCGGCACGGCCGACTTGGCTAATCCGCCGACGAGTGTATGTTGCTAATGAATCCAAATAACGACGGGCACCTTCGGAATACAAAATCCCCATCGCCAAAGAAGATTTTCCTGAGCCGGACAGCCCCGAAATGGCAACGAATTGATGCAACGGGATATTAACGTTGATATTTTTTAAATTATTCACTTTTCCCCCAACCACCTCAATGTGATCGGGCAATTTGTTTGCTGGCATATAACGACTCCTTTTGAAAATATGATTAATTTAATTCTAACGCAGCAAGAACTTTTGCGAACAAAAAAAGCCAAACCATTACTGGTTCGACTCTCATTATTTTACTCAGATTGTCTTTAATTTTCCTCTGAAGTCATCAAGCGTTTGGTACCCTTTTTTGTCCATAATTTCTTCAAGTTCTTTAGAAATTCGTTCAAAAATTGGCGTTCCTTCATATCCAAAGGCAGTTCCAATTTGAACTAAGTCGGCACCACACAAAACGTGTTCGAAGACATCCATACCGGACTTGATACCACCCGTTCCAATAATTGAAATTCGCGGATCGAGCCGTTGCCGAAGGGCACGAACGTTGGCCAATGCGGTCGGCTTAACGTAATCGCCACCGAGGCCGCCAAAACCACCCTTAGGCTTGATGACAACTGATTCGGTTTCTGGATCGACAACCAAGCCATTACCAATCGAATTAATCACATTGATATAAGTCACTGGAAAATCGTTCAACACTTCTGAAATGCCATTAAATTGGTTAAAGTCAAAGTATGGTGGTAATTTTAATCCAAGTGGCTTTTTGAAGAATTTGAACGTTGCGGTCAACACATCACGAACGGCATCAAAGTCATAACCAACTTGAGACTTACCGGCAACGTTAGGACAAGAGAGGTTCAATTCAGTTAAGCCGTCAAACGCACTTTCCTGAACTTTTTTGAGCATCTCAATGTTTTGGTCAATTGATAATCCGGCAACTGATAGAATAACCTGCTTGCCATTTTGACCTTGGTTTTCTTCAGCAAATTTCAGATAATAATCGATGCCGTGGTTCGGCAGGCCCATCGAGTTAATGCTTCCAAGTGGCAAAGCCTTCATCCGTGGGCTTTCGTTTCCGGCCCGCTCTTCTGGAGTGGCACTTTTGGTCACACAGCCACCAGCCATTGAGTCGAGCGTCTTCTCCAGTTCGTCGGTGGTTGAGCAGCGAACACCGGCAGCATTTAATAGTAGGTTATCAAATTTGTAATCACCAATGTGTGAGGCGAGTGAGATTTTAGTTTGCATTTGCTTCCTCCCGTTTTGTCCAGTCCCAAGGGGCTTTGTGCCAGGTTGATAAACGTGAATATTCTTCATCTGAGAATTTATTTTCTTTGTGGCCCTGCGCAATTAAATCGGCATAGCTGAGTAATGGGACCAACTTTGTATCGGCATCAGCGAAGTTTTTGTCTGCATCGGGCAAGCCGTACGTGAAGACTGAAGCGACGCCGATAACGTTTACGCCTTCGTTTCGAACCGCTTTGACGGCTCCCAACACACTTCCGCCGGTTGAAATTAAATCATCAATCAAGACAACCTTGTCGTCCTTGGTAATTCGGCCTTCAATCTGCTTTCCGGCACCATGATCCTTTGGCTTGGCCCGGACGTATATTAATGGTAGATTCAATCGTTCAGCTACCCATGCAGCGTGGGGAATCCCTGCCGTTGCAACGCCGCCGATGACGGTTGCGTCCGGATAGTTGTTCTTAATATTTTCAGCCAAGCCGTCAGCAATCATGTCTCTCAATGATGGAATCGAGATTGTCAATCTAAAGTCGGTATAGATTGGGCTTAAAATACCGCTGGCATATCTAAATGGCTTTTCAAGGTTGATGCTGACAATTTGGTGATCAATCAGTGATTGAATGATTTGATTAGTTTGCATAATTCCACTCCTCTAACATTTTATGATATGCGGCAACCGGATTTTCGGCGCGAATAATCGGTCGGCCGACGACCAAAGCCGAACTGCCATATTCAGCAGCCTGCTTAGGAGTCGCGGTTCTTGACTGGTCATCCTTGGGAAAGTTGGCTGGCCGAATTCCTGGGGTCACGTACAAGAAGTCGTCGCCAACCTGTTCTTTTAACGAGCTCACTTCAAGAGGTGACGTGATAACACCATCGGCACCGGATTTTTTAGCTAACTTGGCCAGTGAAACAACTTGATCGACCATATCTAGCTTGCAGTTTTGCTCATGCTTTAGGGCATCTTCGGTAATGGAGGTTAACTCGGTTACCGCAAGTAATTTCGGCGTTGGCACACCAGCTTCTTCGCTTCCTAGTTCCAACCCTTCCTTAGCTGCGGCAATCATTTCTGATCCCCCCAGTGCGTGGACAGTTGTGTAAGTCACACCCATCCGACCGATTTGCATCATTCCCATCTTAACGGTATTGGGGATGTCTTGAAGTTTTAGGTCCAAGAATATTTTAAAGCCTTTGTTCAATAGCTCCTTGACAATTTCGGGGCCCTCACCATAAAACAGTTCCATGCCGATCTTGACGGTCATCCCTTCATCAGTCGGAAACTGGTTGATAATCTTGAACAAGCCTTCTCGATTCCAAACATCAAGTGATACAATTAACGGTCCTCGCATAATTACCCTCCTGGTTGATTGCAGAAAAAGAGCCCGAGACTGCAGAACTCGGTACATCCCTGCACCAATCCCTGTAAAATCACGGACTCTTAGATTATTTGTCGTCCGCTTTTGGCCTCTCTGAACCAAATTAAAGCTCTTTTATTTGTTTATAACTTTATCACGTTGATCGAGGTTGTTCAAGTAGAATTTGTTGAGCTGCTTAATCAACCTTCTTTGGTGAAGGGTCACAGATAATCGGATCATCTAAATGAAACGCCCTTGCATTCACATAATTTCCATGGCATAATACGAACAGCTTAAAAATAAAGAATGTCAGCGAGCATTCATTTGGAGGAACGAAAATGGAAAATACAAATGCACTTACGCACAGCCATGCTTTTACGAAGAATCAGAAATGGGTCATTGCCTCGACCAGTTCAGGATTCGCGTTGGAAAATATGGATGTGCTATTTTTATCTTTTGCGATGAGTTCAATGATTGGCCAACTTCACTTGAGTGGCGGCGCTGCCGGTTTGATTGGGTCAATCACCAACCTGGGAATGCTGTTCGGCGGCATTATGTTTGGCTTAATTGGTGATCGTTTTGGCCGGGTTAAAACATTTACCTACACAATTTTCATCTTCGCGTTCGCCACTGCCATGATGGCCTTCGCCAATAACATTACGTTAATCTACATCTTGCGGTTTCTTGCCGGAATTGGGGCGGGTGGTGAATATGGCGTCGGTATCGCAATGATTGCCGAATCCTTCCACAAGAACCAAATTGGGAAAATGACTTCCGTTGCCGCAATCGGCGGGCAGATTGGTGCGATCTTAGCCGCCATCACCGCCGCAATCGTCATTCCTCATTTAGGATGGCACGCCCTATTCCTCGTTGGAATTGTGCCGGTTGTTCTGACCTACTTTGTCAGACGACATTTAAGCGAAACTGCTGAATTTGTACAAGCAAAGAAGCAGGAAAAAGAATCCACCAGCAAGGCCGTCTTTAAATACATGTTCAGTTCACCAAAATTAGCTTATCAAAGCTTTGCACTGATGATTATGACGACCGTTCAAATTGCAGGTTACTTTGGCTTAATGAACTGGTTGCCAATCATTGTTCAAAAACAATTGGGCCTAAGCGTTTCGGGTTCATCACTGTGGATGATTTCAACCATCATTGGCATGAGTCTGGGAATGATTACTTTCGGGTCAATTCTTGATTTCTTCGGACCACGCCGGGCATTTGGCATCTTCCTTATTGCTTCTGCCGCAATGGTCTTTACCATCACATTGGCACACAACACAATTTCACTGCTCATCATTGGTGCCATCGTCGGCTTCTTCTCAAACGGCATGTTTGGTGGCTACGGTGCGGTAATCAGCCGACTGTACCCTACAGAAATTCGGTCGACCGCAAATAACATTATCGTCAACATTGGCCGGGCAATTGGAGGCTTCTCATCAGTGGTTATCGGCATCCTGATGGATAACTACTCACTGACTGTTGTCATGGGATTTCTCTCAATTCTCTACATCATCAGTTTCATGACCATGATCACATTGCCGGGATTAAAGAAAATGACGTTAAAACGTGCATAAATATTGCAAATCAGCAAAAATCGCCAACAATTTGTTGGCGATTTTTTTAGTTAATTTGAATATTTCCCTATAATAGTCGATAATGGTTGTATATACATATTCTGGAGGATTTTAACAATTATTATTTAAGCGAAAACTCGTCAGGCAATTCGAAAGGTAGGTCAAAATAGTAATGGAAAAAATTATTGCGTTTGATATGGACGGAACGGTCGCAGAGACTTTCCCGGTGATTTTTGATTCGTTTAGGCGCACAGTACACGACTACACCGATAAATGGATTAGCAATCAGGTCATTTTGGCCACCTTTGGCGCAAATGAAGTTGGCATGTTAAAGGAATTGATTCCTAATTATTCTGATGAAGTTTTGGCAAGCTTTCACGAGAACTACCGCAGAGCGCATTTACAATTGCGGCACCCGTTTGATGGGATCGAAAAGTTAATTAAAGAGTTACATGAACGAGACGTGATCACGCCGATGATTACTGGAAAAGGCGAGCAAAGTCTAACGGTCAGCCTGGATTCTCTTGGCCTCAACGACGCCTTCTCGCCGGTTATGTCCGGGTCTCCAGACGGCTCAATCAAAGCCAAACAATTTGGTGAAGTCATTAAACAATTCAAGTTAACACCAGAAGACATGGCTTATATCGGAGATGCCTCAACCGACGTTGTTGCCTGTAAGCAGGCAGGTATCAAGTGTTACTCAGCTGCTTGGTCGATTAATGCCAAGCCTGAAGAGCTGGAGAAAATCAATCCTGGTGAGGTTTATACTTCGGTCGAACAATTACGAGAGACACTTATCAACAATTAATTTCAAAACAAGGGGTTGGGCAAAGCTAAAAGTTTTGCTTCAACCTCTTTTTAGCCTGACTGTTACCTAGCAGATTCGTGCGCCAAATAGAAACTTTCAGCGTATAATCAAAATCAACGAAACAAATTTGATTGATGAAGGGAATTGATTTTTATGAAAATTCAAGAAGGTTACATGCCATTTCACGGATACCAGACCTACTACCGGATTGTCGGCGAAAAGACACCTGGCAAGGCACCGCTGCTTTTAATTCACGGTGGACCGGGTTCTTCTCATAATTATTTTGAACTACTGGATGATTACGCCGAGACCGGCCGCCAATTAATTATGTATGACCAGGTCGGCTGTGGTAAATCATCAATTCCAGACGACGAATCAGTCTATGTCAAAGAGACCTGGGCGGAGGAATTAATCGCCTTACGTCAATATCTTCATTTGGATCACGTACATATGTTGGGCCAATCGTGGGGCGGAATGTTGGAAATGCTTTACTTGACGCACTACAGCCAAGAAGGCGTTAAAAGTGTCATGATCGATGGCTCTCCCGCTTCAATTCAATTGTGGATTAAAGAGCAACACCGACTCATTAAGTATTTGAGTTATGAAGACCGCCAAGCAATCGCTGAAGCCGAGCGGACCGGTGATTTTAGCGGCCCTAAATATTTGGCTGCCAACGACCGTTACATGGAGCGTTACTGCTGGGACGACCCTGATGAAAACTCACCTGAACCCTTAAGACGGCCAACCAACGGAAAAAAGGCCAGTCTGATCGCCGAAGGTCCCAATGAGTTTACTGAAAACGGCACAATTAGTGATTTTGATGTTACCGATGACTTGAAGAACATCCACGTCCCAGTCCTGGTCACAAACGGCACTGATGACCTCTGCACGCCGTTGATTGCCAAATCAGTATACGATCACATTCCTAACGCAAAATGGCACCTGTTCGCTAACAGTCGTCATTTAGCCCTATTAGATCAGCACGACGAATTTATCAGCGTTTTGGATAACTGGCTGAACGAGAATGATTAGCGATGAAAGTTATTATTTCTCCAGCTAAGAAAATGGTCGTCAATCTTGATGATTTTGATGTCTTGGGACTCCCCATGTATCTGGATCAAGCCACAGAAATTTTGGCGGCGTTACGCCAATTAAGTTATGATCAGCTCAAACAGCTATGGCACGCCAGCGAAAAGCTGACTCAAGCCAGTTATGACCAACTGCAACAGATTGACTTACATCAGCGCCTAACACCCGCAATTTTGAGCTTTTCGGGCATCCAGTATCAATATATGGCACCAGATCTGTTAAGTAAGGATGGGTTAGATTATCTGCAAGGTCATTTAAGAATTCTTTCGGGGCTTTACGGAATTTTACAGCCATTCGATGGTGTTGTGCCCTATCGTTTTGACATGGACTCACGTTTGGCAATCGGCACTGCTAACAACATGTATCAGTACTGGGGCGATCGCATTTATCGGGCACTTGCCGACGACGGGCCAATTATCAACTTGGCTTCTCAAGAATATTCGAAAACGATCACAAAATTTCTGAAACCTGACGATCAGTTCATTGGCATCACGTTTGGTCACTTGGTGGATGGCCAAATCAAAACCCGAGCGACTTTCGCCAAGATGGCGCGTGGGGAAATGGTCCGATTCATGGCGGAGCGCCACATCACCGACGTAGCTGAACTCACTCAATTCGATTCGCCCAACTACCAGTTTGACGAGGCCAATTCCACCGATACCAATTTAGTTTTTCTGCGTCAATCAGCAGTGGATAAGTAAACTGGGAGTGTGTAACAAAAACCGGTTAGGTTCCAAAATACAAAAAAATGGTCCAAACATCCTAGGATTGGATGATTGGATCATTTTTTATACGACCTATTTCGGGCGATTCGGCTGAGTCTTATTTGCGCCAAAAAGGGACTGTGACAAAACTAACGTTTTGCTAGCAGCCCCTTGTTTTTTCAATTTTATATAGCCGGAACGTGTGCCAAAAGGCCGCTTCCTAGGCATAACTACGAATAACTTTCCGAGCTTTCAGCTCAAAAAGTCATTCTAGGTTATGCTACGGAAGCAAAACCGCCTTTTGGCACACTCCCTTTTGTCATTCATCGTTTATAGATCTCTAAAGCCAATATCTTTTCGATAGTAAAACTCGTGCAGGTCCAATCTACTTAACTCGGCATAAACCTTTGCCTGGGCACATTCCAAAGTTGAGGCGTGATTATACAAGGTGAAGATTCGCCCACCTGAACTATATAGCTTACCGTCTTCTTCAGTGACACCGGCATAAAAAATGTTTCCTGGTAAATCTGCCGGTAAAGCAATATGTTGTTTCGGTGAGGTTGGATACCCTGGGGCAGCAACCACCACGCCCAAGTAAAAATCACCCTGTTGCCATTTGATGTCTGGCAATTTGCGGTCAATCAAATCAGACGTCATCTGGTAAAAATCACTCTCAAGTTGTGGCAGTAATACCTGCGTCTCAGGATCACCCAGTCGCAAATTGTATTCGATAACTTTTGGCCCCTGCTTTGTCAGCATGCAGCCAACGTAAATAATTCCAGCAAACTCCAGGTCTTCTTTGGCAAGCCCGGCCATCGTTGGATCCACGATTTCATGAATCGTTGTGTCCAAGACTTCCTGAGTAATATGGGGAACAGGGGAATAAGCTCCCATACCACCAGTATTTGGACCGGTTTCGCCCTCATCAATTTTCTTGTGATCTTGGGAAATCGGAAAAACAACCTTCTTGTCACCGCCAACAAATAGCATCAGTGAAAATTCTTCGCCTTCAAGAAATTCTTCAATCAAGATCTCACCGGATTTGTCGAGTGCCGTCTTGATGGTTGGCTCCAAGTCATCGGCATCCTTAACAATTGTGACCCCTTTACCGGCAGCCAGCCCGTTTTCTTTGACAACTAATGGTAATGACAGTTCATCAGCGTAATGCTTGGCTGCCGAAAAATCCGTAAACGTTTTGAACTTGGCTGTCGGAATATTATTTCGCTGCATGAAGCCTTTGGCAAAATTCTTATCACTTTCCAAGCGGGCTGCGGACTCATCAGGTCCAAACACACGCAGACGAGCTGCGATAAATGCATCGACAATTCCTTTTGAGAGCGGAACTTCCGGTCCGACAAACGTTAGATCAATCAGATGTTCCTTGGCAAATTCAACTAATTTTGGAAAATCCATTTCATCGATATCAACAATCTGTATCTGATCCTTTTTCATCCCAGGGTTGCCAGGGGCACAATAAACTGTTGTAACTTGTGGACTTTTCAACATTGTTGCTGCAATTGCGTGCTCTCGGGCACCGGAACCGATAACTAGGACGTTTGCCATGATGAGATCTCCTTTTGATTGGTTGTTTTTGGTTATGTATAACGGCTGACAAGCAGCCTTGTGGTGCGGTTTGTAGATTTTTGTTTGGCTAGGTGTTCGGACCCCAGTCTTCACTCTGACTAAAATGTGTTCGCCAGGGCAATAACCAGCTTATGCTCCGGAGCCACCCGAGGCTCGTCACACTCTGTTCTTTTAATGCCTGAAATGTCTAACCCCTGTCATGACCATTGCGATACCAAATTTGTCTGCCATCGCAATCGAGTCCTTATCCTTGATGCTGCCACCGGGTTGGATAATTGCCTTAATGTCGTGCTTTGCAGCATATTCAACACAGTCATCCATTGGGAAGAAGGCATCCGATGCCATAATGGCATTTTCGTAACCGTCTTTTGGCATTGCCTTTTGGATCGCAATTTTCGCCGAGTCGATCCGGTTTGGTTGGCCCATTCCAACACCCAAAGTCTTAGAATCGGTCGTTACAACCACTGCGTTACTCTTAACGTGTTTAACCACGTGTTGGCCAAATTGGAGCGCCTTTAACTGTTGTTCAGTTGGTTGAACCTTGGTAACCACCTTGAAATCAGGAATTTGGTCAATTTCATGGTCGCTTTCTTGAATTAACATCCCACCACTGACAGTAATCTCTTCAAAGCGGTCAGGTTGGTCACGATGGCTCAAGTCAGCTTTCAGCAAACGGATATTCTTCTTTTTGGCCAGGATTTCAAATGCTTCATCACTGTATGAAGGTGCAATGATAATTTCCAAAAAGATCTTGTGCATCTTTTCAGCAGTTGCAGCATCAATTTCGCGGTTCACTGCAATAATGCCGCCAAAAATTGACATTGGGTCTGATTCATATGCTTCATCCCAGGCCTTTTCAATGGTGTCTGCCACACCAACACCACATGGGTTCATGTGCTTCATTGCAATGACAGTGGGTTGATCAAATTCAGCGACCATGTTCAGTGCAGCATTAGCATCCTTAATGTTGTTATATGATAATTCCTTACCGTGAAGTTGGTTGGGAATAATTGATAATTTGGATGGTAGTGCCTTACGGTAAAACGCGGCTTTTTGATGACTGTTTTCACCATAACGGAGTGCCTGTTGCTTTTCATAGGTCAGTGTTAATTTTTCTGGGAACTCTTCTTCAGTTAAGTAATTAGAAATCAGTGCATCATAGGCAGCAGTGTGACGGAATACCTTCGCAGCCAAATGTTTTCTGAAATCGGCGTCATCTTTATGGTCTTTGAGCGCATCAACGACCGGTTGGTAATCAGCCGGGTCGACGACCGTCAGCACACCCGCAAAGTTCTTGGCAGCTGCCCGCAGCATTGAAGGGCCGCCAATATCGATTTGTTCGATGGCTTGTGCTTGCGTGGTATCAGGCTTCTCAATGGTTTCTTTAAATGGGTATAGGTTAACCGCAACCAAATCAATTGGGGTGATACCGGCATCTTTTAATTGTTTCATGTGGTCGGGATTGTCGCGTTTGGCAAGAATACCAGCATGAATCTTTGGATGAAGCGTTTTTACCCGGCCATCCAACATTTCTGGAAATCCGGTTACTTCTTCAACGCCGGTCACCTTCACGCCGCCATCTTCCAACGCTTTTTTGGTACCACCAGTTGAAACGATTTCAAAGTCCAAATCGATTAACTGTTTGGCAAAATCAACCAGGTTACTTTTATCAGAAACACTTAAAAGGGCTCTTCTTGACATTAGATTTCTCCTCTTTCTAATAATTGTTTAACAACATTGGGATACAAAACATGTTCGGTTGCGTGAATTCGCTGCTCAAGATCGCTCAACTGATCATCCTTGTGTACCGGGACTTCCTGTTGGGCGATGATCTTCCCGGAATCAATTCCGGAATCGACCCAGTGAACCGTCACACCAGTGGTATCGACACCGGCTTCATAAGCATCCTCAATTCCATGACGACCAGGAAACTTCGGCAGCAATGCCGGATGGATGTTAATGATCTTACCCTCGTACTTGGCTAACAGCGTTGGACCAATAATCCGCATGTAGCCGGCAAGAATAATGAAATCAATTTGATTATCGGCTAACTTTTGGGCGATGACTGTCTCAGCAGCGGCCTTATCCGGATAATCTTTAAAATTAATCACAAACGTTGGAACCGATTCTTGATGTGCCCGGTCAAGGACGTGAACATGAGCGTGGTCACAGACCAGTAATTTAACTTTGAGCGGTAGGCTTTCTTTCTTAAAGAAATCCGTTAACGCCGTAAAATTGGTTCCTTCGCCGGAAGCAAATATCGCAATGTTTTTTACGTCAGGTTTCATTGTTGATCCTTTCGAATAATAACTTCTTGATGCCCAGAAACAAGCTTACCAACTCGATAAACGGTCTCACCGGATTTCTCCAGTTCTGCTTTAACGTCTTCAGCCACGTCTGGGTGAACGGCAACGACCATTCCCAAGCCAAGGTTGAAAGTATGCTTGAGATCGTCAAATGACAGCTGACCAATGCGCTGAAGATTTTCCATAATTGCCGGCACTTTCCAACTGCCATAATTGAACTCGGCAGAAAGATTGTCAGGCAAAATTCGGGCAACGTTTTCGGGAAGGCCACCACCCGTGATGTGGGCAATAGCAGTAATTTTCCCCTTATCGATCAGCGGTAGCACGGACTTGACATAGATCTTGGTTGGTCGCAAGAGCTCATGCTTCAAGTCAAGCTCACATCCGGGCAATGTCTCATCAAGTGAATAGTCATGTTGCTTGAATAAAATATCGCGCACCAAGCTGAACCCGTTTGAATGAAGGCCGTTAGAAGCAAGTCCCAACAACACATCCCCTTCACGCAAATTCTTCGCGCTCAGCAGTTTCGCCTTATCGGCAATCCCCACTGCGAATCCAGCCAAATCATAGTGACCATCCGTATACATATCGGGCATTTCAGCTGTTTCACCACCGACCAATTTGGCCTGCGCTTGGGAGACACCTTCAACAACACCGCTGACGATGTCTTTGGCTTTGTCATTGTCCAAATGACCAACCCCAAGGTAATCAAGGAAGAACAGCGGCTTGGCACCCTGGGCCAAAACATCGTTGACGCACATCGCGACCAAATCAATACCAATTGTTTTATGAAGATTGGCCTTAATTGCGATCAACAGCTTCGTTCCAACCCCATCTGTTCCGGATACCAGAACTGGATTTTGATAGGTACCCAGCTCTAAAGGAAACAACCCGCCAAATGATCCAAGGGCACTATTTTTAGATAAATTCTTAATATCATCGACTAACTTGTAACCAGCGTTGATGTCAACACCGGCCTTTTTGTAGGCGTCCATTATAATGACCTCATCTCATTTGTTGTAGTTGGGCTTGATCACGATCGTACTCTTCTTGGTAATCATAAAGTGGTGTTGGATATTGGCCGTCAAAGTAAGCGACACAAAGTCCTTTGTTAGGCGCATCGGTCTTCAGGTTAACTGAATCAACCACGCCTTGAACACTCAAGAAACCAAGGGAATCGGCACCAAAAGTTTCTCTCATTTCTTCGATTGTCTGATTGGCTGCAATCAACTCACGAACGTGTTGGATATCGATTCCGTAAAAACATGGGTAACGCAGTGGCGGTGAAGCAATCCGCAAATGAACGGAAGCGGCGCCAGCATCTTTAAGAAGCTTAACGATCCGACGACTGGTTGTGCCACGGACGATTGAATCATCGACCAAAACAAGATTCTTGCCGCGGACAACGCCTTTTACAGCGGAAAGCTTCATATTAACACCCTGCTCACGAAGCTCCTGAGTCGGTTCAATGAAAGTCCTGGCAGAATATTGGTTCTTGACCAGCCCCATTTCATAAGGCAGTCCCGACGCTTCAGCGTATCCCATCGCTGCGGACAACGATGAGTTCGGCACCCCAATGACCATATCAGCATTTTCGACAGGTTGTTCTTGAGCCAATCGAGCCCCCATCCGCTTTCTGGCGGAGTGAACGTTGACCCCATAGATATCGGAATCAGGGCGGGCAAAGTAGATAAATTCCATCGAGCAAATCGCCAACTGAGTGTCATTGGTGTATTGGTCAATCGTGATCCCAGAGTCATCGATTTTAATTAATTGACCTGGTTGAACATCACATTTGAATTTGGCGCCAACGGCATCCAAGGCACAAGTCTCGCTGCAGACGACGTATGCACCATTTGGCAGCTGGCCGACAACCAATGGTCGAAAGCCGTTAGGATCAAGCGCTGCGTAAAGCCGATCCTTCGTCATGACCAAGTAGGCGAAGCCGCCCTTGATAATGTTCAGGGCTTCTTTCATCTGGTCATCCAAATTATCGGCCTGACTCAAACGAATCAAGTGCATTAAATTTTCGGTATCGGAACTTGAATGATAAATGGCGCCACGATCTTCGAGATTTTTTCGGATTGAAATGGCGTTCGTTAAGTTCCCATTATGTGCTAAAGCAAACTGGGTATCACTAAAATTAAATGGCAGTGGTTGAATGTTTTCCAGCAAATTGCTGCCGGCCGTTGAATATCGAACGTGGCCGATTGCAGCCTCGCCAGTCATTTCATCAACTGCATTGGGCGAATCAAAAACGTCGGTTAAAAGGCCAAAGCCCCGCTTGGTTGTCAGATGGCCACCGTTATTAACTGTAATTCCGGCGCCTTCCTGACCGCGGTGTTGAAGGGCAAACAAACCAATGTAAGTCAGCTTGGCGGCGTCGGGAGTTCCCCAAACACCAAAGATGCCACATTCTTCATTTAAACTTTTTACTTCAGACGGCATGGCAATGCCCCTTTCCAAATCCCGAGCGCTTTATCAACATCGAGGTCAAAGTAACCATCGTTGGCTTGGACAAATAGGTGATTGTCATCGACTACCTTTCCAAGCTGTTGCGCTTCTTTTCCAACCAATTGTTCGAATTCAGCCTGCTTTTCTTGTGGTACTGAGACGATGAAACGTGATTGGCTTTCAGAGAAGAAGTCGGCAACGCTTAAATCGCTTGCTAAGTCGACTCCCAATTGATGACCAAAGGTACTTTCAGCGATCGCTGTGATCAGACCACCTTCGGAAATATCGTGGGCTGATTGTAACAGGTTGGCTTGAATCGCTTGAGTAACGAGTTGTTGAATCTTAAGTTCATAATCCAAATCAAAGTCAAACAGTTTGCCGGCAATCTTTCCGGTCTGCATTTTTTGAATTTGAGAACCATTAAAACCAGGTTCGGTCTTGCCGACAACATAAACCAAATCACCAGCATGCTTAAAGTCTTGGGTGGTAATATGGTTTAACCCTTTGATCAAGCCAACCATTCCGACCATTGGTGTTGGGTAAATTGGAATATTGTCATATTCATTGTTCAACGAAACATTCCCGGAAATAACCGGCGCTTCAAATTTCTCGCAGGCTTCGCTCATCCCCATGACCGCTTGATCCAACTCATAGAATTGGTCCGGCTTTTCAGGATTGCCAAAGTTTAGACAGTCCGTAATTCCAAGTGGAACCGCTCCGGAAGCAACGATATTGCGGGCAGCTTCAGCCACTGCCATCGCACCGCCGACCCGTGGGTTGAGGTACAGGTAGCGACCGTTAACATCAGTGGTGATCGCTAATGCTTTGTCGTGGTGGCGGACCCGGACAACAGCTGCGTCAGATCCCGGTGCCACAACCGTATTCGTTTGAACTTGGGTATCGTATGTTTCATAAATGCTTTCTTTAGATGCAATTGTTAATTGGCCCAGCATCTCTTTCAATGTTTCAGTTGGGTTGGAAATTTGTGGCTCAAATTGCGCTGAATCAACGTTCTTCAAATGTTCAGGAACGGCTGATTCCCGATGGTAAACGGGTGCTTGAGATGCCAGTGAATCGACCGGCACGTCAGCAACCGTCTTGCCGTGATGCAACAATTTATATTGGTGGCCTTCCGTCACGTGACCAATGACAACCGCATTGACACCCTGGTCAGCAAATACTTTTAGGACTTCATCTTCATGACCGGCCTTGACACACAATAACATCCGTTCTTGAGATTCGGAGAGCATCAGTTCAAAAGCTGACATGCCTTCTTCACGTTGTGGAACCAAGTCAAGATCTAGGGTCATCCCATTTCCACCGGCCTTAGAGCCCATTTCTGCAGATGATGAAACGAGCCCGGCGGCCCCCATATCTTGGATTCCCACCAAGGCATCCGAATGGTTGTTAATGACTTCAAGGCAGGCTTCCATCACTAATTTTTCTTCAAACGGATCGCCAACTTGGACAGCTGACCGTTGACTTTCATGTTCCGAATCAAACTGTAAGGACGCAAATGAGGCGCCGTTGATGCCGTCACGCCCCGTTTTATGACCAACATAAATGATACTGTTGCCAACGCCGGCAGCAGCCCCGACCTCGATTTTATCAAGGTCCATCAAGCCGACTGACATGACGTTAATGAGTGGATTATGGGCATAGGCATCGTCAAATGCGGTGTCGCCACCAACGGTTGGAATGCCAATACAGTTTCCATAAGCACTAATTCCAGCAACGATTTGTTGGATAAAATACTTATCTGCATCCGTCTTGGGTTCGGCAAATCTCAAACTGTCCATGCTGGCAATCGGACGGGCACCCATTGAAAAGATGTCCCGTAAGATACCACCGACACCCGTTGTTGCGCCTTGAAACGGTTCAACGGCTGAGGGATGATTATGACTTTCTGCTTTAAAGACAACGCCTTGGTTATCTCCGATATCAATAATGCCGGCACCTTCACCAGGACCTTTAACAACATGTTTGCCCTTGGTAAAGAATTTTTTCAGAACCGGCTTGGAGTTTTTGTACGAGCAATGTTCACTCCACATTCCTGAGAACAAACCGACTTCTGTGTAGTTTGGTAAACGGTGTAAAACGTCATCCTTGATTAATCCGTACTCATGGTCGGTTAGACCCATTGATTGATATAACTTTTGATCACGGATTTGTTCCGGCGTCGCTTCGGTTGTTTGGTCCATTACACTATTCATAGATTACCCCTCGAGTCTTAATGTGATTGACGATTGACTGGAAGACACCCTTGCCGTCATCGGAACCAAGAATGGCTTCCACGGCTCGTTCAGGATGAGGCATCATTCCAAGGACATTTCCACGTTTGTTAATAATGCCGGCGATGTTATTAACACTGCCGTTGGGATTGGTTGCATACTTGAAAACGATTTGATCATTGGCAACCAGGTCTCGTAACGTCTCTTGGTCACAGTAATAATTCCCGTCACCATGAGCAATTGGCAGGCTAATCAACTGACCCGCCTTGTATTCCGAACTGAACATTGATTGGTCGTTATTGACAACAAGCGGTTCAGTCTTACAAATAAACTTTGCAGAAACATTTTTCTGAAGGCTTCCGGGTAACAACCCGGCTTCAGTGAGAATCTGAAATCCGTTGCAAATTCCAAGAACTGGTTTGCCACTGTTGGCGAATTCCTGAAGTGCAGGAATAATTGGTGAGAAACGGGCAATTGCCCCACTTCTCAAGTAGTCGCCATAAGAGAAACCACCGGGAATAAGTACGGCGTCAAAACCATCGAGTGACTCATTTTTGTATGAAACCAGTTCGACATCTTCTTTAATGATGTCTTTGATTGCGTTATAGAGATCCATTTCGCAATTCGATCCTGGAAATGCAAGGACAGCAAATTTCATTGGGCAGCCTCCGTTTCAACAATTTCATAGTGATAATTTTCCATATTGTAATTGGCCAACAGTTTGTCGCAAATTTCGTTGATTTCGTGATCCAACTCGTCTTTAGACTTTCCGTCAGCAACGGTTAATTCGAAATACTTACCGAGCTTAACGTCATCAATATTGTCGTAACCTAAACGTTTCAAAGCCTTATGAACAGCTTCTGCTTCAGGATTCAAAATGGATTTTTTATAGTTTACGTACACTTTTACGAGAGCCATTATTTAACATCCTCCACTTTTTCCAAACGTCCAAGAATTTCTTTATATACAGGAACCAATGCCCCAAGACCTTTTCTGAAGACATCTTTATCAAGTGACTTCTTCGTCTCGCGGTCGATCAAGCGGCAGCTGTCAGGTGAAATTTCGTCGGCCAAGATCAGCTGGTTATCTGAGTCCATCCCAAATTCAACTTTGAAGTCGACCAGGTCAATATTCATTTCTGAGAAGATTTCTTTTAGCCGGTCGTTCACTTTAAGGGCAATGGCGCGCATTTGTTTCATTTGGTCTTCGGTTGCAACGCCCAATGCTTCAGCTTGAAAATCATTAATGAATGGGTCATCCAGTTCGTCACTCTTGTAGAAAAATTCTTGAACCGGCTTATCGAACTTCATCAAGTGTTTGGCAGCAAATTTCTTTTCGAAACTACCGGACGCAAAGTTTCGGACAACTGTTTCCAAAGGAATGATTTGAACCCGTTTAACGAGTTGGTTATTTGAGTCAATCTGCTTGATAAAATGGTTCTTAATGCCGTGCTTGGCAAGGTCTTGGAAAATCAAGGCCGAAATTTCACAGTTGGTTTGGCCCTTGCCTTCCATTTGGACTTTTTTCTTGCCGTTAAAAGCGGTCACTTGGTCCATGTAATGAACCCACATGGTGTTCGGTTCGTTGGTGGTGTACATTTCTTTGGCTTTACCTTTATACAACAAGTCTTTTTTAACTATTTCAGTCATTTTAATTTTCTCCCTTTAGCATGTCTGTTGATTTCAGTAACTGGTCAATGTCGTCACCAACGACGGTAACGTGGCCCATTTTGCGTTGTGGTCGAATTTCAGCCTTCCCATAATCATGAAAATGCCACTCAGGATGTTCTTTGAGTAAATTTCTGGCAAGGGTTAAGTCGGTTCCCAATAGGTTTCGCATCACTGCGGGCTTTTCTTGAATAATTTCAGGAATCGGCAAGCCGCAAATACTTCTGATGTGGGCTTCAAATTGAGAAATGTTGCAGGCTTCGATCGTGTAGTGACCGGAGTTATGTGGGCGAGGCGCCAATTCGTTAACCATGACATCTTGGTCATTAATCACGAATAGTTCAATTCCAAGAACGCCATATAAGTCGAGACGGTTGGCAATGATTTCAGCATATTGCTTGGCTTTGGCATGAACGGTCTTGGAAAACCTCCCCGGTGCAATCGTCGTATGAAGGATATGATTCTTATGACGATTTTCGACAAGCGGAAATGTAATCACTTTTCCGTTGAGGTCCCGAGTGACCATCACCGATGCTTCAGCAATGAAATCTTGGCGGGCTTCTAAAATGCAGGTCGCTTTTGAGTAAAGCTCAGAGGCATTGGCAACGTCGGCTGCGGAATTGATATCCATTTGACCATGCCCATCGTAACCACCGGAAACGGTCTTTAAAATCGCAGGATAGCCAACTTCTTCAACTGCCCGTTTGAGTGATGCTTCATCAGAAACCGCCGCAAACTTGGTAACGGGGATGCCACAATCTTTAAGGAAGTTCTTTTCATTCAGGCGTTGGCCGGTGATGTGAAGTAAATTGACGCCTTGCGGGAGCTCAGCGACTTTGTTAGCTTTCAACAACGAATTTTCGTCGACATTTTCAAATTCGTAAGTCAACACGTCACTTTGCTCGGCTAATTTCATTAATGAATCAACGTCGTCGTATTCAGCAACAATTTGAAAGTCGGCAACCTGCCCTGCAGGTGCTTCAGGCGTTGGATCCAGAATTCCAACGTGATACCCCATCGATTTGGCAATTAACGCCATCATCTGGCCGAGTTGTCCACCACCAACGATTCCAATGGTTGCGGGCGGCAAAATTGTTTTAATCGAACTGTTGCTCACTGTTTTTGGCCTCCACTCTCTGCTTTTCTTTTAGATCAGCAAGCCTTTGTTCAACCTGCGGATCAGTTGTTGCCAAGACCTGAGCTGCCAGCAATGCGGCATTCTTTGCACCAGCTTCACCAATGCTGACGGTCGCCACTGGCGCACCAAACGGCATTTGGACGATTGAGAGCAATGAGTCAACTCCGTTTAATGTTCGTGTTTTCATTGGCACCCCAATTACGGGAAGTGTCGTGTTGGCGGCAATCATTCCTGGCAGGTGAGCAGCCCCACCGGCACCAGCAATGATAACTTTCAATCCTTTGTCCCGCGCTGTTTTGCCAAATTCTTGAAGTTCATCGGGCATTCTATGTGCTGAGATAATGTGCTTCTCATAAGGGATTTTGAGACTTTCCAGTTGCTCACAAGCCAGCTTCATCGTTGGCCAGTCAGATATCGAGCCCATTGCTACGCCGACAACGTTTGCCATTTAAACCACTCACCTTTTCAAATTTATTTAGTGTCTAAAGGATACTTGACATGATGTTGTAAGTCAACCTTATTGTTCGTGTTTAAAACGATATATGACCCTTTTGCCCTAAATTTATTCGCTAATTTACGGATTTTGTTTACTGATTCGACTGAGAACAGTTGTCGATTGTTTTATCCAAACTACTTTTGCGTTAACATGGAAAACATAACTTAATGACAATACATAGGGGGAATTGATATGTTTGGCTTCTTTAAGGATCGATATCGAGAACCATCGTTTAGTATTACCAGCTTGTTTGTTTTTACGTCATTTATCTTTCTAGTGTCCTGGGGCGAGATCAACCCATTCTTACCACTTTTCATCAAAGAAACGCTCCATACAGGGACCGCGGCAACCAGCTGGTTCACCAGCCTGTGTATTGCTGCACCCTATCTGGTTGGCATGTTGATTGCACCGGTTTGGAACCGACTTGCGATTAAATATGGCGCCAAGCCCTGGCTGCTTCGAGCTGGTTTTGGCTCGGCTATTATTCTGCTGTTAATGAGTATGGTTCAAAATCCACTTCAGTTGGTCATTTTAAAAATCATTCAAGGCCTGTTCGTTGGCTTTATTTCGATTGCCAGCAGTATTCTCATCAGTCTGGTTCCGGCTGCCAAAGTGGGCCAAACCCTTGGCAAATTAGGTGTTGCCACCAGCTTGGCCACCGTCTTAGCGCCAGTCATCGGAGGAATCTTAATTCCACTGCTGTCGTTTCGGCTCACCTTAATCATTAGTGGCGGACTTCTATTGTTGTGTTGCGGATTCTTACAGTTTAAGCTGCCAAACACGCGCGTTACGCCACGAAGCAATCAAAAAATACCGCGTCATTTTCCTGTGCGGCTGGTTTTGGTGTTGTTGGGGGTCCTTCTAATTCAAATCACCAATAATTCGATCACGCCCTACTTGGCTTTGATTGTTCGTCAAATCGACAGTCATGCCGGTCTGCTTTTGATCGGTGTCACCATCGCAATTACTGGCGTCTTTTCATTTGCAATTTCTCATTCAGTTGATTTCTTCATCAATCGTTGGTCGTCTATCGGATTATTGGCTTTTGCGTTATTGCTGGGGACCATGAGTTATGTCGTCGCCGCCCTTTCCATAACCGTTTTGGCTTTGATACTGAGTCGCAGTCTGCTTGGACTATCTGATGCCGGTCATAATCCAACGATCGAAATCGAAGTGTCCAAAACGATTCCTCACAGCCAATTAGGCTCAGCGTTTGCGCTCCTACAATTCGTCCAGTCATTTGGCGTTGTGATCGGGGCTTTTGCCGGCGCCTTTCTCAATAATTCAGGCGGTTACCGGACCATGTTCACCTGGGCAGCAATTGGTTATTTTGTTTCCCTTGTGGTGGTCTTAACCAGTCATTTATTTCCCGCAAACTTAGCTTCTGAAAATGGTAAAATTAACTCATAACAAGATTTACATGGAGGCTATATGATGAAATTTAGAACCTTAGGTAAAACCGGATACAAAATTAGTGAAGTTTCACTGGGCACTTGGCAGCTTGGTGGCAAGTGGGGCACCCCGTTTGACTCCAAAGATGCCCGAGACACTCTGGAAGAAGCATACAATCACGGCGTTAATTTCTTTGACACCGCTGATGGTTACCAAGATGGTAAAAGTGAGCAGGCGGTTGGTGAGTTTGTTCGGTCTCATCCCGACGTTCACTTTACAACCAAGATTGGCCGGAAGGAATCCCCACTATCCCTCGAGCACTTCAACCCTGAGCATCTTGTCCGTTACGTAGATGAATCCTTGAAAAACATGGGTGTCGACTCCTTGGACATGGTCCTTTTGCACTGTCCACCAATGATGAATTACTATATGCCGGAAACCTTCTTTGAAATGGATAAGCTTAAAAAGCAGGGTAAAATTCAAAACTACGGTGTCAGCGTTGAACGGGTCGAAGAAGGAATCAAGGCCTTGAGCTACGATATTTCTGCCGTTGAAATTATTTTTAATATGTTCCGGTTGCGGCCAGCAGATTTGTTCTTTGATTTGGCCAAGAAAAATAACGTCGGCATCTTAGCCCGAGTCCCGTTGGCAAGTGGCTTGTTAACGGGTAAATATACGGCTGATACCAAATTTGCGCCAGAGGATCACCGGACCACCAACCGCCATGGCGAACAATTTGACAAAGGCGAAACATTCTCCGGCGTTGATTATCTGACTGGCGTCAAAGCTGCAAACGAGTTGAAAGACCGGTTGGGAACGGACAACCTCGCCGCTATGGCGCTGCGCTTTATTTTGATGTTTGACGCCGTTTCTGCTGTCATTCCCGGGGCAAGTAACCCCAACCAAATTGACCGCAATACCACTGCTGCAGAACTGCCGGCGTTTACGGATGCCCAGATGCAGATTGTCCGCGACGTTTACGATCAATACATTAAAAATCCAGTTGAATATCTTTGGTAATTTATTCAACACAAAAGCTGAGGTGCGTTAAGCATCTCAGCTTTTTGCGTTGAACGGCGGTCGAATGATACAGCCGACACTATTTTTGATTCTAAAAAAGGTTGATGTTACAATAACACAAACGTTTGCTTACACGAAAGGATGATTGATTAATACTGTTATGGATAAAAACACGCAATCAGAGGCTGAGATAGAGCCGCAGCAGCCGTCCGTTAATCGCGGTGCCGCAATCAGTCTAAAAACACTCATGGCATTTGTTGGAATCGCACTTTTGTCGCTTGGAACCACCTTTCTTCGTGAAGGTCGTGTCGGTCTGGATCCGTTTACGGCAATGAACACTGGGATTGCTGCCAAGATTGGCCTTGGTCTGGGAAATACCCAGCTTATTTCCAACCTGGTTATCTTTATGATTGTCCTCTTACTGGATCGGAAGAAGATTGGTATCGGCACCATCATGAACATGATTTTGGTGGGTTATGAAATTCAATGGTTTACAACTTTGTATAATCAAATCCTGCCAAATTCGCTTAACTTTTTGACGATATCGGCCGACTTGATTATCGGCTTATTATTGTTCACGTTGGGCTCTTCCATGTATATGGGTGCCAGTCTGGGGGTCGCCCCCTACGATGCAATTGCGCCAATTCTTTCAACTCGAGTTCATTTGAAGTACCGGGTAGCCAGAATTGGCCAAGACATTTTGTTCATGATCGCCGGGTTTTTCATCGGCGGTCCAGTTGGAATTGCAACCATTATCGTCGCCTTCTTCACGGGTCCGTTAATCACCTACTGGAATAGTCACGTCAGCGAAAAGCTCCTGCTTCGGATTAATAATTTCAGTGCCCAGCCATCTTTGAAAAACGCCGGTACGCAAATTGCCAGCTTTGGCCGCGGAGGGTATCGAACAGTCGTTAAAGCTTACCAAATGACCGAACAGATTCAACGCCATAAGTCAGCCTACACAGACTCACAACTCGTTGAACAATTAAACGAATCACAGCAGCAATTAAAAGAAGCCGGTCAAATTTACGAAAACGCCCAGCGCCAATATAAAATTCTGGTCCAAGAGGCCAAGAAACGTGGCAAGGTCGTTAAGGGAAATTTGCCGGGTAATCGAGCAGAATAAATGTGTACAATTTGTGTACTTCTTGCGTACTTCTTGCGTACAAAAAAGTTCTGGGGTTGTCCCCAGAACTTTTTTAGTGGTTTAAATTACGTGACCCTCAAGCTTAAATCCTAGTCCTCATCATCCTCGTCTTCATCCAAGCCTTCTCTTGGTGACTTTCCAAGCAGTGCTTGCAACTTGGCAACGTTGTGGTTGTTGTCTCCAAGCAAGTTGACCAGATAGTCGGCTAAAACCGGGCGATCCTCTTTTTGTGCCAATTTGATTGCGCGAGTTACAAACATGTTTTCCGTATCGTAATCGTGAACCAGATCATCGACAAGCCATTCAGCTGTTTCATATTTATTTTGGCCGTTTTCCTCAAGCATGGCGTACTCAGTGAATTCTTTTTGGGTACTTGGGGTAATGAGGCCTTCATCGATCAGAACTGTCCCTAAGGCATCTTTTTGGCTGTATGCTTGGTCAAGCAAGTCGCCAAACACATTCTTCAACGTTTCAGCGGACATCCCTTTGACATACCATTTTGCCATTTGAAGCTTATTGGCTAAAACTTCCAAGTTGGAAACGATATGTCCGGTCATTGCGCCGGCAGTTGGTGTGTGATGATCAATATCTGCTTGCTTTACTTCTGCTTCGAATAATTTTTCTGGAGTTGCTGTTGTCATATCTTTCACCTCGTTATTTAACTTTCATTGACTGAACTTCGTAGCCTAAATCGGAAACGGTGTCTGACAATTTGTCAGCGGAAATCTTATCACCGTCAAATTCGGTTTTGACTTTAGCGGCATTAAACATCACTTTGACGTTTTCCACCCCATCTTGCTTCTCAAGGGCACCCTTGATTTTTTGCATGCATGACGGGCATGACAGTGCGTCGAGCTGTAAAATTGCTTTACTCATATTAATGACCTCCATCTTCTTTACTTCTTTACTGTTTTAATGATAAATCATATTCGCGAACGGATAATTGATCTGGATCAAGTTTTGCAACTTTCGGTCGATAATTAATTAATCTCATTGCGTTAAAGATGACAACCAGGATACTTGCTTCATGGACGAACATCCCACTGGCCATGTATATGAAGCCAAGAATCAGGCCAATTAGCAGTGCTGCCACCGTGGCAATCGCGATGAAAATGTTCTCTTTGGTATTCATCACGGTCTTCTTCGACAAGCCATAAGCGTGAATCAATTCGTTGAATCCGGATGACATGAGGACAACGTCTGAGGTTTCAACGGCAACGTCGGTTCCACTTCCCATGGCAATTCCAATGTCTGCTGTAACCAGCGACGGGCTGTCATTGATGCCGTCACCGACAAAGGCAACTTTGTGGCCTTGCTCCTGGTACTTCTTAACATATTCAACTTTTTGTTCGGGTAATAATTCCGCATGAACTTCATCAATGCCAATTTGGTCGGCAACGGCATCAGCAGTTTGCAAATTATCCCCAGTCAGCATCACGGTCTTTTTGATGCCAAGTGACTTCAAAGTGGCCAAGCTTTCCTTAACGCCTTGACGGATCACATCTGAGATTCCAAGGATGGTTTGAACCCGGCCATCGAAAGCAACAATGACAGTTGAACTTCCCTGGCTTTGAATGGCCTCTAAATCTGACTTCTGCTGGTCAGTTAAGGCAATTTCCTCATCGTTCATCAATCTGAGATTACCAATCAAAACCGATTGGCCATCAGCGGTTGCTTTCACACCTCGACCTTTAATAGTATCGGCATCAGTCACTTCGACCTTGTCAAATCCAATTTTGTGGTCTGCAGAGAATTTAACAACTGCTTGGGCAAGTGGATGATCCGACTGTTTTTCAATTGCAGCCGCAATCGTCAAGCCGAGTTGATTCTTTGAGTAATCTTTCAACTGCGTAACAGCGGTTTTGCCTTCTGTTAAGGTCCCGGTTTTATCAAAGACGAGGGTGTCAACGTTGGCGAAGGTGTTCATGACTTCGCCGCCCTTGATCAAGACGCCATTTTTCGCACCGTTACCAATTCCGGCAACGTTTGAGACTGGTGCGCCGATGACCAAAGCGCCTGGGCAGCCAAGCACTAAGACGGTGATCGCTAACCGGAAGTCTTTAGTAACCAGCCCGACAATCAAGGCAATAATCAAAACGGCCGGGGTGTAATAAGTGGCAAATTTATCAATAAACTTTTCGGCTGGTGACTTGGTATCTTGAGCATCTTCGACTAATTCAACAATTTTGCCAAATGTCGTATCATCACCGACTTTGGTTGCACGAACTTTTACTGTACCATTGTCGAGCATTGTGCCTGAAAAGACTTGGTCGCCCACATTTTTGGTGACTAATTTGGATTCGCCGGTAATGCTTGCTTCGTTGATGTGCCCTGAACCGTCGACAATTTCGCCATCGACTGGAATTTGGCCGCCGGCTTTGACCAATACCACATCGTCTACGTCAACAAAGTCAACGTCGGTCTCTTCGGTCTCACCATCGTCATCAACAACTAACGCGGTGGTGGGTGCCATCTCAGTTAAATCTTTGATTGAGTGCCTCGTCTTGGCCAATGTTTTGTCTTCCAAGAATGTTCCAAATAAGAACAGGAAGGTCACAATCGCCGATTCGTTATATTCACCAATGGCGAAGGCCCCAATAACAGCGATACTTACCAGTAATTCAATACTAATCGTTTTAAATCGAAGTGCCGAGATTGCCCGAAGAATGATTGGGACTGCGGAAATGATTGAAGCGGCGATAAATGAAACCGTGTAAATCATATCGCTGTTCAAAACCTTTCCAAGCAGGCCAACCCCAATTAATATTGCGGTGACTAACGTTATCTGGTTTGTGTGCTGATTAATGTACTTTTGAAATTTCATAATATCCCGCTCCATTCCTTAATTTGTATCTTAAGTATATGGTGGATGCGCAAATAAAGAATTGACCTATATCAAGTTTGGCATTTTCCTTAAATAAATCTTCTTTTTGCATTATCGGATTAATTCCACCATAATTAGAGGTAACAAGATTGGAGGAGAAGTATATGAAAATCATCGTAATTGGTGCTACTGGACGAGTTGGGTCAAATATCGTCGCAAAGCTGGCAAAGCATCCTGAAGACGAGGTCTATGCCGGTGCCCGGCAACCCGAAAAAATTCCAGCTAACGACCATGTCACTCCGTTTGCCTTGGACCTCAGTGACAAAATGGACGACATTAAAGAAGCCCTTCCGGAAGCTGACGCAATTATCTTCGCTGCCGGTTCGGGTGGCAGAGATTTGCTGAAGATTGATCTGCATGGTGCCGTTAAGGTCATGCAGGCCGCCGAAGAAAAGGAAATCAATCGCTTCGTTATGTTGAGCTCCAAGGGGTCGCTGTCTCCGGATGAATTCGCTGACTCCCCACTTGAGAATTATCTCATCGCCAAATATTACGCCGATGAGTGGCTGATCCATAATACCCATTTGGATTACACGATCCTCCAACCAACTACACTGGTTGAAAAGACCGGGTCCGGAAAAGTGACTCTGGGTGCATACAGCACCAATGAAAATAGCATTGATAATGTTGCCGATGTTTTAATTGGCCTGGTCGAAAATCACGCCGGAATTAAAGAAGTCATTGAAATGAGTACTGGAAACGAACCAATTCCAGAAGCCATTAATGAATTAAATTAAATTTGAAGCAACAAGTAGAAAAGCAGTTCATCATTAAATGTGATGAGCTGCTTTTGTGTCAGATTTAATTACATGTACCAATTTAAAAATGAAATTCTTTTTACTAACGATCATGCTGATAAAAGTTGTTGTTTTTAGGCATTGGTACCGGTTCCATTTGAATGAGCGAGATTCTAATCTTCTAACCAATTTCAAAAAGTGCTGGACGTGTGAAAAAGATGATGTTAGAATTTATGACATTAAAAGATAAGGAAGCGATGTTATGAATGCTGCAAACACCTCATTTATGATTCTATCCAGTATTTTGGTATTATTCATGACTCCCGGACTAGCGTTTTTCTATGGGGGCCTGGTTTCAAAGCGAAACGTTGTCAACACGATGCTGTCAGTTTTCATCATGACCGGTGTTGCAATTGTTCTTTGGATTGTGATTGGCTATTCACTCTCATTTTCAGGTGACATTGGTGGGTTCATCGGAACCGTCAAGAATTTCTTTATGAACGGCATCGACCTGACCAGCCTGACAGCGACTAAAATTCCAACTGGGATCTTCGCCGTATTTGAAATGATGTTTGCCGTCATTACGCCTGCCCTGTTCGTCGGTGCGGTGGTTGGCCGAATTAGGTTTAATTTTCTCTTAGTCTTCCTAGTTCTTTGGTCAGTCATTATTTATTACCCGATGGTTCACTTGGTCTGGAGCCCTCACGGCATCCTCTATGGGCTTGGCGTTCTCGACTTCGCTGGTGGAACCGTTGTTCATATCAACGCTGGTGTTACAGCATTTGTATTGTCTGCTTTCTTAGGCAATCGCATTAAATTTGGCGACATCCCCCACACGCATTACAACCTGCCGTGGGTCTTGCTTGGAACTGCGATTTTGTGGATTGGCTGGTACGGCTTTAACGCTGGTTCTGCCCTGGGAGTTGATAACATTGCTGCGCAAGCAACGATTACCACGACCATGTCCACGGGTACCGCAATGGTCACATGGATGATTTTGGATATGATCATTAATGGGAAGCCAACTTTGGTAGGTGTTTGTACCGGTACCCTCTGTGGTCTGGTTGGGATTACGCCAGCCTGTGGGTTTGTGACAATTGCCGGATCATTTTGGATCGGGATGTTCTCAACATTTGCCAGTTATTTCTTCGTTAACTATCTAAAAGATCGAATTGGTGTCGATGATGCGTTAGACGCATTTGGCTGCCATGGGGTCAGTGGGATTGTCGGAAGTATTGCAACCGGATTGTTCGCAACCAAGGCAGTTAACCCGATTGTCGCTCACAACGGCGCCTTTTACGGTGGTGGTTGGCACCAAATTACAGTCCAAGTCGTTGCAACACTTGCAACAATCGTCTTCGTGGCCATTGCCGCTTCCATTATTATCAAGGGCCTCAGTCTGGTGATGCCAATGCGGGTTGATCGCAAGGAAGAAGAGCTTGGCCTGGACCAAGGTGAACACGGTGAAGAAGCTGATTACACCGTTGAAATGAGTAAAGATCTCGATGAATATCGTTCTGATCTGAACCTGTATTCAAAAGAATTTAGAGGACAACTGGGCGGACTGGATGTCCCAAAGGATCCGCGGTTGCATTAGGGGAGAGTGCGACGAGCAACGGTTTGACACGCCAAGTAGGCTAGGCGGTTTCACAGCCGTCGGAGAGCTAAGGTCCTTCCAATTGAAATCCTGGTTTTGGATTTTGATTGGAAGGTCTTAGATCGCAGTGTCAGTTGCGTCGTCCACAGGACTAGACACTGCACTTCGTTTGTGGTCGTCGGAGCAAGTTTGGGCTAGGTAAAAAGGAAAGCCCAAACGGACATCTACATCAAACCAGAGTGCAAAGCGAACCGTTTAACTACTAGACATTTCATGGCCATCAGACCACAAAAATAACCAGTCAATAATGAACGCAGTTTATTCATCGTTGACTGGCTATTTTTCTGCCGTGGTTTCCAGGTCGTCCAACCGGCTAAATGAGACACAAAA
Organism: Lentilactobacillus parabuchneri DSM 5707 = NBRC 107865; assembly: GCF_001435315.1. Lineage (GTDB taxonomy): Bacteria > Bacillota > Bacilli > Lactobacillales > Lactobacillaceae > Lentilactobacillus > Lentilactobacillus parabuchneri. Next base: position 163,065 of record NZ_AZGK01000004.1, read on the forward strand.
TAAAACTCGTTTCATCGCCCAGCCAAGAATCCCCTCACCCTTCTTGTCCCAGCTTACTATCTACTTTATACTAAGCACCAAAGGATATATTAACGATACGGGAGGCAGTTAAATGACATATTCACGTTCCGAACCAATTGAAATGGTCAACATGTGCATGATCTATAATGAACAGACTCGAGAAGTGCTGGTAGAAGACAAGACCGACGTTGCTTGGAAGTTCGGTCACACCTTTCCCGGTGGCCACGTTGAAAAAGGCGAGTCATTATACGATGCCATGGTCAGAGAAGTCTTTGAAGAAACCGGCCTCAAGGTGAGTCATTTGCAGTCATGCGGGACAGTTGAGTGGTTTAATGAAACCCCCGCGTATCGCCGAATCGGATTTCTATATAAAACGACTCATTTTTCCGGTGAACTCAAGCAATCTGACGAAGGCAAAAACTATTGGCTGCCATTAAAGGACCTCAACGAAGCCAACACTGCTGAAAGTTTCATGAAATTCCTCAAAATTTTCACTGATCCTGATACAGTCGACGCCACTTCGCCGATTATGAACGGATCGCTGACGATAATCCCTAAAGACGACACAACTCGCGAATCATAATATAATGATGTTGTAATCCTAGGATCGATGAATAGGAGGTGCAACATGAAAAAGTACGTCATTATCTATAATAAGAATGCCGGTAAAACCGATAATCAACAGATTGCGACTGATGCCAAGACGCTGTTGGAAAGTAATGGCAAAACAGTTGACTTACGCCAGACTAAATCCCGAGATGACGCGGTTCACCAAGCAGAAATCGCTACCGAAAACTACGATTGTTTAATTACCATTGGTGGTGACGGGTCAATCAATACCGCCTGTGAGGGCTTTTTAAAGGCAGGGAAGGCCATTCCTCTAGGAATCATCCCCGGTGGCACGATTAATAATTTTGCCCGGGCACTGGACATCCCGCTGAAAGTCGATGACGCCATCAATAACCTTCTGAACGGCGAACCAACGGAAGTGGATTTAGGTGCCATCGGAGACACACCGATGATTAGCAGCCTGACACTGGGCCGACTTGCCGACATCGCCAGGAACGTGAAGGACGACGAGAAGAAAAAGTTTGGCAAGGCGATCTATCTAGTCAAGGGCTTCAAGGAGTTATTCACCAACCGCTCTTACAAGCTGAAGATTACCGCAAACGGTCACACTGAAACCTTACGTTCGCAAATTCTGCTCATTACAACAACGAACTCGGTCGGCGGCTTCATTGCCTTTAACCCCGACGCGTCTTATGATGACGATTATCTGCACGTTTTTATTTTGAAGAGCTTTACACCGATGAAATTGCTGACGTATTTACGCTATTTCATTACGGGAAATCTCAAGAACGCCAAGGGTGTCAAATACTTTAAATGCCAAACGGTTAAAATTGAAAACCAGTCCAAGCGTGACATCCAGGCAAGAATTGATGGTGACCCCGCCATGTCGCTGCCAATTACGGTCAAAACAAAGGCGGATTTTTTGAGGGTAATTGTGCCGAGAGTGTGACGAGGGCTGGGTGATGCGGTTTCTAAGGCAGCTTTGGTTTAAACCCTGCTTTTGGGTTTGAATCAAAGTTCCCTTAGAAATTAGTATCAGGCTCGTCGGAACACGTTTTATCTAAATAACAGCCCCCCTTACAAATTGAAATCATGCTTACATTCCTTAGACTCGCATCAAAAGAACCGACCAATCATGAATGCAACTCATTCATCGTTGGTCGGTTCTATTACGTTTAAAATCAAACTTGTCATCTACGAACCAATTTCATCCAATCCCAGCACGCACTGCATTTTCACCCCTCAGGTTGCATTTTCCCAAAGGACGTGTAGAATGATTAGTGTTTGTTTTCGAACACTTCAACTAAAATGAGGTGATCATCATCAATACCCAACAACGCGACTTACTCAAAGAAATCATCTTTTTGAATCGCGGGATTCGGCGAACGGAACGCCGACTTTTGCGCAAATACGCCAGAAAACACGGCCTGGCTCCAAATGAGCTTTTATTAATTGATACTTTGGTGGACTTCCCTGATAACTCAGTCATCGGCTTGGCAGAGATCTTAGAACTCAACAAAAGTACCGTTTCCACCATCATCAAGGGCTTAATTGCAAAACAGTTAGTGTCTCGTCAGGTCGACCCGGCTAATCAAAGCCGCTTCAAGTTAAACGCGACTGTCAAAGGACGCAATTTATCTGAAGGAATTTATAACGCCTATTTGGATGAACTCAACACGGTTTTTTCACTCGACCAACTCGATTTAGGAAAGATCAAGGATGTTCTGACCCGCGTTCACAGTCACATTCAATAATTTTTTATGAGAGGAAGTACTTTTGTGCAAACAACAAAGCAAACTAAACTTCAAATGATCTTAATTATCCTATTATTAATCTTAATCGGTGCCAATCTAAGAACTGCCTTAACAGCCGTTCCGCCGATATTAAACCAGATTTCCGATACTTTTCACCTGCCGGCTTGGTTTTTGGGCAGTCTGACCACCATTCCGTTACTCTGTTTTGCCATTATTTCGCCCTTCGTTAACCGGCTGGTCCATCGATTTGGGATGATGCCGGTGATTACCGCCGCCTTAATTGGCTTAGGGATTGGATCCTTTGTCCGTATCTATTCATTTCCGGCACTGCTTATCGGAACCTTGCTGGCGGGCAGTTCGATTGCTATCTTAAATGTCTTGTCGCCTGCCGTTGTCGGTAAATATTTTCCAAGTAAGATTGGGGTCATGACCAGCGTTTATACCCTGTCGATGACGGTCTTCAGTGCATTAGCTGCTGGACTCAGTTCACCAATTTCCGGCGTTCTTGGCTGGCAGTCAACCTTGCAATGGTTGGCCATTTTCCCGGTCATCACATTGGCGGTGATGTTTTTCAACCAATCCGTTCAGAAAAAGCCTTCCGCAAACACGATTCAACACAGTGGCGCAACTCGCCAAACCAAGCCTGTTTGGAAACAACCGCTGGCTTGGTCGCTCACTGTGTTCATGGGACTTCAATCGTTGTTATTCTATACAATCCTAACATGGGTACCGTCAATTTTCGTCTCTCATGGGATGAGTCAAAACACTGCCAGTCTCTTGTTGGGGCTGTTGCAGTTGTCGTCACTTCCAATGGCCTACCTCATTCCAAACTTGGCGGGCAGAAGAGAAAAGCAGGCACCGTTAATGCTGATGATTTTCTTGTTGTTTTTCTTTGGCTTGGGTGGCTTGATGATCGAAACGCCATCAATGGTCATCGCAGTCATTTCCTGCATCCTACTGGGATTTGCAACTAACGCAGCCTTTAGTATGTCGATGATTTTATTTTCCCTCAAAACAAAAGATCCGTATGAAACTTCGGCAGTCTCCGGGATGGCCCAATCCATCGGCTATCTGGCGGCTTCGGTCGGTCCAATGATGGCTGGCTTTCTTCACAGTCAATTCAATTCTTGGACGATCGCGCTGGTCTGCCTGATCGTGATTGTCGTGATCATGACCGGTGCTGGATTGATGATTGACCGGCAACAACATGTCTTTAATTGATAATTAAACATCCTGAAAAAAAGAAGCAGTGTGCGAAAAATGCACACTGCTTCTTTTTGTAATCCGAGTAATGATTCAATTATTCAGCTGGATCAACTGCAACCAATCCACCGGCTAAATTATCCATGTTTGGCTTGTCAGTCTTAACGATTAATTGCTCGTTAACGAATGCCATTTGGCCAATGTGGCTCATTTCACGGCCGTAGCCTGAGAGTTTAACCCCACCAAATGGAAGTTCAGGTAATGTTGACATAAAGTTGTTAACAAAGACCATCCCAGTTTCAATTTGTGAAGCAACTTCGGCACCGTGGTTAGCGTCGCCGGCAAAGACGATTCCACCCAGTCCGTAAGGGTTGTCGTTAGCAAGATCAATTGCTTCTTGCTCACTGTGAACCTTGTAGACACATGCGATTGGGCCAAATAATTCAGTCTTGTATGCTGGATTATCTTTATCGATGTCAGTCAAAATTGTTGGCTTGAAGAATTGACCTGGTAAGTCAATTGGTTCGTTGCCATAAACAACTTTGGCGCCATTGGCAATCGCTTCATCAAGTTGTTTTTGTAATTTATCCTTTGATTTCTTGGTGTTCATTGGCGCCAAGCTCGTCTTAGGATCAAGTGGGTCGCCTGGTTTGAGTTGGTCAAATTTTTGCTTCAAATTCTCAACGAATTCATCGTAGACATTGTCCATCACAATGAAACGCTTGGAAGATGTACATACTTGGCCAGTGTTGTAGATACGTGCCCGCCATGCAATATCGTTGACATCATCCATATTGGCATCGCCTAAAACGATAAATGGATCCATGCCGCCAAGTTCCATGGTGTTCTTCTTCAAGTTCTTACCAGCAGCACCAGCAACGGCTGTACCACCACGCTCAGAACCGGTTAAAGCAACGCCTTGAACACGAGGATCTTCGATTGCTTCTGTCACCTGATCGTATGAAAGGAACAGGTTGGTTAACGAACCTTTAGGGGCACCAGCTTCAGCAACCACGTCAGCGAACATCTGGGCTGAGGTTGGTGTGTTGGCAGCGTGTTTTAAGATCATTGGGTTTCCGACCATGAAGTTAGGTGCGAAAACACGCATGATTTGGTAGTAAGGGAAGTTCCATGGTTCAACCATCATGACAACACCAGTTGCGTGGTGCTGAATTTCAGCATCCCCAGTTGCAATAGTATCAATCTTTTCCGGTTTTAATAATTCTTCACCATGGTCTGCGAACCAGTCAGCGATTAACGCAACCAATTCAACTTCGCCTCTTGATTCACCAATTAATTTACCCATGTCAATTGTGCAGGCACGAGCCAATTCATCTTCGTGATCACGCAGCTTGTCAGCAACGTTATGAAGAATCTTAGCCCTTTCTGAAATATCTTGTTTCTTCATTGTTTCATACAAATCATGACCAGTTGCCAATGCAGCCTGCAGCTCGTCGTCAGTCGCAAATGGATACTCCTTTACAACTTCATTGTTGAAAGGATTAACAGTACGATATGCCATTATATAACCTCCTATAATTTGGATAAATCTGTAACGCCCTAAATTAAATAGACATTTCAACATCCAAATATAGAATATCATGTCATGAAAATGGATACAACAAAAAGCATTGTGATTTTCAAAATAGTTCACGAGGTCAATAATAAACATATGTTATTTCTGAAAATAGGTTACATTTCACAAGACGGTCTTAAGCCGTAACGGCCACCTTTTTTGTATCTTTGATTTTAAATACCAAGAAAATGGCAATTATTTCCAAGATGAGAAAGGTCAGGAAAACGCCGTTGAAGTTTTTGTCACCCAAAACCACGGTGGCGATCACAATGGCGGTTGACCCCATAATCTGTCGAATCGTGGAGATGATTGATGATCCATGGGGGATCAAATCGTTGGTCAATGAATTGGCACCCAGCGTCGTTGCCGGCATCATAGCGAATGCGTTACCAGATTCGATGATAATCGAGCAAAGAATGGCCACCCACACGTTCTTCAAACCTGACAGCAGCAATAAGGCAGCCCAGCCGACGATAAACAGGCCAAAGCCAATCATAATCACCGGCTTAAAGCCGATTCGATCTGCCAGTCGGCCGCTTCGCCGATTTAACCAGGACAACACTGCAGCGGCTGGAACAAGCGCCAATCCTGACCAGAGTGGTGTCAGTCCAAGAATCTGCTGGTAGTATAGCGGCATGATAATCGTAACCGTAATCAGTGACATGTAGGACAGCGAGGTTAACGCCACGCCCAAATCAAAGTTTAAAATCGACAAAATATCTAACCGAAGTAATGGTTGTGGCATTCTCAATTGGCGACGAACAAACAGCACCAACAGAATTAATGAAACAACTAAAATAATCCAGTTCAGATAACTGCCGGAAGTCATATGTGAAAGTTCGTTAATAAAGTACAGTAGGCCAATGATTCCAAGCGACATCAAGACCGACACAAAGTCGAACTTCGTGGATTCAATCTTCAGTGGACTAACAACTGTTTTGAGTGCCAGTAAGAACACAATCGTCAACGTAATGAGGAAAAAGGCAAAAATCGCTTCCCACGGGAAAAATTGCAGTAAGACACCAGAAATAATTGGGCCTACCGCCAATGCGGACCCCATTACCAGGCCAACGGTCCCCATAACGGTTCCCCGTTGACTGGTCGGTGTGATTTCCAGAATAATCGATTGGTAGGACGGAAATAAGACACCAACGCTAAATCCTTCCATTAAACGGCCGAGCATCATCACCAAAAAATTAGGCGCCCAGATAATAATGAACGTTCCGACCACAAAGTTGACCAGCAACGTCAGATATAATGGCTTAAACCGAAAATTTTTCATCAACCACGGCGACAGTGGCATCACCACCGACATGATTAGCATGAAGCCGGTCGTCAACCAGGCAATCGTACTGGCTGGCAAATTAAAATAGCGCATAAATGTCGGATAAGCAGTCGATAATGACGACTGACTAATTGACATGGTAAATGTTCCCAGCAGCAACGTGGCAATGAACCACTTGCGGCTTTTTTCTGTAAGTTCCAAGATAATCCCCCTTTTTGACTTATCAAAATAAGGCTGGGACACCGGTAAAATCCCGATATCTAAGCCTTCTTGTTTGATTAATCCTATTTATCTATGAATTCTCGAAACTATCGGACGATCATTACGGAAATCGGTGAATATTTGGCCATATAGGCTGCTTGGGAACCAAAGTACTTTCGTACGCCAGTCTTTGAAAGTGATCCGACAATCAACAAATCTGCGTTGGTTGCTGGAATGACCCGCTTCACGATTGTCTCACCAGGGTCTCCCTCATCAATGACGGTGTCAACCTGCTTAACACCTGCCCGCAAAGCCAACTGACGATATTGTTCAATATGCTTGGCCAGCTCTGAGCGCTCACCGTGAACATAGTCCTTGCTTAAAGCCTGAAATACATTGACATTATCTTCTTCAAGAATTGAAGTGATGATTAGTCGTGCGTTTGATTGACGAGCTTCGCGGATTGCATAACGAAATGCAAGTTGTGCATCCTCCGAATCATCAACACCCACTAAAATCCGGTCAAATTTTTGACCACCTGCTTGATTTGCCATTCTAAACATTCCTTTCACACATCATTTAATCTCTCTTAAAAAGTACTAAGTTTATCACAACTCTATTTATACTACTCTTCGTGGGCTGCTTCAAACTTTGCCTGCAATTTTTTGTTGGTCTTATGGATATCCCAAATCATCCAGGCCAATAGTGCCAGCACAAGGAAAATAACAACGTATGAAAGATTGTCAGCCATTGCAACCTGCCCCTTTGACGCATTGTCGCCTAAGAAGGCTTCAAACTGTCCAGGCAGTCCCTTCATGTTCAGGAAAGTTAACGCAATAACTGAAATCCAGCCAAGAATCTTGATAATCCATGAGTTCTTGAAGCGGTCATGCATTTCAATCTTATTATCCGTGAACATCAATAACGGCAACATTGAAAATGGCAAGGCAAATGCCAGGAACACCTGAGAATTATTCATCAATGTATTCAAAGCCTCATGCTGCTGGATTGGCGATTCTTTGCCAGTCATGGCCACACAAATCAAAACGGGCACAACTGAAATTAAACGGGTCACCAATCGACGCATCCAAAGCGGCATGTGCATATGAATAAAGCCTTCCATAATGACTTGACCAGTTAACGTCCCAGTAATAGTGGAATTTTGACCTGAAGCTAACAATGCAACGGCGAACAAAATGGAAAGGATTCCTGATTTCGCCACCGCAATCAAAACCCCGTTGCTTAACGTTGATGGGTCTGATAGTGCTTGGAATAAGCCGAAGAACGAGGGATCCTTGACGGTGCCACTCTTAAATACTGCAACTCCCATGATCAAAAGTAAGGAGTTGACCAAAAACGCCATTGATAATTGAATGTTTGAATCCCATGTTGAGAAACGCACCGTTCGAGCAACGTCTTCTTCATCGCTATGATCCACTTTTCGCGTTTGAGAAACGGCAGAGTGGAGATACAGGTTATGAGGCATCACAGTCGCACCAATAATCCCCAGTGCACCAGTCAAAGGTGTTTGGCCACCAATATGGGGTGACGAAGAGAATGTTTCACCGTTTGGCACCAAGCCTTTGAAGACGCCGAGCCAATCAGGATGGGATAAAGCGACTTCGTAGGCGAACACGACGAAAATAACAAGGATCAAGCACACCACGATCGCTTCAATCTTTCGAAATCCAATCTTGGTTAACAGCAATAATAGCAATACATCAAATACAGTAATGAAAACTGAAATAACTAGTGGAATATGGAATAGTAAATATAAAGCAATTGCGGCCCCAATAACTTCCGCAATATCAGTCGCCATAATGGCCAACTCGGTTAGAATCCATAAAACATACCCAAGGGCACGGCTAGTTCTGGCCCGGATGGCCTGGGCCAAGTCCATTTGCGTCACAATGCCCAGTTTAGCTGCCATATATTGAAGCAACATGGCAATTAAACTCGACATTAAGATAACGGACATCAATAGGTATTCAAAATTTTGTCCACCGGTAATCGAAGTCGACCAGTTACCGGGATCCATATACCCCACGGCCACTAACGCACCGGGCCCTGAATATCCAAATAACGTTCTCCAAAAACCTTTTCCCTTTGGAACAACAACTGTTCCGTTAATTTCTTCCAACGAAGGACCATTCGCGTAGTGAATCAAATGTTCCTTTTTTGGCTTTTTTTCGTCTGACATCGCAGTACCTCCTCTATGTTTGTACAATTCTAATATTAGCATAGTTTAAATCAATGTAAATCTTTAATTAGGGTCGCCTAACTTTGATTTAATAAGTAAGAGAAATCCTTTTTTGGTATATCAAGAATGAAAGCGGTTAGCAGTTTCCGAAATTATTTTGAATTTTATTTGGAATCTTACTGGCGGATTTTGTTGATTGCGGCTAAAAAGGATGCGATTGTTTCCAACTCACCTTTAGAATAACCGGCCGCTAATTTTTCAAGCTTAACGGCCTCAACTTGATGATACTCATGGTGAAGTTGATTGACTTTCTCACCAGCCGTCGTTAACTGAACAAAGGTATCTTTCTTATTGTTTGGCTGGTGAAATTTGGACACTAATCCTTTAGTAGTCAGCTTGCTGAGGACCTTTGAAACCGCCCCCTGTGTCAATGGCACTGAATCGACAATCTCCGCGATTTTAGCACTGCCGTCTTGTGGCACCGCACTTAAGACGTGAAGGTCATTGATGGTGATTCCCATTCTGGTATTGACGTCACCCAAGTCGGTTTCTCGAATTTTTTCCAAAATCGTGGCGTCGACATCATGGCTCCGAAACGTCTCCAATTCAGCTGCAATTGTTTCAATAGCAATTTTCTTTTTCATTTTAAATTCCTCGGAATATATATTGACTTTAGATTTAATTTGATTATAATTATTATATTCCTTGGAATATAAAATTAAAAGCAGTTACATCAATCAAATTTAAAAGAGGTTTTTATGAACTATATTATTGTATTTGATCATCCCTATACCCTGAGTTCCAGTCAAAACGTTCCCCATCGACGCAGCTACAGTGCGGCCGTTGCACAACATACTATTGATTATTTGAAGAAAGCCGGTCACAGCGTTGATGTGATCGACTTACATCAGGACAATTTCGATCCAGTCATGCATGCGGCCGACTTAGCGGCATGGCGAACCAAAGCGTCATTGAATCCTCAAGTCGACGATTATTTTGACCGCTTGAAATCAGCCGATGAAATCATCTTTGTTTTCCCTTTGTGGTGGGAAGTCATGCCGGCAATGACGAAAGGCTTTATCGATAAGGTTTTCAGCAAGAACCGCATTGTCTCAAAGCACCCCAAAGTCATCTTGCCAAAACAGCCGACCATCCAAATATTGACGGTTGGTGGAACCCCTACCCTACTTTATCGAGTGGTATACGGAAATCCCGTGATGAAAGCACTTGGTCGGGGTACATTTAAAAAGATCGGGCTGAAAAAGGTCCGCTGGCATCATTTCAACCCGGAAGATGAAACAGTCAGTAAGCGTCAACGAGATTTAGAGCACATTGAAAAGTACTTAAAATAAGTGGCTTTCAGTTCATGAGGCTTATAATGGTGCTATCAGGGGGAATTTCGCATGACAATCACGCTTAAAAAGTTGTGGCTGGCGTTGGGCGTTGGCTTGGTTGCACTCACCGCCAGTTGCGCATCGTCTGCCAAGACACCCAATCTCGGCACCCACATCAAACTGACAAGGACCGCCAATACCCGCGACCTTGGCGGCATCAAAACAAAAAATGGGCTGCATATCCGACAAGGACGACTATTCAGATCAGATGCTTTGACCAACCTCACGCACCACGATCGATTGGACCTCCAAAAAAAACACGATGTTAAAGCCGTAATTGATTTCCGCTCAAAACCGGAAATCAAGCAGCGACCGGATAGTCGAATTTCTGGTGCCCGTTTGCATCAGCTCAATATCTTAAGCAATTTGTCGTCGGGCCGCAACCGCATGCCGCAATATTATCGCCAACTTGTCACGGATAAACAAGATATTCGGGCATATCGATCCATGTTCAAAATTCTGCTCCAACAAAAACAAGGGGCTGTTTTGTACCACTGCACCTATGGCAAAGATCGGACCGGTATCGCGACAATGTTGATACTGAGCAGTTTGGGCGTCCCCAAAACCACCATCATGAAGAACTACTTGGCGTCCAACCGTTATTTATCCGCGTCAAAGCTCCCGCAATACAAAAAAGGCCACTGGACCCCCGTCCGGTCTGCCTACCTTAACGCAGCGTATTCAGCGATTGACCAACGATCAGGTTCGATGAAACAGTACCTAAATTCCGAAATGCACCTTTCAACTACCGACATTCAAAAGCTCCGAACACGCTACCTAACCAAATAAAGCACTCAGACCACCATCTCAAATGAGATGATTGTCCGAGTGCTTTATTTTTGGCTATTTTGCTCGATTTGGTCAATTTGTTTGATGAGATTTTGGTTCTTGTTGAAGCGGGCAAAGGCAGCCGCGTCATTCAAAAGTTCCTGAACGTGTTCGGAGTATCCGTGGCTGGCCTGTTCGTTTAAGGCTAAATGATACTGAGCACGGGCGACGTAAAAGGTGACGTGCCGTTGTGAACTCAGATTAATCAGCGACTGAAGCAACATGTTGCTGATGTCCAATTCATTTTGTGCGCCATAGAAATTCCCAGTGTAAAACAGCATCGTGAGTGACTTCCAAACCGAATCGACATCGGTGTTGGAAATCGTCTTCAAACGTTCCGGCATTTTTGAAAAATAGAATTCTGCTTTATCAAAGTTGCCGGCCTGCTGGTAGGAAATCCCCATGCCCACGTATGCCAGTGGTGAATAAACGGTGCTGTGCTCCTCATCATAGCCGTTCAAAATCTGATCAAAACAAAAGATGGCTTCGTCAACGTCTTCTCGGCTCAATGCCAATGCATACCCCTTGATGAACAAATATTCCATTTTTATCTGCTTATCGTCAATTTGATCAATTTGAATGCTGGTCAAAATTTTTAATGCTTCGTCATACTCTGTCGTAATCAGGTCAAATTCCGCGTGCCGCAATTCGTCCCTGACTTCGGAATCGTTATCCGACTCACTGGGGAAAATGTCGCTCAGTGAAAGACCCAGCCGCTGGCAGAGCTGCGTCAAAATCTTAGTCGAAATCATCTTGCCGTTATTTTCAAACTTACTAATGGTGGCTTGCGTACAGATTCCCTTAGCCAATTCGCTTTGGGAATAACCAAGCTCTTTTCTGCGATTAATAAACCTTTGAATGTCCATTTTCCCACTGCCTCCTGGTTATCCCCGAAATTATTTATGACCTAATATTATCATACTATATAAGCTTACATCAACCATCACGTCATTTTATATACGATATTATATTGACTTTTGGAATAACGGGCTATATAATTTTGGAATATAAAGGATTGTGAACGCATGCACAGGAGGACTCAATATGTCGATAACATTAGATCAAAACAAAATGCTGATTCAAATGATCAAGGAATTTACTGCCAACGAATTAGCCCCACTTGATATGGAAATTGACCAACGTGGTGACTACACGGACGGCTTGTTCCAGAAGGTCGTAGACACCGGCTTGCTGGGAATGACCCTTCCCCGGGAGTTTGGCGGTGCCGGCTTTGACTACGTTGCCACAGCCCAGGCACTTGAACATATGGCTGCCGGAAACGCCAGTATGGCTGTTACCTTGGAAGGTCATTTCAAAACGATCGAACAGTTTATCAAGTATGGGAATAAAGCACTTAATGATGCCTACCTCCCCAGTGCAACAAAACGGATTTTTGCTTTTTCGATGACCGAACCGTCTGGAGGCTCCAACCCCAAAGGAATCTCAACCCGGGCCATCAAGCAGGGTGATAACTGGGTCATCACTGGCGACAAGATTATGATTACCAATGGTGGTCTTGCTGAAGTCTACTGCGTTCTTTCGAAGACTGAAGATGACCAGTTGGCCGTCTTCGTGGTGGACAAGGATATGCCCGGATTTAAATTCGGCAAACGAGAAGATTTCATTGGCTTAAAAGGCGTGCCAGTCGGCGAAGTCGTCCTGAATCACGTGGTCGTTCCCGAGAGCCATTTGTTAGGCGTTGTCGGTCAAGGCTTGGAGATCGGTGATAACGCCCATGCAGACGCGCGAATTCTGATGGGTGCCGTACTTGCCGGCATCATGGATCATGAGTTGGCCACGGCTGTCAGCTATTCAAAAGAACGAAAAGCCATGGATACGCCCCTCTACCAACTTCAAGTCACCCAGGAGAAAATCGCCGATATCGCCATCGCCAGAGAAAATACCCGGGCATTATATCAAAAAGGCGCCACAAATAAAGTAGCCAACCAACCGTATGATGAAATCGCCGCAATGGCCAAGTCATATGGGAGCCGATCGGCTGTTTTATCTGGAGACAAAGCGCTTCAAATTCTGGGCGGTTATGGCTACAGTCACGAATACCCGGTTGAACACCTCATCCGAGATGCCAGAGCCATGGAGCTCGCTGAAGGAACTATTGAAAAAATGAACGTTGAAATCACCAATGCAGAAATTGCCAAGTAAGGAGTGGACTTCATGAAAATCGTTGTCGGCATTAAACAAGTTCCAGAAACAGATTCAGTCAAAATTGACCCCAAGACAAACAACCTGGTCCGATCAGGAATCCAGGGAATAATTAATCCATTTGATAAAAATGCAATAGAAGCCGCCCTTCAGCTTCGTGATCAAGCGGGTGGCGAGGTGATTCTCCTCAGTATGGGGCCCGACAGCTACACGACGTCACTTCGAGATGGAATGGCAATGGGCGCAGACCGTGCAATTTTGGTGAGCTCACGGGCGTTTGGTGGTGCCGATACGTTGGCAACGGGTTATACCCTGGCCAAAGCAATCGAGGCCATCAAAGACGTTGATTTGGTGTTATTTGGTCGTCAATCCGTGGACGCAGATACCGGCCAGGTGGGACCGATTGTTGCCGAATTTCTTGATTTCCCACAAGTTACTTTTGCCGAAACGTTGAGCTTAGAATCTGCCAACACCTTGGTTGTCGAACGACAGCTGGATTCGGCCGTTCAAGATATTAAGCTGACCCTACCAGCGGTCGTGACCGTTCGCAAAGAACTGAATACCCCGCGTTACGAAACCCCGTCAAATATCAAAGAAAGCTTCGATAAGCCAATCACCACCTGGACTGAAAAGGATTTAGACCTTGATCCGTCAATGATTGGCCAAGCCGGTTCACCCACCAAGGTCACCAAGGTTTATGCGCCAACCAAAGAAGTAAAGAAAACAACTGTCTTACCAGATGACCCAACCCAAGCTGTTTCAGAACTGCTTGGCAGCTTGGATTGAGAGGAGTCAACATGATGAATAACAATGAAATTTGGGTATATATCGAAACAAGCGGCTCCAGAATTGAGCCAACCAGCCTTCAGCTGATTACCAAAGCAAAGCAGATTGCTGACGGTCGTAAAGTCGTTGCCGTCGTTCCGGAAACCACTGCAGTAACCGTTGAAACAACGCTTAAACAATACGGTCCTGACCGGATTGAAACGTTGATAGCCGATCAATTCGCAACCGCAACCGATGAAGAAATCGCTGACGCACTCTTCCAAGTGATCAATCACAACCGACCAGACAGCTTGCTTTTCCCAGCTACTATTTTAGGGCGATCAGTTGCACCTCGTCTGCAGGCAAAGCTTCAGACCGGCCTGACTGGCGATTGTTTGGATATCTTCTACAAAGATGGCCAGCTGGTTCAAGTTAAGCCGACCTATGGAGATAACGTGATGTGTGATATTGTCTGCCCAGACGAACGGCCACAGATGGTTACCGTTCGACCAAACACTTTCCGGGCAAAGAAAACCAACGATACTGTCTCAGAAATCACCAAGGCTGTCTTTGACTTCCACAAGCAAGCCGATAGTCAGGTAATCGCCACCGAGCCAATCATTAACAGCTCATCTAAATTAGACGATGCCAAAGTTGTCATCGCTTTGGGTCGCGGTGCCTATAACGAAAAAAACATTGAACTGGCCAAAGACCTAGCCGCAAAACTCGGTGGCATGGTCGGCGTCTCCCGGCCATTAACCGACGAACCGGAATTCACCCACGATGATCAAATCGGCATTGGTGGTGCCAAACTATCAGCCGACCTGTGAATCAACTTGGGGATTTCAGGAGCGGTCCAATACACCGTTGGAATTAAGAACGCCAAAAAGATTGTCTCGGTCAATATTGATAAAGATGCCCCAATTTTTGAAGAATCGGACTTCGCCTACGTTGGTGATGTAACGGACTTTTTGACTGCATTTGCAAAGCAGGTCAGGTAGCATTATCCTGATTTAGTAATTTAATAAAATCCGAATTGACTACCAAAAAATCGCTCAGCGGTGAAAGAACCGGAATTGTTCTTTCACCGCTGAGCGATTGTTATACGCGCTTTATCCTAATTATCTGGAAAGTTTTAAAATGACTACTTCGCCGTACCTATTCATCATTTGTCAGTATAGAAAAAACTTACCGGTAACTAGATCCGTTTCTAATAGGACCAAATAAAATTAGCGATCCCACGATCCTGTTCTCTAACTCAAATCGACCATTACAAATTTAATGCCATTTTGCTAGAGTTATTTTGCAGTAGCTAAATACAATAACGTACCATTATTCTGACTATCATCTAGCTGATAGGATGGATATGGGCTAGTGAAGTACGACTTAGGACTGTCTTGTGCGCCGTCCCATGACGCAATGCCAATATTATAATTCTTCATGCTTTCACGCTTAGAAGGTGTATAGCCATTCGCATTTAAAATGGTTTCAATATAATTAATTCTAGGACTGATCGGTTTGCCCGCCGTTTTACTTAAATACCACATGCTATCGTCACCAACTTGAGTTGATCCGGCCGGCTTCAAATCATTCAAATAAATATAATTAGTGTAATTTGGTGCTAACGTTGGTTTAGCGTTAATACTCGTTGCTGCAGCTTTCGATAAATCGAGTTTAAGCTGTGAGTTGGGAAAGAGTTTCAAAATGGCTCTAGTTAATCTTTGCGAACGATCAGTTTGAACATAATTAATAAAAGCTGATTCAGATGTAAAACTAGCAGGTGATTTCGCCAGTAAGCGGGTGAGATAGCCACTCCAAACCCACCCTTTAACCTTAAGATTGGAGCTAGCGCCAACGTAATAGTACACAGCTCGTTTACCCGTGTAGTTTTTAACTTTGGCGTAGAAAACATACCAGTTAGAGTTAGGGTAATTCTTAAGATTATGAAGCTTCTTAGTGTGGCGATAATCCCACAAATAAGCTGAGTGTGAAACTGATTTAGCTTTATAAGGGACCGCCCCAACTTGTGCCTTATGATAATCGAATGAATAGTTGGCTGGAACAGCGCTGGCTTGAGCTTTATTATCCGAAATAACTGTGAAGCCAAAAATTGTTGCTAACAGAATTATGAGCGTTAACTTGAGTCGGTTCATTTAAATATCCCCCTAAAATATGCCAATACTTTTTAGTTATCTTCTGGTAATTGATTTGGATTATTACCTTTAGATTCATTAGGATTATGCCCTTTTGTTAAATAAACACGCCAAACCCAACCGGTATTGTGTTGGCCATCAACCTGATAGTACACACGCTTCTTAGACCCCTTCTGAAGAACCCAAACATCAACAACGTTCCAAGTTTCATATGGATACTTATTCAGGTTTGAATGTTTGCTAACGGTTGGCGTATTCCAAAGAATGGCACTCTTCTTTGGACTTTTTGCATGGTAAGGGACTCCTGGATAGGCTCTGCCCTTAATAACTTTCCACCCCGATTTAAGAACGATTCGTTGTTGTGCCGATACGGACATCGTCGTGACTGGGAGCATGAAGCCGATCACAAAGACACTCAAAACTATAGTTAATAGAATTCTGTTTTTCATTCAGGTCCCCTCTTTTTAAATCGATTATAGCTGAAAAGATACAGCATTGATAGTTTTAGAAACTGAGGTCAATGGCTATTACTGCGAACAAAAAATGAGTATGCATGAAGTTAATGTGGCATTATCTATTGACAAAACTCGCTCACCTTGGAATATTTTGGGCTCTACTCCCGTTGAACGTGTCATAACCTTTTCAGATTTATCTGGGGCAGTAGAAATCGAAGCACCACAATTGACCGGTAATGACATTCTGTTTGGAATTGAGCAGGGAACGTCCGGTAATAAAACTCATTATATTTACCGTGTTCAAAAATCTATTTTTTAACTGAAAAAGCCCTTCCTGAATAAGGAAGGGGGTACATATTACTTACTTTATTTAGGGATTCCCAATTGGATTGAGCATGCGCCGTAATCTTGCATATCTCGAAAGTTTGAAAGCGTGACTGGGTATCGGTACTTGTTAGCGATGTTTAGTTCACTTTGCCGATAAAAAGATTCCGCATAGCCGACGATGTTTAAACCAATATCATAGTTAGACATACTATTTCGCTTATCTTGATCGTATCCCATCTCTGAAAGCCGTTGATCAATTAGCTTAATGGCTTTAGAAGGGGCCATCCGTTCATAGTAACTGTAATTTCCCTCACTATCAAAAGAATTCAAATCTATCCTTTTAGTACTTGTAAATTCGTTCAATAAATCCGTTTTTTGGGGTAAGGAAACATATAAGCTTTTAGACAGATCTAGGTTAACTTGGGAATTGGGAAACAGCTTAGCAACCATTCGCGTTAGCTTTAACGCTTTGTTGCTACTTAAATCGTTAAGGTAGGCTTGTTGGCTATTAAATATGACTGGTAGCTTAATGATACTTTTTTTGAAATAACCATACCAAGCAATCCCTTTAACCTTTTTATTGTATGCCGAATATAGCTTGTAATACACTTGATTCTTACCTTTAACCGGCTTCACAAATGCCTTGGAAACCAACCAGACAGTATTAGGATAATTCTTTAAATTGTGAATCCGTTTGGTTTGGGTATTGTTCCAAATATAAGCTTTTTGACTTTTAGTGCTTGAATAATACGGAATTGGTCCTGTAAATATGGAGCCATCGAAAGAATAGTTGCTTGGGATAGTGTTCGCTGATACTGAGCCAATATTTAATAAGCCAAGGAAAACAGCCCCTAACAGTAACAAAAATGACAAACTTCTTTTTAGCATCCTAAATACCTCCATTACTTATATTGTAACAAAAAGATTCTGTATTTGGGGTCAATAAAACATCCATAAAGAATAACGATAGGTCTTCAAAACCGACACAACCCAACAATGGTGAGTTAATCAAAATCAAAACGGCCTAGTTAAATCACCCACCGATGCTGACAATTGCCACATTGTAATTACCTACGTCGATGACCGCAGTTACATTAAGCAGTTGGAAAAGACTTGGATCAAAGCCAATAAGTGAGCCATATTTTAAGAAAGATCAAGAACCCCACTTAACTTCCACAGCTCTATCAATCATTTCAAAAACCACTAAAAGCGATGCACTGGAAAAACCAAATGATTTTTCCAGTGCATCGCTTTTGTCGACAACCTATGTTTATGTTAATTTTTTCCCATCATCAATTCTATTCACTAAATCCGTTCACCGTAAAGTACCAATGAACTTGGTCGCCCGGTTTAATCAATTTATCACCCGCCGACTTGTCAACATACTTGCCGTTGACCGAATACATCCAGCCGCTGCCGGGCTTGATATCATTTTCCTTCAGTCCGTTAATGGCACTGACGTAAATGGCCGGACTGCTGGTATAGGTGACTTTTAAATTGGTTTGTTTGAGAAGCGTAAAGGCCGTTGTCTTCTTGGTAATGCTTAGATTACCTGAATAAAACTGCTTCTTATACCCAGAAACTTTGAGGTAGGCCCTCCCAACCGTATTCGTTGATCGGTGAGTTGTGGCCGTCTGCTTTTTAGTGGTCGCTTTGGGATGCTGAGACGTGGATGACTGTTTAGCAGTCGCATGATGAGCGGCTGCTTTCTCAGGCGTATGAGCTATCGAAGACGCCCGATCCGCTGTTTGATGATGAGCAGCCTGGTGCTGGGACTTGCTGTGATGTGGTTGACTGGAACTGGACTGCTTTTTTGGCTTGCTTGAAGAGGAAGTCGAACTTGAGAATACCTTAGGCTGGCTGCCGGAATCCATCTTGGCAACCGCTTCGGTCTTCGGATGCTGCTCCGCTCGGTTGGCGATCACCTCGCGAACCCCAAAGGCCAGGCCCAGCGCAATCACAATTCCAATGACGACTCCAATCGCTTTTTTCATAAACCCATTCCTTTAACTTACTTGATTGTATAAACTGATTGGTGCTTGAGCGCCTGCCGGTAAGCCGCATTTGCCAAATTGACCTGACCCACACCTAATGTTTGAGTAGCGGCCCCCTTAATTGAGCCGGTTGATCGAACATAACCGAGCATCGCTTTCAAAGGTGAAGCGGTTTGACCTGATTTAAAGTAACCGTTGACGTATTTCAACGTCGATTGCTTAGTTGAAAATGCGATGATTGCTTCAGCAGTTGAGTTGGCGTTGGGGTAAGTCTTACCCATGTACGCGTAACCAAACGCACCACTTGGGTAAACCGCATTTTTAAGGTAAGTTTGCCCCTTGGCAATCGCTGATTTAACGGCTGCAGTGGTTGACTTGCTTCGAGCCAATGCGGTAACAGCCATTGCCGTGGTGTCGCTGTCTGTATTGGCAAGCTGATTATTATACGCCCATCCCTTGTTACTGAGCTGATTCTTAACGATCACCTGACCCAAGCCGGCCTTTGAAAATTGTGCGTTGCTTGGCCGCTGGTAATTACCAGTCGATAAAGCAATTAATGCCTGACTTTGGACAGTCACAGTCTGCTTCGTCATGGATTTACGATAAAGTGCCGCAACCAGGTTTAGGGATTTCTTAGCGCCGGTCTTGTGGAGCTTCTGTGGATTCAAGCCAACCGCCTTGATTGCGATAATAGCAGTTGCCAAATCAGCAGGGGTACTCTTCTTATTCAATATTAGGCTGTTAGCGACCCGTGTTCGCTGTGTCTTGGTAAACTTGTACCCCAAGCCTTTAAGCCCCAGGAGAAAGTCTGAATAGCCATAAACGGCCCCAGTCGTCGGATAGGCTTTTTTACTAAATATGTAACTGGTCTTACCGGAAAAGCCGGTCCGGTTCTTGGATAACATCTTCTTGGCGTATTGATAACTGGCCTTGGTCTTTGATTGTTGGTAAGCAGTTGAAGCAGTCTTAACACTGGCGGCGTTAACGGTTGCCAGCGGTGAAGCGGCACCGGCTAACAATAAGCCGGCCATTGATAAAGTCACTAATTTTTTAATGTGTTTCATAAGTTATCCATCCCTTGATTTATTGTTTGGGTAAAAAACTGTATTTTCGGTCCAGCCGGTTAAACAGCTTTTCCCAAGTTCGATATAGTAATCCAATCAGCACAACGTTTGATAGACAATGGTTCAAATCAAATCCAGCGCTCGCCACAAATGCCAAAATAAAACTTTTCGGCGTTAGTGGGGTCACGTAAGCCAAAGCATACCAAAGATCCATCATCCAGCCAAACACAAATCCCCAAACGCCGCCAAAAACAATCATCGCTATCAGGCTGTGACGAAACTTGGTCCGGCCGATAAAGCCGGCGGTCAGTCCCATCAACCCCCAGGCAACCATCTGCCACGGAGTCCACGGTCCCTGCCCCAAAAACATATTTGAGACCAGCGCTGTCGTCGAACCGGTCACAAAACCCAATTCCGGTCCAAGGACCACCCCGCCTAAAATAATCACAAAGCTGGCAGCTTGAACGCTGGGAATCGAGGCAAACGGGACGCGGCCGGCAACCGCCAGCGCAATCAAAATGGCCACAAACATTAACGTCTGTGTCTTCAGCGGTTGGTGTTCAAACCGCCAGTAGGCAGGAAGAAGCGTACATAAGAGCACCATGAAGCTGAATAGCAAGAAATATTGATTTTTTAACAACAGTACTAAGACTAAAAAAACAGCGATCAGCGAAAAGACAAGAAGCATTCGGCTGAGATAAACTGCCCGTTGATTATGAAACATCGCCACTCGTCCCTTCTGATTTAAGTGTAACATCATCCACCAATATTGCCTCAGGAACTTGGCTTCTCAACAACCGATTAATGGGTGTTGTAAAAAAGAAGTTATCAGAAAAAAATTCTCTGGTCGGCAAAATGGTGTTGAGGTGACCATCAAACATAAACGCACAGTGTTTCGTATACGCCGCGCAAAAGGCCATGTCGTGGCTGGCCATCAAAATCGTCGTCCCGCTTTGGTTGACTTCTAGTAGCCACTTGCCCAACAACTGTTTGGTATATGGGTCCAACCCCTTGGTGGGCTCATCTAAAATCAACAACTGTGGCTTGGCCAATAATGCGATAGCCAGACCCAAAAGCTGCTGCTGACCGGCACTAAGGTCAAACGGGCTGTGGCTTTTAACCGAATTCAGGTGCAAACGGGCAATCATGGCCTCAATCGCTTCGTTTGAAACGGTTTGTGGCAGTTGGTCCGCTTGATTTTGCAGTTCTTCCAGAACGGTCTCGGCCCCAAATTGAAGTGCGGGAGTCTGTGAAAGAAACGAAATTTTAGACAGCCGGTCGCCAGTTGGCAGCCGCCAAACAATCTGCCGGTCAAATTTGATCTTCCCATGCTGGGGAACCCTCAGCCCAGCCAGCATCGTCAGCAAAGTCGTTTTCCCCGAACCGTTCTTGCCAACGATTGACAGCCAGTCACCCTTATGCAAATCAAGGGCCAAGCGATCGACAACGTTATTGGCGTGGTCAAAAGAAAACGAAATATCTTTGGCACTCAATATGACAGGTTTGGCCGCTGCCCTATGCATGTCTTGAATGGCCGACTGAAATTCCAGGCGCTGCTTCAAGATAGCAGTCTGGCCGTCAGCGACCGAAATCGGCAGTTTTTGATCGGTCAACTTTAAGTTCAAAAATAGTTTGGGAACGTCCGGCACGAAGTATTGGAGCTTGGCATCTGCCGCCATCTTGGGAATCCCGGTCGCCGGGTCGCCAACAAATGAAAGCTGGCGATCTTGGATCAGGACCATCGTATCAGCTAAAGCCAGTGCCGTTGACAAATTGTGTTCTGTCATCACAATTGTCATCCCCAACTCATGGTGGATCCGTTCCAAGACATCAAAAAAGTGCTGGGTTGAAAGCGGGTCCAGCTGTGCGGTCGGTTCGTCCAATAGAATAATATCGGGACGTAAAATCAAAACCGATGCTAAATTAACTAATTGCAGCTGGCCGCCGGATAGGCTGCCAATCGTATTGTGCAGCAACTGATCGAGTCCTAAATAGTTAGCCAATTCGGCAATTCGCCGCTCAATTTCTTCACTGGGACAGGCGATGTTCTCTAGTGAAAATGCCAATTCGTCAATCACAGTGTCCATAATCGGCTGTACGGCGGGGTCCTGGGGAACATACCCCACCGTTTTCGCGCTGGTCAGTTTATCCAAACTATCGAGAGGCCGTTGATTAATCAGAATTTGGCCGGATCGAGTCCCATTGGGCAGTAATTCCTTTTTAAAATGATTGATCAAAGTGGTCTTGCCACTGCCGGTTGCACCGGCGATGACGACAAATTGACCGCGAAAAATCGTCAGATTAATGTCGGCTAAGGCAGGCTGAGGGCTGTCAGGATATGTAAATGTCAGATGGTGTGTTTGAATTAATTCCTGCATGCGCGATAAGCTCCTTCAAAAACCAGTGGGCCGATTAATAACATACCCAGGCTGACCGCTGCTAAAAAGTCGTCAGTTGCCCAAAAGCCGGTAAAATCAGCGACTGATTTCGACCAACCGAACTGGCTGCTTCGAACCACGATCATCCCAATAAAAACGACTAACGAACAGCCCAAAAACATCCAATCAGTGGCATGCCAACGATACGTCTGATAATGGCTGCGTTTGGTCGCCCCAAAGCCCCTGGCATCCATCAACCGAGCCGATTCCATCCCTGACGCCAGCGAATCCTCTAAGAGAATCTGCAGGAGTTTACCCGCATTTCGAATCCGAACGCCGATAGAACCGGCTTCAACGTTCAAGTTTCGGGTCTTCTGCAGCATGGCCAGTTCGTGAAATTGATGATTGAAGGTTTTGACCAGATGAACTGACATCACGGCCAGCAATCCAAGTTTCGGCGTCATTGGTGAAAAGACATAAACCAAGCGATTGGCGGGCAGAATAACATTCAATATCCCAAACACCATCAGCATTTCCACCAGCATTAGGCCCATGACGGCACCATAGATTAGGGCAGGCAACGAAGCCCGAAACGTCAACCCGAAGACCGAAAACTGTCCAAGTGTTGGTGCAAACTTTTGGTTCAACAAACAGTTAAAGAAAACAATCGTTAAAAAGAGCAACCCATTCCACTTGAGCTGCTTGAACACAGGCCGCCAGCCCATATAAAATCCGCTAACCGCCAACAAGCCGGCAAATCCAACAACTGCGACGGAAACGTGGTTAAACAAAAGCAGCCCAACCACGACTTCAACGAAGTAAACTGCCGAAACGACTGGGTGAAGCTGATAAAAAAATGTCATTCGTATCGGCAATTGCTGCATGGTTAGACTGCTCCTTTCAAATCGATGTTGACCCTGAATGACTATTATATCATCAACAAGCGTTTGAATTTTGAGTAACTCCCAAATTATTTAATTGACTTAGTCTTCAACAATCACTCCCAGCATCGCGACGATTTGTCCGGCCTGCCAGGGGTTAATTTTTAAGCCGGCGATCAGTTCGGGGTTGACGATGAGGTCATCAAAAGTTGCCTTGGACAGATCAATTCCCTTCATCCGTGTATCGAGAAAATCAATCTGGTTAACGTCACAATTGTTAAACGACAGTGCCTTTTTGACGGTCACGGCCTGAAAGCTGCTCTCGACTAGATTGCAGTCGACAAAAAAGCTGTCTTCGAGCTTAATTTCACTGAAATTGGCATAGTGCAGGTTGGAATCTCTGAACTGGCATTTCTTAAGCAGCGTCCCCATCGAAAAGTCGGCGCCCATCAATTGAACGTTGGTAAATTGGCAATTAGAAAAGTAACTCTTGTGAAAACTGGCGTTCAAGAAGTTACAGCCCTTAAAGGACACGTAACCCCAGTCGCTGCCGTCAAAGTTGCTTTGTTCAAACGCGCAGTGGTCAAACACAACCTCGTTAATACGAATTAATTGGTTGGAAACTGTGATGGTGCAATTTAAATACTCGTTATCCGGTTCGACATCGTCCAAGCTCAATGTCTGTTTCTCAATCGTTGCCAAATTAATCCTCCTGCAGTTGGTTGCGATAAACAAGTCGACTGACCACGTAGTAAATTACGGCCGCAATCATCATCGAAATAAACGTTGCACCAACTGAATTCGCCAATACCGGCACTTGCTTGACGTAGCCGTACGCGATCACCGCAATTAGCCACGACCCAATCGCAATCCAGTTAATTCCACCGGTATACCAGTATTTGCCGGTTCGAGAGGCAAAGTGTTCGACCCGGTACTTCCGCTTGGCGACGACGTAGAAATCAGTCAAGAAGATGGCAATCTCAGGTCCTAAAAACATCCCAATACCATCCAAAAAGGCGGTAAAAACATTCAGGAAGGTGGAATAAAAAATTGGAATAAAGGTCACAAACACCGCGACAATCGTCACGGAAACGATGCTTACAGTCAACGACAAGCGTTTGGTCATGTTGGTCAGCGCCGATCCAGCCGACATCAGGTTCACCGCATTGGCCGTTGTACTGGTAATAATGATCACGAGCATCGCCAAGACTCCAAGACCCAACTTGCTGGCAATCGTGGAAGGATCCGAGTTGTTGGCATCGAAGTGATTTAAGGTAATCGCAGTCGCAATTGTCGAGATAATCCCAATCATCGCAAACCAAATCAGTCCTAAATTAGCCCCAAAGAACGGTGCCCAAGTCGAACTGGCCCGTTTCTTTGAAAAACGGGTAAAGTCGCTGGCTGCGGTCACCCAGGCTAAATTAAAGGCGGCCAATACATCCACGGCTTGGCCCGGCGTCATTTTCAGAGCAGCCGGTGCGTGCCACGAAACAATTTCAGATAACGACACGTTTTGGAAGACCACGATTGATTCCCAAATCACCAAGATAAAGACCAGAATAATGCCAATTCGTTCAATAATCCGGACGGACTTTTCGCCCATCGAAATACTGAGTAAATGCAGAATGCTCATCACGATAATTCCTGAAACCAACCCCTTCAATCCACCGGGCTTACCATAGACCGGCCAGCCCAAGACGTCGTGGAGAATATAACTAATTGAGGTTGCCGCGATAAACGTATTCACGGCAGCCCAGCCGATAAATTGGACAATGTTGATCACGGATGGTAAAAAACTGCCCTTAAGCCCAAATGATGCCCGGGTCAACGCCATTGCGGGCAACCCGGTCTTATAGCCCATATATCCGGACAAGGCCAGCAAAAAGTATGTAATGACACCCACGATGATCAGCGTGGTCGAAGCTGTCACAAACCCGCACGCCGCAATCACGCCGCCAACGTACCAGGTTCCGTTATTGGCGTTTGCGCCCACCCAAGTCGCAAACATATCCCAGTAGGATTGATGCCGATGTTCCTTTGGAATCGATTCAACGCGCCCAAAACTTTTGTCTTCCATGAAGATAATCTCCTCTACTCATTTAAGTCATCCCTCAAACAAAAAATGCACTCCAACTCTATCCGAGTCAAAGCGCATTTTAATCCAGACTATCGCTGGTAAAAAACAACATCATTAATGGCTTCCTTGACAGACTCTCTGGACTATTTAAAGGACTTAATTTTATTGTCATTATACGTGAGGCTTGAAAAAAATGCAATTTGTGAGTTGACACTCACTTTTCCTGATGTATACTTGAACCATAAATGAGTTAGCACTCACTCACAAAAGGAGGATCAGCTTATGGACGCAGTTGTGACAGTTTCACACGTTAATAAAAGCTTTAACCACAAGCGAATTTTACACGATGTTAATTTAACCGCTTCGACCCACGAGATTTTGGGGTTAATTGGGCCATCGGGAGCTGGAAAAACCACGATTATTAAAAATATTATGGGAATGGAAGAACCGGACGACGGCGCCGTGACCGTTTTTGGCCAACCGATGCCGAACCGAAAGGTGTTACAGCGGATCGGCTTTATGGCTCAAGAAGACGCCTTGTACAATAACTTGACCGGCCTAGAAAATCTCAAGTTCTTCGCGCAATTATTTGGTGTTCAAAAAGACCAGCTTAAGAACCGCATCGACTATACTGCCGGCATTGTCAATCTGAATCAAGATTTAGGCAAACGGGTCAGCAATTACTCCGGTGGAATGAAGCGGCGATTATCGCTGGCAATCAGTCTGATTCAAGACCCCGAACTGCTCGTCTTGGATGAGCCGACCGTCGGAATTGATCCGGAACTTCGACGTCAGATTTGGGATGAGCTTCGCAAATACGCTGAGGACGGCAAGTCAATTATCATCACCACCCACGTCATGGAAGACGCCGCCGAGTGTGATGAACTGTTGATGATTCGAGAAGGTCACGTCATTACTCACGGATCTCCAAGCAACCTTGAGCAGCAATTTAACGTTGATAATTTGGAACAAGTCTTCTTGAAAGCGGGGAAATCAAATGCGAATACTGACAATCACTAAACGAATTTTCGTTGAAATGCTTCGTGACAAGCGGACGCTGGCGCTGATGTTTATCGCCCCACTGTTCATCCTGTCATTGATGTATTTTCTCTTCCAATCAAACACCAATACGGTCGCCGATGTCGGCACGTACAACGTCTCAAGTTCTGTTATTCGAGCAATCGACAATAAACATCTCAAGACCCACGAGATGAGCAGCGACGTCTCGGCTAAAAAAGTCATCCGAGATAAGGACTACGCCGGCTTCATCAAAAAAGAAAACGGCAAACTCATCGTCACGTACCAAAACGCCGACCAAAATAAAACCGCCATCATCAAGAAGTCAGTTCAAATGGCGTTGATTAAAGTTCAGATGAAACAACTGGTAACGGCCACCAAGAAGTCAAAGGCCGGCTTGATCAAAATGCAATCGGCCCTTCAGCAAATTAAAAAACAGCTGCCGGCCTCAATTGGAAGTCGAATTCCGGCGGCTGCAGTCCCTCAAAACGCTTCAAAACCAACTAATTTAAAATTAAGCCAACACTACCTCTACGGTAAAAGCAACTCGTCGTTCTTTACGACAATGCTGCCGGTCTTTCTCGGCTTCATGGTTTTCTTCTTTGTCTTCTTAATTTCTGGAATCTCGCTGTTAAACGAACGAAACTCCCGAACCCTGGACCGCTTGCTGGCAACCCCGGTTAAGCGCAGCGAGGTCATCTATGGCTACCTGACCGGTTACGGTGTCGTGGCGATTATTCAAACAGCTGTCATCACACTGTTTTGTATCTATGTACTGGGAATTGAAATTCTCGGCAGTATCTGGGTCGTCCTGCTGATCTGTTTTGCACTGGCACTCGTGGCGCTTTCGATGGGATTGTTTGTCTCGACGTTTGCCGCTTCGGAATTTCAAATGGTCCAATTCATCCCAATTGTCGTCATTCCCCAAATCTTCTTCTCCGGGTTGATCCCGGTCGCAAACATGGCCGGTTGGCTGCAAGTCATTGCCCACATCATGCCGCTTTACTATGGTGCCAGCGCATTAACCGATGTGATTCAAAAACAAGCCAGTTTATCTGCAGTCATGCCACAATTTTCTGCTATACTAATCTTCTTAGTAGTGTTTGTTGTCTTGAACATGATCGGGATGCGTAAGTATCGGAAAGTGTAGGTGAGTAGCATGTCTTCAACGCCAATTGAATCATTTTACTCGGAAGATATCGACTCGGCGACGGATTTACCGCAAAAACAAAAGCAGGTTCTTAAAGCCTGCTTGGAACTCTTTGCCTCCAAGGGGTTTGAGTCAACGACGACGGCAGACATCGCGGAAAAAGCCGGCGTTAGTCAAGGAACGGTCTACAAACGTTTTAAAACAAAGGATCAACTACTCCATGCCGTTGTCCAACCACTGTTTTCCAAAACCATCCCCAGAGCCGCAAAAGAATTCGCTGAAGATATTCGTCAGTTCAAATATGACAGCTTGGCTGATTTCTTAAAACCGACTCTCATGAATCGACTCACGTTTGGAGCTGAAAACAAGCAGGTCATCAAAATTCTTTTCATGCAGGCGGTTAATGACCAAACATTACTGGCCGAATTGATTGGCCCGGTGAAAGATGTTTTGACCAACACCATCCCTGTTGTTCTCGACGAGTTAAAAAAGCAGCACCTATTGGTTGACTGGGACACCCCGCGTATCATGGAGTACGTCCTTTCAATCGGAGCCGGCTATGGTGCCCAAATGGTTTTGTTCGATCGCAAGTTCGATTTGGAACACATCATCGACCAAGCTGTCGAGTTCTTAGTCAAAGGTCTATCCCCAGAAAAATAATTTATTTTTCCGGAACAGTTGACAATTATTAAAACAACGACTAGTATTATCATTAAATTTTAATGCTAGTAAATTAAAGCTCTGAAGAGAAGAGTACTTAATGAACGGGCCCTTAGAGAATCCGGTTGGTGAAAAAGGATGGCCTGCGAGTTAACGAAGATGAACTCTGAATAGCGACTTCAAGTTAACGCTTGAATTCCGGGTGCGACCGTTACATCGCCGAGTATCGATGTCTGGTACTTTCAGAGGTATTGTTTGTGAAAGCAATACAAATTCAGGGTGGTAAAGCGAAGCATTCGCCCCTCCGTCAGATTAATTCTGATGCGAGGGGCGAATGCTTTTTTTGCATCTAAAATGGCAAACCAATTTACAGCATTAAAAATAAATTAAATACTTTATCTAGGGAGATTGATGACATTATGGCAAAAGTTGAAAGTTTTACATTGGATCACACAAAGGTAAAAGCACCATACGTTCGTTTGATTACGACGGAAACCGGCCCTAACGGCGACGTGATTTCCAACTTTGATTTACGATTAACCCAACCAAATGAAACGGCAGTTCCAACGGCCGGGCTTCATACAATTGAGCACTTACTGGCAAGCCTGCTTCGTGACCGTTTGGACGGCGTAATTGACTGTTCCCCATTTGGCTGTCGAACCGGTTTTCATTTGATTACTTGGGGTGAACACAGCACCACCGAGGTCGCTGAAGCACTCAAGGGCTCACTTGATGAAATTGCCAACCAGGTTGAATGGAAAGATGTGCCGGGCGTCGATAAGTACAGCTGTGGCAACTACCGCGACCATTCATTGTTCTCAGCCAAAGAATGGAGCAAGAAGATTTTAGATGAGGGTATTTCAAATGACCCATATGAGCGCCATGTGATTTAATCAGCCAGTGAACCACCGCTTATTGATTTAAAGGACACTTTCCGACACTAACAGAAACAACACAATCAGGAGGAATAATACATGACAACGACTATTATCGGCTTTCCAAGAATTGGTCATCATCGTGAGTTAAAATTTGCGACCGAACATTACTGGAAAAATAAAATTGACCAAGCTGAATTACAACAAACCGCTCAAACCATCAGAAAGAATCATTGGCAGGCACAACAAGCTGCCGGAATTGATTTAATCCCCGCTGGCGACTTTTCATTCTTTGACGGCGTGTTAGACACCGCCAACCTACTTAATATCGTTCCCGACCGTTACAAACAGCTTAACTTATCTCCACTGGACGAATATTTTGCCCAGGCACGGGGTTACCAAAACGGCTCTGAAACCGTCAAGGCACTGCCGATGAAGAAGTGGTTCAACACGAACTACCACTACATCGTCCCCGAATTTACCAAAACGACCCAGGTGCAACTAGTCGGCGACAAACTCTTCAATGAAGTTGATGAAGCCTTAGCACTTGGAATTAACGTCAAGGCAGTGATTACCGGTCCTTACACCCTGCTTAAACTAAGTCGTTTTCTTGACGGCACCACCCCAAATGATTTTGTGGCAGACCTCATTACCGCATATTCAAAAGTCATTGAAAAGTTAGGCCAGCAAGGTGTTGATTGGGTTCAAATTGATGAGCCTGCGTTAAGCTTTGACGTCAATTCGGCTGAAAAAGCCTTGTTCGACAAGCTCTACCAAGGCATTCTTGCTGTAAAGAGATCCACTAAGATCCTCTTGCAGAACTACTTCGGCGATATCCGGGATATTTACAATGACGTCATCAATCTTGATTTTGATGGTAT
Source organism: Lentilactobacillus parabuchneri DSM 5707 = NBRC 107865 (assembly GCF_001435315.1). Classification (GTDB taxonomy): domain Bacteria; phylum Bacillota; class Bacilli; order Lactobacillales; family Lactobacillaceae; genus Lentilactobacillus; species Lentilactobacillus parabuchneri. Next base: position 192,937 of record NZ_AZGK01000004.1, read on the forward strand.
CGGCCTGGACTTTGTTGAAGGCCGATACAACGCCGAACTCGTGAAGAAAAATGGCTTCCCTGCTGACAAAGTACTATTTGCCGGCGTTGTTAATGGTAAGAATATCTGGCGCAACCATTACGCCAATACCATTGACTTCTTGAACGGACTGAACACCCAAGCAAAAGTTGTTTTAAGCAGTTCAACTTCTCTTCTTCACGTCCCATATAGCGCTGAAGATGAAACCAAAGTGCCCTCAGACGTCAAGCAACATTTAGCCTTCGCGATTGAAAAATTAGCCGAAATCAAAGAACTCGACAATATTTATCACGATGAAGCCGACGGCAAGGTCGCCCTCGAGAAAAATAACGCCCTCTTCAACAATGTTAAACATCCTTATAATGAAGCAGTTCATGAGCGGATTGATGGATTAAGTGACGCCGATTACACCCGTTTGCCAGCTCGAAGTGAACGGGAAAAGATCCAAAAGAAGGAATTCAACTTACCAATCTTGCCCACCACCACGATCGGTTCATTCCCACAAACCAAAGATGTCCGACAAAATCGTGCCAAACTGCGTCATGGTGAGATTTCCAAGGAAGAATACGACAAATTCAATGAAGATAAAATTCGCCGGATCGTCAAAATCCAAGAAGAAATCGGCCTTGATGTCCTGGTCCACGGAGAGTATGAACGAAACGACATGGTTGAATACTTTGGCGAAAAGCTGGATGGCTTTGTCTTCACCCAAAACGGCTGGGTTCAATCATACGGAACCCGTGGTGTTAAGCCACCAATCATCTGGGGCGATATCAGCCGGACTGCCCCTATCACCGTTGCCGCTTCGGTATTTGCCAAGAACTTAACCGACAAGCCAATGAAGGGCATGCTGACAGGACCAGTTACCATCTTCAACTGGTCATTCCCACGAGAAGATGTGACGCCTAAGGAATCAGTAACTCAGATTGCTTTAGCCCTCCAAGATGAAGTCCTCGACCTTGAAAAACACGACATTAAGATTATTCAAATTGACGAGCCGGCGTTACGGGAAAACTTACCGCTTAGAAAGTCCAACTGGTATTCTGAATACCTCGATTGGGCAGTTCCGGCATTCCGCCTTGTTCACAGTAAGGTTCAACCAAGTACCCAAATTCACACCCATATGTGTTACAGCGAATTTGGCGATATTATTAAAGCTATTGACGCGTTGGATGCCGATGTGATTTCATTTGAAGCTTCCCGTGCGGACTTCACTTTGATCGACCAACTGGTTGCTGCCAAATTCCAGACGGAAGTTGGCCCCGGTGTTTACGATATCCACTCACCTCGAATTCCGTCCGAACAAGAAGTTGAAGGCCTTATTAAACAATTGGTTGAAAAACTGCCAGTTGATAAGGTTTGGATCAACCCGGATTGTGGCCTTAAGACGCGTTCGGAGGACGAATCGTTTGAAAGTCTGAAGAATATCGTTGACGCCACCAAGAAGGTCAGGAGTGAGATCAATGAGCCTAACGGAGTTATTTAAACATAAAACTGTCTTTTCATTGGAAGTCTTTCCACCTAAAAAGACCTCCCCGACCGAAGCAATTTTACCAACTTTGACGCGACTGCAGTCCCTTAATCCCGACTTTATCTCAGTGACATTGGGAGCTGGCGGCACCGATCACTGCGATGGCACCGTGGAGATTGCCAATTTAATTCAAAACAAGCTGAACATTCCAGCCGTTTCGCATGTACCGGGCCTTTACCAAACCAAAGAACAGGTACTTGCCTTATTGGATCGGCTGGACAGCATCAACGTCAAAAACATCTTGGCATTACGAGGTGACCGAATTGCCGGTAAACAACCCGCGGGCGACTTTACTCACGCCAACGAACTGGTTAAATTCGTCAAGGAACAACGCCCTGATTTTACCGTCGCCAGCGCTTGTTACCCCAACTGTCACACCGAAGCGGCCGGCTTTGTCGATGACTTGGCCCACCTTAAAGAAAAAGTTGACGCTGGCGCCGACCATTTAATCAGCCAGCTGTTCTTCGATAACCAGGCATTCTATGATTTTAAAGAGAAAACTGAAATCGCTGGCATTAACGTTCCAATCGAAGCCGGCATTATGCCCTGTACCAATAAGAACCAAATCGAGCGGATCACGCAAATTTCAGGCGTTCCGATTCCAAAGAAGTTTGCGGCAATTATGGATCGTTACCAAGATAGTAAAGAAGCAATGCTGGACGCTGGGATTGCCTTTGCGGTCGACCAAATTATCGACCTGGTTTCTCAAGGCGTCGATGGCATTCACCTTTATACGATGAATAACTCGAAAATCGCCAAACGTATCTGGGACGAGACCGAATCCGTCTTTGCGGCATCCGACTTGAGCAAACAAAAAGCAAACTCATAAAAAAATCGTTTAGTGACATAACCGGCTTGAACGGTTAAGTCGCTAAACGATTTTTTGTGACCATTCTTTCTTGGAGGAGAAGAATTGGTTTAGTTTGCATGAAGTGTTAACTGCGATCGACGAAAGATCCGGTGAGCAACCATTAAGGCCATGGCTGTTGCGGCAATCCCTGACGTATAATACAGATTTTTGCGGTTCATTAGCCGACTTCCTTTCTCGTATAACGGGTAAATAACAATTTGCTGGAAGAATCATATCTTGGAGGAGACGTTCTTCACTTTAAATTGAAATCGTAACAGTTTACCGACTGTGTTTGACCTAGTGACTAACCTTTGAATCATCCCTTCTTTCATATTTGATTGTTCTTAGATTACCGTCGCCAGCTTAACCGAAGCTTAAAGTGCGGCCAAATCCAAATATGAATGATGATCCTTAACCAAATCGCTAACTCCTTTAAATCATCTTAAGAAACCCGCTAGTCGTACTGTCTCAAAAAAACGGATAGTCGCTTTAATCCTTCCTTTAGGGTTGCTTCGTCGGCACAATACCCCAATCGAACGTGACCGGGCATGTCGAATCGGTTACCCGGTACCAGCAAAACGCCGGTTTCTTTTAATAAGCGAACACAAAAGTCTTCAATATCATCGGGAACGTCGAGCTTGGGAAACGATGTTGAGACCGCTTGGGGCATCACAACACTGGCTCGCGGTTCAGACGCAATCCATTGCCGATAAATGTTTAAGTTGTTAAGGACTAACTGTTGATTGCGGGCTAAGACCTGCTTGCGGTGCTTCAAGATATAAGTTGCCATCAAGTCATTAAAGACACCAGCGCAAATCATGGTGTAGTCGCGGTACTTTCGGAAAATATCGGCCACTTCGTGATTCGAGGCCGTCCAGCCAATCCGGATTCCGGGCATCGAATAGGTCTTTGACAATGAATTGGTCGCAATCCCACGATCATAGAGGTCCACAATCGAAGTAAACGCTTCTGGATGGTCCAATGGTAAATAAACTTCGTCGACCAAGACGTAGGCGCCAACCTGGTCAGCAAGTGCAACCACTTGTTTTAAGAAGGCCTCATCTAAAAGCGTCCCGGTGGGATTATTGGCGTTGTTCAAACAAATCATTTTGGTGTCGGGGCGGATTAAAGCTTTTAATTCCTCAATATCCGGGTACCACTGCTTGTCTTCGTGGATGTGCCAGAAATCAACCGTTGCGCCCAACGACTTGGGAATGTCGTAAAGCTGTTGGTACGATGGATACTCGGAAATGACGTGGTCGCCCGGCTCAATCAATGCGTATAAGGCCAAGTGGTTCGCCCCCGTTGCGCCGTTGGTCTGCAAAATATTTTCCGGGTCCACATCAGCATACAGTTTGGCCACTTCAGCTTTAAATTCGGGCGAGCCCTCAATCCAACCATAGTTCATCTTCTCCTTGTCCAACATGTCATAGAACTCGGCTCCCTGATGGCCGTCGAGTGCTAAAGCCTCTTGCATGGTCATCGACGAAATTGTGCTTTGAGAGATGTCGTACGTCGCCGACTTTTCCCATTTATTTAACCATTCTTCCACACCAAATCCAGCAATTTTCATTCAATCCAGCTCCTTTATTCATATTTGTATTCAGGTCAATAATATAGCACCAGTGTTAACCATATTCTTATAGTTTATATTTGACTTTGTTTATACTCATGATATGATAAACGTGGGGATAGGTTGGTGAGCCGATGCATCAATTTTCATTGTCGTCCTAGTCAGCAAAGGAGATGGCAACCATGCTCAACTTATATTTGGCACCCAGCAGCTCATCCAGTCGACGGGCAAAAAAGTGGCTCATTGACCACGGCATTGAATTTACCGAACGCGATATCTCCAAGGACCCCTTAACCGCAGATGATATTAAACGACTGCTCAGATTGTCGGAAAATGGGACAGAAGATCTCATCTCGACTCGATGCATCAGCTACCGCAAGCTCAAAGTCAACTTTGATAATCTAACTGTATCACAGTTGATCGACTTGATGGTTAATCACACTGACTTAATCCGCCGGCCGTTGATTTTCAACGACCAACAGTTGCAAGTTGGTTTTAGTGAAGAAAATATTCGCAGCTTCTTGCCAAGGCACGCAAGAAAAGAATTGTTAGACGACATGTTGGCACACGCGGATGCCGTGGAAACTGTCTAATTAAATGGGTGTTGATTGGGCTGGGACAAGACTTCGGTTTTGGTCCCGGCCTATTTAAATTGTACTAAAGCTGGGGCTGACATGAAGTGTGAGATAGGTTGAATTCATCATTTTTCCCATTTTTCAGCCATAAACCAACGCTTTATTCATGGACATCTATACTTACATAAATTATACTTTACATATCGTGATCCCCTATTGTCATGTGGTAACAACTCAATGTATTCTACGAGTGCTGACGAGTTTAAATCCACGAAGTGACAATTTAGGGGGTCATTTCATCATTTTCTGGTTGTTGTGGCGCTGTTTCGATGTGAATTTGATTTTCCGATTTCATACCCGAAACCTGCCTCTTCCAACCGGATGCTAACTTTTAAGGGGTGTTTTTATGGCTTTATTACTGCCGACGACTATTATCTTAATTATCGTTGTTGGACTATTTTGTACATATTTAATCAAATTACGCAATTCACTGTATATCGGTGCGCTCGCCAACCTTTCGCTTCTGGTCCTGCTCATCTTCTTGGTACAGTTAATTTCGCTTTTGGATAGTCAATTCTGGGGGATTGTCCTAGGTGTTGCCGTCTTCATCGTTGGCGGTTTGGTACTTTTAGGACTGGCCCTAAGCTTTATTTTCTTCTTTATTAACGCCTTTGTAGTCTGGAAGCGCGAAGGTTACAGTCTAAGCAGTTCGCTGACACTGATAACCGGGATTGCCGTCGTTGTGGTCGATATTCTCTACTTCACCAATCCATCTTTTGGCCCCAGGCCCCTGCAAGCGGCAGTTACAACCTTCTTGACCCTACTTATTTTCTACGTCCTGCTCACGGTTTGGAACACCATCTCATCGATGCTGTTGTACCGGCTTTACTTTCCCAAAAAAGATAAGGACTACATTATTGTTTTGGGAAGTGGCTTGATCGATGGCTACAAAGTTGGTCGTCTGCTGGGTAACCGAATTGATAAAGCCCTGGAATTCTACCACGATCAAATCAAAGCTACCGGCAAACACGCCAAATTAATTTTTTCTGGCGGCCAAGGTGGCGACGAACTGTTACCAGAGGGAGAAGCGATGCAAAAATACGCATTGGAACATGGCATCCCCAAAGAAGATACCCTGGTTGAAAACAAATCCGTCAATACCAAACAGAATCTGCAATTTTCTCGTCAAATGATCGAAAAAGATAGTGGCAAGACCGATAGCAAAGTCATCTTCGTCTCAAATAACTATCATATTTTACGTGCCGGTGTGCTGGCGCGAAAGTTAAAGTTCGTTGCCTTTGGCGTTGGCGCGCCAACCCCATTTTATTTCCTGCCCAACGCCGTTATTCGGGAACACCTGGCATTTTTAGTCATGAATAAGCGGTCAAATATTGCCATCATTATTTTAATTTTACTGATTTCGATTGGTGCCGGTCTGTTGCTGTACTTTATTCCAGGCGAAACAATCAGATAACTAGTTTAGGAGAGTTTTATGTCACAGTATATTCACGTTATTTATACCGCAGCCTTTTTATTCCCGCTGCTATCGATTTTTATTACCTTACCAATATTGCTTGTAAGTTATCATAAATACGGCGCGATACCGAAGTGGAGTATCTTCATGCTGTACACCTTCGTATTCTACATGATGTGTGCCTACTTCCTAACGATTCTGCCGCTGCCGTCACGGACTTACGTGGCTCATTTGACAACGCCGACACACAATTTTGTGCCGTTTACCTTTGTCAGAGAGTTTATCAAATACAATCCATTTTCACTCACCCATCCGGGGACTTGGATTGCTGCGCTCAAAGCGCCAACGGTTATCCAGCCGGTCTTTAATATTTTTCTGACCCTGCCGTTTGGTTTCTATATGAAATATTACTTTCAACGATCATGGAAACAAACGATTCTATTGACCTTCTGCTTGTCGCTGTTTTTTGAGCTCACGCAGTTATCCGGGCTCTACGGATTTTACCCTCGCCCATACCGCCTGTTTGATGTCGACGACCTGTTGCTTAATACGACGGGGGGCATTGTCGGTGCTGCTGGGGCAGTCTGGCTCGGCCGTTACCTGCCAACCAAGGAACAAGTTACCAAGCGGACAATGGCGCTCAGTAAGAACATTTCACCAATTAGACGGATTGCAGCCCTTGGTGCTGACTGGATCATCATTTCAATTTTTAGCGCCATTCTTGGTATTGTGATCAAAACACCGTGGGTGACCACCGCGATTGGTTTTATCATCTTTATCCTAGGATTTGAACTGGTGAGACAACAAACCATCGGCATGCGGCTGGTCCACATCAAAATTGTTGACCGCAATGGTCAAAGTGCCAGCCAGGCTAAAATTTTACTTCGCAATCTATTGGGCTACGGGATCATTGGCGGGCTGTTTGAAACCGTTGGCCGTCTGCTGGATATGACAGCTACAGCGCCTTATTCACAGCTGACCAATATCCTCCATCTTGTGTTAGTCCTATCATTTTTCCTTCTGTTGGTATTTGTCGACCTCTTGATTGACTGGTTCTCACAGAAGCATCTATTGTTCTTCGAAAGATTAAGTGGCACAGACACCAAGCCCGCTTGATTTATTGTAAATTGTATATAGAAAAACTACTAAGCTTAGAGGCGTATA
>NZ_AZGK01000040.1 GCF_001435315.1 Lentilactobacillus parabuchneri DSM 5707 = NBRC 107865
CCTAAAGCCAAAAAGACAGTTTCCCGTTCAACGGAGTACAGAGAAATTAAGACCAACACCAAAGTTAAGAAGACCAAACGGGGCACTAAGTCGGTTAAACAACAGGTGATTCGCAAACAGGTTGTTAATAACACCAAGAAAGGAAAATTAGCTGATCAGACCACTGATAATTCGAATAGCAGCAATCAGGCTGACAGTACCAATTCGACCCAAGCCGATACATCAACCAATGCAGTTACACCAGTGAATACCAATAGTACTACCGCGCAACAAAATACCACTCAGGCTCAGCCAACGATCACGCCGGCAGAAGCCCAAGCAAATCAGGATGCACAAAATCAAAATATCCAGCTCCAGCCTCAGTTAACTCAATCGCAAATTTCCGCCAATAAGGGCCAAGCAATTTACGATATTACGGGGGCTTTTTCTAATGTTGTTGGTCAGGGAACCGCAATTGTTAATTCAATCTGTGAGATTATCTCAACCATTAGAAACTTGCTTTAACTTGATCTGGGATAATGATGATGAAGCCTATCAAGTACAAATATTTGTATAGAGCTTTAAGTTTAGTTGGTATTTCGATAGTGTCGCTGTTGTTGGTTGGGACAACTGGTGCGTCCGCTCATGACCAGAG
>NZ_AZGK01000041.1 GCF_001435315.1 Lentilactobacillus parabuchneri DSM 5707 = NBRC 107865
TTTGAAGAAATCATTATTTGTAGGCTTGGCTGCTTTAGGCTTCGTCGCAGTTGCAGGTTCAGCTACCGCTAACACTGCTTCAGCTAAAAGCTATGCTAAGGTTACATCGAACAAAAAGATGACCACTGACGCTACTACTCGTAACGTAAATGTCACCGGTACATCTGCACTTTATACTAAGGCTGGTACCTTGAAAGGTGCCAAGGTTGTCGCTACTAAAGCTACTTTAGCTGCAATCAAAGATTCTAAGCAAGGCCAAAAGAACTGGCGTGCTTACCAAGTTGCTACTACTAACCGTGGATCTGTTTACTACAAGGTCGTATCATTCGATAAGACTTATCGTGGCTGGATCTATGGTGGTAAGAGCACTGCTTCATTCGCTGGTGGTGTTGCTCAATACAGCACAACTACTGCCCCTGCAGCAGCTACTAACACTAGTTCTTCAGCATCTTCAACTTCAATCAATACTCAGGGTCAAACCACTGCATTGACTGACGCTCAAAA
>NZ_AZGK01000042.1 GCF_001435315.1 Lentilactobacillus parabuchneri DSM 5707 = NBRC 107865
TTAGAAGCTGTCTAAAATCTCTTAAGTAATAGTGCTAAAAACGCTAAAACGACCATTTGCAGACTGGTGGTTAATTGACGCTCACAATTTTTCCAAAGTCGCCGACAATTCTCTAGCCAACTAAAAGATCGTTCGACTACCCAACGTTGGGGCATGACTTCGAATCGATGCAACTCATTGCGCTTCGCAACCTGCACGGTTGCGTTTAAATTACTGGCTACATCGAGCTGAAAATTAACGCCTGAATAACCACCATCAACTAAGACATTTTGAACCTGGCGTAAATGCATGGCATGTAAAGCGATCATGGCACTGGCCCCGTCTCGATCAGAGACGTTCGCTCGCGTCATGTGAATGGCCTGCGGAAAGCCATGGAT
>NZ_AZGK01000043.1 GCF_001435315.1 Lentilactobacillus parabuchneri DSM 5707 = NBRC 107865
GTAACTTTTTAACACCTAAATCGAGATTAGTTCTAGTTATTTAACTTGTCAATTATTTTTTGGACAAAATTGTGAAAAAAGGTGTTTAAAATATTTTTTTCATTTCGCTGCTCTATCGCATATATAGAAGAAAAATCCGAATGAAATTCAACATGTCGTTATGTATTACACAAAGCCATTGTAATATATTTATAAAGTGCTATAACCAGAAATGGGTACAACAAATGTTACCTGGTAACAAAATTAATAATTTGGGGGAATTAACCATGAATATGGTTGCACGTAACATGTT
>NZ_AZGK01000044.1 GCF_001435315.1 Lentilactobacillus parabuchneri DSM 5707 = NBRC 107865
TAGTAGCAGTCAAGGCACTGTAAAGGATCCAGCCATTGATCTTTTGACCGTTGGTTGCATTAGTGTCTTGAACCTTAACCCAAAGGTCACCTTCACGAGTACGAGTAGTTGCGTCAACAACTTTGAAAGTGTCGTTTGCATAAGGAGTAGCATCAGTTACAGTACGGCCCTTACGGTATTCAGTCCAAGCTGGGTAAGTGTAAGTGGTAGCAGTGCCATCATTTGCAGTACCGGCTTTGGTGATCTTGTAAGTAGCGTTCTTTTGAGCGTCAGTCAATGCAGTGGT
>NZ_AZGK01000045.1 GCF_001435315.1 Lentilactobacillus parabuchneri DSM 5707 = NBRC 107865
GGAAAGCCATTGATATCAACTGCCAGATGGCGCTTAATCCCCGAGATTTTCTTACCAGCGTCGTAACCTTTGTTTTCAGCAGTAGCGGTGTTTTTGACGCTCTGAGCGTCAACGATAATAAAGGAAGTTAAAGCTGAACGTCCTTGGTAAGTTCGCCGAGCAATGACAATTTTTTTAAAACTTGTTCCAATAAAGAATCAGCCGTAGGCTCAGCTTTAGTTGACCAAATTTTGTAATAGTTGTAAACTGACCGCCATTCTGGGAAATCACC
>NZ_AZGK01000046.1 GCF_001435315.1 Lentilactobacillus parabuchneri DSM 5707 = NBRC 107865
AGAAGCTGTCCAAGATCTATGATTTTTGATATACTTCTATGTAAAAAGCGAGTTTAAGCTATGAAAAATTATCCCAGCAATATTACTCGGCAACAATTTGAATTAATTCGACCAGCTTTAGAAAATTTTCGTAAGCGAACTAAGCCTCGAAAATATGACCTCTACGAGGTCTTCTGTGCGGTCCTATATGTCTTGAAAACCGGTTGCCAATGGCGTCAAGTCCCCGGTGATTTCCCAGAATGGCGGTCAGTTTA
>NZ_AZGK01000047.1 GCF_001435315.1 Lentilactobacillus parabuchneri DSM 5707 = NBRC 107865
GTGGAGCTAAGCGGAAAAAGCTGGTTTGCGAAGCACATTTCAACTCTACTAACCCTATATTAAGAATCACCGGGAGATGCGGTTTCTAAGGGGGATTTGACTGAATCCCTGGTTTTGGGATTTAGTTGAAGCCCCCTTAGAAGTTAGCATCTGGGTCGTCGGAGCACATTTTATCTAAGTAACAGTGGAGTTGAAGCGGAGAAAGCTGGCTTGGGGAGCACA
>NZ_AZGK01000048.1 GCF_001435315.1 Lentilactobacillus parabuchneri DSM 5707 = NBRC 107865
AACCCACAAAATAACCATAAATGCCAAACAAGCTTTTGAGCATTAATGGAATAACAGGTATTGATGTGCTTTTTGCATCAATACCTGTTATTTTATTAAGCGGAAAAAGCTGGCTTAAATGGCACGTTTCTGCTAGGTAATAGTCGAGTGATATATTCGCTGAACAACTAATGAAGAACAATAATGAGCGACGAAACCCGGGTTGATCCCGGA
>NZ_AZGK01000049.1 GCF_001435315.1 Lentilactobacillus parabuchneri DSM 5707 = NBRC 107865
CGCTTTTCCATCGCTTTAATTTCGTCTGGCGATTTACCGGATTGAGTTTTGGCTTGGCCCTGGATCCACTTATGAACGGTTGAATAGCCAATGCCATATTCTCTGGCCAGTTGGGCGGCTGATTCGCCTTGTTTATATAGGTTGATGATGTTTTGTTTGAATTCTTTGTCGTAACGAGTTGGCATGTAAAAATTCCTTCCTTTTGAGAGACG
>NZ_AZGK01000005.1 GCF_001435315.1 Lentilactobacillus parabuchneri DSM 5707 = NBRC 107865
CTACATTTTTAAACTGCCCTTGACAACTATGTATATTTACCTCCTAAAAGTTAATATAATTAGACGTTTTTTCACGATTGTAGGGTGTATACGTTCGAACAGTGTGTTTAATGATTTTTTTTGTGATTCATTAGTCTAAATGAATCAGATTGAAAGAGTCCCTATTGGGGGCTCTTTTTTATTGCTTGGAGGTGAACTAAAAAATGCCAAAACAAATGAAACTAACTACAGACAAGCATGCTCGCAAGGATCAGCGAGTTAGAACTCAAAAACTAATAACGGAAACTTCTGGAATGGATTTGATTCAAAAGAGTTGTCCAAAATATCTGTCAAGTTATGCGCGAGCAATGTGGACGAAACTTGTACCAATTTTGCAAGCATCAGGATATGTTAAACAGGCCGACAAGGGAACAATTGAAGCGTTTTGTATTAACTATCAATTATTGCGGAAAGGCTATGACTCAATTAAAACAGATGGTGTTGTCACCAAGGTTTCTAAGACTGTGGTCAATCAACGAACTGGAGAAACATATGAAGACAACGCAGGCTGGAAACGTAATCCGGCATCACAAATTATTGATTCTGCTACGGCAAAATTAAACAGCTTAGCACACGAATTAGGCTTAACACCATCTGCACGAGCCTCATTACTGCAACTCTCAGATGACAACGATGAGGAACCCAATATTAAAGAGATGTTAAATGGGGGAAGTGAGTTTTAGTGGTACAGGGATTTGATTTTACTCAAAGAAATACTAACTTGGATAAAATATTTCAGCAGCTTGATGGGAAAGGCTACTTTGATGAAATCAAAAGCAAATACCGTGATCCGGCCACTGTTTATTGTTACCGGGTATTAACTGGTCAACAGTTAGCCTGCAAAACAATTAAACTAGCAGCGTTTAGACATTTGAATGATTTAAAACGATCTACGGAGGATAAGTTTCCATATTACTACGATTTGGATAAATGCCGAAACATCTGTAACTTCGCACGCATGTGCCCTGATGTTTCTCAAAACAAGCCAATACCACTGATGATTTGGCAACAAGCAATCTTGTGCCTTTCTCAGGGATGGCGAACAAAGGAAGACAAGCAAAAGCGATTTGAGCGATGTATGGTTTCAGTGGCTCGGACTAATGGCAAGTCATATTTATTGAATATCTTGATACTTTACGCTTACTTGGTCGAGGCTAGTGACCAGTTTAACGCTGATTTGTGTTACTTGGCACCAGTTGATAAGCAGTCTAAGAAGTCTTGGCGTTACATTAAACAGACTTTTAACAGCTTACAAGAAATGCCTGGATTTCGTAAATTAATCAAGGATCAGAATATTGCGATTAATGATGATGTTTTGAAATCTACGAAGACTCAAAACCAGATATTACGAATGACAGCTGGTAGTGCACAATTAGATGCCTTTCATTTCCTCTTTGCCACTGTGGATGAATACGGGGATGAAAACTTTAATTCAGATGTGATTTCTAAAGTCACCTCTGGACAAGTTCAAACCAGTAACCGGCAAACATTTTTTATCAGTACGGCATACAGTAACCCTAAAGTCCCGATGTATAGTGATGTTAGACGACTCACTAAGGTGATGGAAAAAGATTCTAACCGAACGGAAGATTCAACGTTGGCATTAATTTGGCAGCAGGATGACCAAGATGAAGTTGAGAACCCCGAAACATGGGTGAAAAGTAATCCATTACTAGATTTACCGGCTAAGCATGATACCCTACTGAAAGGGTTAATTAGTGAACGTGATTCTAAGCTGGAAGACGGCACATTAAATGATTTCATTAACCGTAACCTCAATATGTGGTTGCAGACTGCTAAAGATAAATATTTGAAATTAGAGGATATACAAAAGTCAGTTGTTTCTGATTTCGAAATTGATAATCAAGATTGCTATGTGGGTTTTGATTTATCACATGCTTCAGATGATACGGCTTATAGTTTTGTTTTCCCACATTTGAATGGCGAACAAAAGAAATATTTCATCTTGCAGCATTCATTTGTTCCGTTAGCCCGAGCAGATAATTCCATTATTGTGAAAGAAAAACAAGATGGAATTAATTACTCAAACGCAGAAAAGTTAGGCTTTTGTGATATTTCGCAAAATTCTTATGGCTTAATTGATGAAGATTTTGTTGGCCGTTGGTTCCTGGATTTTGTTAACGATCATCATTTGAAAGTTAAGGCCTTCATTTATGATCCTTATCAGGCTAGTGCAATTACTGATTGGTTGGATAATAATATGCCAGAAGTGCCTTTTATTACTTTAAAGCAAGGGACGGTTAGTTTGAGCTCGCCCACAGTATTTTTGAGAAATCAGTTTATTGCGGGAAATATTGAGATGCTGGCTGATCCGATTTTGCAGACCTGCTTGGCTAACGCTGTAACAGTGGCTAATCCATATGGTATTAAAATTGATCGAACGGCGTTGACTTCGAAAATTGATTGTGCCGATGCCACTATCGATGCCATGTCTCAAGCCCTTTTTTATTTTGAAAATCCTAATCATGGCCTTAAAGAAGATAAAAAGAATCCATTTAATGGAATGAGTAATGAGGAGGTCAACGAATTCTTTACCAGTGATCGTTTTAGTTTTTAATATTTTCAACACTTGTTGGGTGATATATGTAGTGAATAAATTATTAGGGAGGCAGATTAGTTGAATCTGAAACAACTATGGACAGGTTTAATCACTAACCTGTCTTTTATATTATTTTTATTTGGGTTAATTGCATTTGTGGTTGCCGCAAGCCTTATTAATTTTATTGTAGGTTGGGTAGTGGCCGGGATTGCTTTAATCGTTTTAGCCTATGTCATTTCGTGAAAGGAGGCGTTGAATGCTGAACCCCTTTAAAAATTTTATGTCAAAACAAACACAAACAATTAGTACCACCGGGTATTCACCATTTATGTTAAATGGTACATTGTTATCCACTAACACTGTGGATGCAGACGGAGCACTGCAAAACAGTGATATTTATGCGGTGATTAATCGAATTGCAGGTGATGTGGCCAGCTGTGAATTTAAAACAGACCAATATAGCAACATGCTAAATCAGCCCAGCACATTATTGAGTGCTTATAATTTTTGGCAAGCAGTTAGTGCTCAAATGATGTTAACTGGCAACGCCTTTGTTCTAATTCAGCGAAATGGCAATGGAAGTCCAGCAGGGTTGACCTTAATCCCGTTTTACCAGGTCAGCATTACTTTAGATAATCAACAAAATGTTCTTTATTACACAGTTAATTACGGTGATGACCGAGGGCAGGTGACATATTTAGCTGCCGACGTTTTACATTTCCGATTGTTTGTTTCCGGACAAGTTGCCACTGAACTAGTGGGTAGCAGCCCGCTAAATAGTTTAGCTAAAGAAATTAACATCCAGAATTATAGTAATCAATTGTCACTGAGCAGTTTAAAGAATGCAATTGCGCCTAGTTATACGATTACGGTTCCGGCGGCCAAATTGGAACCGGAAGCTAAAGAAAATATTAGAAAATCGTTTGAAAAACAAAATTCTGGTGCTAATGCTGGTCGACCAATTGTTTTGGATCAATCTGCTCAGCTTGATTCCTTACAGATTAATCCGGATATAGCTAAATTATTAAATAATGCCACGTTTAGTCAGACCCAGATTGCCAAGGCTTTTTGTGTTCCAGATAGTTATTTAAATGGTCAAGGTGACGAACAATCATCAATTGAGATGATTCGTTCTTTGTATCAAAATAGTTTGAGCTTATACATTCGGCCAATTGAATCAGAATTGTCTTTAAAGTTGGGAATCGACATTAAAATGGATATTAATTCGGCTATTGATGTTGATCATCAGCAATTAATTAGTAATATTACTAAATTAAGTACTGGTCAGTCACCAGCATTAACGCCGCAACAAGCGCAAACAATTCTGAAACAAGCGGGAGTTTTTCCTGATTTGAAAGTTTCAGCAGTGGAAGGAGGTGATGATAATGACAACAGTACCAATTAAAGGTGTTGTATCTAGTGATGATGATGCTGAAGTATATGAATTCTTTGGCTATTCAACAGTTACTCCTTCCGCAGTTAAAGATGCGTTAAGCACTGCAAATGGTCAAAATATTGTTGCCGAAATTAATTCACCTGGTGGCGATGTGTTTGCGGGTTCTGAAATATATACCGCACTTAAGAATTATACCGGTAATGTGGAAGTTGACATTGTTGGATTAGCAGCGAGTGCGGCCAGTGTCATTGCAATGGCTGGTGATACGATTAAAATTTCGCCAACGGCTCAATTAATGATTCATCGAGCTTCCACCGTATCTCAAGGCAATGCAGACAATTTATCCAGCGATTTACAAGGCTTGAACTCGACTGATCAATCAATTGCAAATGTTTATGTGCAACGAACGGGTTTGGATCCGCAAACAGTCATGCAAATGATGGCCAAGGAAACTTATATCAATGCAAAAGATGCCGTTGAACAAGGATTTGCAGACGAAATGATGTTTGACGATCAACCAGCCAAAGTTACTAATATGCTCTCGCCGGTTATGTTGAGTAATCAGGCAATTAGTAAAATTAAATCATTGTTAACCAAAGTAAAAGAAAAGCCTAAAGAAACTAATAGCCAAACTAGTGACCAATTGCGATCACATAAGTTGGCTATTTTATTTAAGAAAGAAGGAAATTAAATTATGGATTTAAATAAGCTGCACGATGCTTGGCTTGAAGCTGGTCAAAAAGTAACGGACCTTCAAGAAAAGCGTAATCAAATGGCAGTTGAGTTGAATGATTCTCCTGAAAAATATTCAGATGAGGATCTAACTAAAATTGCTGATTCAATTGATAAAGCAAAGAAGACCCGAGATTTTGCTAAAGGTGCATATGATGATGCCCTGGCAACTGCTAAATTAGTAAAGCCTGATAAACCAGCTGCAGGTGGTCAAAAAGATGTTACGCCAAAAGACAAGCCTAAGTTTATTAATATTGTCAAGGGAGCCTTAAAGGGTGATCCAAAGTTTTTGAATTTGATGTCTAGTGGACTTGATGCCAACGGAAATGGTGTTGGTTTGACTATTCCGGCAGATATTCAAACAGCCATCAACACTTTAAAGCAAACCTTTACATCATTGGAGCCACTAGTAACTGTGGAAGGAGTTAGCGCACCATCTGGTTCACGAGTTATTGAACCACGTCAGTCAGTAACTCCATTTGCTAATTTGGACGATGAAACAGCTCAAATTGGGAATAATGATGATCCGTCAGCCTTTAAGCCATTAACTTATAAAATTCATCGATATGCCGGAATTTCTAGTATTACAAATACTTTGATGAATGATAGTGATGCCAACCTCTTAGCATATTTGGAAAACTGGATTGCTAAGAAAGATGTTATTACTCGAAACAGTGAAATTTTAAAAGCGTTGGCTAAGTTACCAAGCGCACAAAAAACCACAGTTGATAGTTTTGACGCCATTAAGGATATTTACAACAAGGAATTGGATCCACTGATTTGGAATGAATCTGCATTTGTTACTAACCAATCAGGCTTTGCTGTTCTGGATAAAGTCAAGGATAATAACGGACAATACGTCATTCAACCTAACCCGCTTAATCCATCACAAAAAATGTTGGCTGGTAAGACAATTACAGTTATTGCCGATGCCTTTCTGCCCAATGATGGAAACAGTTTCCCACTTTACATTGGTGCTTTGACGGAAGCTGTTCGTCTATTCGACCTTCAGCAGATGTCTTTGTTGGCCACCAACATTGGCGCCGGTTCTTTCGAAAATGACTTGACTAAGATTCGTGCCATTGATCGCTTTGACGTTGAGTTGTGGGATACTGAATCGGTCATTTATGCACCATTTACCGGATTAGCAGATTTAACTCCTGCTGCAAAGACTAGTGGGACTACTAGTTCAACTGGCAAGTAATTTAAATAAGTCGCCAATGAAATAAACAATACAGTGATGGGCGGCTGTTAGGAGGGGTGTCATGTGACGGTTAATCCGACAGAATTAATGGATGAGTTGCATATTGACCAAAGTCCGACTGAATTAACGACTGTTACCAATTTGATTAATGAGGCAACTGAGATTGTCAATCATTCAGTCAGTTCAACTGAAACCCAATATCAAGCCTCATCAATTTACGACTTAGCAATAAAAACACTGGCAACTCAATTATATTATGATCGGGAATTATCTAGGGGGATGTCGGCTGGTTTGTTGATGATGCTAGATCAACTCCAAGGAATGGTTTCAGGAAGTGATCCGGATGGCACTTAATAAATTTAGTCCGGAGCAGTTTAATCGGCAAGCCCAGTTTGGAACGGCTTTACCAACAATTAATCCTAATACTGGTGCATCAGGAACGCAATTTAAACCACAGTTCGTGTTATGGTGCATGCCTTATACGCGAACTAACGCACAGAACGTTTCGCTTTTGGGAACGGATTTTGAAGATACTATTCAAATTGTTATTCGACACAATCCTTTAATTGACAAAGGTCTGCTAGTTCAATATCAAGACCAACTGTATCAAATCGTTAATTTGAGTTTAGATGATAGCAATAAAATTGTGACTTATGACATTTTGACTCTACAGATTAATGAGAGGGTTGGTAAAAAACATGGTTAGTATGGCCGAACAATTAGACGATTATTTAGCGAAAATAAAGCGATTGGTACCCAACCGGGCGGAAAGAACTATAATCACTAAAGCCGGTGCCGATGTTTTACAAAAGAAATTAGCTGATGAAACTAAACGGCTACATTATAGTAATCGAATTGCTACCGGAAATGATCCTCACTTGGCTGATAGTGTATTAGTTAGTTCGAAAAATATTGATGGTGATGTGGATGGGACAGCGACAGTTGGCTGGGTCAAGAAAAAAGCAGTGATTGCTCGCTGGCTAAATGATGGCACTGTTTACATTGTCGGTGACCACTTTGTGGAAAAGACCCGTGAGGAAGCTCGTTCTGATATATTAAAAGCTGAATATATTAAATGGAAGGAGTTGGGTCACTAATGGAATTACCAGTTATGACTGTTTATCAGTTAATTCAATCTTTGCACTATGGTTGGATTGACCAGCTTTATTCCATGAACATTCCTCCCGGAGCTGATACTTCTGGAAAACAGACCATTGTCTTGATTACTTCCATTACTGAACCGTTGGGCGGATATCGGAACGATCAATTTAGTAATATGCAAGCTAATATTCAAGTTCAAATATTTTGGAAAAAAGATACACAAGAAAATATTTTTAATGAAGAAGTTGCCCTAATGAATAATTTGGAAAATCAGGATTGGCTGGTTAGCTCACATGAGCCTAACACTGTGGATCCAGATACCGATCAAATTACGGCAACTTTTTCAGTTTCTAAGACAATTACAATGAAGAAAGAAGGATTTTAAATGTCAACACATGGTATTAAAGATGTCACCTTTGGTTTGGTTGATGCTAATGGTAAATTACTGACTAGCGATGCAGGAGTAGGAACTAATGGTATCTATTTAGTTGATGGCGATGCTAAAGGCGCTACGACGGCCACAGTTTCTGGCTTGGAAGCCGAGGGTACTGTCGCCTATGCTAATGATGAAGCAAAACGAGTTTCAAATGGTCAGGCACAACCAGAGGTAGCACTGGAATTCTTGGATATTGATTTTGACGAGTTGCAAAAACTCAAAGGATATATTCAGGATGCGGCTAATGGTGGTTGGACACGTCAATTGCCAAAGCCCCATGTAGCAATGTTGTTACATTTTCGTTCATACACGAACATTGATATGTACGAAGGCTTTGCTAATGGTCAACTAATTGAAACTGGTAGTTCTCATGCAACGGATAATAATGCTGAAACTGATGCCAATACGGCGTTAACTTACCAAGCATTAACACCGGCTGACAATACCATCTTCAACGGAGAACCGTACAAGATTTGGATGTCTCAAGATGTTGGCTTTGATAAAGCCAAAATGCTGGCTGAAGTCTTTGGTGGTTATTCAGCTACTACCGGTGGTAGCACGACTGGTTCAACCACTGGATCGACTACGGGTAGCACGACTGGTTCAACCACTGGATCGACTACGGGTAGCACGACTGGTTCAACCACTGGATCGACTACGGGTAGCACCACTGGTTCAACGACTGGCGGTACAACACCAGGAAAATAGATCAAGGCGGGGGATATTCCCCGCATACATAATCAAATAAAATAAAGGAGCTTTGATCATGAAAATTAATATTGCCAAATTAGGTTTACGTAAAAAGTCAGCTGAAGTTAAAACCACTGTGGGTGTTGTTGAGAAAGCCCAAAATTTACAAATTCAATTGTTGAAATCAGATGCAGTTGATTTTACTAATGATGACCCACTAGCAGTTTTGGAAACGCAAAAGAAAATGGTTCAAGGATTATTGCAATTTATGATTGATATTTTTAAGCTATCCGACAAAGAAGTTGAAAAGATTAAATCCACTTTGGATTTTACGGATTTTCAAAATTTCATGGCCTATGTATTATTCCGGTTTCAAGGTATGAGCGATGAAGATTGGGAGACTGTTACTAAACAACAAACTGAGGAATCAGCAGACCCAAAAGAAAGCAATTAAGATTAGCCAAATTAATTAATGACCTAAGCATATCCCAACAAGATATGCTTTTTTTTAAACAACAAATGATGAAGCAAGGAATCTTACCAGATGAGTTAAACCGACAAGATTACTTTGAATTTATGGCAGTCTTAAATGCTAAAGATAAGAAGAAACAAGTAACAGATCCGGTTGTCGAGTTATTAAATAAACGAAAGGGGACTGACTAATGGCTACTATTAATGATGTAATGAGTACTTCAATTCGCTTGGATGCAGTACAACCCGCACGGTCATTAAAAACTTTAACTAATTACATTAAAGCTAATACCAATGCATGGCGTTCTCAGGAGGTGGCCTTAAAATCTTCTGGAGATAAACTAGATGCTTTAAAAACTAGGTATCAAGGAATATCAGAAGAAATCAAAGGTTATAACTTAAAAATTGATGAGCTGAAACGTCGACAGTCAGGCCTTGATCAAACAACCAACCAAGGATCAGAAAAATATGCTAAATATGCTAATCAGATTGCTAAAGCACAAGAGAAGATTGCTGGATTAAATGATCAACAGTCTAAGGCGGAAAAGCAATTTGAATACCTTAATTCAGGACTATCTGGATTACAGCGCAACTATCATAACCTTAATCAGGTAACTAATTCTTATGTGGATGCGCTAAAGGCTCAAGGAAAGATTAACCAGGCTGGTCAAGCAAAGCTTAAGAGCCTTAAAGAAGGCCTGAATAGTTTATCTGACCAGTACAGATTGCAAAATAATGAACTTAATAAAAATTCGCAGACTTATAGGCAAGCCCAGTTGGCCTATGAAAAACAACAAAATGTTGTTAACCGCCTCGCCAATGATACCCACAAGAATGCGGATGAATATGTTCAAGAAAAGGAAAAACTTAATCAATTAAAAGGTAGCTTGGACATTGCTAACGAAGCTTTTAACACCCAACAAGTACGAGTCAACAAAACAGCCACTTCACTGGCCAATGTGCGTTCTGATGTGGTCAAGTACGATTTACAAGTCGGTCACATGAGTGATGCCATGGCTCGGATGGGTGACAAAGCCAACGTTGCTAAGAATAAGATTAAGAATTCATTTGGATCAATTAAAGGTAGTTTACTAGGTGCTAGCGTAGCGATGGGGACATTGGGAGCAGCTGCATTTTCTGGTGCTAAAAAAGCGACTGAACTTCAAAATGTTTATAAAGTAAACCGGAACTTGTTAGTTACGGGTGGTGATAAGACTAAAACTGCCATTAAGACCGTCACCGAAATGCAAAAAGATGGGACTAAGTACGCTCTCAAATATGGGGTTAGTCAAAAAGAAATTGCTGATCAATACCAGGATTTAATCAAGCGTGGTCATACAGGTGCTGAATCATTAGCGGTTATGAAAACTGAACTACAAGCCAGTGTGGCTTCTGGTGATGACTTTAAAGATGTGGTTAAAGTATCAAGCCAGGCGATCGAAGCATTTGGCATGAAAACCAATAATACGGCAAAAATGATGCACAACACTAAACGTGTAGTTAATGCATTAGCTTATTCTGCTGACATGACTGCTACTGACTTCCACAGCTTAGGCAAAGGCATGGAATATGTAGGTGATTCAGCTAATAATGCGGGCTTTAGTATTGAGCAAACTTCAGCTGCTTTAGGTGAATTGAGTAACCACGGTCTGGAAGCTGATAAAGCCGGAACAGGTCTGCGAAAAATTATTACTAGTTTAGCAGCACCAACTAATTCAGCTATGGGTGCTTTGAATGACATTGGAATTAAGTCAACTAAAATATTCCAAACTGCCAATGGCAATTTCAAAACATTGCCTGCAATTTTTAAAATTATTGAAGAACATACAAAAAAACTTGGCGGAGCTGATACAGCACGCATATTTAAAAATGTTTTTGGTCAAACCGGAATGCAAGCAGCTCAAATCTTAGCTAGATATAATGGTCAGTTGGCTGATTTAACTAACAATGTTTCTAAAGCAAGCAAGGCTGGGACTTACGTTCAAAGATTAGCTAACAAGAATGCACAAACTGCCCAAATGTCTCAGAAACGATTTAAGCAAGCTTGGGATCAATTATCAATTATGTTTGGGTCTAAGTTGTTGCCGTATATGACAAAAGCAGCTAATCAAATGACCAAACTCTTTGGTGAAAAAGGATTTCAGAAAGATATTGGTAAAACGGCTACTTTAACTGCACATGTGGCAGAAGGAATCGCCAATATTGGCATTTTTGCTGTTAAACATTATGAAGGTGTCAAGCGCTTTGGTGAAGCATTAACTGCAATTTGGGCAGTGGGTAAAGTTTATAAGTATTTCAAAATATTTAGTGACATTACCTCTGTTTTTGGTGGTCAAAGATTAAAGGTGAACCGATTAACATCAGCATATGATGATCAGACCCTAGCTATTGAACGTAACACTAAGGCTAAAGAAGCTAATGTGGATGCCGGGAATGAAACTAGCACAGTTGATGATATTGCTGATAACGCTGGTGGTGAAGGTAAGGTTGCCGAAGATGCTGAAAAAGACGGTAAAACAGCGGTTCACGACATAGATGATACAAGTAAAGTCACCGAAGATACCGGAAAGATAGGCCGATTCGCTAAATTAGCTGAAAAGTTTAAAGGTGTTAGCAAATTAGGAAAGGTTGTTGCAGGCTCTGTCGGTGTCTTAGACGTTTTAAATTCAGCAACTGATTTAATTGGCATGAAAAAGAAGAGTGCCGGTTCACACATTGGCGCTGCTACCGGTTCATTAGGTGGTACTGCAGCAGGTGCAGCAATCGGGACAGCTATTTTTCCTGGAATTGGCACAGCTGTCGGCGCTGGCTTAGGTGGCTTGGTTGGTGAAGGTGTTGGTCGTAAGTTTGGTAAAGCTATTCAAAAAGGACTTTCAGCACAAAAAATCCATACACCTAAATTATCTACTAAGTCTTCTTTCAAGAAACTTTCTGATGAAGCGACAAGCTATTATAAAAACCGTGAAGCTCAGGACAAGAAGAACTTACAATTACTTTATAAAAATGGGGATATTACTAAAAAAGAGTATGAAAAACGTCTGCAAGTCATTACGGGTGAAGGTTCTAAAGCCAATCGATTAACTCTGATGAGTCAGAAAGATCAGCAAGCAATTGCCAAATATTATGCACAATCACGGCAACGACTAACGGAATCATGGAATAAAAAGATTCTAAAAGCTGAGAATAAATATGGTAAGGGATCCGTTCAAGTTGAAAAGTTGCAGAAGGAAAAGAAAGAAGCACTTGAGAAACAACATCTTAAATTTGCTACGAAAGTAACTGCTAAGGAAGCCGAACTGCATACTACCTTAGCTGGCCAGATTAAATTGTCTACTAATAAGATTGCTAAAGATTATAAAACGCTCACTGAAAAGAGTAAAAAGTATTCCAAAGAAAAAATGATTAAATTGGTGGCTAATGCCGATGAAGAGCAAAAATCTGTCAGTAAAAAAGCCAACGATGAATATCATAGTGTCTATAACGCTGCTTGGAAGAAATATAAAAATACAGTTAAAGCAGCAGATGAAGAGTACAAGGGAAATAGTTCGGCTGCCAAGGCACAACGCCAAAAAATTATTGAGGAGGCTCGTAAACAAAGAATTGGTGTGATTAATCATGCCAATAAACAAAAAAACGATTCAATCACTAAAGCAAAACAGCAGTCTGATAAGGTTTACGATTATGCGCATAATCAAAATCAGAAGGTAACAGCTCAGGCTGTTTCTCAATATGAGAGTATTAAGAAAAATAATTCCAAAACCAAAGACAATTACAGTCTCTCCTGGCATGGCATCTGGAAGTCAGTTGGTAATTGGATTGGCAAACTGGTAAATGGGATGAATAAGAATGCCATTTCAGCCCAGAACAAAGTCTTTAAACAATACGGTGGTTCACAAACTTTGGATCAGATTCCAACGGTAGCCTGGGCAACAGGTACCGGATTATTGAAAAATGGTTTATTAACCCAACCGGTTTTGGCTAAGCTTAATGATGGTCACGATTCACCAGAAACACATAATAAAGAAATCATTGTCCACGCAGATGGGCAATTAGAACCAGTTGAAGGTAAAGATACTCACCGGTTCCTAGAAGCTGGTTCCGGCGTTTTAAATGCTACAGAGTCTAAGATGTTAATGGCTTTAAATGGCATGCAGCACTTTGCGTCAGGTACTGGTTTATTTGGTGGTATCGGGAAACTCTTTAAAGGCATTTGGGGTTCTTTAAAACAGAAGTTGTCGGCACTATCACACATTGCTAATCATTCTGATGCAACTTTCAAACAAGTTTTTCAACCTAATTTTGGCGATATAAAGGGAACAGTTGGGAAGAACTTTGCCAATATGTTTGGCAAACGCGACAAGCAACAGGGTTCGGTTTGGTGGGATACTGCCTGGAATATGCTACATGGCATGGTTTCCGAAGGCGGTGGTCAGACTGATTCAGCATTTTTGAATGAAGCTAAGAAATTGGCAAATCGTGCCCATCACCGATATTCTGAAGGCTCTAATGTCCGCTTAGGTCCGAATTATTATGATTGTTCTGGCTTAGTTTATGAGACTTTGAAACACATGGGAATTACAGTTCCAGGTGGATCTACCACGGTTCCGGAATACAAATACTCAAAACCCGTATCGTGGAAGAATGCTAAAACTGGTGATTTGGCTTTCTTCGGTGCTGGAGGAAGCCAACACGTTGGTATTGTGGTTGATAATAGTGGCTCTGGGCATATGTTCAGTGCCGAAAATCCAAAGGACGGGATTAAATATTCTACCATCAAGGGATTCGGTGATTTTGTTGGGATCCGAAGAGTACCTGGATTGATTGACAAAGTTAAAAAGTCAACTAAATCTCATAAACAAAGTTCCGGATTACAATCACTAGTAAAGTCGCAATTAAAGCATTCCGGGGTTTGGAGTTGGGTATCAAAAAACTTAAAACCATTATGGCAAAAATTGTTCGGTAGTTTAAGCAGTTTTGGATTAAGTGGTGATGTGGCAGCTAGAGCCAAAACTTTAGCTAAAGCATTGAAAAAGCTGGATCCACGCGCAACCAAGGCAGGAATTGCTGCAATCCTTGGCAATTGGGAATTTGAGTCGGGATTAAATCCTAATGCAAGAAATTCATCTGGTGGAGCCTCCGGTCTTGGACAGTGGTTGGGTGGTAGATTGAATCATTTGAAATCATATGCTCATCGTCATGGTGAAAACTGGCGCAATGCAGCTACCCAATTAAAGTTTGCGTTAAGCGATGACAGTTCTGATTCTTCTGTATTTAAACGAATCCTGGAAGGCCACGGTTCGATCGCTTCGTTAGCCAGTCAGTTTTCTGAAGATTGGGAACGTGGCGGTTATACGGGGCAGCATGTTAATGGTGCGAAGAAAGTTGCTAATTATTTAGGATATGCGAATGGTGGCTTAGTTGATCAAGAACAGTTAATTAAAGTGGCCGAACGTAATAAACCAGAAACCATCATTCCGTGGGATATTAACAAACGGGGACGGGCCTATGAACTTTTGGCTGATACCATGGCTCATTTTAAGCAAACAGATCAACAGCCCAACCAATCAAGCAATTCGGATGGTCAGGCTGTCAAAAGACTTGAAGCAAAGTTTGATACAATGATTAAACTTATGAGTCAATTGGTCGATGGCCAAAACAATCCGATTCCGGCAGTAGTGACTGACAAGCAAGTTGTTCAGGCAGTCAATAAGCATAACAAACGAACAACGGCTAAGAATAATTGGGGAAGAGGTGTAACCTTTGGCTAATAACGATAATTATGATGTAAACACATTTGATTTTGCGTTTGATGAAGATGGAAATGGTGGTTTTAATTCGGAAGACGATTTAGGCATATTTCTAAATCATGTATCGAAACCGTTAGCCCCCAATATTACTGAGTCATTTCAAGACGTCCCTAAACGTTATGGTGGTGTGTACTTGGGAACAGATTACGGTGAAAAGGAATTTGACATTCCAATTACTTGTTTCTGTACCACCCGCGATGAATATAACGAACGAATTAAAACATTAACTAATGTTTTAGTTAATACCAGCAGTGATGCTGATACTGAATATCCGCTGAGGTTTAATGATGATCCAGATGTAACTTATTATGGACACTTTACGAGTATTCCAACACCGACATTTATTAATGAAGGTGTTCAGGACTTTCAAACCACGTTAGTCTTCATGCTGGCGGATCCTCGCGGTTTCCTGCCGCAAAAAGAAATAAAAATTACGGACAATGATCAGCAAATTATTCCTGAAGGAAATACTGAAGTTGATCCAATTATTCATATTATTCCGAAAACCGATCTTTATTATGTGGGTTATGAAACAAATGATGACTATGTAGCGGTTGGATATAACGTTGATGACGGTGATACGACTACGGATAGTGATGGTAACATTACAGTCATGGGACAATCCCAAACTCAACAGGTTGACGACCCCTGCAACTCATTAGCAACGTGGATTCAATGTAGTGAAAATACACAAGCTTTTCCAATTTATAAGGGTGAGTTAGATGGAAAATCGGCAGCCACTGGTACTTCAATTATGGTGGCTAAAGATAAAGATGATCATTACGAATGGGGATCTCGTGGGAAACACAAGAATTTTTACGGACCAGCGGTTATGCATAATGGTCTACCGAAAATTACTCCCTATTGGAAAGTTTCGGTACGCTTACATCATGTTAAACGAATGAAAAATGAGCGGGCGATGGGAAAAATCGAAGCTTATTTGTTGGACAATAACGGTAATGTTTGTGGAAGAATGGGCATTGAAGATTATTCGATGGGCCGTTATCCACGGGCGTTTATTCAATTAGGCAATAATTTTGATAGTAGTAACTCTGATAGTTATTTGACATTGCTGTTTGATGAAGGTAATGGTCAGGAGAAGCATAACGGCAAACCAAAGCATGTTAAAGTTGCCTACACCAAAACGGTCACCGTTAAGAAGAAGACAGCCAAAAAGAAGAAGACAGCCA
Source organism: Lentilactobacillus parabuchneri DSM 5707 = NBRC 107865 (assembly GCF_001435315.1). Classification (GTDB taxonomy): domain Bacteria; phylum Bacillota; class Bacilli; order Lactobacillales; family Lactobacillaceae; genus Lentilactobacillus; species Lentilactobacillus parabuchneri. The sequence continues at coordinate 15,627 of NZ_AZGK01000005.1, forward strand.
AAAAGAAGAAGTGATATAAATGAATCTACAATTCTTTGCGCGGAAGAAACGAAAAACTCGTAAGAAGACTAAGACTAAAAAGAAACGAGTTGTGAAATCTAAAAAGGGTGGCAAGAAGAGTAGTAGTAAAGGGGGCAAAAAAACATCAGCTCCCAAAGCTACAACAAAGAAGAAAAAGGAAAAAGAATATGTAACTGAAACCTCGTATATGAATAAGGATGCCTACTCGAATTTTTATGGTGAATTTATTCTTGAACGACAGAAAAAATCGGATAGTTCGGGGAATGTTTACGACAACTGGGTAGCAGAAATTAACCAGTGGGATCCTAAAACCGGTGAGCCATATAGTGTTAACAATACAAGTAAAACTCACATGCATAAGGAAAAGTTGGATAAATCCGGTAAGTTTGGTTTTGCTTTAGCCAACTTAGGCGTTTTCTTTGGTAAGCATGATATTAAAGAGGACTTAGTTAATCCAGTGGTGGCGTATAAGTCGGATTATGAAGCTTTAACCAATTATGAAGAATGGCGCAGTGATGGCTCTACTGATCCGGATGATACACCACATATTATTGCCAAGGCTGGTCAAGAAATTATTATTGATACGGCCAACAATAAAGTTACTATTGATGGAAAGCCGGCCGATAAATACGTTTCATGGTTATCGACTTTTCCTAAATTAACTGGTGGAGTTCCACAAACTCTACACTTTTTCCCGGATCCCAAAAATGCCGATGTAACAATTGAATATCGACCAGCAATTAAGTAGTCACGAAAGCGACTACTTTTTTTATACATAAATAAGGAGGTTAGAGATTTGTATATTATCCTGGATAAAAATTTAAAGCGAGTTGCCACGTTATCGACTAATTCAGACGCCAACCCGTTTTGGGGTGAAGTAGTTGAACGCCAAATTGCCGATGATAACAGTAACTCGGATGATGGTATTACTGGCGTTAGCACTTTTAATAGTACGGATCCGAATGCTAACTCTAAAAGTTGGAATGATACATTAACAGGACTAACCATGTTGCAAAGTGCCCCTGCGGCTCAATACTTAACGGTTGGTAATAGTGTTGCTGTGTATGATGATGTGCATAATCATTGGCGTATTTATCGAATTTATCAGGTTGATGAAACTATTGATGCCACTAGTGGGGCTCACTTAGTAACGGTGGATGCTATTAACCTAGCAATCTATAAACTTAATAAGACCATTCCACCACAAAAAGAAATTAAAGATTGTAAATTAGATCAAGCCATGCAGTGGATCATGGCTGATACCGGTTGGGATTTACAAAATAATTGCTCTTCAGGATTATTTGCCGATATTAGCTTTGATGGTACGGCTTCTAGTCAAGCTGCCTTACAGACAGTCTTATCAACTTACGATGCAGAAGCCGATGCCTATTGTCATATTGACTCCAACGGTATTGTGACTGACCTGATTTTAGAATTAGCTGATCAATTGGGAGAAGATGAAGGTAAGTCAATTACCTATGGGCAAAACATGTTATCCGTTCAACGAGAAACAGTTGATACTAATTTAGTAACCAAGCTTTACATTGTGGGCGCAAATAATGCTTCAATTGCCTCGGTTAATAACGGCAAGAATTATATTACTGACGTTTCAGCAAATTCTCTTTATAACACTGATCAGAACACCTGGCTGGAAGGAACGATTACTAGTGACACTATTACTGAACCTAAAGCATTACTTGATTGGGGATTGCGGGAATTAAGATTGTACAATCATCCACGAATTAACTATGCCGTGGAGGTAACTCAAGATTTTCAAGCTAACTTGGGCGATACTATTAAGGTGATTGATTTATCTATGAACCCGATTTTAACCACGGAGGCAAGAGTCATTCAGCAAACTACCTCAGAAAGTGACCCAAGTCAAAATAAAGTTGTATTAGGTGAGTTCAGTACAGTTAAAGTAATTACGCCGGCGTTTATTCGCAATATGGAACAGCGTTGGAATGACCACGTTAAGAAACTATTTGAAGATGCCCGAGAGAATGCCAATGCAGCCACAGTCAGTTTGATTACGCCGTTAGGTTCAACTTGGTATAACACGGATACTTCCAAACGGGTGATTGCAAGACTATTTATTGAAGGTGAGAATGTAACCTCTTATTTGTCACCGCAAGCTTTTAATTGGCAAAAAATTAATATGGACGGCACCCGTGATATTGGCTGGGAAGCTGACCATGCAAAAGATGGTTATCAGGTTACTATCGAACCACCATTTGTTGGGACACTATTAGTCACCATTGATGATACTTATGTGAAAGATGAGGCAGAGATGTGGATTGATACCAGCAATTCAGCTGATGGTTCCTGGAATAAGCTTTGGGAAACGAAAGATGCCGCCAACAAAGATTTTAATGGCGATCAGCACATTGGGGCTTTACAATTTTCATATTTATTGAGTGATGGTTCAGTGTTGTCTAGTTATCACTACACTAAAGACAAAAGCCATTCTGATTGTGAGTTTATTAAATGGAACACCGATGGAACATTGCAAAGCATGATGTTTGTGACTGGAGGTGGTCATTGTGGTTCTTTTGGTTATGATGAAGGTTCCAACACAATTTATACAGAAATAAAAGATCAGAATGATGGGAAATATTATTTGGTAACAATGGCATACCAAGCCAATACAAGTGCTAGTAATATAACCAAGTGGTGCCAAGTAAAACAATATTTTCGAGTTAACGTTGATTTGAAGAACAATCTGTGGTTGGGAAGTACGACGAGTGGGAAAGTGTATGTTTGTCAAATTAGTGATTTACAAGCTGGAAACTTCAAACCAATCATTGAATTTAAATTGCAAGATTTTAAGTGGAAACCATTACCAGCTGGAACCACTAATAATGGCGCTTATAATACTCTTCAAGCGAATGGGATTAGTTATCCATTTGCTTTTTTTACGGCTGGTGATGTGAACAACGCTGATGACAAGCATGTTATGTGTATTAATTTAATTACACAGTCAATGGTATTTGACTATGTAGTGGAGCCAATGCAGGACATTAAGTTAGCAGTGCCGTTGGAAAATGGCGGGCATTTGGAGCCGGAGGGCATATATGAAGATGTTAATAATTCTAGGTTAATTGTTGGCTTTAACGTTTCTGAATATAGGGATGCTGCACACACTGTGTCTATTGCTCATAGTGCATTATATACGGCTCCCCTTAAAATCCGTGATGATTCTAAAGACTTAGCTGTTGAATATCCTGAACAAGATGAAGGTGAAAATGATGAAGCTGAACAACCAGTAATTGCTGGAAATGATAATGCGGATGATTCGGATGCAAGTTCAGATAGTGATGAAGATGGTGATGAGTTAATTGGTGAAGGAACCGAAATTGAGGATGGTGATAACGATTGATTATTGCAACGGGAACTTTAAATATTGATGAAAATGCTAAGCTTGCCCAGCAAGCTTCTGACGATGCCAAAAGTGCCGCTAATTCTGCAGCTGATGAAGCGGGTAAGGTTAAAACATCGTTGGATGGGAAAATCACTGTTTCATCGCAAGAGCCTTTTGATGATGGGAAAAATCATGATGAAGGTGATATTTGGTATGTTCAAGACAGTAACCATATGACTAGTGAAATGTATACCTACGATGGTTCGGACTGGGTTAAGACTAAAATGTCTCAAACTGTCCTATCGGTTGGACAGCTTTCAGCATTAACTGCTGATTTGGGAACTATTGAAGCCGGATATTTGAACTCTGTGGAAGTTGACTCATCAATCATTAAAGGTGGCAGTATTTCTGGTTCATCTTTGTCGTTAACAAATGGAAATACTAATTATTGGTTAGATCAGAACGGGTTTCATGACAGTTATTATGGAAACGATATATTTAATGGATATGTAAAAAAAGATGTTTGGATTAATGAATCAGGAATTTCAATTTCTGATGGAAATTATAAGGCTGATATTCAACCAGAACAAATTAAAATGTCTGGCGATGGTGGAACAGGAACTATTTGGTCTACGAATATTAATTGGCCTGCTATTACAATTTCAGATAACATTCAAATAGATTCTAAACACATAATTCACAGCAATGATTATGGAGCTTTGTATTTTGAAGGAGGTTCTGATGGTGGTGAAGATGGTATTGACATTCATGCCGGCGGGGTTTACTCACATGGAACCAATTTACTTAGTGAAATTAATAAGATTGAAAAGAAATTGAAAATGTAAGGTGATCTGATGAATGATATTAACGCGCAAGATTTAATTAACCAATTAGTTAATGAGTACAGTCAAGATATGGCAGCAAAAAATCAACAAATTGCGTTATTAAAAATTGAAAATAATCAGCTTAGAAAGAAGGTGAAAACTAATGAGTAAGGAACTCGCATTCACGGATGATAATGATGTGGTTAAATATTTAGATACAACCACTGCTTTTAATCTGGCACTCACGGCCGACGGGGTGGCCTTTGATTTAACTAATGCTAAGTCAATTTTGGTAAAAATAGCTAACGATGATGGCTATATCATGCAACAAACTATTGATTTAACCACTGTAACTAGTTCGCTTGGTGGAACACTAAGCTTTCCAATTAATCAGGATATCATGAACACATTGGTTCCAAATGATTATGATATTGAAGTTTGGGTTACTATGAATGATGGTACGCAGGCTATCTTTCCAAGTGATGGTACATTAGGCTTTTCAATTGAAGAGAACCTCATGAGTGATACTGGTGAAGTAATTCCGACAATCACTTTGAATGATTTTCAGCAACAATTTGATGATCTAAGTAGTCAAATGGAGAATGCAGTCCACAATGTGCAGAAGGGTGATCAAGGTAATCCTGGTAATGGTATTAAGTCTGCTAACAATCAGTATCAGTTAAGTGATTCACCAGTTACAGTTCCCACAGGGGGCTGGTCAGATACTATTTTGGCAACAACTGATCAACTTCCTTATCTGTGGACTAAAATTATTTTTATCTACGATGACGGAACAACTAAAGAAACTAATTTTGTTTCTAGCCGAGGTGACACCGGTAGCCAAGGTCCAATTGGCCCGGAAGGGCCGCAAGGGAAACAAGGAAATGGTTTGGTTGTTAGGGGGAAAGCTGATAAAGAGGAAAATTTACCCACAACGGGTAACAACCAGGGTGATGGTTACTTAGTCGGAACGGACTTATATATCTGGATAGATGGTTCATGGCAAAACATGGGAAGCATTACGCCTGATTTAGCTGACTATGTAAAAGTAGCTGATATGCGTAAACCAGCCAGTGATGTAGCGGGGATTGAAGAGGTTAACGCCAAACAAGATAAAATTGGTTACACGCCTGCTGATGATTCCAAAGTAGCCCACCTATCTGGCGCAAACAACTTTGACACCGTTCCAACTGTTAAAAATAATCCGTTATTACTAGCAAGCAGTTTACCATCTGACCTAGCACGAACGGGCTCAGATCAAGAGTTTACGGGTAAGAACACTTTTGATACTGCACCAATTGACAAGACAACCGGTCATCCATATATCACCAAAGACGGTGTGCCAGCAGTTCCTGATACTTTGGCAGATACCACGAAAGATACTAACTTTACAGGAAAACTTCAAAAGTCTGGAATTGACGTGGCAACTACGTCAGATGTTAGTAAGGCAGTAAATACGGCTACTGCAAATATGGCAAATACTACAAAGTTAGCAAACTTTACAGCTGGCTTACAAGTTAATGGTAAAGATGTTGGCACAGGTGGTGGCGACAAACTAACAACACCTTGGGTTGTGACTAATTATCAATCAACGGACACGATGGGTCCACATGGCTGTAACGAAGCAACCGGATGGCGTATTTATAATGACATACTGTATTACTACGGTTATTTTTATGGGGCTACGGTATCAGAAGCTGTTATTTTTAATCTTTACACCGCTTATCCAGATTTTAAAAAGACTTTTAAAACTCTTGGTAGCAGTCCGGAATTAATGCATCAAACGTCATCTGGTTTTTGGGCTTTTAATGATTGGGGGAATCAGATGGTGAGAAATGAGGGCAACCTATTAATAGGTATTAAAGATACCGCGACACCACTTTCTGTAAATATTGTTTATCCATTGGATCGCTTATAAAATAAAGGAAGATAAAAACTTATGTTAAACGAATTATTAAAATCATTCAATTCATTACAAGTAACCGGTGCAGTTGTTTTTATGGTACTGCTTAAGCTTGTTAAGACACTGTGGAAAAATAAAATTGTCACTTGTTATTGGTTGGAATGAATTAACCAAAGATCAGTTTACTGATATTACTGGTAAGAATTATGACACAGGGGTGGAAAATTCATCAACTGCTTCTTAATTGACGGTCAGTTGAGTACACTCACATGTAGACGTTTTTTGGAATGCAAGTTTAATTAAATTAAAGTCCGTCACTTTTTTGGAACAGTGGTATAATCATTTTCGTAGGCATTAACCCCCTTAGTGCCTACGCATTCGAATATTCATCTGAGCATTTATGAATGCCCCATGCTCATACATTCCCCTCAATGTATGTGATGTATACACGCCCGTCATAAGATGGGCGTGTTTGTTTTCAATAATTAGTTGTTACGACTAAATAATCGTGATACAATGCGTTTGTGGAATTCCATTCCTCCAAGAAGGAATTTCATGTTCTTCAATATGATAAGAATTGAGGACGCCCTTTAAAGCGGGGCGTTTTCTTTTACACAAATTTTATGGAGGTAATTTTATGTACACACAAATTGTCGATATTTTTAATTCTCTTAAAGCAACCGGACTGGTTGCTTTTTTAATTGCTGTAATTCCAGCAACTTACAAATTGGTTAAACCGTTGATTGAAGCTAAAATTAAAACTGAAAAGAATACTCATATCAAGCAAGGGATGGAATTAGGCTTGAAATTAGCGAATGCTTTCGTTCCTGTGGTGGCAAGTATGCCTGCTTTAAGTAACTCAGATCGCAAAAAGGTGGTCAATCAATTTGTTGATTCTGGCTTAAAAGAGTCCGGCTTTAATTTTAAAGCAGAAACAATTGAAGGATTAGCAGAACAAGCTTACCAGTATTATAAACACACTCTAAAGGGAGATAATCACAAAGCACCTGTTACTCCGGCGCCTACAAATGACGTTACACCCGACGTTCCAGTCGATGACGATCCGGAAGTATTTAACGAACCCCAATCATCTGAACAAAAGTAGGAAGTGACGAAAATGACAAAAAAGGTTGCTGATTTATCAGTATTTCAAGGAAGCTCCGAGTCTTATATGAAGTCACTGAAAAGTCACGGAATTGATACCACGGTGGTTAAATTGACGGAAGGCACTGGATACATTAACCCTAAAGCTAGAGAACAAGTGGCTAACGGATTCAAAGTATTTGGTACTGTGAGTGTTTATCATTTCTTTCATGGTCATGGTTCATCAGAAGCTAAGTATTTCTTAGCTTGGGTAAAAAGCTTTGGGTTGGATAAATCCACAGTCTTGGCCCTAGATGTGGAAGCACAAGACCTTCCTTGGAAGACTACAGCTGAAGTAAATACCTTTTTAAAGGAGTTAAAAGCCAACGGATTTACCAACGTTATTACTTATGGATCCGGTTCATGGTTTGCTGAAAAGCGAATTGATCGAGCGAAACTTATTGATAAGCATATTTGGGTAGCGGCGTATGGTGTTAGTCAACCGGGAATTGATAATGCGAATGCCTGGCAATATACCGATAACTATGATGGATTAAAGGTTGACGCCAGTTTAGATTTTGATGGTTCACTGTCCGGAAGTGGGGTAGTTATTAAACCTGCTAAACCGGAATATTATCAAACTCCAGGCCTATACGAAGCAACACAAAGCGTAATTCACCAATTTAACGATGCTGAATTCAAGTCTAAACGGCATACTCGTCTGATTAAAGGAAGTCGATTCTATGCTACCCCAATAAAATATGGTGAAATTTATCGCCTTTCTACACCAACCGGTTACTATACAGCAAACAAAGATAAAGTTAAATTTATTTTTGCAGTAAAGGCTGGTGATAAGTAATGGTGGAAGTTCCTGACGAAATTAACATGACTGAGATGTTAATTGGAATTAAAGAAGATATTTCTTCTATTAAACAGCAGTTAAATGATCAAGCTGATTTGGATGAAAAAGCAGATAAGGCTTTGGCCAAGTCCATCGAAAATGAACATCGAATTGATAATTTAACTCACATAAACTATGCATTAATTTCTTTAGTGGCAACGGGAATTATTGTACCGTTGATTATTTATTTAATTGAGAAATTTATGTGAGATGAATCCCCCTTGAATGATTATGGGGGGAATACATATATTGGTATATATTAATTAATATTATTTTTTGCTTTTGATAATATTATGCATATATTAGCTTTTGGTTATTGAACTATCATTTTTGAGGACAAAATAGCTAATAACGGTCAAATAACGGTCAATTAAAATTATAAATGCCCTTATATCAACGTTTGTAAGGGGCACTTGTGCCTGCAGTCGGCATTATAGTACCATTTAAAAATAGGATTACTGTTAAAGATTGATTTAACAGCGGTCCTATTTTTTATGTTTTCAGACACCATCCATTACGCTAGGAAATGTATTTCATGGAAACAACGCCAATATAGAATCCTAATTAACGTATCTTTTAACCGGTGTATCTATCATGAAACAACGCGAAATTTCAACTTGGACAATGATACAACAAACGATTTGAAAACCTATGAAAATGGATAAAGCAGCGTCTAATTGGTATAGTCATATTAATCATAATTGGTATATACTTGCATCATTTAATGAATCCGTGTTAAAAGGGAAGTTCAACTGATAAAATTAAAAAAACATCCTTGTGGTATACCTATTAATCTGTTATGCTGTATTGGTAAATTAATTTAATAAAGGGACTGACGATAATGAAAAAAGTATTGCTTATCTGTGAAGATGAAATTTCTAGTGGCTTGTTAGTTCGTGCAGCAAAGCCATTTATCGAACTTTATGATGCCCATTTTGATTTTGAAGCCACTAATATTTTGAACGCACCCAAACATCTAGTTGAAGAAGTTGACCTTGTTTTGCTTGCTCCTGACGCAACGTATCATGAGGATGAATTGAAATTAATAGCGGATCAAACGCCAGTCACAACGATTCCAGATGAAATTTACGCTTGGGGTAACGGGGAGAGATTGGTGAAGTTGATTACGAAGCAGTTTGCTCCTGCTGAAATTGCTTAGAACTTAAAGATTATTCAATATAGAATTTTAAAATTAACGTCTGCCTAAACCAAGGCAAGCGTTTTTCTGTATGCTCGATTATCCGTTCGTGACAGATCGTTTTGAATATGAAATGAACATGAAAGTTAAAAATCATCTATATGACTTTGAGTGCTCATTTTTTCGAATACATAATTATGACATTTCACCCTTTGAAAGTGAAAGATTTTTGCGCTCAGCTTTATTGGTGACTCTTGTCATTCCCACTGTTGATAACCTTTTCAACCGCTATCGAAGTTGAATTAACATTCACTTTGGCATATAATGGTTCATATGATTTATTCTTGGAATCTCTATCAGGAGTAATTAAAATTGATAATCTAATCTGATTAACTTGTTTTGTTAATAAGATTAGATTTATTTTTTGGAGGGTATCACATGCAACAACAAGATCAAACAGACCAGGAACGACGGGCAGACGCCTCGTTTTTCGGCCAACCTCGGGGACTGTCAACGCTGTTCTTCACCGAAATGTGGGAACGGTTCAGTTACTACGGAATGCGTGCCATTCTTCTTTACTACATGTATTTCAGTGTAACGAAAGGTGGACTAGGCTTTGATCAATCACTAGCCGCTTCTATCATGGCAATCTATGGGTCACTTGTTTATTTAACATCAGTGATTGGTGGGTTTGTCAGTGACCGGATACTTGGAAGTCGCCGAACCGTGTTTTATGGCGGTGTTCTCATCATGCTTGGACATATTGCACTTTCGTTGCCAATGGGTGCCCCGGCGTTATTCACGTCAATTGTCCTGATTACGGTTGGGACGGGGCTGTTGAAACCAAACATTTCTGAAATGGTTGGTGGCTTATACACCGAGTACGATAATCGTCGTGATTCAGGATTTACAATCTTTGTTTTCGGAATTAACTTGGGCTCGTTCGTTGCACCTTTGCTGGTTAGCTGGCTTGGGTTTAACGTCAACTTCCACCTTGGTTTTTCGCTCGCAGCAATCGGAATGTTCTTTGGATTATTGCAATATGTTCGTGGTGGCAAGAAGCACTTGCCAAGCGCAAGTCTTTACCCAAGCGATCCATTGGAACCAAACGATGCTAAAAAACTGTCAATTCGAGTTGGCCTGGGCGTGGTGGTATTTGCACTCGTCCTGTTACTCTTACAGGTAATGGGGTCATTATCATTAAGTTCATTCATCACCCTGTTGAGTATCATCGCAGTGGCAACACCGATTATTTACTTCATCATCATTATTTCCAGCAAAAAATTGTCTGATACCGAACGTTCGCGAGTCATCGCATACATCCCATTATTCATTGCCGCAGCCATTTTCTGGGCAATTGAAGAGCAGGGGTCCGTTGTTTTGGCCTTGTTCGCCGAAAACCAGACAAACAACAATTTCTTCGGTATTTTTAACATTCCTGCAGGCTGGTACCAGTCTTTGAACCCACTGTTTATCATGCTTTACACACCATTCTTTGCCTGGATGTGGATCAAGTTGGGTAAAAAGCAGCCAAGTTCACCATCTAAATTTTCACTTGGATTGATGATTGCCGGTCTATCATACCTATTCATGGTTCTACCGGTCATGCTCTTTGGCTCATCGGCAAAAGTCAGTCCATTCTGGTTACTCGGAAGCTGGGCAATTGTTGAAATCGCGGAATTGTTGATTTCACCAATTGGACTTTCCGTCACCACGAAGCTGGCACCAAAGGCTTTTGAGTCACAAATGATGAGTATGTGGTTCTTGGCCGATTCAGCGGGTCAGGCCGTCAACTCACAAATTGTTAAGTTCTATACGCCGGAAAACGAAATCAACTACTTTCTGATCGTCGGATTGGTTGCAATCGTTGCCGGAATTATTCTAATCTTCCTTGTTAAACCAATTAAGCATTTAATGGAAGGTGTCAATTAGAATTCAGATTGAATAAATGTGTTATCCTAACTTGGATGGCACATTTTTATTTTGGGGAGACAATTGTTATGGTTAAAATTGCAGTTTCCAGTGATAATCATTTTGACATTAATAAAGTTGATTTAACACCAACGATTCAAGCGCAGGTGGCATATTTGACCGATCAATCCGTGGATGATTACTTAATCGCCGGAGACTTATTTAATGACTTCACCAAATCTGCCGCATACGTCAAGCAGCTCTCCGATCAATTGCCAACAACCAAGGTGTATTTTATTGCCGGCAATCACGACATGATTCGCGGCGTGTCTTACGACCAGCTTGAACATGGAAAATGGCCTGGATATTTGAATAATCAGTTTGTCGACATTCCGGGGACCAATTATCGGATTATTGGCTTGAATGGGTGGTACGACTACACGTTTGCGACAAATGAGGATAAAACAGAATCTGAATTTCACCGCTGGAAAATGGCTTACTGGATTGATGGCCTTATTTCGCAGCCTATGAGTGATTTGAAGCGTGAGGAGGTTGTTATCCAACAACTCAAAACACAGCTTCAGAACGCAAAAGACAGCCGAAAAAAGGTCATCCTAATGACGCACTTTGTCCCTAATCAGCATTTCATTCGCTATACGTCCGATTTTCGATTTTGGAACATGGCCAATGCGATGATGGGCAGCTTACAATTTCAAAAAGTGATCGAACAATATCAAGTCGATACGGTGATTTTCGGTCATATTCATCGGCGCATTGGACCGGTTAAAATCGGATTAACAACTTATTACAACGCGGCGGTGGGGTACCATAACCGCCGCCATAATGAGTGGCAAACCAATGATTTTATGAGTGAATGGCAAAAACAGCTGCAAATGATTCAACTTTTTTAAATAATGCGCTTGACGGAACCCGGAAAATTTTGTATTATTATATTCGTTGGTTTGATAGCAAACTCAGTTTCGGAGGGGTAGCGAAGTCTGGCTAAACGCGGCGGACTGTAAATCCGCTCCTTCGGGTTCGGTGGTTCGAATCCACTCCCCTCCATTTTTATTGGGCTATAGCCAAGTGGTAAGGCAACGGGTTTTGATCCCGTGATGCGCTGGTTCGAACCCAGCTAGCCCAATTACTAAACGTTCATGACGAAAGGAACTCGTCGTGGGCGTTTTTTTGTTTGGGTAATTTGGCGATCACTGATCCAGAAATGGTGCGGAATTTTTCGGTAATGGTGCAAAATTAATTTCTTTTCTTCTTTCTTGTAATCGCTTTCGATTCAGCATACTGTTAGCGTGGATTTAGAAAGGAAGGATATTATGATAGTCAAGAAAGTTGTTATTTTAGGCGGGGGCGTTCTCGGAAGTCAGATCGCTTACCAATCCGCATTCTCGGGGATCAAAACCGTTATCTACGATATTTCAGATGAAGCAGTCCAGCAGGCACAACAAAAGATTGACAGCTATCCACAGCAGTACAAGCAAGATATTGGGGCGACTGATGAGCAGGTTCAAGCAGCCAATGCCAATCTTTCACTCACAACTGATATGAAAGCAGCCGCAACGGATGCCGACGTCATTATTGAGGCGGTTCCGGAAAGGCTTGATATTAAAGAGTCGACCTATAAGAGCCTTGCGCCATATATTACAGATCAGACGCTCTTATTAACCAACTCGTCAACGTTGATTCCCAGTCAATTGATTGACTTTGCACCTAACAAAAAACGGTTCATGGCAATGCACTTTGCAAACTTGATTTGGACTCACAACGTTGCCGAATTAATGTGGGCAAAAGACACGCCTCAGGCAACCATTGATGATGCCGAGGCCTTTGCAAAGCAGATCCACATGATTCCAATTTTAATTCATAAAGAAATTTCCGGATACATCATGAACTCCATTTTCCTACCAATGATCAACGCTGCCTTAAAACTATGGGCAAACGGCTATTCCGATCCGTTATCAATCGATAAAAACTGGATGGTCAGCATGGGCGTTGACCGAGGACCGTTTGGATTCCTTGATATTATGGGCTTAAACACCGCGGTTAACATTGAAATGGGATTTTATCAGAATACGCACGATGAGGATTACAAGAAGATTGCCGATAAATTAACCGAGTATGTTCAGGACAACAAGTTGGGGGTCGCTTCCGGAGAGGGATTTTACCACTACCCAAATCCAGCATACCAAGATCCGGCATTTTTAAAGGCTTAAATCGTTACCTGACGACTAGTTGACCGTATCGTTGGTCACCAAAATCTGGTCACTGCGAAATTAACTAGTCCAATCAAGAAATGTCCACGACGAAAAGAACGCGTCGTGGGCATTTTTTATATTTTTTTCTGATAGACAACTTTATATTGCAAAATTGGTTGATTTCCGCTATTGTCAAATTAGTAACAATTGGAATAGTCCGATTGCAATATCAGGAGGGTTAATATGAAAATTGGATTTATCGGAGTCGGGGCAATGGCCCAAGCCATCATTCAGGGCTTATTGAACGCCAAATTTGTTCCCGCTGAAAATATATTGGTGCATAGCGCACATAAAGCCCATTATGAAAATTATGCCAAGCAGTACGGATTGACCGCTGAAGCAACCAACCAGCAAGTCGCAGAAAATAGTGATCTGGTGGTCCTTGCAGTGGTGCCGGCAATTGCCGCGGACGTTTTGGCAGAGATTCGAGATCAACTTTCAACTCAAAAAACTTTGATTTCAATTGTTTCAGGCGTTTCATTGAATCGCTTGGAAGAATTGACCGACTACAACTTACCGATTCTCCGAAGCTTGCCAAACATTAATTCTCAGTATGGTCAGGGGATGACCGCAGTCGCTGCCAACGAGAATCTTTCTGGTGATCGGAAAGCGCAAGCAATTGCCATGTATGAAGCGACCGGCAGTGTCAGTGAGCTTTCGGAAAGTCAGTTTGCGGCATTCAGTGCGATTTCCGGCAGTGCCGTGGCGTACGTTGACTTCTTCATTGACAGTCTCAGCCGGGCCGGCGTTAAGTACGGTTTTACCAAAGAAATGGCCACCCAGATTGCCGCTCAAACCACGTTGGGGTCTGCCCATTCATTGATGGCATCCGGTCAGACACCCGCTGAATTGATTGATAAGGTTTGTTCCCCGGGTGGCGACACCATTGCCGGTATCCTGGCGATGGAACAGGCCGGCTTTTTGCCTTCCATTATCAAGGGAATTGACGCGACGATTGCCAAGTCGACCGGCAACAACGGCTAAACAAATCAAGTTTGGAGATTTAAATGTCAAAGGTATTGATAAACGCAACCATTTATACAGGCAAACGCGTGATTGACAAGGGCTATGTCCGATTCAATCAACAAATTCTTGATGCCGGTGAAATGAGCGACTACCAACAAAAACCAGACGATCAGGTGATTGATGCCAGCCGGAAATTGGTGGTCCCCGGTTTCATTGACGTTCACACGCATGGCGGCTACGGTGTTGACGCCATGAGCACGGATCCTGCAGCCATCAGCCAGATGGTCGATAAAATGACTCAAGAGGGCGTCACAAGCGTTTTTCTGACCACCATGACCCAACGCCCGGAATTGATTTCTCAAGCCATGCAGACGATTTTACGGGCTGCTTCGATGAATCCAAAAATTGTCGGAATTCATCTTGAGGGACCGTTTATTTCGCCCAAGTATAACGGGGCCCAACCGGAAAACCTCATTCAAAAGATTGACATTGGAAAATTTGCTGAATGGGATCGGCTTTCTGGCGGATTGGTTAAATTGTTGACTTACGCACCTGAAATGGGGGTTGATGATGACGTTTCAACGTACTGTTCTGAGCACGGGATCGTCATGTCGGTCGGGCACAGCGGCGCAACTTATGCGCAATTAAAGGCCCTCAAACCGGCGCGGATTACCCATTTATTTAATGCACAACGGGGATTTGCTCAGCGCGAGGTTGGGGTGGTCGGCTACGCAATGCTTGATCGCGATGTCAAAGCTGAGCTGATTTGTGACGGTTACCACGTGGCCCCCGAAGCCGTTCAGATTGCCTATAAACTCATTGGACCGGATCGACTGGAGCTGATTTCCGATTCGATGGAAGCCAAAGGCGAGCCGGACGGCACCTATCAGTTGGGCGGCCAGCCGGTTAACGTCCATGACGGCCGGGCAACCTTAACCAACGGACATCTTGCCGGGTCGGTTTTAAAATTCAATCAAGCATTCAAAAATATAATCCAATTTGCCAACTGTTCGATTGCCTCCGCGGTGAAAATGAGCTCGACCAATCAGGCACTTGAGTTCTCACTGACACATAAGGGATTCCTAGAGCGCGGGTATGATGCCGACTTAAATGTGTTTGACAAGCACCTAGACCTTATGGCAACGTATAGTTATGGCAAATTCGTGAATAAAGACTAAGGGAGTTGGTATCAGTGGGTTTACCAATTTATATTCAAATTCATAATGAGATTAAGCGAAATATTGAGGCGAACAAGTGGAAAATTGGTGATCGGATCCCCTCTGAACGCGAGTTGTCGACAGATTTCGGCGTGAGTCGGATGACGTTGCGGCAAGCTATCCAAACCTTGGTTGACGAGGGTATTTTGGAGCGCCGGGTTGGATCGGGAACGTTCGTTGCCAATCAAAAAGTGCAGGAGAAGATGGCCGGTGTGACCGGCTTTACGGACCTAATGCTTGCGCAAGGCAAGGTGCCGTCCAGCAAAACGATTTCGTATCACACGATGGAACCATCATTAAGTGAAATGGAAAAGCTCCACATCACCCAGGACCAGGCGGTTTTGCGAATGGAACGAATTCGATACGGGGATGAAGTGCCGATTTGTTTTGAAGTCGCTACGGTTCCGGAAAATATTGTTGAAGGACTGGAAAAGTCTGAGGTCACCAGCTCACTTTACCGAACGTTGGAACAAAAAAAGGGCCTGCAGATCGGCAAGGCCCAGCAAACCGTCTCGGCAATGCTGGCATCCGAACGCATTGCGGAGTATCTAAACATTAAGCGGGGAGAAGCAATTCTGCGGCTCAGACAAATTACCTATCTTCAAGACGGTCGTCCCTTTGAGTATGTTCGAACCCAATACGTTGGGGATCGATTTGAGTTTTATTTGGAAAAAGAATAATCTGTGGCAGCTCAAGACTGCTATGTAAAAAAGGGGTTGTGACAAAACTAACATTTTGCCGACAGCCCCTTGTTTTTTCAATTTTATATAGCCGGAACGTGTGCCAAAAGGCCGCTTCCTAGGTTATGCAACGCCGGCCATGAAATGCCAAGCCTCTTTGGCGGAAGCAAGCCCGCCTTTTGGCACACTCCCTTTTTGAGTTGAAAGGATGGGAATCAAAACGCTTTGGATCGTTCATTTGCCTTTAATTTGATTGATCACTGAGTTTTATCATCCGGGTGCTTGTGTTTCTTTGGCTGATCATACCAACTCGCGTAACTTGTCCGAATCAGATCGGTTACCCAAGTCATGAAAGCTGCCACAAATGCGAACACAATCCAGGAAGTCCAGTCATAGTAGCTACCCGTTTGTCGCATGACGACCATCCATAACACAAAATAAATGACGTAAAAATTCAATCTCGGCATTCTTAAGTAGCTGGTGACGTAAGCCAGCCCGTAAATCCCCAGCATCCCATACTGAGTATCTTGAATAGCCGGCTCGTGTTCAACCAAGTTGAGGATAATTCCAAGGCCGACAAAAATAATCAAGAAGTAAGTTAAATATTTGGGCGAAACGACTTTCATCATAAACCTCCTTCATAAGCGTCCTTATGAGTGCTTCCGAAATCTTTCCTGAAAGACTTGCCACAAATAACGGGGAAGAACCATCAACCGACCGATACGGCTGGGTTCTTTAACGACGCGATAAAGCCACTCCAGATGCAGCTTCTGCCAAGATTTTGGTGCCCGCTTAACGGTTCCGGTCAAGACATCGAATGAACCGCCAATTCCCATCCACAGGCCGTTTGAGGCAATTCGATTTTTATCGATAAATTCTTCCTGCTTGGGGTAGCCAGTCGCGACAAATACCATATCCGGTTCGGTTCGGCGAACGTCCTTCACGATATTTCGGTCGTCTCCAAAATAGCCGTCGTGGGTGCCGGCAATTTGAAGGTCGGGATAGTTTTTTTCCACGACTTTGCGTAATTTGCGGATCACGTCGGCTTTGGCACCGATAAAATATGCCGATTTATGGTTGTCATTTCCCCATTCCAACAGGTGAATAAATAGGTCGTATCCTGTAATTCGCTCTTTGATGGGTGTTTTCAGCATTTTGGCGCCGATGACAATGCCGATGCCGTCGGCGACGATGTAGTTGGCAGAAGTGATCAGTTTCTGATACGCTGGATGTTCCTTGGCGTACATCACAATTTCCGGATTGGCGGTGACGACAAATGTATTGATGCGCTGATCAATCTTTTCGTGTAAGACGTTTTGAAAGGCGGTTTCTGTTGTGTTTACAAAGGGAATTCCCAAGATAGACACTTTTTGGCTGTGACTTTGGTTGTCCATGATTACTCCTCAACAATTAATATCTTTCGAATCACTATCAATGCTTTTGTTAATAAACACAAAAATGATAGAATATAAACTAATTATATAACATTTACCTGGGAGGATAATGACACAATATGTCAGAACACGATAATTTAACGCTACATACCGATTTTTACGAGATCAACATGATGGCGACATATTTTCAAAAGCATATGGAAAACCGCAGGGCAGTCTTCGAAGTCTTTTTTCGAAAGCTTCCTTTTGGCAATGGGTATGCGGTGTTTGCGGGGCTTGAACATATCATCCAGTACATTGAAAATTTAAATTTTACTGATGATGATATCGATTATCTGCGAGAAGTTACCGATTATCCCGACAACTTTTTAGAATACTTAAGAAACTTTAAATTTAAGGGCACCATCAAATCAGCTTATGAAGGCGACATTGTTTTTGCCAATGAGCCGATTTTACAGGTCGAAGGAACACTTTGCGAGTGCCAATTGGTGGAAACCGCGATTTTGAATATGGTCAACTACCAGACATTGATTGCGACCAAGGCGTCACGCATCCGAACGGTGGTTGGAGACGATCCGTTGATGGAATTTGGCACCCGGCGCGCCCAGGAAGTTTCAGCCGCCCTTTGGGGAACCCGGGCTACAATCATCGGTGGATTTAACGCCACGTCCAATGTATTGGCCGGCAAGAAGTTTGGCATTCCCATCAGCGGTACTCACGCCCACTCATTGGTTGAGTCATTTGGCAACGACTACGACGCCTTCCATGCCTATGCGCAAACGCATCACGACTGTGTTTTTCTGGTCGATACCTACGACACGCTTAAAAGCGGGGTTCCAAGCGCGATTAAAGTCGCTAACGAAATGGGCGACAAGATTAATTTTGCCGGCGTCCGACTGGACTCAGGCGACATGGCCTACCTGTCCAAACGGGTTCGAGAAGTTCTCGACAACGCTGGATATCCCAATACCAAGATCTACGCGTCAAATGATTTGGACGAAACCACGATTGCCAGCTTGAAGATGCAGCACGCTAAAATCGACGTGTGGGGCGTCGGTACCAAAGTGATTACCGCTTTTGATCAGCCCGCACTGGGAGCCGTCTACAAAATGGTTTCCGTAGAAGACGGCAACGGTAAAATGGTGGATCGGATTAAAATTTCCGGCAACGCAGAGAAGGTCTCAACCCCCGGTAAAAAACAGGTTTGGCGGATTACCGACGCCAAGGACGGCAAATCAGAAGGCGATTATGTCACCTTAGCCGATGAAGACCCACGCAAAGAAAAGTCGATTTATATGTTCCATCCAAATTACACGTATATCAACAAGACGGTTGAGAATTTCGATGCCAAGCCGTTACTGAAGCCCATTTTTGAAAATGGCGAGTTGGTCTACGATCGGCCGAACTTAAAGCAGGTGGTTCACTACGCCGAAAAAGAATTGGCGTCGTTGTGGCCCGAATACAAGCGGGAATTAAACCCACAAAAGTATCCGGTCGACCTTTCCCAGAAGTGTTGGGATAACAAGCGAGACATTATTGAAAAAGTCCGCCAGTACGTGCAAGATATCAAATACTGATTAGAGGGATGCATGATGAGAGAAAAGCAACGAGAAATTATTGATGCACTGAAGGTTAAACCTAAGATTGACCCTGAAGAAGAGGTCCGCAGAAGCGTGGACTTTTTGAAGGCCTACCTCAAGAAGTTTACGTTCTTAAAAACGCTGGTACTTGGGATCTCTGGCGGACAAGATTCGACGTTGGCCGGCAAGCTTTCCCAAATGGCAATTGAAGAACTTCGGCAAGAAACTGGGGATGCCAGCTATCAATTTATTGCGGTCCGATTGCCTTATGGAATTCAAGCTGATGAATCAGATGCCTTGGAAGCGATTAGTTACATCAACGCCGACCAAGTTGCCCGAGTTGATATTAAGCCGGCAGTTGACGCTGCCGAAAAATCGGTTGAAGATAATCAGATTCAAATCGATGACTTTAACAAGGGAAACATCAAGGCCCGCCAACGGATGATTGCCCAGTACGCAATTGCCGGGGCAAAGAAAGGGGCCGTTGTCGGCACTGACCACGCCGCTGAAGCCGTGACCGGCTTTTACACGAAATTTGGAGATGGGGCTGCCGACATTACCCCGCTTTGGCGTTTGGATAAGGAACAGGGCAAACAATTGCTGAAGCTGCTGGGCGCTCCTGAACATCTCTATCAAAAGGTTCCGACTGCTGATTTGGAAGACAATCGGCCGGCGCTTCCGGATGAAGTTGCCCTCGGCGTTACCTACCAAGACATTGATGCTTATTTGGAAGGCCAAGATGTTTCGGTCAAGGCAGCTGAAACGATTGAAGGCTGGTACGACAAGACCCAGCATAAACGCCACACGCCGATTAACGTCTACGATACATTTTGGAAGTAGATATTTAGTGACTTTTCATTAGTGGTTAGGTATAATTACGATAAATAAAGGGAGTAACCAGCAATTTCGATTGCGATTATCTCGTCAACGTGAAATACTCGTATTTCCGGGATAAATCTTAAATGGTGAGACTTATGAATTCTTTTAGCGAGGAATTTATGGGTCTCTTTTCTTTTAGAGGAGGAAATCAATGAAACAAGAACAAAAACAGTTTTATCAGCGGACGGTCGATGACGTGATGAGCCAAATGAAGGCCAACCCGCGCGGCCTGACTGATCAGGAAGTCCGGGACCGTCGAGAACAGTTCGGTCCCAATAAATTAACGTCCAAGCGGCGGACAACGATCATCGAAAAGTTTTTTGCCCAGTTCAAGGATTTGATGATCATCATTTTGATTATCGCCGCGATTATCGCTGGATTCGCCGGTGAAACGGTGGACGCCATCATTATCCTTGCGGTTGTAATTTTAAACGCGATCTTTGGGGTATTTCAGGAATCGAAAGCAGAAAACGCGATTGATTCACTCAAAGAAATGTCGGCGCCAATGGCAACGGTTCTTCGAAATGGCGAGTCCCAGTCGGTTAAAAGCGAGGATATTGTCCCGGGAGACATTGTTCTTCTGGAGGCAGGAGACGTCGTGCCAGCCGATATTCGATTGACTGAAGCTAATTCCTTAAAGATTGAAGAAGCAGCCCTTACAGGTGAATCTGTGCCCGTTAACAAGCAGGTCACGCCAATTGTTGATCATGATTTACCATTGGGCGACCGAAAAAATCTTGGATTTATGAATAGTAACGTCACTTCCGGAAGGGCAGTCGGAGTGGTGATTGGAACCGGAATGAACACCGAAGTCGGAAAGATTGCCCACATGCTCAATACGACTGAAGAAACCACTACGCCACTTCAGGAAAACCTCAAATCGCTCGGGAAAATGCTGACCGTATTGATTCTGGTGATCGCGGTGATCGTTTTTGGTGTTGGGATGTGGCGGGGCCAGGAAAGCTTAATTAACATGCTTTTAACCGCCATCTCATTAGCTGTGGCCGCCATTCCTGAAGGACTCCCTGCGATCGTGACCGTGACGTTGGCGTTGGGAACCCAGCAGATGGCCCGCCACCGTGCGTTGATTCGTAAACTGCCGGCCGTTGAAACCCTTGGCAGTACGGACGTGATTGCCTCTGACAAGACTGGGACGTTGACCCAGAATAAAATGACGGTTGAAAAAGTCTTCCTAAACGAAAAGTTGACGGATTCAGCAGACGCAACGTTGTCTTTGAAGGATAAAATCGCCCAAATCATGGTTTTGAACAATGATACCAAATTTCAGGGCAATGAATTGGCCGGAGACCCCACTGAAACGGCACTGGTATCATTTTATTTAAATCAGGCCCAGCCGGTTCAACAGTTTATCAACGATCACAAACGACTGGCTGAAATTCCGTTTGACTCCGAACGAAAATTGATGTCAACTTACAATCAAATGGCCGATGGCAACATCATCATGACCATGAAGGGCGCGCCTGATCAGTTACTGGAACGGGCGACCCAAATCCAAGACGGCGACCAAGTTCGGCCAATGACTGATGAAGATAAACAACTAATTAGTCGGACCAACCATGATTTGGCGACTCAGGCACTTCGAGTGTTGGCCTTTGCCTACCGTAATGTTGATCAAGTGCCGACTGAGTTGACTTCGGCCGCTCAGGAACATGACATGATCTTCGTTGGGTTGATTGGGATGATTGATCCGGAACGGCCGGAAGTCGCCCAAGCGGTTGCCGAAGCCAAGTCGGCTGGTATCAAGTCGATCATGATTACCGGAGACCACCAGGACACCGCCCAAGCGATTGCCAAACGACTGGGCATATTGGGTCGTGGTGACAATCCCGGCGGAAAGGTAATTAACGGCGCCCAACTTGACGAATTATCAGACGCACAATTTAACAAAGAAGTGACCGATATTTCCGTTTACGCCCGGGTTGCCCCCGAACACAAGGTTCGAATCGTGAAGGCTTGGCAGAAGCAGGGAAAGGTGGTTGCCATGACGGGAGATGGTGTCAATGACGCACCAGCGCTCAAAACTGCCGATATTGGTGTCGGAATGGGGATTACCGGGACCGAAGTTTCCAAGGAAGCCTCTGACATGGTTTTAGCGGACGATAACTTCGCCACCATCGTGACGGCCGTCAAAGCGGGACGAAAAGTCTTCGCCAACATTCAAAAGTCACTGCAGTACCTGCTGTCCGCCAACCTCGGTGAAGTATTGACCCTGTTTGTCATGACCATGATGGGGTGGCAGATTTTGGCCCCCGTTCAAATTTTGTGGATCAACCTGGTAACGGACACGTTCCCGGCGATTGCACTGGGTGTTGAACCGGCTGAACCCGGTATCATGAAACGCAAACCACGGGGAAGAACGTCAAACTTCTTATCCGGTGGGATTATGACCAACATTTTGTACCAGGGCTTTTTTGAAGGGTTCATTACGCTGGCCGTTTACGCCTTTGCGATTACCAATCCGGTCCACGCGTCAGATGCGCTGGCCCACGCGGATGCGTTAACGATGGCCTACGCCACCCTTGGCTTAATTCAGCTGTTCCACGCCTTTAACTCCAAAACCATTCACGAGTCCATTTTCAGAGTCGGCTTGTTTAAGAACAAGTTCTTTAATTGGGCTTTGCTGGGGTCGGCAATCTTACTCATCGGCACAATTGTGATTCCAGGATTCAACAACATGTTCCACGTGACCGAACTCACCGCATCTCAATGGCTGGTGGTTGTCTTCGCCGGCTTTATGATCGTTGTTGTGTCAGAAGTAGTAAAATATATCCAGAGACATATTTCCCACAAATAAAAAGTTAAAAGAAGGACTGATATTTTGAAACCACAAGATATGCAACGATACGCAAAAGTTGTTTCCGACGTCATCAACGCCACCGAAGAAAACGGCGAAGATTTAAATGCTGACTACGAAACGTTAAGACACGCCATTGATCATGACACCATTGCTGATTTGAGCGGCGACAAACTCAAAGCAATTAAGGATCATTTTCAAGCCGGAACCGATCAGTACCAAGATAACGTCAACAAGCTCCAGCAGGTGGCCGTTCCGGTCAAATTACTGGGCAGACACAAGGTGTTGATTCGCCATTACGAGGACTACGCAAACGCCTGCCAGGCGATGACCGACAGTCT
Source organism: Lentilactobacillus parabuchneri DSM 5707 = NBRC 107865 (assembly GCF_001435315.1). Lineage (GTDB taxonomy): Bacteria > Bacillota > Bacilli > Lactobacillales > Lactobacillaceae > Lentilactobacillus > Lentilactobacillus parabuchneri. The sequence continues at coordinate 38,911 of NZ_AZGK01000005.1, forward strand.
TGATCCGGACAATGACACGATTGATACCGACAAGTTCAATCAGTCAGAAAAGGATCAGGAAAGCAGCATTGCCAAGGTGTCCAGCGCAACGACGCGGATTATGGGAAGTATTTAGTCAAATATCGATTCGAGTTTGAGCACCTAAATTACTGAGGACATTTTCTGTTCTGAAAAAGCCTCCTGATTGCCGGATGAAAGGTCATTCATCCAGCAGTCAGGAGGCTTTTGTGATACCAACTATCATTTGAAACGGGTATAGCAGCGCGATTGGGCCGGCTCAGCATTTAAGCGGGCATTCACGATTTCATTGTTCGTAACTGTAAGTCGGCGTTAAAAAACTGTGGGTATGCCAAGTAGCAGGCAATCGTACTGCCGATGCTGGTAGCAGCCATCAGCATGAAGGTGACCATGATTTGGTACATGATCGCCTTGGTTGGATCGACGCCGGCAAAAATCAAACCGGACATCATCCCCGGAAGACTGACCAGCCCAACAGTTTTGGCTGAGTCAACTGTCGGGCTCATTCCCGTTCGAATGGCTTCTCTAACCACATTAATCGCCGTTTGGTAGCGAGTCGCTCCCAGCGCCAGCTTTTCCAACAGTCCTTGGCGCTTATCGTGAAACTGACTGTTGAGGCTTCTGTAAGCCAGGCCAATAGCGACCATCGCGTTACTGGCAATCATTCCGGACACGGGCACAATCTGGCTGGGAACAAAGGCGATCGCTTTTGCCAACACCAGTAAGCCGATTGTGACGCCAGTGGCCACCGTGATTGCCAGAAGGCTAATCACAAACGCATAGGGGATGCCGCGGGCACGTCCCCGAGCGTTCCAGGCGGCGTTAAAGACAATAATTCCTACCATGAGTAGTGTCAGCCAGGCGCGATTGACCGAAATGATGTACGTCAAGACGTAACCGACAACCGTCAGTTGGATAACGGCTCGGATGACGCCGATCACCAAATCTTTTTCCAGCCCAATTTTTTCTTTAAGGCTGATAAAAAACGCCACAGCAACCAAGGCAACCGCAAAAATTAATGCAGTTGGCGTTACAATTAATTGATTCATGCCGTCACCGCCATTTCGCCAGCAGCGATGGTGATCAGTCGATCAGCCGCTGCTAATTCGGATTCATCATGCGTCACGGTGATGATCGTGACCCCCTGCTTCATGAAATTATTAATCACTTGATGGACCGTGTCCTTTGAGTCGGCGTCCAGACCGGTGGTAATTTCGTCTAATAATAATACTTTTGGTGTAAAAATCAGATTCCGAATCAAAGCGACCCGCTGCTTTTCACCACCTGAAAGCTCTGTGATCGGCTTATCGAGCATATCGTCTGGCAAGTTGACTTCTGCCAGTGCGTTTACCATGCGGTCATGGTCAACTTGTTCCTGGCGGATTTGGAAGGGAAAGGCCAAATTATCCGCCACAGTTTCGCCAAATAGACTGGGTTGTTGATAACAGTATGAGACCAGGCGGCGGTAAGCAGTCTTGTCGTAAGTTTCCTGAGGACGACCTGAGAATAAAATCTGACCCTGTGTGGGTGTGAGTAGGGTCGCCAACAATAAGAGCAGGGTACTCTTGCCAGAACCCGACGGGCCGGTAATGGTTACAAATTCGCCGGGTGCCACCGTGAACGAAATATGCGCTAACAGTGTCCGCTTCGATACCGTCAAACCGACGTCTTGCAGGTCAAAAATTGTTTCTGCCATTTCGACTATCTCCTTCTCATTTGATAAGTCGATTGTATAAGATAGCGCTTACAATGTCACTTAAAGCGATTCTTAATTTGTAACTATGACAAATTAGCTTTTTAAAGTAGCTCTTTTTATTTGCCGTTCAGTTGGATTTTACAGCGTCGTCAAAATTACCAAATATTAGACGAAATTAATAATGATTCTATTCTGAGACTGATATGGGCAATCTATTTTGTTGATTGGCTGCGAATCATGTTGCAGATTTTAACACGGTTTAAGGCCAATTCAGTTAGCCCGGCATGCTATAATTAAACGTGACATTATTGACGAGGTGGAATAAATGAACGAAGCATTGATACACAAGATTCATCACGATTTACCGAAAATCCGGGAAAAACAGATTGCCGAAACTTTGAAGATGCTCGATGAAGGCGACACGGTTCCTTTCATCGCCCGGTATCGAAAAGAGCGGACGGAAAATCTGGATGAAGTTGAAATCCGAGATATTCAAGACGCCGCTCACCGGATTCAAACCCTTGATAAACGTAAAGAAGAAGTTATCAAGATTATTGATGAACAGCAGGCGCTGACCCCCGAATTAAAAAAGCAAATTGAACAGGCCCCAGTCCTTCAACAAGTTGAAGATCTTTATTTGCCGTACAAACAAAAGCGGCGGACCAAGGCAACGATTGCCAAAGAACGTGGTTTGGAACCTTTAGCAAAAGCGGCCGTGCGATTTGCTTCGGATTTATCCGCGCAAGTGAAACAAGCCGTTGATCCCGACAAGGAACTCCCTGACGAGGCGGCCGTTTTGGCTGGTGTTCATGAAATTATTGCTGAAGAAGCCGGTGACCGCGCTGATTTTCGTAACTGGGTTCGTGGGAATACCCAAGCGTACGGCCAACTGGTCGCCAAAGTGAAACGAGATGGCAAAACCCTTGATGAAGAAGGGATTTATCAGCAATACTACGATTTCAGCCAGCCGATCAAATCGATTCCATCATTTAGGACACTTGCAATCAACCGTGGCGAAAAAGAAAAGATTTTAAACGTTAAAGTCGATGTCAACGAAACGCCGATCCTGTGGCACTTAAAAGCCAACACGGTGGGAAACCGGCAGGGCTATGCCGCAGATATCGTCGCAGCCGCCATCGAAGATGCTTATCATCGATTTATCGGACCGGCGATCGAACGGGAAATTCGCAAACAATTAACGGATATTGCGGCCGATCACGCGATCGATATTTTTGGCAAGAACCTCTACAATCTATTGATGCAGGCGCCAATGAAGGGAAAAGTCGTGATGGGCTTTGACCCGGCTTATCGAACCGGCTGTAAATTAGCCGTCGTCGATCCAAATGGTAAGTATTTGGACAAAACCGTTATCTATCCCCATAAGCCGGCAAGCGAAGCGAAACGCAAAGCGGCCAAGGGACTGTTCATTGATTTTATCAATAAAAATCACGTTGAAATGATTGCGATCGGAAATGGGACTGCCAGCCGGGAATCCGAGCAGTTCGTCGCGGATGCCATTAAAGACATTAAGTCGCCGGTGTATTACGTGATCGTCAACGAGGCTGGCGCGTCAGTTTATTCAGCCAGCCAAGTTGCCAGAGACGAATTTCCCGACTTTAGTGTTGAACAAAGGTCAGCTGTCAGCATTGCCCGTCGACTGCAGGATCCACTGGCTGAACTGGTTAAAATTGATCCACAATCAATCGGTGTCGGTCAATACCAACACGATGTTCCCCAAAAGCAGTTGGGGGAACAATTGGATCAAGTCGTTGAAACAGCAGTTAACCGGGTCGGTGTTAATTTAAATACGGCCAGTCCGGAGCTGCTCGTTCATATTTCCGGGTTAACCAAAACGACGGCTCAAAATATCGTTTCGTATCGAAATGAAACTGGGCAGTTTGAGAATCGTTCACAACTCAAGAAGGTTCCCCGGCTTGGCCCAAAGGCATTTGAACAATCGGTTGGTTTCTTACGGATTATCGGCGGTTCCAATCCCTTGGACAATACCGATATCCATCCGGAGAGTTACGCCGCCGCGAAAAAATTGATGAAACAACATGGCTTGGCCATTGATCAATTAGGTGATGCGACCGTCTCAGCTGCTTTGAGTAACGTTCATTTAACTGAGGAAGCCCAGGCGATCGGTGTCGGTGAAGAAACCCTTAAAGACATTATTAAGGGCGTTGAAACACCTGGTCGGGATTTACGGGATGAAATGCCGGCACCACTCTTGCGAAAAGACGTGTTGACGATGGAAGATTTGAAGCCGGGGATGAAGCTTCAGGGGACCGTTCGGAATGTTGTGGATTTCGGTGTCTTTGTCGACATTGGCGTCAAACAAGATGGCCTGGTCCATATTTCCAAGTTAAGCGATCATTTCGTCAAAGATCCCAGTAAAGTGGCTTCAGTCGGTGATATTGTGACGGTTTGGATTGAATCGGTTGATCTTGATCGACATCGGATCCAGTTGACAATGGTCGATCCTGAAGGTTAGGTGAAAATTTTCAATGAATGATCAAGAATTACAAACGTTAGTCGAAACGATTTCAATCAAATATTTTGCTAAACCGTTCGTCCACCGGGCATACTTTAATCGTCGGTTGAAAACAACCGGCGGCAGATATCATTTAAGCGATCACAACATTGATATCAATCCCAAAATGGACGATGGTACCACCCACGAGGTATTGATCGGCATCATCAAGCATGAATTGTGTCATTATCATCTCCATTTGGCGGGATATAGCGCCGGCCACAACACCAAACAGTTTAAACAGCTGTTAAAAGCGGTTGGCGGCTCCCGGTACGCGCCACGAATTAACGGTCGCACGTCGCAAATCAAATATTTTTATCGATGTGTGTCCTGCGGGATGGAGTATCATAGAAGAAGAAGGATTAACACCGTCAAGTACGTTTGTGGCCGTTGCCATGGCAAATTGCAGCTGGTTAACGAGATCAAACAACAAGGCGCATAGAAAGGAGATTTGGCATGGCAAAACTTATTATCAGAGTTCCAGCGACTTCAGCAAATCTGGGATCGGGGATTGATTCGGTTGGATTGGCGCTGCAGCTATATTACACAGTGATTGTGGAAGAAAAAACCGACGAGTGGAAAGTCAACCACGCACTTGGAAAAGACATTCCAACCGATGAAAATAACCTGATTGTGCAAGCAATTCTCAAAGTGAACGCGGAGATTCATCCCCACCAGCTCACGGTTATTTCGGACGTTCCTATCGCCCACGGCTTAGGCTCAAGTACGACGGCAGTGGTTGCCGGTATCAAAATTGCGAACAAATTAGGCGATTTGGGGCTCTCGATTGAAGACCAGATTAATTTGGGTGCGAAATTTGAAGGTCATCCGGAAAATGTTGCCGCAGCTTTACTGGGGAGCTTGGTCGTTTCGAGCTATGATGGTGACCAAACGATCGCCACATCGATTCCGATCCCCGATATTTCGGCTCTGATGTACATTCGACCAGATGGTGTCAGCGAGGAAAAGAGTCGCCAAAAACTGCCCAAACAGCTTGATTATGATCAGGCGGTTCAGCAAAGTAGTCGGGAAAACGTCTTTATTGCGCTTGCGGCTCAAGGAAAATGGGACCAGGCAGTCTCCTTAATTGAAGCGGATCAGCTTCATGAGCCTTATCGCAAGGACTTGGTCCCTGAAATCGATACGATTCGAAAAACCGCCCACAAACTAGGAATTTACGGCACGTATTTAAGTGGTGCTGGGCCAACGGTGGCGACCTTAGGCGATCAAGCGTCGTTAACACAACTTCGAATTGAATTGGAACAACAAAATTTAAATGGTAGTCTCAGGCTTTTGCGGATCGATACGGAAGGTGCAACCGTCCGCGGCGAATAATTTTAAAAAAGGGTTTGTCAATTGAGAAAATTTCTGCTATAATTTTTAATTGTTGATGCGGCCATGGCGGAATTGGCAGACGCGCAAGATTAAGGATCTTGTCGGGATTATCCCGGTGGAAGTTCGAATCTTCTTGGCCGCATGGTTAAAGTTCGAATCACTATCATCTAAATAGTGATTCGGACTTTTTTATTGTGTTGTATGTGATCTATTTTTCAAATAATAATATAGTTGGGGTGTCGGAATGAATTACTTGATTTTTGATGTAGATGGAACATTGATTGATACTGAGAAAATGTACATGCTGCCGTTACAAAAAACGCTCAATGAAAATGGCTATGATTTTTCGTATGCCGACGTGGTCAAAGTATTTGGGATTACGTCACTTGATGCTGTCAAAATTCTGGGAGTCAGCGATCCGGAAGCGATCCAAAAGCAATGGTTTGCTAAAATCAAAGACTATACCCAATACACAACCGTTTATGACGGAATCGAACCTGTTTTGAAGACCCTTCACGACCGGTCGGATGTCAAGATGGCGATCGCAACTTCCAAGCAAAAGGATGAATTTGAACGAGATGTTACCCGGTTTGGCTTGGATCAGTATTTTGACAAATTTGTATTCTCAAATGAAATCAAGCATGGTAAGCCCGCTCCTGACATGATTTTAAAGGGGATCGAAAAATTGGCTGCCGATCCGGCTTCAACCATTTATGTTGGGGATACGGTGTATGATTTAAAGGCGGCTCACGCAGCTAACGTCGGCTTTGCTTTGGCGGGATGGCGAACGAAGAAAACAGCTGACTTCCAAACCAGCGACTATGATCTGAAGACGCCAAACGAACTGTTATCAATTGTGTAGTTAACGGTCAATGATCATGTTTTTGTGATATATTTGGTGTAAACAAGTTTCGTCGATAGAGACAGAAAATAGGTGAACAATTTGATTTCAATTCTTGTAGTCAGTCATGGTGATCTGGCCAACAGTTTGATTCACACGGCAGAAATGATTGCCGGAAAACAAGAGCAGGTTCAAACCGTCACGTTGGCGGCCAATGATGGTGTTGACTCGTTGTCCGCAAAGGTTGACGCTGCGATGGCCAAGCTGCCGGCTGATCAACCGACGTTAATTTTCGCAGATCTGTGGGGTGGGTCGCCGTTTAACGCGGCAGCACAAATTGTCGGAAAAGATCCGACTCATACCGCCTTAATTGCCGGGGTTAATTTACCCATTCTTTTGGAAGCCTATATGGCGAGAAATTCAACACTGACTGAATTGGTGAATAAGATAACCGAAATTTCAACCGATTCAATTCGCCAGTTTACAATGCCGACACAAGATGATGATTTGGGAGATGATTTGCTATGACAATGGATATTCGACTCGCCAGAGTGGACAGCCGACTGCTGCATGGTCAAGTGGCAACTTTTTGGACGCGACACGTCAAACCCAACCGGATTATGGTAGTTTCCGACTCGGTCGCAAAGGACCCGTTGCGTAAAACACTAATTACGCAGGTTGCACCCCCTGGTGTGAAAGCCAACGTCGTGACAATTAACAAAATGATTCGGGCCTACTTTGATTCCCGCTTTGACTCATTTAATACCTTGCTGCTGACCGAAACCGTTGAAGATATGTTGAAGCTGGCAGAGGGTGGCGTTGATTTTTCCAAGATTGGCGTTAATATTGGCAGCATTGCCTATACGGATGGCATGACCATGTTGACTGACGCAATTTCAATGAACCCAGAAATTGCCAAACAGATTCGGACGTTGGCGGGTGATTTTAAGTTGGATGTCTATGCCCAAAAGATTCCTGCCGAGAAAAAAGAGAATCTGTTAACGTTACTGGACAAAAAAGGTTTTTAATTTGTAGAGGATAAATTAATGAGCTTTGGATCGTCAATTTTAGTGATGCTGATTGCATTCGTCGTCGGCGTAGACGGTATTTTGGACGAATGGCAGATTTTTCAGCCAATAGTTGCTTGTACACTCATTGGTGCCGCGTGTGGAAATTTAACCGCCGGCATCATTTTTGGCGCGACTTTACAAATGATTACCATTGGCTGGATTAATGTTGGGGCCGCAGTGGCGCCGGATATCGGACTGCCTGCCGTTGTTTCGGCGCTGTTGGTCTGTGGACCGGTGGCGCTTAGTATTAAGCACGGGATCGCGCTGACAATTCCGCTGGCGGTAGTTGGTCAATTACTGAATGTCTTTATTCGAAAGACGATTGTTAAAATTACCCACCAGGCAGATCAGGCAGCTGCGACCGGTGATCTGGCCCGCCTCACTCGGGTACACTTATTGAGTATGGGCGTTCAAGGCCTTCGGGTGTTGATTCCGACTATTTTGGTGATGCTGATTTCACCACCGGCGATCAAAATGGTGATCGATGACATCCCCAATGCAGTGACCAATGGGATTGCGGTTTCAGTCGGGATGATTGCCGCCGTCGGGTTTGCCAACCTGATCAACATGATGGTGAGCCGATCGTTATGGCTGTGGTTTTTCCTGGGATTTTTGATAGCGATATTCACCCATATTAGCATTTTTATTTTGGCAGCAGCTGGGCTGATCGTTGCCATCAGTTACGTTTGGGTGATGAACAAACGCCACGGCTCGTCCGCGGATGACGGTGGAAGTGGCGATGATTTGGACGATTTTGATAAGGAACTGGATGACTTGTAAGGGGGAAGAAGCGTTGATCAAAACGATGACTCATAGTGACTCAAACAACGGCGGTCCAATTCGGCTGCGATCAAGCGACTTTCTTCGCATCTTTTGGCGGTCCAGCTTTGAGCAGGGGTCTTGGAACTTTGAACGGATGCAAAACGTTGGATTTGCCTATATTATGGCCCCCGCTATCAATCGCCTCTATCCGGATTTAAATGACCGCAAGCAGGCGATGAAACGGCACCTGCAATTCTTCAACACGGCGCCAATTATGCAGTCGCTGATTACCGGTGTCGTCCTTTCCATGGAAGAACAAAAAGCCAATGGCCTGCCGGTTAGCGATGAAAGCATCAATTCGGTTAAAACGGCTATGATGGGGCCGATGGGTGGCTTTGGCGATCCTGTCTGGCTGGGAACAGTTCGGCCGGTTTTATCCGCATTTGCGGCTAGTTTGGTTTTGACTGGATTTGGCATTTGGGGGCCAATTCTGTTCTTCTTTGCTTGGAACATTTTAAGGTTGGCTTTTCGTTATTTGACGCAGATGGCCGGCTACCGTCGGGGTGCCGATATTATTAATGTTTTTAATACCGGTATTATCAAAAATGCGGGTAATGCGACTTCCATTTTTGGGACGTTCATGATGGGCGCAATCGTTGCCCGTTGGGTTAAAGTTGATTTTGCGTCGGTTTCGACGTTTATTTCAAACCATACGCTGGTTCAAGTGTTGAATTCAACGGTCGACGTGCTGGCCCCAATTGGACTGACGTTTGCTTGCATTTGGTTGATTCGAAAACAAGTTTCGCCCATTTGGATTATTTTAGGGTTGTTTTTATTGGGAATCCTGGGTTATATGGTTGGCGTTTTAGTTTAAAACAGGATACATAAAACGAGAGTGAAACACGAGCATTTGCTCATGTCTCACTCTCGTTTTTTAATTTGTTAATTAATAGCCGGTGTAACTGGAAGTCGACGATTGATCAGCGCCTTGGCCATCATCAGTTGCCGTTTGTGTCGATTGTAATTTTGAAGATTTACTCAAACCAAGTGATGCGCGAATATCATTAGAGACCCGCAATAGTTCAGTTTGTGGAACCACCTGATAGGAGAGGCCATCGATCATGGCGTTTTCTCCTTGGAGTGTTTGTGACTTAATGTGGTGGGTTGCATCACCGTACTTGGCGCGAATGGCAATCATATCATCAAATGTCATATCGGTTTTCATATTTCCGGATAACGATGACAAAATCGACTTGTAACGGGGAAGGGAAGTAATGTTAAGCCCCTTCATGACCAACTTCTTGATGATTTGGCGTTGACGAGCTTGACGTCCGTAATCACCACGGGGATCGTCATCACGCATTCTGGAGTAATCCAGTGCCGCACGACCGTTTAAATGAATCTTCTTACCCTTGACGACGTTTGCTGCACCATACTTAAATGTCAGTGGCGGGGTTACGTCAACGCCACCAACGGCATTGACCATCTTTTCTAAGCCGCCCATGTTAATGATCGCATAGAAATCAATCGGAACATCCAATAGATTCTGAACAGTTTTAACAGCTGTCCCAGCACCACCAATTGTATAAGCAGCGTTGATTTTTTCATATGGCTGGGTATCACCTGGGACGACAACCTTAGTGTCCCGGGCAATACTGGTCAAATGAATGGTCTTTTTCTTCGGGTTGACGGAAGCAACGATCATCGTGTCCGTTCGACCGGTATCGTGTCGGCCTAAGGCACCGGTATCAGTTCCTAACAACAGGATTGATAATGGTTTACCTTGCTGAATGACTGAAGAAACATTTCTAGCCTTTTGGACATTTGTAGAATCATATGTCTTCGTAAAGGTTGACTTGGCACTTTTATAAGCACTGTAACCCCAGACCAATCCGCCGCCTAGCGCGAGGAGTAGTACAAAGAAAATACTCCAGCCAATAATCCGGCGTCTTCGATGATTCTTTTTCTTATAGTGGGGCTTTTTATCCGACCGTCTTGAATAGACTGGTTCAAAATCATTATTATTATCTTTATCTGATGGCATATTGACTCCTCATTTACAAAAAAATTCTTACAAAAGTATATTGCAGTTTAGTATTGGATTGCGTAAATTTCAGGTTATTTAAACATTATTTAACAATTGTAAGTGTCGTGCGTACAAAAACTTCTTTAATTATAACAAACTGTGGATTTTAATTGTGCTATAATGTTTCATTGTTATTGTTTTTTTAGAATTGAGGAATGAATATGGGTGTATTTTACAACGCAGTTTCCGGGGTTTTAATCATTCTGATCATGATTGCCCTGGGCTTTATATTGGCGAGAAATGACTGGTTTGATAGCAAGATGACCAGCATGATTGCCCGGCTGGTCACTCAAGTTGCACTGCCGGCCTACATGATTTCCACCATTATGGAAAAATTCACCGCCCAAAAGCTGCTGACCACGCTTCCGGACCTGTTTTTTCCAATTGTTTCGATGCTTTTGCTTTATTTGGTTTCAATTCTCGTCGTCAAGTTTACCAAGATTCCCAAAATGCATGCCGGCTTGTTCATGTCGATGTTCTCCAACTCCAACACGGTGTTTGTCGGGTTGCCGGTCAACATGGCTTTATTTGGGAAATCGAGTTTGCCATTTGTTTTAGTTTACTACATGGCCAACACCACATTCTTTTGGACACTCGGTGTTTACCTGATTCAAAAAGATGGTAAGGGTGAGGGGCATTTTAGTTGGAAGCAGACCCTCAAGAAGGTTTTCTCGCCACCGCTGCTGGGCTTTATGGTCGGCGTTGTTCTTGTGTTGATGCACGTAACCTTACCAGACTTCTTGATGGAAGATTTTAATTACATAGGGAATTTAACGATTCCATTATCCATGATTTTTATTGGGATTTCGATTAACAGCGTTGATTTGTCCAACCTTCATTTTGATCGCAGCAACTTTTTGATTTTGTTTGGTCGCTTTTTGCTGGCACCGCTCGTCATGTCGCTTTTGGTTATTCCAACGCCACTGCCGACTTTGATGAAGCAGGTGTTCATCATGCAGTCAGCAATGCCGATTATGACCAATGCGCCGGTTGTTTCCAGGCTTTATCACGCGGATTCCGAGTATGCGTCAATCATGGTTGCCGAAACGACGCTGCTGAGTTTAATTGTGATTCCGGTCTTGATGGTATTGGTTGAGAAGCTCTAAGAGAAATGATAAACTGAATGCGTTGATTGAATCAACGGAGTGTATTGAGAATCGATTAAAAGGTGACTACGGTCATCTTTTTTATCATCAATATTTGTGAACAAATTAATTTGAGTAAAGAGGATGTAACTGTGCCTACGTTAGTTATTATGCGTCATGGCGAAAGCCAAGCGAACCGCGATAATATTTTTACAGGCTGGAGTGATGTATCACTCACTGATAAGGGAATTTCTCAAGCCCATTCCGCAGGGAAGGTGATTGCAAAGTCCAAGCTGGCCTTTAACGATGTTCACACGTCTTTTTTAAAACGCGCCATTATGACCACCAACATTGTGTTGGATGAGATTGGGCAAAACTTTATCCCCGAACATAAGTCGTGGCGGCTTAATGAACGGCATTACGGTGGGCTTCGCGGTAAAAACAAACTGAAAGTCAAAGAACAGGTTGGGGCCAAGCAGCTCAAAATTTGGCGGCGGTCGTTTACCGTGGTGCCACCACTATTGACCAAACGTGATGAGGATCCGCGTTACGACCGTTATGGCGTCCAAATTCCGCTGGGAGAAAGCCTTGAAATGGCCCAGCAACGTTTGATTCCCTATTGGATTGATCAGATTGCGCCACGTTTACTGGATGGTCAAAACCAACTGATTGTCGCTCACGGCAGCACGCTGCGGGCACTAATTAAATTTTTGGAGAACATTTCAGACGAAGACATTCCAAATGTTGAAGTCCCAAACGGAAAACCAATCCGTTACGATTTTGACGATCAGCTAAACATTATCAATAAACAATTCATGCAGTAACGATGATGGTGATGAGTAGAAAAAATACGACAAATCAGAAATCCTGATTTGTCGTATTTATTATTTATAAGCGATTAAACGTGAAGTTAAGCAAGGGCACCCATCGGATCCCAAGGCTTCAACACGGTTGGTTCCTGCTTTTGAGCATCGAGTTGCGCATCCGTCAGGTACTTTTTGTTAATCACGAATTGATAAACAAATTCATTCATCCAGTCGTCACTCATGACAAAGTAACCCTTGGTGCCAACTTTTTCGCCCCAGCTGTTTTCAACTTTCCACTTGGTAGGTTGACCATTGACCAGATCAACACCGGTGATGACCATGGCGTGGGTCATCAAGCTTTCACCGTAGTCCAAGCGTTCTGCTTTAGACATTGAAAGGTCAGAATCAAATAATTCATCTGGCGCATATAAATTGGTATCCATGATGCCTTTTTTGGTGTTGGAACTTTGACCAACATCACTTCCGAACCAAACGGATTCGCCATTTTGTAATTGCTTAATGGCCAACTTCTTAAGGTCGCTCATTTCCAAGTTTAAATGCTTAACCGGACGGCCGTTAACGACGTTTCCGAGCATTTCGATGGTGTAAGTCTTGTTAAATGGCTTATCGTCCGTGGGTGAATTAATCAGTGACACGTAATCTTCAAGGTTGAGGTTAACGTACTTCTTGAAAAATTCCTGTGGGGTGATGCCGGCATCAATGTGATAATTGTGGTCTTTATCGCGGTACTCGAAGTCAAATTTGGTTGCTGGTTCGCCAAGGGCGTATGTCAGCATTCGATAAACTTCGTTGAGCATGGTGTCCTTTGTTTCAGCAATTTTTGCCTCGGAGGCGTTGTCTGCGACCAGCTCTCTTAGGACTGTCGCGTCGTGTCTGAGTTTAAGGTTCAAATATTTGTTTAACTGAGCGGACCGATTGCTGTTAAATGTTTCCGGCATTGCGGACTTTGGAACGATGCCGTATTTTTCAATTAATGCGCAAAGCATGTCCCATTGGCCACCGTCTTGTTGAGGGGTTGCCATCAACCAGGCGACTTTCCGTGAACTCAAGGGTTTATCGGCAGTCTTGAGGACGTTTTCCAAAAAGTAATTGGATTTTTCGAATTTATCCCAGAAGTTCGTGTAGTTTTGGGACAGTTCAAAGTCGTCGGCGACCTTGTAAGTGTTCATCAGGTGAATCCGCATGGTGTTTAATGCGGCAAACATCCAGCAACGGCCACTTTGCTTTTGATCAGCAACTTTTCCCGTCGTCAGGTCAATTGAAAAGACCGGTGCCATCTTGCTTTCAGCAGTGAAGTCTTCACTGGTTTCAAGAATGCCTTGATGGGTAACGGCACGTTCAATCACTTTGGAATCTTTTCGATTATCAAGATTCTTTTGGTACTTGTTGATTTGATCTAAATTAATTTCTGCTGTCAAAAATGATCACTCTCCTTAATAACCTTTTATTTTACGCTCATTTTTAGTAAAGAGCTAGTCATACGGGGATTCTGGCGTCACAGAAAAAGTGAGGATCACGACGCAATGATTTCCTGGTACGCTGGCCACTGCTATTCCGCAAACGATTCAACTTAATCAGCATTGCGCAAAAAAGACGGAACCAAACGTTTCGTTTTATTCCGTCCACTGTTGATGATTTAGATTTTTAACTTATCTGGCGTGAAGGACTTCTGGTCCGTCTTCTCGGCCAACGATGACGGTGTTCACCAGGTTCAAGAAAAGTCCGTGTTCGACGACGCCGGTCAGTTGATCCAGTTCAAGTGCCAACTCATTTGGGTGCTCAATTCGACCTAAATGAAGGTCAATAATATGATTATTCGAATCCGTTGTGACGTATTTGCCATCCTTCATTCGAAATTCGGGTTTGTATCCGCGGTTTTCCAAACGTTTAAATAATTGTTGGCTGCCATAGGGGATAACTTCCAGCGGGAGCGGAAAGGCACCTAATTGATCAACCATTTTGCTCTCGTCGACGATCCACATATTTTTGTGTGAATTGATGGCAACAATTTTTTCCCACAAATGCGCACCGCCGCCACCCTTAATGCCTTGAAAGTTTTGATCGACTTCGTCCGCGCCGTCGATTGTCAAATCAATATAGTCAACTTCATCGATGCCCTTAGTTGGAATACCCAAACTGTTGGCCTGCTTGCGAGTTCGCTCAGAGGTTGGTACGCCGACAATTGAAAGGTGCTCGTCTTTTACCCGTTGTCCCAGTGCATCCACCATGAATTTAACGGTTGATCCGGTTCCGAGACCCACAATCGTGTTGTTTTCGATGAATTTGACAGCTTCTTGGCCGACCAATTGTTTGAGCTCGTCTTGATGTGTCATATTTTGTCCCCTCATTTCAAAGTTGTTTAAAGGTTTTACTATACTCTAATACTGCGATAAATTACCGCGCTTGTCAATCTATCCAAACGGTGCGACATAGTTTATACTACAATGATAGAATAAATGAGAAAAAGGAGCCAGACTTATGAAACGTGGATTTGAAATTGTTTCAAAATATAACGATCAGGATTTGAACGTCCCTTACCGAACAACTAATCATGCTGCCGGCTATGACTTTGAAAGTGCAGTTGATATGGTGATTCCCTCGATTTGGAAAAGCAACTTTTTGAAAGTCCTTTGGTCAATTAAGCACGAAAAAGCGGTCGACTCGACCGCCCTTGAAGGGGCCAAAAAAGTCCTCAAGCCGTTTTTAATTCCAACTGGCATCAAGGCCTACATGCAGCCCGATGAGGTCTTGATTATCGCTAATCGCTCCAGCAACCCGCTCAAACGTGGGCTGGTGATTCCAAACGGGATCGGCGTGATTGATTCGGATTACTATAATAATTCTGCTAATGAAGGCGAGATCTTCGTTCAGATTTTAAACTTTGGAATTTCGGATATTCACATCAAAAAGGGTGAACGAATTGGCCAGGGGATCTTTATGCCATTTTTGATAAGTGATCAAGATGATGATCAAAAAAAGCAAACCCGAAACGGTGGTTTTGGTTCATCTGGTCAATAATTTATAAGATGCCTTAAAGTCCACGGTTATTCGGTCGAAGTTTAGTAATAAAGTGCTAAAATGTTGATAGTGTAAGTAAGAGGAGAATTTAGTTGGCAAAAGTTAAAACACAATTTGTATGTCAAAACTGCGGCTACATTTCCCCAAGGTATTTGGGCCGCTGCCCGAATTGCAACCAGTGGAATACGTTAGTCGAAGAGACAATTGCACCGAAGAACAGTACCATGGCAACTCAGAGTCTTAGACGAAACGGAATCCATGACAACAAGCCCGAGGCGATTAACAAAGTTGAATTTCACCAAGATGTCCGTTTTAAGACGGAAATGGAAGAACTCAACCGCGTGCTCGGCGGCGGTGTGGTTCCCGGCTCGCTGATTTTAATCGGCGGAGATCCCGGAATTGGTAAATCGACTTTGATGCTTCAAGTATCCGGTCAGCTCAGCAAATCCGGCACAATTCTTTATGTATCAGGAGAAGAGAGCGCCAGCCAAATTAAGATGCGGGCTGACCGTCTCGGGGTTAACGGTGACAATTTGTTTGTTTATCCTGAAACCGATATGGACGTCATCAAAGACACAATCAACGATATGAAGCCTGATGCGGTGATCATCGATTCGGTTCAAACCATGCAGATTCCAGAATTACAATCGGCCACAGGCTCGGTTGCCCAGATTCGGGAAGTGACCGCCGACTTGATGAATATTGCCAAGGGA
This sequence comes from Lentilactobacillus parabuchneri DSM 5707 = NBRC 107865, assembly GCF_001435315.1. Classification (GTDB taxonomy): domain Bacteria; phylum Bacillota; class Bacilli; order Lactobacillales; family Lactobacillaceae; genus Lentilactobacillus; species Lentilactobacillus parabuchneri. Next base: position 54,895 of record NZ_AZGK01000005.1, read on the forward strand.
CAGGGGATTACGGTATTCGTTGTTGGCCATGTAACCAAGGGCGGTGCAATTGCCGGTCCCAAAATTTTGGAACATATGGTTGATACGGTCCTTTACTTTGAGGGCGACCTTCACCACTCGTACCGGATTTTGCGAACGGTAAAAAACCGGTTTGGCTCAACGAACGAACTTGGGGTTTTTGAAATGCGGACTGACGGTTTGCGGGAAGTCAAGAATCCTTCGGAGATTTTTCTGGAAGAACGGCTGAAGGATGCAACCGGATCAGCAATCGTGGTTTCCATGGAGGGAACCCGGCCAATCCTCGTTGAAATTCAAGCCCTGGTCACGGCATCTGTATTTGGAAATGCCCAACGAACGGCAACCGGCCTCGACCGCAACCGTGTTTCCTTAATTATGGCGGTTCTTGAAAAACGGGCCGGCTTAATGCTGCAAAACCAGGACGCCTATTTGAAGGCAGCAGGTGGTGTCAAACTTGATGAGCCGGCAATTGATTTGGCAGTTGCCGTCAGCATTGCGTCATCATACAAGAACCGGGGGACCAGCCCGACTGAGTGTTATGTTGGCGAACTGGGGCTAACTGGCGAAATTCGGCGAGTAACACGAATTGAGCAGCGGGTTGCCGAAGCCCAGAAGCTTGGGTTTAGACGTGTGTTGGTTCCCGCAAATAATCTTCAGGGATGGAACCCGCCCAAGGGCATCGACGTGGTTGGTGTTTCAACGTTGTCCCAAGCCTTGAAGCTTGCACTGGGTTAATGATTGATTTTTGAAAGAAGGCGATATTTTTGAAACGAAAGAGAATTGTTCAGATTGTTTTTACGTTAGGTGGTGCCGCAATTGGTGCCAGCTATTTTCCAATGCTGTGGCTACTGCTTCAGGTAAGGTATGGCACGCTGTTCAACAACACTGCTACAAATGCAGTTGTGGGTGCAATTATTTTTTATATTATTTCGTTGTTGAGCGGTAATTATATTTTGAAGATGATTGATCGAATGGAAGCCAGATTGACCAAGCAGAGCCCATTATCGTTGTTTTTTGGGACACTGGGGCTGATTGTTGGCCTGGTCATTGCGATCCTGATTTCGATTGTCTTCTTTAGAACCCATACGTTCTTCTTGAATACGATGATTCCAACCATCTTAATGCTTGTTTTAGGCTACTTTGGATTCCGAATTGGAAATACCCAAAGTGATCGTTGGCGTCACGTGTTTCAGTCCCGGCGGAAGTCGGATACCGCAAGGGGTGCTGAAGAAAAGATTATCGACAAGCCGGTTGACAAGAATTATCACCATTACAAAATTTTGGATACCAATATTTTGATTGATGGTCGAATTTACGATGTTGTCAAAACAGGTTTTATCGAAGGCACACTGTTAGTTCCCAAATTTGTTTTGTACGAACTGCAGTACATTGCCGACTCCAGCGATAGTGTTAAACGGGTTCGCGGCCGACGTGGCTTGGATATTTTGAATAAGTTACAAAATGAAAACCTGATTCCGATTGAAATTTACGAGAAGGATTACGGAGACATTGACGAAGTCGACACGAAATTAATTCAGTTGGCCAAAGACGTTGATGGCGTGATTATTACCAATGACTTTAATTTGAACAAGGTGATTCAATTTCAAAACGTGAAAGTGTTTAATATTAACGCGTTGGCAAACTCGTTGAGACAAAAGATTTTGCCGGGTCAAAACCTGAACGTGATGGTGGTTAAGAACGGAACCGAACGTCAGCAGGGGGTTGCTTATCTGGACGATGGCACGATGGTTGTCGTTGAAGACGGGCGTTACTTCTTGAACGACCATATTGATGTTGTGGTGACTTCAGCGATTCAGACGGACGCAGGTAAAATGGTCTTTGCACGTCCGGAGCATTCAACTAAAAATATTTCGGATAAGTCAGAGTCTGAAAAATCAAATGGCAATCGAAAAAATGGGACAAATCACAAGAAGTAGTCGGGTTGCCTTTATTTTTCCGGTAGTTCATTGTAAACTCTAAATATTGACAAAATTTTGATTCATTTTAAGAAAGAGGCGTTATACATTGGCAAACAATGCAATTCGAGTTCGTTATGCTCCAAGTCCAACAGGCCACTTGCATATCGGAAATGCACGTACAGCCATTTTTAATTATTTATTTGCACGGCACAATAAGGGAAAGTTTATTATCCGAATTGAAGATACGGATACGAAACGAAACGTTTCCGATGGTGAAAAAAGTCAGCTTGATAACCTGAAGTGGTTGGGCCTTGATTGGGATGAAGGTCCTGATGTTGGCGGCGACTACGGTCCCTATCGTCAATCAGAACGAAAAGATATCTATACACCTTTAATTCAACAATTGATTGATGAAGGAAAGGCGTATGAGTCATATCGGACTGAGGAACAATTGACAGCTGATCGCGATGCCCAAAAAGCCCGCGGTGAAATGCCTCATTATGAATACGAATATGCTGGAATGACAGAAGATGAAAAACAACAGGCAATTGCCGACGCTAAAGCAAAAGGTTTAAAGCCGGTGATTCGTTTCCGCGTTCCGAAGAACCACGATTATGCGTGGGATGATATTGTTAAGGGGAAGGTTTCGTTTAACTCCGACACAATTGGTGGTGACTTTGTTATCCGTAAGCGCGACGGCATGCCAACTTATAACTTCGCCGTTGTCGTTGACGATCATGAAATGAAGATCAGCCACGTTTTCCGTGGGGATGATCACGTTGCCAACACGCCTAAACAATTGATGATCTATGAAGCATTCGGTTGGCAGGCGCCGAAATTTGGCCATATGAGCTTAATTATTAGTGCTGATACCGGCAAAAAATTGAGTAAACGAGACGAGTCCGTCCTTCAGTTTATTGAACAATACCGCAAGTTGGGCTACTTACCTGATGCAATGTTTAACTTCATTTTATTGCTTGGTTGGTCACCCGTTGGTGAAGACGAAATCTTTACCAAAAAGGAATTCATCAAGATGTACGATGAAACTCGCTTGAGCAAGTCACCTGCTAAATTTGATTCCAAAAAGCTTGAGTGGATTAATAATCAATACGTTAAAGAAGCGGATAACAGCACGATCATGGACTTGGCTTTACGTCAGTTGATTGCCGGGGGAAACATTCCCGAAAATCCTGACAACAAGACAATCGAGTGGGCCCGTCAGTTAATCATGCTTTATAAACGGGAAATGAGCTACATGGCTCAAATTAACGATATGGCCTCGGTGTTCTTCCAAGAACCAGATGAAATCGATGGCGATGCATTGGCTGAGATTTCAAATGACACGGCGCCGGTTGTTCTCCATGAATTTCTTGATCGCATCCAAAAATTAACAATTTTTGATTCGGTTGAGATTCTTAAAACCATCAAAGCAATTCAAAAAGACACCAAGATTAAGGGCCGTCAGCTCTGGATGCCGATTCGAATTGCGGTTACCCACGAGATGCACGGGCCAGAACTTCCGGAATCCGTTGAGTTGGTTGGTAAACAAAAAGCGATTGAGCATATCAAACAAACTTTAGCTCAAATTGATAAAGCCTAATTGATAAAAAATATTATTGTTTCGATTGGTCTCGTTGAAATTACAGCGAGACCTTTTATTATGGGTTATAGTTAAACTAATCAAAAAAATATGAATTATGATATTATTTGACTATATCAAGTAAAGAGAGGAATTCGAAATGTTGCAGATATTTAATACCCTCACGCGGAAAAAAGAGAAGTTTGAACCCATTACCCCAGGTGTCGTTAAAATGTATGTCTGTGGCCCAACCGTGTACAATTACATCCACATTGGGAACGCAAGAAGCGCGATTGCGTTTGATACGGTCCGTCGGTACTTGGAGTATCGCGGGTATAAGGTAAAGTACGTTTCGAATTTTACCGACGTTGATGACAAGATGATTAACGCAGCCCGGGAAAATCATACGACCGTTGAAGCGATCGCCGATAAGTACATCAACGCCTTTAATCAGGATACTGCTGCATTAAATATTTCCAGTGACGTCGTTCATCCACGGGCAACCGAGAACATTCCCGAGATCATCGACTTTGTTAAAAAATTGGTTGATAACGGCTACGCTTATGATGTCGACGGCGACGTTTATTTCCGTGCGCGGAAGTTTCCTACGTACGGTGCGCTGCCTCACATCAACGTCGATCAGCTTGAAATCGGTGCCAGCCAGCACGTCAGTTCAGAAGAAATGGCCAAAAAAGCTGATCCAATCGATTTTGCTTTGTGGAAAAAATCCAAGGGTGATGAAATCTCGTGGGATTCGCCATGGGGCAAGGGCCGTCCCGGCTGGCACATCGAGTGCTCGGTAATGTCAACGAAGTATTTGGGCAAAACAATTGATATTCATGGTGGCGGAGAAGACCTGATTTTTCCGCATCACGAAAACGAACGGGCACAAAGTGAAGCCAATACAGGACAGACCTTTGTCCGCTACTGGATGCACAACGGCTTCGTGACCATTGGTGACGACAATGAAAAAATGAGCAAGTCGCTTGGAAACTTTATTACCGTTCATGATTTGCTTAAGCATCTGGATGGTCAGGTGATTCGTTTGTTAATGTCAACCACGCATTATCGCCGACCCATTCAATACAGTGACGCCAGTGTGCAAGAGGCCAGCAGCAACCTTAAAAAGCTTCAGACGGCCTTCAATAACCTCACTTATCGGCTCCACAATGCCGATGAGGGAGATGATCCAAAGACGGATCAGGAAGTTCGCCAGATTGTCGCTGATTTCACGGATGCTATGGACGATGATTTTAACGTTCAAAACGGGATTGCCGCAGTCTATGAGCTTGCCAAATTTGCCAACACATACAGTGAGAGACAGACGGTCTTTAAATTAAGCTTGCAGTTTATCATCAACACGCTGCGTGAATTAGCCGGCGTCTTTGGGATTAAGTTGGAACAAAGCGAACTGAAAGACGATGAAATTTGGGCACTGATTCATGAACGTGAACAGGCCCGTCGTGACAAAGACTTTATCCGCAGCGATGAGATTAGAGAAGAGCTAAAAGCCCGGGGAATTGTACTGGAAGATACGCCACAAGGAACCCGGTTTAGAAAGGAATAATGGATTTAATGATTGATAATTTTTCCCAACTGAATGGGATTGCACTGGCTTATATGGGGGATGCCGCTTACGAAGTCTTTATTCGGCGACATTTAATTGCTCAAGGACTGACCAAGCCCAAGCGGCTGCAGCACGTTGCTACCAATTACGTTTCGGCCAAGGCTCAAGCAGCGTTGATTGATTTGATGAAGCAAGAGGGCCTATTAAACGAGACCGAGTGGGATTATTTTAAGCGCGGGCGGAATGCAAACAGCCACACGCACGCCAAAAACACCGATGTGATCACTTACCGGATCTCAACTGGCTTTGAAGCGGTTTTCGGCTACCTGTCATTGAGCGATCAAACAGACCGAATGAAGCACATTGCCGACTGGTGCATTGAACAAGTAGAAAGTGGGAACCTTAAACATGAAAACTAATCATCAACATAACGAGCAGCAAAATAAGGACGGCCAAGATGACCATATCGAAGAGTTCGTCATTGGCCGCCATCCGGTTGTTGCAGCATTAAAAAGTGAAAATCCGGTCAATAAATTATTTATTCAATCCGGAATCAAGGACGACGACAACATTATTTCAGAGATTATGAAGCTGGCGCATAAAAAGCGCTTGGTGATTTCGAAAGTCCCTAAGCAGAAGTTGGATAAGCTCTCAGACAATCAAAATCACCAAGGGGTCGTTTTATCAATTGCGGCTTTTAAATATGCCAGTATTGATGACTTGTTTGACAATGCTAAGAAGCAGGGTACCGAACCGTTCTTTGTCATTTTGGACAATATCGAAGATCCGCATAACTTGGGATCGATTATCAGAACGGCCGATGCTGCCGGCGTCTCGGGGATTATTATTCCAAAACACCGGGCAGTCGGCTTGACCGCAACTGTTTCAAAAACGTCGGCAGGGGCGATCGAGCGGGTTCCGGTTGCTCGGGTCACGAATCTTTCAAATGCAATTAAAGAATTAAAAGAACGCGGAATGTGGGTCTTTGGAACGGATGTTTCAGGGACTGATTACCGGCGTTGGGATGCTAAAGGATCGGTGGCCGTCATCATCGGAAACGAAGGCAAGGGCATCTCTGCGTTACTCAAGAAGCAGGTAGATGAAATGCTGACGATTCCAATGATTGGCGACATTCAAAGCTTAAATGCCAGTGTTGCTGCCAGTATTCTGATTTATCAAGGCTTTAACTCCCGCCATCCACTATAAAAAAAGTTAAGTTGGTGAGAAATCATGAAAGAAGACTTGTTAATCGTCGATGCCTATAATATGATTGGCAATTGGCCGCACTTAAATAAGCTGAAGCAGGACAATCGTTTGGAAGACGCGCGCGATGAGTTGTTAAAAGAGCTCTCCGAGTACAAAAAATACCGGGACATTAACATGATTGTCGTCTTTGATGCGATGTATGTCCCAGGAAACTCAAAGAGCTTTCGTCAATTTGACATGGAAATTGTGTGGACCAGTAAGGACCAGACTGCTGACAGCTATATCGAAGCCTTGGCTCATAAACGGCAGAATCGCTTTACCCAGGTAATCGTGGCAACCAGTGATCAAGCTGAACAGTGGACAATTTTTGCGGCGGGGGCCCTGAGAATTCCTGCACGGGAATTGCTACGGGACGTCAAGCGGGCCAAACAAGAAGTCGACATTGAAGCCAGAAAGATGACGGATCAATCACAAGTGTTTCGACACACCCCGTGGGATGCGAAGCAACTGCTCGAATTGGAAAAACTCCGTGATAAGATGATGCATGACGATTAATAAAAATATCAGTATTTTGATATTTTAAAATTGGTATAGGTATGAATTAAGGTGGCTGAACGACGGTTCGTCTTGTCGAGGTACCCGTTCTCGTTTAATGTTTTTCATAATTATTAATTGATTATCAAAAACAGTAAAAGGGGAGAACAGAAATGTTACCTAGTCAAGAAGAACAATTGATTCGTGCGGTTGCGAATCGCGACGATGAGGCATTTGCCAAATTATTCAAGAAGTATTATCCAATTGTCAGGAAATTTCGCCAACAATACTACATCGAGGGTTATGACTTCGAAGATTTGGACCAGGAAGCAGGCATTGTTCTGTATCGATCGGCGTGTTGGTTTAAGCCGGCGCGTAAGGTCAGCTTCGGCAGCTTTTACAGCCTTAACTTGAGAAATCGGTTATTTGACTTGATTCGTTCCAATAATGCCCAAAAGCGGCTCCCAAGTGAACCGTTGACGTCCATTGAGGCCAATGAACGGCTGTATGAAGCAACGGTTGCCGATTATACTGCGAGTAGTCCGGAAACTGCTGCAATCATCGACGAAGAGTTGCGAAAGCTCTACAGCAAATGTTCGCCACTTGAAAAGCGGGCCTTTCATCTCATGATGAATGATCAAGAATTTTCCAAGCTTGATGCAGAGATTCGTCGGGCGATCATTAACGCTTTTGAACGCTGTCGGCGGAAGTTTGATGACGAGATAAATTGACTCTAAACAATTTGAATGCTAAAATTACTATGCTTGTAAGGAGGTGCCGATATGGCACAAAGAAAAGTCGCTCTGGCTTGTTCGGTTTGTGGATCCCGGAACTATACGATCCCCGCAAATCCCAACCGAACCAAACGCTTGGAGCTCAATAAGTTTTGCAAGTATTGCGGCAAGTATACTTTGCACAAAGAAACTCGTTAATCATAAACGTTAGGGGATAAAATTTTGAGATTATTTAATTTTTTCAAGAAAGTCGGCCAGGAAATGAAGTTGGTCACTTGGCCAAACGCATCACAGACACGTACTGATACCAGTACAGTTATCGGTACTTCAATTATCATGGCGATCTTTTTAGGCTTGGTTGATTGGATTGTTCAGTGGGCACTTCAATTTCTTGCATAGCCATTTTGGCAAAACTTTGATATAGTTAAGTTGTTAAAACCTGCGAAAAGTGTCAGGTTTTTTTATTTGAATTAATTTTAGGATGAATTGATGAAGGAGCAAAAATAATGGTCGAGTCAGCAGAAAAGCAATGGTACGTGTTGCACACTTATTCAGGTTATGAAAATAAAGTCAAAATGAACTTGGATAGTCGAAAGGAATCAATGGGAATGCAGGACTACATTTACCGTGTGGTCGTCCCCGAACAAGAAGAACATGAAGTTAAGAACGGCAAGGACAAAGTTAAGATGGACAAGACGTTCCCGGGTTATGTGTTAGTGGAAATGATCATGACTGACCAGGCCTGGTATATCGTCCGAAACACTCCTGGCGTTACCGGATTTGTCGGGTCCCATGGCCAAGGTAGTAAGCCAACACCGCTGCTTCCTGACGAAGTGGATTTGGTCCTTAAACGAATCGGAATGAGTTCACGCCATGAGGATCTTGATGTCAACATTGGCGATACGGTTAAGATTGTTGATGGGGCGTTTACCGGCCTCGATGGCAAAGTAACTGAAGTTGACAACGAAAAGCAGCGTCTGAAGGTAAACATTGAAATGTTTGGTCGTGAAACCAGCACTGATCTGGACTTTAATCAGGTGGATACTGCCCTTTAATTCAAAGTAGGTGGTCGTTATGGTTGGAATAACGATTGGAATGATTGTTTTAGTGCTCTTGGTAATGATTCCCGCGTCTTTTAAGTTTGTCGCGCTGGGAAAACCCAAAACTCGGCAGACGGTCGGCGCTTTAGAACCTGCTGATCAAATTCCAACGATCTTTCTCCCTGGATATTTTGGCAACAGATTTTCATTTGGTCGTCTGCTGAATCGGTTGTCGCTTCGGTATCAGGCAAACAAGTCGATGGTGGTTAGAGTTGACCTGCACGGCAGGATTCGGATTCGTGGAACCATCAGTCAATCACGGCCAATGATTCAGGTATTGTTTGCCAACAAACTATCAAGACCTGAACAGCAGGCCACCTGGCTAGCTGATATTTGTCGGGCGCTTCATGACCGATATGGGGTCAATCAGGTTAATTTGGTGGGACATTCGATGGGCTGCATTACTATATTCTGGTTTTTAACCCATCAGTCTGCGACCAGTATGGTAACCGTGAAGCGCGTCGTTGCAATTGCCGGGCCGTTTAATGATTCTGAAATTGCCCGAAGAACCAGTGACATTGACGCCTATCCACTTAACGCAAAGGGACCGGTAAAGAAGATGCCCATTTATCGCGCCCTTTCCAAACGGGTTTTTGCGATTCCCAAAGGCATTCAAGTTCTTAATATTGCCGGTCGGATCAGCAATCTTCAGCAAGATGACGGGCAGGTGTCGCTTAACAGTGCTTTTTCTTTGCGGTATCTGCTTCGCGCGCCCGTTGAACAGTATCGAGAACTCGTGATCCATGGCAAGCGGGCCACCCACAGACTACTCCATGAAAATTCGGAAGTTGATGAGGGCATCGCAAAATTTATTTGGAATCTATAAATTAGGTTGTTGATTGAAGATGTTTATGTTATATTAGTATGGTATGTTTAAGCATACCCACGTGGGAGGAGAAATTTTCATCTCCATTTACCACACACGGACTTAAGGAGGTTATGTCTCGTGGCTAAAAAAGTAGCGAATATTGTTAAATTGCAAATTCCAGCGGGCAAAGCAACACCTGCCCCTCCAGTTGGACCTGCATTAGGTCAAGCAGGTATCAACATCATGGGATTCACAAAGGAATTTAATGCACGTACTGCCGATCAGGCAGGGATGATTATTCCTGTTGTCATTACTGTGTATGAAGATCGTTCATTCGACTTCATTACCAAGACTCCACCTGCTGCTGTGTTACTCAAGAAAGCTGCTGGTGTTCAAAAGGGTTCCGGCGAACCAAACACTAACAAGGTCGCAACTGTTACCAAAGACCAAGTTAAAGAAATTGCCGAAACTAAAATGAAAGACCTAAACGCAGCTGATGTTGAAGCAGCAATGCGCATGGTTGAAGGTACTGCACGTAGCATGGGCTTTACTGTCGAAGGATAGTTTGACCATTCTATAGTCGGGACTTTTAACGGTGATGCACTGTTTCACGTCGCGTGGGAGGTTTATCCGTTATAACCACAAAGCAAGGAGGAAAACACACATGGCTCGTAAAAGAGGTAAAAATTACAAGGCAGCTGTCGAAAAGGTTGAAGCTGGAAAAGCATACCCAATCCAAGACGCTGTTAAGTTAATTAAGGATATTGATTTTGCAAAGTTCGACTCAACAGTCGAAATTGTATTTAAATTAAACGTTGATACTAAGCAGGCTGACCAACAATTACGTGGTGCTGTTGTCTTACCTAATGGAACTGGTAAGGAACAAACAGTTATCGTATTTGCAAAGGGTGACAATGCTAAAGCAGCTAAAGATGCTGGCGCTGACTTTGTCGGTGACACTGATTTGGTTGAAAAGATTCAAGACGGTTGGCTTGACTTCGATGTTGCAATTGCAACACCTGATATGATGGCTCAAGTAGGTCGTTTAGGTCGAGTTCTTGGACCTAAAGGCTTAATGCCAAACCCTAAGACTGGAACCGTTACAATGGATGTTACCAAAGCTGTTCAAGAATCAAAGGCTGGTAAGGTTACTTATCGGACTGACCGTGACGGTAACGTTGCTGTTCCAGTTGGTAAGGCTTCATTTGATAACGACAAGTTGCTTGGTAACTTGAAGACAATCGAAGATGTTATTGTAAAGGCACGTCCAGCTTCTGTTCGTGGCGTTTACGTTAACAATGTTTCAATTTCAACAACCTTTGGCCCTGGTGTCAAAGTTGATCTTGACTCATTTGCATCTGTTGAAGCTTAGTTAGATCAGATTAAATAAAAAATCCCTAATTGACGGCCCATCACAATTTGTGATAGACTGTTAGTTGCTGATATATTCGCCTAAGACTCAGGTGGCTTTATGCCTTAATATCCTGCCGAGGAAAGTGTTTACTTTTTTCCTATGTCTGGGTGGGCATAGGGATTTTTTATTAAATCCCAACAATTATTTTGGGAGGTGAATTTCGTGAGTGAAAAAGCTGTTGCTGTAAAAGCACAAAAGGTTGAAGCTGTTACTGAGGAATTGAAGAATGCTTCATCTGTTGTCATCGTCAACTATCGTGGTTTGACGGTTGCTGAAGTGACCGACTTACGTAAGCAATTACGTGATGAGGGCGTTAAGATGGAGGTTATCAAGAACAAAGTGATGGACCGTGCCGCTACCAAAGCTGGTTTTGAAGAATTAAAGCCAACTTTTGCCGGCCCTACTGCTGTTGTATTTTCATCAGAGGATCCTATTGCAGGACCTAAGATTATCCACAACTTTACAAAGACTAACGACCAAATTAAGATTAAAGGCGGCGTTATCGATGGCCAAGTTGCCAGTCTTGATGAAATTACTGCCTACGCTGCATTGCCTAGCCGTGAAGAATTGTTATCAACTCTTGCTAACATTCTTCAAGCACCTGTCCGTAACTTTGCGTACGGTGTTAAAGCTATTGCTGATAAGAAACAATCTGACGATGGCGACGCTGCCTAATCAGAACTAAATAATTCCAATTAAAATGGAGGAAAATATAATGGCTTTTGATAAAGATAATATTATTGACCAATTAAAAGATGCTTCAATTTCTGACCTTAACGACTTAGTTAAGTCAATTGAAGACGAATTCGGTGTTTCAGCTGCTGCTCCAGTTGCAGCTGCTGGTGCTGCTGGCGGCGACGGTGCTGCTAAAGATTCATACGACGTTGAATTAACTGAATCCGGTGACCAAAAGGTTAAAGCCATCAAGGCTATCCGTGACATCACTGGTCTTGGTTTGAAAGATGCTAAAGGACTTGTTGACAAGGTTCCTTCAGTTATCAAGGAAGGCGTTTCAGAAGACGAAGCCAACAAGATCAAGGAACAACTTGAAGCCGTTGGTGGCGTTGTTACCCTTAAGTAGTCGTTTTACGACTCACATACAAGAAGAGGCCGGTGCAAACGAAAGTTTGTATTCGACCTCTTTTTTTAATCTGCTGGCGGGCTGGGAGTCAAATTCAATTCAGTGCGCACATTGATTGTGTCATCGATTATTTATTGGCATAATGGAAGCAGAGTTAATTATTCAAAATGAAATAACGGAGGCAAATAATGTTTAATAAGCTTAAGGATTTTATTGATAAACGGATGACCCTAATTAAATTAATTTTTGTCTTCTCGGTTTTAATTTTCGTTGTGCGTCAATTGGCAAAAATTATTCGGGAAGTGAATGGGGAACAATTCAAGACTGTGCTAGCGAGTCAAAGTCAGAGCTCACTGTTGATCATGCTGATTGTCGGCTTTATTTCAATTTTGCCGATGCTGGTCTATGATTATTCAATTATTCAATTTTTACCCGGCAAATTTTCACCTGGATACATAGTGCGTAGTGGCTGGATCGTGAATACGTTTACCAATCTGCTCGGATTTGGTGGCCTTCTTGGGGCTAGTTTACGAGCCAATTTTTATGGTAAAAATGCCTCCCGCAAGCAGATTTTATATGCAATTTCGAAAGTTGCCCTGTTCTTGATTTCAGGACTATCATTACTTTGTTTTGTTTCGTTGATCATGATTTTTGGCTTTGGAATTGGGACGCCCCTTGCCCAATACTGGATTTGGCTTGTTGGTGGGGCGATTTATTTTCCAGGTGTGTTGATCTTTACCAAGCTCAATAATTCGCAGTTTTTCAGTGATTTGACCACCAAGCAGGAACTAATTATGACCGGCGGATCATTTATGGAGTGGGGAAGTGCGCTTGGGTTCTTCATTTTGATTGGTTACTTGATGAAGCTGCCAATTGATTTTAGCCTGGTGATTCCAATCTTTGTGGTCGCAAACGTGGCGGGGGTTGTTTCCATGATTCCTGGCGGTCTGGGGTCTTTTGATATATTTGTCATTATTGGACTCGGCTTCATTGGGGTTGCCCGCAGCGATGCTTTGGTCTGGATCCTTCTTTATCGGCTTTTCTATTACCTGCTGCCATTTATTGTTGGCACGATCTTATTTGTTCACGATACCGGTAGTAAATTTAACACGTATTTGGATGATATTCCACGGCACTTGGTCAAACGTGCCGCCCAAATTTTTCTGACTGGATTTATGTATTTTTCCGGACTGATGATGTTACTGTTTGCCACTGTGCCGAATGTGGTCATCGTCAACCGGCTATATATTAAATTAGTTCCGTACTCGATCTTTTTTGTGAGCCATATGATGAATATTGTTGTCGCCTTTCTGTTGATTGGACTGGCGAGTGGGATTTGGGCGCGGACACGGAGAGCGTTTGGACCAACCATGCTGGTCTTAATTCTGTCAATTCTCAATACCTGGTTCAACGAGGCTTTCACTTGGCGGATGGTGCTGTTACTCGTATTGATTCTGGTTACTTTATGGCTGTCTCGAAGCGTTCTATACCGAGACCGGATGGCAAACTCGTGGGGTATAATGCTCTTCAATGGGTCTATTTTTGTTGTGACCTTCGTCATATACGCCTTGATTGGGATTGCTGCCAATAAAAAAACACCGCTTCACTTTGATAAGGCTTATCTGTTTCCTTCAGCTGCCGCTTGGTTAACCGGTTTTATCGGGCTGTTAGTCGCACTGCTGGTTCTTGTTGGCATCAATGCATACCTGACAGCCGGACAGCCGGCATGGCTCCTGAAGCGTTTTGATGCCGATCGGGTCAAGGCGGTGATCGAAAAATTTGGCGGCAACGAAAATAGCCACCTAGCTTTCCTACGGGATAAACGGATTTACTTTTATCAAGAAGATGGCCAAGATGTTGTCTTCTTCATGTATCGCCGAATTTCCGACAAATTATTAATTATGGGAGAACCGATTGGAGACCCCGAAAAATTCCCGGCTGCGATCGATGACTTTGTTGCCAAGGCGGATCAGTCAGACCTCAAGCTTGTCTTCTATGAAATTAATCAGGAATTGACCATGAGCCTGCATGAGAGCGGGTTTGATTTCATCAAAACAGGTGAGGATGGACTCGTTGATTTGGACAGCTTTACCTTGAGCGGCAAACGCCATCGTGGTGAGCGTGCCTTGATGCATAAGTTTGATCGCGAAGGTTATCAGTTTGAAATTCTTCAGCCACCATTCACTGACAGCTTGATGACGACTTTAAAGCAAATTTCGGATGAGTGGCTGGACCATAAGGCTGAAAAGGGGTTTTCTCTTGGATTCTTTGACCGCTATTACCTCGAGCAAGCACCAATTGCCGTCATGAGGGATAAAGCAGGCAAAATTGTCGCTTTTGCCAATGTGATGCCTGATGGTAACAAGACGACCACCTCGATTGATTTGATGCGCTCATCCTCAGAGGCCCCGTCCGGAATTATGGATGGGATTTTGATTAACCTGTATCAAGACGCTCATGAAAAGGGGTATCGATATTTCGATCTGGGAATGTCTCCTTTTTCAAATGTTGGGACGTCGCGATTCAGTTTTACCCAGGAACGGATCGTCCATTTGATTTATCAGTATGGGTATCGCCTGTATAGTTTTGAAGGGCTGCGATCCTACAAAGATAAGTACGTTGACAACTGGGAATCAAAATATATTGCTTATTATCGTCACAGTGCCCTTGTATTCGCTGTTCTACAAATTCTCTTGGTCGTTAATCAACCGCGTAATAAAAAGCCTGATAAGCTATCGAGAACCCTGCGATATTTTGTGGATATTGACGAGACTGAATAATCATTGAAATCGCGGCGCGTTTATTTGCATCGTGAATGAGCCAATCAGCCCCGGATGACGATTTAGCCCGGTTAGAAATTGATTCATGTCAATTTTTAGCCGGGCTTTTTGCGTGCACAGACTTTAGGTTAATCATTTGACACGGCCCAAGCACGAGTTCGATCATTCCAGTGAGAAATATGAAGTGAATTTGATGATGAAAAAAGTTTACTGAAGTTTACCTCAGCGAACCCCGTCGCTATGGGAATTCCTTGAAGCGCTTACATGTCAAGCAACTAAAATTCACGAAAAGTTAAAACTAGATATTCACATCACGCCCCGCAAGGGATATAATCATGAGTGGAGCGATGGAAATTTGTGAAGACACGGTTGACAACGCTCTCAAAATGCGTTAAATTTTGAGTAAGTAAAGTTTACTAAAATAAATGTAGAGGGATGAAATTTATGATTTCGGAAGATGTACAAAAAGAATTTAATGACAAGTTTGGTTATGACTCAAGTCGTGTATTTTTCTCACCAGGACGGATTAATTTAATTGGTGAATATACCGATTTCAACGGTGGTCACGTTTTTCCATGTGCCATCAGTATGGGAATTTACGCCGCTTACGGTGAACGCCAGGATAACACGATTCGCATGTTCTCTGGCAACGTACCCGATGCAGGGATCGTTGAATTTTCATTGGATGATTTGGCCTACAACAAAGCTCACGGCTGGACTAACTATCCGAAGGGAATGATGGTTCAAATTATTGAACATGGTTATCAAATTGGCCATGGTTTTGACTTGGCAGTTTACGGTAATCTGCCAGATGCCGCCGGCTTGTCATCATCAGCTGCCATCGAATTATTAACCGGAGAAATTGTCAACGACGTCTTCTCCCTTGGCATCAGTGAACTTGACCTGGTTAAATATGGCCAATTGGTTGAAAATAAATACATTGGTGTGAACTCAGGGATTATGGATCAGTTTGCGATTGGGATGGGTAAGAAGGATCAAGCCGTTTTACTTGATACCAACACCCTTGAATATGATTACGTGCCCGTTAAATTAGGGGATCGGGTGATTGTGATCATGAATACTAAGAAACATCGTGAACTCCAAGATTCCAAATACAACGAACGTCGGGCCCAATGCGAGGAGGCTTTGAAACGTCTTCAAGCTGATTTGCCAATCAAGTCACTTGGCGACTTATCCGAGAGTGAATTCGACGAAAATAGTTATTTGATTAATGATGACGTCTTGATTCGCCGTGCGCGTCATGCGGTCTTTGAAAATCAGCGAACTTTGCAAGCCAAAGACGCCTTGGTTAATAACGACCTGAAGACCTTTGGAAAATTAATTAACGCTTCCCACGTTTCATTACACTATGATTTTGAAGTAACTGGTAAGGAATTGGATACTTTGGCAGAAACTGCATGGAAGCAACCGGGTGTGATCGGTGCCCGAATGACCGGTGCCGGATTTGGTGGTTGTGCAATTGCGATTGTTGACCGCGACAAGGTAGACGCATTTACTGAAAATGTTGGCAAGGTTTATGAGAAAGAGATCGGCCATCCAGCAGAATTCTACATCGCAGAAATTTCTGATGGCCCTAAAGAGATTAAGTAACGGATTGATTAGAAGGAGGATATTTAAATGGCAATTTTAGTACTAGGTGGAGCAGGGTACATTGGTTCACATACTGTTGATCGTTTAATTGAAAATGGATATGACGTTGCCGTTGTCGACAATTTGGTAACCGGGCACAGAGCCGCCGTTAACAGTCAGGCCCGTTTTTACGAAGGAGACGTTCGTGACAAGCAGTTTATGAACGATGTCTTTGACAAAGAAAACATTGAGGGTGTCATTCACTTCGCTGCATTCTCCGTTGTTCCAGAATCAATGGAAAAGCCATTAAAGTACTTTGACAACAATACCGGTGGGATGATCAGTCTTCTTGAAGTCATGCATGATCACGATGTTAAGAAGATTGTCTTCTCATCAACTGCCGCAACTTACGGCGAACCAAAACAAATTCCAATTAAGGAAACCGATCCTCAGGTCCCAACCAATCCATACGGTGAAAGTAAATTGGCGATGGAAAAGATTATGCACTGGAGTGACGTGGCCTACGGAATCAAATTCGTTGCCCTGCGTTACTTCAACGTTGCCGGTGCCAAATCGGATGGTTCAATTGGTGAAGACCATCATCCAGAAACCCACTTGGTTCCAATCATTTTGCAGGTTGCTGCCGGTGAACGTGATGAATTAACCATTTTCGGTGACGATTACGACACCCCGGATGGCACCAATGTGCGGGACTATGTTCACGTTGTTGATTTAGCCGATGCGCACATTTTGGCATTGAAATATCTTCAAGCTGGAAATGACAGTGATGCCTTTAACTTGGGCTCATCAACCGGATTTTCCAATAAGCAAATGCTTGATGCTGCGCGGGATGTCACTGGTAAGCCGATTCCGGCAAAAATGGGCCCACGGCGTGCCGGTGATCCAAGTACGTTGATTGCGGCCAGCGATAAGGCACGCAAGATCCTTGGCTGGAAACCACAGTTTGACGATGTCCACGAAATCATTAAGACCGCATGGAACTGGAAGCAGACCCATCCAAAGGGTTATGACGATCGGAAAGGAAACCAGTAATCATGAGCCAATCAGCAGTTGAAAAATTTGTCGATTTAATTATTCAATCTGATTCACCATATTCAGATGTTGACCGGATTTATGTAACCAACCTGATTTTCCGACTCATTGGTGATGGGTTTGGTGAGCCAACCACGCAAACAGTCGCCGTTGACTTGGCCAATGAATTGGTTGATCTGGCCATTGCGCACGGTAAAATTGAAGATTCAATTACCAACCGTGAAATTTTGGAAGACCAACTGATGGATTTAATCACGCCAATTCCATCGACGTTGAATCATCTGTTTTGGAATCTATATCAACAATCTCCTGATAAAGCAACTGACTACTTTTACCGCATGAGTCAGGAAAATGATTATATCAAGACACGGGCAATCGCTAAAAATATTTCTTATGAGACAAAGACCGATTATGGTAATCTGGAAATTACGATTAATCTCTCTAAGCCTGAAAAGGATCCTAAGGCGATTGCAGCCGCCGGAAGAGCAAAGTCGACAAGTTATCCGGTTGGGCCATTAGCCATCGAAAATGAGGGCTATTTAGGCCGATTAGGCTATCCTGCACGAAGTAATCACCGGGTAATTCGTATGATGATCAATGGTGAGCCTTGGGGATTTCAATATTCGCCATATGCCTATTTTGGCGAACACGCAATCTTCTTGAATCAAAAACATGTCCCAATGTCAATTGATCAACGAACCTTCGAGAATTTGATTGATATTATCAAACAGTTCCCGCACTACTTTGTCGGCAGTAATGCCGATTTGCCAATCGTTGGCGGATCATTGCTTGCCCAGGATCATTATCAGGGTGGGCGGCATACATTCCCAATGATGAAGGCCAAAATTGATCGTTCCGTTGATCTAGGCGTTGACGGACTGGAAGCCGGAATTGTTAAGTGGCCGATGGCAACGATCCGGTTGCTGAGTAAGGATGCCAACAAGGTCATCAATGCCGCCACAAAGATTGCTGACACGTGGTTGAACTATTCAGATGAATCAGTCGACATTCGCGCATATACGGATGGCACCCGGCATCACACGGTAACACCGATTGCCAGAATGAATGGGGATCAATTTGAAATGGATGTCGTCTTACGGGATAATCAAACGTCTGACAAATATCCTGATGGGATCTTCCATCCACATCAAGATGTCCAACATATTAAAAAAGAAAATATTGGTCTCATCGAGGTGATGGGCCGCGCAATTTTGCCAGCTCGTTTAAAGACTGAAATGAAGGAAGTTCAAAAGTATGTTCTCGGTGAGGATAATCAAATTGCTGACTACCACAAACCATGGGCAGACGAATTAAAGCAGCGGGACCACTTCACAAAGAATAATGTTGAAACCGTCATTGACGAAGAAGTCGGTAAGGTGTTTGGCAGAGTCCTTGAGGATGCCGGTGTTTATAAATGGGATGATAAAGGGCAGGCCGCCTTTGATCGATTCATTGAACAATTGAAGTAGGATTCATTTAAAGAGGGGCGCAACATTATTTGTTGTCGGCTTCTCTTTTTTGGTAGAATGGAAGCGTAATCAATTTCGTTAAAAAATACTTCTCGGAGGTCAACTATGAAATTTATTGTGTACAATGTCAGGGATGACGAAATTCCATTTGTTCAAAAATGGGGAAAGGACCATGGCGTTGAAGTCGCCTACACGACAACCACTTTGAATCAGGAAACGGTTGAAGAGGCCAATGGATTTGACGGTATTTCATGTCTTCAAACGATTCCGTATTCGCAAGAATTATTTGAGTCGATGAAGTCAATGGGGATTAAGTACCTGTCACTTCGAAATGTCGGTGTCGATAACATTGATTTGGCTGCCGCAAAGGAAAATGACGTTCAAATTACCAACGTTCCAGCGTACAGTCCTCAAAGTATTGCCGAGTTTGCGGTTATGATGGCCCTTTACCTTTCCAGAAAAGTTGGCTATATGCAAAAGCAACTCGATCAAAATCATCAATTTCACTTCTCCCCTTATTTTATGGGCCGTTTAATGAGCGAACAAACCGTGGGTATTATTGGAACCGGCCGAATTGGCCAAGAAGCGATCAAATTGTTCAAAGGCCTGGGGTCAAACGTAATTGCCTATGACAAGTATCCTCAAAAAACAACCAACGGACAATTTGTATATGTCAATGATATTGAAGAATTGTTGACCCAAAGTGATATTATCAGTATTCACATGCCCGCCACCGAGGATAATTACCATCAGTTCAATCACGAAGTCTTTGAGAAGATGAAAGATACGGCGCTCTTAATTAATACCGCCCGGGGGTCGATTGTTAAGACGGACGATTTATTGTTCGCTTTGCAAAGTGGTGAAATTGCCGGTGCCGGAATTGACACCATTGAAAATGAATCGGCCGATCTGCAGGATTCACGGTCAACCAAGCAGGTAACGGATCCGGATGTGATTAAACTCTCTATGATGCCTAATGTTTTGATTACGCCACATTCTGCCTTCCACACCAGTGAAGCAGTTCGAAATATGATTGATATTTCGTTGAGCAATTTAGTCTCGTTAAACAATGGTGACAAGCCAAAAGACCTGGTTGATTAAACTATTGCAAAATACAACTAAAAAGGCTGCCAACAAATCCGATTGATTTTGGATTGGCTGGCAGCCTTTTTTGATAGAACGCTTAAATATTTTTTTAAAGTGAAACGAATTTATATGTCGTAGTCACTATCATTCATGGACTCAACATTTCCTAACAGGTAACCATTTCCAACTTGCGAGAAGAAGTCATGGTTGGCCGTTGATGTTGAAATACCGTTCATGACGACTGGATTAACGTCTTCTGCAGTATCTGGGAACAGTGGGTCTTGACCCAGGTTCATCAACGCTTTATTGGCGTTATAACGAATGAATGTCAGGACATCTTCTGTCCAACCGGTTTGATCGTACAGAATGTGGGTGTACTTTTCCTCATTGCCATATAATTTGTACAAGAAGTCATAGATCCAGTTTTTCATATCCTCTTGCTTTGCCTTTGACAATTGGTTAAAGCCAATTTGGAACTTGTAACCAATGTAGGTTCCGTGGACGGATTCATCACGCAAAATCAATTTGATGATTTCGGCAACGTTAGGAATCTTGTTGTGACCCAGGTACCAAAGTGGCGTATAAAATCCTGAATAGAATAAGAAAGTTTCCAAGAAAACGCTGGCAACCTTTTTCTTAAGTGGATCGGGTTCGTTTTCGTAAATGTCACGAATCTTCAAGGCCTTATTTTGGAGAAATTCTTCACTGTCACTCCAGTCAAAAATCTCGTCAATCTGTTCAGGGGTGTTCAGAGTTGAGAAAATGGATGAATAACTTTTAGCATGAACAGATTCCATAAATTGGATGTTATTGAGGACGGCTGTTTCATGTTGGGTTTGAACATCTTTTCTTAATGATGCCATTCCTTCTTGGGATTGAAGGGTATCAAGCAGCGTCAAGCCGCCAAATACGTGGCCAACTACCCACTGATGGTCTTCGTCAAACGTCCGCCAATCGGATAAATCGTTAGATAACGGAATTCGCGTATCAAGCCAAAATTGTTCCGTCAGCTTTTCCCAGGTTGCTTTATCGATTTGATCATCAATGGCATTCCAGTTAATTGCACTATAATTCTCGGTCATGTTCTTCTCCTTTAAATGACGCAGCTTTCACATTCATTAGAACCAACTTCTTGCTGGTCATCTGTGAAAGTTCGAATGTAATAAATTGATTTGACGCCTTTTTTGTACGCGTAGTTTCTCAAAATGTTGAGATCCCGTGTGGTCATCTTATCAGTTCTGCCGTTCTTCCATTCGTACAAGCCTTCTGGAATTGTTGATCGCATGAAAAGCGTTAAAGCCATTCCCTGATCAATGTGTTCCTGAGCAGCAGCGTAAATGTCAATCACTTTTCGCATGTCCATGTCGTATGCGGAAGTGTAGTAGGGCATTGTATCGTTTGAAAGGTATGGAGCTGGGTAATAGATCTTACCGATTTTTGACTCCTGACGTTCTTCAATTCGGTTGATAATCGGATGAAGACTGGCAGTCGTGTCATTGATGTAAGAAATGGAGCCATTAGGGGCCACTGCAAGCCGGTTTTGGTGATAGAGGCCATATTCCATGACGGACTTCTTAAGTGCTTCCCAGTCTTCTTTTGAAGGGATCCAGTCGTCTTTGAACAACGCTTTAACTTTGTCGGATTTCGGTGCAAATGATGTTTCCAGGTACTTGTCGAAATAAGTGCCGTCCGCATACTTGCTCTTATCAAAGTCGGCAAACGTTTCCTGACGTTCTTTAGCGATCTTGTTAGATGCAACTAAACTCCAGTAGTTTAAAAGCATGAAGTAAACGCTGGTAAATTCAATTGATTCAGGTGAGCCATAATACATGTGATGGTTCGCCAAGAAGCTGTGCAGGCCCATGCCGCCAAGTCCAATGGAATGGGATTCCTTGTTACCCTTTTGGATGGAAGGAACAACGTCAATGTTGGAGTGGTCAGTGACAAATGTTAATGCGCGGACCATGCTTTCAACCGAGTGACCGAAATCATCGCCAGCCATCATATTGTTAATGTTTGTTGAACCCAGGTTGCAAGAAATATCCTTGCCCATCTTAATGTAGTGCTGTTGATTATCAACTGTCGATGGCGTTTGAACCTGAAGGATTTCAGAACACAAGTTACTCATGACGATACGGCCGGCGATCGGATTATCACGGTTGGCCGTGTCGATATTAATAATGTAAGGGTAGCCGGATTCTTGTTGGAGCTTACTGATTTCAGTTTCCAAGTCGCGGGCCTTGATCTTTTTCTTGGAGATCTTGTCATTAGCAACTAAATGATCATATTCCTTAGTAATGTCCACATATGAGAATGGCACGCCATATTCCCGTTCTACGTCGTAGGGGCTGAAGAGATACATATCAGCGTCCTGCTTAATTAATTCGTAGAACTTGTCGGGAACGGTCACACCCAACGAAAGGGTCTTCAATCGGACCTTTTCGTCGGCGTTTTCTTTCTTGGCACCTAAGAAGTCAATGATATCTGGGTGGAAGACTGATAAATAAACAACACCGGCGCCTTGACGCTGTCCCAACTGGTTTGAGTACGAAAAGCTGTCTTCCAATAATTTCATCACCGGAACCACACCAGATGCGGCGCCTTCAATATGTTTGATAGGTGCGCCGGCTTCACGGAGGTTGGAAAGATTAATACCAACGCCACCACCGATACGGGATAGTTGAAGGGCGGAATTGATGGTTCGACCAATGGTGTTCATGTCATCAGTGGTTTGGATCAAGAAGCAGGAAACAAATTCGCCACGATTTTCACGGCCGGCATTCAAAAAGCTGGGCGTTGCCGGTTGGTAACGTTGATGAACGATTTCATCAGCAAGGTCCATGGCCAATTGTTCGTCGCCGTCCGCAAAGAACAGTGCGTTTGCGGCAACCCGATCCAAAAAGCTTTCCAGGTAAGAGTCGTTGTCATTACTCTTTAAGGCGTACTGGGCATAGAACTTGTAGGCTGCCATGAATGACTTGAAGTGGAAGTCTTGATCATTTAAGTAGGCGTATAACTTTTCGATGAAGGCAAAATCGTATTTCTTAACGAAGTCAGCTTCATAATAATTGTTGTCGATTAAATAATCGAAGCGGTCCTTTAAGCTGTCGAAACGTTTGAGATTCGGTTCGACGTTTTCTTTCAAAAAGGCTTGAAGTGCCTCTTGGTCCTTTTGTAATGGGATCTGGCCATTGACTGGGATGTTAATTTCGTTGTTTAAATCGAAATAAGTAACATCTTTCAAGTTGTGAAGTGACATATTTAGTACCACGCTTTCTTATAATTGCGAATAAAAGGGGCGAGACCGTTTGTGGTTTCGCCCGCTAATCTGAAATCAATATGTTAGAATGGATAAAGGCGATTTATCCGGCAATCGAGTGAAGCTGATCAGGTCGAAAACCGCTAAATGCTTGTTTACCATCAACATCAACGACGGGAACAGCCATGAAGCCCCGTTGTTTAAGATAATCAATATATTGTGGTTGCTCGTTAATGTTATGCTCTTCGAACTCCACATTGTGTTCTGAAAGATAACGTTTTGTCATTTTGCATTGCATGCAGTTGTTCTTTGAATATAGTGTGATTTTAGCCATTGTTAACACTTCCCCTGTTTCGTTGAAATTTAATTTATGGTTCAAGTTTACACTAAATATCGTGAAATGCAACGATTAAAACACAATATATTGTGATAAAACTAATTGTAAACACCAAATATAGGTGACCATTATCAAAAACAACTTAGGAGATTTTTATGACAGACAATTCATTTTACTATTCAAAGAATCCAGACGTTGAATCCAATCCGCTGACGTGGAACTTTTCGTTACTTGGAAACAACTTAGTGTTTACTTCTGACAACGGTGTGTTTTCTAAACATACCGTTGACTATGGCAGTCGCGTTTTGATTGATTACGTTGACTATGACCGGATCCCCGCCGGTAAAATCCTTGATATGGGAACCGGTTATGGCCCAATTGGCATTGCGATTGCCAAAGCGTTTCCCAAACGCCAAGTCGACATGGTTGACGTTAATGAGGTTGCTTTGGCATTGGCCAAGAAGAATGCGGCTGCCAATCAGGTTGACAACGTCAAAATTTTTGAAAGTAATATTTATGATGCAGTCAGTGATTCATATGCCGCAATTATCACCAATCCACCAGTTCGAGCCGGCAAACAAGTTGTTGAACAGATGATTTCCGGTGCCCGTGACCACCTCGTTTTGGACGGGACACTGACCGTTGTGCTGCAAAAAAAGCAGGGGGCACCATCCGCTAAGAAGCTAATGACGCAAGTATTTGGGAATTGCCAAATTTTAAAACGTGACAAAGGTTACTATATTCTACAAAGCATTCAGAAATCGTGAGGTTGAATCATGTTTCAAGCAGACGTTCAGTATATGAAGGCCGCCTTGGTCGAAGCACAGAAAGCATTTTTAATTGATGAGGTTCCAATTGGCGCTGTTGTGGTTCACAATGGTGACATTATTGGACGTGGTCACAATCTTCGGGAGCATTTAAATGACGGTGTCGCCCACGCAGAAATTATGGCCATTGAAGAAGCCTGTGGGGCATTAAATAGTTGGCGGCTGGTTGATTGCGATCTTTACGTGACGATTGAGCCGTGTTTAATGTGTTCCGGGGCGATCATCAATTCTCGAATCGATAACGTTTGTTTTGGTGCCCGTGATCCCAAGGCCGGAGCTGTTAAAAGCCTGTATACGGTTCTGGAAGATTCACGCTTGAATCATCGGGTTAATGTGATTGAAGGGCTACTGAGCGACCAATGCTCACAGATAATGAAGGCCTTTTTTCGGGCTGCTCGACAAAAAAGGAAGAATATCTCTGGCAATTCAAAGTGAATTACGTTATGATAGATATTGCCGCAAGGCCCTGAGGCAAGGGTCGGGTTACGAACTGTGTCAGGTCCGGAAGGAAGCAGCACTAAGTATCATCAACCTTGTGCCTCTTGTACATAGAAATTAAGCTCTCAGCAGATTCTGCTGGGAGTATTTTTTTGTGCGAGTTTTTTTAATTGAAGAGCGGAACATGTTTTCGGATTTATGTTGGCATTCTTACAAATTTCACTATATAATTATTTAGACGTTCCAATTACACTTTTTTGCATTCGGCATTTTTATTTTGGAGGATTTGGTAATGAGCTATCAAGCATTATATCGGGTTTGGCGGCCTCAACGCTTTGACGAGATTGTCGGCCAGTCGATTATTACACGAACATTTAAAAACGCTCTAATTACTAAACAAATTAGTCATGCTTATTTGTTTACCGGCCCACGAGGCACTGGAAAAACATCTGCAGCCAAAATATTTGCCAAGGCGGTGAACTGTCACTTTTTGAAGGACGGCGAACCCTGCAACGAATGTGAGACTTGCAAGGCGATTAATGAGGGCAGCTTAAATGATGTCATTGAAATTGATGCTGCCTCGAACAACGGTGTTGAAGAGATCCGAGACATTCGGGATAAGGCAAAATACGCGCCAACCCAGGCGGACTACAAAGTTTACATTATTGATGAAGTCCACATGCTTTCGACGGGGGCCTTTAATGCATTGCTGAAAACACTTGAGGAGCCGCCAACCAACGTTATTTTTATTTTGGCAACGACTGAGCCCCATAAAATCCCGGCAACCATCATTTCGCGGACACAGAAGTTTGATTTTAAGCGGATCAAGCCTCAGGATATTCTGTCACGAATGGAATATATTCTGGACCAAAAAAAGGTTGCGTATGATGATAAGGCCCTTAAGCTGATTGCAAAGGCGGCTGAAGGCGGGATGCGGGATGCACTGAGTATCCTGGATCAGGCCATGTCTTACGGGGATAATCAGATCACATACGAAAACGCCTTGCTGGTTACTGGCAGCGTCACCAATGAGCTGTTGACAACTTACATGCAACAGGTTGTGGCTAAGGACACCAAAAGCGCCTTGATCACTATTCAAAAGATTTTGGATGAAGGTAAGGATGCCAGCCGATTTATTGAAGACTTAACCAGTTATTGTCAAGATATTTTGTTGTATCAGCAAGATCCCGGTATCGTTGAGGAAATGGAATTGGGCGTCATTGACGATCAGTTCAAGGAATTGAGTCAAAAAATCACTGATCAGGAAATTTATCAAATGATCAGCGAATTAAACGCCATTTCAAATTCATTGAGGTATACCGCCAATCCGGACGTCTATTTGGAAGTTCTGACGGTCAAAATAACGCATTTGGAACAACCAAAATCAACTAGTTCGGCGCCAGCTGCCGTTCACTCAACGAATCAGCAGGCACCGTCACCTGAGACGACGGTGGAAATCCAACAGTTGACTCAAGAGGTCGATCGGCTCAAAGCTGAAGTTGAGTCACTTAAACAGCAGGCTGGTTCGACGGTTGAGACTCCGGCTGTTTCTGAGCCGGCCAAAGCAAGCGCTCCGGCATTGGATACGCACATTGAGTTGGCAAAGATTTACCCAATTTTGGGACAGGCCACGCGAAAGCAACTTAATCAATTTAAAGAAATTTGGCCGGATTTGATGAATGCATTGTCGGTCACTCAACGCGCGGTGATGCATGTATCGTCTCCGGTGGCTGCCAGCGAAGGCGGCGTGATTGTCGCCTTTGAATACCCATTTGTGTATCAAAAGGCGCAGGGAGATTCGGATTTAAAGGATGCGTTGGAAAATAATCTGGATCGAATTGTCGGCAAAGTACCCCAAATTGTCTTTGTCCCTGAAAATCAATGGCCGGAAATTCGGCATGATTACTTAGCGAACCATCGCAATCAGCTGAAGGGCAAGAAGGCAGGTTCTAATGATGCCGACCCAAAACCTGATTCCACTGATGACGCTGATGAGCGTCCGGCAGACGACGCCGAGACCCAACCCGTTGTCAAAAAAGCCGAGGAATTATTTGGCAAAGACATATTAGATATTAAAAATGATTAATAAATGACGATTAATGGAGGAAACCAATTATGATGAACCGTATGAACATGAACAACATGATGAAACAAATGAAGAAGATGCAAAAGGAACTCGGTCAAGAACAAGAGAACTTAAAGCAACAAGAATTTAAGGGTGTCTCTCCTGATGACATGGTGACGGTGACCTTTAGCGGTGACAAGAAGATGACTGACATTCAAATTAAGCCTGAAGCCATCGATCCTGATGATCCAGACATGTTGGGCGATTTGGTATTGGCTGCCGTAAACGATGGTCTTACCAAGGTTGATAAAGCGACCCAAGATACAATGGGTAAATATACTAAAGGGATCCCAGGAATGTAAGCATTTTTGAAAAGGGGAAACTATGCAATATCCTGAACCAATCGCAAAATTAATTGATAGTTACATGAAGTTGCCGGGGATTGGCAGCAAGACCGCGACCCGCTTGGCATTTTACACGGTCGATATGAATGAAGATGATGTCAAGGAGTTCTCCAAAGCATTGGTTGCTACCAAAAACGATTTACGTTACTGTTCAATTTGTGGCAATTTAACCGATGAGGATCCCTGTGATATTTGCCGGGACAAAACCCGCGATCAATCAACGATTTTAGTTGTTGAAGAGCCCAAAGACGTGATGGTTATGGAAAAAGTGCAGGAGTACCATGGGCTATATCACGTGCTGCACGGTGTTTTATCACCTATTGAAGGTAAGGGCCCGGAAGATTTGAATATTAGTTCTTTGATTAAGCGGCTGCAAAAAAATCAAGACGTCAAAGAAGTCATCGTCGCAACCAATGCCACTCCAGAAGGAGAAGCGACAGCGATGTATCTGAGCAAGCTGATTAAGCCGGCCGGCATTAAAGTGACACGGTTGGCCCATGGCCTGTCCGTTGGCTCTGATATCGAGTACGCCGATGAAATGACCTTGTTTAAAGCGGTCCAGGGAAGAACTGAAATTTAAGCGAATTTAAAAGCGAGGTGGTCAATCAACATGTTTTTTAATCGATTCAGACGGCAAAACGTCAAAAAAGAATACGATCAACGATTGCTTGAGCTGATCAATAGTTTGAAAGAGGAGTGGGATCACGCTTCCCAAACGCAAGAGGCTGTGGCTGATAGCGATATGGAAATGGAACAAGAGACTGCCTTGGCACGACAAAAGTATTTCTTTATCTATAGAGAAGCCCGGATTAGAAAAATCAAAAACGATCAAATCCAACCTTCTGTGATCAGTTACGATCACGATAACTTTGAATAATGTGCTGGAATCAAACAACACGTCATTAGACAGTCGAAATGAGTTAAAGTACAATTAACCATAGAATTGAGGGAATTGTTTTGGATGGTAAATTTATCACGTTTGAAGGACCGGATGGTGCGGGGAAAACGTCCGTTATGAACCAAGTAATCGCCGTGTTTGATCAAGAACTCGGTGATCGATTACTGGTCACCCGAGAGCCGGGGGGCAACAAAATTTCTGAAGAGATCCGCAGCGTGATTTTGGATCGGAATAATACTGAAATGGACTATCGGACCGAAGCGTTATTGTATGCGGCAGCCCGCCGTCAGCACCTGGTCGAAACCATCTTACCCGCACTGAAAGATCATAAATTAGTCTTATGTGATCGCTACGTTGACAGTTCGGTTGCCTACCAGGGTGCGGGACGTCAGATTGGCATGAGTCAAGTTGCCAGAATGAATGAATTTGCAACAGAGAAATTATTGCCGTTTAAAACAATTTATTTTGATATTCCCGTTGAAGTCGGCTTGGAGCGGATCGCCAAGCATCGCGATAGTCGTAAAATTGACCGGTTGGATGTCGAAACAACCGCTTTTCATAAGCGGGTTCATCAAGGTTACATGAAGATTCGCGATCAAAATGCCGATCGGTTTATCAGTATCGATGCAACGCAGCCAATCGATGCGGTGGTTAATGATACAATTACAATTATTCATCAAATTGCCGGCGAATACTTTAAGGAGGATTAAGTATGAAATTAGTCATTGCGATTGTCCAAGATAAAGACGCAAACAAGCTTCGTTCGGTCTTTGTTGCCCATAACATCATTGCGACCCGATTTTCAACTACCGGTAGCTTTTTGCGGGCAGGAAACACCACTTATTTAGTTGCGGTTGACGATGATAAAGTTGATTTGACGTTGAAGTTGATCAAAGAAACTTGTTCAGCAAGACAGCAATTTATGACACCGCCCGTGAGTCTGAATGGCGATACCGCTGAACACACTTTTCCAATCGAAGTTCAAGTTGGTGGGGCAACGGTTATGATTTTGCCAATCGAAGCATTTAAGCAGTTTTAGAAGGGAACGTTATGGAACAAAATATTGTTAACGTTGCTGAAACTAAACAACCGACAATTTTTAAGCAGTTTATGAATCTGGTTAAACGAAACGAATTGTCTCACGCCTATTTGTTTACTGGTGAAGACGGTGCCGGTCAATTTTCAGTCGCAATGGGGGTTGCCATGCGGCTTTTTTGTACGAATGTTCAAAATGGCATGCCGTGTGGTCAATGTCCCGAGTGCCGACGAATCATGAATTATGACCACCCAGACGTCGTCATGACCAAGCCGGATGGGCTAAGTATCAAAGTTGACCAAATCCGTCACGTTAAAAGTGAATTTACTAAGAGCGCCATGGAAGGATCCAAAAAGGTCTTCATTATTTCCGAAGCTGAAAAAATGACGACCGGCGCAGCGAACAGCTTATTGAAGTTTATTGAGGAACCGACCGGAAACGTCGTCTCGTTTCTGATCAGTAAGAACCGGAATTTGGTGTTGCCAACGATTATTTCCAGAACCCAAGTGGTTGAATTCCCCAGCTTGAGCAAAAAATTGATGGTTGAAGAATTAAAATCAAGTGGGGTTAAGCCCAGTGAAGTCAATTTGATGATTTCAATCACCAATAGCATGGACGAAATCAACGAATGGCTCAAAGATGACTGGTTTGAAAATACCCAACGGTTGCTCGAAAAGTGGTTTACCTATTTGGTAAAGAGTGATGCGATGGCCATGCCGTTTATTCAAATGTCCTTGATGCCATTAATTACTAATAAAGAACGACAACGGATTGTCATCTCAATGATGATTAGTTTGTTTGATGATGTGTTACAAATGAAGTACGAAACATTGAGTGCGGATCAAGTTAAGTACCCCGGCATCCTGGAACAAACCAAACAGGCTGCAACCAAATGGAACAACGACCAGGTGTTGGCCATGCTCGACGAATTATTGAATATGAACAGCAGTATGAACGTTAACGTAAACTTTCAAAACATCATTGAATCAGTGACGCTAAAGATTCTCACAATCAGTCAGTCAGAGTTTGTTAAAGGGTGATAAAAACGTGGACAGTCAGAGCTTATACGATGAATTAAAACAAATGGACACACAACTTAGTTCCAACGCCGCAAACTTTTCCCACCTCCATGAATCATTGATCGGCTTGATGGAAAAAAACGCGGAGCTGGAAATTGAAAATCAGCATCTACGGGATCGAATTAATCAGATAACTGAAAAAATGGATAGCAACTCACCCCGCCTGTCTAAGTCGAGAAAGAACTTAGAAAAGCTTTATAACCAAGGCTTTCATGTATGCAGCTCGTATTATGGTAAGCGTCGGGAAAACGGTGAGGACTGTATTTTCTGTACCGATATTATTTATGGCAAACGTCATTAAGGAGTCAACATTGGAAACGCAACGAAGCTTTGATTCTTCAACTCAATATGGGATTTTATACCTGGTACCAACGCCGATCGGGAATCTTGACGACATGACGTTTCGTGCCGTCAAAATACTTCAGGAAGCCGATTTGATTGCGGCGGAAGACACGCGAAACACCCAGAAACTGCTCAATCATTTTGATATTAAAACCAAACAGATTAGCTTTCATGAGCACAACACCGCTCAACGGATTCCGGAATTGATCGAGAAGTTAAAGCAGGGCGTGACAATCGCGCAAGTGAGTGATGCAGGGATGCCGTCCATTAGTGATCCCGGCCATGAATTGGTGATGGCGTGTGTGAAAGAACAAATCAATGTTGTGCCACTTCCTGGTGCCAATGCCGGAATCACGGCGTTAATTGCCTCAGGAGTTGCGCCCCAGCCATTTTACTTTTACGGGTTTCTTTCCCGGAAACCTAAAGAGCAGCGGGAAGAACTCGATGCACTGCGCACCAAGCCCGAAACAATGATTTTCTATGAAGCGCCACATCGGTTGAAGAAGACTCTAAAAACTTTGGAAGGCCAGCTTGGATCTGCTCGAAAGGGTGCTCTGTGCCGGGAGTTGACCAAAAAGCATGAAGAATTTATTCGCGGGAGTCTTTCGGAACTCAACGAATGGGCCAATTCCAATGAAGTTCGTGGGGAATTTGTTATTATAGTGTCAGGTAATGACCAGCCTGAAATTGAGGCTGTCGACCCACTCGCCGGAATGACCATTGACCAGCAGGTTGATTTCTATATTCAAAATGATCTGAGTGTTAACGAAGCAATTAAGCGGGTTGCTAAAGCGCATCATTTACGTAAGCAAGTTGTTTATAATCAATACCACGACATCAAATAGAAAGAAGTAATGTCTATGCCAGCCCATCACTTTAGTGAAATCCACACCATCCCATTTTATGAATGCGATGTTAATAACCGTATTACGATTCCGATGCTGATTAACATTTTGATTTTGGCGTCTGAACACCAAAATGAAAAACTCGGTGTTGATCAACGATATTTGATTGATAAATATGGCATTGGGTGGGTTGTTACTTCATATTCGATTCACATTACCAAGCTGCCGCAAAAAGACATGAAAGTTGAAATGACGACTCGGGGAACCTCTTATAACCGTTACTTTGCTTATCGAGAGTTTTGGTTACATGACGAAGCTGGGAACGAATTAGTCAAGGTCGAAAGCATCTGGGTTTTAATGGATGAAAAGGCCCGTAAAATTACGGCGATTGCAGACGACGTGATTGCCCCGTACCAGTCCGAAAAGGTCCGCAGAATACCACGGCTGCCGCGACCGGATAAGATTGAAGAAACAAGTCAAGCCACGGCCAAACAATATCGGGTTAGATGGAGTGACATTGATTTTAACGGCCACGTCAATAATTCCCGTTATCCTGAATGGATGTTGGATGCACTGCCAATGACCTTTTTAAATGCGCACGAACCGGCCAACATTGATATCCGTTTTGAAAATGAAGTCACATATGGAAGCATGGTGACGAGTTCGGTAGTTGTCGATTCTTCAGATAATGATAGAATTAAAACAGTGCACGACATTACATCCAACGATGTGCTCTCAGCTACGGCATCGATCATTTGGAAAGAAAGTAAAGCAAAGGGTAACGATTAATCATGAAAATTTTAGCAATTGATACATCGAATCGGCCACTTTCCGTCGCTGTTATGGAAGATGACCGTTTATTAGCGGAAACGACGTTAACCACGCATAGAAAGCACGCAGAATTTTTGATGCCGGTCATTGAAGACTTGGTTCAAAAATCTGATTTGCAGCCAACGGATTTACAGCGGGTTGTCGTCGCCGACGGGCCAGGATCCTACACAGGGATTCGCATGGCAGTGACAGCGGGGAAAACAATCGCTAAAACGCTTGGCATTGAGTTGGTGACGGTTTCGAGCCTATTAAATTTGGCCCTTAATATTGAAAAAGAAGGGGTTTTGATCAACCCAATTTTTGATGGTCGAAACCAAAACATGTTCACCGGCCTTTATCGGTGGAACGATGGTGTCATTGAGTCCGTGATTGAAGATCAGCACATCAACTTAACTGACTGGCTGAAATTAATTAGCTCTTATGACCAACCGATTATCATTTCCGGTGACACGGATTCATTTGAAGACGGGATGCGGTCTGTTTTACATAGTCGTTTAATCGTCGCTGATTCATTAGCAGCAATTCCCAGTGCCGCCAAGCTCGGTCGCTATGGGCGATCAAAGTCGCCGGTGACAAACGTTGATGCGGTTGTCCCCAGATACTTGAGATTGACCAAGGCGGAGGCCGATTGGAAAAAATTACATCCTAACGAGGATACGCATGATTATGTTGAAAAAATTTAAGGATTGGTTTAGTAAGCAATTTTATAATAAGGAAGTCCAGTTACGTGAACGTTACCTTGACATCAAAAATCACGATGTTGAAATTAACGGAACTGAATATTTCTTGGCTAAGGCCATGATTCCGGATATTCCTGAGATTTTAGGAATTGAACGCGCCGTTTATGGTGGCCAGACCCCTTGGGACGACCGGGCTTTTCGCACAGAATTGATGCGAAAGACCGACCGTCTGTACTTGGTTTTACGACGAAATGATTGGCTGGTCGCGTTTATCGGCTGTTCATTGAATAATCATACCAAGGATTGTCACATCACAAACGTTGCTGTTGCACCCAATTTTCAAAATCATGGATTGGGGTACTTTTTGGTCACGACGATCATTAAAAAAGCCCGTCAGCTTCAGTACAGTAAAGTTACTTTGGAGGTTCGCGTCAGCAATACGCGCGCCCAGAAATTGTACCGAGACATCGGGTTTGTGGATAACGGCCTGAAAAAAGACTATTACTTCAACGATCGCGAAGATGCTTTGAATATGGTTTTGGATATTACTAAGATTGGGTAAAAATGACGAATAGGGATGAGATGAATTTATTGGCAAGAAATTTAGTGCTTTCTTTTGAAACCAGCTGTGACGAAACTTCAGTCGCTGTGATCGAAAATGGCAATCAGATTCTTTCAAATATTGTTGCGACACAAATCAAAAGTCACCAACGATTCGGCGGGGTTGTTCCCGAAGTTGCCAGTCGCCACCACATTGAGCAGATTACGAGTTGTATTGAGGATGCATTAACCGAAGCGGACGTCACCTACGACGACTTATCTGCAGTGGCGGTTACTTACGGTCCTGGCCTAGTGGGCGCACTATTGATTGGTGTGACGGCTGCCAAAGCGGTTGCTTGGGCCCACCAGTTACCATTAGTTCCGGTCAATCACTTGGCGGGACATATTTACGCTGCCCGATTAGTTGAACCGATCGAATTTCCGGCCATGGCGCTCGTAGTTTCCGGGGGACACACTGAGCTGGTTTACATGCCGGAAGAAAATCGATTTGAAATTATTGGTGAAACCAGAGACGATGCTGCCGGAGAAGCGTACGATAAAATTGGTCGGGTTCTCGGGATTAACTATCCCGCCGGCAAGCCGGTTGACGAATTGGCTCATCAGGGCAAGGATACTTTCAACTTTCCTCGGGCAATGGACTCCGACGAGAACTTCGATTTTAGTTTTAGTGGCTTGAAGAGTGCGTTTATTAACACGGTTCACCATGCAGATCAACTCAACGAATCACTGAGCAAAGAAGATCTCGCCGCCAGCTTCCAACAAGCAGTTGTAGATGTTTTGTCGGATAAAACTGTCAGAGCGTTACGTGAATTTCCAGTTAAGCAATTGATTTTAGCCGGTGGTGTGGCAGCCAACAAAGGGTTGCGCGACAGACTCACGTCAGACTTAGCGGCTTTTCCACAAACCAAGCTTGAATTGGTACCACTCTCATTGTGCGGGGATAATGCCGCCATGATTGGGGCAGCTGGGGAAATGCTCTATCGACACGGTGAGCGGGCGGACGCAACGCTCAATGCCGATCCTGGGCTTGAATTTGATTGGCTTAAAGATGAAGTTAAATAAAAATATGGACAAAAAATGAGGTCGGGACAAAACTTAAAAGTTTTGCTCCAACCTCTTTTTTAGCCTGAATATTACCTAACCGATATTTGGCCCACGCTCATTTTTTAGGTGAAAGTCGAGTGGTGTGATCCGAGAGCTGCTAGCCTTCAGACATGTTTTCGAGCTTCAAACTGGCGGCTTCCCAGTTTGATTCCGTTTCGCCGATTTTTTGATTGGTCTCATCAAGTTGAGTTTGCAGATCCTGTAGTTTACCTAAGTCGTTAAAAACATCCGGCTTGGTCATCTCAGTCTCAATTGTATCTTTTTCTTTTGTTAAACGATCCAGTTGTTCTTCGAGCGACGCCACTTCTCTTTCAAGCTTGCGGTGCTCTTTTTGAACTTGTTTATTGATGACGTAATTCTTCTTGTCTGTGGTTTGCTCCGGTTCGGATTGTGACTGTTCCGGGGCATTTTTCTGGGCATCATGTTCCTTAATCGCAAGTTGCTCGGCTTTTTTATCGACGTAATAATCGTAATTTCCTAAATACAGCGTTGTGCCTTGACGGGACAGTTCGACCACAGACGTGGCAATCTTATTGATGAAGTAGCGGTCATGGGAAACAAACAAAATTGTGCCGTCAAATTGATTTAACGCTTTTTCTAAAACTTCTCGGCTGTCGATGTCCAAATGATTGGTCGGTTCATCTAAAATCAGGAAATTATTGTGCTGCATTGCCAGCTTCGTCAACAGAAGCCGGGCCTTTTCACCGCCGGAAAGATCATGAACCATTTTGGCAACATCGTCACCCGAAAATAAAAAGCTGCCCAAGATGCTTCTGATGTCGCCCTCAGGCGTGGTTGGATGATCGTCCCATAGTTCACTTAAAACGGTTTTGGAATCGTGTAGGGAGGCCTGCTCTTGATCGTAGTACCCGGTATCAACACCGGTGCCAAATTGGGCTGTTCCCTTTAAAAATGGAATGATCCCCAAGATACTTTTAAGTAGCGTTGATTTTCCCACCCCGTTCGGGCCGACAATTGCAATCGCTTGGTGACGTTTCACGTCGAGATTAACCGGTTCTGAAAGAACAGTGGTGTAGCCGACCGCGGCGTTTACGACGTTTAAAACGTTGTTGCCGCTCTTGGAAGCCGGCGTAAATGAAAAACGGGCACTTTTGGCGTCACCGGTCGGCTTTTGCAGCTTGTCCATTTTTTCGAGTTGCTTTCGTCTCGCCTGAGCTTGTTTTGTCGTAGATGCCCGGACGATGTTTTTATCGACAAATGTTTGTAACTTCTGAATCTTTGCCTGTTGTTTTTCGTATTCTTTCCACTCTTGTTCGACTAGCTGGCCCTTTTTTCGGGTGTAGTCGGTATAATTCCCAGTGAAATGGTGGAGGGTCCCTTGTGACATTTCGTAGACTTCGTTCACAATCCGGTCCAGAAAATAACGGTCATGTGAAATAATCAAAAGCGCACCGCTATAATTTTGAATGTAACCTTCAAGC
The DNA here is from genome assembly GCF_001435315.1 of Lentilactobacillus parabuchneri DSM 5707 = NBRC 107865. Lineage (GTDB taxonomy): Bacteria > Bacillota > Bacilli > Lactobacillales > Lactobacillaceae > Lentilactobacillus > Lentilactobacillus parabuchneri. The sequence goes on from NZ_AZGK01000005.1 coordinate 90,981, forward strand.
CAGGTGATGGTTTCAACATCCAAGTGGTTGGTCGGTTCATCTAAGATTAAGAGCTCAGGCTTTTCCAACAAGAGCTTAGCCAGCGCCAATTGGGTCTTTTGACCACCGGACAATTCGTTGATATGCCGATCGTAGTCGGGCTGCTCAAAACCAAAGCCATGGAGCACGCCGCGAATTTCAGCGTCGTAACCGTATCCGTTATGTTGTTCAAAATCGGCCCGAATATTATCATATTGTGAAGAAATCGTTTGGTAATCTTCAGAGGTCGTATCCAGATCAGGGGCACTCATTTGTGATTCTAATTCATGGAGCTTGTGTTCTTGTGCTTTTAAACCGGCAAAAACCGATGCCATCTCATCATAGATGCTTTTATCGGAGTCCAAACCAGTATCCTGGGCAAGGTAGCCAATCGTCAGATTCTTTTTGGTGACAATTTGGCCGCTGTCAACGGATTGTTCACCGATTATCATTTTGACCAGGGTCGACTTGCCGGCACCGTTTCGGCCGACCAAGGCAATGCGACTTTTTTCTTGAATGGCCAAGTTAACTTTTGAAAAAATTGTTTCGCCATTGAAACGTTTACTGAGATCCTGTACTTGTAAGATTATCAAGCGTTTGGCCACCTTTCGTTTTGTAACTTACATCATATAATTCTATCATAATTTTCAATGCTTCAGTAATTTTTTGTAAGTATTATTTGAAATATATTTCACAAGATGTCGAGATATGGTAGAATAAGTTGTAAATAGGAATTCACAAAGTTATATGATCAAAATACAAATAGGAGGAAATTTTCTTGACAGCTGAAAATATTCCACGCGCAACCGCTAAACGATTGCCCATTTATTACAGATACTTAAATATATTACACGATACAGGCAAGCAACGAATTTCGTCTACCGAATTAGCTGAGGCGGTGCAGGTTGATTCAGCTACAATCCGCCGGGACTTTTCGTACTTTGGTGCTTTGGGCAAACGAGGTTACGGTTACGATGTCGACAATTTGCTTTCATTTTTCAAGCAGATTTTGAATCAGGAGCATCTGACCAACGTTGCCTTGATCGGGGTTGGGAACTTGGGCCACGCCTTGTTGAACTTTAATTTTCACAAGGATGGCAACGTTCGAATTTCCGCTGCATTTGATACCGATGATGAAATTGTCAACACGATTGAAGACGGCGTTCCGGTTTATCCAATTGATGAATTGGCGCATCAACTTCACGATCAACAAATTAAAGTGATTATTTTGACCGTTCCATCAAGCGTTGCCCAATCGATTGCCGACGATGCCGTTGCCGGTGGGGTGAAGGGAATTTTGAACTTTACGCCGATCAGATTGTCAGTGCCTGATGATGTGTTAGTCCAAAATGTCGATTTAACCAACGAATTACAAACTTTGATTTATTTTATTGAAAATTTCAGTAAGTAACAGCTTAATGAATAGATGTTATTGGCCGGACCAAAAGTGTCAACTTTTGGCTCGGCTTTTTTGAATGACTTCAGTTCTGCGATTAAAACGCCTTTGTCACAAGGTTTTTCTGTTACGTCAATTTGTGAAAGCCGGCCTAGTCAATACTAAAATCTTGAAAAATATGTAGAAATCCTTGCAATTGGTCTGAAAAAATAATATATTATAAACAGTGATTAGCACTTTTAACATACGAGTGCTAATGATGCTAAAAAATGTTGTAAATGGAGGGACTAACGTGTTAAAACCATTAGGAGATCGCGTCATTATCGAAACAGAAAAAGAAGAAGAAAAATCAGTGGGCGGCATTGTTCTTGCTGATAATGCAAAGAAAAAGCCACAAGCTGGTACCGTCGTTGCCGTGGGTGATGGCCGCGTTTTGGATAACGGCCAAAAAGTAGCGCCAGTTGTTAAGAAGGGCGACCGGGTTATGTTTGATAAGTACGCCGGAACCGAGATCGAGGACAACGATCAGTCCTACCTGGTTCTGCATGAAAAAGACATCGTTGCAGTTATCGAGTAAGTTCATTTTACCAAGATAATTGTGCGTTAGTGAATGATTTGAATCGAATAACAATTTAAAAATAATCAAAAATACTTTTTTGAGGTGAAATTTTAAAATGGCTAAACAAGTAAAGTTTTCTGAAGATGCTCGTGGCGCAATGCTTCGAGGCGTTGATAAATTAGCAGATACAGTTAAGGCAACAATTGGACCAAAGGGTCGAAACGTTGTTTTGGAACAAAGTGCAGGAACACCAACCATTACCAATGATGGTGTCACAATTGCCAAGTCAATTGAATTGCCTGATCATTTTGAAAACATGGGTGCCAAGTTGGTTTCTGAAGTTGCTTCAAAGACCAATGATGTTGCCGGTGATGGAACCACCACTGCAACTGTTTTAACACAAGCAATCGTCAATGAAGGTATGAAGAACGTGACTGCCGGTGCCAACCCAGTTGGTATTCGTCGCGGGATTGAAAAAGCAACCAAGGCTGCCGTTGATGCCCTTCACAAGATGTCACACGATGTTAAGACCAAGGATGATATTGCACAAATTGCATCAATTTCATCTGCCAACACTGAAGTTGGTAAGTTGATTGCCGACGCAATGGAAAAGGTTGGCCATGATGGTGTCATTACCATTGAAGAATCACGTGGTGTTGATACCAGCTTGGACGTTGTTGAAGGAATGCAATTCGACCGTGGCTACATGTCACAATACATGGTAACCGACAACGACAAGATGGAAGCTAACTTGGACAATCCATACATCTTGGTAACTGATAAGAAGATCACCAACATTCAAGACATTTTGCCATTGCTGCAAAAGATTGTTGAACAAGGTCGTTCACTTCTGATTATTGCCGATGACATTGGTGGCGAAGCATTGCCAACACTTGTTTTGAACAAGATGCGTGGAACCTTCAACGTTGTTGCTGTTAAGGCCCCTGGCTTTGGTGACCGTCGTAAGGATCAATTACAAGATATCGCCATTTTGACTGGTGCAACCTTGATCACCGATGACCTTGGCTTGAACTTGAAGGACGCAACCCTTGAACAATTAGGTCAAGCTAACAAGGTTAACGTTACGAAGGATTCAACTACCATCGTTGACGGTTCAGGTTCAAATGATGAAATTGCCAACCGTGTTGCTGAAATTAAGACACAAATCGAAAAGACGACTTCAGACTTTGACCGTGACAAGTTAAAGGAACGTTTAGCTAAGTTATCAGGTGGGGTTGCCGTTGTTCGTGTTGGTGCCGCAACTGAAACTGAATTGAAGGAAAAGAAGTATCGGATTGAAGATGCTTTGAACGCTACCCGTGCGGCCGTTGAAGAAGGCTTCGTACCCGGTGGTGGAACTGCCTTGATTAACGTCATTCCAGAAATCGCCAAGTTGGATGCCGAAGCTGGCGGTGATGAAGAAACTGGTATCAGAATCGTCCTTCGTGCCCTCGAAGAGCCAGTTCGTCAAATCGCTGAAAATGCCGGTGTTGAAGGCTCTGTCATCGTTGAAAAGCTCAAGGATGAAAAGCCTGGAATCGGCTATAACGCTGCTAACGGCAAATTTGAAGATATGATTGACGATGGAATCGTTGATCCTACCAAGGTTACCCGTTCAGCACTTCAAAATGCCGCATCCGTTTCTGCTTTGTTGTTGACAACGGAAGCTGTTGTTGCCGACGAACCTAAGCCGGACACACCAGCTGCTCCAATGCCACAACCAGGAATGGGCATGTAATTTAGCATAAAATAACCATTTATGATTAAAGTATTGTAAAATAAGCATCAGTCCTAATGAGGATTGGTGCTTATTTTGAATCAAAATTTGTCTGGTAAATGTCATATTTTTTGGCTTTCAAATGAGTTTCAGTTCTAAACTCATTTGGGCGTACATATCAAGACTTGTTTTTAATCTCAAGAAGGACTATCATTTTATGGTTCACAAGAATGGTAGATTATTGAAAAAGGAGTAACTATTTATGTGGCGATATCTTAAACGGCTGTTAATTGGGAAGCCGTTAAAAACCACTGATGAAGGTGGTCAATCCTTAACCAAATTTAAGGCACTGGCATTACTGTCTTCCGATGCGCTCTCGTCAGTTGCATATGGTACTGAGCAGATTACAACCATTTTGATTACGCTGTCTGCAGCAGCGTTGATGTACCAAATTTGGGTTGCCGCACTTGTGTTGGTATTATTGGCTGCAATTACGTTGTCATACCAACAAATTATTCATGCTTATCCGTCTGGTGGAGGTGCTTACGTTGTTGCCAGCACCAATTGGGGACAGCAGGCCGGACTGGTTGCCGGCGGGTCACTACTGGTTGACTATATGTTGACCGTTGCCGTTTCAACCACATCTGCGACCGAGGCGATTACCTCGGCTATCCCGTCATTGTATTCGCACCAAGTCTTGATTTCCTGTCTTATTGTTGTTGCTATTATGTTGCTTAATCTTCGGGGAATTCGAGAATCCGCTTCATTTTTGACGCTGCCTGTTTATTTATTTATCATCATGATCATTGGGATGATCGTATACGGTGGCTACAATATCGTCACTGGCAACATTGCCTATCACGCGGCTGCGCATATTGGTGCGCCCGTTGAAGGGATGACGTTGGTGCTGTTCTTTAGGGCTTTCTCATCCGGTTCTTCATCATTGACCGGTGTTGAAGCGATTAGTAATGCTGTTCCTAACTTCAACAAACCAAAGAGCAAGAACGCCTCTGCAACATTGGCGATCATGGCCACCATCTTAGCTTGCTTCTTTGGTGGGATTACATTTCTTAGTTACTACATGGGGATTGTGCCTAACAGTCATGAAACGGTTCTTTCACAAATTGGTGTGAATGTGTTTGGCCACGGCATTGTTTACTATATTCTTCAGCTGTCCACCGCGATGATTTTGGCAGTCGCTGCCAATACCGGATTTTCAGCCTTTCCAATTTTGGCGTATAATTTAGCGAAGGATAAGTTCTTGCCCCACGCTTACTTGGATAAAGGGGACCGGTTGGGTTACTCCAACGGTATTATCTCCTTGGCAATTGGTGCGATGGTCTTGATTGGCATTTTTGGTGGTCGGACGAACTCACTGATTCCACTTTATGCGGTCGGTGTTTTCATTCCATTTACGCTGTCGCAATCAGGGATGATTATTCATTGGTATCGAAACCGAGGGAAAAATTGGCAAATCAAATCAGTGATCAACTTTATTGGGGCCTTTATTTCCTTAGCTTTGGTTACTTGTTTGTTCCTGTTAAGATTCCCCAATGTTTGGCCTTATCTAATCGTAATGCCGATTTTGTTACAAATTTTCTACAAGATTCACCATCACTATGTTCGAGTTGCTGAGCAGCTCCGGGTGGTCGAAGACGAAACTGAGATTACTGCTACCCATCATTTTGATGGGGCGACTGTGATTGTACTGGTTAGCGGGGTGACCCGGGTGACGGCGAATGCTATCAGCTATGCCCAGTCAATTGGTGATTACGTTATCGCAATGCACGTCTCGTTTGATTCCAATCCCGAGAAGGAACATAAGACCTCTGAGCAATTTAAGAAGGAATTCCCAGACGTCCGATTCGTGGATATCCATTCGTCTTATCGATCCATCGCCCAACCAACCTTACGATTCTGTGATGTGATTGCTAAGCGTGCGGCTGATCGGAATTATTCAACCACGGTCTTGGTACCACAATTCGTGCCTCGTCACCGTTGGGAGAACGTCTTGCATAACCAAACCAGTCTACGCTTGCGAACGATTTTAAATTCAAGACAAAATATTATTATTTCAACTTATAACTACCACCTGCGTGAGTAGTTGGGATTAAAGCCTGCGGGGACATACCGCTCATACTTTGAGAGCTGTTATTTGGTGCCCGATTCAGTTGAGTTACATTCAGGCTAAAAAGGGAGTGTGCCAAAAGGCGGGTTATGCTACGGAAGCGGCCTTTTGGCACACGTTCTGGCTATATAAAATTGAAAAAGCAAGGGGCTGTTGGCAAAACGTTAGTTTTGTCACAGCCCCTTAGTTTGTACGTGGGCTTTCCAGTATCCCCATTAATCGCTCATAAGCGCGCTTTAGTCGCTTTTGGTCAAGGGGTGTTGCCCATGTTGCCTTCTTAGGTTACATCGCCCTGTAAGACGGTTCAATTCCCTTATGAAGGTGAGGGGAATTTTGTGAAAAATAAAAAGGCTGCTCAAATGAGCAACCTTTTTATTTGAAATAATTAATGAACAATTCCCATTAAGTTAGCAAATGTTGGAACAACAATATCAACAACAATTGAAATGATAACAACGGCGATAGCGGCCATCGCACCAGATACAGAACTCAATTGAATGGCCTTTGCTGAACCAACCGTGTGTCCGGCAGTACCTAATCCAAGACCTTGGCCAATAGGTTCAGTCAAGTGGAAGATCTTGATCAGCCATGTTGCCAAAGCGTAAATCAAGACGGCATTGAGGATACATGCCATGGCAGTGATAGCAGGAGTACCTCCGATAGCACCAGAGATAGGCATTGCAATAGCTGTCGTAGCAGCTTGTGGAAGCATTGAAGCGATTCCGTTGTTGTCCAAACCAAGGAGTTTTGAAACACCGTAGATAATGAACAGTGAAATGAACAATCCAATAATTAATGATAGCAGAATTTCAAGCCAGAATCGTTTAACAATATCGTTACGCTTGTACAGAGGAACGGCAAACGCAATTGTTGCTGGGTTTAAGAACCAGAAGATGATATCTCCACCTGGTTTGTATGCGTTGGTGTAGAACCAAGTAACATCGACGCCAAACATCTTAGCCATCAACCAGAGAATAAAGATTCCTAATACCATACCAACAAACAGTGGTTGGAATAAGAAGAATCCCTTACCAATCTTGAACAGCCATTGGCCAAACAAGAAAACAACAAGTGACAAGCAGATACCAAAAATTGGTGTCCCTAGATACGTAATAATGGTTGTTTGCGTAGCAGACATATATATTCACCCTTTCCTTTATTTTTTGTCAACCGTTTCACTGACGGAAATATCGCCGTGGAAAACAGTCTTTCGGATCCAAATGAAGAATGATGTGGTGTAAGCAATAACGACAAGTAAGACAACCGTTGAAATAATAATAGCAACAATAAGCTGTACACCTTGAGCCTTCATAATATCAAGTGATGCGGTTAATTGAATTCCTGACGGTACGAACAGAAATGCAATCATTCCGATCATAAAGGTTGCAAATTTATCAACCCATTCAACCTTAACAATGTGGAAAGTTAAGAGAAGATAAAGTAGAACTAACCCAATAACTGGTGTTGGGACTGGAAATGTTGGTGGAAACAATGGTGAAATTAAACTGGAAACAAACAATACGCCGGCGAAGATACCCATTTGAACTAAGATTGGGGCATCCTTTGTTTCGGCTTGTGTAGTATTTGATTTGTCAGCCATAGTAAAAAACTCCTTCCGTTTGTGAATTATAAAATAATTAAAGCTGTTGTCTTACAACTCCTAGTATAAATGTTTTTGTGAAGGATGACAATTGAAAACGCTAGCAATTTTGTGAAATGTGAAAATTGACACAATTGGGCCGGTGTAATTAAATAAGTAAGCTTATTCAGATTGTGAAAAAGTAGAACCTTGTTTTTATGATTTGTCATTTGTATAATTGAATTAATATTGATTTGGAAGGAAATAAGTGAGGTTACAGTTTTGAAATTCGAGATCATTGTGTCACTATTTGCTACCATGATTATTTCTGCAGTCCTAACCCCATTTATCCGGAAACTTGCTTTTGCTGTTGGTGCTGAAGATCGGCCAAACAAACGACGAGTGAATAAAATTCCAATGCCAACGATTGGTGGGTTGGCCATTTTTATTGCCTACACCTTTACAACCATGATTCTTTTGCGCGGACAATTTCCGACGAAGGTCCTCTGGGGGATATACGGTGGTGAGACAATTATTATTTTGACGGGGATTATTGACGATATTTTTGTTTTGAAGCCCCGTCAAAAGGTCCTTGGGATTTCGATCGCGGCTCTGTGGGTTTATTTTACTGCCGGCGTTAAAATGACCAGCATTACGTTGCCGTTTATCACGATTCACCTCGGTTGGATGAGCCTACCCATTACTTGGATTTGGATTTTGGCAATTACCAATGCCGTCAATTTGATTGATGGGTTGGATGGGTTGGCCACCGGGGTTGCGATTATTGCTTTGACGACTATGGGAATTACCGCCATGTTCTTCTTGAATGTCGGCAATATTTTCGTCGCCATCATGATTTTCACGCTGGTTGCGGCTTGTATCGGCTTTCTGCCATACAACTTCTTCCCGGCACGCATTTATCTTGGTGATACCGGCGCCTTGTTTATTGGCTTTATGATGTCTGTTTTCTCACTGTTCGGTCTAAAAAACGCCACTTTCATTACATTATTGATTCCTGTTATGATTTTGGGCGTTCCGATTACCGATACGGTTTTTGCCATTTTCAGGCGACTTTTAAACAAGGAACCGATCACGCATGCTGATAAACGTCATCTGCACCACCGACTCATGCAAATTGGCCTGACACATCGTCAAACCGTTTTGGTGATTTACGGGATTGCGTTGATTTTTTCGTTTATCTCATTGTTATACCCAATCTCAACGTTGTGGGGATCAATTCTGCTGACGGTTGCGGTTTTAATCGGATTGGAGCTGTTTGTTGAAACCATCGGTCTGGTGGGTGAGGACCGCCAGCCCTTGTTAAACGGCATCAAGAAGCTTGTTAAGGATACGACGAGTAAAAATAATCATTAAAACTTAAAAAGCTGCGTAGACAAGTTGTATTTTGTCTACGCAGTTTTTTGTTCTCAATCAAAAATTGATTTTAGTTAATTGGTCGAGATAAGCAGTTCGTTTTGAATTTTTAGAAGTAGAGATACCTCCGAAATTCACCCATTTAGATTTTTTGATGCCCAGTTGTCGTAATGTTTGGCGAATAAAAATTCTGTTGATCCCATTTCCACAAAAGAAGCGAAAATAAAACGTTGGTGAAGTCGATGTTGTCAGCACATACGCCTGTTTAATATTGGTTAGGTTCCCCTTAACGCCCGTTTTAGTCACAGTGTGTGATAAACCCGGGCCTTCCTTCATGACTTTATCAATAAAACCTTTCAACATTCCTGGAATGCTGTTCCACCAAATTGGTGTTACGAAAATAAGCTTATCTGCTTTTTGTAAATCTTCCAGATATTTTAACACGTGGGGATCGTGGGATTTTCCGTCGTGAAACAAGCGGAGCTCTTCTTCATTGTATGTAGGATTGAATGCTTCTTTATAAAGATCAATCATTGTCCAATCTGTATGATGTAGCTCAAGATTATTGATGACCGATTCCACGATAGCGTGATTAAAACTTTTTTCGTATGGGTGGCAATAAATAATTAATGTGTTTGACATTTCATTTTTCTCCAATCAATTGAGTAGCAGCTGTCAATAATAAATGGCGGTCGTATTTAACGGCGCCCCTTGAAATAAGTGAGCCATAACCTTGAATAAATGCCCAAACCTTGACGAATAATTCATTTTCCGTTTGAGAGAGATCACGCTGCTTAACAAGCTTTGCGATAATGTGGTGAGTGAGTTTTAGTAACTCAAACGTATCAATATTCGATTCAATTAAGTAAACAGGAATGATGCTTGGATTAAATAATAAAAAGTCTGTAAGATTTGGATCGGATTCTATTTCAGAAATGATGAATTCGCCCAGAGTAACTAACTCGTCCAGTGCATCTCCTTGTACTTGCGATAGTTGTCGTTCGGCATTCTCAGAAAATCTTTTCGAAACAATTTCTGCCACATTTTCAAACAAATTATTTTTGCTTGAGAAATGTTTATAAAACGATCCAGTGGTTAAGTTTAATTGTGAAAGTAATTTTCGAAGTGATATTGTTTGGTAACCATTTTCCTTAATCTCACGGATAGTTGTAGACAGAATAAGGTTCTTGGTCTGATTTGTTTTTCCAGCGATAGTTGAAACCTCCTTTATAAAAATAAGATAACATCGTTATCCTATTGATGTAAATAAAAAGTGTGAACCTAGTAATCATCACACTTTCAGAGCGTTTGACTTAATTAAAATCAAATTTTATACCAGCACTTGTTATCTTTCATCTTGCTGTCGAGCCTCTCTTGAGTAGGGGACTTCAAAAATTTTGTACGGCCCCTTGTCGTAAGTAAATTGATCACTCAGTAAATTTGTAATCGCCGAAATAAGCGCATTGAAATGATCATCACTGACCGCGATGACAACCTGTATTTGATCGGTGTATTGGGTGTCTTCGATCGGAATGGCTTCGTTTTCAAGAAAATATTTTAATTTGTCGAATTGATTATAGTCGATGGTCAGTGTCAGCTGCTGCTTGTTGACAAGTTTGACAATCCCCAGCTGATCGATGGTGGTTGAAGTCGCGTTGCTGTACGCACGGATAAGGCCACCGGCGCCCAATTTAATGCCGCCAAAATATCGGGTAACGACAGCTAAAACGTTGTGCAGTTCGTTTTTCTTTAAAACCTCTAAGATTGGCACTCCGGCAGTCCCTGAAGGCTCGCCGTTATCACTTTCGCGCTGAATATGATCATCGTCTCCCAGCATGTAAGCGTAGCAGTTATGGTTCGCCTTGGAATTTTCCTTGGTGACTTGTTCAATCAATTGTTTTGCCTGGTCCTCGCTTTGAATTCTTACCATCGTGCAGATAAAGCGGGACTTTTTAATTTCAATTTCATGGGAGCCGTTTTTTTTAATTGTTAAAGATTCTTTTTTCAAAAGTATTCCTCCATACATCTCGTATTTAAATAGTGAGGTGTTTTTCTATGATTAATGATATATCAGAGTTGTTTGGACGCCAAATGCCGATGTCGATGCTTGGTGAAACACTTAATCATCATCCAGGCGTCAAGACACGGGCGGCCATCCAAACAGACCACGGCATTGCCTGTTGTCGTTGCGGCAGTCGTTTGAAGCGAAGACTAGCAGCGCTTCCCAACAATCAGTATTACTGCTACGTTTGTATTCAAATGGGGCGAATAGATACGCTGCAGCAGTTGGCCTTTGCGCCGGAACCCAATGAATTTCCGCGTATCAGCCAACCACTGACTTGGCAGGGAAAATTAACGAAACTGCAGGCTGAATGTGCACAAACGGTGATTGATGTCTTTAAGAATCGTCGGCGACACTTGTTATGGGCAGTCACGGGTGCCGGGAAAACGGAAATGTTATTTAAAGGCATTAACTGGGCCGTTGAAAATGGCTTGCGTGTCGGCATCGCTTCACCGCGAGTTGATGTTTGTATTGAATTATTTCCACGGATTCAAGTCGCTTTTGAAAAGGTATCTTGTGTATTGCTACATGGCAAAAGTGAGCAACCCTATGTTTACAGCCAGATAACGGTTTGTACCACTCACCAATTATTACGATTCTACCATGCATTTGATGTCTTGATTATTGATGAAGTTGACGTGTTTCCGTATTCCGGAAATGCAATGCTTCATTTTGCCGTGGCCAACGCCATCAAACCGACCGGCGCAACCTTATATTTAACAGCAACCCCTGACCAAAATCTGTTTCGAGCGATTAAGCAAAATAAATTGACCGTCAGTTACCTGCCAATTCGTTACCATGGTCACCTGTTGCCCGAGATAGCAGTGATCCGAACTAAACGATTAGCAACTTTGATCAATGATGGCCAGTTACCAAAAAACATTCTAAACAAGATTCAAGCGTTAATTGATGCCAAGCAGCGCTTTTTACTCTTTGTACCACACATTAAAGATTTGAAACATGTTTTTGACGCCCTCAAAGCCACTAAAATGGCGGCCAAATTTGAAACGGTTTATTCAGCGGATCCTCAGCGGATTGAAAAGGTCGCCTTAATGCGCAACCATCAATTGGACTTTTTGATTACCACCACGATTTTGGAACGGGGCGTGACTTTTCCGGGGATTGACGTAATTGTGCTGAAGGCTGACGACGATATTTTTTCGGCGGCGGCGCTGGTTCAAATTGCAGGGCGAGTTGGGAGAAACAGCGATCGGCCGACTGGGGAAGTGCTATTTTATTGTGAATCAAAGACTGCCAACATCAAGTCCTGTGATCGCCAGATTAAATTAATGAATCAAAAGGCGGCAGCGCTATGAAACATTGTTTATTATGCGGTGAAATAATTCGAGACAACATTTCATTTGGCGAGTTGATTTCCCTGAGGCCGATTTCCAGTCATACGGTTTGTCATGCCTGTCGATCCGGGTTTAATCGATTATCAATGCCCACCTGCGATGGGTGCGGTCGAAAGTTAGTTTCCCAAATGACAAACCCATGTCAAGATTGTATCCGGTGGCGCGACAGCGGACTTCCAAACCTGACCAACCAAGCCTTGTTCGAATACAACGCAGCAATGAAGGATTTTATGAAACGATATAAGTTCAATGGCGATTATCGGCTGAGATATGTTTTTGTGTCGGAACTGCGGTTGGCTTTAGCGCATACCAAGCGACTCATCGTTCCAATCCCGGTGAGCCAAGGCACCTTGGCAACCCGTGGATTTAATCAGGTTACCGGGTTGCTCGACCGGACGCACTACCATGAAGTACTCAAGGTAACACAAGATCAAAAATTAATCCGACAATCCGAAAAAAATCGTCGGCAACGATTAGACTTGATTCAACCATTTGAATTATTAAAATTACAGAAAAATTTGATAAAAGATACCCCGGTGTTAATAGTCGACGACGTCTACACAACCGGCACGACTATCAGGCACGCAGCGGCTTTGCTGTACCAAGCCGGAGCGACGGATGTTAAAGGATTGACTTTGGCCCGTTAAAGAAATCCAAACCCAATGATTGTTAAAATGCGAACTTTCAATTATACTAAAGTTGTAGCCAGTAATGAAAGTGATTTCATTAGTGGACCATTAAGCCTTTAATGGTGAAGGGAGAGAACGCTATGCTAATTTTTAACATTCGTGGTGAAAACATTGAGGTAACCCAAGCGATCCGGGATTACGTTGAAAAACGGATCAGCAAGCTGGAGAAGTACTTTGAAAAGGACGTGAAAAATACCGCTCACGTTAATTTGAAGGTTTATCCAGATAAGCAAGCAAAAGTTGAGGTAACCATTCCTTTGCCATACTTAACTTTGAGAGCCGAAGAAATGTCTAACGATTTGTATGCAAGTGTTGATCTGGTAACAGATAAGCTCGAACGTCAAATTCGTAAGTACAAGACCAAGGTTAACCGCAAATCTCGTGAAAAAGGATTCAAGAACCTTGAATTTGCACCAGCCGAAGACGTTAGCGCAGATACAGATGATGAATCCAAATTCCAAGTTGTTCGGACAAAGCAATTAGCTTTGAAGCCAATGGACAACGAGGAAGCCATTCTTCAAATGGACATGTTGGGCCATGACTTCTTCATCTACGAAGATGCAGAAACTTCAGGCATTAACATTGTTTACCGTCGTAATGATGGCCGTTATGGCTTGATTGAGACCGGCGAAGAATAATTATTTACGATACTAGCGGGCATTTAAATGTTTGCGTAAAGTTGGGGATGAATTGCAGGTCGATTCGTTCCCAACTTTTTTGTTTTCGAACCATGAATCACGGCTAAATTGTGCGTCAAACCTTTCATATCCGGGCAAAATGTATTATCATGGTTAAATGCCGCTGATACATTGTTTTTTTGTTTTCATAAGCGACCTAAAATGTTACACTAATTAAGTATGCAGTCAACAAATACTATTATAAATTTGAAAAGTATTTTAATTTAGAAGGGAATTTACTAATGGCTAATGTTTTAAAGAAATGGGTTGAAAGTGATACGCGCGAACTCAAACGACTCAGCAAAATTGCTGACAAAGTCGGTTCGTACGCAGAAGAATACCGCCAACTCAGCGATGAAGAACTACAAGCCAAGACGCCGGCATTAAAGGAACGTTATCAAAAGGGTGAAACCTTGGATGACCTGCTTCCAGAAGCATTTGCCGTTGCCCGTGAAGGTGCAAAACGGGTCTTGGGCCTTTATCCATTCCACGTTCAGATCATGGGTGGAATTGTTCTTCATGAAGGAAATATCGCAGAAATGAAGACTGGTGAAGGTAAGACTTTAACTGCCACGATGCCGGTTTATTTAAATGCACTTGCTGGAAAAGGAGTTCACGTTGTCACGGTTAACGAGTACCTTTCTCAACGTGATGCGACTGAAATGGGCGAGTTGTATAACTGGCTTGGCCTAACGGTTGGGGTTAACACAACCGAAAAAGATGCCGATGAGAAGCGTGAAGCATACGCTGCCGACATCACTTATTCAACCAACGGCGAAATCGGGTTTGATTATTTGCGTGACAACATGGTTGCCTACAAAGAGCAAATGGTTCAACGGCCACTTAACTTTGCGATCGTCGATGAAGTTGACTCCATCTTAATTGATGAAGCCAGAACACCATTGATCATTTCTGGTCAGTCGAGCGGAACATCCGATCTTTACCAACGAACAGATCGGTTTGCCAAAACCCTTCACGAAGGCGACGACTTTAAGCTTGACCTGGAAACCAAGACAGTTTCATTAACTGATCAAGGAATTGAAAAAGCTGAGAAGTACTTTAACTTAAAGAACCTTTACGATACTGACAACACGGCTTTGACCCACCATTTGGATCAGGCTTTGCGTGCCAACTTTATCATGCTCCGTGATAAGGATTACGTGGTTTCCGATGATGAAGTTAAGATTGTTGACTCATTTACCGGACGAATCATGGAAGGCCGTCGATTCTCAGATGGTCTTCATCAAGCCCTTGAAGCAAAAGAAGGGGTTACGATTAACGAGGAAAGTAAGACAATGGCAACCATTACTTACCAAAACCTCTTCCGGATGTATAAGAAGCTTGCTGGTATGACTGGTACTGCCAAGACTGAAGCAGAAGAATTCCGTGAGATTTACAACATGGAAGTTATTTCTGTTCCAACCAACAAGCCGGTTGTCCGGGTTGATCATCCAGATGTATTGTACCCAACGCTGGAATCAAAATTCGAAGCTGTTGTGAACAAGATTAAAGAACTCCATACCAAGGGCCAACCAATGCTGGTCGGGACTGTTGCGGTTGAAACTTCTGAATACTTGTCACACCGACTTGACGAAGAAAAGATTCCTCACGTTGTTTTGAATGCCAAGAACCATGCCAAGGAAGCTGAAATTGTTGCCAATGCCGGCCAACGTGGTGCCGTAACCATTGCCACCAACATGGCTGGTCGTGGAACGGATATCAAATTAGGACCAGGTGTCGTTGAACTCGGCGGACTTGCCGTTATTGGTACTGAACGTCATGAGTCTCGTCGTATTGATAATCAGCTTCGTGGCCGTTCTGGTCGTCAGGGTGATCCAGGTTTGTCACAATTCTACCTGTCACTTGAAGATGATTTGATGCGTCGATTTGGTTCTGAAAAGATCAAGAACTTCTTGGAGCATCTTAACGTTGAAGGCGAAGACGCCGTTATTCGTTCAAAGATGATTACCAAACAAGTTGAATCGGCTCAAAAGCGGGTTGAAGGAAATAACTACGATTCACGAAAGAACGTTTTGCAATACGATGATGTTATGAGACAACAACGTGAAGTTATTTACGGTGAGCGTCGCGAAGTCATTGATGAACAAAAGGATCTGAAGTGGGTTATTATGCCAATGATTCAACGGACAATTAACCGAATCGTTGACCTTCATACGCAAGGCGAAAAAGAAGATTGGGATCTTCAAACAATTTTGGACTTCGCCATTAGTGCCATGGTCAGCCCCGATCAAATTTCACTCGAAGATTTCCAAGGCAAATCAGCTGATGAAATCAAGAGCATGTTAATGGACTTGGCCAACAACGAGTACAAGGAAAAGCAGGAACAACTTTATGATGCCTCACAAATGCTAGAATTCGAAAAAGTTGTCATTCTGCGAGTTGTTGATTCCCACTGGACTGATCACATTGATATCATGGATCAATTGCGTCAATCAATCGGTCTTCGTGGTTATGGTCAACAAAACCCACTTGTTGAGTACCAACGAGAAGGTTACAAAATGTTCGAAGAAATGATTGCCGACATCGAATACGACGCAACCCGTCTGTTCATGAAAGCTGAAATTCGTCAAAATATGCAACGTTAATAGTATGACGCAGAAGAATCCGACAATTACGATGATTGTTTGGATTCTTTCTTTGAATCTGGAGAAATAAGAGGGATTAATATGACGTTTGAATTAAGTGAAGCAAAAAATCAAATCGCAGATATGCAAAAAGCCATCGATGGTTTTAGGGGGTCGCTTTGACTTCGATGCGTTGAGTGAAACAATTGCGATCAACGAATCAAAAATGGCGGAACCCGGATTTTGGGACGACCAGGAAGCTGCCCAAAAATTAATTGATGAGACCAATCAATTGAAGTCCAAACGAGATAACTTTATGTCGCTCAAAAACCAATTGGACGATCTCAAAGTTACCTTAGAGTTAATCAGCGAGGATCCCGATTCCGGAATGGAAGGGGAATTTGAAACTAACGAACAGACGTTGAAGAAACAACTGGACCGCTACCAATTAAATCTGTTATTGAACGGTAAGTACGATCACAACAACGCCATTTTGGAAATCCACCCTGGTGCAGGTGGAACCGAAGCTCAAGATTGGGCATCAATGTTGCTGCGGATGTACACCCGTTGGGGAGAGGCCCACGGCTTTAAAGTCGAAACCTTGGACTATCAGGTCGGAGATGTCGCGGGTCTCAACAGTGTTTCAATTTTGATTAGCGGCGAAAACGCCTATGGTTATTTGCGGTCTGAGAAGGGAATTCATCGATTGGTTCGGTTATCGCCCTTTGATTCAGCCGGAAGACGACACACTTCCTTTGCTTCCGTCGATGTGATGCCGGAACTCGATGACGATGTGTCGATTAAGATCAACCCGGACGATTTAAAGATTGACGTTTACCGCTCGTCCGGTGCCGGTGGGCAACACGTCAACAAAACTTCTTCAGCGGTTCGGATCACCCATATTCCAACTGGAATTGTGACGGCCAGCCAGGCCCAGCGATCACAGCTTCAAAACCGGCAAACCGCCATGAATATGTTGAAATCCAAGTTATATGAACTTGAAGAAGAAAAGAAAGCTGAAGAAAAGGCAAAAATCGAAGGCGAACAAAAAGACATTGGTTGGGGATCACAAATTCGGTCCTACGTTTTTCATCCCTACTCAATGGTCAAAGATCACCGGACAAATTATGAAACCGCCAATGTCGACGGCGTGATGGACGGCGATCTCGATCCCTTTATCACGGCTTATTTGCAATGGCAGTTGAGCAAAACAAATCCGGAATAAGTCCGTCGGGGCTGGAGCAAGACCAATGTTGGTTTGGCATCAGCCCTTTTGATTTGCAATCTCTTAGACGACGATTCCGGGCGGTGTTTCTGCGAAGTTTCTTAAAACACCGTTAAATAAATGATATACTAGCTTTATAATTATTGGTGAGGACAAGACATAATGAAAATTTTAATTGCACTTGGGTTTTATGTGATTCAGCCAGCATTGTGGATCGGGGTTATTCGCAGCTACCTGATTTATCGAAATCGGCTGAAAAAAGAACGCGCGATTTTCAATTCAGCGATTTATGAGGACTTTTATGAGGGGCGGCATTTTGTTCGCAGCTTAATCATTTTTGGTGTCCTGGGATCAATTATTTTGGGCGGTTTTTTAAGCATTTCTCTTCCGTGGTTGATTGTCTATGAAGCGTTGATGGCTCTTTTCCTACTGGTCATTCCGTGGTGGCTGTTGCCGGTCACAATTGCAGGAATTTCCAGTGTGGTGACTCTGCTTTTACCGACACTGCCTCAACTGGCGCCAATTTTCAAATGGTTTAACCAACTCGGCATTCGGTCAGCATCAGTGAATCCGATTAACCTGTTAATTATATTTGTGGTGGTCATTGGTTTAACCGCCGTCTTCATTCACCTTAATGGTGGAAAATTTGATTCGCCAACACTGGTTCGCAATCAGCGGAACAATAAGATTGCGATATACAAGTTTAATGAGCTCAGTATTTTTCCGTTCCTGCTGTTTGTTCCTGGTGACTGGTTTCACACCAGTTTTCCATTTATGCCGCTATTTCAAATCGGTGATCACGCCTATGCGGTGCTACTGGTTCCCATCTTATTGGGACTGAAATTTTCCGTTCGTCATAGTGTGCCGCGAGAATTGTTTCTTAAATTGAGCAAATCAATGTATCTTCTAGTGGGTGTCGGAGTCGTGCTGGCCATCGTGAGCTACTTTGTTCCAACAGCTGTTTTGCCATCAATCATTGTCTTGTGGCTGGGATATTACTTAACCTTGATGCTTGCAAAACGCCGTGACCATCAGCAAAGCTTTGAATACAGCGAGGTGATGAACGGTATCCGGGTGATTGGCATTCAACCCGAGACCCCCGCGGCAAAAATGGATCTCAAGGTTGGCGATGTCATTTTGGAAGTCAACGGGATTAAAGTTGCAAATGATGATGAATTTTACCGTGCCTTGAGTACCAATTCAACCTACTGCCGATTTAAAGTCCTTGACCGGAACGACCAGTTAAAAATGACCGAATCGGCAATCTTTAAGAATTCTCCCCACGAAATTGGGGTCAAAACGTATACGCAACTTAGTAATTAGGAGGCCTACCGTGAAAAAGGTACTTGTAGTTGATGACGAACCGGCAATCGTAACGCTATTGGAATATAACCTTAAACAAGCAAACTTTGAAGTCCAAAGTGCAACTAACGGTGTTGACGCACTTTCAATGGCGGAAAATGGCGACTTCGACATTGTCCTGTTAGATTTGATGTTGCCACAACTCAGTGGAGAACAAGTTTTAAAACAGCTTCGAATGGATCGCAACGACACACCGGTCATCTTGTTGACAGCCAAAGACACCGAATTCGATAAGGTCTTTGGCTTGGAAATGGGGGCGGATGATTACATTCCAAAGCCATTTAGCCCCAGAGAAGTGATTGCCCGAATGAACGCCGTCTTGCGGCGATACGAGAAAAGCAATTCTGATAGTAGTTCCAATCAACCCGCTAACAAGGGTGAGGTCGAAACAACCGGACCATTTACGATCGACCATAAAAAGTATCGCGTCAGTACCGGCGATCATAATTTGAAGTTGACACCAAAAGAGTTTGAATTGATGCAGTATCTGGTTGGCCATGAAAATCAAGTGCTGAGCCGCGAGCAATTGCTTCAAGGCGTTTGGGGATTTGATTATTCCGGACAAAGTCGAATGGTCGATATTCAAA
Source organism: Lentilactobacillus parabuchneri DSM 5707 = NBRC 107865 (assembly GCF_001435315.1). GTDB lineage: Bacteria > Bacillota > Bacilli > Lactobacillales > Lactobacillaceae > Lentilactobacillus > Lentilactobacillus parabuchneri. Next base: position 110,294 of record NZ_AZGK01000005.1, read on the forward strand.
TTGCCCACCTGCGAGAAAAAATCGAACCTGATCCTAAGAAGCCTAAATACCTAAAAACAGTTCGCGGCTTCGGCTATGAATTTTCAACTGGTGATGACGATGAGTAAACTTGCAAAACAAACGTTAATTGTCTTTTTATTAAGCATTGCCACTTTGGCCATGCTTTTTTATGGCTTTACAAATAAATCGACTGGCTGGCTTGTTTTAGCCCTGATAGCCGCTTTTGTCCTGCTCATCGCCAGCTTGGTATTAGTGCTCCAGTACCGGAAGCACGACAAATTACTCAAACAATTGATGGTTATGACGGAAAATATTGTCGACCATCAGCCAGCAGTGCCATTGTTTGTGGAGCCGGGAAATTCATTAAAGGGAATTGCCGATCAGCTAAACGAGCTTCAAAGCCGCCAGCAAGACGAGGGAAAGACCATCAGCAATAGTAACGCCGAATTGATCACAATCTTATCCAGCTTACCGGTTGGTGTGATGGTGATCGATTCCACCCATGACGTTATTTTTGCGAACCACGAAATGGGGAAAATTCTTGAACGTAACATTTTGACCCAGGTTCACCCGTACACCCAAGACATTCGCAATTATCAATTATTGTCACTGGTGGAAAGCGTATTTGAAAATCACAAATCTCAGCACGTTGAGGTTCAAAGCGTTACCGGGGAGTCGGTGACTTGGGATACAAGCATTATTTTTAACCAGCTGGACAAGGACTTTCATATTTTGGTGATCATGTATGACATTTCAGATATTATTAACGTGAAGCAAATGCAAATCGACTTTTTGCGAAATGCCAGCCATGAATTAAAAACGCCGATTACCGCCATCTCGGGATTTACCAAAACCCTGTTATCCGGTGCAATGGATGACAAAAAGAGTCTGGTTGAATTTCTAAAAATTATTGACCAGCAAAGTGATCAGTTAGCCTCACTGGTCCAAGATGTTTTGACGATTTCACACATCCAAAATGGGACAAATTATGTTTATAAGCCATTGGCCCTCCACGACTTTGTCAATTCAGAATTAAAATCTTATGATTCGATGCTTGCCAACAATCATTTAACGATTCATAATCAAATTCCTGAGCACGTTGAAGTGAACACAGATACGACGATTTTAACCCGGATTTTACGAAACCTGGTTAGTAACGCCATCAAGTACAACCAGCCGAATGGGGAGATCACCATTTCTTATGATGATAATGACAGTTATTGGCAGTTGATTGTTTCGGATACCGGAATCGGAATTGCCCAAAAAGATATTTCCAGGTTGTTCGAACGTTTTTACCGTGCCGACGATTCCAGAACCAAACAAAAGGTCAGCGGCACCGGCCTTGGATTATCGATTGTTAAAGAAATGGTTGACGCGATTGGCGGGACGATTCACGTTAAAAGTCAGCGGGGTGTGGGCTCAACATTCACCGTTGAATTTCCACTTGTTGACGAGGACAGTCAAACCGATTCTGAAAATCAATAAAGTTATTTCACTTTGACAGGATATTTACAATTAACAAAGACTGGGATACAGGTTATTTAGATCCCAGAATTCAAATCAATACCGTGATGATCCCAGACGCTGGGGTGGTCACGGCTTTTTTGTTTTCACCGTCTTTTGATTTGAAATAAAACAACCCCCTGACACATTTACATAACTTTTACATTCGCCAAGTCAAATATTTACATTGATTGATTACAATATTAATTGAAGATCTAGGAGGAATTGGAATGCGAAAACGGACACTCTTAAAATTAGGACTTTGTTTGATCATCATTGTTGCCGGCATTGGCGCGTACAATGCCCGAAGCAAGACGTCAACCAACCAGCAATCAATTACGGCGGTTGGTTCAACCGCTCTACAGCCGTTAGTTGAAGCCGCAAGTGAACAGTATTCGGCTGATCACGCCGGCATCTTTATTAACGTTCAGGGTGGCGGTTCCGGAACCGGACTCAGCCAAATTGAAACCGGGGCCGTTCAGATGGGAAATTCTGATTTGTTTGCCGAAGAAAAGGCGGGAATCAACCCCAAAGGTTTGGTTGACCACAAAATTGCCGTTGTGGGCGTTGCACCCATTACCAACGATCAAGTTGGCATTAAGAATTTAACAACCAAACAATTAATTGCCATTTTTACCGGTAAAATTACCAATTGGCGCCAGCTCGGCGGACCCAACCTGCCCGTGACATTGATTAACCGATCGCAGGGAAGTGGGACTCGGGTAACGTTCGAGCAATTCGGGCTGGCCGGTCATGAAAGTGCGACTGCCCAGGAACAGGATTCTTCAGGAACGGTTCGGCAAATTGTTTCCTCAACGCCTGGGGCGATCAGCTACGTTTCTTTCGGCTATATTAATAAAAGTGTCCAGCCAATTTCAATTAACGGCGTTCAACCAACTGAAAACAATGTGAAAAATAACAAATGGAAAATTTGGTCATATGAGCACATTTATACCCGTGGGAAACCGACTGGGTTAACCAAAAAATTCCTGACCTACTTAAAGAACGATCATATTCAAACAACCCTGTTCAACAAGTTGGGGTACATCTCCGTTAAGGATATGCAATACCAACGTTCGTGGCAGGGTAAAATTTCGAAGGGATCGGGGGAATAACTGTGCAAAATGAAAAATTAGCCAAGCAATTAATGAAAAAATCCAAGACGGCCCGTTATGAGCGCTTTGGCCACTTGCTGAGCCTATCTGCACTGCTCTTGATTATGGCGATTGTTTTGGGAATCATTGTCTTTGTTGCCAGCAAGGGGCTTTCCACCTTTTCTCGGGATAATGTGAGTGTCAAAGAATTCTTTACCGGCACGATTTGGAACCCGGGCACCAAGACGCCGAGCGGCCAGCAAGCCGTTGGTGCGTTACCCATGATTGTCGGCTCGTTTTTGGTCACGTTACTCGCGGCTGCTTTAGCGACACCGTTTGCGATTGGAACCGCCGTTTACATGACCGAAATTTCACCGAAGCGGGGTGCGAAAATTCTTCAGCCGGTAACTGAGCTGTTGGTTGGAATTCCTTCCGTTGTTTACGGATTTATCGGCTTGTCAGTGGTCGTCCCGTTTGTTCGAAGCACTTTTGGCGGCAGTGGCTTCGGAATTCTTTCAGGGACCTTCGTTCTTTTCGTGATGATTTTACCAACGATTGTCTCGATGACCGTCGATTCACTTAAAGGGGTTCCCAAGTATTACCGTCAAGCGTCTCTGGCCTTAGGAGCAACGAGGTGGCAGACAATTTGGAAAGTCGTTTTAAGAGCGGCAACACCAGGCATCTTGACTGCCGTCGTCTTTGGGATGGCCCGGGCATTCGGTGAAGCACTGGCCGTTCAAATGGTTATCGGAAATGCTGCCCTGATGCCACACAACCTGACGTCACCAGCATCGACATTAACCTCGGTGTTAACCGCTGGGATGGGGAATACGGTGATGGGATCGCTGCAAAATGACGCGCTTTGGTCATTGGCACTGGTCCTCCTGGTCATGTCACTATTCTTCAACTTGTTGGTTCACATGATTGGCCGGAAAGGGGCGTTTAAAAAATGAATCGATCACAGAAGCAAAGTAAAATTGCCATTACCGGCTTAAAGCTGATTGCAGGATTTGTGGTGCTGATCTTAGCGTTTCTGATTGGCTACATTTTTATCACTGGCCTGCCACATGTCAGTTGGCATTTTCTGACATCTCCTGCCAAAGCCTTTAATGCCGGCGGTGGGATCGGCGTTCAACTCTTTAATTCGTTTTATCTCCTGGTATTAGCGATGTTGATTTCTTTACCGATTGCCCTGTTGGCGGCTATTTATTTGAATGAATACGCCAAAGATAACTGGTTTACGTCAATGATTAAGACGTCGATTGAAATTTTGAGTTCGCTTCCGTCCGTTGTCGTTGGGCTGTTTGGCTTTTTGCTTTTCGTTGTTCAGTTCAACTATGGGTTTTCAATTCTCTCAGGGGCCTTGACGCTGACGATTTTCAACTTACCGTTATTAACCCGAAACATCGAAGATTCACTTTCAAACGTTTCCGATGACCAACGTCAAGGCGGCCTCGGGCTTGGACTTTCAAAGTACGAAACCATTATTCACATCGTCGTCCCAGCGTCGCTTCCCGGCATCATTAGTGGAGTAATCCTATGTTCCGGTCGGGTTTTCGGTGAGGCTGCCGCTTTAATTTATACCGCGGGACAAAGTGCACCGGCACTGAATTTCGGTGATTGGAACCCGTTTAACATCGACAGTCCGTTGAGCCCGCTTAGGCCGGCTGAGACTTTGGCAGTTCATATTTGGAAGATTAATTCAGAAGGGATTATGCCGGATCTGACCCAGGTTTCTTCCGGTGCCGCAGCCGTTTTGGTGTTGGCAATTCTAATTTTTAATCTGTCGGCTCGTTTTATTGGTCGAAAAGTCTTTGAACGAATGACATCAGTCAAGTAGGTGAATGAAAATGCAAAATACAACTGAATTAAATGATAAACCGAAACGCTTCATTTACCATTTTAATCCCGAAGAAACTGAAATTACCATGCAAACCCGGGACTTAGAAATTCTGTATGGAAAAACATTGGCAATGCACAACGCGGATATTCAATTTCAAAAAAATACGATTACGGCACTGATTGGCCCGTCCGGTTCCGGTAAGTCAACCTTTTTGCGGGCGCTGAACCGGATGAACGATGGGGTGGCAACGGTGAAAGGACAGATTCTTTACCAGGGCGTTAACATCAACCAACCAAAAATTGACGTTTACGAAGTCCGTCGTCGGATCGGAATGGTATTTCAACGACCCAATCCATTTGCCAAGTCAATTTACGATAACGTGACCTTTGCCCTTCAGCGGCGCGGGATTCATGATAAAAAAGTGTTGGATGAAGTCGTTGAAAAGACATTAAAGCAGGCTGCTGTTTGGGATCAGGTCAAAGATTCCTTGAACAAAAGTGCGCTTTCGCTTTCCGGTGGTCAAGCACAGCGGGTATGTATCGCCCGGGCGCTCGCCGTTCAACCGGACGTTTTATTGCTCGATGAGCCTGCCAGTGCCTTAGACCCGGTTTCAACCCAACAGTTGGAAGCAACCCTGCGGGAACTGAAAAAGGACTATACAATTATCATCGTGACTCACAACATGCAGCAGGCAGCTCGTTTAAGCGACTACACGGTCTTCTTCAATATGGGAGAGGCAATTGAGTATAATAAGACGAGAAAGGTCTTCACGCGGCCTAAGGTTCAGATGACGGATGACTATGTTTCAGGTAACTTTGGCTAGGAGGAACGACATGTCAGAACCAATTATTTCATCAGAAAACTTGGATTTATTCTATGGCGATTTTCAAGCGCTTCACGGCGTTAATTTAGACTTTGAGCCAAATCAAATTTCAGCTTTAATTGGGCCATCCGGATGTGGAAAGTCAACTTTTTTAAGGTGTCTTAACCGGATGAATGATATGATTGATGGCGTGACCATTACCGGAACGGTCAAGTTTCATGACAAAAATATTTACTCGCCCCAGACTAATCTGGTAGAATTGAGAAAATCTATTGGGATGGTGTTCCAACAACCCAACCCGTTTCCTTTTTCAGTCTATGACAATATCACTTATGGGCTGCGAATTGCCGGCATTAGAGACAAGCAAAAACTTGACGAGATCGTTGAACGCAGCTTGAAGCAGGCCGCCGTTTGGGATGAAGTCAAGGACAACTTGTATGACAACGCCCTGTCGTTTTCCGGCGGTCAACAGCAGCGAATTTGTATCGCCAGAGTGTTAGCGACCTCACCATCGGTCATTTTAATGGATGAGCCGACCAGTGCTTTGGATCCAATTTCCAGTGCCAAGATTGAAAATACTTTGCTTGAATTAAAAAAAGATTATACAATTATTATTGTGACGCACAACCTGCAGCAAGCTTCCCGAATCTCTGATAAAACAGCGTTCTTCATGGAAGGCAGAGTTGTTGAATACGATATGACCACTAAGATGTTCGTAAATCCTGACCAAAAACAGACTGAGGATTATGTAAGCGGACGATTCGGATAGGAGAGATGTTTATGGGGAAAGTGTTTGATGAAGAAATCATCAGTTTGAAAGCTGATTTTATGAAGTTGGGGGCACTCGTCGGAGAGGCGGTCACTAATGCGGGGCAAGCCTTCGTTGACCACGATATTCAAAAAGCCGAAGCGGTTGTGACCAATGATCATGAAATCAATCATCTCCAGATCCACATTGAAAAGCGGTCATTTGAAATGATTGCCCTGTACCAACCGGTGACCGGCGACTTACGGGAAGTTGTCGGCATTTTAAAAGCGGTAACTGATTTGGAACGGGCCGGGGATCACGCAAGAAATGTTGCCCGTTCAGCAATTTCAATTAAAGGCATGCAGCGAATTGCCACTGTTGAAGAAATCATTGCTACGATGGCGCTAAAAGTAAGCCAACAATACGATGATTCAATTGAATCATACGGTGACGCTGACGAAGATAAGGCCAAACGGACGGCGCAATCATTTGATAAGAAGATTGACGAACTCTATAACGCGATCGCTTCTCCAAGCTATCAGGCAATGGCTAAAGACCCGAAAATTGTCAGCTCCGCGATTATCTATCTGAATGTTGCTAAAGACTTGGGTCGAATCAGTGACTACAGCACGAATATCTGCGAGTGGACGGTTTATCTGGCAACGGGGAAAATTATTGAATTAAATTAAGAATGGTTGATATTTTGCACTGCATACTTGATTGCAGTGCCTTTTTTAGATAATCTTAAGTTAGAAGCTTTAAAGTGGAGGTCATGAGGATGAATAATCGTCAGAAATTGCATCGTTCAGTGACCAACCGGGTACTTGCTGGTGTTCTTGGTGGAATTGCCGAGTACTTTGGTTGGAATTCAACTTTAGTTCGAATTTTGTACGTCGTTTTGGCATTTACACCGGGAATTAATATCATTGCCATCATTGGCTATGTTGTCATGATATTTGTGATTCCAGGTGACCCGAGTGAACCCGGTTCATTTGTTGACCAGCTGAAAGCCACTTTGAGTAATGGGACTTCTCCCAACAAATCCAGAAAGGTTATTCATAACGTTGAAGAAAAAGACGTCCATGATGACCAGAAAAGGGGTTAATCCTTGCGATTCTTAACAACCGTTTTAGTTGATACGATTTTATTTATGGCGATCAGCGGTTTTTTCCCGGCCAATTTTTACGTTGCCAGCGTTGAAATTGCCGTTATCGCCGCATTTGTCTTAGCGGTTCTGAATTGGCTTGTCAGACCGGTGATCACGATCCTGTCGCTGCCGATCAACGTTTTGACGTTGGGGCTGTTCACACTGGTGATCAATGGGCTAATGCTCGAAATGACAGCGTCAATTGTTGGGTCCGGGTTTCGCTTTTCCTCGTTTTGGATGGCGATGCTGGTTGCAGTATTGATGTCGTTGGTCAGTGCAATTATTGCTGAATATTTTCACAAGCCATAAGGACTTGTGCGCTTCAAAGTGATAAAATTGTAGTGATAAATTGAGGAGGGATGTTCTTGACTGAAAGTGTAACGGTGGCTGACTTAGTTAAAAATGCCAGGTTGGATGTCTACTATGGAAAAGAATACTTGGAAGAACGGACAATTTCGACCGCCGATATTTCTCGGCCTGGTCTGGAGTTAACCGGATTTTTTAATTACTATCCTGCAAAACGGATCCAGCTGCTGGGAATTACTGAAATTTCATATTCTAAAGGGATGTCTCATGAAGATCTCCTCGATGTCATGCAACAAATGTGCCAACCGGAGACCCCGGCTTTTGTGGTGTCGACGCAATTGGATCCGCCTGAAGAATTGCTGCAGGCAGCTAAGGAACAACATATTCCTGTCTTGGGATCCAAATTGACGACGTCGCGGGTTTTGAGTAACATGACCAACTATCTGGACGATAAGCTTGCGGAGCGTAAGTCATTGCATGGTGTTTTGGTCGATGTTTATGGGCTCGGGATCTTAATTACCGGAGATAGCGGTATTGGTAAGAGCGAAACCGCGCTGGAGCTGGTCAAACGTGGTCACCGTTTGATTGCGGATGACCGGGTTGAAGTGTACCAACAGGACGAACAAACGTTGATGGGCACCGCCCCGGCAATTCTACGTCATTTGTTAGAAATTCGTGGGATTGGGATTATTGATGTCATGACGTTGTTTGGTGCCGGTGCAGTTAGAAGTCAAACCAAAGTCGCCTTGATCATTCATTTGGCCAACTATACAAAGGAAGCCAAGTTCGATCGGTTGGGCAACGGGACCGAGAACGTTCATATTTTTGACGTTGATGTCCCCAAAATTACCATCCCGGTGAGAACCGGTCGGAATTTAGCAATCATTATTGAAGCCGCTGCGATGAACTTCCGTGCTCAGAGCATGGGCTACGACGCAACCGAGACCTTTGATCGGAATTTAAACAATCTGATCAAAGTGAACAGCAAAAATGATGAAAAGCATAAGGAAGAACAAGAACACGTTGAGGAAAAGAACAAACACCTCATTAGTGATGATAACAAGGATTCTGATAAGAAATAGGAGATCGTTGAAGTGGGAAATTTATTAAGTCTGGCTCTAAACCCAATCGCATTTAATTTGGGGCCGATTGAAGTTCACTGGTATGGAATTATCATCGCCAGTGGCGTGATTTTAGCGGTCTACCTGGCAGTTCGAGAAGGTGACAAGCGCGGTATCAAAGCCGATGATATCTACGACATGATTTTGTGGGCATTGCCTGCAGCACTCATCTGTGCCCGCCTGTATTACGTCATTTTTCAATGGAGTTATTACAAAGATAATCTTGGTGAAATCGTCAAGATATGGGATGGCGGGATTGCCATATATGGTTCCTTGATTGGGGCAATGATCGTCGTCATTTTATTTTGCCGCCACCGGTTTATTCCGGTTTGGCTGATGCTCGATGTTGCTGCGCCAACCGTTATCCTGGCGCAGTCAATTGGCCGCTGGGGGAACTTCATGAACCAGGAGGCTTTTGGTCAAACCACAACTTTGAGTTTTCTTCAAGGGTTGCATTTACCACAGCCAATTATTTCCCAGATGTATATTAGCGGCGCCTACCGACAGCCAACGTTTTTATATGAATCGTTGTGGAGCCTGCTGGGATTTCTGGTTTTGATCACGTTGCGACACAACCCACACTTTTTCAAACGCGGGGAAGTCTTTTTGACCTACGTAATGTGGTATTCATTTGGCAGGTTCTTCGTTGAAGGCATGCGGACGGACAGCTTGATGCTGGCGGGCGTGCGCGTTTCTCAAATCTTGTCAGTGATATTGTTTGTAAGTGCGATTATTTTGATTATATATCGGCGCCGAGATACAACGAATCCGTGGTATCTGGATGGCAATGATTTAAAAGTAGATTAATAATTTACCAAATAGAGGAGATTAATTATGGCTAAAAAAGTTGCAGTGCTTGGTGCAGGTTCTTGGGGAAGCGTTCTTGCAAGCTTGTTGGATGAGAACGGCTCAGATGTTAAATTATGGTCGTACAACCCCACACAGGTTAAGGAACTCAATGAGCAACACACAAATAAACGATATATCAAAGATTTTACGTTTGCAGAATCATTAGTTGCGACAAATGATTTGAGTGAGGCAATTGATGGTGTTGATTATATTTTGTTTGTTGTGCCAACCCAGGTTACCCGATCCGTTGCCAAACAGGTTGCAAAAATTTTGGCCGATCGAAACCAAACGGTTAATCTTATCCATGCTTCGAAAGGAATTGAAGAGAAGACTTATTTACGGCTCTCTCAAGTGTTGGCTGAAGAAATTGCCCCAAGTAATCGTCACTCGATCTCGGTCCTTTCCGGGCCAAGTCAGGCTGAGGATGTCGTTACCCATGACATTACCTTGGTAACGGTGGCCAGCGACAATCCTAAGGCTGCCAAAGAAATTCAAGGGTTGTTCATGAATAACTATTTCCGGGTCTATACCAGTGATGACGTCATCGGTGTTGAAACCGGAGCAGCACTCAAAAACATTATCGCCCTTGGTGCCGGTGCTTTATATGGGTTGGGATACAAGGACAACGCCAAAGCGGCTTTGATGACTCGTGGACTGGCCGAAATTTCGCGGTTGGGAATGTCATTTGGGGCCAATCCGCTCACGTTTATCGGGCTGTCGGGTGTCGGAGATATTATTGTAACCGCCACCAGCACCAACTCCCGTAACTGGCGTGCCGGAAACGAACTTGGGAAGGGCCACTCACTTGATGAAGTTATTAAGAACATGGGAATGGTCATTGAAGGTATTGCAACCACCCGTGCAGCTTATGAGCTGTCCAAAAAGCGTGGGGTCGATATGCCGATTACCAGTGCCATTTATCATGTTTTATATGATGGTGCCGACATCAAGGAAACCATCAACCAATTGATGACCCGTGAAGGCCGTTCTGAAATTGAATAGTCCCTTAAGAGATACTACAGAGAAGGTGCAAATAGATATGACAAAGAAAGTTACTAAAGCGGTCATTCCGGCCGCTGGACTGGGAACCCGGTTCTTACCTGAAACTAAAGCACTTCCTAAAGAGATGCTGCCGATTGTGGACACCCCGACAATTCAATTTATTGTTGAGGAGGCCAAACAGTCGGGAATTCGAGATATTGTGATTGTGATTGGCAAGGGCAAACGGTCAATTGAAGATCACTTCGATTCCAATCCGGAACTTGAAATGAACCTGGAAGAGCGCCATAAGAACGATATTTTGGAAACAATTCGTAAAACCAACGATATGAACATCTACTTCATCCGACAATCACATCCACGAGGACTGGGGGATGCCATTTATACCGCCCGCAGCTTCATCAGTAATGAACCCTTTGTTGTGATGTTGGGTGATGATGTGATGCAGGATAAAGTGCCGCTGACCAAACAGTTGATGAACAGCTATCAACAAACCGGCGCTTCTACCTTAGCCGTTAAGAAAGTTGCCCATAAGGATATCTCCAAGTATGGCGTCATTGATCCATCCGAAGAAGTTCGTCCAGGCTTATTTAACGTTAAAAAGTTCGTTGAAAAGCCGACGCCTGAAAAGGCACCGAGTGATTTGGCCATTATCGGCCGTTATCTGCTAACACCGGAGATCTTTGGAATTTTGGAAGATGCCAAACCTGATAAGACTGGTGAAATTCAACTCACATCTGCAATTGATACGCTTAACCAAACCCAACGTGTCTTTGCCCACGAGTTTAAAGGTGAACGATTCGATACTGGCAATAAGCTCAGTTGGCTCAAGACCAATATTATTTTTGGCCTTCGCCATCCTGAAATTGCCGATGGTTTAAGAACCTATCTAAAAGACCTTGGCGCTGAATTGAGTGCAGAAGATAAGAAGAAGTAAGTCGTTTTAATGGACAGGCTTACTTTTTAATAGTAAATTATTGGGTATAAGAAATTTAGCAATTGAGGGAGGATCCACATGGCAAAACAATATGATGTTGTAATTATTGGTGCCGGCCCTGGTGGCATGACAGCTGCTTTATATGCGTCACGGGCTAATTTATCGGTCGCAATGATTGATCGAGGGATCTATGGCGGACAGATGAATAACACCGCTTCAATCGAAAATTATCCTGGGTTTAAATCAATTATGGGTCCTGACCTTGCTCAAAACATGTACGACAGCTCCGTTAACTTTGGTGCTGAATATGTTTATGGCACTGTCAGCTCAGTTGAAGACCACGGTGACTACAAGACGATCAAAACTGATGAAGATGAACTCCAAGCCAAGGTGGTCATCATCGCAACCGGTTCCGAATACAAGAAACTTGGCATTACCGGCGAACATGAATACGGTGGCAAGGGTGTCTCATACTGTGCCGTATGTGATGGCGCCTTCTTCAAGAATAAGGACGTTGTCGTTGTTGGCGGTGGTGATTCTGCGATTGAAGAGGCTTCATATCTGGCTGGAATCGTTAACCACGTAACGGTTATTCATCGCCGGGATCAACTTCGTGCACAGCAAGTCATTCAAGACCGGGCATTTGCCAATGATAAGATTGACTTTGTCTGGAACTCAAACGTGACCGAAGTCTTAGGTGACGATAACAAAGTGACTGGTGTTAAAGTTGTCAACAACCAGACTAATGAGGAATCAACAATTGAAACTTCCGGCGTTTTCATTTACGTTGGCTTGTTACCAATGACAACCGCATTTGAAGATTTAAAGATTACGGATGCGGATGGCTGGATCAAGACTAATGATCAGATGGAAACAGCTATTCCCGGGATTTACGCAATTGGTGATGTCCGTCAAAAAGACTTGCGGCAGATTGCAACTGCTGTTGGTGAAGGCGGCATTGCCGGCCAACAAGCGTTCAAGTACGTTGAAAAGCTCAGTGACAAGAGCAAATCAAGTGTTTCTGAACATTAATTAAATAATGAACTAAAAGGAGGCCGTGGCTAAACGATTGTTTTGTCCACGGCTTTCTTTGCGACGAAATGGATGGAGGATTTTGTAATGGGAATGCATCAGTATTTAGAAAGTTTGGCAGAGTTGGAGCTTATTAATCGTGCCCCGGGATATTTTAAGTTTGAGCAGCATTCAGTTGCCGCTCATTCGTTTAAAGTGACCGAAATTGCTCAGTTTCTAGGCGATGTCGAGGAGAACGCCGGCGAAGTCATTGATTGGCGTTCATTATACGAAAAGGCGTTGAATCACGACTATACCGAGCGGTTTATTGGCGATATCAAAACACCCGTCAAATATGCGACACCGGTTTTGAGAACCATGTTGGCCGACGTTGATGATAAATTAACCGAAAATTTTATTCAAAATGAAATTCCTGAGGCCTTTCAAGAGGCCTATCGCCGTCGCTTATCCGAGGGCAAGGATAATAGTCTGGAAGGCAAAATTTTGGCGGTCGCTGATAAAGTCGACCTTTTGTACGAGTCCTTTGGTGAAATTCAAAAAGGGAACCCTGAAGAAGTTTATCCAGAAATGTATAAGGAAAGCTTGTCAACCATGTTGGAATACCGGGACATGCACTGTGTTCAGTACGTCTTGACCAAAGTGATTCCTGACATGCTGGCGGAAAACTTTACCACTCAGGATAAGCTGCGTCGATTAACCCGAAAAGTTTTAAAAAAGGAGGATAATTCTAAGGAATAATCGTTGGCGAAAGTATGTTCGTATGGTAAAATAGCGTTGTTAGTGGGCTGAAACAAAACATGATTTTGCTGGCAGCCCTTTTCTATTGTGTCGTTCTGATATGGGTCAGGGGGAATTTGAAGTTGATTGAACGCGAAAATGATAAAAAATTTGATTTGGTATCTAAATACAAACCGACTGGTGACCAACCGCAGGCAATTCAAAAATTAGTTGCCGGGGTTAACGAAGGCAAGAAAGCACAGATCTTGAAGGGGGCAACTGGGACTGGGAAGACGTTTACGATTTCAAACGTCATTGCCCAAGTCAACAAGCCAACCCTTGTTTTGTCACATAACAAAACCCTTGCCGGCCAGTTATACGGTGAGTTCAAGGAATTCTTCCCCAACAACGCGGTTGAATACTTTGTGAGTTACTATGACTATTATCAACCTGAAGCGTACGTTCCCTCCAGTGACACCTATATCGAAAAAGATTCGGCTATTAATGATGAAATTGACCAGTTGCGCCATTCGGCAACCAGTTCTTTGCTGGCGCGAAATGACGTGATCGTGGTGGCGTCAGTGTCATCTATCTTTGGGTTGGGTGATCCAACCGAGTACCGAAATCACGTGGTTTCTCTTCGCGTTGGCCAAACGATTGAACGGGACCACTTTTTGCGTCAACTCGTCGATATCCAATACGATCGAAACGACATTGATTTTCAGCGGGGCCGTTTTCGAGTTCATGGGGACGTTGTTGAGGTCTTCCCGGCATCATGGGATGAGCATGCCTTTCGAATTGAATTTTTTGGCGATGAAATCGATCGGATCCGGGAAATTGATACCTTAACTGGCGAGGTCATTGGAGACCGCGATCACATTGCGATCTTCCCGGCAACTCATTTCCTAACCAGTGACGACGTGATGAACGTTGCGTTACCGGAGATTAAGGATGAAATGGAAAAACAAGTTGCCAAATTTGAAAAAGAAGGCAAGTTGTTAGAGGCACAACGGTTAAAGCAGCGGACGACTTACGATATCGAAATGATGCGGGAGATGGGATATACCAGTGGGATTGAAAACTATTCCCGGTTCATGGACCGCAGAAAGCCGGGACAGCCGCCGTTTACCCTGTTAGATTTCTTCCCGGATGACTTCTTAATGGTTGTCGATGAGTCTCATCAGACCATGCCACAAATTCGGGGGATGTACAATGGCGACCAGGCCCGGAAACAACAATTAGTCAACTATGGCTTCCGTCTTCCAAGTGCATTGGACAACCGACCGTTGACGTTAAGCGAGTTCGAGCAGCACGTTCATCAGATTATTTATATGTCGGCCACGCCTGGCCCTTATGAGATGGACCAGACCAAAGACGTTGTCAACCAGGTCATTCGACCAACTGGATTGCTGGATCCGACCATTGACGTTCGCCCAATCATGGGTCAAATGGATGATTTGGTGGGTGAAATCAATAAGCGCGTCGAAAAACACGAGCGGGTTTTCGTAACCACTTTAACTAAAAAAATGGCTGAAGATCTGACTGATTATTTGAAGGATTTGGGCATCAAGGTCAAGTACCTTCATTCTGACATTAAAACATTGGAGCGAACCCAAATTATCCGAGATCTGCGTTTAGGAAAATTTGACGTTTTAGTTGGGATCAACCTTCTTCGTGAGGGGATCGATGTGCCGGAAGTTTCACTCGTCGCCATTTTGGATGCCGATAAGGAAGGGTTCCTTCGTAATGAGCGGTCACTGATTCAAACGATCGGTCGGGCATCACGAAACGAACACGGTGCCGTCATTATGTATGCGGATACGGTCACGGATTCCATGCAGGCAGCGATTGACGAAACAGCTCGTCGCCGGGCGATTCAGGTGAAGTATAATGAAGAACACGGAATCACACCGAAGACGATCGTCAAGCCAATTCGCTCACTGATTTCAGTCACGAAGACTTCCGATGACAGTGGCGAAAAAGACGACTTTGTTGAAAGCGATTTTGAGCAAATGAGTCAAAAAGATCAAAAGCAGATGCTTGAACGGTTAACCGAAGAAATGCGGGAGGCTGCCAAGAAACTCGATTTTGAGCAGGCTGCGACATTGCGTGATACAATTATTGAGTTAAAAGGTGAAATGAGTAAATGATCTAAAGGAGATTATGCATATTGGCAATGGATAAGATCGTCATTCGTGGCGCACGGGCCCACAATTTACAAAACATTAACGTGACAATTCCAAAGGACAAATTGGTTGTCATGACTGGACTTTCCGGTTCCGGTAAGAGTTCACTGGCATTTGACACCTTATACGCGGAAGGTCAACGACGTTACGTTGAGAGTCTCTCGTCGTACGCCCGCCAATTTTTAGGCCAGATGGATAAGCCGGATGTCGATTCTATTGATGGGTTAAGCCCGGCGATTTCAATTGACCAGAAAACCACTTCCAAGAATCCGCGTTCAACGGTTGGGACGGTTACCGAAATTAACGATTATTTCCGTTTGTTATGGGCAAGAGTCGGGGTACCGATCTGTCCAAATGACGGCTCGGTTATTTCCAGTCAGTCGGTCGATCAAATGATTGATCAGATCATGAAGCTGCCTGAACGGACCAAGCTTCAGATTTTGTCCCCCATTGTTCGTGGCAAAAAGGGACAACATAAAAAGATATTTGAGAAAGTTAAGCGTGAGGGGTTCGTTCGAGTCCAAGTGGATGGTGAAACTTATGATATTGATGAGGCGCCGGAACTTGATAAGAATAAAGCCCATGATATTAATATCATCATTGATCGAATTATCGTAAAGGATGGGATTAATAACCGTCTCTCAGACTCATTGGAAGCCTCATTAAGATTAAGTGGTGGTTATGCGATCGCAGACTTCATGGGTGAACGGGATCCAATGATGTTTTCTGAACACTATGCTTGTCCGATTTGTGGGTTTACCGTTGGCGAATTGGAACCACGGTTATTTTCATTCAACTCACCGCTTGGCGCTTGTCCAGACTGTGACGGACTCGGCATGAAGCTGGAAGTTGATGAGGATCTGGTCGTTCCCGATCGCAAGAAGACGTTGGCTGAAGGGGCCCTTGCGCCTTGGAATTCCGCCAGCTCCAAGTGGTATCCCAATATGCTCAAGCAGGTTTGTGATGCTGAAGGAATTGACATGCAGACGCCATTTGACAAACTTCCCAAGTCGCAGCAGAAATTTGTCCTCTACGGTTCCAAGACCAAGTCATTTCACTTCGTCCTCCAAAGCGATTTTGGCGGCATTCGGGATGTTGATGGGCCGTTTGAAGGCGTTGTGAACAACGTCGACCGTAGATACCACAACACCAGCAGTGACTTTACCCGGGATAACCTGAGTCAGTACATGACCGAATTAACCTGTCAAACCTGCCACGGTTACCGCTTAAATCGAAAGGCGTTGGCAGTCAAAGTGGGCAATCAAAACATTGCTCAAATTTCAGCACTGGACGTAACGGCGGAGATTAATTTCTTCAGTTCACAAACCTTTGGCGAACAAGACGAAATGATTGCCAAACCAATTTTGAAAGAGATTACTGATCGACTTACTTTCTTACGAAACGTTGGGTTGGATTATTTGACGTTGTCCCGTTCTGCCAGAACCTTATCTGGTGGTGAAGCACAGCGAATCCGGTTGGCAACTCAGATTGGTTCTAATTTAACTGGGGTTCTATACATTTTAGATGAACCGTCAATTGGGCTGCATCAACGGGATAATGACCGGTTGATCGCCTCATTAAAAAAGATGCGCGATTTGGGCAACACATTAATTGTGGTTGAGCATGATGAAGATACCATGCGAGCCGCCGATTATATCGTTGATATTGGGCCGGGTGCCGGACGACAAGGCGGACAGGTGATGGCTGTCGGGGCGCCAGAAGATATTGAAAAGGCCCCCAAGTCAATCACCGGTCAGTACCTTTCCGGTAAGCGATTTATTCCGGTTCCTGCCAAACGCCGTAAGGGTAATGGCAAGAAGATTCGGGTGACCGGCGCAGAAGAAAATAACCTCAAGAATTTGACCGTTGATTTTCCGCTTGGAAAGATGGTTGTTGTTACCGGTGTCTCTGGTTCGGGAAAGTCAACGTTGGTTAATGATATTTTGAAAAAGGCCTTGGCACAGAAATTAAACCATAATTCTGAAAAGCCTGGGAAGTACAAGTCAATTTCAGGATACAAAAATATTGAAAAGATTATCGATATCGACCAGAGTCCAATCGGTCGGACACCGCGCTCCAACCCGGCAACTTATACGGGTGTTTTTGATGATATCCGCGGGTTGTTTGCGAACACCAATGATGCCAAATTACGTGGATTCAAAAAGGGTCGGTTCAGTTTCAACGTCAAGGGCGGTCGTTGTGAGACCTGTCATGGCGATGGGATTTTAAAGATCGAAATGAACTTTTTACCTGATGTTTACGTGCCCTGTGAAGTTTGTCATGGCAAGCGCTATAATGCTGAAACGTTGGAAGTTGAATACAAGGGTAAAAACATTTCCGAAGTGTTGGATATGACCGTTGACGAAGCCGTTGACTTCTTTAGCGCAATTCCAAAAATTAGTCGTAAGCTGCAAACTATCAAGGACGTTGGTTTGGGCTACGTTTCGCTTGGCCAACCCGCTACGACTTTGTCAGGTGGGGAAGCCCAACGAATGAAGTTGGCTTCTGAACTTCATAAAAAGGCCAATGGTAAGAACTTTTATATCCTTGACGAACCGACGACTGGATTGCACAGCGAAGATATTAGAAAATTGCTCGGCGTTTTGCAGAAGTTGGTTGACCAGGGCAATACGGTCTTAATCATCGAACATAACCTCGACGTCGTCAAAAGTGCCGACTATTTAATCGACCTTGGGCCAGAGGGTGGCGACGGTGGCGGCACAATTGTGGCCACCGGGACGCCGGAACAAATTGCTCAAGTTTCCAACAGCTACACGGGGCAGTATCTCAAGCCCGTTTTGCAACGAGACAAAGAGCTGACTCAGGCTGCTGAAAAGCAAACAGTTAAAGCAACTAAATCATAAACTTGATGCGAATGGGTCAAGAACTGTTTTGATCCCAAAATTTAAGCCCCGCAAGCGATTGTTCCTGTTTTTGGAATGATTGAATGCGGGGCTTAAATTCTGGGACCAGCCAGTTGTCTTACCCCGTCCTGTTATGGTGCTTTCGGCAGCCACCTTGTGTTCTATGCCACCGGCTGGTCACGATTTAGTGCCGCGATACGGTTTTGCTTTAAAATGATACGCCCGGTATGTTATACTGTTTAAAGTTCGTTATACGAAAGGAAATCATTATGGCCGTGAACAACCAATTTGTCATTATTACCGGGATGAGTGGCGCTGGCAAGACCGTTGCAATGCAAAGCTTTGAGGATCTGGGCTATTTTTGTGTTGACAACATGCCACCAACGTTGTTACCCAAATTTAAAGAATTGATCAGGATGGAACGCGATATCAATAAGATTGCTTTAGTGATGGATCTGCGTTCCCAAGTCTTTTACGATGAAATTATCGACATGTTTAGTGATCTGAGAAAGAGTGATAACAATAATGTCGATATTATTTTTCTTGATTCGTCTGATCAAAAATTAGTTTCCAGGTATAAGGAAACCCGTCGTGCCCATCCACTCGCCAGAAATGGCCGTGTGATTGACGGGATAAAAAAAGAACGTGAATTGTTAGCAAACGTCAAGCAGTCAGCTGACCTTGTCGTTGATACGACCAATATGGCCCCCAGACGGCTTCGTGAGGAAGTTTTCCATAACTTCGAGTCTACTGATGCCACTCACACGTTTCATATCGAAGTGATGTCTTTTGGCTTCAAATACGGCCTGCCACTGGATGCCGACATTGTCATGGATGTCCGCTTTCTGCCGAATCCGTATTATGACGCCAAAATGCGCTATAAGACCGGCCTTGACAATGAGGTCCGACAATATGTGATGACTTCAGAAGGCGCCCAGGAATTTTATTCGAAATTACTGGATATGTTGAACTACACGATGCCGGGTTATGAAAATGAAGGCAAAGCGAGTCTGACAATTGCCATTGGCTGTACGGGCGGGCAACATCGCTCCGTGGCGATCGCGCAACAACTGGGCAAAGATTTAAAAGCCAATTATCCGGTCAATATTACTCACAGAGATATTGATCGGCACAAGATAAAGGAGGGTAACTGATGATTGATGCATTGCACACCCATCGGCCGCGGATCGTTGTGATCGGCGGAGGGACTGGTTTACCCGTTATCCTCAAGAATTTACGTAATCGTCATGTTGACATTACAGCGGTCGTAACGGTTGCCGATGATGGCGGTTCGTCCGGTATTTTGAGAAACTACATTAACGTCGTGCCACCTGGAGATATTCGTAACGTCATGGTGGCGTTATCGGACATGCCAGACCTGTACCTTGATTTATTTCAGTATCGCTTTAAGAGCTCGGACCAATTTTTTGCCGGCCACGCGTTGGGGAATTTGATCATTGCAGCGTTATCAGAAATGAAGGGCGGCATTTTTGACTCCGTGCAAATTCTGAGTAAAATGCTGCAAGTTGACGGCCATATTTATCCCGCTGCCAACGAGCCCCTCGAATTGAATGCCGAATTTAGTGATGGTACCTTTTTGAGCGGCGAGTCGGAAATTACGGCTGCCGGTAAGATGATTAAACGTGTCTGGGTGGAAACGACTGATGATTCCCACAAACCAGAAGCGGTTGAACAGGTGATTGACGCTATCATGAACGCTGATCAGATCGTCCTGGGCCCCGGAAGCTTGTTTACCAGTATTTTGCCCAACTTAATGATTGAAAACGTTGGCGAAGCTCTTCGACAGACGAGTGCCGACATTGTTTATATTTGCAATATCATGACCCAAAAGGGCGAAACCGAAAACTTTACCGAAGCTGACCATGTGCGGGTTTTGAACCGACATTTGGGGATGAATTTTATCAACACCGTTTTGGTAAATATCAAAGAAGTGCCTGCTGAATATATTGATCACAAGAAATGGAACGAAGTCTCACAACCCGTTAAACACGATTTTGCCGGTTTGCGGGCAATGGGCTGTCGCGTTATCTCCGCCGATTTTCTCGAATTAAAAGACCGCGGGGCGTTTCATAATGGGCAGGAAGTTGCCGACGAATTAATCAATTTATTAGGCCGGTCCCTAGACGACCACAAGTAACCTTGGACTGCTAGAAAAGGAGGGGATCACATGTCCTACGCAAGTGAGGTCAAGAAGGAATTAACTTCCTTGACCGTCCATCGAGACAATGCCAAGGCGGAACTGATGGCCTTGATTCGCATCAATGGCTCCCTCTCGATTTCAAATCATCATTTTGTGTTAAATGTTTCCTCAGAAAATCCTGCGATAGCACGACGAATGTATAAGTTACTTTCAAAATTCTACGGCATCACAGGTGAGTTGAGTGTTCGGCGCAAGATGAAGTTAAAGAAAAATAATCTCTATATTCTACGGGTCGAGAATAAAGCGACTTTCTTACTTGATGATTTGGGGATTTTTGACGGTGCTTCAATCGTTGAAAGGGTGCCAAACCACATGTTAACAGAAGATGCGCAAATCCGCTCTTACCTCCGCGGTGCATTTTTAGCCAGCGGATCCGTTAACAATCCTGAAACTTCCAGATACCATTTGGAAATTTATTCTTTGTATGAAAACCACAATGAAATGATCATGGAAATGATGAATCAATATGGTTTAAAAGCACGGACAACGCAACGTCGGAGTGGGTATATCACTTATTTGAAGGAAGCTGAAAAGATTGCCGACTTTCTTCAGTTAATTGGGGCCACCAGTTCAATGCTGAAGTTTGAAGATATTCGAATCGTTCGTGACATGCGTAATTCAGTCAACCGGTTGGTGAACTGCGAAAATGCCAATTTGAATAAGGTGGCTAACGCTGCCAGCAAGCAAATTGAAAACATCAAGTTGATTGATGAAATGGTGGGCTTAAACAGTTTGGCACCAAAACTGGCTCAAGTTGCCCGGGCCAGGCTTCAGCATCCTGAAGTCAGCTTAAAGGAATTGGGCGATTTGGTCGAAGGTGGGCCAATTTCCAAATCCGGCGTTAATCATCGGCTGCGAAAGATTAATGAATATGCCGGCAAACTGGCACAGGGATTTGAACCAGAGATGTAAAAAAGGGAGTGTGCCAAAAGGCGGTTTTGCTTCCGCCAAGGAGGCTTGGCATTTCATGGCCGGCGTAGCATAACCTAGAATGACTTTTTGAGCTGAAAGCTCGGAAAGTTATTCGTAGTTATGCCTAGGAAGCGGCCTTTTGGCACACGTTCCAGCTATATAAAAATTGAAAAAGCAAGGGGCTGTTGGCAAAACGTTAGTTTTGTCGCAGCCCCTTTTGATTATACTTTTTAAATTTTTATCCTTCACTCACCCGCAACACACATGCGCCGCGAATGTCTCCTTTAGCAATATACTTTAAGGCATCTGCTGCCTTTTCAAGGGGATACTCAGTGATTTCCGGATGAATGTTTAACCGGTCAGCCAAAGTTAAGAATTCCTCGCCATCCCGGCGGGTGTTGCTTTCAACGCTGGTTAAATTCTTTTCATGGAAAATGTGAGTCGGATACGACATCTGTGGGATATCTGTTGAGTGAATGCCGGCCATTGCCAACGTGCCGCCGGGCTTCAAAGCTTCCATCGCCTTTGGAACGACGTCACCAACGGGGGTGTAATTAATGGCCGAATCCAGCTTAACTGGTGGCATATCATAGGTTCCTCTAGCAGATGCAGCCCCCAGCTGAAGGGCAAATTTACGTGCGTCTTCGCCTCGCGTGAGGACGTGCACTTCAATTCCCTGTTTCATCGCGATTTGAGCCGTTAAGTGGGCAGAGCCGCCAAATCCGTAAAGGCCTAATGTACCGCCTGCTGGAACGTTTGCCCGCTCATAGGCTCGGTAACCAATGATTCCAGCGCACAGAAGCGGGGCTGCAGTCAGTGAATCGAACCGTGCGGGAATCCGATAGGCGAACCCTTCCGGAACCGTGGCGTATTCGGCATAGCCGCCATCATGATCCCAGCCGGTGTATAGCGAGTTTGGACAGAGGTTTTCTCTTCCGGATCGGCAATACTCGCAAACCCCACATGTCCACCGCAGCCAAGGAATGCCAATCCGGTCACCTAGAGCAAAACGCCGGGTTTCAGGCCCCGTGGCCACCACCTTGCCGACAATTTCGTGACCAGGTGTCAAATTTTGTTTGTGAACTGGCAGGTCGCCTTCAGTTACATGGAGGTCGGTATGGCAAACACCACAAGCAATCACTTTGACCAATACTTCACCTCGTTGTGGTTTTGGTACAGGTTTGGTCGTGAATCTAAGTGGGGAAGTGTCGCCATCAATTGGCCCTGGTTTGACAATTTCCCAAGCTTTCATTTCTGTCGGAATTGATTCAGAAGTTGTTGGTTCTTCTTTAGTTTGATTTGCATTCATCTTAATGGCCTCTATTCGTAAATCCTTTTGTTAACTTCTTAACGAACTACACCTTTATTTTAGTCGGTCAAATTGCTTTAATCAAACATCTGCTAACGAAAAAGGGGAGTGAGGCCAAGGACACTTTGGGACCAGTAGATTGGCTTGCGCTTTAATAAGTAACTATCAAATCACAAAAAAACGAGGTCCTGACACTTTTGTCAGAATCTCGTTTTTGTTTGGAAACATTAATTTCCATTATTCAACTGAATTATTGTTTTTCTGAACTACTGGTCATGATACCATCCAATAATCCATAATCAACGGCTTCTTGAGCGGTCAAGTAGTTGTCACGCTCAGTATCCTTATTGATTTTTTCGATTGGTTGGCCAGAATTCTCAGCTAAGAGGTTGTTGATCATCTTACGTGCTTTGAGAATTTCTTCAGCAGCAATTTCAATTTCAGTTTGTTGGCCTTGTGCACCACCAGATGGTTGGTGAATCAAGACTTGGGCGTGTGGCAATGCGAAACGCTTGCCCTTGGCACCGGATGAGGCAAGGACGGAAGCCATTGAGGCCGCCATACCCATTACGATGGTCTGAACGTCAGATTTGATGAAGTTCATGGTATCGTAAATTGCCATTCCTGAAGTGATAACACCACCAGGTGAGTTAATGTAAAGGTAAATATCTTTTTCTGAGTCTTGAGCATCCAAGAATAGTAATTGGGCAATAATCGCATTTGCCATGTCGTCTTCGATTGGGCCAGATAACATGATAATACGGTCTTTTAGCAAACGTGAATAAATATCATACGCACGTTCGCCGCCTGCGGATTGTTCAATGACGGTTGGCACTAAATTCATTCAAGATGCCTCCTTATAGGTTTTATGAAAGATGACTTACGCCAAGTTCATGTTAATATGATAGTTTATTGGTCAAAAAAGGTCAAATGTTTTGCTCACACTTATTTCATCTTTCCATGTGTTTGATGGGGCGGCTGGTGCCCAGATTAAAAATGCTTATTATAAGAAAGCGGATTCATTCATGATACAATAAGGTTAATAAGCTAATCAGAACCAGGAGGATAGCAATGAGAACACATCATATTTCATTATTAGCAAGAGATGCTCAGCGAAATATTGACTTTTACACGCGGGTATTAGGGATGCGATTGGTCAAAAACTCTGTGAACCAGGAAAATATTCGAATTCGTCATTTATTTTACGGCGATTATCTTGGAACGCCGGGTTCAGTGGTGACGTTTTTTGTCGTCCCGCTATTAGGCCATCGAACGGATGGAAAACATTTTTTCAACAATATTAAATTATCGGTTCCGAATGGCAGCTTGGCATTTTGGAAACAACGATTGGCAGAACATTCCGTTTCGACCACCGATATTGAAAATGGGATTACGTTTCAAGATCCTGATGATGTTGAAATTAAATTCTTACAGACAAGTGAACGTTTAACGGATATGCGGGTTGTCCCAGATAATGGGATTCCAGCCGACTATCAGATTACGCATTTAATGGGAACTGAGTTGCACGTTCCGGATCCCGAAGCGACAGCTGCCTTCTTCCAGAATTGGCTCGGGATTTCGGTTAAGGATGATGTCGTTGAATTAGACGACCAACAATCAATTGAGTTATTTGAAAGTGATCAACCAGATGTTAAAACCCGATTTGGTCGTGGCAGCATTGATCACATCGCCCTTCAAGCACCGACTAAAGACGATTTGTTCAGATTCTGGGACATTGCCAAGGAACAGCACTTAAATATTGAAGAGTACGCTGATCGTGGTTGGTTCAAGAGCTTATACGTCAGAGATCCGGGCGATAATCGAATTGAAATTGCGACGACCACACCGGGATTCAGCTTGGAAGAGCCGATTTTAACGATGGGGCAGGGATTATCGTTGCCACCAAAATTTGAATCGCAACGAGCTGAAATTATGGCCTTTTACGCCAAACAGGGTGTTGACTTCTCGGAAGGGGTTCGTGAGCCAACGTCTGTGCCGGATTAATGGGGTCGTTTATTAGAACAGCACCAACAATTGAAAACGGAGATTCAGGGATTAATCTTGGATCTTCTTTTTGTTGTTCTTTGAAACAAACATGACCAGTGAAAGGGCCAGGCTGTCAAAAAGACACGAGATTGACGCTCAATATTTTTGTGCTTGATTTGGCAGCTTAGAAGATATAAATTGAATGAGTCAATATAAGTGCCATTGAGTACACCTTAATTTGGCCTGAAGAAAGTGAGAAATACAATGCAAATTGTCGAAGTAACGGACCCCAATTCTGAACTGATCGAGCGCTTGGTGGCAGTTTGGGAGTCTTCTGTCAGGGCGACCCATTTATTTTTAACAGACGATGAGATTCGAAGTATTAAGAAAGTCATTCCTGAGGCGATCGTCAATGTCCAGCATTTAATCGTAATGAAGCGCGATGATAATGATCCGATCGGCTTCATGGGGGTCAATGATCAAATGCTTGAAATGTTATTTATTTCAGATCAATACCGCGGTAAAGGCTTAGGCAAACAATTATTCGAAGATGGACTGCAAAAATATTCGATCAATCAACTTGGCGTCAACGAACAAAACCCACTTGCTCGGGGATTTTATGAGCATATGGGATTTAAAGTGTATCAACGGACTGAATTAGATGAACAGGGGAATCACTTTCCAATTCTCTATATGAAAAAAGTTGATGACGATTAAGTCAGTCACCCGTAGGAAAACAAAAACAGCGAGGCATTTGCCTCGCTGTTTCATTTTTAAAATCGCGTTGTACTTACTGATTTTTTGCTGATTTTGGACCCAAAACTACCATGCTAAAATGCTGAAATATAGCAGTGACTGGCTTGTGATAACTAAAATCAGTTAAGTCTGATGCGCTCGGGGGGAATCGAACCCTCATTTCAAGAACCGGAATCTTACGTGCGATCCATTACACTACGAGCGCAACTTACTATACCAATATACTAGAAAGTAAGAATTTTTTCAAGAACAAAGAAAAATTGATTGTGAAAACGCTTACTAAATCTAATTTCATTGCAATTCTCCGGCGGTCTGCTATACTCGAATCTGGGTAATATTTTATGGTTACTCGATGCATACTTTGAACTTTGGTTCACAAGGTGCTGACTTTGTTTTCATTTCATGGTACGATTAATGTGTACTGTGTCTTAATATTTTCTTATTTCCTAAAGGAGGAAAACTTAGTATGACTGTAAAGATTGGTATTAACGGTTTTGGCCGAATTGGTCGTTTGGCATTCAAACGGATTCACGAATTGCACTCCGACGAAATTGAAGTGGCTGCAATTAACGATTTGACCACTCCATCAATGTTGGCTTATTTATTGAAGTATGATTCAACCCATGGACGTTTCCCTGGTGATGTTTCTGCAACTGACAAGGGTATCGTCGTTGACGGTAAAGAAATCCCTGTATATGCAGAAAAAGATGCTTCTAACCTTCCTTGGGTTAAGAACGACGGTGTTGACTACGTTCTTGAATGTACTGGTTTTTACACTTCAGAAGAAAAATCACAAGCTCACATCAAGGCTGGTGCAAAGCGTGTCTTGATTTCAGCTCCTGCTGGTCAAATTAAGACTGTTGTTCCTGGCGTTAACTTGGATGAATTGAACTCAAACGATGTAATCGTTTCAGCTGGTTCATGTACAACTAACTGCTTGGCTCCAATGGCTTACTTCATGAACAAAGATTTCGGTATCAAAGTTGGTACCATGACAACTGTTCATGCATTCACTGCTTCACAACAAATTCTTGATGGTCCTAAGACTAAGAAGAAGCGTAACAACCGTACTGCCAGTGCTAACACGATTCCTCATTCAACTGGTGCTGCTAAGGCTATCGGTTTGGTTATCCCTGATCTTGCAGGTAAACTCCAAGGTCACGCACAACGTGTTGCCGTAGTTGATGGTTCATTAACTGAATTGGTTGCAATCCTCGACAAGAAGGTTACTGCTGACGAAGTTAACGATGCTATGAAGAAGCACACCGCTGACAACCCTGCCTTTGGTTACAATGCTGACGAAATCGTTTCATCAGACATCATTGATGACGATCATGGTTCAGTATTTGACCCAACTCAAACTGAAGTTACGACTGCCGGTGACAACCAACTTGTTAAGACTGTTGCTTGGTATGACAACGAATGGGGCTTCACTTGCAACATGGTTCGTACTTTGTTGAAGTTTGCTTCACTTTAATAATTAATTGTAAATGGCGGAGGAGGGTGGCCTTCTCCGTCTTTTACTATCTAACTATGTTCTACTAATCACAAACACAAACGATTTTGGGAGGTTTCAAAATTGGCAAAATTAACAGTTTCTGATTTAAATCTCGAAGGAAAGAAAGTTTTGATGCGTGTCGACTTTAACGTACCAATTAAAGACGGCGTTATTGGTGACGACAACCGTATCCAAGCTGCTTTACCAACAATTAAGTACGTATTAGACCACAAGGGCAAGGCAATTCTTTGCTCACATCTTGGCCGAATTAAGAAGGAAGACGACAAGAAGGGCTTATCATTACGCCCAGTTGCAGAACGTCTGTCAAACCTTTTGAACAAGCCGGTGATTTTCTGCCCCGTAACTGAAGGCAAACAACTTGAAGATGCCATCGCTAAGATGGAAGACGGCAGTGTGCTGTTATTTGAAAACACCCGTTACGAAGATGTTGTCAACGGTGAATACGTCAAACGTGAGTCCGGTAACGATCCTAAATTAGGCGAATACTGGGCATCACTTGCTGACGAATTTATCAACGACGCCTTTGGTACTGCTCATAGATCCCACGCCTCAAACGCTGGTATCGCAGAAGCAATGCACAAGGATGGCAAGCCGGTTGCTGCTGGTTTCTTAATGGAAAAAGAGATCCAGTTCTTGGGTGAAGCTGTTAACAATCCACAACGTCCATTTGTTGCCATTCTTGGTGGTGCCAAAGTATCAGACAAAATTGGTGTGATTGATAACCTGCTTGACAAAGCTGACAAGATTATCATTGGTGGTGGAATGACCTACACATTCTATGCTGCCAAGGGCATCAAGATTGGAAACTCACTTATTGAAAAAGATAAGATTGACGTTGCCAAGAAGATCCTTGAAAAGGGCGGCGACAAGATCGTTCTCCCTACTGATAACGTGGTTGCTAAAGAATTTAACAACGATGCTGAACACAAGGTTGTTGAAGGTGACATTGATGACGGCTGGATGGCTTTGGATATTGGTCCTAAGTCAATCGAAGCGTTCGAAAATGTTCTTAAAGATGCCAAGACTGTCGTTTGGAACGGCCCTATGGGTGTGTTTGAAATGGCTAACTACGCACAAGGAACCCTTAAGATTGGTGAATTCTTGGGTACTTTAAGCAATGCTACAACAATTGTTGGTGGTGGGGATTCAACTGCTGCTGTTAAGCAATTAGGCGTTGCTGACAAATTGACCCACATTTCTACCGGTGGTGGTGCTTCACTTCAATATCTTGAAGGTAAGACGCTTCCTGGTATTGCAGCAATCGATAACAAATAATCTTGAAAGGGCCCGCTTTTTAGCGGACTCTTTTTAATTTACTAAAAATTGGTATAGGAGAAAAATGTGGCTTTTGAAACCGGGATTCGTTACAATGGCATTAAGTTAAAAAATGTAAAGGATGATTTCTTATGAGAATTCCGTTCGTTGCCGGTAATTGGAAAATGAATTTATCGGTTACAGAAGCAGTCAAATTTCTTCAAGATATTAAGGGCAAACTGCCGGATCCCAAGGTGACTGAAACCTGTGTGGCGGCCTCCCCGTTGTTTTTGGAGAGCATGTTGCAGGAAAATGGTGATTCACCACTGATTATTTCTGCCGAAAATTGTTTTTACGAAGATGCTGGTGCCTATACGGGCGAAGTCAGTCCCAAGGCGCTTTCTGAAATGGGTGTTACCCACGTGATCATTGGTCACTCAGAGCGGCGGAAGTATTTTAATGAAACCGACGATATTATTAACAAGAAGGTGCACGCCGCCTTTAGAAACCACTTAACGCCGATTATCTGCTGTGATGAAACCATGAGCCGAAGAGAATCAGCCGACAGAATCTCGTGGGTAGTCAGTCAAGTGACCAACGCCCTAAAGTCGGTGACGCCCGAACAAGCTGAAACCATCATTGTGGCTTATGAACCGAGTTGGGCAATCGGCAGTGGTAAAACAGCCAGCAGTGATGAAGCTGAAGAGGGCTGCTACTTGATTCGCCAAACAATTGCTGATTTGTACGGCGATGATATTGCCAACCAGGTCCGCGTTTTGTACGGAGGCAGTGTCAATGATGAAAATGCCGACGATATTCTTTCACAGACCGATATCGATGGTGTTTTGGCCGGTGGGGCCAGTTTAAAGGCAGATTCGTTCTTGAAACTTGCAAACTTTTTACAAAAATAGTTAAATTCGTTGAATTGTATTGAAAGTTAGTCCCGAAACTAATAGAATTAGAGTGAACCTTGTACAAAAGGTCACAACTTTCGCTAAGGAGAGAAAAAAACATGTCAATTATTTCTGATATTTATGCTCGTGAGGTTCTAGACTCTCGTGGTAACCCAACTGTTGAAGTTGAATTATATACTGAAGCAGGCGCAATGGGCCGTGGAATCGTTCCTTCAGGTGCTTCAACTGGTGAACACGAAGCTGTTGAACTCCGTGATGGTGACAAGGATCGTTACATGGGCAAGGGCGTTACCAAAGCCGTTGACAACGTTAATAACATCATCGCTAAAGAAATTGTTGGCTACGATGTTACTGACCAATTGGCAATTGATAAGGCCATGATCGAATTGGATGGTACGCCAAATAAAGGTAAGTTAGGCGCTAACGCTATTTTAGGTGTTTCCTTAGCCGCTGCCCGTGCTGCTGCAGACGAATTGGAAGTTCCATTGTACAACTACCTTGGTGGTTTCAATGGTCACTTGCTTCCAACACCAATGTTGAACGTTATCAACGGTGGTAAGCATGCCAACAACAAGGTTGATTTCCAAGAATTCATGATCATGCCTGTTGGTGCCCCAACTATCAAAGAAGCAATTCGTTGGAGTTCAGAAACATTCCATAACTTGAAGAACTTGTTGAACGAACGCGGATACTCAACTGCCGTTGGTGATGAAGGTGGATTTGCACCTGATTTGAAGAACAACGAGGAACCATTTGAAATCCTTGTTGAAGCTATCCAACGTGCCGGCTACAAGCCAGGTAAAGACATTGCCATTGCCTTTGACTGTGCCGCATCTGAATTCTACAACACTGAAACTAAGAAGTACGACTTGAAGGGTGACGGAAAGTCATACACTGCTGACGAATTTGTTTCATTGCTTGAAGGCATTGTTGACAAGTACCCAGTTATTTCAATCGAAGACCCACTCGATGAAAACGAATGGGAAGATTGGCAAATGGCTACTCAACGTCTTGGCAAGAAAGTTCAAATCGTTGGTGATGATTTGTTTGTTACCAACACTGATTACCTTAAGAAAGGTATCAAGATGGGCGTTGCCAACTCAATCTTAATCAAGTTGAACCAAATCGGTACTTTGACTGAAACTGTCGAAGCTGTTGAAATGGCTAAAGAAGCAGGTTACACTGCTATCATTTCACACCGTTCAGGTGAAACTGAAGACACAACGATTGCTGACTTGGTTGTCGGTTTGAATGCCGGTCAGATCAAGACTGGTTCAATGAGCCGTGGCGAACGTATCGCTAAGTACAACCAATTGATGAGAATTGAAGACCAACTCGGTGACGTTGCCGATTACAAAGGAATTCACTCATTCTACAACTTGACAGAACAAGCACGTCAAGACATCTTAAACAAGTAATAACAAAAAAGTCGCGTTTGCGGCTTTTTTTATACATAAAATTCCTCCCATTTGCGTATTTAACTATTAGACTGCAAATTTTTAGGAGGTTTTTATTATGAAGAAAGCAATTGTATTGTCAGTTTCGATGGGGGTCCTGGGATTTTCGGCGCCTTTGGTGAGTGAGCAGGTGGCGAGGGCAGAAGTAACAGCTGCCGTATCCGCGAACCCCGCCGAAAATAAGTCGGTTGAAGTGGTGAAGGAATTTTATGTCAAAAATCTTTTGGGGAAAAGAAGTATTGTAAAAACGGTTCCTACAAGATTGCCAATTGATTCAAACGGCAACATCATTGTTCCGGATAATGAACCTGATTACACGCCTGATAAAACGATTGTTTCCTCAAAAAAAGGATCTTTAAATAATATCCATGTAGCTTATAACGCGCTTCCCGCAACGGTCACAATTAAGCATTTTGATGAGAGTGGGGAAAAGATATTAGACGATTTAGTCGTTGGAAAAGCCACTATCCATGGAAAATATTATGTATCCCCGGCTCAAGCAGATGTCTCTCATTATGAACTGGTCGATCCTAAATTGATAAGCGGAGAGATACTCTCGACAAATTTTGATATCAATTTGATTTATAAGGCCTTGAATTCAGTTACACAGGAAGTTGCCCCAAATAATGTCGTTAAGGTTATTCAACCTACAAGCGAGAAAAATGAATCTAGTAGTTTAAAGCCAACAACCTTAGCTCCCGAGATTAAATCAATTCCCGAAGCCCCCGCAGCTGAGCGGCAGTCCGCAAAGAAAACGACCCTAACCACTAAAGCCCAGCCGGTGGCTGTGAGTCCGGACCCAGCTACACCCAAATTGATTGAACCGGAAAAGTCAACTGCGCCGGAAGTTTCTGTTACACCACAAATGCCGGTTGCACCTCAGCTTGAAACCAAAGAGCAGGTATCATCTCCTGACAAGCCAACGGTAATTGATCCTAAGGTGGAAGCAACGGCGCCAACCACGCTCAAAGAGAAGCCAACGGTTCCAGAACAACAAGTGGTTACTACCAGCTCAGAAAAATCGGTTGGTTTAAGTAAAACCACCAAAGAAGCCAGGACTCAAAACACCACAAACCCAATTACAACGACAATTGTTAATCCGGCTGTTCAAACAAAAACAACGGCTGAACGTGAGGCTGCTAAGCCAAAATCGGTCGAAACGGGGCAACCAGATAACAAGGAAACACAAACGGTTAAAGAGGGGCAACATCAAACTGAATTTCCAGCAAGTTCGGGAAACTCAAACGCTAAGGATGGCTCTGAAAGCCCAAAAACAGTTGGTGAAGCCAAAGCGGGGGTTCCAGCAAGCCCCAAAGTTGGCGAAACAACCGTTAAGACTTCAAAAGTCGACGACAAAAAGCTGACAGAAGCTATCAATAAAACCAAGGAGCCAACCGAAGACCAAGCCTCAAAAGTAAAAGAAGTTGCCAAAAACGACATTTTGACTTATCAGCTTCGTGGATTGGACACTCATGGCAATCAATTATTTAACAAGACGCTCAAACTATCGAACGATGAAGCGGTTAAATTCCGCAACAAAAACATCGAATACTATGGTTATGATTGGGTATCAACTGATTTCGATGACCAATCCAAAGTGTTGACACTGCACTACGCTGCTAAAAAGGTCAAGTTTAACATTATCAATGTTGATGAGAACGGCCATGTTCTGTCGAAGAATCAGGTGGAACTCGACTTTGGGACAAGTCAATCGTTTGCCGCCCGTCATTTCCCAGGATATCAGGCCAAGCAGGCGGATAAAGTGCTCAAGGCAGATAACTTGGTACCCAATGATGTCGAAATGGTTTATACAAAGCTTCCTGAAACGATTTCCCGTCAATCAGTTGAAGTACCGACGAAAGGCGAACAACATGCAGCCACCACAACGAACAAGGCGGTTGATAATAAGGCCAAACTAAAGTCAAAAACTGCTGACAAGCTTAAAAACGCCCGTCATCACGCTGCGGTCGTGCACGATGATGACCAGCCGGACCTGAAAGACAAGCAAACTGCCAGTGGGGATGAGAAGCTGCCTCAAACTGGCGAGTCAAAATCAATCCTAAGTATTTTAGCTGGGGTGGGGATTTTATTGGTGATGGCGATGAAAAAAGGTTTCAAACGATTCATTTGATTATGATATGATTGATATCAGAAATAATTAAAGGATGATCGACGTGCAGGTTAGAGGAAGTTACAAGCTATCTCAAATAAAAACAATTTTCAATGGGATTTTGGTTGGTATATTGGCCGGTTCCGCGGTGTCGCTATTTCGCTGGGCCATTGGACATATGATGGGGCTGATGCGTTATTTATACGTTAATGCAGCAGCACATCTTTCGCTCCTGGTTTTGGCGATTGGCATTAATATCGTCATCGGTCTTTTAGTCGGCTGGTTTTTGAAACAGCAACCGGATATCAAAGGATCTGGCATCCCCCAAGTTGAGGGACAATTACTGGGAGAGGTTGATTATAATTGGTGGTCGATTTTATGGCGCAAATTTGTTGGCGGCATTTTAGCGATTGGCAGCGGGCTTTACCTTGGGCGTGAAGGGCCGTCTATTCAACTGGGATCAACGCTGGGACAAGGGGTTGCCCACTTTACCAAACAAATTGGGTTTGACCGTCAGGTACTGATCTCAAGTGGTGCGGCCGCCGGCTTAAGCGCGGCTTTTAACGCACCAATTGCCAGCACGCTATTTGTACTGGAAGAGATTTATCATAATTTTTCAACGAATATTTGGATTGTTTCCTTGACCTCGGCAATCACGTCAGACATGGTTGCGACCTACGTTTTCGGTCTGAAGCCTGTTCTTTATATGAAGAGCACGCCATTGCCACTTAAATACTTTCTTTGGGTTGTCTTATTAGGGATTGTTTTAGGCGTTTTGGGCCGAATATATCAAATGGTCATCTTAAGTATGGGCAAATGGTACCGGCACACCAAGCTTCCGTGGTACTTTAACGGGATAATTCCGTTGATTTTGGTGATTCCCCTGGGGGCCCTTTTTCCGCGGCTTTTAGGCGGTGGCAGTGACATTATTTTACATTTAAGTGCTGCCGGTTATCCGACGCTCGTCTTGTGCGGCTACTTATTAATTCGTTTCGTATTTTCAATGATTTCTTATGGCAGTGGCTTACCGGGTGGCATTTTTTTGCCCATTTTATGTCTCGGCGGTTTGATTGGGGCGATTGTCGGCAGTATTGCCATTAATCTAGGTTGGATGAATCCATTTTATTTTTCAAGCTTCATCATTATGGGGATGGCGGGGTACTTTGCCGCAATTAGTAAGGCCCCGTTCACAGCCATTCTCCTCATCACTGAGATGGTTGGGACCCTGACTCATCTCCTGGGACTCGCGGTGGTCTCATTGGTCGCATACGCCGTTATAGACCTGCTCAACGGCAAGCCAGTCTATTATTCAATGCTTCAGCAGTTACTGAAGGTTCAAAGCCAGTTAAATCTTGGCCGATCCGTTCAAATTATGGTCAGTGTGTACGCCGGATCTGATATGGATGGCAAAAAAGTTCGCCAGATCGAGTGGCCAACCGGGTCCCTGCTCACAAAGATTGAACGAAATGGCGTTGAAATCATTCCGGCAGGTGATACGCTGGTCCGCTGGGGCGATACGCTTTTTATCAACGTTTCAACCAAGAATCAGCATGCAATTACACAAAAAATTATTGCATTAACAAACGAAACTTAATTACAAAAGGTAGCGAATTCTGCTATAATGTGTTAGTTTAGTAAGAGTAGTATTAAGCCGATTGAACGGTAGGAGGCTATCAACGTGTACAATTTTTTGTTAACATTATTGCTGATCGACTGTGTGTTAATTACAATCGCAGTATTAATGCAACCATCAAAGACTAATGACGCCATGTCTGCCTTAACTGGTGGGGCCGATGACTTGTTTGCCAAGCAGAAGCCACGTGGCTTTGAAGCATTCATGCAAAAAACGACACTTGTTTTAGGGATAATTTTCTTTCTCTTAGCACTTGCATTAGTTTGGATATCATCTCATTAGTATTCAATCCTCCTGTTTAAATGCAGGAGGATTTTTATTATAATTGAAGAGGTGACATGAAAGGATGAGTGCGATGCAAGTCCCAGTAAAATCTTTTTATTTCGAACACGGCCCTCAAGCAGTGATTTTGCTGCACGCGTTTGCGAGCGGTCCGGTGGACGTTCGAATGTTGGCAAGGTATTTGGAACGTCAGAACTACACAGTCTATGCGCCGATGTTTACCGGACATGGGACTGCAGACTTCACTGACATTTTGCTCCAAGGAACACCTGAACGATGGTGGCAGGACGCTCAGGCCGCAATTCAATTTGTGCGAGACCGGGGATATCGCCAAATCAGTATTTTTGGGATTTCACTTGGCGGCATTTTTGCGGCGAAGGCCCTGGAAAACGATTCGCAACTGGTTGGTGGCGGTTCATTAGGCTCCCCAATTGTCCGCAAACGGCAATTTAGCGTCCACAACACCTTCATGCAAATGGCCAAGGCTAACTTTGTGCGCTTTCAAACCAATGAAGCCATTATGAATTCAAAGTTAAAATGGTTGGATGATAATATTGATCAATTACTTGGAAAAATTGCCGACTTCACGGTTGGCGTTGCCGAGGATTTGCCCAAAATTCATCAACCTTACTTTATTGGTCAGGGATTGAGCGATGAAATCGTGAATCCACAGAGTGCCAAATCGCTTCGAGACGGGTTAATCAACAGCCAAGTCAGTTATCATGAATACCCCAATGCCAGTCATATGATTACTGTCAACAGCGCCCATAAGCAACTCGAATCGGACTTAACAGAATTTCTAACAAAACTTTATGAATAATACGAGGAATATAGATTGCAAGATAATGATTTAAAAATTCAAATAGAAAACGTTCTGCGGACTTATCCGGATAACGTATTTACTGTCGAAAAGATTGCCGATGTTTTACGTACCCACGGATCAGCCGCATTCAAATTGATTGTCCAAGAGTTGGCTGCCCTTGAGCGTGATGGGATCGCAGTTGTGACTGATGAAGGGAAATTTCAGATGAATCCTGATAAACAAAAGTTAACCGGAACCTTCCATGCCAATGATAAAGGATTTGGTTTCGTCGCGTATGATGAAACCGCTCCGGACGCTTATATTGCGCCTGACAATACCATGAACGCCTTAAATGGTGATACGGTTGAAATGGAAATTGTCCGGCCGGCCCAACCAGGTTCGGACCGCGGCCCAGAAGGTAAAGTGGTTGGCATCGCGGAACATAAATATACCCGTGTTGTGGGACCGTTTCAAGTAAGCGACGACGATAAGGGCTATATTGGCCAATTGACGTTAAACGACAAAAAGATTGCCAAATACAAGTTTTATATCAACGATGTTGGTCTAAAGCCAACACCGGGCGAAGTGATTACTGCCCAAATTACCGAGTATCCGGATGCCAAGCATCCCGAATACATGGTGGGGATTGCCGACGAAGTGATCGGTTCGGTTGATGATCCCGGAATCGACATTTTACAAATTGTGTACGCCCATGACATTCCAGCAGAATTTCCTGAGGATGTTATTCAAGCAGCCGACGCAATTCCAGATCACGTGACCGAAGAAGAAAAAGTCGGTCGAGAAGATATTACCGACCAGGACTTGGTTACTATTGATGGGGAATCATCTAAAGATTTGGATGATGCGGTTACCGCTTGGAAACTGCCAAACGGCAATTATCATTTAGGTGTTCATATCGCTGACGTGAGCCATTACGTTAAGCCGGGAAGCGCCATTGATAAGGAAGCCTTCCGTCGTGGGACATCGGTTTATTTAACCGACCGGGTTATTCCAATGCTGCCACGTCGTTTATCGAACGGAATTTGTTCCCTAAATGAGGGTCAACTCCGTCTTTGTATGAGCTGTGAGATGGAAATCGATCAGTCCGGCAATATCATCAAACACCGGATTCATCCAAGTTTGATGCGGTCAACTGCCCGAATGACTTATACGGCGGTTAATAATATTTTGGAATCTCACGATGAAAAAACAATCGATCGATACAAGCGATTGGTACCAATGTTTGAAACGATGGGTGAGCTTCACAAGATTTTGTACAAACACCGTAAATCGCGGGGTGCCATTGATTTTGACGACAACGAAGCTGAAATCATTGTTGACGAAAAGGGACATCCAATCGACATTAAGCTCCGGGTTCGTGGAACTGCTGAACGGATGATTGAGTCGTTTATGCTGGCAGCCAACGAAACAGTTGCCAAGCACTATTACGAAAGCCACGTACCGTTTATTTACCGGGTCCATGAAACGCCTGATGCCGACCGAATTAGAAGCTTCTTTGAAACGTTGACAGCATTTGGAATCAACGTTAAGGGTGATCCTGAACACGTCACCCCCAAGACGTTACAAAACGTTTTGAAAAAAGTTGCCGGCAAGCCTGAAGAAATGATGGTTTCGGTCATGCTGTTGCGGAGCTTAAAACAAGCTCGTTACGCTGACCAATCTCTTGGTCACTTCGGCTTAGCTGCACCATTTTATACCCACTTTACATCACCAATTCGTCGTTATCCGGACACGATGGTCCACCGTTTGATTCACTACTATGAAGATAACGGCATTAACGATGAAACCAAGAAGCGTTACGCAAATGTCTTGGACGAAATCGCCACCACGACTTCCGAATACGAACGACGGGCCGTTGACGCTGAACGGGATACTGACGCAATGAAGAAGGCCGAATATATGAACGACCACCTTGGCGAGGAGTTTGACGGGGTCGTCAGTTCAGTTATGAAATTTGGGTTGTTTATTGAATTACCCAACACCGTCGAGGGCTTGGTCCACATTAGCCGAATGAACGACGACTATTACCAATACGTTGAGCAGTTTATGGCCTTGGTCGGCAGAAATACTCGCCGGACCTACAAGATGGGCCAGCCGATTAGAGTCAAGGTTGTCAACGTTGATGTTAAGCAAAGTGCCGTTGATTTTGATATTGTGGATCCCGAAAAGACACCACAGAGCAACATGTTGCCAAAGCGGACATACCACAGTAATGACCATCGCAACAATGATCGTCATGGGAACAACCACTCAAATCATTCAAACAATAACAACCGTGGCAGAAATAATAATCATTCACGCGGCAATAATGGGCACCAGAATCACAATAAGCATTAAGATGTAAACGAGGTGGTCGAATGGCCAAAGGGAAAAAACAGCATAACAATGACAATTTGATGGCCCAAAATAAAAAAGCCCGCCATGACTATTCCATTTTGGAAACAGTCGAAGCCGGGATTGTTTTGACCGGAACCGAAATCAAATCAATTCGTGATCGGCGAATTAATTTGAAGGACGGGTTCGTTCAGATTCGAAACGGCGAAGCTTATATGATGAACGTTCATATTAGTGAGTACGCCCAGGGCAATCAATTTAACCATGACCCACTTCGAAACCGGAAGCTGCTGCTTCACAAAAAGCAAATTCATCGCCTTGCTGAAGCGACAAAGGATAAGGGGATCACAATTGTTCCCTTGAAAGTTTATCTAAAAAATGGTTTCGCCAAAGTGTTAATTGGTGTGGCCAAAGGTAAACGGGAATTTGATAAGCGAGAAACGATCAAGCGCCGTGACCAGAAGCGTCAGATTGATCGGGTCATGAAACATTACTAAGCTGAATATGAGTAAACAAAAAGCGTTGAAGCAACCAGAGATGGCTTGCTTTCAACGCTTATTTTCATTTGTTATGAAGGGTTTGGATGTTTTCACTTTCGAGCTTGGGATTTGAAATCTTTTCCAAAACGCCTAATTTCAGTCTGGAAGCATGGACGAGAGAGGGATGGTTAAGCAAGGCCGCAATGGCCAACACCAGCGGTTCGTGGTCGATGTTGTCAACTGACATGATTCGGATAACCTGGTCAGATTGACTGTATGACTTGATAGTGGCAATATGCGTCCGGCCGCGGATAATCCTGTACGATTGTTTGTCTTGATTTCCCGTAATCAGCCAGTTAATCCCATTAATAAAAATGGTCGTGTAGTGCATCGTAAAATGAATGACTGAGGTCCCAACAAACTGGTCCAGATAATACAAATCAAACTTCGGCGTCATGCCCATTGATTGTTGTCGAACGGATACAAGTAGCTCGCCGGTAATTGAATAGATGGAAAAAGTATCGGAAATGAGTCCCCACTTTCCGACAATTAAATACTTGGTGTCCCGATATTGATCGGTCACTTTTGATGACCGGGTATGATCCAGTTCAGTTAAGTTTAACTGTAATTTTCGACTCATAAACGCATTTCCTTTACTTGTATTATTTTCATTTTAACACGTTCTGAAATTATTTACTCTGGTGTTATTTTAAAATGGGTATGGTAGAATAAAACGTGAGGTGTTGCGAATGAAACCGTTTATAAAAAATGATTGGTGGGACGTTTTAGAGCCCGAATTTGAAAAAACTTACTATCAGCAGTTACGCCAATTTTTGATATCAGAATACAAAACACAGTTTATCCATCCTGATATGAATCATATTTTTGAGGCGTTTCAGTTAACGCCCTTTAGCCAAGTCAAAGTCGTGATTTTGGGACAGGATCCCTATCACGAACCAAACCAAGCCCAAGGGTTAAGCTTTTCAGTTATGCCAGGTGTCAGAATCCCACCATCGCTTCAAAACATCTATAAGGAGCTTCAGTCCGACTTGGGAATTAAGCCCGTTTCACATGGTGATCTTCGAAGCTGGGCGAAGCAGGGGGTTCTTTTGTTGAACTCGGTGCTGACAGTCCGTAACGGACAGGCTTTTTCTCATAAGGGCAAAGGTTGGGAACAACTAACCGACGCTGCGATTTCAAAGCTGTCGGCGCGTGAAAAGCCGGTTGTTTTCATCTTGTGGGGACGAGCGGCCAGAGATAAGATTGCGTTGATCGACACTTCGACCAATGTGGTCCTGCAATCCGCTCACCCGAGTCCCTTATCAGCTAATCGGGGATTCTTCGGTTCCAAGCCTTTTTCCAAGACAAACGAAGCCTTGGAAGCAATGGGTGAAACGCCGATTAACTGGCAGTTGCCTGAAAAGGTTTCTCAAACATCGTAGTTGTGATTTTTAGAATTGGAGGATTTGTCATGGATTTATTTGAAAGTCTCAAGCAAAAAATTAGTGGTAAAAATATCAGCATTGTGTTCCCTGAAGGAGACGACGTTCGAATTCTGGGTGCCGCAAGCCGATTAGCCAAAGATGGTTTGGTTAACCCGGTCATTCTTGGGGCAACCGATACAGTTGAAAAAGTTGCCAAGGATGCCGACATTGATTTAAGTGATGTTGAAATTATTGACTACCTTAATCAGCCTGCTGACCAGATTGATGAAATGGTTGCTGCAATTGTTGAAAGACGAAAAGGCAAGACTGATGAAGCACAAGCACGTGAATGGCTGAAAGATCCAAATTATTTTGGGACGACTTTAGTCTACATGAATAAAATTAACGGAATGGTATCAGGTGCCAACCATCCAACCGGCGACACCGTGCGTCCCGCACTTCAGATTATCAAGACAAAGCCGGGTGTGAAGTTAATTAGTGGGGCCTTTATCATGCAAAAGGGTGATGAGCGTTACCTGTTTGCCGATTGTGCCATTAACTTGGACCCGGATGCAAATGCATTAGCTGAAATTGCGGTTGAAAGTGGTAAGGTTGCCAAGACCTTCGATATTGATCCAAAGGTGGCCCTTTTAAGCTTCTCAACTAAGGGATCCGCCAAGGGCGATATGGTTACCAAGGTTCAAGAAGCAACTAAATTAGCCCAAGAACAGGCACCCGACATGGCAATTGATGGTGAAATGCAATTTGATGCTGCGTTTGTTCCTTCAGTTGGTGAGCGCAAGGCACCGGGTTCGAAAGTTGCTGGCCACGCAACCGTCTTTGTCTTCCCAGAATTGCAATCAGGAAACATTGGTTACAAGATTGCCCAACGCTTTGGTGGTTTTGAAGCGATTGGCCCAATTCTGCAAGGCTTAAACAAACCCGTTTCTGACTTGTCTCGAGGCAGTAACGAAGAAGATGTTTATAAAGTTTCGATCATCACAGCTGCACAGGCATTATAATCAAATTAACTAACGGCGAGGGTTGTGGCAAATGATTTTATTTGTCTGCAATCCTTTCTTATTGGAAGGAATGATTCGTTGATCAATACAGTAACGGTTAAATCTGCAGACCAGACAATGGCCATTGGACAAAAGCTGGCCCAATATCTGAAGCCACGAGATTTGATCTTATTAGATGGCGATCTTGGGGCCGGCAAGACGACTTTTACGAAAGGCCTTGCCAAGGGACTCGGCATTGATCGCCCAATAAAGAGTCCAACCTTCACCATTATTCGTGAGTATCAAGATGGCCGAATTCCGTTGTATCACATGGATGTTTATCGGCTGGAAGAAGGCGGTGCTGATGATTTGGGCCTGGAGGAGTATTTTAACGGTGACGGGGTCAATGTGGTTGAATGGTCGAAATTTGTGGCCGATGAATTACCAAATCAGTATCTGCGGATTATTTTCCGGCGGGATGATTCAAAAGGTGATAACGTTCGAACGTTGACCTTTGAAGCAAAGGGTGAACGATTTGAAAAGATGATTCGAGAAGTGTTGGCGGATCAATCATAGAAAGTAGGGATGTCGATTGGCAAAAGAAGTCGAATTTCGCTTGGCGGAAAAAGCAGACGGCCAGGCCGTATTGGACTTATTAAAGGCTTTACAAACCGAATCCGATACTTTTTTAGTGGACTCAGACTTAAGTGATCTAAATGGTCCTATGGAAGCACAACAGATTGACATGATTAACCACACCCGGACGAATTTACTGGCAGTGGCGGAATATGATTCAGAGTTGGTTGGCATCGTGACTGTCGATGAAGTCGACGAAAGCAGGGGCGAAGTTGGCCTGGCTGTTCTGGCGGGCTTTCAAGGATATTCGATTGGCACAAATCTGATGGAGTTGGCGATTGACTGGGCCAAAGACTTTAGTCAGCTCGACCAGCTGTTCTTAACGGTCTTCTCAAACAACGGACCGGCCATTCACGTATACGAAAAAGTTGGCTTTCAACGGACAAAAGTGATGGCTCAAAATGACCGCGAACTTATTGAAATGAAACTAGATGTTCATTAAGTTGCAAAATAGGCTCAAACTGGAATCAGATTCAATTCCAGTTTGAACCTATTATTTTAGCTATATTCGACGAAAAGTCCATCAATTTGACTAAGAAACTTAATGAGTGACTTTTTTGAAGTAGTTAAATGGCCTTCACGAATTCTCGTAAAGCCTCACTACCAAATTGCTGCTGTTCGGTTAACAAGATGTTTGCACAAGCAACACTGTCGTCTAAGGCATTGTGATGATGCTCCAATTCAATGTGGAGCTTCTCGCAAAGTGTATTGAGCTTATGATTTTCCAACGTCGGATAAAACCGCTTGGACGTTCGCAGTGTGTCCAATGTGAGATAGTGGGGTGGATTGACGTCGTAGCGTTCCAGGGTCCGCTTTAAGACACTGTTGTCAAACGCTGCGTTATGCGCAATCACCAATTTGTTTGCAGTAAATAACGGTGCAATGTGATCCCAAACCTCCGGAAAAGTCGGCGCGTCAACCACATCTTTTTCGTGAATCCCGTGAACATTAATGTTTCGCCAGCTAAATTCCATTTCCGGGTTGATGAGCGAATAAAATTCGTGGGCAACTTGATTATCTCTAACAATTGCCAGTGCAATGGAACAGGCGCTGGCTCTTTTTGCATTTGCGGTTTCAAAATCCATCGCAACAAAGTTCATATCTTTCACCTCAATGTATTCACATTGTACAAAGAACGCTTCTAAAACGCAACTTGATTGCATTCCGTGATCTCCGCCCATGGATCGGGTGTTTCGTGGTAAAATTAATTTATATGCTTTGAAACAGAGGAATTTAATCATGATGCAATCAAAAACAATTTTAAACGTTTACCCTGATATCGATATTTTAATGAATGAACCGCTATCCAAATATACGCATACCTTAACCGGCGGACCGGCTGATATTTTAGCGTTTCCACGCAGCATCAAGGAATGCCAACAGCTTTTGGATTACGCCAATGAGAATCACCTGCCGATAACGGTGATTGGAAATGCCAGCAATTTAATCGTCAAAGATGGTGGCATTCGCGGGCTAACGATGATTTTAACAAAAATCAAAAAAATCACGTCTCACGAAAATTTGGTGGTCGCTGAATCCGGGGCGGCTTTGATTGACGTGACCAAGGCTGCTCAGGCCAATTCACTTACCGGCTTGGAGTTCGCTGCCGGAATTCCCGGAAGTGTCGGTGGCGCGGTATATATGAATGCTGGAGCATACGGCGGCGACATTGAAAACGTTGTTACTGGCGCAGAGGTCTTAACCCCTGACAATCACATTCTGCATCTGAACCACAAACAACTTGATTTTGGCTATCGTCATTCCAGTGTTCAGGATCATCACCAAATTGTCCTCTCAGCAACTTTTGCCTTAACCACTGGAATTGCCGAAAAGATTCAAAAACAAATGGACCATTTGAATGCATTACGGGCGGCCAAGCAGCCACTTGATCTTCCTTCATGCGGAAGTGTGTTTAAGCGGCCGGCCGGCCATTTTGCGGGCAAATTAATTCATGATGCCGGCCTCCAGGGCTTTCAAATTGGTGGGGCCCAAGTTTCGATGAAACACGCCGGATTCATTGTCAACGTTGACCACGCTACGGCGACCGATTATTTAAACGTGATTGCCCACGTTCAAAAAACAGTTTATGATCAATTTCAAGTTCATCTCGAAACCGAGGTTCGAATTATTGGTGAAGACCCCAAGCAAGATTAGGAGTTGGTAATTAGTGCACATTCTCGAAGCCGTTATTTTATTGATGACGCTGGTCGTATTTTCCAACGTTGTCGATCATTTTATTCCAGCTGTTCCAGTCAGTTTGATTCAGGTCGTCTTGGGCCTGGGTGCCGCGTTAGTGATGCGCGTGACTATCCCACTTGAAACTGACTGGTTTTTGCTGCTATTCATTGCCCCATTGCTTTTTAATGATGGACGACGGTTTCCAAAGCGGGAACTGTGGAAGCTTCGGGGCCCCATTTTGGCCAATGCAATTGTATTGGTTTTTTTGACGACCATTTTGGGTGGTTTCTTATTTCATCTCATTATTCCAACCATGCCGTTCTCCGTTAGTTTTGCCCTGGCGGCAATTTTGTCGCCGACCGATCCGGTGGCGGTTCAATCAATTTCAAAGCGTGCCAAGCTGCCGGAAGGAATCTTGCACATCGTTAGTGGTGAAAGTCTGATCAACGACGCCAGCGGTTTGATTGCCTTTAAATACGCGGTTGCCGCGACAGTCACCGGGGTGTTTTCAATCAAATCGGCTGCCATTGACTTTATTTACATCAGTATCGTTGGGTTTGTGAGTGGAATCTTGATCATTGCCCTGATTTTGATGATGGAAAATTGGCTGTATCGGCAAGGTATTAACGACGTGATTTTTAGTACGGTTTTGCAGGTCACCACGCCATTTGTGGTTTATCTGGTTACTGAAGAATTCTTTCATGCTTCGGGGGTTATTGCGGTGGTTGCAGCCGGGATTATTTTTCACTTTTACGGGACTGCTCCGGATCGAAGCCAGCCCGAACTCAAGCTGGTCAGTGAGAAAACCTGGGATATTATCATTTATACACTGAATGGAATAGTCTTTTTGATTTTGGGAATTGAATTGCCGTTAGCAACCACCAACGTCATTCAAAACAATAAGATTAACACCTTTGCGGCTTTAGGGATTTCATTTGTGGCCTGGCTGATTCTCTTGGCAATTCGGGTCTTTTGGATTTATACTTACCAAGCCGTCAGCAGTTTGCGGTCACGAAAAATCAAGTCTTTGAAAACTAAACAGATG
This sequence comes from Lentilactobacillus parabuchneri DSM 5707 = NBRC 107865, assembly GCF_001435315.1. Classification (GTDB taxonomy): domain Bacteria; phylum Bacillota; class Bacilli; order Lactobacillales; family Lactobacillaceae; genus Lentilactobacillus; species Lentilactobacillus parabuchneri. The sequence continues at coordinate 154,736 of NZ_AZGK01000005.1, forward strand.
CCGACGTTTAAAGCAGCTCTTTTAGCCGGGCTTTCAGGCGTCCGTGGAGCCGTTACAATGGCCGGGGTGCTGTCAATTCCAATGACCATTGACGGTGGCAGTCCGTTCCCATCCCGATCTTTAGCGTTATTTGTGGCCGCTGGCGTGATTATCATTTCACTGGTAGTTGCAACCATCACACTCCCACTGATTTCCGAGGACAAGGCGCCGTTGCTTACCCGGGCAAACGCGACGGATGATTCCGATGATTTGAATCCGAATTCATCGGACACCGACGAAGATACCCATTACATCTCTGAAGATGAAGCACGGGTCTACATTATGAAATTAGCCGTCCAGCGAATTGAAGAAGAACGGCGGCCCAGCAATCAAAAAGAAGCCTTTGATTTAATCCTTGATTATCAGTTTTTGATTCGTCGACTCGAATTGAAGCTTCAGGACAAAAAGGAAATGGATTCAATCATTTCAGATGAACTGGCCTTACGACGGGTTGCACTCCGTGGCGAACGGGCTGCCGTTCAACAATTGTTTGACGACCAAAAAATATCCAGGCAGGCGTTTTTGATTGCCAACGCGAAGTTACAGCGACTGGAAAATCAAATGATTCGATCAATTGGCCATAAGATCAAGTTAGGCCACGGAACCGCTCGAAACTTCGTGAAGCTTCGTAACCGGATTGCCCTTTGGATTATTCGCCAAAAGACCGATGAGGATATTTCTGATGAATTGTCATTAATTCAACGTGAAGAAGCGAAGGCGGCAATTTCTGCGTTATCGGCGTACTTTGCCCGTGATGATATCGATAACCAGCGGTTTGACAGTCAATCTGTTTATCATCTAATCGTTCATTATCGAAATCAAATTGAACTGGCAAAGGATCACTCCCAAAAACAAATTCAAGATCAGGCAATGAACTATCAGAACTTGCGGATTAAAGCCTTAGCGGCTGAACGAGAGGGTGTCCAAGTGCTGTTGGAACAAGGAAATATCGATTGGGCTATGGCAGCGCACCTCAGACAATACATTAATTACTCGGAAACAGTGTTAATCATGGATTATCAAAACCAATAGGGGGATTTCAAATGAACGACAAGGGATTAGTCAATTTTAGAGACATTGGCGGCATTCAGGTTCCAACAGGCACGCTGAAACCGAGATTTTTCTTCCGAAGTGGCGCAATATCCGGATTAAATCAAGTTCAGTCTTCGTTTTTGAAAGAGGCTTGTCGGATTCGGGATATCTATGATTTTCGAAGTACGGATGAAGTTCAACAAGCTCCTGACACCACCATTTCAGGAACCGATTATATCCATTTGGATATTTTATCTGATAAGACGGCGAATGGTGCCAGCTTGGGGGCGATGATCACAAGCGGAAATCAGGTCCGGCAAAACATGCTTAAAACATACGAATCAATTGTCTTGAGCCAATCCGCCCAACGGGGTTATCGTGAATTCTTGCTGGGGTTGTTGCAGGATCACCAACCGGTTTTATTTCATTGTTTTGCGGGAAAGGATCGAACGGGATTTGCGGCCGCAATCATCTTGAAGATTGCCGGAGCCAACAATCAACAAATTATGGCGGATTATCTATTGACCAATCAGTTGCGAACAAAGGCCAATCAAGCCCTGTTAGATCAGTTTCGGGATCAGATGACCGAACAGCAGTTGGATAATCTCCACACCGCTTTGATGGTCGATGCCGATTATTTGACCCACGCACGAGACGTATTATTAAATCAATTTGGGACATTTGATCATTACTTGACTGATGGACTCGGATTACCCAGTGATTTCGTTGCAGAATTCAGGAACTTGTATGTAGCAAATTAAACATTCGATGTGATCAATTTGGATAAAAAAATAGGCCTGGCGGCAAAACGTTGGTTTTGTCACAGGCCCTTATTTTTGATTTGATTCATCATTTTGGTTAATGTGGGGTCGGTTACCCGAATTTTGAATGAGTTTCAAGGTGTAGTAGAACACCAATTGAACAACGGTCAATAAAATAATGAAGATAATTGCCGGTCGACTCCACATATTCATCAGCGGTCGAATGAATAATTCAGGTGTGAGGAATAAATAGATCGTGTGAATTCGTAAAAAACGACCGATAAAGATGCCGACGGATGCCAAAAAGGTTAAAACGATGACAATACTGTGTTTAAATACCAGGTTCTTTGCGTGGAGCCTGGCTGCAATGGCATTTGCAATCGTATCGAGTCCCCAAAGTCCCAGCAAGGTTGAAAAAATAGTTGAAGTTAGCAGCAAGGTAAATTTGAGCCACATAATGTCGTCCAACCTGAGCAATCCATTGGTGCCATAAGGATTCAGTAACGACAAGTGGAATAAGTCCGTTAATAGGTAGGGGGTGTTTGGATAAAATAGCAGCCAGACAACCACCAGCAGCCAGAAAATAATGATGTTTTTAGGCTTGAAATTGTCGATATGAAAGCTCAACTCAATTGGGATATATGCCAAAAACGTATTCAGCACCAAGAAGTTGAACGGGGGCTGTTTTAGATATGAATATAGAATTGTGATCCAGACTAAAAAACACACCCGGACAATCCATTTATTTGTTCGACTCACGACCATTCCCCCTATCACTATAATTAAACTATTTTTTTCGGATAAATACCATCAATAATTCTTCTTTAAGAACATTTTTAATGATTTATTTAAACATGGTGGTTAATGAAGAATGATTATATGTTTAGGTGGGGAGAATGATATAATAATTTTTGAAAACTAATTAAGGGAGAGCGCAATGAACTGGTCAGAAATATTTACGGTACATAATTTTACAAGCCTTATCGATATTCTAGCGGTTTGGTTTCTTATTTATAACCTGCTTTTGATTGTCCGAGACACCAAAGCAGTCCAGTTACTTCGGGGGATTGTGTTTATCCTGGTCATTAAAATCATCAGCGCCTACACCGGGCTTTCCACGTTATCCTGGATCATGGATCAGGTCATCAATTGGGGGGTTATTGCCCTTGTGGTTATTTTCCAGCCGGAAATTCGGCGGGGCTTGGAGCACCTTGGTCGCGGATCGATTTTTGTGAAGGGTAAAAAGGAAAATGAAGATGCCCAAAAGATGATTACAGCACTGGATAAAGCGATTCAGTACATGTCTAAACGCCGAATTGGGGCGCTAATGACCATTCAAATGAACACCGGGCTGGAAGAGTACATCGAAACCGGGATTGATTTGGACGCCGACGTTAGCGGAGAACTGCTGATTAACATTTTTATCCCCAACACGCCACTCCATGACGGGGCCGTGATTATTAAGAACAACCGGGTTGCGGCAGCTGCTGCATACTTGCCATTGTCTCAAAGTAATCTGATTCCAAAAGAACTTGGGACTCGGCATCGGGCAGCGGTTGGGATTTCGGAATTGACTGATGCGATGACGGTGGTTATTTCTGAAGAAACCGGCGAAGTCTCCATCACCCAAAACAACGAGTTGTTACGGGGAATGACTCGCGACGATTACTTGAAGTATTTCAAGAATCAACTGTTCACTGACGAAGACGATCAGCCCCACAAGAACTTTATCAATGCTGTATCGAACTTTATTGACAATCATTTTAAAGGGGGCCGGTAATCATGAAACAATGGCTCTTTAAAAATTGGGCGTACCGCTTACTATCGTTATTCTTTGCGATCCTATTATTTATGTACGTCGGCAGCACACAATCCAGTACCACTAATAACCGGTCTGGTGGCAGCACGAATTCAACGTCCTTGACATCGGATCGGACCCAGACGTTTTCTGTGCCGCTTTCATTAACGGTTAACAGTAATAAATACTTTGTAACCGGGTATCCTGAGAAAGTCAAAGTTCATTTGACCGGGCCTTCCGCTTTGGTGACCACCACGGCAAACACCCAGAATTTCAAGGCGTACGCTGACCTCTCCAAGCTTGGGGTTGGCGAGCACACCGTTCGGATTCAGCAGGACGGATTGAATAATGATTTGAGATATCGGTTTGAACCGGCTACAATAAAGGTTGATATTCAACCGCGAGAAACGGTCACTTATCCGTTAACCGTTCAGTATTCAAAACGAAATATTGCTTCCGGTTATCAAGCAGGGCAGGCGAATGCTGACGTTAAGAACGTCAAAATTACCGGTGCGTCTGATCAGATTAACCGGATTAAGTCGGTTGTCGCGCAGCTGAACGTACCGCAAAACGCCAAGTCGTCGATTTCGAGTCAGGCGATCATTGAGGCGCTTGATTCCAAACAAAATACGGTCAACGTTGTCATTACACCGGCAACGGCTGATGTGACGCTGCCGATTACACCTGGCAATAGTAAGGAACTGCCGATCAAGCTTGAGCCAAAGGGCGTGACTGATGACAATGAAAGCTTCACGTTGACGTCGGCCACCAAACGCGTTCGAGTATTTGGGACGAAAGTTGAATTGTCCAAATTGAGTTCCGTTAAGGTTGAAGTCGATACCAGTGACGTCAAGAAGACAAGCACCAAACGGGTTGTCTTGGATGCCAAGCTGAACAACGTTAAGGGCTTTGATCCTGAAAAAATTACGGTTAAGATTACAAGAAACAATTAAGCCCAAAATTATATTTAATTGAAATGAGGAATTTTTACGATGAAGTATTTTGGTACTGATGGTGTCCGAGGAATTGCCAATAAGGAACTTACGCCAGAACTTGCATTTCGATGCGGCCGTGCGGGTGGTTATGTGTTAACGCACCATTCCGAACGAAAGCAGCCCCAAGTATTGGTTGCCAGAGATACTCGAATTTCTGGCCAGATGCTTGAAGAAGCATTAATTGCCGGCCTACTGTCTGTTGGAATTGAAGTTTTGAATTTGGGAATTGTGACCACTCCAGGCGTTGCTTATCTGGTCAGAAACCAGGAAGCTGACGCGGGCGTTATGATTACCGCATCTCATAATCCAGTGGAATATAATGGCATTAAATTCTTTGGTGCGGATGGCTACAAGTTATCCGATGATCTCGAAGAAGAAATTGAAGGCATTTTGGAACGGTCAGAAGATATTTTGCCAAGACCAGCTGCAGAAGGGCTGGGCGTTTCCGGTGACTATCTTGAGGGCAGCCAAAAGTACATTCATTTCTTGGAACAAACCATCTCAGAAGATCTGTCAGGGATGAAAGTCTGTGTTGATGCGGCGAATGGATCAACCAGCAAATTGGTAACCACCCTGTACGCGGATTTGGGCATTGAATTTGAAACGTTGGCCACCAATCCCGATGGCTTGAACATCAATGACCACGTGGGGTCAACTCATCCCGAACAGCTCCAACAATTTGTTTTGGACGAAGGTGTCCAAGCTGGAATTGCCTTTGATGGTGATGGTGATCGCTGTATCGCAGTCGATGAAAACGGCAAATTAGTCGACGGGGATGCCATTATGTATATCTGTGGTAAATATATGGCTGAACGCGGCCGGTTGAAGAAAAACACGATTGTGACCACAGTTATGAGCAACATGGGCATGTACAAGGCCATGGAACGAGAAGGCATGACCAGTGTCAAAACGCAGGTTGGCGACCGCTACGTGGTTGAAAAGATGAATCAAGACGGCTATAACCTTGGCGGTGAACAGTCCGGTCACATTATCTTCCTTGATTTCAATACAACCGGTGACGGGATGTTAACCAGCCTTCAGTTATTGTCTGTGATGAAATCAACAGGCAAAAAGCTCTCGGAATTAGCTGGTGAAATTAAGAAATATCCGCAAAAATTAATCAATGTTAAAGTTACCGATAAGAAGCATTGTCTTGACAATGAAAAGGTCAAAGAAGTGATTGCCCAGGTCGAAGAAGAGATGCACGGTGACGGCCGCGTGTTGGTTCGACCAAGTGGGACGGAACCACTCCTCAGAGTGATGACCGAAGCACCAACCCAGGATTTAGTCGATGAGTATACGAAGCGAATTGCCGATGTGGTTCGAGACGAAATGGGTCAGTAAGGTTCATTGGTTGGGCGATGACAAGTGAAATCGTCTGAAATTAATTTCATCATTTACGATATTTTAACAATGGGGTACTGTAAGCGAAGCGAAAGCCTTGCATCAGTGCCTTTTTATTTCGTGAAAATGGGGTCGGTGTTTCGTAGTATATTAATTTTTAAGATTTCCTATACCATTTAGCATCTTTTGTTGACTTTTATCTTGAAATTAGGTAGATTATACGTGTTATAAAAATATTAAACGTTAATATTCTGTATATACCAATTTAAAAAACGTTGAGGAGAAAACTAAAATGTGTGGAATTGTTGGAGTAACTGGAAATGATAATGCTGTTTCAATTTTATTGGAAGGGCTTGAAAAGTTGGAGTATCGTGGCTATGATTCAGCCGGCATTTACGTTAATGATTTGAACGGCAATGATTACCTCGTTAAACGCAAGGGACGAATTTCAGAATTGGAAGCTGCTGTTGGCCCTGAAGTTCACGGATCAGTCGGAATTGGCCATACCCGTTGGGCAACTCACGGTGTTGTGAGTGTTGCCAACGCGCATCCCCAATACTCTGAAGATCACAGATTTTACTTGGTTCACAATGGTGTGATTGAAAATTATAAAGAACTCAAAGCGAAGTATTTGAGCAACACAACTTTCGCCAGTCAGACCGATACGGAAGTGGTTGTTCAATTGGTTGACCGCTTCGTTCAGACTGAAGGGATGACTACCAAGCAGGCATTCTTGAAGACGTTAAGTTTGCTTGAAGGCTCATCATATGCATTTTTACTGATGGATAGTACTGATCCTGAAACCTTGTACGTTGCCAAGAACAAGAGCCCATTATTGATTGGGGTTGGAGATGGCTGTAACGTTGTCTGCTCAGACGCATTAGCGATGTTGAATGTGACTCATGATTTCTTGGAATTGCATGATGGCGAAGTTGTCACAATCAAGCCAGACTCAGTTGACATTGAAGATCGTGACGGCAACAAGGTTGAGCGTAAGAGCTTCCACGTTAACATGGATGCTCAAGAAACTGACAAAGGCCCATACCCATATTACATGCTTAAAGAAATTGATGAACAACCAAACGTGATGCGTAAGTTGGCTTCACTATATACTGAAGAATCTGGCAAACCCAACGTTGATTCTCAATTGATCAACGCAATGAAGGAAGCCGACCGTTTGTATATTGTTGGTGCCGGTACCAGCTACCATGCCGGTTTGGTTGGAAAGAAATTATTTGAAAAATTAGCTCACGTTCCAACTGAAGTTCACATTGCTTCTGAATTTGCCTATGATAATCCACTGTTGTCCAAGAAACCATTCTTCATCTTCTTGTCACAAAGTGGTGAAACGGCTGACAGTCGAGAAGTGTTGGTTAATGTCAACGCCAATAACTACGAGAGTTTAACCATTACCAACGTTGAAAACTCGACCCTGTTCCGTGAAGCAACGTACACGATGTTGCTTCATGCCGGTCCTGAAATTTCCGTTGCATCTACCAAGGCTTATACCGCCCAAATTGGGGTGGAAGCAATTTTGGCCAAGGCACTTGGAGAAGCCAAAGAGCAAACCATTGCCGAAGAATTTGATATTCGTCAGCAGTTGGGCTTGGTTGCGACTGGGATGCAAGCGATTATCGATGAAAAAGACCTCATTGACGATCTCGCTAAAAAGTATTTTGTACCGGCTAATCGGGCGTTTTACATTGGTCGAGGCATTGATCAGACGGTTTCACTGGAATCAGCTTTGAAGTTAAAGGAAATTTCTTATGTTCAAGCTGAAGGATTTGCTTCCGGAGAATTAAAACATGGAACCATTGCGTTGATTGAAGAAGGCACGCCGGTTGTTGGCATTATTACGCAAAAACGAACTGCCAACTTGACCCGGAGCAACCTTCAAGAAACAGAGTCCCGGGGTGCTGCAACCTTTACAATTGTTCGAAACGGGCTTGCACAAGAAGGCGATACGTTGGTCATTCCAGATGTTAATGAATTGATTACGCCACTCCTAAGTGTTGTGCCAGCGCAACTGATCGCTTACTTCACCAGTTTGAACAAGGGATTAGATGTCGATCGGCCACGAAATTTGGCTAAGAGTGTCACAGTTGAATAGGTTTGCTTAATAACCGTTTGGTTTAAGACGAGGCTGGGACAAAAGTCTCAGCTCACGC
>NZ_AZGK01000050.1 GCF_001435315.1 Lentilactobacillus parabuchneri DSM 5707 = NBRC 107865
TTGGTTAACTGGATCCGCCTCTAGACTGGTGGCATCACTGTTCGATGACACATTGCCAGTTGCGTTAGCATAGTGAGCACCATTGGATGCCTGGGCACCATCATTGACAGCCGTCTGACCTTCGGTAGTCGTCTGAAGCGAAGTTTGAGCAAGCGGTTGATTATCTGTATTGACTGTCGCCGCGTGAACTCCAACCGATCCCCCT
>NZ_AZGK01000006.1 GCF_001435315.1 Lentilactobacillus parabuchneri DSM 5707 = NBRC 107865
TCGCTTTTGACAACTATTTAATATTATCATGACACACAATCTGTGTCAACGACTTTTTTTAAAATATCATTGATTGAAAAAGTGATTCCTACGAAAGCCGCACTGAATAATATACCGGCTTTTTGAATCATTGTCAACAAAAAAAGACAGACCTTCGATCGGCCTGCCTCAAGTTCTATTTAACTCTTGCTAAAAAGTACTTCTTCTTACCCCGGCGAACGATGACAAATTTGCCGTCAAACTTATTCGCTGGATTAATCTCAAAGTTCACATCTTCAATTCGCTCTCCGTTAATCCGAATTGCGCCATTGGTAATGTCTTCTCTTGCTTGGCGACGGGACTTTTCAATCTTAGTCACATCGGCCAGCCATTCAACAATGTTTAACGGATCTGATGAAACATCCACTGACGGCATATTCTTAAATCCCTGTTCGATTTCATTGGTCGTTAGTTCTGCAACGTCCCCGGAGAATAACGCTTCGGAAATGTGTTCTGCCTGCTTGACTGCTTGCTTGCCGTGGACAAATTCAGTCAGTTCTTCAGCCAGCTTACGTTGTGCCTCACGCTTCTCTGGGTGAGTAGCCACTTTTTCCGCCAGCTCATCGATTTCATCTTTATCAAGAAAAGTAAAGTACTTCAGGTATTTGACAACGTCATGGTCATCTTGGTTAATCCAGAATTGGTAAAATTCATAAGGGGTCGTCTTTTCCGGATCCAGCCAAACATTGCCGCCTTCTGATTTACCAAACTTTGTACCATCCGCCTTTAGCAGTAGCGGAATCGTCAGTCCAAAGACCTTGGCTTCCTGTCCTTCCATCTTGTGGATGAGATCAATTCCCGAGGTGATATTTCCCCATTGATCAGCGCCGCCAAGCTGAATCTGAACGTCATTATGTCTGTACAAATGGAGAAAATCAATTGCCTGAAGAATCTGGTAAGTAAATTCCGTAAACGAAATTCCAACTTCCAATCGGCTGGCAACAATTTCCTTGTTCAACATGGTATTGATATTAAACAACTTACCGTAGTCACGAAGAAAATCCAACAGCGATAATTTGGAAAGCCACGTGTAGTTATTAACGATTTCAAACTTTCCGTCCTGTCCAAACAGTTTTTCCATCTGTGCCGTCAATTTGCGTTCATTACTGCGAACCTTATCCATTGACTGCAGGACCCGCTCCGACTTCTTACCGCTTGGATCACCAATTGAGCCAGTTCCACCACCAATCACAATCACTGGGTGGTGCCCAGCCAACTGGAACCGCTTAAGAATCATAAACGGAATTAAATGACCAATGTGCATACTGTCGCCAGTTGGATCAATCCCAACGTAAATCCCAGCTGATTGTTTGTTGACCAAGTCGGTTAACCCTTCATGATCAGTTTCCTGGTTGATGGCACCTCGCCACTTCAACTCATCCAAAATATTCATCAATAATTTCCTCCTAATAAAAAAGTCCCTAACAATTAAATTGCCAGGGACGAAGTTTTTCCGCGTTACCACCCAAGTTGTTGCCGATATGTCGACAACCTCTCGATTCATCGGTAACGGGATGATCCGTCTAACATTATTAAGACTCAACAGCTGTATGTTCGTTGGCCAAGCGCTCAGCTCACATTCCCGCTGAGTTTCTGAATTCTCACGTTGACCAACTACCGGACTGTCTCAACGTCCATGAAACAATAAGTTAATCATAGTGTCTGAACAATCGGTTGTCAATGGATTCTAAAGAAATTACAGGCGGCCATTGAGCATTTGTTGATAGTAAAGCCCAGTGTTAGAACGGTAGTGACGAAACTCTGTTTGAGACATACTTCTGGTTTTCTTTAACGACCACTTTGCGAGCTTCTTGTCAAACGGCTTAATACTCGTGGCGTAATTACCACCCATGATGGTTTGAGCTTTGAACAAACTGCGTAAAGACGCGTTTGGATATTCGTACAGGTCTTTGGTGCCAAAAGTATGACCCAGCTCGTGGATCACAACCGCACGCCGCTTTTGCTGATTGTATCGGCTCATCCATGACGTATTGAGTGCAATAACGCCGCTATTTATTTCTGCTACCCCAGCATAACTTGCCCCAAGCTTATTTGTTCCGGTAAATACTAATCGGGAACGGCTGATTGAATTGGTCCGTTGGAAAACTTTCTTACCGAGCGCGTTGTTCCATTTTTTGGTTGCGTAGGTTATTTCAGGTGTGTATTTTTTAGCGTCGGATTTAACATAGTACTTGATTGTTCCGTTGTAAGTCAGGTTCTTGCTGGTGTGCATCTCACTGGTAAATTTAATCGTCTGTGCGGAACTGGATTGGCCAAAAGCTGCGGCTAATCCGATGACAAAAATCAACGTGGTTAACACAAGAACAAAAACATGCTTAAACTTAAACATTCAATTCCCCCTAATTAAACGTCGTGTTCAAAATATTTAGTTGTAGGATGTTACGACAGCCATCCCCTCACTCATAATATATCATGACAGAAATAAGCGGCCAAATTTAAAGTCTCAAAAAAGTCATCAATTCTTCACACTAAATTCACAATGCAGTTAGTTGTATTTTAAAATGGAGCCATTAGAATTAAGTCGTAAACAAAATCATTATATAGAAGGAAAGTGACACCATGTTAAAAATTACTTACGAAAATGGCGGCGCAACTGAATCAATCGAGTACCAATCGGCCGCTGATTTTCTGGCTAACCAACGTCTGGAAGTTCCCGATTTGGAAGATTACTACAAAATCGTTGAGGTCACTTTGGATGGCAAACCCGTTGAGTTGACCGATAAAACAATTATTGGCTTATATAAGAAGTTTGATAACGAACAAGACTAATCTAAATGACGCAAAAAAGGTTGAGACATCTATGAGCAAAGATGTCTCAACCTTTTATTCATTTCTTAAAAATATTTGTGCAGATTACTCATCATGAACTTCTTCAATCTTAAACGCCGTTTTGCCGTCTTCAATCACACCATAAACGCGCTTTGTATGCGACTCGTCGAGATAGCCAAAATCAATCAGGCTTTTATCCGCGTCACTGGAAACCCCCTGAAGCTGCGATTTTAAAAATTGACGCAACACCGGCAGCTGCTGATCAAGTTGTTTCGCTTTATCAACGGCTGCCTGCAGGGTAAATCCCTGCTCCAAAAACCGGGATACGTGGAAAATAAAAAATAAGGTATGCATTGAATATTCTCTGGCAGCCCCTTTCTTCTGACTGAGAGAGTGAATGTAACCCTGCTCCTCCCAGTAGCGAAGCTGACGCCCAGAAACGCCGGTGATTTGTTGGACCTGGCCAATCCCAAATATTAATTTGTCTGTGTCGATGAAGGCATCGTTATTATTTTCTTCTGCCATTGTTGCCACCCTTTTTGATTTCTACAGTTAATTATATCAGTTCGGCCAAACGGGATTCAAAATATTCCGGTGATTTTCAAAATCATTTGTTATAATGCTTTTTGAAAGGTGTGAATGAAATGAGTTTTTCTCCAAAATTAATTGTTGCAGATGTATCACTAATCATATCGATTGCCCTTGGGCTCTTTATTCAAAAGGCATCGTTGGCCGATGACGTTAAAATCGGCTTGGTGATTCTTGCCGGCATCTTTTTGATGGTTTCAGTCGTTATCAATTTGGTTGTCGCAACTCAAAGACGAAAAGAAAAGCGGCAAAAATAACTGGCGGGCTCAACACACTTTGAGCCTGGAATTAAACCAAGACTTACCGTATGAGCGTGAGACATGAACCATTTAAATGTCTTAGGCTTATTTTTTATTGGCGTTCATAAACTTTCATCAACCCTTGGGTGCCAAGATCGCCCAACTTCATCTGGTCGACCATCTTCTGGTACAAATCACGGGCAACAGTCGTAGCTGGGAGCTCAATGCCCATTTCATCAGCAGTATCCAGTGCGATTCGAAGGTCCTTTAAGAAATGCTTAGCCGCAAAGCCCGGCTTAAAATCATTCCCCAGAATTCTTGGCCCATAGTTGGTCATGCTCCAGTTGGCCGCAGCCCCACCATTAATTGTTTCAATCATCTGTGTTAAATCCAAGCCGGCCTTTTTTGCATAAACCAGTGATTCAATCATCCCGGTCATCGTCCCTGCAACCATAATTTGGTTCGCCATCTTGGCGTTTTGTCCCTGACCAGCATCCCCAAATCGTTTAATCGATGTGCCCATTGCCTGCAATATCGCCGATGCACGGTCAAATGCTTCAGCGGTTCCGCCGACCATAATCGTCAAGGTTCCCTTTTGGGCACCGACATCGCCTCCGGAAACGGGGGCATCAAGAACACTAATTCCATTCGGTGACCCGGCTGCCGCAATTTTTTGCGCCAACTTTGGTGAACTGGTCGTCATATCAATTAACAGTTGGCCCCGATGAGCGGTTTCAAAAATACCATTTTGGCCAAAGTAGACTTCTTCAACATCCTTGGGAAAGCCAACGATTGTGATGACCGCATCGGTGGTTTTCGTTACTTCAGCCGGTGTATCCCGCCAGGCAGCGCCCGCCTTTAAGGCGTCGGCCGCGTGATCCTTGGTCCGATTATAAACGACCACTTCAAAGCCGGCCTTCAACAAATTCCTGATCATCCCAGTGCCCATGACACCAGTCCCAATAAATCCAATTTTCATGCTCTCACCCCATTATCGATTTTTAACTTGCCGCAACAACGGCCGCCACCACGTTTCATGATCGACGTACCAGGCAATTGTTTCATTCATCCCGACATCAAATTCAATCCGCGGTCGCCACCCCAACTCATTTCGAATTTTGTCATCATTAATTGAATATAATTGGTCATTGGCTGGACGGTCACGGACATATTCAATCCGTGATTCCGGTAACTGCAATTGTCGAATAATGCCTTCAACGATTTCGTTGTTTGTTTTGTATTGATGCGCAGCAATATTGTACACCTCGCCGGCCCGGCCCCTTTTCAAAACGGCCGCAATTGCCGCACAATTGTCTTGGACGTGCAGCCAATCGCGACTATTTTGGCCGTTTCCATAAATTGGTAAGGATTCTTCTTGGAGGCCGTGTGTGACCATCAGCGGAATTAATTTCTCAGGAAACTGATACGGTCCGTAATTATTTGCGGAACGGGTAATCGACACATTTAAATTGTATGTCTTAAAGTACGACAGTGCCAAAAGATCAGCGCTGGCTTTTGTCGCCGAATAAGGTGAGCTTGGATTCAACGGGGCCGATTCGCTAAATTGCTGGTGTGGCAAAGAGCTGCCATAAACTTCATCGGTTGAAATCTGGACGAACTTATCGACGTTGAATTTTTTAGCGGCAGCCAACAAGACGCCGACCCCATCAAAATTGCTGTGGATAAACGCCGCTGGATTTAAGATGGAACGATCCACGTGAGACTCTGCAGCAAAATTCACAACCGCATTAATGTTAAAACCGTCAAAGACCGCTTCCACAGCACTGCGATCGGCAATGTCCCCTTCGACAAATTGATAGTGGGGATCTGCTTTGATATCGTCAAGATTATTCAAATTCCCAGCGTAGGTTAATGCATCAAAGTTGATCACATGATCGCTTCGGTCTTGCTTCAGCAGATAGTGAATAAAGTTAGCACCAATAAACCCGGCACCACCCGTAACTAAAATATTCAAGCTGGACCTCCTTTTGAAACCCTTGTTAGACTCATTTTACAATATTTGGCAACTGATGATACGACAATATCGCAAAAGACAACTTAAATAAGGCTGGAAAATCGTTTTGATACCCCGATTTTCCAGCCTTATTTGGATTCTTAATCATCAATTGCGTCTTCATTCACCCAATATTTTGTCGCTTTATGACTTGCCGAGACCCGAATTCTGTAAAAGTCTTCACTTTCACGCTCGCCGTCATCGTCACGATAGTAGGCCTTCGCCTTTTTATCCACGTATACCCGTTTGCCGGTCTGAGCTTTAATCTTTTTCCAGCTGTACGTGCGATTCTTTTTCTTGCTTCCCGGCACATACCGGTATAATTTTTCTTCACGATAATCTTCATCCAGAACCGTTTTAAAATTGACCGTCCGATACTTGATGCTAAATACCTTTGAGGCCTGGAAATATAGCGGCCGAATTGCCCCTTTGCCGGCATTGGAATCAGCTGTGTATTCAATATCAATATTTTTGCCGATTTTGTTGGCCTGAGCCGACTGCGTGGTTGAAATGTCAGCATTATGGGTGTGAATGCTGGCAGAAATTCCCACCATCGTCAATGGAATTAGCAGAAGCATTGCCGTATCGGTGAAAACTGATTTTGTCATTGTATGCACCCTCCCGTGTTAATTAGTCATTCATCCCTCAATTTGTCGTTATCTTATCTACACCATAATTTTATCTTAATATCCGATTGAAGTTGTGAAGAAAGTGTGAAGATTTTTAGCAGATTTATCGGCGACCGAATTGACCGCTTCATTTGGATTGATCGCAACAAAAAACCGGCGACTGAGTTAAAAGCGTGCACTTTTGACTCAGTCGCCGGTTTGGTGATTTCATATGATCGAACTAAAAGATCTGCTTCAACTTGATCAGCAGTCTACTTCATGTCATATGCCTTTTGGAACAACTGAACTAATTCTTCTTTTGTTCCCTTACGAGGATTCGAGAAAGCATTTCCGTCCTTCAAAGCATTTTCTGCCATTAATTCAAAGTCTTCCGGCTTGGCACCAATTGCCTTGATACTACGTGGAATGTGGACATCATCAGCCATCTGGCGCATTGCTTTGATTGCCAATTCAGCTGCGTCTCTGGTGGACAAACCATCGGTATTTTCACCCATTGCCTTTGCTAATTCAGCAAATCGTTCTGGGCAGGCAACCAAGTTATATTCCTCAACAATTGGCAACAGCATTGCACAGCAGACACCATGCGGTGCGTCGTATTGACCACCCAATTGGTGAGCCATTGCGTGAACGTATCCTAAATCGGCATTGTTAAAGGCCATTCCACCTAACATTTCAGCCTCAACCATCTTGGTTCGAGCTTCCAGGTTATGACCATTGGCAACTGCTTCTCTCAAACTTTCTTCACACAATTTGATTGCTTCAATACATTGACCATCCGTAATTTCATTGCGGTTGGTTGAAACATATGGTTCGATCGACTGAACAAACGTGTCCATTCCAGTAGCAGCAGTCAATCCTGCGGGAACATCTAATTCCAGCATTGGGTCATTAAACGAAACCAACGGAACGTTTCGCCATGATACAACCACAAACTTTAATTTCGTCTTTTCATTGGTAATCACACAGTGACGGGTCAATTCTGATGCCGTTCCGGCAGTGGTGTTAACGGCCATCAGTGGTGGCAGTGGGTTTTCCAATGTTTCGATGCCGGCTAACTTCGTAATATCATCGCCGTTTGTTAAAATAATTCCGGTTCCTTTTCCGGCATCATGTGATGAACCGCCACCAACCGTAATAATACTGTCACAGTCGTTCTCTAAATAAACTTTTTTGGAAGCTTCAATATTTCGAATTTTTGGATTGGGTTCAACGCCATCATAGATTGCGTAAGGCACACCTGCTTCATCCAGTGATGCAAGGGTTTGGGCAACTGGGCCGTTATCCATCCCCCGAAGGAACTTGTCAGTCACAATCAAAGGCTTCTTCATATTGAGCATCTTGGCACGATCACCAATCTTCTTAATAACCCCTTTACCAAAGAAGTTAACACTTGGCATTAAAAAATCGAAATTTTCTTTCATGAGTTCTTCCTCCTACGAAGTAAATAATTTTCTAACCGCTTTCATCCTAACACCTTGTGAAAAATATGTAAATAGGGGCAACAACTATTTCGATAAAATACGTTTTACTAAAACGGTGGCTAATTCCTTGTAAACAAAAGGTTTTTACTAGAGTTTCATTTACATCAGTGATCAAACGCCAGATGAATCAATACACGAAACAGCCAAGATTGTGAATTTTTAAACCATATTTGTCCGATACGTCATTGATTTTTCCTGAAAATTATTCTACAATAAAATAAATTTTAATTTACTTAAGTGTTGATGAGAAGAGTAGTGTTTTTTTTGGCCTGCCAAAGAGAGCTTTGATTTGGTGAAACAAAGCCAGGCATAAAACATGAAGATGATCTCTGAACTCCGATGCGGTCAGTTGGCCAATTCGACGTCAGCAAGCGTTACTTTGCCGAGTATCCCACATTTTGGTGTGGCGTACTTATTGAGGCTGAAATTGTGAGATTTCAGTGAAGACAGGTGGTAACGTGCACAAAACCTTCACCCTGGATGATGTTGAAAGACATTATCTGGGATGAAGGTTTTTTTAATACATTTTTTAAAGGAGAGATTGATAATGACACAGAAACAATTTGACATTGATACGTTACTTGCACAGGCTGGAAACCGCGACAACAATGACCAGTACCACTCGGTTTCAACTCCGATTTACCTAACTTCCAACTTCCGCCACCGGGACTTGGAGGATGCCGAGACGTTTGATCCCCATCAACAATATTCTTATTCACGGCTTTCGACGCCAACTCGCAGTGTTCTACAAAAAATGCTGGCAGAACTTGAAGGCGGCGCCAATGCCTTTGCGGTCAGTTCAGGAATGGCAGCGATTCAATTGGTGTTCTCGCTTTTTAACTCTGGCGATGAAATCGTGACGTCAGACGATCTTTACGGTGGATCGTTTCGTTACTTCGATTATTTGGCCGAGCACTATGGTATTAAATTTAGTAAGTGGAACGGTCAAGATTACGATGAACTAACTAAATTGGTGAGTGCCAACACCAAATGCGTCTGGCTGGAGACCCCTTCCAACCCCACCATGAAAATTATCGATATTCAAAAAGTCAGCGATATTGCCCATCGTGCCAACCCCAACATCCTTGTTTGTGTGGACAACACGTTTTTGACGCCCGTTTACCAACAACCACTGCGTGAAGGTGCCGATATTGTGGTTCACAGCGCCACCAAGTACCTTTCAGGCCACAATGATATGTTAGCCGGCTGTGTGATCGCCAAATCAAAAGAAATTGCAGACACATTGGAATTTAACTTTAACACGACTGGCGTCACGCTGGATCCGTTTGATTCCTGGCTACTGTTACGAAGTCTGAAAACTTTATCGGTTAGAATGGCGCGACACACCAGCAACGCTAAATATGTCGCAGCGTGTTTGGCTAAACTGCCTCAAGTTGAAAAAGTCCTCTACCCTGGCGTTGGCGGCATGATCAGTTTTTATTTAAAGGACATGAAGCAAGTCGACAGACTCTTCAAGCATCTTAAAATTATTTCCTTTGCCGAAAGTCTGGGCGGAATTGAAAGTTTGTTGACCATTCCGTCACTTCAAACCCACAGTGACATGTCAAAAGAAGCCCGCTTAAAATTAGGGATCACCGACGAGCTACTCCGATTATCAACCGGGCTCGAAAATCCCAAGGACTTGGTTAATGATTTGACACAGGCATTGGGAGATTAGTCTGATTACGCAAAATACTAGATACTGTCAATCTAAAAAGGGGCTGAGCAAAACGATTCGTTTTGTCTCGGCCCTATTTTGGTGCACGTTCATTCAATGTTTGCTGTTGAGAAATTTTGACGTAGAAGTTGGCAAATGACAATTGGAAATAAGGCTGCAGCCATATGAGCAAGATGCCATACGTAAAGGAATTTAAGATGTACCAGCCAATAAAGCTGAGTTGCATCACGAAGTAATCCATTTTGTGTCCAGCCATCAACTGCCGGCTTCGAGTAATGGCTTCCAGATACCCAATCGGTTTGCCGGCATCAACGGAATCACGATAAATATTGAGCGCCTGCGAATAGGCAAATCCCTTAATGATGCCTGGAACAATCAATAAAATCGACCAAAGAAGGGTCAACACGGTTGTCAAAATTCCGATCACAATCGCGCCCATGAAATATTGTCCGTTATTTAAAATAGTAAATGATTTAGTAACCGGCTGGTCGAATTTGGTTTTGTTGCGAATGATGTCGATGCAGACAAACATCATTCCGGACAATAAGAGCCCCGTAATAATTGAAATAATCGTCGACAACAAATAGACATTCATGAGTTCATTGCTGCCCAAGCGAGCAGTCCCAGCCGCAATTTGATTGGCTTCGGTCATGATCTCATTTGGATCCAGCGGGTTCATCGTATAGGCCGCGGCATATCCAATCTGAATAATGATAACCGGTAAAAACAACAAAATAAAAAATGGAAAATGGCTTGAAACAATTCGTTTTGCTTCTAATTTAAGTCCAACGCGATCCATAGCTGCCTCCAAATGAATTAATAATGTCTATTTAAACATAACTTGAACAGCAGCCGCAAGAATTCCACCAACTAATGGACCAAACATCGGAACCCAGGCGTAATCCCACTCGCCGCCGCCTTTGTTTGGCACAGGAATGATGGTATAAGCAAACCGGGGGCCCCAATCACGAGCCGGGTTTAAGGCAAATCCGGTCGTGGTTCCAACGCCTAGGCCAACGACCATAATTAATAGGCCAACCACCAACGGTTTCAATCCCTGGGTAAAGTTGCCCAGATTTAATAGTGCAAATATAAAGATAAAGGTGGCTACAACTTCCGAGAGAAAATTTGAAAGTGGTGCCTTAATTGCCGGCCTCGTCGCAAAAATCCCGACGGTGTTGCCGTTTTCCGGGTTGGTTGTTTTAAAGTGCGGATAAAAAATCATCATGATCGTGGCGGCCCCCAGAAAGGCACCGATAAATTGGCCCAAAAGATACGGCAACACTTGGCCCCACGGAAATAGGCCAAAGATAGCGTAGGGAATGGTCACCGCCGGATTCAGATGCCCCAACGACCCCAATGATGACGCAACGTAGACACCCATTGTAACGGCCAGACCCCAAGCCAGACTGACAAACGTCCAGTCGGAGCCCTTTGCATACGTCCGATTCAGGTTAGTGCCGGCACAGGCGCCAGTCCCCAACACAATTAAGACATACGTTCCAAATAATTCGCCAATAAATCCATTCATATTCTCACCCACATTTTTTTGTATTCAATCACATTCTACAAAGAATTTTGATCAGATGAAAGCCCTTTCTGGGTCATGTGGTTTAACCAAAGTACCAATCCCAGTGAAACCAAAGCATAAACGGCCCCACCAGGCCCTACGCCGTTTAGGCTCAAGTGACTCACGATGATCCCACCAGTTGCCGATCCCAGTGCAATTCCAAAATTTGAAAAAATCGAGTTAAGTGATGATGCCAGAACGATTGACTGTGGATATTTCTTTTCAGCAATCGACAGGAAAAATAATTGAATTGGAGAATTGATGAGTGGCATGGTGAAAATAACTAGAAATAGCAGAACAGCTCCCAGCCAACTGTAATGAAATACCAAGGGCATTAAGGCCATCAGGATCAGTTGTGAAATGTAAACAAACGGCATTGCCCGCAGTCCGGGTCCTTCGCTAATGAGTCCACTAACTCGATTACCGATAATGTTGGAAATTCCAAATACGCCGAGTAAGATCGTTAACATCTGAACTGAAAAATGAAGTTGATTGGTGATAATGGGACGTAAGTACGTGTAGAAGACGTAAATGGCCGCCAAATTAAACATTGGCAGTAACATTCCCACTTGGATTTTGTGATCTTTGAGTAATGCTAATTGACCCGAAATCGTGCTTTCTTTTTGTTTGAAATCACGTGGCAGGCTGAAGAAGACCAACCCCATTGTCATGATCGATATAACAATAACCGTTAAGAACGAAATCCGCCAACCAAACTGAGTTGAAATCCAGGTACCAAGGGGAACGCCGACCACCGAGGCGATGGAGAAGCCTGAGAAAACCCACGAAAGCAACCAACCCCGTTTTGACATTGGGGCAATGTAGCCAGCAAATGTCAGGCCCAGTGAGATTGAAACGCCGGCAACCATCGCCGTGACAACCCGTGAAATTGCCAAGAAGACAAAGTTGGTAGCGACAAAGCTGAGTATGTTTCCGAATGTAAAGATGGCCATCATTACCATCAGATCCCAAAACAAATTGTATTTCCCAATCATAATGGTAATTAACGGTGTGCTAACCGCATAAACCATCGCAAAAATTGTGACAAGGTAGCCGACTGTGGCCACCGGCACGTTAAATTGTGTCCCAAGATCATCCAAGATTCCGACAATTAGGAATTCACTGAATCCCAAGATAAATGCAATAAGAACTAAGACAAAGCTTTGAAACTTGAATGTTTTCATTGATTTCTCATCCCCTTTATGTTTTATAAAATGCAGACTGTTTCATATTACAGGTTTTGAATCAATATTTCTATAAGTATTCGGTGTTTAATTGAATTAATTGACGATTTAACCCCGATGTAACATTGCCAAGTACCAGTGCACACAAAAAGACCCGCGAGTTTTATTTCGCGGGCCCTTTCTTAAATACATCAACTATTTTAATTCGTTCTCCACAGCTGATGCTTTAAGAGATATTCCTGAAGTCAAAAAGCATCACCTCCTTTTTTGATTGTCAATAGAATACAACCAACAACCAGAAAATGCAAGCCCTTTGAACTAATCATCGTAATCGGTCTCATGATCGTTTTGAAGAACGTCGTCATTGACCCAATATTGTTTGGAAGATTTTCCATTATCGAATTTGATTCGGTAAAAATCCTCGTGGTCGTACTCGTTATCATCGTGATCTTTGAACGTTGCGATCGCCTTTTTATCGACATGTACTTTCGTGTTGGTCGAAACGTTCAACCCATCCCAGTGGAAGATTTGATTCGAAGTGACGGTTCCCGGGACGTAACGATAAAGGTGTTCTTCTTGATACTCATGATCAAGAGTTGTCGTAAACTTCAAATTTTCGTAACGGACTTTAACCGCCTTTCGACCCGTCACCGTGGTCACCTTAGACGAGCTGGATGAAGCGTCAGAGGCAGAGGCACTGCTGGCCGTCGATGAACTGGACTGAGCAGTGTTTTGAGTACTGCTGGAACTGGATTTGTCGCTGTTAGAATTTGTGGAACAGCCAAATAAACTTACCGGCAGCACAACTAACAAACAGGCAGTCATTAATAATTTTTTCATGGGGAACCTCCTTTTTAGTCAGTAAGTTGAATATCTGTCTTTATTATAAATGATCAGGCAATCTTATCCTAACAAACTGATTCAAGAAGCTCCACTAATCAAGTACCTTATATGAATATCGGTGTTCGTATTTGTGACTCGGGAAAACGTGGTAAGTCCCGATTCCATGGTATTTAACCAAAACCTTTTTATACGATCCGTTGATCAGCTTCTTAGTGGTCTTATATTGTCCCAAGTCCTTAGAAGGCGATTTACTCTTATTAAAGAGGTACCATGAGCCCCATTTGTTAACCTGAAGTTTGCGGTCGGCTTTCTTTGAAGGGGTATAACTTCTACCATTATACGAAACGCGGTGCGGCGTAATCTTGATAACGTTAAACTTGCCGCTGCCACGGTACTCAAACCAAGTCCCACGAAGCGCCTTTGGAGTTGTTGCCGAACTTGCATGCGCCTGTGCTGGAAGAGCTGTTAATTGGACGCCAAAAATTACGACTAATGCGAGAATGAACAGTCTCATCTTTTTCATGTTTTTGCCTCCCTGTATGACTAAAAGTATATCATTGATTACCCCCACGTTATTTTTCTATCAGACTACAATTACTTTACAAAAAAAGCCTTTGACATATTGAGACTGCCAAGGCTTTACAATAGTGATCCACGCCGACTTTTAAGTAACAGCATTATCTGAATCACCAATATTTAACTGGTTTTGTAAACTGTATTACGGCATTAAGACAAACAATCCGCTAGTCATCAAACCGACTTTCGATTGCCCGGGCGTGAGCTTCTAGTCCTTCAACTCTTGCCAACGTGGTAATGGCATCCTTTTCTTCACGCAAAGCGGATCGGGTATATGAAACAAATTGGGTTCGTTTGACAAAATCCTGTACGCCAAGCGGTGAGAAGAAGCGTGCCGTGCCACCTGTTGGCAGAATGTGATTGGGGCCAGCAAGATAGTCGCCAAGCGGTTCGGATGCTGAAAATCCTAAGAAGACCGAACCGGCATTTTGAATTTGATTCAGATATTCAATGGCGTCGGGCAATTGGACCTCTAAATGTTCTGGTGCCACGGCGTTCATTAACGTAAAAGCATCATCAATATCGTCGACAACCGCAATGAAGCCTTCATTATCCATTGCTGCCTTGGCAATTTCCTTTCTCGGTAATAACGCGACTTGCCGATCCATTTCCTTGCTGACATCCTCGGCCAATTTCCGGTCGTCCGTCACGAGGATTGGTCGGGCAAGCTTGTCATGTTCAGCTTGAGAAAGCAAATCAGCGGCTACTTGGCTTGGAACTGCTTGGGATCCTGCAATCACACCAATTTCGGATGGGCCGGCGATCATGTCGATATCGACTTGTCCGAATACTTGTTTTTTGGCTGTCGCAACGAAGACATTACCAGGACCGGTAATTTTATCGACGCGGGGAATCGTTTCTGTCCCGTACGCTAAGCTGGCAATTGCTTGGGCGCCACCAACCATATAAATCTCGTCAACGCCGGCAATTTTGGCTGCTGCGAGGACTGCTTTGTTCAAACCGTCCTTTTGTGGTGGCGTCACCATCACGATCCGTGGAACGCCAGCAATCTTGGCTGGAATCACATTCATCAAAATTGAGGAAGGATAAGCAGCGGTGCCGCCTGGAACATACAACCCCACTGCTGCTAACGGCGCAATTTTTTCGCCGCGAATGACGCCTTTTTTCTTCGCATCGATGAAGCTGTCTTCAACTTCCATTTTGTGAAATGACACGATGTTTTCCTTGGCCAGATTAAGGGCATCAATGACTTTTTGATCGGTTTGCGCATAAGCGTCATCAATTTCTGCTTGAGAGACTTTCAAGTTATCGAGGTCAACGTTGTCAAACTTCTTTTCATAGGCTTTGACTGCTTGATCCCCATCCTTAATCACGTTGGCAATAATCTCACGGACAGATTTTTCAACGGCTTCCCGATTGGCGACGGCGTTCGTTCTGATAGCGACTTGTTTTAATAATTGGTCCAAAGAATCTTCAATAATTTGCATATGATCTACACTCCATTTCCGTTGACTAAAACACTTCATCTTGATTAGCTGACACCTATGAACAGCAATAAAAAAATCCCCAGACATTGCCTAAGCAATATCTGAGGACGATCGTTCGCGGTTCCACCTCACGTTTGCCGTTCCCTTACGAAAACGACCTTACGCTGCTCGCAACTCGTCGTCCACAAATGTGGAGAACAGTTGCAGTAGCCGTGGTAACGCTTGCTAGCGGGATAACCTACTTGGTTCAATTACCCAGTTCATAGATGTGTGTTCGCCGCTTGCCACCACTCCTTCTCACCGACGGAGTTCTCTTTATGTGAACCAAACGGTTACTTTTCTAATCGTAACTTCATGTTTATTATTATTTTTTAATTTGTTGATACTTGTAATTTACCACCATCAATAATTAAGTCAAGCCTTTTTAAAAATAAAGTGAATTAAATATTAAAGTAGATCGACAAAAACATGGTCAAAGTCCCACCCATAACGAAAAAGTGCCAGATTAAATGCATCCCCGGAATCCTCGGAATACTATAGATCAACGCACCGACTGTGAAGGTCACGCCACCGGCCACCAACAGCCAAAAGCCACTGGTGCTCAAATTAGCGTAAAGTTGCTTGCCTAAAAACATGCAAAGCCACCCCATTACGACATAAATCGTCGTTTCGGTCTTTTGAAATCGGCCGTGAAAGACAACGTGGCTGACAATTCCTGCAATTGCTAATGTCCAAACGCTGGCCAGCATCACGTTACCTGCCCAGTTATGCACAAAAATAATGCAGTACGGCGTGTACGTCCCGGCGATTAAAATAAAAATATTGCTATGATCCAGAATTTGGAAAATCCGCTTGGCGCGCGTAAAGACAAAGCAGTGCAGCAGCGTTGATGCCAGATACAGTGAAAGAACCGACAGACTGTAAATCACCAGGCTGGTAATCGCAATCCCCGAAAGGCCGTTATGGACCGCTTTAGTTAGCAGTAAGATTGAAAACCAAATGGCAACCAAAAACGACACCCCATGGGTCACGGCATTTAAGACCTCGTAAATAATCTGCTGGTGACGCATTTTTAATGTTTGCTGATTCATCATGACACCTCCTTAGCAACATAATAAGATAATGCAGTCTCAAAGTCAACGTAACATAGTTTTTAATACTACGTTCTTTATTTTTTGATTCACATATGTAATAATACAAGTACTTATATTGAAGGGGCAAGACAATGGCAAAAGAAAATTTCACCAAAAAATTAGCCGGCATGACAATGCCACATTTTTCTGACCTTCCCAACCTGGATTTGTACATGGACCAGGTTATCGATGAGGTCAATCAATACTTGGCACCGATCACCCACACAGACATTACCAAAGCAATGATCAACAGTTACGTCAAAAAAGGAATTGTGGATCGCCCAACCAAGAAACGGTATTCACGGGTTCACTTGGCAAAAATCCTGGTGGTGAGCCTGCTCAAACCGATTTTATCGCTGGATACCATCGATCAGGCAATGAAAATTGCCTTGAAGTTGGACGCACCCGACAAAGCGTATGATCAATTTATCGATCTGTTTAATCAAGAACTGACCGATGTCGATATTGATGACCTTTCAGCTAAACAGTATCAGGCGATGGCAATCCGCTCACTGCTCTACAAGTTAGTCGTTGATGATCTGATTACAAATAGCCAAAAAGCTTAACGACTTTTTATTAAATGAAAACACAGCGTTGCACTATAATGAATTTGTAACTAAATATATGGGGGTTGATATTATGAATCGAGCAGCATTAAAGTTGGACGCGAAAAGTTTATTAAACGCCCATTTCAAATTTTTCTTTTTGCTATTTTTACCGGTATTTATTCTTGAATTGGTTGGCGGCTTTATGTCGGCACCTAGAGAAGACTATTATGACGCGCAGTTAAATGCCAATATGCCGGTGTGGTCTGGCGAACAAACGCTGGGGACCATTCTGATCTACGTTGGTGCATTGGTCTCCATGGGTGTCTTCTTTGTCTGCGTCGACGCCATGCGCCAAAAATTGACTTACGACCACCCGTTCCAAAAATCAATGACCATCTTTAACAATGTTGATTATTTCTTAGGCAGCATTGTCATTTACATCTTAGAATTCATTTTCGTGATGTTGTGGATGATTCTCCTGATCGTTCCTGGAATCATCAAAGCAATGGCCTATTCGCAATCATTTTTCATTTATCGTGATGCCGTTGATTGCGGCGAAAAGATCAGCTACTTGGATGCAATCACCCGCAGTCGTAAACTCATGGACGGACACAAGTGGGAATACTTTGTAATGGCGTTGAGCTTCATTGGCTGGGGCCTGTTAGTGACAGTGACCTTAGGAATCGCTGCAATTTGGGTTCAACCATACATGGCACTCAGCTTTGCTAATTACTACCGTGAATTGGTTGATGAACACGAAGCAGAAGTCACACAAGAAGCCCAAACAATTAACAACACGCCAGTTATGGCTTCTGAAAATCAGCCAACCACGACTGAAGATTCGAGTGACCAATCAGATGATCATTCAAACGATGCCCCAAAAGAATAAGAAAACGGGATCGAGATTAGTTGACCTCAGAATTTAAACAATTACCGTGATGATTCCAGGATCTGGAATGGTCACGGTATTTTGTTATTGGCAAAAATTTTATCAAACCAACATTTGGTTAAAAAATGTGCGGGATGCTCGCCCGTTGCACCCCTTCCAACACCGTTTCGAACAACGCAGACAATATGGTATGATACAGTTACAAGTTTTTAACGATTGGAGATTTTCGTGATGCGGGTAACCACTTTTGGTGAAATCATGCTGCGGCTGACGGTCCCAGATAATAAGAAACTCATTCAAACAGACACCTTTCAGGCAAACTATGGGGGTGCCGAAGCCAACGTTGCGGTATCACTGGCTTTACTGGGCGATTCAGTAAATTTTGTGAGCAAGCTGCCGGAAAATGAATTAGGCAATGCAGTTATCCAAAAGCTCAAAAGTTTTGGCGTTGACACCTCGGCAATTTCTCGTGGTGGTAATCGGTTGGGTATCTATTTTCTCCAACCAGGAATCGGGAATCGGCCCAGCAAGGTCATTTATGATCGTGGCGAAAGTTCCTTTACTGCTTCGGACGATTCAGATTATCCCTGGAAACAACTATTAAATGAAACTGATTACTTCTATATTTCCGGAATCACACCAGCACTCTCCGACAAGCTCAAAGCCACACTTCTTTCAGCGGTTGAATTTTGTCGCAATCACGCCATCAAAGTGGTTTACGATGCCAACTTTAGAGGGAAATTGTGGACGCCGGCCCGAGCACAACAGTTCAATCGGCAGATTCTCCCCTTTGTCGATATCTGCCTGGTTCATGACGAAGATCTTGAGCAGGCTTTTGGCCTTCAGGCATTTAAAAGCACAAACCATCAAGCGATTGATCAAAAGGCATCCTTTAAACAGGCCATGTCCACGCTTACTGCTCATTACCCAAATATCTCAACGGTGGCAAGCGTTCTGCGAAATAGCCACTCCGTTCAAAGCAGTCAGTGGATGGGCGTGATGTTAACCGGCGACAGCTTTTATGAAAGCCCCATCTACAACGTGGCAATTTTACCGGAAGTCGCCGGCGGTGATGCGTTCGGCGCGGCAATTGTCCATGGCATTCTCAATCATTTCAAGCCTCAATACCAACTTGATTATGCGATTGCAGCCGCTGTTTTGAAGCTGACAATCCCGGGTGATTTCAATCTTTCTTCCGATGGAGAAATTAAAGCAGCCATGATTGACGATAATCAAACCATTAGTCGATAAAAAATGATCCAAACATCCTGGACCTGGATGCTTGGATCATTTTTGTTTTACGCCGGAAGCTGTTTTTCTGCGCCCAGTTCAGCTAGGCGGCATCATTTTTTGTTGTCCTTATTAATTGCCTCCCAAAGCCCATTGAGATAAGTCACACCCAAAGCCCGGTCGTATAGACCGTAACCGGGGCGACCATTTTCACCCCAAATGTTTCGGCCGTGATCTGGCCGGATATAGCCATCATAGTGATTATCAGCAAGTGCCTTCATAATCTCATACATATCAAGCGAACCCTCGGTCGACAAATGAGCCGACTCGTGAAATGCGGTCTTGTCCGCATTCATGAACCGGATATTTCGGGCATGGATAAACGGTGCCCGGTCTTTTTGAACAAATTCACGAATAATTGCCGGCACATCGTTAGCAGGATTCTCCCCCAAGCTGCCGGTACAAATCGTAAACCCATTGTAGCGTGATTCGTAGAGCTGCTCGATTTTCAGCATGTCGTCTCGGCTCTTATAAATCCGTGGCAAGCCAAACAACGGAAATGGTGGGTCATCGGGATGCATGGCCATTCTGACATCATATTTTTCACAGGTCGGCATAATGGCATCAAGGAAATATTTTAAATTAGCCAACAGCTTTTCGGCGTCAACGTTTCGGTACTCGTCAAACAAGTGTTGAATGCGTGCCAAACGATCCGGCTCCCAGCCCGGCATCTCAAAGCCCTTGGAACCATTCAGAATGCTTTGAATCATTTCGTTAGGATCATCGGGCAACTGATTCGGTTCATAAGCCATCGCATTGGTGCCATCCGGGAGTTGGTAGTGCAAATTGGTCCGCAGCCAATCAAAAACGGGCATAAAGTTGTAACAAATAACCTTTATGCCATATTCGGACAAGTTCTGAATGGTCTGTTTATAATTTTCGATATACTGATCGCGAGTGGGTAGGCCAATCTTGATATCATCATGAATATTAACCGATTCAATAACCTCAAATCCCAAGCCACTTGCTTGAACCTGCTGTTTTAACTGGGAAATTTTTGATTTTGGCCAAACGTCCCCCACGGCAACATCGTATAATGCGGTAACGGCCTGTGAAACCCCAGGAATCTGCTTAATTTCCGATAAATGAACCGGATCGTCTTCCTCGCCAAACCACCTAAAGCCCATCTTCATGGCATTTCGTCCCCTCATGTTTCTCAAATTCCACATTAATACATCATTTTTGGAACAAACCGTCAAAACCAGTCGTTCACGGTTTTACTAAGTTTTATGTTCTTGGAAATGATTAATATGGTAACATGTTCTTGGTATTTGTATTTTAAAATAAAGAAAGATGAGATGACATGGAAAGTTTACAGGACAAGGCTTATAACGCAATCTATTCAAAAATAATGAACTTGGACCTCTATCCAGGCCAACAGGTTTCTGATAAGCAGTTTGAAGAAGAAATCGGTGTGAGCAGAACGCCCGTCCGCGAAGCCATGTTACGGCTGCGGCGGGATGATATGTTGTATTCACTGCCTCAAAGCGGCACTTATGTCACTCGGATTGACTTAAAAAAATCGTTGGATGCCCGCTATGCCAGACAATTGTTGGAGTCAAACATTGCCGGATCGATTGGTGACCAATTAACCGACGACCAAATTCAGACGCTTTCTGACATTACATCCAAACAAACAACCGCCTCGAGCCGAGACCAGATTCAACGTTTCTTCCAAATGGATAACGCCTTTCATGAACAGATTTATCGGTTTGCGGACAAGGGCAACATTTGGAACTGGCTGTTAACCTTTAGTACTGATCTTAACCGTTACCGTTTATTACGGGTATACGATGCTAATTTACCAATGGATCGCCTGACGGATGAACATAAGGCCATTATTGCGGCCTTTGCGGCCCACAATGCCGATAAAGTCAGACAATTGGTATATAGCCATTTAAACTTAATGCTGAGCGAACAACAGTCCGTTTTGGATAAGTTTCCAAATTATTTCACGAATATTAAGTAGCCTCCACAGCGTTACTCCGATGGCACAATTCTTTTACAGTTCTGTTAAAAGGGCGTGTGAGCAGACGTTGAATGTTACACTTTTAACGTAATGAGGAGGAGATTCGTATATGAAACTTAATCAATTTTTGCGTACGGCACTCGTTGCCTGCGCGGCAGTCTTTACAATTGGAGTGAGCTTGTCGACACAAGCACCAACGGTTAGTGCCAGTTCAGCGACATACAAAACGGTTGCCACGACTAGCATTAAAAAAGCTCCCTACCACAAAAAGTCATCTGCCGGGGCGATTTACAATGCGTCACACACCAAGAAAGTCGCTAATCTAAAGACGTATCCCTACACAACCTGGTACGCAACTGCTAAAGTAACCCTGAAGCATGGAAGCTCCAAGGCCCTGTATTATAAGGTTAAGAATGCTTCAGGCAGCGTTTCCGGAATTGTTTGGAACAAGTACGTCACGCCCGGTAAATCACCATTTGGCTTAAAGTATGCCAAGTCAGCGGTTGCCCTTGACGTTAACACGAATAACAACGTTTGGACTAAGAATCCAAATACGGCTCGCCCGATCGCATCATTATCAAAATTAATGACGTTGTATCTGGTTCGCCAAAAGATTGCCCAGGGCAAAGGCACTTGGTCAAGCAAGGTCAATACCAGCAATGCCGGTCTGAAGCGATTGGGTAAATCGAACGTTTTTGGCGGTTTCAAATTTAACCACAACAGCTATACGGTCCGTCAATTATACTTAGCCGGTCTGATTGAGTCATCAAACAACGCGGCAATTGCGCTTGGCCAATGGGTTGCCGGTGGGTCGACACCTGCCTACAACAAAAAATTCATTGGGATGATGAATAATCAAGCCAGTGAATGGCATTTAAAGCATTCATCATTTGTCTCCGCATCCGGAATGGAACAAAATAGTTTGCAGCCTTATGGTTATAGCATTGGTGCTTCCAAGAATGCCAATTATGTTTCAGCCAGTGACATCGCACAGATTTCGCGTCACTTCATCGTAGACTATAACGATATTTTGACTGATGCCTCTGTTAAATCAATGAAGGTTGACGGCCAGACGCTTCACAATTACAACAACTTGTTACCTGGTCGAAAGTACTATCAAAAATCGCTCAAGGTTGATGGCTTGAAGACGGGTTACACTGACCCTGCAGGCTATTGCTTCGTTGGAACCGGTCGAAAATCCGGTCATGATCGCATCGTTACCGTTGTTTTGCATGATGAAAATGAATTTACAGAAACTCGTTCATTAATGAATTATGTTTATAACCAGAATTTAGCTTAACAATTCCACTTATTGATCAACAAAAGCCGGAAGAAAAGTGCAAAAACTTTTCTTCCGGTTTTTTGTCTTTTCTATTAGCCGGCCAAAGTTGGAAATTATTTGTCAGTCATTAAAACAGATCCCCGAAAGAATTCCGATACACCTGTACTGTCAGGATTGACTTCTCACATAAAAAATCATATTCTTAAATATGTTGGTTTCATTATACAAGATGTTGAATTTACGGGGAGAATTTACATAATCATGGAAAACGAAAGTAATTATGACTTATATCTACGGCTAACCCCAACAAGTTGGGCAACCGGCCTACTCGCGGCTGCGGCTCGCAACGAATTGACCAGACGGGCTGCTCACGGTGATGGCGAGGCCAAAATGCTATTGGAGATCCACAGACTAGAGCCTGCCAAGAAGCAGATTCATGGTCGGGTGATGAACCGAACAAACTTGTCACATCAAAAAGCAGGTCACAAGTTCATTTATACACTGCATTTTAGACTTGACTAGTATCAGATAAATGAGGCATTGGAAACGGCTTAACGGATTGGTTGCTGAGTTCTAATGCCTTTTTTGGTGGGATCTTGCGGCAATCTGTCGGCATTTAGTTTCCATGACATCAAACCAAAAGCACCAACGATCCGACAAAGTGATGATCGTTGGTGCTTTTTAATAATGATTACATTTAAATTCCATCTTAGATTGGAAAATGCTACCAAGCTTGCTCCGACGGCCGCAAACGCAGTGCAGCGCCTAGTCCTGTGGACGACGGCCATGAAATGCCAAGTAGCTAACCGGCTTGTTACGCACTCCCGAGAACCTCAATCTTAGATGTAGATTAGGTTAATGCTCTGCCGTTACTTGGAGAAAACGTGCTCCGACGGCCGCAAACGCAGTGCAACGCCTAGTCCTGTGGACGACGCAACTGACGCTGACTTCTAAGCCAGCTTTAATCGAAGCCCCAAACCCAGGGACTTCAATCAAAGCTGGCTTAGAAACCGCGTCACCCGTTGCTCGTCGCACTCTCTACATTGCCGTCATTCCGCCATCTATCACGAACTCTGATCCCGTTGAGTAGCTTGAATCATCTGATGCCAGGAAGAGAACCTTCTTCGAGACCTCTTCCGGTTCCGCAACTCTTTGTAGTGGGATCGATTTAGCGAATTGTTTAATCACTTCTTCGCTGTCTCCTTGGTGAATCATTGGTGTTGAAATGACACCTGGATGCACGGAGTTAACCCGAATATGGGATCCAGCCAACTGCAGCGCAGCCGCCTTTGTCATCCCACGAACCGCAAACTTCGTGTCCGTGTAGCCAATCGCACCACCTACCAAACCGTTCATTGATGAAATATTAACAATACTGCCGCTGCCGTTTTTCTTCATTGCTTCAGCCGCATACTTCATCCCCAAGAAGACCGAAAGTTGATTAATCTTGAAGATCTTCATGTAATCATCAGTGGTGATGTCAGCCAGCGATTTGTTAAAACTAATCCCTGCATTATTCACCAAAATGTCCAGCTTACCAAATTTGTCAACTGTTTCAGCGATCACTTTTTTCCAATCATCTTCACTGGAAACATCTTGCTTAATAAAAATCACGTTATCGCCTAAATCATCGGCCAACGCATTTCCCTTTTCAGCATTAATATCAGTAATGGCCACCTTAGCGCCCTCTTCAACGAAGAGTTTGGCGTGACTGGCACCCATTCCTTGTGATGCACCTGTAATAATGGCAACTTTATTATCTAACTTTCCCATAAGTGATACCTCCTATTGAAAACGGTTACTTACATCTACGCTTATAGTATAACTGATCCATTCTAAATAACTAAACATTATGATTTTAAAATTTTAGGAGAATCTTTTTCTTTTTTGCGTTTTCTTCAAGCTTCTGGTGGGCCCAGGCTGCTTGTGTATACGACTTCTCCAAAACGTCGTCTTCTAAGAGGTACCCGTCAGCCATCATCCGATTAATAAATTTCCCGGCTTCTTGAATTTGATCTAGCGAAGCGTTACTAATCACAAAACCATGAATAGTCTTTGATTGTGTGTAAAATTTACGAACGTTAAAGGTCGCCTTTTCGAGTTTGGGGGCAGTGATTAGACAAACCTGGCCTCCCAGTTTAAGCGCCCGGAGATTATCTGCCAGCGACACCTTTCCCGAGGTGTCAACCGCGTAATCGACCTGGCTGATAGTGGACTTTTCCAGCTGCTTGGACAGTGACTTGGTGTAGTCGAGACAGTCATCGCTACCCAATCGATCCAAGAGGTCAAAATCTTTTCGTTGAGAGGTTGTGACAACCTTCAATCCCAGAATATGGGCCATTTGGACAAACTTCGTCCCAACGTGGCCAGCTGCGCCTTCGATCAAAATCGCTGATCCTGATTGGACCTTAAAAATATTTTTGAGAACAATAGCCGCTGTCGCTGACGAGTGAATAGATGCGACCAGTTGAATGGGGTCAACGTTTTCGGGAACGTGAAACAAACGGTCTGCCGGAATCGCCGCAAATTCGCTGGTGACTCCCTGCCGTCCCTGGTAACCCATACTGTTGGTCCAAACCCAGTTTCCCTCAGAAAAGCCCGTCACATTGGCACCAGTTTCAACCACTTCACCAACGGCATCCCTGCCGATGACAAACGGAAAACTGGTGTCTGTTTCAAACGATCCTGAACGAACAAATGTATCCACATGATTAACCGAGACTGCGTTCACTTTTATCAAAACCTCATCTTCTGCAATCTGTGGTTTTGGTAGATCGCCAATAATAATATCCTTGGCACTTCCGTTTTGCGTAATATATGCTGCTTTCATAATCCTTCCTCCATTCCAGAGCTACCAGTACTTACAATTTAATTATAAGTCCATATCAATGCCAAGATAAGCATAGTGACGTTTGAATTCCCTTTTGTCCAGCCCGCTTTCCCGCAAATAAAAAGCACACCCCAGAAGCTATCTGGTTGTGTGCCATTAAAAGTAAGTCGTTCGCGCTCCCCGCAGTCAAAAGCTTGTATATTCCCGCATTGATGCATGCGGCCATATACAAACTCCCGAATGCTAGTGTTTGGACAGCCACTGAATTTTGAACCGCTGCTCACCGTCAATTGAATGAACGTTTTCAACATCCCCGTCAATCGGTGCATGCGTCATCAAAAAGTTGGGGTGTAAGTGCGCCGTAAAAGAAAATTTGTAAGCAAGGCCGCCCTTTTCCTTCATTGCAGTCATCACACCATAGGTCCCATCTGACAGCTTAACGATCTGTTCCTTTTTTTTTGAAGGGTCAATATAAATTGTTGTCATTTTCCACACCTCCAGTTCTATTATAGCAGTGGTTAAGGCATTCGAAAGAAGTCAAAATAATTTTTTTGGGCCTCAAACACTTTTTGAATCGATTAGACTTGACTTGAAGTGCGCTTCAACGTTTATAGTGGATATAGTCGTTGCCAGACAACTGGTAATGACTTGCAAAAAGCGCGTATACTGAAAATAAATTACTTCCAAAACGATCATTAACCAACTCACAAAGGAGTCACAATGAAAAAATATCAAAATCAATATTTCGAAGGTGAACGCTCATTATTCGCGGAAACAAACGCGGATATCGATGGCACCACCTTTGGGATGGGAGAATCCCCCCTCAAAGAAAGTCGAAACATCCATTTAACCGATTCAATCTTTACTTACAAATACCCGCTTTGGTACAGCACCCATATCAAAGTCGATCATTCCATTTTGGAAACCATGGCCCGATCTGGGATTTGGTACACCGATGATATCGAAATTAACGATAGTACAATTCAAGCACCCAAGATTCTTCGCCGCAGCAGCCGCATCACGCTGAACCATGACCACTTTTCCGACGCCGAAGAAACGCTTTGGAATTGTCGTGACATCAAGATGACCCATGTCCAGGCGAATGGCGATTATTTCGGGATGAACAGTGAAAATATCTACGTTGACCACATGAATCTGGTCGGTAATTACGTCTTTGACGGTGCCAAAAATGTCGAAGTTCACAATTCGACGTTTGTTTCCAAAGATGCTTTTTGGAACTGTGAAAATGTGACCATCTTCGATTCAACAATTAACGGTGAGTATCTGGCGTGGAACACCAAGAATATCACGTTCGTGAACTGTACGATTGAAAGCGATCAGGGGCTTTGCTACATCGATCATCTGACCATGCGAAACTGTCGCCTCCTCCGCACAGATTTGGCGTTTGAATATTGTTCCGACATTGATGCCGATATTAATTCGACCATCATGAGCGTCAAAAATCCAATCAGTGGCACGATCCACGCCCATGCAATCGACGACGTCATTTTAGATCCAACTAAGATTGACCCAAGTCAGACCAAAATTATCACTGATAACAAACTCAACAAAAAGGAGACGGCATAATGTACGATTTTACATCAATGATTCCCCGGCGAAATACCGACTCAATTAAATGGGATGTGCAACCCAATGAGCTGCCAATGTGGGTGGCTGATATGGACTTCAAAGTGGCACCGGAAATTCTTTCCGCAATGCGGCAAAAAGTCGACTTTGGCATCTTTGGTTATGAGGAACCTCACGACGACTACTTCGATGCAGTCGCAAATTGGTATGCCAGCGAACACCATGCCAGACCCGAAAGAGATTGGATGATCTTTTCAACCGGAGTTGTCCCAACCATTTCCTCTGCAGTTCGGCGGGTGACCAATGTTGGGGATAATGTGGTGGTCCAAGCACCTGTTTACAACATTTTTTATAATTCTATCATCAATAATGGCCGTCACGTCCTCTCCAGCGATTTGGCTTATGACGATACCGAGCACCAATATCACATCGACTATGCCGATTTGGAACAAAAATTAGCCGACCCATTAAGTACCATGATGATTTTATGTAATCCCCACAACCCCATTGGTAAGGTTTGGACGCGTGATCAGTTAATCAAAATTAATCAACTATGTCTCAAGCACCACGTGACGTTGTTGAGCGATGAAATCCATGGCGACTTGGTTTTTCAAGGAAATGACTACACACCAATGTTCTCGCTTCCTAGTGAGCTGATTCAAAACATAATTGTCTGTGTCTCGCCCAGCAAAACGTTTAACGTTGCTGCACTTCACGCCGCAACCGTGATTATTCCAAATGAAGATCTAAGAAATAAAGTCAGCCGCGGGATTAATACTGATGAGCTCGGTGAACCTAATTTACTGGCAATTCCTGGAACCATCGCTGCTTACACACAGGGCCACCAGTGGGTGCATGAATTACGTGAACAAATTCAAAAGAACGTATTGCTGGTGACGACATTTTGTGAGCAATCGATCCCAGAGGTCGCAATCGTCCATGGAACCGCTACCTACCTCATGTGGATTGATGTTAGCCAGCTTACCAATGACGCCACCAAACTTGAAACTTTCATCCGTCAAGAAACTGGATTGTTTGTGTCAGACGGCTCGGTTTACCGTGGAAATGGCCACTTATTCTTGAGAATGAACGTTGCCAGCCCGACTTCGATGGTTAAAGATGGGTTAAATCGCTTAAAAACCGGGATTGAGAAATTTAAGAACCTGCAATAAATAAACGCGATAATGTCAAAATGAGGTGCCCATCTTGTGGACACCTCATTTTTTGTTCTCAAATCCAAAGCTTAGGATTGTTGTTTA
Organism: Lentilactobacillus parabuchneri DSM 5707 = NBRC 107865; assembly: GCF_001435315.1. Lineage (GTDB taxonomy): Bacteria > Bacillota > Bacilli > Lactobacillales > Lactobacillaceae > Lentilactobacillus > Lentilactobacillus parabuchneri. Next base: position 27,867 of record NZ_AZGK01000006.1, read on the forward strand.
ACTGTTATCATGCTTAGGCCATTCGCTATCCGCCACTGTGACGTTTCCGCAAACGTGAGAGAAAGGACTTAAATTCTGGGTTCAAAACGCCCTTTCCACGCTCGTTTGATGTCATTAATAAACGCGGTATTCACCGCCGTCAACTCGTGGTGCATCAATAATGTGTTCATTGATAAGCGAGTTATAAATTGCCTTGCCAAAGTAAACACTGGATTTCGGATCAAAATGGAATTGATCCAACAGGGTTCCGTTTTGCATGTCAACAACGTGAACGTCCGCATCCTCATTGGCAATTTTAAGCAAGCCTGCTTCGACTTTGGGATCATATTGCTCAGAGTTATGACTCACCGTTCCACAAAAGATTGGCAGGTCTGGTTTGCCCACAAATTTTCGGCAAGCTTCAAATACTGCTTTTAAATTTTGATAGTAATGATCAGCGGCTTCTTGAGAAAATGATGCCCGATCACCTTCACCCTGATGCCAAATCATTGCTTTGACGTCCAAATTCTGTTGGGCATTCTTCATGCAAGCCTCAATAATTTGCTTGAATTGAAGCAGCAATGAGTTGCTTGGACTATCCAGTTGATCAATTTCAGTCGTCCAGTGATTATGTCCTTGATGCCCGCCTTCACCGGTTGGCGCAACTGAAGTGCCACCTTCAGAGCATTTCATCACGTATAAATCATACTTGGCAACCTGGGTCAGGTAATAGTACGTAACCAGATCAAAGCCCCAACGGTTGTCCGACAAATCACTGACTTTCAGTGAGTCCTGAAAGACACCCTTTTCGTGATCCGGTGTGTAATTACTGCAGTAGTGACAATTGGTCAACGGCAAAGAAATCATTTTGGGTAACTCTGCCACTGGCACCCGGCCGTCAATATTGGATTGGCCGGCAGAAATAATCGTTAGTTTTTTTGATTCGTTTTTCAAAATTTGCTTCCTCTCTCAATTAAAATGGCACTTCAAACAAATTGTCAATCAAAGTTTATCAATCAGCTTTTCTCGTAATTTCTTTGCCAAATGGTCATCAGACATTTCTCGAGATGTCGTCCAAAGCGTCATCACTCTGGCTTCCCCTGGAGTCTTGATGTAGTTTCGTTCCCAAGCATCCTCATCTTCTGTATCACCCAAGGTTCTTAGATAATGTCTTAAGAACTTTAGTTTGATTGCCGTCAAAGGCATATCGTCATAGCCATCATTTTTGTAGAAATCATACCATTTCGTGGACTTATGATGATCCTGTGCAAAGACAATATCGCTCATGGCATGATATGCCTCATCAGCAAGCAAGAATGGCTTTAAATAATCATCATCTTTTTGAGCGGCCATTGATAAATTGTATGCCTGAATAACCAAATGCATCGCATTTAAGCCATTTGCTTGATAAAGGACGCTCAAGTACAGATCACCATACAATGTTTTGGCATCCTGCTCACTTAAATCCAACATGAGCTTCTTAATATCTAGAACCAGTGATTGCCATTCTGGCAGCTTTGGTTCGATCAAGCCATCGATTTTTTTGACGGCTTCAGGTAGTGAAACATCACCGACAACCCAGCCTGTATCAGACATCTTTTCGCGGTGACCAACCCAAGCCTTAATGATTCTTCTAATCATAAATGGTGCAAATTCGTCGCCAGCGGTTTCATCTGAGTGGGAGCCATACTGAACAATTGCTTGCCAATAACGCTTGTACAGACTAACAATTTCTGCTTGATGACTGCCATAGTAGTTCGCCACGTAATCATCTAAAATTTGATCATTTGTCCGTGCTTGATAGCCATCAATCCAAGATTTAGCGGCCTCTCTCAAGTAAAGAACATGTGGCTTAATGTTTCCGGTATTGACTAATTCAAGGGTATCAAAGTGTTTTTCGTGAGCCTTTGTCAGCTCTGATGAAACGAATTCCGGGCTATTGGATAATAATCCCAAGAAATTAGATGCCTGTAAATCATGGAACGCAACGTGATAATACAAGCCACGTTGACGATGATGTGGATTAGGAACATCAAGTAATGGCAATCTTGGATTATCCAGGTTTTGCCGTCTTGAAACCAACTTACCATAACCACTGTCAGCCCAAATTTCAATCACGTCATCTGGCACTTTAATTAAGTCTTTGCGATACAGACCAGCCAGTTCGCCATAGATGTTCAAAGCCATTGGGGCTTCAGGATCCAACTCCCTAACCATGTCATATTGCTCTTGAATAATGCCATTCACCACGTCAGCGATGGATTGGTCGTTCCATTCTCGACTATTGTCATCCTCACAGAACGGCTTGTCACCCTGGCCACGGAATCCCAGACTATAAATCGTTGGGGTCCCTTTTTGGTCCATGATGGCATCTCGCCAAAGTTTTCTGAATAGATCGGGATACTTAATAAATGATGCGGTTAGGTCTGGATATTCACGAGCAAACATCTTAGCACCCAATGGTTCGGCATGATGTTGTGCAATTGCTAACCCAAACGACTTGGCAGGATTTCGATTAATCTGTGAGCTAACATCAGTTCCCGGAACGATCACGTTACAGCCGACTCTTAAAGCAGTTTCAAACACTCGGTTCCAAACGTATCGATCGGAGTCATGATCCTTCCAGCCGCGGAGCAACAGCTCATCGTTCACGAACCAGCCACGGTACTTGGTGCGATAATCCGGAATATGAAGATCAAAATTTGTCCACTTGATCGATTTTTGAACTGACGGAACGGTATCCATCCAGTACCAAAAGTCATCAATCTTTAAAATGTTCCGAGAAACTGCTAAGGCGCCGTACATCACGCCGAGAGAAGTTTTTGCGGTAATGGTGATACGTGAATCAGTGGACTGATTAATTTGAAAGTCGTCACCCTCAACTGCCGCATGATCATCAACTGTTAAATAAATTTCGTTGTCGCTTTCTTTTTGGGTCGTCACTTTTTGAATATCTCGCTGCAAAATTTCCGTTGCGTTTTTAAGAATATTGTTGCGAAAATCTTCAGCTACGACTCGTGTTGCTTGCGAGATGATAAATTCTTTTTCAGGCAATTCGCTTCTTCCTTTCTAAGCTTACATTACGATCAGTTATCCTTATTGCTTGGAACCCCAGCGACTGTTTGAAACACATCAGCTAATGACATGTTTTGATCCGCAAATTTCTTATTCAAAATCAGGGTTCGAAAATCCTCAATGGACATCTTCTCTTTTTCTTTGGTTGGCAGCGTCATTGGTGCGTTACCTGATGTCTGATTCATACCGGTTGTCAACGAGATAATAATGCCATCACTGTTGTCAAGACGGACAACGTAATGTTCATAATATGACGGAATATCGTACGTTCCCGTTAATTCCTTGTGTGCTTTGAAATAATTGATAATAAACTCGTGGAAAGCTTTCTCGGATTTTAAGGATTCTTTCCATTCGTCATTAGATTCTGTCATTTGATTGACCTCTTTTTCGTCCATTTAATTCTCAGTGAACATGGTCGGTCCACTGACAAAAAGAAACACCACACTAACAACATTCGTAAATGCAATTAATCTGATGTTACTTTTTGACATCAAGCCTTAGTTATTATCGTCGTCACTCGCATCAGGGACACCAGCGACAGTTTGAAAGACGTCAGCCAATGACATGTCCTGGTCAGCGAACTTCTTGTGCAGAATTAAATTCCGGAAGTCTTCGATTGACATGCTTTCCCTTTGTTTAAATGGCAGTGGTGCTGATACATTACCGCTCCCACCAGTTTGGTTCATACCGGTTACCAGTGTAATGACAATGCCATCGTGACTGTCCAGTGTAACCGTGTAGTGCTCATAATACGACGGAATATCGTAAGAGCCGGTCAACTGCTTGTGTTCTTTGAAATAATTGGTAATCAAGTCTTTAAACGCATCCGGTGAGTTTAAAGCTTCTTTCCAGTCATTATTACTATTAGTCATAATTATTTACCCCCTTTTAGCTGTCTCAAATCATTCTTTAAAGCTTACGATAGCTTCTGGAATTTAGGATCATCATTCTTCTTCCAGAAATCAATGGAATCGTATTTCACACCAGTTAAGTCTTCACAAACTTCCTTGGTATGTGGGTCAACATCTTTCATGCTGCCACCCTTTTGAAGACGACCCAATTCTTGAGCCAATACCTTAAAGGTCTTCTTACTCAAGTGGAATCTAGCAGCAAAGAACATTGCCAGCAGAATCATGAAACCAACACCGCCAGAAACGATGAAGATGATCATGTTAGTGGCACTTGCCGGTTGGGCAACGGCACCACTTGCTGATTGACGGAAGTGGGCAAAATCAAGTAAGTAACCTGCCACAACTGAAGCCAAACCTTGACTAATTTGGTTAATGAAAGTCATAACTGAAGCGAACAAGCCGGCACGGTTTTTACCAGTTACCAACGTATCCAAATCAGGAATGAATGGGAAGACGTTCCATGGTGCGAAGTACAGGATGTACAAACCAACTTCGTAGAATGACATTCCGACAATCAACCAAACCATCATGTGGGCTGGGCGGGTAAAGGCAACGAATGCCCAGTTAGCGGCACTGATTAAAATCAGAGAGTAACCAAACAGGTAAAGTGAGCGGTAAGTAAATTTCGTAACCGCAAACCCAGCGATGATCGTAACTGGAATGGAAACGATACTCAATGATTGTAAGAATCCTGATGTACTTGTAGACATCTTCAAAACATAAACAATGTAGTAAACAAACACTGTTGAGAACAAGATAGTTGCAAAGTATGAACTTAAGTAGATCCCCATGTGAAGTCTGAAAGTCTTAATCTTAAATGTTGAGAAGTAGTTCTTCAATTCAGATTTCAAGTTTGGCTTTTCGCCATTATTTTCTTCAAGGGCTTCTGCTTCCAACTTCTTGGCTTCAGCCTTGGTAACAAAATGCTCCCAAGTGGTGTGATAAGTGATCAGAACCAGGAAGAATGTGGCAACTGAGAAGATAACCTGCATCAAGATATATGGTTCTGGAGAAGTCTTAGGGAAGAACTTGAATAATTGAGCTGGCACAAATTGGGTTAACATTCCACCTAATCCGGCAAGCACCATTCGAGTGGTCGACATCTTCGTACGCTCGTTGAAGTCCTTGGTCATTTCGTTTGGTAATGTCTCCCAAGGAATCTGTAGGGTTGACATCAAAACCGTCACGATCAGGTACGTAATTAAGTAGTACCAGAAGCTCATGCCGGCAACCCACATTGTGATCGCAACTAATACTGATGGTGCAGCGATCAAAATGAAAATGTGACGACGACCAAACATTCGTCCGAGCTTATACTTGTAAATATTATCGGAAATATTTCCCATGACCAGTGAAACAATGGCATCGGCCACCCGGCCAATCAGGAAGATGGTGGCACCTTGACCGGCACTCAACCCGGCAAATGTCGTGTAGAAGAACATCAGCCAAGCACCAACTAATCCCTGCATTGAAATACTGAAGAATGAGAAGACCCCAAACCCTAGTGATCGCCAAATTCCGATCTTCCCACGACTCTTATAAATTCGTTTGTTGGCATATTCATCCCAACCGTCGTGGACAACTTGTTTTTGATTATCCATCGTGAAACCTCCTAATAATATTTTCTAGTGTGTATCCGCTTACAAACAATCGTGCAAGAATTTGCTTACATGACCAATCATCTCCACTGGATTTTCATAAACAGTATTGATACTTTTATAAGGGGCTTATATACCAGAACAAAATAATGGCTAAATCAACCCATACTGTTTACTTAATACCCAAACTTTTGTACAATTTAAATTGTAAACGCTTAATAACGCATATTCTTTGCTTAAATTGACAAAAATATTGCAAAAAGGTAGGTGGTTGTATGATCATTGATTTACCGCTTGATGGAACGCTTCCAACGGATATTGTTTGCTCTCATAATCGTAATCGGCATCATGACAGTCCATTTCATCAGCATACCGATCACATTGAACTGATCTTATTTATTTCCGGAGATGTCATTTTTTACACGCCTCACAAGGCTTTTCCAGTTAAGCCGGGATACTTGGTTGCAATTCCAAATGGGATTTGGCATCGGGTGGTTACGACAACATTTGAGCCGTATGAACGAATCTTCCTGAATATCAATGTTGATTTAATCAAGCAGTTATCGACGCCAACTACTGATTTAATGAAATGTTTTCAAACCGATGGAAATAATGAAGTTAACATTTTCAATTTGAATAAAGATTTTTTTGATGATTACATTTCACTCTGTGACCAGCTGATTTCAACCATGGACCACAAAGGTTTTGGCAGTGATGTTAATGAACGAATTTTGCTGTCGCAGATATTACTGGTCGCAAATGAAGTCGTCCCCGTTCATCATCAGCCAAAAAACATTATCCCACCATTCTTGGAGAAGGTAACTTCCTTTATTGATAATAATTTGGAAAATGATCTGAGTTTATCAGCATTCAGCAAGGAATTCTTCATGAATCAAAACTATTTAGATCGCTATTTCAAGAAATACACTGGGCTATCGATTCATCGATACGTGATTGAGAAACGAATTGAGCTGGCCAAACAACTACTGCGTAGCGGCCACAATGTCACCACCGTTTGTGAGAAATCAGGCTTTGGAAACTACAGCAACTTTATTCGAACCTTCAACTCATGTGTCGGTATCTCTCCAGGTAAATACAAGAAAAAGTACCATGGATAAGTAAAAGACTGAGTCAAAAGTGTCAACTTTTGACTCAGTCTTTTGTTTGGTGCTTTTAGACGATCCAGCCAAAACGTGCTCCCCAGGGCAGAATCCTGCACCTAAACCAACGGCCAGCGAAATCAAACTCGATTTCACTGGCCGTTAATTTAGGCTCCGGCTTCTAACCGCCCTAGTCCGCACTCTTTATTTTTCCCACCGCAATCGGTAGCGTCGTATGTTGGTCATACTTGCCAACCGCGCCTTGAATCGTATCTGGTAGTTCCATCGATTCTGGGACGCCATGAATATAGATAACCCGCTTTTCCAAGTGGAGATCATCGTCATTAAAGACTTCTTTGAATTTGTGGCTGATTTCTGCCAATGGCACTTCCTTTTTATAATGGAAATGACCGTTAGCATCCGACGTTGGGTAGGTGTCCGTGGGGATATCCATCTTCTCAGGTTTGTCGTTAAATGGCACCATCGTGGTTCCCGAAACGGGTTCCGTCTCCGCCAAATCCACGTAGCCATCCCCATTAGTATCTTGGGCAATCGTTGCCGGTTGCGCGTCTTTACCGTCTGGGAACCCATGGAAATGCATCCAGTGCTGGGTATTTGGCGACGTGTGATCCATTGTAATTTCAACCATTAACGTCTCATCATCAACCGTAAATGTTGCTTCACCGGTTGGATGTGTTCCAATCTTGTCACCATTCAATGATGTAATCGCTGCAACGTACTTTTTAACCATGATTGACACTCCCTTTTATCTTTTTTAACCGCCTCAAATATAGCACGATTATAAGTTGTGCACAATCTAATTAGTGACATTCTACGATTTTATTTTTAAGGTCGGTTAACTGGCCATTGTGGTGCTTGACCGCTTAGTACCCGCACGACTTCACTGGCAGCGTCCGTTGCCATCCGAGAGAAGCTTTCAACCGTGCTTGACCCAATATGTGGCGTTAATAACACGTTATCGAGCTTGAATAACTCACTATCCAGCGGTAACGGTTCCTCATCAAACACGTCTAACGCGGCACCAGCAATCTCCTTTGATTTCAAAGCATCAATCAGCGCATCCTGATCGACCAGAGCGCCACGACCCAAATTGATTAGCACGCTGCTAGCTTTCATTTCGGCAAGCTGTTCTTTTCCAATCGTGTGATAAGTGGCCGGATTCGAAGCTAAATGCAGGGTTAAAACGTCTGATTCTTTTAATAAGGTCTCCAAATCCACAAACTGGCCATAACTGGATTCACGTGGCGTTCGATTGTGAATTAAAATCCGCATTCCCAAACTTCTGGCCTTTTTGGCAACCAACTGACCAATCTTGCCATACCCTAAAATACCAAGGGTCTTGCCTTCAAGGTCAAAGCCAAGGTGGGCCAGCGGATAGCCAAAGTTGCCATTCCGCATTTCAAGTGAGTCTTTCGTCAAATTTTTGGATACGTCTAAGATTTCAGCAATCGTCGTCTCTGCCACGGTGGCTGCATTGGCGTTCGGGGTGTTTGTTACCCAGACTCCATGCTTGGCACTGGCGTCAAGATCAACACTGTCATAGCCAACGCCGTGGCGGGCAATAATTTTTAAGTTGGGCATCTGAGAAATGACATCTTCTCCAATCGGATCAACAAATAAAATCATTCCGTCCACATCTTGGCCATATTTTAGAATATTTTCTTGATTGGCTCGAGGCACCTCGATCACTTCAAGACCATGGCCTTTTAAATAAGCTTTGCCATCTGATGATAATTGAGCGGGTACAAGTACTTTTTGAGTCATTTTACAGTTCCTCCTTTAGTCATTAAACATTCTTGGCAGCGTAAGCGAGCATGTCTTGGGTTTGCTGGTTCAATAATGGTGGCAATTTGTCAAAATCAAAGTAGTCCAACTCCAAGGTTTCATCAGTTGCAGTTGAAAGTGTCTGCCCGCCGACTTTCTTTACCAAAAAGAGTTGGGTAATTGTTTGAACCTCGTCACCGTTTGGGTAGGTAAAAATTCCCTGATCAAATATTTTAAGCGGCTTAACAATCTCAACGTCTACCCCACTGTCTTCTTTGTATTCCCGGACGCACGTTTCAGCAAACGTTTCGCCGAATTCCATATACCCGCCAGGCAAGCTCCAATTGTGGGTATCCGTTCTTAAATTCAGGAGAACTTGGTGCTGGTCGTTGAGTAGAATCCCGCCGGCTGTGTTTAAAATTAAAGGCATATGACCGACTAACGAACGAATGGTTTCAATGTATCCAACTGGCATTTAACCACCTCTTTCAAAAATTTGAATTCTGTTAGTGTTATCGTCTTACAAAACAGTGTTCAAATCAAGCAAGGAGGAATCCTTTTATGCTTAACTAACATATTAGTCATTAATTGGTATCATTGATGCCGATTTAATCAAGATATCGATTTCAATTATAAAATATCGTTAAATCCAGTGTTGCCAACGTTTTCATAAGTATTTTCACTTGTTTTATTTTAAAAAGTGTTTAGAATGATAATTGAAGTAAGGAAGCAATACAAGCCTCTAACATATTAGTTTTAATTCCTTACCAGACTCTCTGACACTGCTTTGACTTGAAAGGAAGCTTTAAAATGACAACTAAAGACTGGAAAGCATCACTTGAATCAAGCGACGCGTTTAACGATTTCATCACCGATTACTTCAAAGACCACAAGCAATTAACCGGAGATTACGAAACCCCATCGTATTATGAGTACTACACCGTAACGCTGAACAGTAAGAAAGGACTGGTCATCACAATGACTAGTGCTGTTACCAGCGTTCCTAACGCCGAGGTTCCAACCATCCCATTCAAAAACGTTGAGATCATTTCTGTCGAAGAATTTCGTCAACTCATTCTTCACAAGAAGTTCGCAGATATGCATACATCCCTGGCCGACGTCTTTCAAACAGTCGCAGGCGTTCCCGGTAATTCCAAATAAATTCCGGGATCAACTGATTGTCACATGTTTTCTGCCAGATCATATGAAATCCCCCCCGAAAAAGGCCGAGTCAAAAGTTAATACTTTTGGCCCGACCTTTTTTCGGTGGTGGCATCTTTTTACCTTTTGGAAACGTGCAGCGTCTAGTGTCTAAACGGTTTGAGTCGCACTTTACTTTGATGTGGATGGTCATTTTGGGTGCTTATTTTACCTTGTGGAAACGTGCTACGCGAACCAACTTCCTCCGCTTAATCCGATAACCATGAAATGCCTACTAGTTACCCGGTTCGCTCCGCACTCTTACTTTATAACCCTTCGATTCGGATCCAGCACATTTATCAACAGCACCACGACCAGCATCGTGACCACGCCCACAAACACCATATGAAGCGCTGTGAGGATGATTGGGTCGATTAGCGCCTGATTGACCGCAACCTTGGCACCCTTCGAACTGATCACACTATTGACCTGTGAGAAGGTCACATTTCCGTGCAGTTGAAGTCTGATCACCAAATTCAAAATGGCACCGTACGCGCCTGCCATCACAGTTTGCCCCAAGGACCGGCCCAACGTTAACACCGATGTCGCCGAGCCAACCATTTCGTTTGGAACCAAATGCTGGCTCAGAATCGTGTTCATGCTAACGACGATTCCCATGCCCATTCCATTGATCATTGCAATCACATAAAACGCCCACACCGGAAATGTCGGTCCAGCAAAGATCAGTGACACATAACTCACGAGCATTAAGCTAATTAAGGCAATCGCAATTTGTTTGGGAACAAACTTGGCAATTAATTTACCCACAAAAAACGACGCAATCAGCCACATAATCGAACTAGACGTAACCACCAGCCCGGCAGTGGTTGCCGACACCCGATAAAGCGATTGAAGCCAAATTGGAAAATACATCTGATAACCAATTAAAACACCGCTCAAAATGGTCGCGGTTAGGATCTGAATCGTAAACGTTTTTGATTTAAACATCGTCGGAGAAATTAAGGGATCAGAGAAACGATGCTCCTGCTTGATTAATAGCCAACCAGCAACCGCTGCGACAACTAACAGCATTGTTCCGAAGACCGGCATCGTATCCAGCGCTTGAATCCCAAGTAGCAGGCTAATCAATAAGACTGCTAACCAAAGAATCCCCAACCAATCGATGACAAGTTTGCTGTTTAATTCAATCGTTTCGTGATAACCCAGCCAAATTAAAATTGCAACAATGATTCCCAACGGCACATTAACGAAAAAGACCCAGTGCCACGAGAGCTGATCAACCAAAAAGCCGCCAATGAGTGGCCCGACCAACGCCGATAATCCCCAGGCGGTGTTATTTAACGCCAAGACGTTTGCCCGCTCCTTAAAGCTGAAAATATCGGCGATGATCGTAAATGTCAACGGCATCACGGCGCCAGCGCCGATCCCTTGAACGGATCTGGCTAAAATCAGGAAGAGAATTGATGGTGACAAACCACTTAACAATGACCCCAGTGAGAAAACAATCACACCCCAGAGAAATATATTCCGCCGCCCTAACGTATCCGCCATTTTGCCGTATATTGGCGTGGTGATGGCCGTTGTCAACAGGTAGGCACTCATAATCCAGCTTTGGTAAGCTAAGCCATGGAGTTCACTGATGATAGACGGCAGGGCCGTTGTGACAATCGTCACTTCAACTGACGTCATAAAAGTCGCAATAAATACTGCGGTCATAATGACCCAGCGCTTATTGTGAACTTGATTGGTTTGACTCATTTTTGACCAGTCTCCTTTCGTGATATGATGAGTTTATTCAATCTCTAAAATTGCACACAAGAAAATAATACCACACGTATTTGGAGGACAGCTGATGAATTTAGACTACCGATCCGCAGCATTAAGTGAACTGCCAGAAATCATGGCGATTGAAACAAGTGGTTTTTCTCCTGCTGAAGCTGCCACTGAAACGGCAATGGCCCAACGGATTAAAGAATATCCAGACACATTTATCGTTGCTAAAGCCGACCACCAAATAGTCGGCTACATTGTAGGCCCGGCTTCTCATCAACGCTATATTGACGATGACCTTTTTGAACATGCGCAGCCAAATGATCCAACGGCAGCCTACCAAACCGTGTTGAGCTTGGTCGTACACCCGGATTTTCGTGGTCACGGAATTGCCAGCCAGCTCCTGGAAAAACTCAAACGGGTTGCGACCGCTCAAAACCGGCAGGCAATCACTCTTACTTGTTTAAAAGATCTGATTGCCTTTTATGAACGAAACGGCTACAGAAACGAAGGCGTATCTGATTCCGGTCACGCTCACGAAATTTGGTATAACATGGTTTTAATGCTTCATAAATCATAAGGCTTCATTAAGTCCCTTATATTCCAAGCAAGTTTGCTTGAACGATGATTACCTGAATGCTATTATTCAAACGAAATGTTTTTTTATTCAGTTCTACTGGAGGTTCTTATGAAAAAAAGAAGTTTTGTTGTCACTGCATTAGCCAGTGTCACCGTTGCTTTGGCAATGCCGCTGGCCATCTCGACACCAGCTAGTCCGATTACCTATGCAAAATCAACCAAGAAGGTCGCTGGCAAAACCGTTGCCAAGGCCATTCGAAGTACCCCGGATTTAAACCCGACTGCGAGTGTTCGTAAATTTCCCGCTTCAGTTTATGACAAGTATTGGCAAGTCTTTGACCGCTGGTATAATGTCCAGCCGATGAGCCAACCCGGAACGTTTAAAAATCACACAGCAAAGGTTTACGTTGCCAACAAGGCCTTAAAGAGCTATACCTACGCTGCAATGCAGAATTGGAACAAGGCCCTCAAGGTGAAGGCTTTTAAGCTGGGAACGAAAGCAAATCATACGATTACCGTCGGCTTCAAGAACGCTGGTACCGGCGAAGGCAGCTGGGATGGTTACTACATTACCAACCGACTTTACATTAACTATAACTTCTTTGATAATACACAGTACCTGCCGGCCGTCTATAAGGCGGAAACGGGAACGCCACTGCCGACGGCCAGCCAGCAGCCGACAAGCGCAGAATACAAGTCGCTGTACGCAACTTACTGGAAATCAGTCTTGACCCATGAATTAGGCCATAGTTTGGGATTGGATCACACCCCGTATTCAAACGATATCATGGCTGCCGATTCAGGAACAAAGAGCGGCGATGCCAAGTATTCGTGGGATAATTTAAAGGTCGTCAACAATGATTTCGCGGAGTTCCAGAACCAATTGTCAACAAGAGATATTAACAGGGCAAAGCTGACAAAGGTGCTGGGGTATTGGTAAAGAGCAGAGTGCGAAGAAAGACGTTTTGACCCCAGAGTGTAAGTGAATTAAGCGAATATTCTGGTTTTGAATGTTTGCTTAATTTGCTTACACGGCCGGGGTCAGTCTTTCTGAGCACGTTTACGCCAAGTAAAATGAAAGCACAGAAAACAAGGATCCCCACCAAGCCACAGTGCGACGAAACCGGGGGCAGGGTCGTCGGAATACGTTTTCCAGGTTAAATGAAATACGAAATTTTTATCTACATCAAAACAGAGGAGCCAACCAGCGACAACTTTATTGTCAATGGTTGATTCCTCTGTTTTAATATCACGAATTGGTGTCAGAAGTTTACTAAGCACGCTAACTATTGACGTCCCCTAACTAATGGCATCTGAAATCGCCTCTCACACATTATCCATCAGTTGCTAAATTTTCTAGAGTTGTTGAATGAATCGGACTAATTTAATTTAATTTAATTAATGTTGCCCGTTTTCTTTGCATTCGACTTATTAGAAGATTTGATAACCTGTTTTTTCGATTGGGATTTTTTTGTTTTCTTGGTACTTAAGACGTAAACAGTTTTCATACCCTTTGCTTTTTTAGCACCAACTTTTTTGGCCAATTTCTGTCTGACTTGTTTTTTACTGGGTGCCTTTATACGCTTCAGTGTTTTCTTGAGCTCCTTTTGACTCATAACTTTCTTTTTAGTTTGAGTCGCATTAGGATCCGAAGCTTTTTTAATATTAGATATTGATTGAGTCTCTGACTGACCTTCTGCTTTACCGTGTCCCAGAACTACTTCCGGGTTATTAGCTCTAACAGTTTCGTCGATTGACTTGCTGGCATTGGCAGGCTGAGAAGAAAAGATCAACGCTCCTCCAACAACGATTGCAATTCCAAACGACTTCAAAAAAACGCGACGCTTAATCATAATAAAATCCCCCCTGTTTATGATGAGAAGGCTCAACAGATAATTCCTACTGATACCCCCATACTCAGGTTTAACCTTATGTACACAAGTTGTCAATACTTAAATGTTATCATATTATTCATAAAGGTTGATGGTATGTTATATATATGAAAAATACCTTTGCATTTATTACCAAGATCTTCAAAATATAAAGAAGATCTTTAAGATGTCTCTTCATCTCGTTTTACTTTAACAGCACTCCTGTCAAACCCAACCAAAAATACAACCGCAACCGCCAGCAAGACACCCCAAACCGCTAGAAAGATCGGCCATGACGTGATCGTACTAACCGCATGATCCACGGAAATACCTGGCTGCCAATCAATCAGTGCATGAATTAAAACAACCCATGTTAGTGAATTTGTCGTCAGCCGAATTGCCGCAAAGATTGCCCCGATGACAAATGCGTAAGTTGCCTGCTGCAATGTCTGTTGAAGGCCCTGCCCTGAAATCAGATTCATGAAGTGAAAGAGCCCAAAGAATACCCCGGAGGCCAACGCAGCTTCGGTAAATTTGTACTGTTGTTTTTTAAAAGCGTCTGCGAACGCAGATAATAACAAGCCACGGCAGAGAAATTCTTCAAACACCCCCGCTGAAAATGCCATCAACGTATCCGCAATCAGCGTCTGTGAATGAATCATCAACGCCGAATGTGCCAGGACGCTGATAACAATGAATAACCCACCCAAACAGATTCCAAAGATAAAGCCCCAGACTTTAGCAAACGTATTTAACTGGATCTTATTTGTGAAAATCTTAGTGGTTCCCAATACATAGTAGACAATGCCGGCAACCACGACGGCATAGATAATTCTGGCAATCCCCCGAAGAAGTGGACTCGCCCCCTGAACAGAAAAGTCCACGCCCATTAACAAGATAATAAATAGTGCCGCCAAAAGAAATTCTTTTGCCCAAGATAATCGATTTTTAACCATTGTAGTAACCCCGTTTCGTTATGTATGAAAATGACCGGAAGTTATCCGGCCATTAATGTCTAATATTAGTGTAACTCAATCGAGGGTATCCGCAAAGAACCGAATCACATCATCCCAAACGTCATCCAAATAGCCCTTGGCATGGCGACTGCCACTCAACATTCGGGTTCGATACGGAATCTGGTGAGCAGTTAAGGCCTGAGCCATATCCAAAACACCACTAGTTGGCACAAATTCGTTCAACGAGTTGGCCAAATACATCTGACCGGTTTGATCGGTTACCCGATGGACCGGTGTTGCTTCGGCATACTGATCGGTTCGCCCATTAAAGTAGTTGGTCACAAACCATTTATAAAACGGATCATTGGCACCCGTTTGGTTAATGTTGGCGCTGGCTGTGGAATTAAAGCCACTGGTGTCGCCTTCTGCAGCCACAACGTCTTGATGTTCACTGAGCCATTTATCGATATCCAAAATCCCGGAAAGAGACACAATCGGAATTCCATATTTAATCGCCAACTCAACGGTCATGTTGCCGCCGGCAGAGGAACCGAAGGCACCAATATGGTCATGGTTAAACGGCAGATCAGATTTTTTCAGCCACTCAAATAAGTGGTCCATATCTTCTAGAGGTGCCGGATAAAAAGCGTTTGGCGTAATTCGATAAGCCGGCGTTACAACCAAATAGCCGGCTTTTACAAAGCGAATCGAAGAATCCGCATCCTTGGATTTATTGCCCCGAAACCAGCCACCACCGTGAATATCAATGATGGCACCCTTACTCTCGGCTTTTTCGGCATCGTAATAAATGTCGGTTAATTGATGGTTAATTGGATCATATTCAACGTCTGTTTTGGTTACCAAATTTGTCATAAAATCCCTCCTCAAAACATATGACAGCTTCAATCACCAAAAGTATCTACCCAGTGGATTTATGAGTCAACGAAAGCGACTTTGACCATATTGATTAGCGGTTATTTGACCGATTATTATTTTGCTTGATAAGTTCTTAATTCTGCCTGGGTTGGGTAACCATCGTTGTCCCCCGGCGCCTGAACCGCCAGCGATCCAATTGCATTGCCACGTAAAGCCGCCTGCTTATTGCTTAAGCCTTCCAATAATCCCGTAATGACGCCGACCGCAAATCCATCACCGGCGCCGACTGTGTCGATCACTTTATCAACATGGTAACCGGCAACCATTGATCCTTGGCCACCTTTAACTTTCACGTAAGCGCCTTTTGACCCGACTTTAACAATGACCGTGTCAGTATAATGACTATTACCCAAGTAAAAATCGGCGATCTTTTCCGGATCCCGACTGCCCATCAAAATTTCGCCTTCGTTCACGCCGGGCAAAATAATGTTTGCTTCTGCAGCAAGGGCATTGATCGTTGAAACCATTTTTGCCTGTGATGACCAAAGCTGGGGTCTAAGATTTGGATCGAATGTTGTTCGGATGGTTGAATGTTGATGAACTAATTCAATGAGATGTTTAAAGGCAACCAGTGCCTGCTCGGAAATTCCTGGGAAGATGCCTGACAAGTGAACCATTTTAATACCATCAAAATCGATATTGTCGAGTGAAGCCTTATCAAAGTGAGCAGCTGCTGAATTTTTTCTGTAGTAAAAAATTCCAGGATCCCCCTTTGTTACCCGCTGCTTGAATTGCATCGCCGTCCAATAATCAGCGGTTGTATCAACATAATCCGTCCCAATATGATTTAAGCTGAGCTGTTGACTCACAAAAGCGCCAATTGGGTCCTCACCGAGGCGGGTAACGTACTCAGTGGAATGCCCTAATCTTGAAACGCCCACTGACACATTTACTTCGGCGCCCGCTAAGTACTTTTGAAAATGAGTTGCCTCGACTAAGGATTGATCTGCATCTTGCGACGCAAAAAGTCCAATTGGTTCACCAATGGTTAAAAATTCACTCATGTCTGCTCCTCCTATATAAGCGCTTACAATATTCCTCAAAAACAAGCCAAAGCATTGCAATCTCCCGAATAAAGTAATATATTAATATATGTAATTGATATATTAGTATTATAGTCCATGACAAGCAAATTTAAAAGGAGCTTTTAATAATGACTATGAATCGTGTTCAAAATCTTCAAAAGATTGTTGACGCCGGAATTATCGCCGTTGTTCGGGCAGATACTCCACAGAAGGCCGAAACCTTGAGTAAGGCAGCAATTAAAGGCGGTGTAATGGGAATTGAGTTAACCTTTACGGTTCCGCACGCTGACCAAGTGATCGCCAAGCTTACTGAAGAACTGCCTGATGGCGTGATTGGTGCAGGAACTGTTTTGGATGTCACTTCAGCACGATTGGCAATGATGGCTGGGGCCGGATACATCGTCAGTCCAACATTTGATGCAGATATTGCCAAGTTATGTAACCTCTACCAGGTTCCCTACTTACCAGGTTGTAGCTCGATGACGGAAATGCAACGCGCATTAGAAGGTGGATCAGACATTGTCAAATTATTCCCGGCAAGTGTTGCTGGCCCATCTATGATTAAAGCGGTAAAGGCACCGTTCCCACAAATAAACATCATGCCAACTGGCGGTGTCAGCCTGGAAAACCTCGACCAGTGGTTTGCTGCAGGTGCTGTTTGTGTTGGTGCTGGTGGCAACTTGGTTGGCCCCGGTGAGACTGGCGATTACGATCAGGTTACTGAAAATGCCAAGAAGTATATCCAGAAATTAAACGAAATTAGACATCAATAATCAATACGGCGAATTCAAAAAGCCGGCTCTCAGGTTTATCCCTGAAAGCTGGCTTTTTATGTCTCATCAACACACAGAAGCAAAACGTTATCTTTGCCCATTTGAACTCGAGAACGACCTAGCTGATTTGTACGTAAGTATCGACTTTCTACTCGTCATTGATCATGAAACAATGAGGAAATTTTCTTTATTTCTTTTCCAGTGCTTCCCACAATCCAAGTAGATAAGTGATGCCTAGTGCCCGATCATATAGCCCATATCCTGGACGACCGTCTTCTCCCCAAATATTTCGACCGTGATCGGGACGAATATAGCCATCGTAATTCGTATCATGAAGTGCCTTCATGATTTCATACATATCCAATGAGCCCTCGCTGGATGGATGAGCAGATTCATGAAAGTCCCCCTGTTGGTTAACGAATTTAATATTTCGAACGTGCATAAATGGGACCCGGTCCTTTGGCACGAACTCGCGGATAATTGCTGGGAGATCGTTGTTTTGGTTTTCACCAAGGCTGCCCGTGCAAATTGTAAAACCATTATAACGAGATTCGTAGAGCTTTTCGATCCGCAACATGTCTTCTTCATTCTTAAAAATTCGTGGCAAACCAAATAATGGCTTTGGCGGATCATCGGGATGCATCGCCATCCGGACATCATATTGCTCACAAACCGGAATGATGGCATCTAAGAAATACTTCAAGTTCTCAATAAGTTTGTCTTCATCAACATCTTGATAAGCGTCAAATAAGTCTTGTAGAGCAGAAAGTCGTTCAGGTTCCCACCCGGGTAATGAGAATCCATTGGAGCCGGACTTCATGTGGGCCATCAAGGCTTCCGGATCTTGCGGCAGTTTATCTTGCTCATACATCATCACATTTGAACCATCGGCTAACTGATGATGTAAGTCTGTCCGCAGCCAATCAAAGACTGGCATAAAGTTATAGCAGATCACCTTAATGCCCGCCTTAGAGAGATTCTTGATTGTCTGAATATAGTTCTGAATATACTTATCGCGCGTCGGCAATCCAATTTTAATATCATCATGAATATTGACTGATTCAATTACTTCCAGCTTCAAGCCAGCATCAGTCACCTGTTTCTTAAGCGCATCAATCTTGTCTTGGGGCCAAACATCCCCAACAGGAACATCAAATAACGCCCCAACCACTTGTTTTGTTTGGGGAATCTGCCTGATTTGAGAAAGCGAAATATCATCATCCTTTTCTCCGAACCAGCGGAATCCCATTTTCAATTGTGCCATTTCTTCCTCCTTGATAAAACGCCACTTTTTAGGTAAACCACAGACGCTTCATTAAATCTCGTAAATTGATATTCTAATATATCAATCAATTAAAATTTACCACCTCATGTAACCGTTGTCAATGGTATGGTATGATTCAATTAAACAATTTAAAAATCAGCCGTTTCTTAGTGGTACAATAAGAGAATCGAATACAACGAAGAACGAGGTTTGCCATGCAAAGTTTAAATGAAGTTGCTTACGAATCGATCTTAAATGACATCTTAAAATTAAAGTTTTTGCCCGGCGAAAAAATCCAGGACAAGACGCTCATGGAACAACTTAACATCAGCCGTACGCCCATCCGAGAGGCCATTTTGCGTTTAAAAAACGACGGCTTGATGATGACGGTTCCTCAAAGTGGCACTTACGTCACCAAAATCAGCCTCAGTAGTGCTTTAAATGCCCGCTTTGTTCGTCAAAGCGTCGAACGTAGCGTGGTTAGCGAGGCTGCCGGAAAAATGTCTAAATTAGATCTACTTGATAGCAGGACGATCATTAGCAAGCAACAGATTGCTGCCGAGGAACAAAACGCCGTTGACTTCTTTTACTTGGATAATGACTTTCATAAGTTATTTTATGCTGCCACGGATCGGCTCCAAGTCTGGGATTGGTTGGAAAACTTATCATTGCAACTGGACCGTTATCGATTTTTGCGTATTCAGCAGACCAACATGCCATTAGACGAGCTCATCAAACAACACACTGAAATATTGGATGCTGTTGAGGCTCACGACATCAAAGTCGCCGAGAAAAAAGCCTTCAATCATTTGAATCTCATGTTATCTGAAAAAGATAAGTTAATTGCGCAATTTCCTGATTATTTTGAAGCTGAACAAAAATAAGCTCAATATCAAAAACTCCTCAGCCCATTTTTGAGCCGAGGAGTTTTTTGTCACTCATTTATTTGTGAATCACCATTGTTTTGCTGGCAGAAATATAATGCCCATTCGTTAACTGATAGCGTGTCGTAAGCTTGTATTTAACAACCCGCTTAACGGTTAAGCGAGTGCCTTTTTTATAATGCGCTGTTTTGTGCTTCAGACTAGCTGAGGTGTATGCATTAATGCCCTTCTTTGAAATAACAGAAATATGCTTGTTTTTGGGCATTGTTTGGTAATAGGCGTTAGACACATACTTCGAACTCGCAGTGATATAGCCCACCTTGCCATTTTTTAAACTGCGGACTTTATATCTGAGTGCCCCGTTATTTGCACGAGCGTATCCGAGAACAAGAAACTTGGGTCGATTAGTGCGCTTAGCTTGGGGAAATTTAGCAATTCGTTGTGACTTTTTGAAGTTAGCGGATTTGTACATGTATAAGCCCTTAGTCGCATAAACGACTGTATGTGTTTTCTTGGCATAATTGGGCAATCCAGTACTTCCGTTTGATGTTGACGGTGATGAAGGATTCCAGTTGTTATTCGTCGTATCAGATGTCGTTGTCGAGTTGTCGGAATTACCGCCGTTATTGTTGTTACTTGGTGTTTGTGTCTTTTTTGAAACGTTGACAACTGAATACTTCGGCACCGTAATCGTGTAAGATCCATCCGTATTCTTCTTGTAGGTGACATTTCCATCAGTTGAAATCCATTTATTTGACTGTGGTGTTTGGTACTGACCATAGTTCACAGAAGTAACCTTGCCAAAGTTTTTAAGGGTAAATGTGGCATCGGAATCCAGTGTACTTGCTAACACAATATCATCCTGGTCCCGTTGAATCGCAATTCCCATACTCTTATTAGTATCAGTATGGTAAGTCACATTGGTATCGTTGAGCTTCTTGTTAAGTGTCAGGTTATCCCCACTTGCAGGGACGGCATTGAAGAATAGAAGCTGTTTCCCCCGGCACCATCTGCTTGTTTGGTTGCCAAATCATACCCAATCTTATTAACAAAGTGGTTGACGTCTCGAATGGACTCAATCGCTTTTCCGCCATTGTACTCATGGGGTGTGAACGTCCCGTCGGAATTTACGCCATCGTATAGGTCAAATCCATCACCACTCTTAAAGTCGTAGTAGTTTCTGGTTGCACCCCCGGCAAGCGCCGTAATCGTTCTTAATCCGGCATCAAGTGGACTGTAGTTCCCTTTAGCCCAGCTCCAGCTATTTGCGCCCATTCCATCTTCCATGACCATTGGAATATTGTCACCATTGGCATATGGTTTTGAGTGACCATAATTATATAAATGTTGATAATCATATTGATAAGGATCAAGACCGACCGCGTCAAGATTGGTTGAAGATGACGAACGCTTATTTTCATTTAAAGCGATGATGGCATCGCCGCCATCCGACGCAGCGTTATTGACTCGCGTCCATACCGGATAAGCTGAAGTTTTAACTGCAGCATCTAAATTATTGGTATAGTTCCACAAGGTCCAAGTGTTGAAGTCACTGCTACTCAAATTCATCTTGCTTTTCAATGACAAACTGGGCTCTGTGTAAGACATCTTAATTGTTGGCTCATTTGGCATTTGAGCACCGATTACCGTATCAGTTGAACCATTCGCCGCGTTATTTTCGGCAACGTGGTTAAAGACATTCGAAACAGACTGGGCCTCTTGCTTCTGCAAATTTGCATCATTCTTATCTAGCCCGAATACATATTGTCCTGTCGTTGAGGTTGGGGCAGCTTTCGTAATGCTCGATTTACCATCTGAATTTTTTGAGATTGTGTAGTCGTGCATGACATAGTATGGAACCCGGTGTTCTGTCGCTTCTTTGGTGGTATCACTTCCGAACCACAGTAATTCCAACTTAATATCCGCATCTCTGGCAGCTTTGATAACTTGATCCAAATAGCTGTAATCATAGTTACTCTTGCTGGATAAAGTCAGTTGCGGTGTTTCGTTCAATGATTTATTGAGAACTTTCTTACTGCCAATTTGTGAGCCACCACCCATTTCCAGTGTGGTTCCTTTTTGAGCTTGTAAAGCCAAAGTAACCTTACCGGCATTTTGACTGTTTACAAAATCAGTGACGTCAAAGTCATAATAATTTTCATCCTTAATCGGGTCGTAACTAGGTGAAACGGAGATCGCCTTATGGCTGGTATCGCCCTTGAACGGAATCGTCTTCCAGGTGGAATCGTTAGACCAGTTATCATCCTTGTTGAGACCATACACATTTAAATTGGCAGTGGTGTTTGCTTTTGCATAAATTCGCAATTTAGCACCGTCGAGACCGCCTGCCTTGAATTTGCTTGAGTCAAGATTACTTAAATCGTATTTGAGGTAAACAAGTGATTGATTCGTGCCATCATTCGTCAAAGTGAACGGTGTTGAAGATTCGCTGAAATTCTTAGCCGCATCATCGCCATTCTTAACATAAGCAACATCGGTCGGATTTAAAGACTTGTCTGGCTGGACGTCTGACCACAGAATTTGCGAGTTAACCACTGTGAAGCCGTCACTTTTTGCCTGCTTGAATGCATTACGAATATCGGTCATGTTATAACCATAATTGTCACGAAGCTTATCAATTCGAATCTGCACACCATTATAGAAAAATGGCTGGTTATTAACTTCTAAAACCTGCTTCTTATCAAACCCGGATGTTGCAACCTTCGATATTGGGTTGTTTCCTTGGTTGGTTGCCGCTTTAGATGGGAAACTGGAAGTTGCTCCCAGTCCCAGTACCCCAGTAAGTGCAAGTACTGATAACACAAGATCTTTCTTGAAATTCATTGCAATATCTCCTCGTAAAATAGTTTCCCCAAAATTGTGTATCCTTGTATTCACATGACCCTCATCATATCGTACTAATATATTAGAATACAAGTATTATAATTCCGTATGTAAGCGTTGTCAATGTGTATCAAAAAAATGGACCTCAGAAACATCTGAGATCCATTTACCCAAGTACGATGCTTTAAAATTCAGCCAACGTTACACTAGAGGTATGATTATTAGACGTAATCGTTAACTCGCGGCCATCCAATTTGACTTCTGGCACGACAATGTTGCCATCGGCATCCAGGCTCTCAAGCTCACGATCACCAAGGTACAGCGATACCAGAATGTACTTACCTGGCTCCAAGACGCCGGTTTGCAGCGGAATCTTAGTTTTGTTGAAATACAGGTTGGTATTTGGTTCTGGTGTTGATAACTCAGTTGTCAATTCCTTTGATAAGCCAACTAAACCGGTAATGCCAACTCTTGAATGATAGAAGACAGCGTTGTCCGCGCCAGTCTTCATTTCATATTCATCAGACGCCCCACTATCAGGCGCTGAGAAACTGCCCTCAGCCAAATGAAGGGGTCGACCAGTATTAACTTCATGAACTCTCACATGCCAAGGCATTGCCGGAATAACAAAGTTCTTGATTTCGACATCGTCATACGGCTGCCAATCTGAGTAGACATAGTTATCGTGGATTGCATAGTCGTCATACTTAAAGGCCGTTTGCCAGAAGTTCTCGGATTCGGCAACTGCCAGTGTATTATCATAAGCCCCCTGTTTGAGGAGAACTGAGCCCTTAGGCGTACTAAAGCCAAAGGTAGTTGAGTAGACGTACTTCTCATATTTTGCCTCGCCATGGGCATGCTCATGCGAGTGTTGCCCCGCCGTAAACGATTGAACTTCCAACCCATTTTGACTGTGGGCAATCAACATTCTCGGTTCCGGCTGCTTCTTTAACGGTTCAAACTTAAAGTCGTCACTTTCTTTTGTGGTCCAGAACGGATCATCATCTGGCAACGCATAGAAAATAAAGGTCTTTAAAGCCCAATAAGCGGATGCAGGGCCATTATAACCTTCCGCAAAGTTCATATTGGGATAGGCGTACCCAATCGGCATCAAGCCATCTGTCTGGAAAATATTCTGTTGGAACCACCAACGCAGGTTGTTCAACAGTAGGTGCTTAATGTCGCCCAGACTGTAGCCGTCAGGTAAATCAACGTGGGCATATGCATAAGCTGCCCAAAACGCGGCTTGAGCAAACCGATAGTCTAAACTCCGACCGTATGGAAGCGCAGCACCATCCGCAGCAAACCAGTTGGCATAGCTGGGAACAAACGCCTTCGCCCGCTGCTTTAACAACTGGCTTTGCTTGTCATCAGTGTCTGCCAAACCAACTGTTAAAATTGTGAAGAACTGGTAGGCAAACGGGATGTAGTTATCAATCTGGTTAACGTAACCATCATAGGACCAACCATGACCTAAATAGTGCTTATTGGTAATCGCATAGTCAGCATCAATTAACGCCGAGTTATCCATGTAGCCGGTATCGTCAATAAATTGGTTCACCATTGCTCTGAAAAACAACCAGTTGGTCTTGGGAATCACTTTGTGGTTAACCTGATCCATCCATTTGACGATTGTTTTTTGCTTAGGAACGGAAAGATTATCCCAGAAAGTTGCTTTGGTTTCGTATAGAAATGCCGTCAAGGCCCCCATTTCAACGAAGACTTGGTCATAATCGCTCAGATCACCACCCCAATAATCGGGTGAGTCGGGATCAGTTCCGGCAATAATGCCTTCTGTTACCAATTCGTACCAGTCAGGACGTTCGTAGATTCGTTTGGGATCACTGAAGAATGGGCCAAGTCCCCAAAGTAAACGCATAAAGCCTTCAACTTCAGTCTTATCTTGAAGGTAAACGGCACCACTGTCACTCATTCGAAAACGGCCTTTGCGTTTCTGCTGGGCCAAAACTTCCATTGCTGGGGCCAGGATATCGACCAAAGCCGCTTTAACATCCGCTTTGCTGCGCAACGGGTTATCCTTAATCTGCTCATTAAATAATTGACGTCTCAAATTTAAATTCACCTCATTAACTTGATTTTGAAAGCGCTTTTACAATACCTAGGATACTACTAATTTTACTAAAATACAATGTATCGTTAATTGAATTTACCAAAAATATAATATTTTTGGTAAATTAAAAAGAGCCACGCATAATTGCAATGACTCTTTTGGGTAATCTCATCCGTCTGTGATGGAGAAGCTACCAGCTAATCTTAAATTCAAAATCAATATCTTTCTCAGCCGGAATATGATACTTTGCTTCAACGTCTCGACCCCAGCTGTCAATACCACCAACACCTCTGACGGCTCCTAAAATCGAGACAACCGTCCGGCGTGTTAACGGCAGTTCTTCTTGGTGGGTGGCGTTTTCCAGCTCCTCTGCTGTGTATGGCAGACAGCTAAAAGCAAATGGCGCACCGGTTTTCTCAAATGTCAGACTAAACGGCGTCTCAGCATGGTCCGAATTATCCTTCGTCGAATTTCGAGTCACCGTTACCCAGTCAGTCTGCATGTGCACCCCACAGTCTTGTGGCACCATGTAGTTGGTGACAGGTAGCCCATCAACTTTATATTCACCTGGAATCCCTCCGGCCATTCGATCGGGATAGGTTTCTCCCGAAAGACCGGCGTACTCATAACCAGTGGCTGCAGTCGGCATGACAAACCGCATCCCAAACACCGGCAAATCAGGCAGTTGATCATTTCCAGTATAGTGAGCGTGAATGGTGATTTCACCATTCGAAGACACCACATAACTGACATCCACAGTCGTGCTTGGAATTGTCAGTGTCTGATAGTGATAAATCACTTCAACCTGATCGGCAAATTCGTGATTGGAATAATTGTTATTCAGCGGTGCGCTTGGAAAATCAATCAGTTTGTTGTTAATCTTAATGTCGACCTTGTCGGCGTTGGCAAACATATCGGCGCCATACCATTGAACCGATTTCTTCGAGAAGCCATTGCCCCGGTCATTATCGGTGGTTGCCCGCCAAAAAGTCGGCTTTGGCTCGCGGTACAGCCATTCACGGCCGTTAACGACCATCGATTCCATTCCGCCTCTCGTATAGTTAAAGATGTAGTGGAACTGATCGCCACCAACGCCAATGCCGCCATCGCCATATATCACGTGTAATTGTTTAGATGTGTTGACCATAGTAATATTTCACCTCCTGCATTGCTGGCTTTTCCGTCCGATCGGCAAACATCAGGCCGTCACCGGAAAATTCATAGTCGGACATTCGATCATCAAAGTCGCCGCCATAACGAAGCACTTTTTTGCCGGTGATTTCGTCGTTAACTTGAATGGCCTGATCGATAAAGTCCCAAATAAAGCCGCCGGCGTACATTGGATACTGATCGATCAAATCAATGTATGACTTCATGCCACCCAGCGAATTACCCATGTCATGCATGTACTCACAAAGTAAAAATGGTTTCTTGGGTTCATGATCCAAGTAGTCTTTGATTTCATCCGGCGAAGCATACATCCGACTTTCGACATCAGAGATCACGTCTTCATATTTTCGGTTTTGGACGACACCTTCATAATGAACCAAACGAGTTGAATCCACGCTCTTGTAATAGTCTTGCATGGCTTGAATATCGTCGCCTGCGTATGACTCGTTTCCTAAAGACCAGAATAAAATACTGGCGTGGTTTTTGAGCATTTCATAATTGTTGCGGGCACGATCGACCACGGCTGCTTTCCACTGCGGAACCGAACCGGGAACGTTATACGAAGGCTCAACGGCTCCAAGCTTTTGCCAGGTTCCGTGAGACTCCAAATTATTTTCGGCCATCACGTAAATCCCATTCATATCGCATAAGTGATACCACAACGTGTGATCAGGGTAATGACAGGTTCGAACAGCATTAATGTTGTTCTTCTTAAAGGTCCGAATATCTTCCTTCATATCCTCAACTGAAACCACCCGACCAGAATCACAGTCCCACTCGTGGCGGTTAACGCCGTTAATAATCAAGCGTTTCCCGTTAAATAAAATAACTTTATCTTTAATTTCAATCTTTCTAAAGCCAAATTTGTAAGGGACAATTTCCAAAACATTGCCGTTTTGATCATCAATTTCAATTGTCAACTGATACAGGTATGGATCGTGGTTGTCCCAAAGATGAATATTTTTAAATGAAATATCCTTGAGTGAAATCGACTTTTCAACGGGTTGGGTTTCAGTATAAAGTTTCTTGCCACCTTGATCTGTCACTTGAACTTTTGCGATCGCACCAGACTTATTAACCGTCATTTTGGTCTCAACATTGAGCGTTCCGTCATGGAAGTCATCCGAAACAGTCGGCTTAATTGATAAGTCCTCGATGTGTGCTTCAGGCTGCGCAATCAGCGAAACATCCCTAAAAATGCCAAAGAATCGAAACATGTCCTGATCTTCGATAAACGCAGCCGTACTCAACTTAAAGACTTCGACAGCCAAGATATTTTCACCGTCTTGAAGATATGGCGTTAAATCAAATTCCGATGGGGTAAAACTGTCTTCGGCATAACCCAGAAAATGTCCGTTTAACCAGACATACATCGCCTTTTCAACGCCATCAAAGTGAACCCGGACCTTCTTATCTTTGAACGCTGGGTTCAACATAAATTTCTTGAGGTATTGGCCAACCGGATTATCAACTGCTTGACTGAATTGACCTTCCTGTTTGTCATTTTGATTCAGTGCGTAAGCGGGGCGGCGGTAGACTTTGCCCTCCCAAGGATACATCGTATTGATATAGTGAAACTTGTCGTAGCCGGCAAATTCAATGTGTTCCGGTACTTTAATGTGATCAAAATCGTGACTGTCAAAGTCAGCTTTGTAAAAGTCCGGAATCCGATGCATTGGATCCTTTGCGAACGCAAACAGCCACTGACCATTCAAATTTTGCACGTAGCTGCTGGCATCATTTCTAACCTCATCGTCTGATTGGTAAAAATGATGGTCACTGTGCGCTGGAATCATTCCAACCCGAAATGTTTCCGGATCGTCTAACCATTTAATGTCTGGTTCCATGAATTTCTCACACTCCTATTCTTCAATCTAAACACTAATTATAATGTAAGCGCTTTATTATATTTTGTCAATAAACCTTTTAAACTTTCAATTAAACATTTAGTTGGTTTTACTAAATTTGCCCATAAAAAATCAGGCCCCAAACACGGGACCTGATTGTAGTAACGTCTTAGTTATTTTTCTTAGCCTTCTTAAGTAAAACTACCCAGCCGAAAAATATTCTAAGGTCGAAAAGCAAGCTGGTCAATTCTAAATTTTCGTTATCTAAATTTGAATTTAAGCGTTCTTTCCATAATGAAATGAACAACTTAATTAGCGGTAATTACTTAACCCGCTTAATCATGGCGATCGAAACACCACCAATGAATTCCATTGCGATCGCGAAAACAAAGA
This sequence comes from Lentilactobacillus parabuchneri DSM 5707 = NBRC 107865, assembly GCF_001435315.1. Classification (GTDB taxonomy): domain Bacteria; phylum Bacillota; class Bacilli; order Lactobacillales; family Lactobacillaceae; genus Lentilactobacillus; species Lentilactobacillus parabuchneri. The sequence goes on from NZ_AZGK01000006.1 coordinate 55,859, forward strand.
TTGCACCGTACCCAAAGGCTTCGACAATAGCAGATGCAACCATGGCACCTAACATCTGGCCAAGCGTATTGGCCAAGTTAATGAGTCCTAGGTCTTTCCCGGCAGTATCCGATGATGGCAAAACGTCCATATTCAGCGCGCCATCAACTGAGTTATATAATCCATTACCAAATGCTGCGATAACGGCATAAGCAAACATTGCCCATGGTTCCCGGACGAACAGTGGGAATAATGCTGCGGCCCCTAAAGCAAAGGTTGCAATTACAACTGGGGCTTTAACACGGCCGAGTTTATCAGCAAGCGGGCCACCAACCAATGCAAAGAAAACACCAATGAACAACATGATCGAACTGAAGATTGAAATTGAGCCACCGGCTTGTTTCGTGTTTTGCCCAATATAATCAGTGAATAAAAATAGCAGAAACGTCGTTACGATGGTTGATCCAACAACCATGAAAAACTTGCCAAAAAGTGCTAAATAAAAGTCACGAGCATCGTGCGTTGGGAAAAAGAAATATTTCTTCAAACTGTCCTTGTCGAACTTAACTTTGGGTTCGTCCAATTTTCCCTTTTCTTGAATCAGTAACTCGTGGATAATGGCCAAGATAACCGTGCATCCAGCCATAAAATAAATACCGAACTTAACGTTGCCAAGAAATTGAGCAGCTAAGAGTGCGAACCCCTGCTGGGCGATGGTAAAACCAACCCCGTAGAAAGTCGAAACGGTCCCTCGCCATTTTGGCGCAACCCGATCGGAAATTTGCGGATAAATCGCGGCAGCAATTGCATTTTCAGCTGCGGCGGCGACAATCCAAATGGCAATGATCGCAACAATCGACTTCATGTTAGCGATGACAACCAAAGAAATAGCAATTGCAATGGTTCCTAACACAATGTAGGGCTTCCGTTTACCAAACCGAGTCCGGGTGACATCTGATAATGCCCCGAAAAGTAAATTAGTAACCGCACCAACGATAGAAGCAACTGTCGCAAGAATTCCGACGGCCCAAACCTTATGTGCCGGATCCAACTGTGCAAACAATTGTGGAATTAAAACACTTCGGGTCGATCCAATTGGACCATACCAGCAAAGTGGCGCTAAAAACATTGCGGATGAAATCATCCAGGGTAACTTCGGCTGTTCTTCATCCTTAATCTTAGCGTTAGTTACAACGCCAACTGATGTCTTAACTGCGTCTTTTTCTAAATCATCTTTTTTAGCCATGACATTCTCTCCCAAAATCAAAATTTTGTCTTAAACGTTTTTGAAATGTTCCTTACCACTTTGATTTTCTGTGCCCCACCTCCAGAATTCAAAACTCCAATGTAAAAGTGCTTACCCAACTTCGAACGGATAATAAACCGCTTACATTTGTCACCAAAATATGAAAGCATTCGAGGACGATTCGCTAAACCAACAAAATGTGATTTTCGTAATAAATAGCTGTTCTCTCAATGTTACCATGAATAATCACCACTCTTTTTGACCGTCAACACTTGAATACTTGTATATCAATGACTTTATAATAGCTCTCCAAGAAAACGCTGTCAATGAGTTTTTCTACTTTTTACTAAAATCTTTAAGGGGAATCGACTTAACTTGCAATTGTTGTTGTGATAGTCGGTGCATATACGGGCAACTCGAAAAATCAGGGAAGATAATGCAACATTTTTATCGGCATAATCTGGTATATCAGCAAGGAAAATAACGTTTATCTCTAATCACTCCGTATTTTTTTAGTAAATTAAAAGAACGATCACAAAGTTCTACTCTGCAATCGTCCTATTCAATCAATTCATTTATTATTTTAAATACATCCTGTGGAGATCAGCTTGCTGTTCGCGGGTTATATCAAGCCCATGCGTAATATATCCGGTCACTGAACCAAATCTTTTGTTCATCTCGTCAAAAGCCGATTTGAGATACGACAAATCAACACCACTATCTACCTTTGCGTGTTCAACCTCAGCATTGGATGCGCCATTCTCTTTCAAGTTGGTGATCCGCTGTTCAGTTTGGGCAGCCAAAAAATCATTTGAAGCCACGTAATCCGCAAAAATTGTCTTCGTATCAACACCCAAAACATACAGGATTAGTGCAGCGGCCACGCCGGTCCGATCTTTGCCGGAGGTACAATGCCACAAAACCGACTGCCCATATGGCTTGTTCAATAAAGTCATAAATAAGTCGTGGTAAACTTTTTGCGCTTGTCGAGACGTGACATAACTTCGGTAATGCTCGCGGTTATTTGCCATTGTAATGTGGTAATGATAAGTCTCATAGGTATCGACTGATTCATTTAGATATTCAACGCCCGGCAGCATGATATCCGGTCGCTCCGCAACTTCTTCCGGTCGCCGCAAATCAAAATCGATGCCAACGTGATAGGTATTAATTAATTGCTTCACATCTGATTGGGTCAACTGATTTAACCTAGCTGATCGTAGCAGCAAGTGGTCCTTGATAACCAAGCCGTCAGTAGTCTGATAGCCACCCATATCACGGACGTTGAAGGCACCTTGAAGATGAATTTCATGCTCCTTAACGGGCTTTAATGTCCTTAAAGCGGGTTGGCTGACGGAAAACGATTTTGCAGCTGTGTCAGCGGTCGGAACTGCCCCCTCAGAAATCGCTGAGGCAATCAAAGAATCGTGATTCTCTTTCATGTGAAACCCTCCTAACTTTCTCAATCTCGCACATTCCAATGTAACACTTTTAGTATAGAAGGGTAATATTTTTGCCTGGTATCGATTGTGTAAATGAAATGTAAAAAATTTTTTTGGGGGGGATTTGATTTACATCCGTCTTCTCATCTTGAGCATCACCAGCATTGCAATAATCAAAACAGCTGAAATCCCCACCGTAATCATCCAAGCACCCTGCATGGTGGCGAGCGGCAATTTGACATTCATCCCGTAAAAGCCCGTTATAATCGTTGGCACCGCCATTGTCAGCGACCAGATTGTCAAAAACTTCATCGTGTCGTTTAGATTATTATTCGCAATACTATTAAAGGTATGATCAATGCGATCGACCACTTGGGTTTCAATTTCAAACATCCGTTGAACCTGCTCACCTTCAATTTGAACATCTTCGAATAAATCCAGCTTATCTTGATTAGCACCGGCACCGAAATGGGTCTTAGGTAAACGGTTAAGCTCGCTCAGGTTGGTTTGCACCGCGCTTGATAAGAAGGTCAAAGTCTGCTGCAAATGGGACAGGGACACCAAATCAGTATTTTTTGTCTTGCGATTAAGCATTTTATCCAAATAATTGCGTTTCTTGGTAATCGCCCGAGAAATCGGGATAAAGCTGTCAACCACGGCAAACAACGTTTCCAAGATGAACGCATCCACAGTTTGCACCTCCGGATTATCCTTGGCAGAATAAAGGGCCGTATTGACTTCCGGAATGTGACTCTGGTTAAACGTAAATAAAACGCCCTTATGAAGCAGCATACCAAACGGTTGCGTGATATATCTCAACGCCGCGCGATCCAAGGCATATGGTGCCAGAAAAATAAATAACTGATCGTCTTCGTTGAGATCATAAACATAATTGGTACTTTCATCTTTATCGGTAACGTACTCAATAATATCTTCGTCAATGCCGTACTCATCTTCAAGCTTGACTCGCTCGTCACTTGTTAACTTGATGGTCTCAATCCATTTGGTACCGTTAATCATCTTTTCAGGTTTGATCATTGGGTAATCCCCCTGTTAGTTATTATTTCTATTTTAAAACAAATTAAAAAAAGCCGCAGACATTTTTCAATGCCCACGACTTCTTGTTAAAAATCATTTTAAAAGAATCCCATTGTTTGTAAGATCAAGTAAACGTTCAACACCACAAGGACAGTGGTTGCAACCCAAGCAGCGTACTTAACCCACGGCTTATTAACGAATTCGCCCATCAGTTCCTTGTTGCTGGTAAAGAGCACCAGCGGAATAATCGCAAATGGTAATGCAATGCTCAAGAATACTTGAGAAGCAGTCAACAAGTTTTCAATCTTCGCTTCATTACCATGATAGTAAATGGCGAAAATCAACACAGGCGTTACGGACAACAACCGAGTGATCAATCGCTGTGCCCAAAGCGGCATTCTTAAATGAATGAAGCCTTCCATAATGATCTGGCCTGAAAGTGTCCCGGTAATCGTTGAGCTTTGACCTGATGATAACAAGGCAACTGCGAACAGCATGCTCAAGATTGGGCTGGCAATCGCACCAACAACGTGGGAATTTTGCAACGCGTTAAACAAGTCCACAAATCGGCCAACTGAACTATTCGTGCCAAAGAATAAGGCGGCACCAAGTACCAGTAATAAGCTGTTAACGATGAACGCAAGTGATAATTGGATGTTCGAATCGATGGTTGAGAACTTGATTGCTTTAGCAACGTTCTTACGATTCTTTCGATCCACCCGTCTTGTTTGAGAAATTGAAGATCCCAGGAACAAATCATGGGGCATAACAGTCGCACCAACAATCCCCAGTGCCAAATAAAGCATAGACTTATTAGTGACAATCGAAGTCGATGGAATGTATCCTGCAAATAGCTCAGGCATATTGGGACCAGATAGAAATACTTCATATGAGAAGACCATCAAAATGACGGCGACCAAGGTTGCAACAATTGCCTCGATTTTTCGAAATCCGAGTCTCATTAATAAGAGAAGGATCAAGACATCGGCACTGGTAATCAAAATCCCAATCACCAGTGGAATCTTGAATAGCAACTCCAAGGCAATCCCTGAACCAATAATTTCGGCAACGTCCGTCGCCATAATCGCTAATTCTGTAATAATCCACAGGGCAAATCCGACTCGCTTGGAGGTCCGTTCACGGGTTAATTGGGCTAAATCTTTTCCAGTCACGATACCAAGTTTAGCTGCCATGGACTGCAACAACATCGCAATCAAACTTGAGATCAGGACTACGGATAATAAACTGTACTTGAACTGAGCACCACCAGCAATTGATGTGATCCAATTTCCTGGATCCATATACCCCACGGCAATGAGAATTCCCGGTCCGGTATAAGTCATCAAAGTCCGCCAGAAACCGGCATCTTCCGGAACAATGATACTGCCGTTGACCTCATCCAGGCTCTTGCTGTTTCCTTCTTCTTCTGTACTGCTGAAAAACTTCTTCTTAGGTTCTTTCGTAATTTCCACACTCTCTCGCATGTCGTTAGCCCTCTTTCATTGGTTTGAATTCGGGCAATTGTTTGAGTAGTTACTCACTCAATCACCAATTCATATTATACACACACTTTTTGTTAGGTCAACCAAAAAATATCAATCTTTTAAAGAAGCCGTTTTCAAAGTGTTTATGACATTTTTATCATGGAAAATTAATTAAGACTTTTAATTCAGCGGATTGAGTGTATACTTAATTTGAAATTTAAATCACACGAGTGACCATAAGGAGTCAATCCAATGTTGAAAGGTACCGAATTAAAGCTGTTTGCCGACACCCATGCCTTGGATGGCATGACTGACAAACAGGTCAAAATTTTGCTGGCTGCAATCGACGTTTTTGCCGCAAAAGGTTACGCCAACGCAAGTACAAAAGAGATTGCAACCGAAGCCGGCGTTGCTGAAGGAAATATCTTTAGTAAGTTCAAAAGCAAGCGTGGTCTTTTAAACACCATTATTCAGCCAGTAACTAAGGCGATTTTTCCTGCCGTCTTGACCGACTTCAAAGAACATCAACCACTGAACCCCAAGTTTATGACACTGCATTCATTTATTGAGGCATTGGTGACCGATCGTGTTCAATTCGTGCGGGATAATGCCGCTGTCTTAAAGATTTTTGTGTCCGAAGTTCTATATAGCAATGAGGTCCGCGTAGAATTGGTCAAACAATTTCCCGAATCATACTGGCACAATATCAATCAGACCTTGACGCAGTTAAAAGAAAACCACTTGATGATCAATTGGCCGAATACCGAGATTTTAAAATTGATGTGGGCAGTCGTCGGTGGAATGGTTGTCGGTTACTTACTATTTGATCAAACATTGGCATCCCAAGAAATCACCCATATTATTACTGCCCTAACAAAAGCTTTAGCAAGATGAGTTGTGTAAGTAGAAGCTAGAACGAAAGACGTCGTAAGTAAACATTATGGAATAAGGCCGAATCAAAAGCTGACACTTTTGCTCCGACCTTTTTTAATTTATTTCAAAAGAAAAAATGAGATAGTTATAAAAGTTGTCTTCATTAATCATTGCGAGCGGTTCCATTGTTGTTATGGTTGGACTGAAAAATTCTTGATGAAGATAAATGGACTTTCGGATTAAAACACGAACATTAGAAGTAAAAAATCTTAATTATTTACATATTGATTATTGAGAAGTGAGTGTTTATAATAAGTTCTGACTAGCGATACGAATTATCATATTTTATTTTTAAATATAGTTCGTGTTTCGCTTATTTAAAAACTTTTTCATCAAAAGGAGAGCAATAATGAAACGTAACCAAAACGGTTTGCTATATGGTCCAGAAGATAAAGTCCCTGTCTTTCAATCAGGTTTACTCGGACTTCAGCACGTCTTAGCCATGGATGTCTATGTGCCGCCCATTATTATTGCAGGCTTGCTGTCAATGAGCCTGGCACAAAAGACCGGCTTTCTTCAAGCCGCGTTTCTCGCTTGTGGAATCGGAACCATCTTACAGACCAAGTACTTCATGAAGCTGCCTGTATCGCAGGGACCATCATTTGTTCCCATTGGGGCTGTTGCTGGTGTTTACCTTGCCAACGGCGCCTCGCATGGCGGCATGGCAACTGTTTTGGGTTCACTGATTGTTGGCGCCATTCTGCTGATTCTTCTGGGCTTATCAGGAATCTACCAAAAAATTATCAATACACTGGTACCAGCCATCGTTGGTGGGACAATCATCACTTGCGTTGGATTGTCACTGCTTCCTTCAGCTTTGAACGATAATATCTTCAAAGCTGCTGGTAATATTAACCAAAATATTGAAATTGCGGCCATCACAGCTTTTGCGATGCTGGTTGCAATTACCATCGGGCTGCGGGTTCCTCAACTTCAACGGTTGTTCAAGGTCAGTTCAATTATTATTGCATTAGTTGTTGGGACAATTGCCGCATCTATGATGGGCCAGTTTGACTGGTCGGTTGTAAACGATGCATCTTGGATCAGCCTTCCCCAATTCACTTCTTTACATTACGGCATTCATTTTTCATTGCCTGCTATTTTAACGTTTATCGTCATTTACATGGTGCTAACGACTGAGACAACCGGTACTTGGTTTGCCATGAGCGCCGTGGTCGATGAAAAAATCAGTAAGAAACAGTGGAACCGCGGAATTATCGGTGAAGGCCTGAGCTGTCTGTTTGCTGCCCTTCTGGGAACCACACCAATGACCGGTTACTCCACTAACGCTGGCGTTGTGTCGATTACCGGAGTGGCCAGCCGGCGGGTCTTCGTCTCAGCTGGACTCTGGTTTATCGTTCTTGGCTTCTGCGGAAAATTATCGGCATTTCTTTCGGCTGTTCCCGCAGCGGTTATCGGTGGTATCTTCTCAATCATCTGTGTCATCATTATGTTAAACGGCTTAAATGTTATCAGAAACTTGGCAACCGATGAAAGTACCATCTATGTATTAGGGATTCCAATCGTCTTGACCATGGCTGTCATTCTTTTGCCAGCTAAGGTTGTTAGTGAGACTCCTCAAATCATTCAGTATCTGTTGGGTTCCCCTATTACGATTGCAGCATTAAGCGCCATTATCATTAACCTTGTGATGGGCAACAAGGCAACTTCCGAGGATCGAGTTGAAGACCCAAAAGTCGATAGCATCACAAAAGGCCCGGTTGTTGAAACCAAATAATAGTGTAAAATAAAAGGCCATCCGAATTTTTCTCGGATGACCTTTTTACGATCTTATTTTTTCGTTAATTTGTTATAAACTTCATCGGCAACCAAGTCGTTTGTCCACATCCAGATCACGTGGCCCAACGCCTCTGAAACATGTTCTTCTGCTGGTTGATTCTTGGCAGAAGGGACCGTTCCCATTGCAGGCATGATGCCCAAATGAAAGGCGCCCCAAACACCGAGACCAAACAGCGTACCATCCGCCAACTTAATGACCGGCACATAGTGACCTGCCAAGCTGTAAAACATCGCAAACGACGTCGAGAAGCCAAAATGGATGATATAGCTGACCCACGGCAACTGTTCTCCGGAGTATGTGTAGGTGGCGTGAGTCACATTGGCAGGAATACCCGCTTGTTCGAGTAACCGCTGAGGTGGATTGGTTTTATTGCGCTCAGGTGTCCGTGGTGGCAGCACATTTTCCCAGCCCAACTTGACTAAGCCTGAAATAACCCCTGCGACGCCCCCGGCAATCAAGGCGGCTTTCCAATTAACTGATTTGCTCATATTGATGATCCCCTTTCGGCACTATCGTTGATTCCATTATAATCCAACAACCGCCAGTTCACGTATAAAAAGAAATTCGATGCATCCATTTGCAATTTTCGAACTTACCTGTTAAAGTATAGATAATGTATTTAGCTTCGAAACAAGGTCCATCGTTCTAATAAGAATGACTCCTTACTTTTCAAGTTTCAAATGCAAAATTTATCGCGCTAAGCGCAACGGAGGTTTCATTCTTATGGAACAAGGTACTGTTAAATGGTTTAATGGAGACAAAGGTTACGGTTTTATCACTTTAGAAGACGGCAAGGACGTATTTGTTCACTTCTCAGCTATTAATGCTGACGGTTACAAGACCCTTGAAGAGGGCCAACATGTTACCCTTGACGTTGAAGACAGCGATCGTGGCCCACAAGCTGCTAACGTTTCAGTTGTTACCGACTAATTAAATCAAAAAATAAATAAGGACTCCTGTGAGGGTCTTTTATTTTTGGATAAAAAGTGCGTCCCAACGAATAGCTGGGACGCACTTTTTAGTTTATCGTTAACAGCTTTTTGTCAAAGTCTCCCAGGAAACTGTCCTTAAACTGCTGCTTATCCTTCAAATACTTTTTCCCGAACTCATCCAGCAACCCGTGAAACTCCTGGGCATCCTGATACGTGAACGATTCCGGCAGGATAATGCGTTTCTGCAGCTTGGAATACGTCTTCAGGCCTCTAAATCCCATATATGTAAATAACGTCCGGGTATACTTGTCCGCGATAAACGCCGGCCGATCAAAAACATACACCAGAAGTGAATCGGCCGTTTCTTCGCCAACCCCTGGCAGCGCCAACATCGTTTTTCTCAGACCATTTCCGTACTCGGCACTCATTTTGTCAAAATCGCAGTCAAATTGGTCGAACCAAGCTAAAACCGCCCGTAAACTACGACTCTTGTTGACATAAAAGCCGCTGGGGCGAATCAACGACTGCAACCGTTCAACTGATAGCTTTAGAATCTGTTTAATATCTAAATCAGTCTCATCCCTCAAATTAGTCAGTGCCATATCGACATTGTTCCAATTGGTATTTTGAACCAGAATTGCCCCAATCACAATTTCCATCTTGGAATCGGCGGGCCACCAATATTGCGGCCCCATTTGGCGGTACATTTCTTGATAGAGTGGAATCGGATTAATCATGTACCGGACCTCCTTTTTACGTACTCTTTTATTATACCAATGGCTTACTAATAGCCAAGGAATTGTGTCCGCATCACCTCCCCCTGCCTGGTAGCGCTACCATTTCCGATACAGTATACTAAAGTTATTATTATTTATAGGAGGATTTTATGACTGAACAGGAAAAAATGCTGGCCGGAAAAATTTATGACCCAACCGATCCATTACTGGCGGCACAACAACACAAAGCTCACCGGTTATCTAAACTATATAATGATACATTTGATGAAGATACCGATAAACAGGCCAAAATCATTGCTGAAATGCTTCCTAAGGCAGCCAAAGACATTTACCTTCAAGGACCTGTATTCTTTGATTACGGCATTTACACGACGATTGGTGACCATTTCTATGGCAATGCCAACCTGTCTGTCCTAGACGACTGTCCGGTCACGATTGGCAATAACGTGATGTTTGGCCCCAACGTGACGCTGGCAACGCCGATGCATCCTTTGAGATACCAAGATCGAAACATCAAAAGGCGGCCAAATGGTGACGAATACGACGATGAGTATGCCAAGCCCATCAATATCGGCAACAACTGCTGGATCGCCAGCAACGTCGTCGTCATCGGCGGCGTTACGATTGGCGATGGTTGTGTGATTGGTGCAGGCAGCGTGGTCACTCGAGACATCCCTGCCAACTCTTTGGCGGTCGGGAACCCTTGTCGCGTTGTTCGGCCAATAACGGATGCCGACGATATTCATTTGAAAACAGAGTTGTTTTAATTATCAAAAAGTAGGACAAACAGTATTTTATTTACAGAATTTAAGCCCAGCAATCATTTCTTCGTTATAGAATGATTGCTGGGCTTAAATTTTGGAGTTAGCCGATTGTTGCATGTATGAGGTAAATAATATAAAACAGCCAGACAAACTCCAACCACATTTTTTATTTCTATTTATTTGCTTGTTTTTTCAACTTGTGCGACTGATAAGTCAAGAACGCCCAAGCAACCAAGCCGAAGAAGATTGGTCCGATAATCGTCCAGAAGGCGTTGACGTAATCGTGCTGAAGAATTGGTTCGATCGCCGTAAAGCCAATACCGCCAATTAGCACAATCAAGACAATGATTGAAATCGTATCAGTCATCCATTGTTTGGTATAAATTTCAAAGGGGCGCTCCAATCCCTTCTTGCGTTTGAAGAATGGGAAGGCTGCCACCAAGAAAATGTATGGGAATGAAGTGGAAATATTTCCCATGTTGGTCAAAATGACATAGAACTGTTTGGCACTTGAACCACCAAAAGTCACAAAGAAAATCAGGACCGCCACGATAACGGCTTGCGTCCACATCGCGAATCCCGGCATTCCCTTTTTATTCAATTTGGTCATCTTTTCCGGCCAGAATTTAGGGTTCGAACCCATGATAAATGACTTGAGGGGTGAATAAATCAAAACAAAGAATGACCCCATGTAAGCCATAAACATACTTAAACCGGCAAACCGGGCAAAACTAGTCCCCAAAATCGTGCTGGTGGCCGCAGACAGGTGCAGGCTCTGGCCTAAAACAACGCCTAAATTGGCCATCAATACATAGGTAATATTCCCCAGGTTAACGTGACCATTGCCAAGAACCGAGTGCCAATTAGCCGTAATTCCCCAAAGAAAGATTGACAGCGAGTACATCACAGTGATGACCAGCGTTGAAATAATCAATCCTCTTGGAAATGTCTTCTCGGGCTGCTCCATGTTATCAGTCACACCACCAAGGGTTTCAGTTCCAGCGTATGCGAACACAGCGTAAACCATGAACGAAACAAGTGCAATTGGCGACTGAAAATCAGGATTGGGTGACTGAATGAAGCTATGCATCCCAGTTACGGGCTGTGCCAAATGACCTCCGTTTAAAATGAGAATTGTGATACTGGCGATCGCAAAGATAACCGTCAGTAAGGAGACAAAAATCCCACCAACTGAAGAAATCTTCGAAATTGAATCCATTCCGCGAACTGCAAACCAGGTAACCGTGATGATCCAAAAAATCGCTAATAACCCAATTGTCTTGGTTGAACTCAGCCCAAAGAAGCTCCAGGTCTGAGTCGTATCATGACCAAACAGGGTTGTCGCAAACGGAATCCAAACTTTGGAGGCCGTCGACATCATCCAGATAATCCATGATGACAGCCAGATAAACGTCCCAATAAAGGCCCACTCTTCGCCAATTGAACCGGCCAGCCAGGAATAAATCCCCCCATGGGCATCTTTGAAAGTTGAACCATATTCCGCAAACATCATTGCAGTTGGTAATAAGAATAAAATAGCAGCTAACACGTACCAAATAATACTGGCGTAACCCATTTGCTCATAGGCAACAGTGGTATTTGCAAAACCATAAATCGTGGTAAAAATCATTAAGATCAAACCCACTAAGGTGATTTTTTTCTTCGACATAATATAGATTCCCCAATTTTAGTATTTTAAAAATATGTAACGCTTTCACTTGCTCAAAAACAAACTAAAGAATAGCATTCAAATATTAAAATTGACCAACAATAATCACTGCCTATGTTAGATCTCCATTAAAATTAGTTCTAATTTGCCTTCTTGAAAAACTAAAGCTGACAAATGCTTCGCCACCCATAATAAAAACCCAATTGCCAGAAACAACTGGTAATTGGGCTTTCTTTGAATGATTCAATTTAGTTCAATTTAGTCTTGCTCAAAACATTCAACTTGTCATCAAAGTCATAGACAACTGGTTCGCCAGTCGCCATTTCAAGGTTGATAATGTCTTCGTCAGAAATGTTTTCGATATACTTGGAAAGGGCACGCAATGAATTACCATGAGCGGCGATAACCACGTTCTTGCCGTCAAGCAACTTAGGTGCAATTTGATCTTCCCAGAATGGCATAACTCGTTCGAGAGTCACTTTAAGGTTTTCACCACCAGGGATGATGTGTGGATCAAGGTTGGCATAACGACGGTCGTGAGCAGCAGAACCTTCGTCATCAGCCTTCAAAAGTGGTGGCAAAACATCGTATGAACGACGCCAGATATGAACCTGTTCGTCACCGTACTTTTCAGCGGCTTTCTTCTTGTTGTGGCCTTGCAAAGCGCCATAATGACGTTCGTTCAAACGCCATGATTTGATTTCTGGAATCCAAAGTTGGTCTGAGTATTCCAAAGCATAATGCAGAGTCTTGATTGCACGAGTCAATACAGAAGTGAACGCAAAGTCGAATTCGATGCCGGCTTGTTTGATCAGCTTACCAGCGTTGATGGCTTGCTTAACGCCTTCTTCGCTCAAATCAACATCAACCCAACCAGTAAATTGGTTAGATAAATTCCATTCACTTTGACCATGACGAATTAAAACAAGTTTTGCCAATATAATTACCTCTTTCTTTATCTCTATCAGATTGATTTTACACCAAACGGAAAAATTTTTCAGCCTAATTGTGAAACTTTTATAAAGTGAATCCGTTTTCTATGGTTCGCCCTGCTTGTCGGGAAGCTTACCAGACGTGCTGTCATGCTTCTTGACCCCCAAAATGTCAAGGAAGAATGTAAAGATCGGCACCCCACAGATCAGGCCCCAAATGCCAAAGAAATGTTCGCCGATCAGCAACACCACAAAGGTGTAAAAAATCGGTAGATTGGTCTTTGACGCCATAAAGTTGGGGTTGAGCACATAAGCCTCAAAGGCATGAACAATGATAATCGTGATTAACAAATAAAAGACATCGTTGAAGCCACCCACTGAGTAGCCAATCAGTGACAGTGGAATGAACGAGATAATCACACCGGCGACTGGAATCAAGCTCAAAATGAACACCAACAGTGCCAATGCCGCAAGTTGTGGCAGATGCATGAACGCCATCACGATCGTTGTTAAAACAGTGTTGCAGATTGCGATGAAGAATTGAGCTTCAATAACCACCCCGAAGGTTGCGACAAACTTTTTACCAAAGAAGTAAAGGTCTTGGAAGAACCAGCCAAAATCACTTTCTAAAAATAATCTTGAAAATCGTGTCATCGTTCGTTGCTCAATCGAGAAGAAAAAGCTCAAGATCATCGATAAGAAAAGGGTGATCCCCATGGTCCCAACTCCGGTGACGTATCTCCAAACCAATGACACCCCATTTTTCATTTGGGCCATAATATTGCTTTGCTTGATGAACTCGTTGACCCATGCCAAGGTTGTGTCATCAGGCAAATTTTTTGGGTTTGAATAGAAATTGATAATGTCTGTCGTCGTTCGAATCGTTTGTTCGGCAACTTTTGGAATGTACTTGGTAATCGCAAAATACAGGCCTAGGATGACCAACGCATAAAGAACCGTCACAATCACGCCGGCGGGAATTTTAATATGCCGACGAATCGCATTGGTCAATTTGACGACCAACAAACAGAAAATAAACGTTAATAAGACCGTGCTGATCATACTGCGCATCACGTAAATCACAAAAATAATCACCATCAGGACTGTGAATCTTCTTAGTGCAACGTTATTGATGAATCTCGTCCAAAGTGACAAATACCCAACCCCCTTGTTTGGTGCTTAATTAATTTAATTTTACACTTCGAAAGCGTTTCCCCACAAGCATTATTACCTTTGATAATAAAATCTCAGAGGTTGCTCGCCCCTGAGACTTGTGTAATCGTATTAATACCGTGATTTGACATATTGACCAATTGTTTCGCCTTTTTGATGTGCGCCCTTGATGATATTGCGAACATCTTGGTCACTCATGGCATTGGAGTCAACGCCGGCAGCGCTAATCTGTTGTCTAGCCGAATTGATTTGTGCCTGGGTGATCGGCTTGCCGTTCAAATCCTTTTGTTTTTGCGTTACTGTATATTCATTTGAGCCCTTATAAGCCGCCGCAGCTTTCTTCTCTGCCGAGGTCAGACTGGCACTCTTATTGGATGACACATTTGGATTATTGCTGGTGTTGCTGTCAGAATTTGACGAATCAAAATCATTCGAACTGCTGGATGAATTACCACTAATCGCATCGTTATTCTTATTCCGCAGATCTTCTGCCTTCTTCAAAATGTCAGCGTAGTATTTCTGATGAATTGATTTGTCAGAGAAAATCTTATCCAAAGTACTGTTAGATTCTGTGTACTTGCCCTCACCCGTTTGATCGAGCGCCTGGTCGTATATCTTGGTGTAATTGCCAAGGTTCTTTTGAATCCCCTTAATCTTGGTGATTTGCTGTTTGGCGCGATCGGCCAGCAGCTCACTGCCCTTTTTGACGTCAACAACTGATTGATATTCACCCTTCGCCTGGCCAAATTTACGCGAGTTAAACAGATCGTTGGCCGCAATAAATGATTGTGTTTGGTTCAACACTTTATTTGCCTGTTCATCATTTGGTTTACGTTTCAAGGCATTGGTAAACGATGTTTCGGCAGCTGTATAATTTTTATTCGAAATTTGAAGGCGGCCTCGCTTCATAGCCTGAGCGTAAATGTTCTCGTTTTGGCTATGACGGGCGTACGCGTAACCACCAACCGATGCACCGATCACAATGGCGATTACAATCCAGATCCATTTTTTCAAATTGAAGCCCTCCTAATAAAATTTGTTCGCTTTTATTATAACATTTTTCCATAAACGGCATTTCTGAACGCAATCAAATGCAGATAACTTGGAAAGATGACGGTTAACATTTATTATAGCAAATGATGGATACAGACTTTAGACCAAATTTTTGTTATCCTAAAGCTAAGAATTTAACTTTGAGAGGAGCTTACAAATGGCGGACAGTTCAGAAGAGTATATCAAGCAGCACATGTTCGGCAACCCACAGATTAAGCCGGACGAAAAACGCGCATTCCTGGGAAACTTCAGGGAACGGGTTGCGCTGGCCCTGACGATTGGCCAAATTCAACGACCGGACGTGGGCGAACTGGTAGGGAAGATTTTAAACGACTACCCGGAATATCGGTTGTATATCAACGGACGAATGGACCAGGAATTAATTGACCCGTTCATGGACATCGCCATTGAACACAATTACAAGTTCACGGTCCTGGTCCAAAATGGCATGAGGGTCGACCAACCGTTGAAGCCGGATGATTTCGGCTTGGTGGTGGCCAACCCACATGAGAAGATTAAGAGAAGGATTGTGTTTTAGAGAGTGCGGAGCAAACCGGGTAACTACTAGGCATTTCATGGCCGTCGGAGCATTAATTTGATAACTAGTTTTGACGCTGGGCTTGCGTCGAAGCTAGTTATCGGATTAAGCGGAGGAAGTTGGTTCGCGGAGCACATTTCGGCTAGGTAACAGAAAACACAGAACAAACATGGTATCAACCCAGAGTGCAACCAGACCCGGGTTGACCCAGGCCTTACATGTTGGGGTCAGGGTCGTCGGAGCACATTTCAACTCGGAAAGAAGAAACCACAAAACAAGCATCCTCATCAAACCAAAGTGCGACGAGACTCAGGCTTTACACGTTAGGGGGTCAGGTTCGCGCCAAGTAGGCTAGACCGCTGCACGTCATTTGCGGTCGTCGGAGCACATTTTTCAGCTAGATGAACCATTCGCCTCAACTATCCTACAAACCAACGCAAAAGAGCCAAGGCATTCAATTGCCTCGGCTCTTTTAAATTTTAAAAAATATGTAACGCAACTTTGACGGTTCTCTCAAACAACCAGCGCCAACAAGAATACCGCTATCAACCCCAGCACCACCGAAAGCGCCATTGAACGTGTCCAGTAGGCAATCGCGATGACAATCACTGCAGCGATCAATTCCGGTGCCCGGTTAACAATTGTCACCGTGTACACGGGTGAGATGAATAGGTCTTTAACGACCAGCGCAGTAAATAACGATATCGGCACATACCGCATCCATTCATTAAACCAGGCAGGAATTTTTCGGGTACGGAAAAACATAAGCGGAATTAAACGTGGTGCGAACGCCACGCAAAAACACCCTAAAATTAGCCAAACATGTTGTGTTGTGTTCCATTCCATAAAGATAGCTCCTAGTCATTCACGTCTTCTTCAGCATCTTCGGGTGACCCAGCCGGGTTCTTCATCGACTTTAGCCAGCCGCTCTTTGGATTGAACTTGCGAATGGTTGCCTCCACCGCAAACCCAATAAATGAGGCAGCCAGCGTTGATAGTACAAGCCCCAACGTTGATTTGGTAAGGACCATGAAAAAGGCGGCCAGAAATCCCGACAAAATACAGATGACGATAATCAATCCATTCTTTAACTGCACGACAATCATGTAGATAAATAACGCCGTTAAGGCAAAATGAACAATTGTCAGGTCAATATTAATCGCACTACCAATCAAACTCCCGATGATATTACTAATCGTCCAAAAGACCAGTGTCATGTGTTCAACGTGCAGCGCTTCTCGTGGCGTGAACTTTTTATCAGTCGAAAATTTCAAATAATTCAAAGCGTAGTTTTCATCGTTCATCGACGCCGCAAACAGCGCTGTGAAACCAAGCGACTCGCCATGCAGGTACTTCGAAAGACTGGATCCCAGCAATGCGTAACGAAGTTCTAGAAAAAACATCATCAAGATTACTGAAAGCATGGGCGCGTTGGTCGCAAGAAGTGATGCAATCAAAAATTGGGCACCCCCAGAAAAGACCATTATGGAAACCATAAGGGTGGTCCAAACGTTAAAGCCGGAAGCGTGTAGTAAAATACCACACGCCAGGCCAATCGGAATATAACTTAAATCGACAGGCAAAGAAGCATCTAGTATTCTTCGCCAGTATGGAAGCTTCGCCCTCGATTTTGCTACCGCTTTTCCCAAAAGGATTCCTCCATTTAAACCTTGTCACACATCCGGAAATGTGTGTAAAAATAATGTAAACACAATTCAGGTACAATTATATGGGATTTTCACAAATTAATAAACACCTATTGTCCAATTGGATCATTAAAAAAGTCGCAAGATCGCCCGCCATAAGAGAACGAACGGATTTGCTTTTTTTATCGACTTGTTAGCGACCATGACAATTTGAGCACCGGATTTTTCGATATATTGCAATCGGTTATTGCCAGCGCTTAGTTGAACCAACCCCACTTTAGTGCTTTTCTTAACTGGCGCCTGCACATCGGTCGGCTTTTTGACGTAATGACCATTAATTTGAGTTTGCGAAACCCCATTTTTGACCCAGACCCAATGCGTGGACTTGGTCACCGGCAAAACCGTCTCTTGTTTGCCGTCAGGGACCTTGGCCTTACCCACTCCCTTGATGGCTGTATTGGCCTTCAACTTAATGGGATGCTGCGTTGTGTAGACTGAGCGCATCAACTTTGCCGTCTGGATAAATCTGGCTGGATCAGAGGCACCCTTGTTGCGAGCGCCTAAAACAACTGTGATGATGCGATGTTTCCCACTTTGAGTGGCAGAGCCGACAAAGCACGCGCCAGCCTTATCAGAAGTACCGGTCTTTAGACCATCGACTTTGACGCCCTTGGCAATTGATTTGTCCGCCAACAGCTGATTGTGCCCTGTCATCTGAGTCCCATAAAACGTCCCCGACGATTGGTCCGTAATCTGCGTCACCCGCGGGAAATCCTGAAGCAGATGCTTGGCTAACAACGCGACATCACTTGCGGAGAGTAAGTTCTCAGCGTTCTTGCTGACGTTTTTAAGGGCCAGCTGGCCGGTGAGCTTGTTCGTCAACCCCGACGCATTATAAAAATGGCCATCCGTAATTCCGAGCTTCCTAGCCGTCCGGTTCATCATGGCAGCAAACTTTGTTGGCGTCCCGGCAACCTTTTGTCCCAATGCCAGCGCGGCCGCATTTGCGGATGCCACCAACGTTGCATTGACCAGCTGGCACACCGAATACGAGTGTCCCGATTTTAACGGAACATTGGTTAATTCGGCTGCCGTACTGAGCTTTGCCAATGCAGGTGTAATCTTGACCTTGTCGCTCCAAGCCAACTTCTTCTGGGCAATTTGCTGATGGACAATGTAGACCGTCATTAATTTTGAAATCGACGCAATGGCCATTGGCTTGTTGGCGTTTTTCTGATACAAAATCTGGCCGGAATCTGCGTCAATGGCAATTGCGGACTTCGCGTAAATCGTTGGTCGTTGACTGCGAGCTCCAGCATTGGTGGTTACTCCCAGAACGCAAAAAAAGCCCATTAAGGCTATTAATAATTGTAAACGTTGCTTCATAAAGGTCTCCTCTTATTGGGCAATGGCTTTTTGAATCGGATTTTTCAGCTGATCGCCGTGTTTAGCCGGCAAATGGATGGCGAATGTTGTAAGTCCCTGATCCGAGCTGACATTAATGTAGCCGCCATGCAGGTCAATGATACTTTGCGCAATCGCCAAACCAAGGCCAGAACCACCAGTATCCTTATTCCGAGAACTTTCAACACGGTAAAACCGCTCAAAAATCTGATTAAGAGATTTTTTCGGGATCTCCGGACCGTCATTGGCAACGTGAATCACAACTTCTCCCGGCTGCCCAGTCGCACAACTGAGGTAAATATGGTGGCCACCCTTGCCATATTTAATGGCATTTGAAATTAAGTTATTGAACACCCGGCCAAGCTTTTCCGCATCAGCTTCAATATACATCGGCTGATCAGTTTCCTGAGCCGAAATGGCCAAGCCACTTTTATCCGCTTCCAATTCAAAACTGGCCACAAGCTGTTCCATCATCTGATTAAGGTCAATCTTGCTGATCGACAATGGCGTGCCCGTTTGTTTAACTTTTGTATACTCAAACAAATTGTCAACCAGTGACTTCATTTGCTTGGCCTTGAGATAGGCGATATCCGCGTATTTCAGCAGGTCTTCTTGGCTATGGTACTGTTTATCACGAATCAGGCCAAGATAGCCCAAAATAGACGTCAGAGGTGTTCGCAGGTCGTGGCTGACGTTCGTAATCAACTCGTCCTTGGAGCTTTCAATCGCCCGCTCCTCGTCCATGGATTGAATAACACTGTCAACCAGCGCGTTGATGCTTTCTACAACTGATTGCGTATTGCCTTTCAATTTAAATGGAATTCGGTGATTCAAATGACCGTTGGCGATATAGTGCAGTTCACTGATGATATGTCTCAACTGCATTTGGTGATACCGCCTAATGAGCCGCCAGTAAACCACAGCGGCATCAAACAAGATCATCAACACGATAAAAATATTTTCCCAACTCCAAAGGTGAAGATGGTCAGGCCCGATGATAATTGAGCGCTTGATGATAAAAATGCCATCCCGCAATCCGGGGTTCGTTGAAATAGATTGGTTAATTAAAACAATGATTGAAAGGTTGAGCAGCAACAGTAAAATGACTGTCACAACCCCTTCCAAAAAGAGTTCGGTTTTTTCGCGGCCGGTCAGCTTCACGTTGCGTTCCCCCTTAATGACAATTGAAATTAATGTGATTCAATCTTGTAACCAACACCCCAAACGGTTTGAATGACTTTTTCACCGTTGGTTGCTTCTTCAATCTTATCCCGCAGATGACTGACGTGGACCATAACAGTTTTGGCAGAAACAATACTTTCCTGACGCCAAACCCGCTCAAAAATTTCGTCGGCGGAGAAAACCCGGTTGGGATGACTTGCCAACAAATACAGAATCCCAAATTCAAGTGCCGTCAGTTGAATCGGCGTGCCGGTAATGGTTTTAACTTCGTGAGAATCCTTGTTAATGGTGAGTGGTCCGATATCCAACACGTCAGGGGTATCGTTGGTCACATGTTCTTCGGTTCGTCGCAAAAGCGATTTAACCCGGGCCATTACTTCAAGCGGATTAAATGGTTTGGTAACGTAATCGTCAGCACCACTGATCAAGCCCTGGATTTTGTCCATGTCTTCAGTTTTAGCAGATAAGATGATGATCGGAATTTGAGAATCTTTTCGAACTTCCTTGACGACCTCGATTCCGTTCATGCCGGGCATCATAATGTCAAGAATCATCAAACCGATGTCGGATTCAGTCCGAAGACGGGTCAGTGCTTCTTGACCACTGTAAGCAGAAACTGGCTCGTAGCCTTCATTTCGAATATAAATTTCAAGCAGTTGAGCAATTTCTTTATCATCGTCGACAACTAAAATTTTCATCATTAATCAACCTCATTATCCTATTTATTTACTATTATTCTAACATTGTTATGCGCTCAAACTTATCAATTAGCATTCAAGTTTGATTCTACACTTTTTAACTAATTCGACAACTATCCTTGAAATGCTAATGTAAGGCGATTGCACAACGTTTACAAGGGTAACAGGGGAAGCTTAAAAAAGACTTAAGAGAGCGACGAGCAACGGGTGGTGCGGTTTCTAAGGATAAATGGACAAAAGCCCTGGGTTCGGGCTTTTGTCCATTTATCCTTAGAAGTTAGCACCAGTTGCGTCGGAGCTTATTTTAGAAGCCGAATCGCCCCTCAATCGAACATAACAAACGTATCCCCTTGCCCCCCAATTTTGAGGATCTTAGAACACAAGCCTTCCAACAAGCACCCCAACAAAAAAGGCCGAGCAACCGTGCCCGACCTCATCACTCTATTTCAAACAATTAAACAAACTAAAATTCATTTTTTAATCCTTCACCATCAGTCTTGGTTTCCCTCACAAAAGGGAGGTCGTCAATGTCTTCGAAGGGTTTGAATCGTGAACTTCCGCCATGACCGCCATGACTATGGTAGATATGGTGAGGCGTGTCAGCCAACATATCTCTTCCGTGCATGCCAACCGCAACGCCTAACCCAAACAAAGTAATGCCACCTAATACACTTCGGACTTTCATCATCACGCCTCCTAGATCAGCTTTTGATCTTTCAAGATTTCTTCCAGATAAGTGCCCCTTACATGGTCAATTAATTTTTGAACAACCATCTTTTCCGGAGCCGTCAGCGGTAATTCCATCAGCGATTTTTCGTCATTCAAGTAATAAATTGAGCTTAAAATTGATCGAACGTCAAACGATGACGCGTAAACCTCCGGAACACCCCTATCAACGTTGAACAGCTGATAAACAGCTTCCATTGCGGTTCGGACGGAATACTCGGTCGTAAACACTGTATCCCGCTTGGTTTCCGAAAAGTTACCGATGAACGCCAGGTTCTTTGAGCCTTCAGGAACAACCAACGGCCGGTCGCCCGCTCTTCTTGGCATGAAGTAAGTGGTGATGTAAGGCATGTGTACCGGAACCGTGTTGGCATCTTTGGCGATAGATTCAATCTGATCTTCCGGAACCCCAATGTGATACAAGAACTCTTCACAAATTTCAATGCCCGTGCAGTCCGCAATCTTCTTCTTAATGTAATTACCAGGCAAATCAGAGAATAATCCGTACGTCCAAACGACTAATTCATCTGGCTTTTGTTGGGCAAAGTGTGGCTGCCGACTGACCGTAAAGCCCATCAGCCAATTTGAATCACGAATCGAAACCGGACCACTAGTAATCAACTGCCCACTGTGGGGTGCTTTCTTGGTAATTCGTTGAATATAAGGCTCCACTCGATTGTCAGTGAAGGTCGTCGTAGCCGAAATCACCCAGTTAGCCGGTGGAATGTTCTGATAGAACTTCTTGGGATGACCAAATGCGGGATCCTGCTTGGCCAAATTTTCCCAAAGCTGCCAGGAAGCACCAACCGGATGTTCCTTTGGCGCCGGCTCATCGTTACTGCCATAGGTCGTGCTTTCAGTTATCGACCCGTTGGTAACGAAAACATAATCTTCTTCACTCAGTTCAATTGTCTTGGGCTCGCCTTTTTCAACGATATCCAAGCTGGTCGCGACCTTTTGGCCATTAGAACTGTCAACCACGATGTTATTGACGGTCGTGTCAAACTGGAAACTAACGCCCCGATCTTCCAAATACTTCACTAGTGGCTTGATGAGTGATTCGTACTGATTATATTTAGTGAACTTTAAGGACGACATGTTTGGCAAGGTTGCCACATGATGCACAAATCGCATGAGGTAACGGCGCATCTCAATTGCACTGGCCCACGGTTCGAAGGCAAACATGGTTGACCAGTCCAGCCAGAAATTGGATTTGAAAAATTCATCCGTGAACACATCGTTAATCTTCATATCGGCTAATTGGTCTTCGGGGGTCATAACGAGCTTTGTGATCTCTTCAATCGCCTTTCGCGACAACGTGAACTTGCCGTCAGTCGGAATCCGTTGACCACGCTTTTCAATGGCGCGGGCATGAGAAAAGCTCGGATCATCTTTATTCAACCAATAAAATTCGTCGAGCACAGAAATATCGGGATTTTCCAAGCTTGGGATCGAGCGAAACAGATCCCACAGAGTCTCAAAATGCGATTCCATTTCCCGGCCGCCACGGACAATATAGCCACGGTTGGTATCATAAATCCCGTCCATACTGCCACCTGGCAGACTCAGTTCTTCCAATACATGAATATTCTTCCCAGGTACTTGCGCATCCCGCACCATAAACACGGCAGCTGCCAAGGACGCCAATCCAGAGCCAATCAAATAAGCAGATTTGTTGTCCACTCCGGCAGGTTTCTTTGGCTTCGCAAACGCTTCGTAATTCCCGTTTGAATAGTACATATATGCTCCCTCCTTTATGCATACACCCTGTAACCGTTTACATTGGTATTATAAACCCAAATTATCAGGGAGGGTCTGCAGTAGCTTGCCCATTTATAAGAAAATAAGTCAGCTTTAGAAGGTCAAATGCCCTCAAAGCTGACTTATTTTCAATCAATGATCCAGTTAAATTTACAAAGCCATTATTCGTTTTCAGCGGCATCCTCCACCAAGCTTTCCTGAAGTGCGGCCAGCTTAGTCGTGACGTAAACCGGGAACTCGTCAGGATTGATCAAACGCTTAGTCGCTGCTGGGATTTGTGTCAACATCTGCTGACTGTACTTTTGAATATCAAATACCCCGGGCAACGTTGTCTGAAGCTTTGGACCATCCAAGGCTTGAACTTGAAGTGGCACGGCATCGAATTTTTCGATTCGCTGTTCCCGTTGCGTTGCCAATGGATTAGCCTTCACAACCGTAATTGGTTGGTCCAGTGACTCATCCGCCAAGGCAATCACGTCGGCAAAGGCGTTTTGCGTTCCTGGATAGTACAGTCGATAAACCTGCTTTAACCCTGGCAGGGTCAGCTTTTCACGACTGGCACTGACTTTGATCTTTGGAATCGTCTGGCCGTCCTTGATAACCGCAGCCAGTTTGTAGACGCCACTCAAAACAGGTGATGAGGCACTGGTGATTAATTTTTCACCAATTCCAAAGTTATCCAGTGGTGCGCCTTCGTGAAGCAGTGAAGCGACAACGTGCTCATCCAAAGCGTTTGAAGCCGTAATCTTCACTTCAGGTAGACCGGCATCATCCAGCATCTTCCGGGCCGCTTTGGAAAGTTGAGAAATATCTCCGGAGTCGATTCGAATGCCAACCGGTTGATGACCGGCTGCTTTGAGTTCCTTGAATACCTTGATGGCATTTGGGACACCGGACTTTAAGACATCGTAAGTATCAACCAGCAAGGCCGCGTTGTCCGGGTATACCTGGGCCCATTTTTCAAACGAGGTCAATTCATCCGGAAATGATTCAACCCACGCGTGGGCCATCGTTCCAGCGGACGGAATCCCAAACTTTTCCGCTGCCAATACATTTGAGGTACTCGTGCAACCACCAATAACGGCTGCCCGGGCGCCATATGTGGCACTATCTGGGCCCTGAGCCCGTCTGGCACCGAATTCCATTACAGGCCGATCACCAGCCGAGTAGGTAATCCTCCGGGCTTTAGTGGCAATCAACGACTGGTGGTTCAAAATGTTTAGCAGCAAGGTTTCAAATAATTGAGTCTGCAATAACGGCCCTCGGATCGTCAAAAGCGGTTCCCGCGGAAAGACGGGTGTCCCTTCCGGAATTGCGGAAACTTGACAATCGAATTTAAAATCCAACAGGTCATTCAAAAAATTATCCTGAAACAAGTTCAGAGATCGCAAGTAGTCAACGTCGCTTTGGTCAAAGTGAAAGTTTTGCAGGGACTTGATTGCCTGCTCCAAACCCGCAGTAATGACAAAACTACCGTTGTCCGGCACTTTTCTGAAGAAGATGTCAAAAACACCCTGTTCATCATTGATGGTCTGGCGGTACCCATTTGCCATTGAAAATTCGTACAAGTCCGTTAACATTGATAAATTATTCATAATAAAGTGTCCTCTTTCTAAAATTAAGGTCGACTTAACTTTTATTTATTAAAAATAAAAGTAACGCAAACTTTTATTCTACGTTACAACCACTTGGTCAAAATTTCAAGAAATTAAGCGATTAAATGTGCTAATTTATAGAGCCGTGCTGGCCGGCCAGGTCCTTTGACTTCCGAAGTGCCGAGGTCGGTAAACAAGTCTTGGTGACTCTTTTTGAAATTCGAATTGTCAATATCATCTACCGGGGTTTTCAAAAACGGGGAGTAAACCCGACGGGCATCCTTCAAAGTGAATTTTGATCCCAAAATAAGCAGAACATTTGGCTGATAATCCAGCTTATTGCGGATTCGATCACAAGCAACTTTGAGAATCCATTCGTGATCAAACGCCAGGTGCTTATCCGGATCGGATTGATTTTCTGTGACGTTCGCATAGTATGCGCGTTGAACGGGCGTCTGAGTGGTATTAAAAAGCCGCTGATCATTTTCAAATGAATAAGTGGTATCCGTGTACCCCATTGTAAACCAACGGGCATCAGAGGCCCCATAACCGGCTTTGAGTTGGGGCTTTTCCGGAAGAAATGTCATGTAAGCTAAAGAAAGTGCCCGATCTCCGGGTGTCCGTTGGGGATTGGTAAAGGTTGCCAATTGCTCGGTATGGCTGCCGGACAGATCCATGCCAATCTTTTCACGGACGAGTCGTAAGGCGGCTTCTTCGGCGCTTTCCTGAGCACGCATAAAAGTTTCCGGAAGCGCCCAGTACCCGTTGAATGGATGATTGTCGCGCTTAACCAACAAAATATTCACCCGGTTGGTGGTATGGTCAAAGCTCCAGATTAAATTTGTAATTGTAATAAACGGCCGTTCGAGAATCGTTTGTATCGCCAACGTATCTGCCTCCCACTGTGGTGCTTTGCGACTGCACTCACAAATTATGATACTCCTAATTATGCCAGAAAATCACGTCCAGAACCAATTTATGAATAAACTTTAGGCTTATTCACTTAAGTCGGCCATCATGGCCAAAATCCGGTTGGTTTGAATCGCAATTTCAATTAAAGTTGTGGGCCCCTTGAGGTGTTCTGAATCGTGGCTGGCAGTTGGACCAAGGGCCAAGCTTTTATCAAAAGAACGCTTAATTCTAACATCAAGAACCGGGTCATAGATGCGTTTTCGGCGACTTCCAATTGAAATTCTGTCCGGTGAAGAGGCGTATAACCGCTGAACAGCCACCGTATCAACTTTTTGAATGCTGTAAAACCGGTTTGCCGCATACATCACGCTCGCTCTTCCAGGGTTATGATTTAAGCCAATTGCGTGTCCCAGTTCATGCTCGGCCACGTTGACCCATTCAAAATTGGCATAGTGAAAACTTTTTAAGGTCTGATTGTTAATGTCACACTCGGCCTTGGCAATATATCCTTGATTATCGACGGTCAAATAAGTCATTCCGGTATAACTGCCGCCAATCGCTGACGTCACCTTGGCAGTTACTTGTGCGTCGGTGCCATTGGCAAGTTGAAACGTAAACACCCCGGTCCGGTTCCAAGCTTGAATCGCACTTAGCCAAATCGACCGATACTTTGCCGGTACCTTTGAAACGTCAATGGTCGCGGTATTCGATTGAAATCGGGCCGACCCATAAGGCGTAATCGGCGTACTGGCAGACGCAGAGACATCCCCGCAAGTTGCAAGGAAAACAAGTGCGAAGATGACCACCATTAAATTTTTCATCCACTTAGACATCGGCTCACTTCCCGAAGAATGACATTCAATGACTAATTTCGTCTATATTATATTACTTTTGTATTATCGTGACGACTATTTGGCTGGCGGACTTTGTTTCTTGGGTGATGTCAGTTTATCTAGTAAATGTGCTCCGACGCAACAGATGCTAACTTCTAAGAAGAATTTAAGCGAAGCCCCAAGTTCAGGGACTTCGCTTAAATCCTTCTTAGAAATCGCATCACCCGTTGCTCGTCGCACTCTCAAAATAAAAACAGGTCGATCACCTCATGGTCATCAACCTGCACATTTATATCTCAATTAATCTTCTGGTTTATAGTTGGGTGCTTCTTTAGTGATATTAACGTCGTGGGGATGGGATTCTCTCAAGCCGGCGTTGGTAATTTGAACGAATTGCGCGCTGTCGTTGAGATCCTTAACCGTCGCAGATCCAGTGTAGCCCATTCCTGAACGAAGGCCACCGACCATTTGGAAAACAATGTCATTGATGCTGCCCTTGTACTCGGTCTCACCTTCAATACCTTCAGGAACCAACTTGTTGGCCTCACTGACACCGCCTTGGAAGTAACGGTCGGCTGAACCATGTTGTTGTTCCATTGCGGCAACACTACCCATACCACGGTATGACTTGTATTTCTTACCGTGATCTTCAAATACCTCACCAGGGGCTTCATCAGTACCGGAGAAGACGCTCCCCAGCATAACGGCCGTTCCACCGGCAGCCAAAGCCTTCACAATATCGCCTGAGTACTGAATCCCACCGTCTGCGATAATTGCCTTACCCCATTTACGGGCAACGCTGGCAGCGTCATAAACGGCTGTAATTTGAGGAACCCCAACGCCGGCAACAACCCGGGTCGTACAGATTGAACCAGGTCCAATTCCAACTTTAACAACATCAACACCTGCTTGGAATAAGGCTTCTGTTCCAGCAGCAGTTGCAACGTTTCCAGCGATCAGAGTCGTATCTGGATAGTGGTCACGAATTTGAGCAATTTTTCGAAGAACACCTGCTGAATGGCCATGAGCAGTATCGATCACGATTGCATCGGTTCCGGCTTCAAGTAATGCGGAAGCCCGATCAAACGTATCGGTTGAAACACCAACGGCGGCAGCAACCAATAATGCCCCGTTTTTGTCAACGGCTGCTTTCGGTGTATCTGCAGTCTTCTTAACTGCCTTCACTTTGGCAACCTCGGCAGCTTGTGCTTCAATGCTGAGGTTCTTGTGAACAACACCAAGTCCACCAAGCTTTGCCAAAGCAATTGCCATCTTCGATTCGGTAACAGTGTCCATTCCGGCACTTAGAAAAGGAACATTCAACTTCAAGTTATCTGCCAATTGTACCGATAAATCCACATCATTTGGTAATACATCACTTGCTGCAGGAATTAACAGCACATCATCAAACGTTAACCCTTTTTTACCGAATTTTTCATCCCAACTAACCATCTATCTCGCTCCTTTTAAATGTTGATTGCCTAATAACTTATCATTTTCATTTTCAATAATCAACGCATCTTGATGGATTCTAATGCGTCTCTCATAAAAAATTGAAAAGCTGTTCGACAAACTGTTTATGAAATTGTATTGATTATACACGAACTTTTTGAATAAATAAAGGGACGTGCTTCATATTTTTTCGTCCTTTCTCAAATTTATTTCAAGTTATCAGATTAATGTTCGTGTTTTGCTGGCAAATCATCAAAAAAATAAGGCCGTTTCAAACATCATTTCGTTTGAAAAGCCTTATTATTCAATGCTTAAGGTGAATTTAGAAGACACCACCGGTAATATTGTAGTGGCGCTTGACGTAAAAACTACCAACTCCGGAAAGAACGCCCAAAACAATATAGACGTATGGGCTGAGTACCGGATTTAATACTGGTGGCAAAATTGATGAGACTGTAAAGATTCCCATCCAAACTGCCAGGAATAAAATCACCAGAATGATTCGAATCCAGATTGAGTAGCGATGTTGGATATTGGGTGCAAACATCATGGTGACAATCGGAATTCCCAGTCCAGCGACGGCAGCACTAATAAAGATCCCAGTTATGCCCATCATTGGCTGTGCGCCACCCTTGGTTGGCAGGAAGTAAATGATCCCATACATCAAGAAGAAGATGGTCAAAAATAAGATCGCGTTATAGCCCGCATTCTTCCAGTAGTCCCGCTTAGGGTCAGCCGGCCGTGCAGGTGGATGAACTGTATTTTCAACCTTTTGATCAACTGTCCCCCACATATTACGCGCTGTTTTGCCGGACTTCTGCCCTTCCAGCAGCTCTTGGACCATTGTTTGAACGGCCTCGTTCTTTTTATCAGCCGACAACTTAGTTGACCCAAGTGCCTGATTAAATTTAAACATATAGTCCGCATTTCGCTTGGTTAGCCCAATGTTATCAAATTGGGAATGGACGATTTTGGCCGCATGATCCCGATCCTGATGCACCTGAGCGTTTTTTTCGCGCGCTTTTGCGTTAGCGTTGCGCTTCGTTTCATCATTGCTACTCACTAGCTTCACTCCTCTTAAATTAACGTATTAGACGTTAAATCTGAACTCAACAATATCGCCATCTTGCATGACGTAGTCTTTTCCCTCAAGCCGCAGCTTACCGGCTTCCTTAACGGCAGCGGGTGTCTTTAGTTGGTCGAGGTCATCAAATGCCATCACTTCAGCACGGATAAATCCACGTTCGAAGTCTGAATGGATGATCCCAGCTGCTTGTGGTGCCTTAGTTCCTTCTTTAAAGGTCCAGGCACGTGTTTCTTTACCGCCTGCAGTGAAGAAGGTTTGCAGGCCCAAAAGCTTGTATGAGGCGCGGATAAGCCGATTTAAGCCGGGTTCCTTAACACCTTCGGCATCAAGAAACTCCGCTTTTTCATCATCATCCAACTGGGCGATTTCTTCTTCAGGGCCTGCAGCAACCGCAATCGCTTCGGCACCCTCTTTTTCGGCAAAAGCCTTGATTTCTGGGAAGTACTTTGAATTCTCGGGATCAGCCATATCGTCTTCGGCAATGTTGGCCACGTAAAGAACCGGCTTGCTGGTCAATAAGAATAGACCTTTAACGATTTTTTGCTCATCATCAGTAAATTCAATTTGGCGAACCGAACCGCCGTCTTCCAAGACCGGCTTAATCTTTTCAAGCACGGCCAATTCCGCTTTGGCTTCCTTGTCATTGCCCTTAGCTGCTCGTTGAACCTTGCCCAGACGCTTATTAACCGAATCAAGGTCAGCAATCCCCAATTCAAGGTTGATTGTTTCGATGTCGTCAAGTGGATCCACTTTCCCTGAAACCGTGGTGATGTTGTCGTCATCGAATGCCCGGACAACGTGGACAATCGCGTCAACTTGACGGATATTTTCCAAGAACTTGTTTCCAAGTCCCTCACCCTTGCTGGCACCCTTAACGATTCCAGCAATGTCGGTAAATTCAAAGGTCGTTGGAACCACCTTTTTGGCTGGGATTAATTCTTGAATCCGGTCGAGCCGCTTATCGGGAACTTCAACCATCCCAACATTTGGATCAATCGTGGCGAACGGATAGTTGGCCATTTCAGCTCCGGCCTTGGTAATGGCGTTAAATAATGTTGATTTACCAACGTTTGGCAAGCCAACGATTCCTGCAGTTAAAGACATAACAAACAACGCTTCTTTCTGATTTATTTTTCAGCTTTTTCAAGTATCTTTTTTAATTTATGGTCAAATTCACGGCGGGGCATCATCACGATGTGGCCGCAGCCGGTGCATTGGATCTTAATGTCGGCGCCCATCCGGATAATCTGCCAGCGATTGGTACCGCATGGATGGGGCTTTTTCATTTCAACGAGGTCGTTTAATTCATACATGTTAAGACTCCTTTCTGTATATAACAGCTATACAGACAACGTGCAGCGGTTGGATCAATTTGGGCCAGCGACTTAATCCAAGTCGACGCCAAACATTTCCAAGATTCGGTTCAAATCATCGGTTGAAGCATACTCGATTTCAATCTTTCCCTTCCCCTTCTTGCGAGAAGAGTTCACGATCGAAACCGGAGTGCCGAACTTCTCCTGAAGCTGGCCTTCAGAGGCCCTGACAAATGGGGACTTGCGCGGAGTCTTCTTCTTTTTGGCCGACTTGGTCCCATTAATCTTGGCAGCCGCTTCTTCCAACTGGCGCACCGTCAACGATTCTTTGACAGATTTACGGGCCAGCTTGATTAATTCCTGCTTGTTGTTAACGGACAGCAGCGTTCTGGCCTGACCCATCGACAACTGTTTGTCTTCCAACATCTTTTTAACTTCGGTTGGCAAGCCGAGGATCCGCAAATAATTTGCAATATATGGCCGACTCTTGCCTAATCTGGCCGCAACTTGCGCCTGAGTTAAATCCAAGCGACTCATCAGCATGTTATATGCTTCAGCCTCTTCAAGAGTGGTCAAATCCTCACGCTGTAAATTTTCCATCACAGCGATTTCCATCATCTGTTCTTCGTTTACGTTTCGAATGATGGCAGGGATGGTTTCTTGTTTGGCAATCTTTGACGCTCGCAATCGTCGTTCACCGGTCAACAGTTCAAATGCCTGTACTTCTGGATCGGGCTGGCGAACGATGATTGGCTGGAAGACGCCGGAATTTTTAATTGAGTGCGCTAAATCCTCCAGTGCTTTTTGGTCAAATCGATGCCGGGGTTGATACGGGTTGGGCTTGACGGAGCTGACCTTTAAGTCAACCACGTCTTCCTTACTGGTATCAACGTTATTGTCCTGAAACAATGCTTCAATTCCCTTGCCAAGGCCGGTTAATTTTTTCTTATTCGCCATGATTTGCCAGCACCTCTTTCGCCAAATTCATATACTTCTCGGCACCCTTTGACTTAGGGGCATAATCCATGATTGGCAGACCATAACTTGGTGCTTCCGATAAGCGGACGTTCCGCGGAATAATTGTGTCATAAACCTCATCTTTGAAGAACTTACGAACTTCGGTGTTCACCTGTTCACCCAAATTGGTACGGGCATCGAACATCGTTAACAGCACGCCTTCGATCTTCAAATTTGGATTGAAGTGCTTCTTAACCAACTGAATGGTATTTAACAATTGGCTTAACCCCTCCAAAGCATAGTACTCACTTTGGACCGGAATTAAGATTGAGTTACTGGCAGTGAAAGCATTGATGGTAATCAAACCAAGCGAAGGTGGACAATCAATCAAGACAAAATCGTATTGATCTTTGACGACATCCAGGGCCGCCTTTAATCGGGTCTCACGGGCCATTTGTGGTGTTAATTCGATCTCGGCGCCAGACAGTTGAATCGTTGCCGGCACAATGTCCAACCCATCATGGGCAGTGTGCACGATGGTTTCGGCAATCGGTTCTTCGTTGACCAAAACATCGTAAATATCTTTTTTAATGTCCGCTTTGGACACACCGACGCCACTGGTTGCGTTACCTTGCGCATCTGCATCGACCAAGAGAATCTTCTTGCCCAACGAGGCCATGCCTGCACCCAGGTTAACGGCAGTGGTGGTCTTGCCAACACCGCCCTTTTGATTGGCAAGTGCGATTACATATGTCATCTGTTATCCCCCCTTATCGTTTGATTTGATCCAATGGTTCTTTGCTTGGTGTTCCAGGCTTTCTCGGATACTTTTTGGGTGTATCTTTGACTTTATCAATCACAATAATGTGACGTTTCTCTTCAGAAATGGGCAGTGCAAATTCATCATCGGCCGAAATTTGTCCGCCTAGTAGTTGAATGGCACTTTTTGCGTCCTTTAACTCATCTTCTGCTTTGGCTGCCTTTAAAGCGACCATTTTGCCGCCGACTTTGACCAGTGGCAGGCACAGTTCACTCAAAACAGTCAGACGTGCGACTGCCCGAGCGGTTACGAGATCGTATTGTTGTCGGTGTTCGGAACGTTTGCCGCCAAACTCTTCGGCGCGCGCATGAAATAAGGAAACATCGGTTAATTGCAGTCTTTCGACAAGCTGTTGCAAGAAATTAATCCGTTTGTTTAAGGAATCAACGATCGTGACTTTGAGCTGTGGAAATAAGATTTTTAGCGGCAACGACGGAAATCCGGCGCCCGCACCGACATCACAAATGGTTAACGGCGCAGTTTTAATCTGTGAAACAAAAAAGGCCGGGGTGATGGAATCATAGAAATGTTTGAGATACACGTCGGACTTTTCTGTTATCGTGGTTAAATTAACGTGCTCGTTAACTTCCACTAACAGCTTAAAATAGGCATCGAATTGATCCATCTGCTGATCCGAGACTTCGATACCTTGATCTAAAAGCGCGTTTTTAAATTGATCGTTGTTCATGATTAACTTCTCCTGATGTGTGAAACAATCTGTTTCACGTCTTATTATACTTTACCCTAAAATGGCTTGACTGACAAGGCATTCACGGACATTAATTCACTACACACATTTTTCATTTTAACATGTTTAAGGGCACTCTGGATACTGGTGAACGGATTTGATTAAATGAACGGAATTTTTAATTTGAAGTTGATCACAATGATCCTGTGCGGTTAAAAATGCCGTTGTCAGATCAAGCTGCGTGACGACTCCTCAGCAAAAAAGCAACCAGCTGAATTGTCTGATTGCTTTTTTGCATATGCATAGATGATTGATTTTATTCTAGCCAAAGTTTTAATCATGATTCAACCACAATATAATCAACAATCTATTCGCCAAGGTACATATAAAGCATCGAAATCATGCCATAGATCCGAACTGTTGACTGCTTTTCTTCCGCTCGTTTTTCCTTAACCAATTCTTGATAAAGGGTTTGATTCTCATTCGAAGTGTTTTGCATCTCAGTAACCTCCCTCAATCTTCATGATACACCTAATAGGTACTGGTAAACGAATATTATTTGACTTTGACCCCAATAAAAAAGCAGCTGATATATATCATATATCGGCTGCTTAAATAAAATGTTCAATGTAACTTAATAGGTTTCTCGTCTCTCTTTCGAAATTGGCGTACATGTTCCTTAACAATTTCAGTCACAACTTGAGCAGCTAATGTCATTGCTTCGGTGCTGACATACTCATATGGGCCATGAAAATTATCGCCACCATTGAATAAATTAGGGGTTGGAATTCCTTTGGCTGTAATGGCATTTCCGTCAGTTCCACCTCTAAATGGTGTGATATTTGGCTTAATATTGAGTCGACGATAAACATCCAAGACCAAATTGACAATATATGGGTACTTTCTAATTGTGTCCCCAATATTTCGGTACTGTTCGTTGATTTGTAAGACAATTCTCGGCGAGTCAAACCGTGAGTTGATATCGTCGACAATCCTCTGAAGAAGAGCCAAGTTTGCGTGATACTTACGAGTATCAAACTCCCGAATAATTAAATTAATATGGGCTTTGGCAATTGTCGCATTCATATCGGTAACTAAGATAAAGCCTTGATGACCACTACTCTTTTCCGCCACTTCATCCTTCGGTAGAGCACTGATAATTTCATTTGCAAGTGTTACTGCATTGACCATCAAGCCAAAAGCATTTCCAGGATGAACTGCAGTGCCCTTAATGTCTATTTGGGCTTCAGAGGCGTTGAAGGTCTCAGCTTCAATTTGTCCAGGTTGTCCATTATCTAGTGTATAGGCAAATTCAGTTCCAAATTTTTCTGCGGGAAATCGTTTGGCCCCCCTACCGATTTCTTCGTCTGGACCAAATGCCACTTTAACTTCTCCGTGTTCCACTTCTGGATGCTCAAGAAAGTAGTTGAGTGCCCCGAAGATTGCAGCAACTCCCGCCTTGTCATCAGCCCCAAGTAATGTTGTACCATCAGTTGTAATCACTCTCTGACCAACATAATTTTTTAAAAGCGGAAATTCCTTAGGGCTTAAAATAATGTGCTCTTTTTTATTCAGCACGATATCTCTACCATCATAATCCTGATGGATTTGTGGTTTAACATTTTCAGCATTAAAATCGGCTGTATCCATATGAGCAATGAACCCGATGGGGCTCAGATCCTTGTCGGAATTGCTTGGCAATGTGCCAAGGACATATGAATTTTCAGGTTCATATTCAGCATCTTCTATTCCAATATTTTGAAGATCACTCAATATCGTCTTTGCAAGTTTGACCTGTCCAACCGTGGTTGGCACGGTATGGCTGTTCGCATCAGATCTTGTGTTCACCTTTGCATATTTGATAAATAATGTTTCGATCAATTTACTGTCAAAGTCACTTGTTTTACTCAATTTATCCACCTACTTTGCGATATACGTTGTTTTCCAGTCATAAGGAACTCCAGCTGGATTGTATACAACATTCTTAACATTCGTCCTGAGCAACTGTGACTTCGCCACTTGATAAAGCGGAATCGTTCCCTGGTCGTTCATTAAAGTCTTTTCAGCTTCAACCAAATTGTTCCAGCGTTTTACTGGTTGGTTTCCAAATTTATTTTCTGACTGGTCAAGTAGCTGATCGTACTTGGAACTGTCGTAGCCGCTGGTGTTGTAACTTGAGCCTTTTTCAAAAACATCCAAGAAATTGATTGGATCTGCAAATACTGATTGCCATGTTTGCACCGTAATTTGATAATCCTTGTCGGCCTGTTTAGAAATGAGTTGGACAAACGGAATTGATTGAACTTGAATCTTAACTCCGGGTAGTTTTTGTAAATCTGCTTGGATAAATTCAGCAGCATCTTTACTGCTATCAGTGTCAGAAGTCAATAAGGTAACATGCAGCTGATTAACTCCTGTTTGCTTATATCCCTTTTGTAACAATTTCTTGGCTCGGCTTAAATCATAAGTAACTGCACCTTTCACATACGCTTCTTTATCAAATGCCTCCCCGGTTTTTGGATTACTTCCCATTTTCGAAGGAACAAATCCCTTGAGGGGAACCGAACCATCTTGTAAAACATCCTTTGTCAACTGACTCCTGTTAATTGCTAAGGAAAAAGCTCGGCGGATATTGAAGTTTTTAAATGCCTTTACTTTGTTTTGGTTCAAGTCCAATCGGGTTGTTGCGGTTGGCAATCGCTTTACAAAGTTGGGATTGTGTTGATTGTTCTTAACTTGCTGCCCACTAAGCAATGTTGCATCAGTCTTCTTAGCAGTAAACAAGTTATAACTGGTCGTTGTGTCTTCTGAAACGAGCTCATTAATCTTATTCAGATGAACGGCTTTCTTATCCCAGTAGGAATCATTCTTTGTCAAAGTCCATGACTTACTGGTTCCACTCCATTTTGTAAGTTTGAATGGACCATCTGAAACCGTGTATTTAGATGCAGTTCCATACTTATTTCCAAGCTTGTTAACGACTTTCTGATTCATTGGGAAGAACAATGGCCATGCTAACAATTTTTTGAAATATGTAACTGGCTTGGTCAAAGTAACCTCTAGTTTATAATTGCCATCTGCTTTTATTCCAAGGGAGCTCACTGGTTTTTTACCAGAATTAATATCTTCAGCGTTCTTAACCTGGAAGAAATAAAAAGCATCCTGCGAAGCGGTTTTTGGAGCGACTGTTCGTTGCCACGAATAAACAAAATCCTTCGCAGTCACCGGATCACCATTAGTCCATTTGACACCTTTTCTAAGATTAAATGTGTAATGCCTTCCGTTATCTGTGATTATCGTATTCGTTGCCAATGCTCCTTTTGGCGTGCCATTCTTATCCAAACGATAAAGACCTTCCTGGGTGTTCATCAGTACATCGAAGCTCAAAGTATCAGTTGCTTTTGAAATATCCGCAGTTGCCAGTGCTGTATTCTCAGTCCAATTCAACGTCTGAGTCTTAGCATATTTACTGTTTCCCAAACTATCGGTTTGGGATGACTTCCCACATCCCGCTAAGATAAAGATTGCTCCAAGTACGGTTAAAACTACGCTTACTCTTTTCAAATTCATAAATTAGTCCCTCCGGATTCTTATACCAGTTTCATCAATCACAATTACATATAATTCCAACATCTGGTATTTCATAAGATCATCCCCTTTTTAAGTAAGAGAAAACAAAAATAGCGTCCCTCAGCCCACTTTCTGGACTAAGGGACGCTTTGCGCGCGTTACCACCCTATATTCGTGTATCAAAAATACACCTCGACAGTACCATATGAAATCGATACCCGGCAAAATAACGTTTGCTATCCGATCAACGGCATTCACCATTAACCTGCTCAGAGCTCATCTTCATTATTTTACAATCAGGCCTCTCACCCTGTAGCCTTTCTCTTTAGAGTGTAAAAAATAACTACTCTTCTCTTCATCGCATTTTCTCATGTAATTCTAATGTCAGTCTTATTATGCCAATGATTAGTAATTGTGTCAAGACATAAACTAAGTTTCGTTACACACAAATACCTCTGTACAGTTTTGATATTCTGAAAGGGAATGTTCCCTCGTCACATAATACAAGTAAAACTGAGTTGATGGCATACGATAACTCACTGATCATCAACAAAAAAGCAACCAGATCAAATATCCGGTTGCCACTCTAGAAATAATTTAATTTACAGATCAATCTTAGAAACTTCATCCAAGAACCACTTATTAAATGCGTCGGCGTCTATGTCCACGCAGACATTCGCATTGGTCTTGCCGTCGTGATAAGCACCACGGATGTCGCCGACCGTTTCGCCAATCGCTGGGCCATCTGTAATGATATCAATCCACATTTTCTTCGTGGTAATGGCTTCTGGGTGCAGCAGGTAGAAAATGGTGTTTACATCATGCATAGCGATCCCATTAGAGCTGTTATCACCATCATGAATGATAATGTCATGGAGCATCTTGCCGGTCTCATTCATGTGTTCGAGCTTGCTGAGTGAGTCCGGTGTCAACAAGGCCTTCATGGTGATGTCCAACCCAACCATGGTGATCGGAATACCTGAATTGTACATAATTCGAGCCGCATCCGGATCGGTGAAGACGTTGAATTCAGCTGCAGAGGTCATGTTGCCTTTGCCAAGAGACCCGCCCATCGCAACGATTCGTTCGATATGGTCCTTGACCTCTGGGTATTCACTGAACAGCAACGCAATGTTGGTGTATGACCCGGTTGGCACCAAGGTGATCTTTTCGTCACTGCTCATGATCGTGTCGTGCAGAGCTTCAACGGCCGTCTTGTCCAAAGGCTTTGGCAGGTCTTCAGGAAAATCATAGCCGGGCATCCCCGATTCACCATGAATTCTGGCAGCATCTTCAAATTCCTTGATCAATGGCTGTTTTGCCCCAGCAGCAACCGGCACCTGCTTGTTAAAGAAACGGACAATCTTTTGGGCATTCTTGGTTGTCTTATCAACCGTTACGTTTCCAGCAACACTGGTAATTAATTTCACGTCAATTTCAGGGTCGTTGAGCGCCATAGTTAAAGCAGCAGCGTCATCGATTCCTGGATCAGTATCCATAATAATTTTAATGGTCATCATAAAATCCTTTCCGTACAGTATTTTAAATATCAACCGCTTACAATTAGTTCTTAACAAGAAGCGAACCACAACGTTCGCCCCTGCTATCTCTATAATAAGGCACTGAGCACCAAATCACACAAAAATAAAAATCCAAGTACATAAGTTGCCATCGTCAATTCCCGTTGCCGCCCCGCCGCAATCTTTAACAGTGGGTACGCCACGAAGCCAAACGCCAAACCAGTTGAAATACTACTGGTAAATGGGATGAGGACAACGATCAAAAACGCAGGGAACCAATCGGAAAAATCATACATATTAATCCGACTTAACTGATTCATCATCAATGCCCCGGTAATGATAATGACGGGGGCAATCGCCGCCTGTGGCACAAAGGCCAGAAGCGGAATGAAGAACAGTGAAACGGCAAACATTAAACCGGCAACAATCGATGTCAACCCAGTCCGGCCACCACTTTCAATGGCCGAGGCACTTTCGGCAGCCGCCACCGTTGGGCTGGTACCAAGAATCCCGGATAAGAAGCTGGTGACAGAGCTGGCTTGAAATGCTTTCCGAAATTTTTGGGGATTTGGCATAATTCCTTCCAGCAATCCCATGGATTCAAAGACTAAAATCATTGTCATGGAGAAAACCGCGAGAATAAATGGAATGCTCAACACGTTACTGAGATCACCTTTGGCAACAATGTTGGCATACTTGCCAATATCTCCGATCCCAACTGACGGTGCCACTTGGTCCTTGATACCAAAAGCAATCCCAACAATCGATGTCACCAGAATCCCGATAAAAAAGCCACCGGTAATATTTCTGACGAATAAGAACAGTGTCAGTAACAGTCCAAACAATGCCAATAAAGTGGCTGGCTTGGTCAAATCGCCCAACGCCAGAATTGAATTCGTCCCCTGACGGATAAGCTGGGCCTTTTCAAGCCCAATTTCCACCAGGAATAAGCCGATTCCAGCGGTGATCCCCGCTTTTAAGGTGTCCGGGATTCCCTTTGCCAATACATCACTCAGCTTGGTAAACGCAATGATGACATAGATCACACTGGAAACAATTGAGATTCCCAGCGCTTCCTGCCAGGATAGGCCCATCGCGACAACCACCGTGTAGGTGAAAAACGCGTTGACCCCCATCCCCGGCGTCAGAATCACAGGTGCATTGGCCCAAAAGCCCATGATCAAACAGCCGATAAACGAAGAAATAATTGTCGCAAACACACTTAAATCAGTGGGAATACCGGCATCTTTTAAGATCATTGGATTCACAATGATGATGTAAGAAATCGCAAAAAAGCCAGTAATTCCGGCGATGATTTCACGTTTGACGATCGCTTTATCGCGTACAGCGTCACGAAGCCGCAGCTTATTGGCTACGGCTTCTTCTCTTTGTAACTTGTCCAAAAATAAAACCTAACTTTCTTGTTACGTGTTTACCAAACGAACAGACCA
Source organism: Lentilactobacillus parabuchneri DSM 5707 = NBRC 107865 (assembly GCF_001435315.1). Lineage (GTDB taxonomy): Bacteria > Bacillota > Bacilli > Lactobacillales > Lactobacillaceae > Lentilactobacillus > Lentilactobacillus parabuchneri. Next base: position 95,195 of record NZ_AZGK01000006.1, read on the forward strand.
ACGATTCCGGCAGACATCAAGGATACCAAGATACCTGAGAGAAGCATGGTTCCAACGTTTTTACTGATCAAATCATTCTTTTCCTTGTCAACCAAGCCCTTGAAGGCACCGATAATCATACCGGTGGTTGAGAAGTTGGCGAATGATGTGATGAAGACAGTTAATTGTGCTTGGTAGTGAGCTGGGAAGATGCTGGGGTTGTTGATCGTTCCGGCGATCTTTCCCATAACAACGAATTCATTGGTAACCAACTTCATACCCATGAATTGTGCGAACTGGAATGCGTGGCTAACATCCAGACCCATCAACCATGCAAATGGGAACATGATGATTCCTAGAATATGTTCCAATGACAGCCATGGGTTGAATAATGCCAAAATCTTGTCAATCAAAGCAGCCAAAGCAACGAAGGCGATAACGTTGGCAGCAATGATTAAGATCAAACGACCGGCACCAAGAATTGAGTCGCCAAGAAATGAGAAGTATGGTTCGCGTTTCCCATTTGCTTGAACATCGCCGGCTTCAACAGCGGCTTCGCTTGAACCTGAACCGCCCATTTTGGCAACCGTATCTTCTTCAGGCGTTACCTTAACGGGGTTCAACATACTGGTAATAATCAGGGCGTTTAAAACGTTCAATGGAACGGCAGTCAAAACAAATTGACCTGGAACCATTTGCGTATAAGCACCGATGATTGAAGCAGTGACACAAGACATGGACATCAGAGCCAAAGTCAAGTTACGCTTTGCGGACATTTGCTTTAATTGAAGTGATGAAACGGCAAGTGCTTCAGTGTTACCTAAGAACATCATTTCAACGGCAAAGAATGATTCGAACTTTGGAGCGCCGGTAACAAATGAAAGTGCACGGCCGACCCATTTGATAATCCATGGCAATACTCCGATATATGTAAGAGTATCAAACAATGGAACAATCATTAAGATTGGCAGTAAGGCACTGGTCACAAAGTTCATTGATTTGGCAGTTCCACCAAATTGTGGCGTTACCCAGTTTGGCAAGGCAAAATTAATTCCTTGATAGGCAACTTGAACCAACCAGTTGAATCCATCGGCAGCGGCCTTAACGGCGTCACGGCCCCAGGCAAAACTCGTCAAAATCCATGCAAGCACAAGGTTAATGACTAAAACGACCCCAACGGAACGCCAGTTGATACCTTTTTTGTTATTTGAAAACAAGTAGGCAATTCCAAGGTATACGGCAACACCCAGGATATTAACCAGCAAATATGATAATTGCATATTCTGAAATCCTCTTTTCTAAATTTGAATGACAATAATTGCTAAACAATAATAAAGCTTGTCAGCTATCCCCCTCTATGATGGATTGGTTTTAAAATTGAAACCCAGAATAATAAACGATGAATTAACTTAATTCATCTAAGAAGCTGTGGCCAACGGATTCGTCCGATGGCTCGACGCCAAATATTTGGGCTGTGGTTGCCCCAATATCGGCCAGTGTCCGGCGAATGCCAAGCGACTTTCCCTCAGGCTTGGCAGGCATGTAGGCAATCAGTGGTAAATACTCGCGAGTTGGGACAACGTCTACTGTTGGATCGTTGGCAAAGGTTGACGTAATCATCAGCAAATCTGTGCTGTACAACTCCCGCATCAAACGAGAAAGGTGCTGATCAACCACGTTTAAAACATCGATGCATCCCTTCCCATCAGCTTCCAAAGCCTTTTGCTGCAAATCCAACAGCCTAAAGTAAAGCAGACCGTTGTTTGGCGCAATAACCTGTTGGTGAAGCTCATTAAATCCAGCTTCATCCGAGTTAACCGGGATGATCTGAGCCATGTTTTGATTAGACAGATAGCTCAGATAATTGGTAATCAAGATCGAATTAACACCAAGAAGTGCGACAATCGAGTCAATGACATTGGTCGTCCGGATATCAGTCTGGTAATCAAACATTTCCCGCAGACCGCTCAATGCAACATTGTTCTGACTCTTGAGACGAATTTTGCCATAATAGCCAATTGGGGCCTCAACTGGTGGGAGGCCAACGACTGGATCGTTGGACCGAATATTCCCAAGTCCGAGGCGGCTCAGTGCCGGCAACGCAAAGTTGGGGTCGGCAAACCTGGCAATATGGCCAAGCGTGTCGGCGCCAACGGAGTTAAACCGATTGGCGTCACTGGCTTCCCCGATCCCCAGTCCAGCAAAGTCAATTACAATTACCCGACGAAAGTCCATCAGAAACTTCCTTTCCAGATTAAATAAAGCTTTAGAAAAAAATAATCTATGTGAATAGAATACCGCATTCAGGAAACACCTGTAAATAAAAATCGAGAAATGACAATAAGTAATACGGTTTACTATACTGATTGCGCTTTCATTATATCAAAGCAGATCGGGTACGTAAATAGGAAATTTGGAAGAGTGTGACGAGACCCGGTTAGACTCCGGAGCACAAGTTAAAAGGCTTAGTGATGAACGAATCGTTCGTCGCTGAGCCTTTTGGCTTGTGTAGTAGGAGTCTGGGTCGTCGGAACACGTTTTCCACTAGGTAAGAGAGGAAACACAAAACGACAATTTACACCAAATTTGAAAGAGTGTGACGAGCAACGGGTGATGCGGTTTCTAAGGTAACTTTGGTTTAAACCCCGTTTTTGGGTTTGAAACAAAGTTACCTTAGAAGTTAGCATCAGTTGCGTCGGAACACGTTTCCACTAGGCAAAAGAGGAAACGCAAAGCGAAAATTTACACCGAGTTTGAAAGAGTGTGACGAGTGACGAGCAACGCGTGATGCGGTTTCTAAGGTAACTTTGGTTTAAACCCTGCCTTTGGGTTTGATTCAAAGTTAGCTTAGAAGTTAGCATCAGGCCCGTCGTCCACAGGACTTTTGTGGTCGTCTCCGAGTAGGCTAGACACTGCACTTCGTTTGTGGTCGTCGGAACACGTTCCACTAGGTAAAAAAAGAAAACACAAAAAAATAGGATTTAAACTCGCTTTGAAACTGCAAGTCTAAATCCTATACGGAAGGGAACTTTGGGGTTAATACCCACTTTACTAATAACTTAATGTCTTATCGCCTCAATCTAACTATTTGTTGATCCAACTGCCGCAAACTTTAATCATTTTCACGTTTTTACTTTATTGATAAATTTGCCGTGTGACCAACATTCGGTGCTGCGTGAAACTATACTACTTGGAACAACTGCTTGGAACATTAAATCTTGGTACGTGGTACTTGAAACTGTGAATCATTGGAACTTTCATCAACTTGATATCACATCAATTTGATATTCGATTGAATCTCTCAGATCCACTACAAGTGACCTCTGTACATAACCCTTTTCAATTACTCCATCAGGTTTTCAATAGCGAATCATCGAACTCATATCTGAACATTTGTGATTCATAACATTATATTCAAACACTTAATCACCTGAATTAACCTTCTGTTATTTTAACCTGTAACAATTTGAAACTCTTTGAATCGTTGAAACAATCGGCTAAATAAAACATCTATCGAACTTCCATGCTTCTAAATGAATCGTGAACCTCAAACTCTTAAAACTTAAAATAAACAACTATGCGTTCTACACGTGAAACATTTGAAAATAATCCTGTGACATTACAACATATGAATCTAGGATCAGAGAACATTCAAAGCAGGTTGGAAACCCCTGGCACTTCGAACTTCCTTTCCCTTCCTTGACTATATAATATCATATCTGGAAGCGTTTGCAAGTATTATATCTGCTTTTTCTAAATTTATTTCGGAACGTTACATTGACAACTATTTGGGCATTAAAAAAGCATGCCCAACTCATCGGTTGTCATGCTTTTTGAGCTTATTTAAATAAAAACTTCAATGGATCAAACGCAATAAATGTGATGCCGGCAACTGCGATAATCGCAATCGTAATCACAATTGGCAGTGTCTCTGAAATTGCTGTGGAATCATGCTCTGAGTATTTGACGTGTTTAACCGGGGTTGTCAAAGTGACCTTGTGACCACTGGTCGTTGTAATTTTACCAGGGGTCTTAGCTGATCTCAGCACGTGCTTATAAATCGAATTGGAAAACGCGTTGAACGTCAACAACTTAGTCTTGTTCTTACCTGCAACGACGGTTTGTTTTGTCACCTTGGGATCGCTTTTTTTAACGGTCTCGGCAAACGTCCCACCAGAAATATCATTTGGACTCGGCTTGCGCTCAATGACCGACTGATCAGGGGGAATCAATCCATCATCAGGTTCGGTTGCGGCTGAGGATGCGGTTTGAGAAGTTGCTTGGTCTGACGTCTCTGAATCAGTTGCTGGAACAACCTTGTCTACAACCGTCTTGACGGCTTTATCGACAGCCGAGTCATCGGCAACCGACGTATCCGTATTAACGTCTGTGATTGGTTCCGTTGGCGTGTCAGAATCCGCTGAGGTGTCTTTTGCATCGGTGTCTTTAGTATCTGTTTCATTTGCAGAAGATTGGTCCGAACTAGACGCTGTACTTCCTGTCATCTGAGCTGAATCTTTGTCAGTGTTCGATGTGTCGGCCGTCTGATCAGTTGAGGCATCGGTGTTTGAATCATCTTTATTAGTACTAGGATCCACCTGATTGTTCTTCGCATCCCCATATGATGTTGTGACATCTTTTTCATCATTTCCGGAAGATGTGGTGGTAGCCTTTGAATCTTGCACTTGGGCAGCAACACTATCCCCCGAAGTGCTGTCCGCTGCAGTAGGCTTCACTGTCACGGAAGATTCAACTGTCTTTGCCGTCGATTGTATTGTATCCGTTGTATCTGCATTAGCCTGTGAACTAACCCCAAAGCTGCCAAAGACCAACAGCGAGAATAACAGTGTTAACCTGTATTTTGATTTCGTATTCATTTGTCGACTCCCCCACAATTACTCGCTTATCAAATGATACTGATTAAATAATACTTACTAGATGTAATCATAATTGATTTAGTAAAATTTAGCAAGACGCCAGCAAAGACTTTACCCGAGTGTAAGCGGCATGTAAGGGTTTCGTAACAATAGCATGCTAAAGTAATATATGATTCAATAATATGAGGAGATAATGATATGAATAAACGATATTACATAGCGATCGTTGCGACTGCCGCATTGGGGATGGCAGTTTCGATGGCGCCGGCTAGTGCCGCGACGACGACTCCAACGACACCAACATCAACGTCTTCATCAAGTACGTCCACTAAAACAACTAAAAGTACCAAAGATAAGACACAAGAGGAAACACCGGCAGCGACTCTCGTTTCCTCGGAAAGCTACGACCAGCCACTTCCCTATCATTTAAAGGGTGGCTACGTTTACACGACTTCCGGCTTAAATAAAACCTTGGGCGCTGCTAAAGACTTTGCCAAAATAACCTGGTATGCTTATAAGAAAGCTGTCATTGACCGTTAGGCCCAGGGCAAAGGCAACTCTGTTTGGTACTACGTCAAGAGTGGTTCCGGCAAACAATCAGGCTGGGTCTGGCGCGGCAATCTACAGGATATTTCGGAAGGAACCTTTAATATCGCAATGAAAAATAGTGACTACTTCAAATCAGACAAAATCATTACCATGGGTGACTCAATCACCGCCGGCTATGATGGCTACGAAACCCTCGACGCCGGCTACCCAACTTGGTTAGCCCGATACTTGAACGCCAAAGTTGATAACGCTGCATATAACGGCGCCTTTCTCTGTGATGCCGGCGATATGTCGACGCCAGGCGACCTCGGCACGACCGTCAACGATACCAATTTTGCCAAATATAACGTGGCAACGATTGCTTATGGAACCAACGACTACGGCCACACCGATTCAACTCTGGACCAAATCAAGGTCACCTTGGATACCAACATCAAGAAAATGAAGGCTGAAAATAAGAATTTGATTATTTACGGTATTTTGCCATTAACCCGTTATGACAATAATCAAAATTCCGATGATGTGACTGGCCAAGGTGGTTACACCATGAACGAGTTGCGCAGCGCCGAAGCAGAAGTTTATCAAGCAAACGACGTCCCATACCTTAATTGGCAGGATGTTGATCCCAACTTGATCACCGATGCCAACCATATCGACCGCTTCAACGACGGCCGTCTACATCCTGCTGCCAAGACTTATCAGTTGATGGCCAGAGATATTGCCAAATTCATGATCAGCAATTTCCCACAAGATCAAATCAAGAAGACAACTTCAACCAAGAAAACAACCAAGTCGACTACAAAAACCACAGCGACTAAGAAAACCACTGCAACAAAAGCAACAAGTAACTATTAATTTCTATAAGAAAAGACATGTCCTGAAACTGAGGACATGTCTTTTCTTATCAACATTTTTAAATAAATGGCCGAACAATTCCAGCGATATCTGAGCGTTGACTGTTTCGAATCGGCTGGACCATGATTCTTGGCGGCCAGCTTTCAATCACCCGATTGTGTCCTAAATAAATGGCCACGTGCCAAATCACGTGCGTGCCCGGTTGATAATAAAATACCAGGTCACCGCGTTGGCGTTTGGCATACGCAATGTGCTTGAACTTCTTAGCTGCCCATAAATTTCGTGAGTTCCATTCGTTTCCTGGGTAGGCATGATGAATCGAACTGGTTGGTAAGGGATTGATACCACCCGCATAAAGCGCCTGCATCACCAAGCCGGAACAATCCGTCCCATACTTTGGACTCGATGACGATCCAACAAGATAGGGATTCCCCATGTAGCGATAAGCTTGATGAATCATCGCCGCAATATGCGCCTGACGCCCATTCCATGCATGGGCCTTCAGTGGTGCAATGTAGCGATCAATACTTGTCCAGGCGTTTTTTGAGAAGCCCATTTTCAACCAAGTCTGTTCGTTGACGTTTCCCGTCACTTTTAAATGGTGGCGGCGTTGAAATCTTTTAACAGCATTGTAGGTTGCCTGGTTGTATTTGTCATAGCCGGTAAAGGTCCCCATTTTGCGCATAATGTACCAAGTTTTAATCCCTTCAAAATGCCGTTTAACCGTGTAGCCGACTTGTCCGTGAGGCTTAATTTGATGATATTGAACCTGATAATATTGTTTCGGATTCTGGTAGCCGGAAGTCTTGACGACAAATCGTTTGTTTGCGGTCACGTATTTGCCGGTATTGGTCTTTAAAACAGGCGCGTGCCCATCTAACGTGACGACTTTGGTAATTTTGGCAAAGTGGTCGGCACTGACCTTCTGATCCGGATGAAGTTTTGCGGGATCTCGGTAATAGGTAACTGCCCGCTTTGTTTTGATAATTTTGGGATTGGTTGTGTAGTAGTCCGTGCTGGCCTGGGTCGTCATGCCGGTCAGCGCAAACACTAAAATAAATGTGGCGCTGATCATGGCAACTAGTTGCTTGTAATTTTTCATTTCAACATTCTCCTATTTGTTAATAACTCAGGGCTCGATAGCCATCCCTTGATCGATGGTACTGCATGGTTGAAATTTTCATGCTGGTCTTTTTCTTCGTCCACGGGTCGTTATAGTAAAAGCGGGTTTTGGAAAATCCAGATATGGTGATGGCGTGATTGACAAAGCCGTCGACATTATTCAACCAAACGACGACCGGCCGTTGGTTGGTAATTTGTTGCTTAATGGCGGCAGTGGTTGCGCCCGTCATATTTTTGGCGCTGCCGACTTGACGTTTGACTACCTTCATCAACCCACGTGGGTACACATACCAGCCGGTTGGGCTGTACGGACTACCGACAAATCCTTTGTTGGGGTTGCGGCTGCGAGGGACCTGCTTAGCCAACTGCATCTTAGTGACTTTCGACCCGGCAAAATTGAGCATCATCGTGGTTGCCACAATTTCACACCCCGTTGGCAGTTCAGGCCTTTGCGCGATCAGTGGAACATTCAACCAGCGATAGGAATTGTCCGTCGCGTTCTCGTGGACCCAGCCTGTAAACTGGTGATAGGTAAACTTCAACCACGTGGCATTACCAACATTTTCCTGTTGAGTAATATGAACTTTTTGATGCCGAAATTCATTGGCGTGGGCAATTGGCTGAATATTTTCAGCAGACGTTTTCCAACCACCAGACTTATACACACCGTAATTATGTTTCGGTGTGCTTTTAATTCGTGTGTAAAAATTGCTGTCCTTTAGGCTGGTAACATCCTGATAATTGGTATCCGCGCTCGCGGAGGGGCCGCTTACCCCCATCAAAATCCCCAGGACGATAAACGCGATCAAACAAGTTAGACGCTTCATGAGCAATCCTTTCTATGTATAAGATAAATTTTATTATACTATCTTTTTGTCAATTTTTACATGACACTTTACTAAAATTGATATCCCATTCTTGATTTTATATAACAACCAGTGCGAAATTAATCATAAGTAAAAAACACGCGACCCGAAATTAATCGGATCGCGTGTTTATTTTTAATCGCCTGAAAGACATATGCTTGAAGTATGCCTTCCACCCAGCGATTTATTCGTTACCTGTGTGCAACTACAAATCATATTGACGGAACTAGTGATTCCATAAAGCGGACGGCCAAATCACTTTGGTCGACATTACATATTAAGTTTGTAGAGCTGGAATTGGTAAAAATATGAATCATGTTAAAGCTTATCAAAGATTACTTAGCAATGTAATCAGTGTTGGCATTAGCATTAGTTTCTTGTGCGGGAAGTGGCAATGTAGTAGTGAATCTCTGCATTACAACTTTAACAGTAGCACCCTTAGTCTGCAAATCGGCGTTATTAGCCTTAGTTGCTTGACCATCAAATACGTAGAAGTAACGTTGAGTACCATTGTTAAGTGATTGACCAAAGAATCCAGTCTTAGGAAGACCAGTAGTTTTCCCAGTTGTTGGATCAGTCAATTGACCTGCGGATGCAGTATAAGAATTTGTAGCATCCTTAAATTGATTAATGAACTGGGCGTTAGCATTATTACCTAAATCGTAATCATCAAAGTATTTAGATACATTGAATGTTGATGGTGTCGTCTTAGTATCAGGAAGTGCTTTTGATTGTTGGTCAGCAGTCATTGCTGGATAACCATAAGCAAAATCACTTGCTGAAAGAGCTGCGATTGAAGAACCTGAAGTTGTTTCATAGTAGAAAGCAACCTTTGTTTGTGCAGCAGTTGGCGTAACATCAACAGTCAAAGTATCGCCAAACTTAGCACCAGTAATAACTGGACTAATGGTCAAATTAGAAGCATTGCTGGCAACTGACTTACCATCAGTAGTCTTAAATGTATAACCCGAAGGTGCACCGGTGTTTACGAGGTATTGAGTCAGGCTGTAACCAGCATTGTTAACCAAAGCATTGACAGCATTACCTTGCTTGGTACCAGTAGAAGCGGTAGTCCAAGTATTAGTCTTATCTAAGACCTTACCAGTAGTCGCATCACGATAAGCGATCTTGACACTAGTATCAGCGTTAAACGTATCAACTGGTGTTGCTGGAGTAGCTTGCTTCAAGCCGCTGTAAAGAATCCAGCCATTAGCTTTGCTGTTGGCAGCATCGGTCGCTTCGATCTTAACCCACAAGTCGCCTTCACGGGTCCGAGTTGTTTCATCGGTAACCTTGAATGTTGCGTCCTTGTATGGTGTTGAGTCGGTAATGACACGGCCCTTCTTGTATTGAGTCCATGCAGGATAAGTGTATGTGACTTCAGTGCCGTCATTTGTGGTACCAGGATTTGCGATCTTGTAAGTTGCGGCCTTTTGAGTTGCACTCAAGCCAGTTGTTTGACCTTGGGTGTTAATTGAGGCACTTGAATTTACAGATGAGCTGGTATCAGCATTTGCAGCTGGTGCAGTGGTAGTGTTGTACTGTTCAACACCGCCGCCAAATACACCAGAAGTCTTACCACCATAGATCCAGCCACGGTATGCGCCATCAAATGACACAATCTTGTAGTAAACTGATCCACGGTTTGTTGTTGCAACACGGTAGGCACGAACGTTGTGTTGTGAGCTCTTTGAGTTTGCGAAACTGCTTAATACAGCCTTGCTTGCCTTAACTCGGGCACCACGTAATGTACCTGCTTTAGTATACAAAGCGCTCTTACCGGTGAAGTTAACGTTGCGAGACGTTGCATCCCCACCAAGTGCTTTGTTAGAAGTAACTTTCGCATATGACTTTGCGCTTGCTTGAGTAGCATTTGCAGTACCGACTGCGGCAACAAGGCCAAGTGCGGCAACCCCTACGAAAAGTGACTTTTTCAAAGTATTTTTCAAATTACATTCCTCCAATATGTTAAAGATTAGGACAAGTATAACGCACTCAGATATAAAAGCGATCTTAAGCTTTTAATAAGTTAGAGTGCTTAACCAACCTTTTTTAGTATAGCATCTTTTAAGGGTCGTCCACAAAGGTTTGCAATTAAAAAACGGTCCGAAATTAATCGGACCGTTAGTAAAACCTTTATTCATGAAGAAATGAGCTTGAAGCATTTCGTCACTGTTGCATAAGCCGCTTGATTGCTTATGCAACGACAAAATTTTCATCATATTGGATTGGAGATAATGATTAACACAAAAGGAGGGCAGACAATGACTTTGTCTGAATCCCCCCTCTTGGACTCGTTTGAAGAATATCATATTGAATCTTTGCATACGATGCTGGCGTATGCGGACGTACATCGTGCTTTGTAGTTTTTTGCTTTTACCTAGTGGAAAACGTGCTTCGACGACCACAAACGAAGTGCAGTGTCTAGTCCTGTGGACGACGCAACTGATGCTAGTCGCACTTGCGTGGTTTTACCTTAGCAAAAATGTAACTTTGGTTTTTTTGCTTTTACCTAGTGGAAAACGTGCTCCGACGCAACTGACACTGCGATCTAAGCCACTTTGATTCAAATCCAAACCCAGGATTTCAATCAAAGCGACCTTAGCTCTCCGTGTCAAACCGTTGCTAGTCGCACTCTACTTTGACACATAATCCGTATTCGCATTCAAATCAGAGTTTAAGCTGTTTGGCGTTGTGTTGGTTGTGTATCGATCAAACACAAGGGTCACGCTTGAACCGTTTGCCAAAGTTGATGCATTGGCTGCAAGAGTCTTGGTTGGGTTGTATACGTAGAAGTAATGTGCAGTGGCAGTCGATGTCGACTTAGTTGAGTCAATTTGACCAAAGAAGCCGGTTAAGCCCGTCGTCGTTACTTCGTTACCATTAATATCCCAAATATCACTGTTTCTGTAAATAGTTTGAACACTATTAGATGAACTGGTGCTGTTCAATGCCTTGGTAAATTTACCGTTGGCACCAAAGTAATCAGAAACCGTAAACGTTCCGTTAGTAGCGCCGCCAGCTGGCAGTGCATCTTCTTGTGCAGAAGCCGTCAATGCTGGGAAGCCATATAAGAAGTCACTCGATGATAATGATGAGTTGGCCGTTCCAGTGGTTCCGGCAACATCAAACTTAACTTTGGTTTGTGAAGCAACAGGTGTTACATCAACCGTCAAAGTTGAGCCGAATTTAGCGCTGGAAAGTGCAGGCGTAACCGTCACGTTACTTCCATCTGATGCAAGATCTTTACTATCAGTGGTATCAATCTTATATCCAGAAGGTGCGCCTTCACTGTAAATGTACTTACCAATAGTTAAGCCCTTTGCGTTCGTGTAGCTGGCTGCACTGCCGCCCTCCTTGGTACCAGTAGCTGAAGTAGTCCAAGTGTTGGTGGTGCTCAATGTCTTACCAGTTGAAGTATCACGATAAGCAATCTTGACACTGGTGTCAGCGTCAAAAGTGGTTGTTGGTGTCGTTGAAACAGTCTTCAAACCACTGTATTTAATCCAGCCATTTGCTTTGCTGTTAGCTGAATCAGTTGCTTCGATTTTAACCCAGAGGTCGCCTTCACGAGTCCGAGTTGTTTCGTCTGTAACCTTGAAGGTCGCGTCCTTGTATGGGGTCGAGTCGGTAATCACACGGCCTTGCTTATATTGTGTCCAGGCAGGATACGTATAAGTAACTTCCGTGCCATCATTAGCGGTTCCTGGTGTGGCAATCTTGTAAGTAGCCGCCTTTTGTGCAGCAGTCAAAGCAGTCGTTTGAGTTGCTTGTGCAGAGTCGGTTGAGTATGAAGATGCAGATGATGACGTGCTGCTTGCGGCAGCTGGGTCAGTCGTTGTGTTATAGGACTTCACCCCGCCAGCAAATGCAGTCGTTGACTTACCACCGTAAATCCAGCCGCGATACGTGCCGTCGTATGAAACGATCTTGTAGTAGACGGATCCTCGATTGGTTGTGGCCACTCGATAAGCACGCCAGTTCTTCTTACTGCTGGTTGAATCAGCTAAATTAGCCAGCGTGTTCTTAGTCGCAACCGTTTTAGCACCTTTCAAAGTTCCAGCCTTTGTGTAGAGCGCATTGGTTCCGTTCACGTTGACATTTCGTGAAGTCGCAGCCGTGGTTAACGCCTTATTGGATGTGACCTTCGCGTATGACTTGGCACTTGCTGAAGTCGCATTAGCAGTCCCGGCAATCGCAACAAAACTCAAAGCCGCAATTCCTGTATAAATCGATCTTTTTAGATTTTTATTCAATTTCTATTCCTCCTTAACAAAGAATACATTTAGTATAACCTGTTATAGGAACATTGACATTACGGTACTCATACAAATTTCTTAAGTTGTTTCAGCAATGTGACATGAATAAAACAATCCAACAAAAGTGCATAGATATTCTTAAATTGTTGTATATTTAAGGTCCAGTTAAGGTGCCCAATGTAGAGTCTAAATCTTTTTATCGAAAAAGGCGGATCGAATTTAATCGACCCGCCTTTAAAGACTACCTTTATAAAAGCAGCAAGTTTGAAGTACTGCTTTCACTCGCATAAACCGCTTGATTGAATATGCGACTACAAATCATTTATATATTGGATGAAACTTTGGAAAACTAAAGGAGGTCGGGCAAGCTCCCTTGTCCGAACCCCCTTTATTTACTTGTAGAGCTGTGCTGTTATGCAACTTGAAACAAATGTGCTTTTAGGAAAGTGTTATCTATATTATTGTGCAATGTAATCAGTGTTTGCCTTAGTGTCCTTAGTTGCTTCACCAGGTAATTGAGTATTAGTGGTGTAACGTTGGAGAACAACTTTAACGGTTGCACCCTTTGATTGGGAAGCAGCGTTGTTAGCAAGTGTGTCCTTTGAGTTAAATACATAGAAGTAACGTTGGTTACCGTTGTTCAATGATTGGCCAAAGAAACCAACTTTTGTCGTCCCGTTCTTTGCGGTACCGGCAACGTTTGCTAAAGTTCCTTTATTGGCAGTGGCGTGATTAACAGCCTCATTGAAGGCCTTAGCAAATTTACCATTACTGCTTCCGGCTTCACCGAATAACGTCGTCAAATCAAATGAGGTATCAGTTGACTTGCCAAGTGCAGTAACCTGAGCGTCAGGGGTCAATGCGGGGTAACCGAATGCAAAGTCGCTTGACTTCAAAGCGGTCAATGCGCCACCTTCAGCATCTTCAGAGTAGAAGGATACTTTTAAAGCAGCCTTGGCAGCTGGTGTGACATCAACCGTTAAGGTGTCGCCAAATTTAGCAGTGGCGACATCTGGCGTGATGTTCTTGTTGCTGGCAAAGGAATATCCTGATGGTGCCTCTAATTGCTTGTTGATATAGTCAGCCAAGCTGTACCCACCATTGTTAACCAAGCTGGCAACCGAATCGCCCTGCTTAGTTCCAGTTGAAGCCGTCGTCCAAGTGGCCGTCTTGTCTAAAGTCTTTCCGGTTGTTGTATCACGGAAAGCAACCTTAACACTCTTGCTGGCATCAAAGTCAGTTGAAGGTGTAGTTGACGTCTTGGCTAAGCCGCTGTACTTGATCCAACCATTTGCTTTGCTGTTCTTTGAGTCGGTTGCTTCAATCTTAACCCATAAGTCACCTTCACGGGTCCGAGTGGTTTCGTCGGTAACCTTGAAAGTTGCGTCCTTATATGGGGTTGAGTCGGTGATTACCCGACCCTTTTTGTATTGGGTCCATGCAGGGAATGTGTAAGTGACTTGAGTGCCGTCATTTGAAGTTCCTACAGTGGCAATTTTGTAAGTTGCAGCTTTTTGATCAGCAGTTAAGCCATTAGTTTGGACGGTTGTGCTGGATGAAGCTGATGATGCTGATGAACCTGAAGTCGTCGTATCAGTGGTTGCTGCAGGAGCAGTCGTTGTGCTGTATGATTCAACACCACCACCAAATGTGGATGCTGACTTGCCGCCATAAATCCAGCCACGGTATTGGCCGTCAAATGAAACGACTTTGTAGTAGACTGAACCGCGGTTAGTCGTTGCGACACGGTAAGCACGTACATTGTGTTCAGAAGATTGGCTGTCGCCAAAAGTTCCTAAAGTAGTTTTACCTGCAACAACTTTAGCGCCTTTTACTGTACCTGCTTTAGTGTATAAAGCAGCGTTTCCAGTAAAGTTAACGTTACGAGTTGTGGCATCACCAGATAAAGCCTTGTTAGAGGTTACCTTGGCGTATGTTTTTGCACTTGCTTGTGTGGCATTAACAGTTCCAGCAACAGCAACGAAGCTTAGAGCAGTAAGTCCCACAAAAAGTGACTTTTTCAAAGTGTTCTTCAAATTCTATTCCTCCAATTGTGTAACAAATAGTCATCTAGTTTGAGCGCGCTAAACGAGAAGTGAAATCATATTACTAAAAATTAGCAAAGCAGAGCAATTAATTTAGTAATTTTTCACTGCTAAAAGATTATCACAGATGTGAAGGAAAATGTATAAATTGAGGAAATGTTCATAGAAAAGTCACATTTATACGGACAAATAAATACGTCTTATCCCTTTATCATCAATGGGTAAGACGTATTACTTATTAAAATTGCGAATTTTAAATGTGCATATTTTGTGTATAAAGTGTGAAGATTTTGTGAAGATTGGGGTTTTAGTAAAGTTGTAACGTTGTACTTGCTTTAAGACGGTGGTTTAACCGTGTCAAGTTAATTCTGAGCTGGTTGTTTAGGCTGCTGTTGTGGTGCCGACATAATATAATAAACTGTTGTCTCATCACCAAATTTCCCGGCGTTCACTTTTGATTGGTCTAAACTAAATGTTACATAATAATATGATACGGTAGCACCTTTTCCTTTTCCCAAACTAGTCAATTGTGGATACAGTGGGGATGTAAGTGTATTAAAGTTATCAATTAAATAACCACTCAAATCACCCTTTGTAAATTCGGCACCAGACTTGCCTTTGAAGCCATCGATAGCCGTTAAATTTGATTGAAATTTCTTAACGGCAGCATTTTTAAAATCATCATTAATTTTTGAAAGTGCTTTCTTACCCTTATCGTTTGTATTTGTCAATTGCTTTAAAATATCGGTAATATCAGATACTTTAGATGAATGTAGGTCTGCAGCACTCATGGAAACTTCATTGCCGTCCTTTGTTACTATAAGATCAACTGAAGTGTCATCATAATCCGCATTAATTGGTGACAAAGCTTGGGCATCCTTCACATCCGTGTCATTACTTGCGATCGACATTGGAATAATTTTACTGGACACATCCTGATCGACAACTGTCGGATTGACAACGACGTTCACTTGGCCACCAAATACCCCCGTTGAAATTGACTGAATCTGAGTCGCATTTAAGCCACTTTTGGCCAGTGAAAATGTTGAATTGGTTAAAAGGCTGGAGATCTTTGTGGTAATATCACTTTTTTCTCCATCACTTAGGGTTCCGATAACCGACCCTTTCGTCGCGCCATTTCTTACCCAATCAAAACTTTTAATCAGCTTACCGTCAGTTGTTGTCAAATTAATTCGTACAGCATTATCAGCAACTTTGTCCGCTAAATTAACTGTGATCGTAACCGTACTACCAAAAGTAGTTTGGGCTAGCTGAGTTATCTGACTTAGTGTCAATGCAGCTAAATTGTAGTCCGTTCCACTGAGCAGACTTTGAATTTTAGTTGTAACTGCTGACTGGTCAGTTGAATCCAATGACCATTGACCATTGACGTTAGTACCGAAGATTGCACCTTTTAAGCCACCTACACGTGGATAATCAAATGAACTTACTGCTTTTCCTGAAGCATCCACCAAATTAACGCGAATGGCGTTATCTGGAACTTGATTTACAGTCGGAACCTGACTCAACCCGCTAAGCAAAATCCAGCCTGTTGCCGGAGAGTTAACATTATTTGGGTCATAAATGTGGACCCACTGATCGTTTTCACGCGTCCGAATGCCGACTTGGTTGATTCTAAAGTTGGTGTTGGCATACATACTTGAATCAGTGATTGCCCGGCCAACCTTGTATTGCGTCCATGATGGTTCCTTATAAGTCACGGACTTACCATCATTTCGAGTACCTGGTGTTGTAATTCGATACATCGCGTTCTGTTGATCGGCGCTCAACGCTGACATCCCTTGATTGATAAATGTTGAATAGCGTTTCAAGCCGCCACCAAAGTAGCCGGTACTTTTCCCACTATAAATCCAACCACGGTACATCCCATCAAATGTGACGACTTTATAATAAACAGAGCCCCGACTGGTAACGGCCACTCGATAAGCACGGACGTTACTTCTAGAATCGCTGGAAATAGCCAACCCCCTCAAAGTTGACTTGGTTGCAACGACCCTTGCGCCTTTCAAAGTACCGACTTTGGTATACAAAGCTTTCTTCCCGGTAAAGCTAACATTACGACTGCTCTCCGGGATTGTTAACTTGTCATTGCTGGCGATTTTGGCATACGTTTTTGCACTCGTGTCCTGCGCGTGCTGTACCCCTACTCCAACGGTGAATCCTAACACTGCGACGCTCAAAAAGATGGATCTCTTTACCCTCAAATTCATGAAATACTCCTCAAAAATATTATTTGTGACTCCTACGATTTTACATTAGTTGAGGGTGGTATTCCATCTATTTTAAGAATTAATTCACAAAAATGCCCGGGACCATAGATATACGAAATTTCAGATTATTATCTCCAACCAATTAATGATAAAATAAAAAATGTGCATTAGATCACAGCAATTATTTGAGGAGTGAAGTTATGAAGAAGATCATCTACTGTTTCTTGTTAACGGTCATGATGGTTGGCGGCGTCAGCTACTCGCAACCAACGACAACGTCAGCAGCCACATACGTTTACACGACCCGAACCGGGAAACATTATTTCTATCATCGGCACAACCGGGGATTGAATCGCGCCAAGAAAGTTTATCGCGTTAAGCTTTCAACTGCCAGGAAACGTGGATTGACATTGGCAAAGACCGACTACAATCCACACAAGAAAACGACCACTCGAAAGAAGGCCAACCGCGCCCGGAAGAAGGCGGCAAGCACAAGCAGTAAGCCGATTCGAGTCAATGGTAAGCAAATTGTGATCATTAATCACAATCGGCCGAAGTTTTCCAAGAGTACCCTTTCCCGTCGACACGGTGCTTGGCAGAAGTACGGCAATCTTGATTTCTTGAATCGGGCGACAACCGCCAATGCATTGCTAAACAAGAAATTAATGCCAACTGGGGAAAGAGAGCCGCTCTACTTTGACCCAACCGGCTGGCACAACAAGCGCATCAAGGGTGGCTGGCTGTATAACCGCTGTCATCTAATCGGCTATCAGTTGACCGGGCAAAACAATAATCCGAAGAACCTGATCACCGGAACCCGGTCGCTGAACACGCCAAGTATGCTGCGGTACGAAAATCAAGTTGCCTATTACCTCCGCGGAAGCTACAAGCACTACATCCGTTACCAGGTAAGACCTGTATTTAAAGGCAACGATTTGCTGGCAAGCGGCGTTCAAATGCAGGGTAAATCAATTGGCAGCAACAAAGTTCACTTCAACATTTATATCAAAAACATTCAAGCAGGCGTCAAAATTAATTACAAGACTGGTACCAGTCGCGTCGGTTAATTGACATTGAATGAAAACAGGGCATCCCTTGGTTAGGGTGCCCTGTTGTTTTGTCTTATTTTCATTGATATGAATCATGTTCCCTTTTGCTGAACTATTAGTTAATGAATTCTCTCAATCTTGTTGACTCATATATATTAAGTCGGATCTGTTGGACTCGGGGATTTTTGTTATACCGAATTGATTTAGTAAAGTTTCTTCACATTCATCTGTGTTGTGGCACGTTAACATGTCGCCAAGTACAGTAAAAAGTAAGGCCATTTCATATGACCTTACTTTTTGAATATTAACATCCAAGTTCATTCTATTTACTTAATCCATCATACGTATAATATGCTTTAACAGGATTCCCATACGTTCCACTATCAGCCTTATATGCACTGAATGTATATTGAACCCACTCGTTAGTGTCTTTAACTGGGGCTTTTTCAATGTCTCCATCTGGACTAAAGACTGGTATTTTAACTGACTTTAATGTCTTTAACGCAGAATTATTTACATATCCTGTTGCAGTGTCTTCAGTAAACGCAGCTCCGGGAGTTCCACTAAATTCGTCAAAGTTCAAACCAGTCGAAATGAATTGTGATTTAGCTTGATCAACAAATTTTTCGGAGATACCGTCATAAGCGGCCTTCCGAACTGCATCATCCTTAATACCACTTAAGAAGTTAGTTAACAAATCTTTCCCATTAGGGTCTGCTAATTGAGCTGCCGTCACGTTAAAGGTCCGATTCGTCGGCGTTGCAGCTCCAGTAACAGTTGGGTTTTCAACAAATTTGTCTTGGGTTACTTCGCTCGGAATTGAATACCCATTTGGAGTGTTACTATACACCCCGGAAACTCCTTTAAGGGCCGTAAGTGTCTTATCGTCTGAATCCTTTTGCTTACCATATGGGGTAATGGTACTTATCCCATTCGACACCGGCACCACATTCAGATAAACCTGCCCACCATATTGTCCGCGGGCAATCGTATCGATTTGGCTGGTACTCAGTGTGTTACCGCCGGAAAGCTGGTAGCCTGAGTTTGCCAGTGCTGTCGTGATTTGGCTTTGAATGGTTGCTTTGTCGCCATCGCTTAACGTCCAGTTGGTGCTGCCGCTGACCGCAGATCCGACCGTTGTTCCCTTGGTTGCGCCGCCTTTAACAAAATCAATTGTCTTCAGCGATGTGCCATCAGGTTTACGGAAATTAATTCGCAGTGCGTTGTCAGCAATGTTAGTCACGGCATTCACCGAGATATTCACAGAACTACCAAAATTAGTCTGGGCAATCTGGGCAATTTGAGCAGTCGTCAACATATCCAACGTGTAACTGGTTCCGTTCAATGCATCCCGAATTTGATTCAAGATACTTGCCCGGTCAGACATACTGATTGTCCAGTTACCGTTATCGCTGTACCCAAAGTTAGTTCCCTTCTTGGCACCATCACGAGTGACTGTGATGGATTTAATCACCTTACTATTGTCCTTTGGATCGACCAAATTAATTTGGATTGCGTTGTCGGCAACCGGTGCTTCAGTCTGCTTCAAGCCGCTGTATAAAATCCAGCCGTTCGCAGGCGAATTGGCGTTTGTGGTATCCGTGATGTGAACCCATTGGTCGCCTTCACGCGTCCGTGTTCCCACTTGATCAATCTTAAATGTGCTGTTGGCATATGGGCTGGAATCCGTAATCGCCCGGCCAACCTTGTATTGCGTCCATGCCGGCTGTTTGTAGGTCACAGTCTTGCCGTCATTAGCAGTCCCAGGGCTGGCAATCTTGTATGTGGCCTTCTGTTGCGCATCAGTCAAGCTGGACAGGTTCTGGTTTTTAAATGTGTCAAATGCGGTGATCCCGCCGCCAAATACTGATTGAACCTTACCACCGTAAATCCAGCCACGATAGGCACCGTCGTAAGTGACTACCTTATAATAAACCGATCCACGATTAGTTGTCGCTACCCGATAAGCCCGCACGTTATTCTGTGAGCTTTTGGAATTAGCGATCTTCTTCACGGTGGTTGTCGATGCGACCTTCTTGGCACCTCTTAATGTACCTGCCTTAGTGTAGAGGGCATTTGAGCCGGTAAAGTTAACGTTCCGACTGGTTGGGGTGCTGGTCATCTTGTGATTTGACGTTACCCGCGCATAACTCTTGGCGTTTGCTGATTGGGCTGTGGCGGTTCCCGCAGCTGCAACAAATCCTAAAGCAACTAATGACACGAATAATGATTTCTTGAGATTAGACGTCATAAAAGTACTCCTCCTTTACAAAACTTAACAAATATCTACTCCTTGGGTACATTTTCATTATAAAGGACCTATACTTTCGAACTCAATTTTAAACTCTGGAATCAAATGACTTTCAATTTTGATTCTCCAGACACTCATTCACCACTTGACTTTTAGCCGGTTTCCTCGTTTAATACAGATGTACAAATAACTTAATTAATCATTTTGTGGTCTGGGGTGCTGAAAAGCTGAGACAAACCCATGGAACCTGACGCAGTTAGTACTGCCGTAGGGAGACCATTTTAGTCAATCAGTTTCTGTGAAAACGACTGAAAGCCCACTTTGAATTTCAAGGTGGGCTTTTTAATGTCATTGGTTTGACGACCCCTGAGCAAAATGGTGGGAAAGGAGCGGTGGTTTGTTGTCGTCTGTTACCATATTTTGAAATTCAATCAGGAGGACTATTTTGAAAACTTCAAGGACTTTTACCAACCAAATGCATGAACTTGCTCAGCCACTTTGGCTTCAAAGTGTCAATCATCCATTCATCAAGCAATTAATCTCTGGTGAACTGCCAATGTCAACGTTCCGCTATTATCTTCTTCAAGACCGCTACTATCTCAGTGAATTCGGCAAGCTCCACAACCTGATTGCGGAACAAATGGACGACCCCGTCGCCATCGACTTTCTTAGAAAAGGTGCTGCGGGCTTAAAAAACGGTGAAATTGCTGTCCGTAAAGGCTTCTTCACCCAACTGAACATCACCAAAGAAGAGATTGCCCTCACCCCGATCGCACCAACGGCATACAACTACGTCAACCACATGTACGCCGCTCTTTACCGCGGGACGCCGCAACGGGCAATTTCCGCACTGCTCCCCTGCTACTGGTTGTATAACGAGATTGGCAAGGCGATCATTTCGCAAGGTTCCCCAGTTTCGCTTTACCAACAGTGGATTGAAACCTATGACAGTGAGGGCTACACCGACAGTGTCAACCAAATGATCAACTTGACCAACCTCGCTGCCAGCCAAGTCGATGACGCTGAACGCCAACAAATGACCGACGTGTTCATTAAAAGTAGCGCTTACGAATTGGGGTATTGGCAGATGTCGTTGAAGCATGAGGATTGGGATGCGTTGACGAGATAAAATATTATAAATTAATAAATCTGTACATCAAAAAGTGACTCGCACCTTTGCTAGTAATAGCGACTATTGGTTGAGAGTCACTTTTTATCGTTAATTCCCATAGGACTCAAAAAGCGAGCCTACCCGTACAGGCGACTCGCTAAAAAACAGTGAAGCAAACTTTATTACTTGTTTGTAGATGTTACTTCGGGAATTTTATTGAATGGAGATGCGTCATAAACAACCTTTGCTGGGTCCCCATAGGTTCCCGTTATAGCTCCTCCAGTGTTAACAATGTCAAATGAATAAGTTATATTTGAAATTGTTGGATCCTGAACTTTATTCTGACCGTCCAGTGAAAATACGGGGAAGTTTGGTGAATGAATGTACCACAGATTATTTACTAAGAGTGACCCAGTTAGATCCGTAATGCCCCATTTACTGCCACTTTGACCTTTAAAGCCATTGAAGTTCAAATTGCTTAAAGCATATTCTTGAATTGCTGCATCGTAAATTGCTTTATTCACTCCATTAACAGCTTCTATTGCCTTATTTTGTGCAGATGTTCCAGTTTCCGATCCAACTGCATGAGTAACAATATTCTGTACAAAAGCAGTAGTCAAATTACCAGGAACGTCATTGAAAGGCTTATCAGGATTGTTAGGATCAGCTAACTCAATCTTGGTTGTCACACTTGACCCACTCACAGGATGGAGTGGACTGCTTTGATTGAGAGAAAATACATATGGAGTAATGGTACTCGTCGCACTACTTACCGGCACAACATTAATATAAACCTGTCCACCGTAAGTTCCACGAGCAATGGCATCCATTTGTGTACTGTTCAAAGTATTACTATTAGTATTCAACTGGAAGTTAGTCCCACTTAAAGCGGAATTGATTTGAGATTCCATGGAACTCTGATCACCCGAATATAATGACCAAAGTGTATTACCACTTGCAGAGAGTCCAACATTACTACCTTTAGCAACGCCACTCTTGGACCAGTCAGTATACTTAAGAATCGTTCCATCAGGCTTTACAAGGTTGATCCGAACGGCATTATCAGCAATATTAGCAATCTTATTAGCGACCAAATTAGTCGAACTGCCAAAGTTGGTCTGAGCGATTTGTGCAATTTGGGCTGTGGTCAAGCTATCAAGACTGTAGTTCGTGCCGCTAAGCGCTGCTCGAATTTGATTTTGGATGCTTGCCAAGTCAGATTGACTAATCGTCCAACCACCATTTGAATAGTACCCGAAGTTAGTGCCTTTCGTTGCACCACTTCTGGTAATCGTGACGGATTTAACGATTGTTGAATTATTGCTTGGATCGACCAAATTAATTTGAATGGCGTTATCGGCAACCGGTGCTTGTGCCTGTGTCAATCCACTCATTAAGATCCAGCCATTAGCTGGTGAGTTGGCGTTGTTAACGTCATAGATGTGAACCCACTGATCGTTTTCACGAGTCCGAGTTCCAACTTGGTCAATCTTGAAGATGGTGCTTGCGTAAGGTGTTGAATCGGTAATTGCCCGGCCAACCTTGTATTGTGTCCATGCAGGTTGCTTGTAAGTGACGGTCGTGCCATTATTTGCAGTCCCTGGGTTGGCAATCTTGTAGGTTGCACTTTGTTGCGCAGCAGTTAACGTCGATAAGCCTTGGTTTTTAAACGTGGTGTACTGGGTAACTCCCCCAGCAATACTTGCAACGCTCTTGCCACCGTAAATCCAGCCACGGTATGCACCATCATAAGTAACTACCTTATAATAAACCGATCCCCGGTTAGTCACGGCTACTTGGTATGCCCGGACGTTGTTCGTCGAAGACTGAGAATTCTTAATTTTGTTAAGCGTTGTCCTTGAAGCAACGACTCTGGCACCCTTCAACGTAC
The DNA here is from genome assembly GCF_001435315.1 of Lentilactobacillus parabuchneri DSM 5707 = NBRC 107865. Lineage (GTDB taxonomy): Bacteria > Bacillota > Bacilli > Lactobacillales > Lactobacillaceae > Lentilactobacillus > Lentilactobacillus parabuchneri. The sequence continues at coordinate 118,280 of NZ_AZGK01000006.1, forward strand.
CAGCCTTGTTATACAGAGCATTGGAACCAGTAAAATTAACGTTTCGGTTCTGTGGTAACGTTGTCATTTTTTCATTTGAAATGACATGTGCATAGGTTTTCGCACTTGCAGTTTGTGCATTGACAGTCCCTGCGACTGCGATAAAGCCTAATGCAGCTAATGATACAAATAAGGACCTTTTAAGATCAAATCTCATTTGAAACCCCTCCTTGAATAAACCCAATAATATCTTAATTCCTCGATCACTTCTTATTATATATGAGTAATATAGGGGGTTCAAGAAAAGACTTTTTAATTAAATGAATCTGTTAACAATTCTGTTATAGCAAGCTATCGGTAAAGCTGAAGGGCCCTGCCGTTTAGCGGCTGAATGTCTCGGTTATCCTTACCAAAATGTTCTCTAAACCAGCCGACTTGTTCGGCGTTTAGAGTAAATTCCGGATTTGTGATTACCAGCCATTCGACCCCTTCGGTCAGCGGTGGTGTCGTCAGCGAACCCAGATAGTGGATCCCCACCGGATACCAGGGCGCCCAATCGCCGATACTCAATTCAATCGGCTCGGTCGTACCAGCCTCATAGTTGTCGATGATTTGTTGAAACTTGGGATTTCGCGTTTCCCCTTCAGAAATCATCAACGCCACGACACACAACTGGCCAATCACATTTTGGTGAACCAAATGAATTTCCAGTGGGAAACGTTTGCCATCCACCACGTGTTCAGATGGCGAATGAAAATGTACTTGAACAAAATCAAACGTCCGGCCAAAAATCTCAGCGTTTCCAGTTCCCCGTAACCGGATGGTCGTACCGTCGTCAACTTCTTGATGTAATTTGTAGTCATCGAGCACGTGATACTGCATCTGAGTTTTAACAGCCTTTAGGTTATCTGTCTTAATTTCGATTGGTGACTGCAGCTCCCCGAAGCCGTTTGGCCAATCTTGTTGTTTTGCGTAATCAAGCATAGAATTGTTCCTCCCCCAATTGTATTCAGTCCCTATTTTACGCTACTTGGAGACGACAAAAAAGCCACCATTTGAGGTGACTTTTTTGCTTGTGCAGTATGAGTCTAACCAAGTCTCGTCACACTGTCTTAATCATAAAAACTGTAGAACACATTAACCGGCTGCCCAATCGTTCCGTTTGAAGCTGAGTTTGCAGTGTAATTAATCGTGTTCCAGACAACTTGAATCGAGCCGCCACCAGATGCTGGTACCACAAATTCAGGGTACTTCGGTGATTGCAGGGTCAAGAGGCTTGGATTACTGCGGACGTAACTCATCAGCTGATCGCTGGTAAAGGTTGAACCCGTGGCTGCACTGCCATTAGTGAAGTTCAAGCCGGATGGTGCAACGTATTGCCCTTCAGCGGCCGTCTTGAAGCTGGCGTTTAGGCCTTTAAGATAAGATGGACCGTAGTTATCCTTATCATTTGTATAGGCCTTAGTCATCGCATTCAAAATCGTCTGTTGCTGTGCTTGGGTGAAGTTATTGAAATCACTGGCTGACAAGTAACCGGTTTGGTTACCGTCAGAATTTGGATTACTGTCCACAAAGTTGCCGCCAGCGTTAACAATTCCGTTATTTACCGCGGCCAAAGCATGCGTGCCGGCACTGTTGTTATTAGTGTTGGTTGCGTATGGCGTGATTGTGCTGTAAGCCGTATTGACTGAGGTGCTGACAACTGGAATGTTAACTGAGCCCGTTCCAAATTGTGCAGCGGCTAATGCGGCCCGTTCAACCGTCGTCAACTGACTGCTGTCCAGCTTATAGCCAGTGTTGGCCAAGCCAGCGTTAATCTGGTTAAGGATGTCGTTTGCAGTTGCATCAGTCAACGTCCAGAGGCCGGATGTTTGTGAGTAGCTGCCTAAAGTCGTCCCTTTGGTTGCATTTTGAACCGCATAATCAACCGTCTTAACGGTCTTGCCGTTTTGGTCATTCAAATTAATTCGGATGGCGTTATCGGCTTGTTGGGTTTGAACGGGCGTCAAGCTGCTGAGCTTAATCCAGCCGTTGGCAACCGTATTGGCTGGCGTGGTTGAAACAACGTGAACCCAAGTGTCATTGACACCTTCACGAGTTCGATAGCCACTTTGGTCAATCTTAAACGTTGCATTGGCGTAAGGCGTCGAATCCGTGATTGTCTTCCCAACTTTGTACTGGGTATATTGCGGTGCGTCCCAGGTTACGGAATCGTCACCAGTTCCCGGAGTGGTGATCTTGTATGTTGTCAATTGTGGGTTAACGCCCATAACGGTTGATGTAAATGTCGTGTAAGGCGCAATCCCACCGGCAAAGTTACTGGTGCTCTTGCCACCGTAAATCCAACCACGGAAGTTCTGATCAAATGAAACAACCTTATAGTAAACAGAACCGCGGTTCGTGGTTGCCACCCGGTATACCCGGAAATTGGCAGTCGAAACGTTGGCGTTGGCTAAATTGCTGACAGTCGATTTGGAAGCAACCACTCGAGCACCCCGCAACGTACCAGCCTTGTTGTATAGAGCATTGGTACCTGTCATGGTGACGTTTCGAGTCGTTGGATCGGAATTTAATACGGAATTCATGGTCACTTTAGCATAGGTTTTGGCGCTGGCAGTTTGTCCGGTTGCGACGCCGGCAGCTGACACAAGCCCCAAAGCGGCCATTGAGATAAATAATGACTTCTTTAAACTCATTTTCATAATACGATCCCCTCCTAATATGAAATCCTTTGTTACATCTTTATTCTAACGCTTACCCGTAGGTCCGTGTAGAATATGCCCTTTCGATCGTTCCAAAAGACCCCCGTTCCAGTGCAACCAGAGCGGGGATCAAACATGCGAGATTAGTGATTATTGGTTAGTAACGGTGCCAGTTGCAGTTAAGCCATCAAGCTTAATCCAGCCATTGGCAACAGTGTATGCAGGTTCAGTTGCAACGATGTATACCCACGTGTCGCCTTCTTGGGTACGGGTTCCGATTCGGTCAAGACGGAATCGGGCAGGACCATAGTTACTTGTGTTATCATCTTAATGACTCTGGCACCGTTCTTCAGTGCTGTCCGGACCGCTTTACGCATTTCATCGGGTGAGTCAGTTAGATAAGCCATGTGCGGGCCGTCCCCGTGGCCACCAGTCATCGACATTGCTTTGCCGGACGGTTGGAGTTCAGGCACGTGCTTGAGCACCCCTGCTGCCTGGAGCCGTTTTAATTTGATATCCGTGTCGTAGGCATCCCCACACTCACGGACATAAGTCACCCCGGACTTGAGCAGTTGTCTTAAATGCTCCAGTGCGTAGAAGGCCGATTCAGCTTCCGAAGTATCAAAGCCGCCGTCAAATTTATCCGGATGCGACGTCAAATGTGAATGAACGTTGAACAATCCCGGCATCACGAAGCGGCCGTTGAGGTTGACTTCTTCGTCCGCGTTTGGTGTGTTGCCAGTCCCACGATCCACTAATTTGCCATCCTCAACAACAAACCAGGCATTGGCCTCATTCTCGGGGTTGCGGCCATCAAATAATGAAAAGTTATGAAATAGTGTTTTAGTCATCTTTAGTTCCTCCAATTATTTCCAGTAAGCGTATTGATATTGTGCGTCTTGAATCAATGAATACTTGAGGCCACCGACCTTTTTGCTGATCAAATTAGCTTGGGCTGGCTGATACAGTGGGACGTAATCCATGTTTTGAACCAACTGCTTGTCTGCTTCGGCCAATTTGTCATAGCGGGCCTGGCCACTCAAATCATTTGACTGGTTGAGCAATGTATCGAGCTTAGCGTCCTTCAAATGCGTGAAATTAACCTGGTTGCTTGATGCGGCCAGTCCGGTAAAGTCGGATGAATCCAACCAGTTGGTGCTCCAGCCGGTCAGGTTCATGTCAAAGGTGCCGGCAAAATCGCGGGCGACGTGTTGGGCATGTGGAATGGACGTTACGGTGACTTTCAGGCCGTCAAACGCTTTTTGGGCCGCTGCCTGTATGTATTCACCCACGTGCTTATCTTCATCGGTATCGTCAGTCAATAGGTTCAATGTGACATTTTTCTTGCCGGTTTCCTTCAGATAAGCCTTCCAATAAGTTTTCGCCTGGTCGACATTATATGGTAGCAAGTTGCCGACTTGTTCGGCCATATCCTTGCCAGTCGCCGGATCGGTTTGGTCATTTCGCGGCACAGCACTCAAGGCTGGCTTGGAGCCATCTTGAAGCACACTGTCCGTCAATGTTTTCCGGTTGATAACCAGTGACATCGCTTTTCTCAGGTTCATCGAATTGGTCTTTTCTCGCTTACTATTGAAGTAAAGGTAATTCAAGCGACCGGTCAAATGCGTGTGCATCTCCGGATCATCCTTGTTTTGGCGGACATACTGGCCAGTGACAGAAGTGACATCGACCTTGCCACCCTTAAACAAGTTAACTGAGGTATTTTGATCCTTGGCAACGGTGACGTTCACCTTGGCAATCTTGACGCCTTTTGCGTTGTAATAGTAAGGGTTCTTGACGTAGTGCCAGGAAGAATTGCTGCCGGTCCAGCCAACTAATTTGTATGGGCCGTTATAAACCGACGTTTCGGCGTTGGTACCAAACTTCTTGCCGTATTTCTTCACGGCTGCCGCATTAACTGGTAAATACTTAGTCGCAACCAAGCCGTTAAAGTATGGCACTGGCCGGCTCAATTGAATCTGAAGCTTATGGGCGTTCAGGGCTTTAACCCCCAGCTTGTCCGGTGAGAGCTTACCGGATTGAACGCCGGCAAAATTCTTAAAACTATCGTAGATGCTGGCAAATTGCGCTTTGGTCTTCGGGTCAACTGTCCGTCTGAATGACGTGACAAAATCGTTGGCAGTCACTGGCTTGCCATTGCTCCACTTGGCGTCTTTTCTTAACGTAAACGTGTATGTCTTGCCGCCATTGGTGGGCTTAACGACTTTGGTTGCCATCCCTGCAACCAACTTGTTGTCGCCGTTATATTTATAGAGGCCTTCCATCGTCTGGTTAATCAGGCTCGCGCTGTTGGTGTCGTACGACGTGTTGGGATCAACGGTTGCCGGTTCGTCCGGTAAGGTGACGTTTAACGCCTTGTGGTGACTTGCTGAACTGCTGCCGCACGCAGATAGCGTGACGCTCATGAGTAGTGCCATTGATAGTACAACTAATTTATGTTTCATATTAAAAGCCTCCTAGTTTAAGTTAAGAATTGATGAGAAATCCTGCTGACGGCCGTGCCGATGACAACTAAAAAAGCGCCTTTTTCGAAGAGTTATTCTTCGAAAAGGGCGCTTTTGCGCGGTACCACCTTTGTTTGCTTAAACAAGCCTCATACAAACGGCAACATGTCCTAGACACGTCATCCGCCTGGCTAGGATCCAGGGGAAAAACGCGTCATGTTGCGATTTGCCGCATTCTTAACGGTTGCGTACCGGTGATTGCTTACTACATTCAGCCCACAGCTCAGAAGTGATTTTCACAATCATCCCTTCGTCCCCGCTCTCACTGATCCGGGTTCGCTTTACGAAATAGATAGTTGCTACTTTCTTCGTCAACACTTTTGAATTTCTCATCTTTTCTTAATGATTATTACAATACTCCTCATAATAGGGTGCTGTCAACAACCAAATAAAAATTCGCTGAATTGATTTCACTACCAACAACCAGCTAGGAAAAAATTTTATGTACAGCCACTGACAAAGCCAGCGGCCGAGCGGGTTGATAATGCTTGAATCAGCCTCGCCGAGATGGAGAAATGGGGGTGATGCCAATGCTTATTATATTCGGTGAGGTAAGACCAACCTGCCAGTATCGAGATTATAGCACGGTTGATGGAAACGGTGTCAACCAAACAACTTTATCAAAATAAAAGCCAAGCGATTCTCCCATCTCTTGGGAAAACGGCTTGCAAGTTAAGTAAATGATTAACCGTGCAGTTAGAAAGCTCAGTTATCTAAAAAATATATCTTTATACTATTTATCTATTCAATCACGTGGCTCGTTGGCATGTAAATCGGTTCGCGCTTCATCGCCCGATCGATTGCTTCTTCAATTGCCAACGGACTATTCGTGTTCGTTGTTGCGACAAATTTATTCATGTCGCGGGCGTTGGAAATTGCTTTATTAGCGGTATTGTGGCTGACTGAATTTAACATCACAATCACAATATCGGCGTGTTTAACGGCCGTCAGGAGATTACCTTCCATCCCCTTGCCCGACACTTTTTCATCATACATTAATAATTCTTTACCATGATGCGCATCAATCACTTCTTGAGCCACCGAACGATGACTTCCGTAACCACACATGAGGACTTTTTTATTCGTTAAATCATAGTCCATGTTCGGCTGGAACGCCTTCACCTTGGTATCGCCCTTTTCAACGTACGCTGAATGCGGCTTGGTGATGGTGTCGTCTGTTTCGGGCTCATCGGTATCATATTTCCAGGTGACGCGGGCTTCATTAGATTCGTTTGACGTGTAATAGGCCAATTCGATTAGATCACCCTCGCTCACGTGGTTTCGCCGAACGTCATCTTCGTCCAGCTTAATCGTGGTGGGTTCGCCATGCATTAATAGTGGTTCATGATTATAATCATACTTTGCGACTAAAGTACCGTCTTCTGCGCTTTCAACAATCGCCTTTTCTCTAACAATATTAGGTTCCGGGTCAGCACTGACATCGACGATCGTCACTTGCGGTAATCTGCCAGTATAGTTTTTGTAGTTCGCTGGATCCGGATTCAAAACAGCCATATCGCCGCCATGAATGCCTAACTTGCGGACCATTGATTCAGAATAATACTGCGGTCCGATCGACGCCCCGATTAATTTTCGTTCAACCTTATATTTGTTCTGCGGTCGGCTGGCTTTTTTACTGGTAGGACGGGCCTTGGTTGAAATAACTTTGAATAACTCTTCAGCAGGTTTGGATTCTTCAGCTGGCTTTGGTACTTCTTCAGAAGCCGGTTGAGTCTGCTTACTCACTTCGGGTGTCGACGTTTCATCATCGGCGCTCAACTCGTGGGCGTATTTACTAATTGTTTCAATTGCCTTGGTTGCTAACTCAAAATTATCGTCGTTAACGTGTTTTAAAATGTTCTCAATATCTGCACAATAAGTGTTTGATTTTAATTTACTCATCGCATTCTCCTTATGTTCCTAGGTTTGTAATGCGCATTCTGACTGCAACATGCTGATCATCTCCTTTGCTAATAGGTTACCACGTGTCGAGAAAAATGGAATGGTTTTGACTAAAATTTCTTGTCTGGGAATTGTAGACATGCCGAAATGTGTCGATTTCCGTAGCAAAAAAGCTAACCAATAATGGCTAGCTTCATGAGTCTGACACTTATTAATTTTGACGGGTCTTAAATCCATCCCCGTACGCCAGCAGATAAACGGTTCGTTCGCTGACCCCCGGAGCCACTTGGGTATCGATTCGTAAGTTCGCGATTCCGTTTAAATTCAAACTAACCGCCGTACTATACAACTTTTCAATCAGCTTCTCCGTAACAACTTTTAGACCGTCACCCGGATTGCCGACGGCTTCGGCATAGACCGCGCTGGCCAGCGCCCCGTCAGCCGGAATCGAACCCGTTGAAATGACAACTTGCTCAGCCAATTGGCGTTCCTCAGCGCTGATGTCTAATCCCGCCAATACGTCGGTAAACTGGCCGCTGTGTTTTAACAGCGGCTTTTTGTCGGCATCGGTCAGCTTGGTTCCACATTTCAAGCAAAAATTGGCATTGGCATCATTGCTCATCCCACACTTAGGACAAACTCTGTAGACTTCTTTGAGCATCGTGTCGCCTCCTAGTAATCGTCATCGTCGTCATCATAGCTATAGAATGTATTGTTCAGTGAGTCATGGCCATCGCTGTCAATTTCAACTGAGACATTATTTTCGTACTTCACATTTGTAACGGTAACATCAACCGTCGTATGATCGCCGTCGTCATCAGAGACATTCGCATAGCCACCATATTGATTACCGCCGTAACTGGATGTAATTGTGACATCATCACATTCAGCATCCAAATTCATGTCATTTTGAATCATGTCGGTCACGACCGAGACGGCTTCTGTCGAGAGTTTCTTCTCAATCTTGCTTTCCTTGGCTTCTTTTTTCTTCTTAATACTTTCCTTCAATTGCGACGACTGAATCATCGCTTCTTTTTTAGCCTGGGTCTGCTGGGAAGTAATAATTGAACTGGCCACCGTAACCGCAATAATCACAAGCACGACGCCCAGAACCCCGCCGATCACCCAGTTGCGGTGATGGTGATTGCTGAACCAGGAACCGGTTTGACCACTTCGATTGCTTGGTTGAGGTTGATTGATATTATTATCGGGCGCCCCGCCGTTAAATTGGGCGAATGAAAAGCCACACTTCGGGCAGAACTTCGCAGTTGCTTTGACCTTGGCACCACATTTCGGGCAAAATTTAAATTCATCCATACCGATCATCTCCGTTTCTAGTCGTAATCCTTATCGTAGTCGTCAACTTTTTGAGCGCCTGACAGATAACTGATGGTCAAGTCACTGTCATCGTCGCTGTTGCCTTTGGTCAGAGTCGCGGTATAACGGAAAATCTGGTAATGATAGTGGTCGCCATTATCAAATCGATATTTCAAATCAAAGGTTACGTCACTGCTGTTATCAGAACTCAGCTTGATGGAATCAATCGACTCGCTCATGTCGGTTCCCATGATGTCATCGTCGTTATAGTAGCCCTTACCCATTTTGACAAATTGGTGATAGTTGGAATCATCGTCGCCATTAGTGAAGAACGAGGATAAGTCGTCATCATCGTCATCGGTGGCGTCGGCAATATCACCATTGTTACTCAACGAGGCCGTCGCGTCACACAAGTTTGTCAACAACGTATCGGCATCGTCGTAGCTGACCAAACCCTTAAATGGTAAGGTGATATCCTGATTGCCGTGATTGTCGCCGACCACTCGGCTTTGGGAATTGATGCTGGTCTTGCCAGTCTGGTAGACTCCTTGAACTTTAATGCTCTGGGTCCAAGGAAAGTCTTTGAATGCCAGCGTACCACTGGTGCCGATTTTGCCTTGATCCTTCGAGTTAATCATGACCGTGGTGCCTTGTGGTCCGTGGACCGTGAAGGAGACGGTCTTCAAAGTTAATGGAATCAATTGTCCGTTAGTGTGCAAATGATAGTTGTTATCATTGGACAACTTGTGGCCGTTGATTTCGGCAGAGCTCGATAAATCGTAGGTGCCGGGAACCAATGGCCCGATTTTCTTGGTAAAGTGCGGCTTGGTTGAAGTGGTGATCAACTGACCGTCTTTTTGAAGCTTGGCGTTCTTCTTGTTGACCGATAAGGTGACATAGACCGGCTTGACTTCAACTTCATACTTGGGAAACAGTAAAAATTGGCGACCGTTTTGCTTGAAGGCCAAACGGTTGTCGGTGTACGTCCCCAACGTCTTCATTTGGGTCTGGAATGCAGCCAGATCTTCTGGATTATTGTGGAAATACTTAATCAGCGGCTGCAAGCTCTGGTCATTGATCTTCAAATTAGGATCCTTGGTGAAGAAATATCGGCGAACCCCAATCTGATTTTTCTTCACCGCCGCTACGACCCGGTTCAACGTGCTGGCTTTTGAATAATAATGGGCGCCATATGCGATTGTGCCGCCTAAAATAATAACTAAAATTGCTGCCAGCCAGATTAACCGGCGTCGGCGCTTCTGCTTCTTGGTCCGTTGCTTTTTCTTCGATCGGCTAAAGCCCTTTTTCTTCGAAGTTGGTGCCTGTGGTTGAGTGGCATTTCCCTGCCCGCTCCCCTGGCGATACGCCGCCAAATTATAGCCACAGTTAGGGCAAAACTCTTCAGTCGCTGTCACCTTATGCCCACAATTCGGGCAAAACTGCACATCCTGCGAATCATTTGATTCCATTAACATAACCTCCTAATTACCTATCTATAAAAATACCCACGAAGTTAATTATAGGTTAAACGAACTGTTATGTCAGTAGAAATTCTTAATAAATTCATAATATCTGGCGAATTGCTTGGTAAACTAAAAAAGCTAACCGTTTTTGGCTAGCTTTCTGAAGACGGTTATGAAATTAGTTTGGCATGAGTCAAATCAATCTGCCACTGATTTCCTAAATCGATTTTACTTTTTGTAAGCAATAATTGCGACGTATCCGCCCTTATCATATCCGGGGACGGTTTCCTCAACGGCCTGATCCGCATAAGCCGGACTGGCTAAAAGCGTTTGATAGTATGAGACATCCACAAATCCCAACGTTTGAGTCAGAACTTGCGCCTTTTCCGGAGTCGTATGCCATTGAGCTAAATTTAAAAAGTCTGCTGGATATGGGAATTTTGGCAATGCGCCAGTTAGTCGCGAATCCTGATAACCACCCAACGCGTCTGCAAGCATATACATCAACCCGTATGCACTTTCTTTTGGAACATCCAACAAAATTAACCGACCACCAGGCTTAAGGCCGCTGGCAACGTGTCCATAAGCGACCGTTAAATCGGAGATATAGCTGGAACTCCCATTGAAGTAAATCGTATCATATCCCTCATCAGGAAGGTCTGCTGTCTCCGCACTGGCAATCTGAACGTGCATTCCTCGCTTAGTCGCAATGGCCGCCATGTCTTTTGAAGGCTCCACACCTTCCTCAACATTAATCCCAGTCTGTTGACGAAGCGCTTGCTCGAATAATCCGCTGCCACTACCAATTGATAAAGTTCTTCCGGGATTATCACCTAAACTTTTCTTTAGTAATCCCAGCTCACTCAAGAAGACTTTCTCGTTGGCAACAAACCATTCATCATAATCCGAAGCGTAACCGTCAAATAATGCTTCTTTCATCACAAAAAACCACCTTTTTAGTTTTTTGCTAGAAATCCCTATTCAATTAAAGCTTCCCTACGCGAGTATTAACTCACAGGTTCAAAGGGTTTGGTCTCAGCTACTGAATTAGCACCCCTAGCGGTTTAATGGTAGCACATTTAACAACTCATGGATCAGTCAAATGAGTTCATGCCTTAATTAATACATGCTAAGTTCAACGAACCCGATAATAATAACAACTACACCAACAATAAGTAGAACTGTTCCCGACTTCTTAGTTGCATCATGCTGTGCCAGAATGCCTCCAAAGACACTTCCTGCAATTCCAAAGGGAATAGGAAAAATAAACCAAGAAAGAAAAATTGCAATCCAACCTAACGTCAAATACACTGTGGAATTGGGTGAACGATCATCTTTATGATCATTAACTGAATTATTTCTTTTGGTATAATCATTCACATTTTGGACGGATTCTGGTTTAGAGTGGTTTTCAGATTGTCCATTATTATCACTATCTGCTGATGATTGGTCCATTTCATTCTGAGGCGTCACATTTTGAACGACTGCCGACAAATCGTAACCGCACTTTTGGCAAAACTTCGAATTTGTGGGGACTTCCGCACCACATTTAGGGCAAAACATTGTTTGATTTTCCAAAATAATACTTCCTAACTAATTATTTATTTGAATTTTTCCATTAATGAATTCAGGTTCTGCTTTTGATACGGCGCACCTACTAATAGCTTGGGTGCCAAGAAATTCAGCCTTTCTTTAACTGTAACAATCTTAAGCTTATTTTGCATTACGCCAGAAGTTAAGTGGATTTCTTGAATCTCATTATTAGGAACGAATGTATTCACGCCATTAAAATGACCCACCAAGTCATAACCAACAAATAGAATTCCTTGTTCTTCAAAGCTGACAAACATCATTTTATTATTAAGAGTGGCTAAAGCCCCTATCAATAACATCTTTTTCATATAATTATTCTGAATGTACAGAACATTATCAACTTTGCCAGGAAATCCCATCGCTTGTTTATATTCGCTAATCCGTTCTGGCCTGATATCCCGATTTACTCCCGACATGTTTGTAGGCGGGATCAGTGCATCAATTGCAATTTGGTCACTCGTTGCCTTAGCGCTTATTTCAGATAAAGGTACGTCTAGAGTATTATCCTTCATTTCCGCATCAGTGGAAGGTTGTTTGGTTCCACACTTAGGACAATAAATGGCACTTAAAGGAATCTTCGCACCACATTTAAAACAAAACTTAGTTTGCTGATCCATCTGTCTACTCTCCAAAATATTAGTTTAAATCATCCGCAATATTGTACTTGACGATTCCGTGATTGACTTGCAAATAGGTTCGGTCACTATTGTATGGCGACATTACTTGTATATATGAATATCCTGAAGTGTAGTCATTGTCTAAGCTCTGTGATTTTTCCTTCAATTCTTTAACTAATGAATTCCAAATTGATGGATAACCATTGTCAAGATTTGTCATAGCAGTGGAACTCTCGGGGATATCAATATCAAATGTTTGAGTTGATTCTGAATAGTGGACTGTAGCCGAGCCAAAATCATCGTCTTCCCGGATGGTGCTCTGTATGCTGCTAGCTATACTATCTGTATTTGGGTGGTTGTAACGAAATATTTTTGTGGCTCCAACTAATACAACCAGAACTACAGCAACAATGATTACAATTCCCCAAGGCTTTTTAAACCATTCTGTAGGAGTATCTTTAGCAAGTACCGCATCGTTTGAACTTCTCTCCCTTGATTGAGATGGCTCACTTTTTTGTGCTGGCCTTGATCCCTGCCGATGATCCAAACCACTTACTGCCGGTTGCTTGGCACCACAAAATGGGCAAAATTCAGCAGCAGCCGGAATTTTTTTGCCACACTTCGGACAAAACTTAATTTGATTATCCATAGAATCACTCCCAATATTTATGTAATGTTTTAGATGCAAATCAAGAATCTACGTCCAATCATCCTTTCTTGTAAATCAGGACCCACAGCTAATTATAATTTAATGTTTGTATTATGTCATTATTATTTTGTTTCAAGTAAATTTTTCAACTATATATAATACCTCGATTATATTATTAGTTAGTATTAAATTAATTTTGTATCACCTTTTAAAAGTTCCCCTTGCTTAGTTGCATAAAAATGCCTTCCAACTAATATATGGTAGCGGAAGGCATCATGTTCTATTCAAATAATGCTTCTACAACGCCACTGGCTTATTCTCCAGCAGCTTCTTAAAGGCGGCCATCGTCTCATCGTACTTCGGCAACGTGTCAGTATCCTGCGCCTTGGTGACAATTTGAATAATTAAGTCGTTGTAAGGCGTTGGAATTCCATGTTCCTTACCAATCGCCGCAATCAAGCCATTGATTTCATTAATCTCAGTCTTTCTGTGATGATAGAGGTCCTGCAGCATGCTGGCTTTCAAGTTATTGCTTTGCTTGATAAAGACCCGCAAATTCTGGACTTGCTCATCGGTAAAATCGTCGCCCTGAAGCTTGAACAGTTGGTTCATGTCGGCACCGCCAATCGTGGCAAATTTAACACCATCAGCATGACCAGCATCTAAGCCTTCATTGATTAAATGAAGTGCAGCTCGTGCCCCCACTTCATCAGCAGCAACTTCTCCAAAGGTCGCATCCGACGCCGCAGACAAGCCGCTGAATGATTCGTTAACCAGCAACTTAACCCACTTAGTTCCCATCAGGTTGTCGGAAACCGTGACGCCACCAACACTGGATAAGATGCTTTCAATCATCACAATTCGATCCGTCATTCGACCATCCAACTCACCAATTGCATAAGCGCTGCTCTTAAACGCATCATAATCTGTCGTCAACTCTGAAACACCAGGTCCGCCACCAGTCCCACCAAATTCAACGGTCCCGGCAACCACATTCTTGGCTGGAATCATCTTAGTAATGTTTTTCTCTGGAACACCATTCTGCAATGAAATCAGGGTGCCATCCGGTTTGAGAATTTTCTTGATCGCCGGAATTACCTCATTATTGAAGCCCTGCTTCGTGTGGAGTAGAACAACATCATACTGACCGGTCACTTTATCCGGCGTTACCGCCGTTACCGGCACCGTCAAGTTGGCAGTCCCCGTAATGTGTGCACCCTGACTGTTCAAGGTGTCGACATTTTCCTGCCAAGCATCCACCAATGTCACATTGTCCTTACCATAGGCCTGAGTTAAGTAAGCCCCTGAAATCGTTCCAATCGATCCCGCACCATAGACAGCAATCTTCTTGTCTGACATATTAGGTCCCCCCTATCGAAATCGCAACGACCAACTATAAGAGAAATTAGCAAAGAAATGTTAACTTCATGTTAATATTACATCCGTTGTAAGCGGTTTCAAAGAAAAAGGCCCCATTCATTCTTACAGGTAACTGCCGAGCAACAGTGCCCGAGTCACGTTATATACCTGCCTTTCCTGCTCCCAATCTCGGAAATCCTGTCGCAATTCATCGCTGGCATCAAACAATTCTGACGTCTCAAACCAGGCGTGAACTGTTTCATGAGCCAAGACGACCAGCTTTTCTGACCAAGTGACGTTTGCATTAACAAAAATCAACGGCGCAAAGTCGTCCAACATCACGAAACCACGGAACTCATCCGGATCCAATTGCCGTGCTGCATCGTCACGGACAAAGCCACTCTGCATCACAACCACTCGAAGTTTCGTCAACGCACGTTGTAAGGACTCGAACCGCTGTTGGGGATCCCGTTGAAAGACCCAATCGTGATACAAGCCCAGCCGTTCCAGCAGCTTCATTGCAATCACCTTTGGCTCCTCATGACTGCCGACACCGCCGCCAAGGAAACGACAGAAGCCAAAGCCCTGCCGTTCTCTTTGACTACTTAACTCTTTTTGTTGTTCTTCCATACCCAACAAGACTTCCGTCAGGTTGCGGCTTGGTTTCCGCTCACCGCGAATGGTCCGTAATGCCAACAACGGCACATCCTCGACCGGTGCCTCTGATAAGAAGAAATAGTTAAATGGCACCCCTAACTTGTCACTGACTTGCTTAATCTGTTGAACGCTGGGGCGAACGTCCTTTTCCAACCATCGCAATATTCTCAATTGCCATTCCTCTGTCAATTGATCAAAATCAGAATGTTCAATGATCCATCTAACAACATCCGCTCGCACACGAAAATGGGTGTTCATCGCCATGGTTTTACCGCCCTTCAAATAATTACCTCATGTTATTAATCAAATTGTATCACGGCCTGTACAATGGACGTCAAGCGAACATAGGTAAATTTTTCCTTAAGATAAAATATCGTTCCGAAATTATTACTTGTGCCAACTACTAATCACATAAGGTAATAACGACCGCTTTTCTTTTGTAAATCGTCTATCAACTATGTACACCAGTACTGCATTCCCGTATACTAGTAAATGCTGTTTGTTCAGCAATACACATATTGGGAGGTTCATCATGTACAAAGCATCAAAACTCGCATCTATCGCACTACTTTCATTCACTCTGGGGGTTACCACTATTTCCACCATGCAGCCATCAGGCACATCAATTGCCATGGCAAAAAAGCGGGCGCATCGCCAGGCTAATCGTGTCCTAAGTTATACCAGTTTGAGTGGCACAACGCCATACACTGCCAACGGTGGCAAGCTTTATAGTTCTGCCAGTCTTTCAGGCAAAAGTCGCAACGCTGGAAACTATCTTCAAACGACCCTTTACGCATTCAAATCCGCAAGAGTCCGCAAACCAACTGGTAAAATTGCTGTCTACTACTACGTTGAAAATAGTACCGGCAATATCAACGGTTGGATCTGGCGAGGCAACCTGTCTCAAAAGAAATCTTACGATCAAGAAACCGCCGATATCCGTGCGATGATCGCAATCGTTCGAACCATGAGTCCAGATTCTCAAGATGATATCTTAGACAACGTAACCAACATTTCTCCAAAAGCTGCCTACAACGATGGCGATACAAGTGATAACTGGGATATTGGATCAGTCATTGGCCAAATGCGTGACGATGCCGATGATTCTGGCGATAAGGCAGATATCTTGGCAATCGAAAAAGCTTATAACTTGTTCAAAGGACGGTTTGATACCCTGAATAATAACAAACTGGGTGCCCTTCATGACCGTTATGTGGAAGCACTAAATAATGATGACGCAGGTGATGCGGCCTGGAATCTTGCAAACACGCTTTCTGGTGCTGTGTTCAACATGCAATAATTCATTTATACTAATTAAAATTTATATGCACAGCTGAAAAACCAGTCTCCAAGTGAAATACTTGGGACTGGTCTCTTTGTGGATAAATAGTTCGGAATGAATAATCCTCAAAAAAAGTAATGGCAATCATAAGCGTTAAAGTTGCTCACCATTAGCTAATCCTGTAAAATTCCATTTTGTTGTCATGAGCGAACGGTTGTTCATGAATCGCAATCAAATATTACTGAGGGAGAGCTTAACAAGATGAATTATGTAAATTATTTGACGTCGGTCGGTAAACGCGTGCATGGGGATATTTTGCACATTGATGATTTGGTTGAGTCACACATTCAAAAACAAGCAAAATCAGTTGATATTCATTGGAGAAACGTTGACGCACTGGTTGCAATTCAAGGATCAAGGATTCGAACGGCCATCCTCGATTGCAAGCTGGGAATCATCGGTGTTCAGGAAACCCCAATCCGACTACTCAAGCAAATGCTAAATCAATATCCCGTCTTGTCCTATCGTAAGCTAAAGCTAATCAACGGATATCTGGAAATCAATGAGTATAAACCATTTGTGTATGGTGGCGTGGGATTTGCACCGCTAAAGGCCACAAAAGGAAAGAATTCATCGTGGATCAGTACCACTAACATTCAAGACCATGCAGAAATGGACCACACTGATACGATGCACATCTCTTTTGACAATTGCAGCAGTCCGATTGAAGTCAAAATATCAGAATACTTCTTGAAAAAACGAAAACGGGCAGTTTCACAAGTCCAACGATTCCATGATGCCATGCACGCCCAGTATGAAGTCGCAAGCACTGAGGAGTACCAAAATGCTTACACGCACTACAAGTATGGCATGTTTCCAGAAGACCCCATGGCATTTGAACTCTACGCCTTAAAAGAAACCATTCGAAAAACATTGGAAATGCTTGATTATACGTATACGGATGAAATGCTTCTGGAATTAATGAGAAAACACATGAGTTAATGTTTTGGCCCTCACACACTGCGTTTATTTTCAGCAAAAAAAGCCTTCCCGCTCGGCCTCTAAAAGAGGCCGGCGAGAAGCCCGATTTGAAGAAATCATTATTTGTAGGCTTGG
>NZ_AZGK01000007.1 GCF_001435315.1 Lentilactobacillus parabuchneri DSM 5707 = NBRC 107865
TCGCTTTTGACAACTATTTAATATTATCAGATTTTCCATTTTAAATCAAGTTGTTTTTTGCTGAATTTTTAAAATTCGAAGCGCATAGAAACTTGTTTGGATATTTGACAACGAAAAATATTTTACCAATTTGTGATACCCAGGTCAAGGACTTTCTTTCAAATCATTCAAAAAAGATTCTCGCATCGCTTAACCACTGCTTTTTGCTCCGCGCAATCGACTTAAATCCCAAACTAAGCTGATAATTGGTCCAATAATGAATCTTCCTTGGCTTAAATCCCCTGGCGTGGAGAAGGACCGAATAATTAACCGAGGTTGTTCTCGTCGACAAACTGATCTTGCCAGAATACTCATCAATATCAATAATGAGTGCGTTAACCGGCTGACCTACTTTAAATAACCGATAAATGTCAGCCACATAGCCCGAATGGCATTCCGATATATGGATCAACCCCTGTTGGTGTTCACCTATATCGACAAAAACGCCGTAAGGCTGAATTCCGGTTACCACTCCCGAAACCTTCATTCCTACCTTTAGGTTCATCTGATCATCCCTTTTTTAAACTGTTAACAATTGTATCGTGAATGCCGTAAATACACAACAAAGCTTATTTTTTGGTAAAGGCCCTAAAAGAACGCGATATTTTGTAAAGAAATTTGGTACAATCAACTATAAATTTTGAAAGGAATGATTTCTTGAGTACCCTTATCGATTTTATATTACACATTGATGACCACTTGATTAACATTGTTAATACTTTTGGAAGCTCAACATACTTAATCCTATTTGCGATCATCTTTATCGAAACCGGAGCGGTTATCTTCCCATTTCTCCCTGGCGACTCGTTATTATTCGCAGCGGCTGCATTATCTGCTAACGCCACCTACGGATTAAACATCGGAATATTTGTCGTCATCTTTCTTGCCGCTTCGATTGGCGGAGATTCACTGAACTTCTTCTTTGGAAACAAGTTTGGCGAAATCATTCCCCGGCATCGAGTGCTAGGCAAATTTATAAAAGAAAAGGACCTGGCAAAAGCCCGCGAATTTTTTAACAAATATGGGGCCATGGCAATCTTCTTTGGTCGATTCATCCCAATTATCCGGACCTTAATCCCATTTGTTGCGGCAACGAGTGACTTTCCATACAACCGATTTATTAAATATAATCTATTTGCCTGTTTCAGCTGGGTCGCAATTTGTTGTGGTGCCGGCTACTACTTCGGTAACATTCCGGTTGTTAAGGACAACTTCTCAATGGTGATCATCGGAATTGTCGCAATCTCCTTGCTCCCTGCTGTGATTGGTTACCTTAAGACAAAATTTGCATCTTCCAAGTAAACCTAATTTACATTCAGAATAACAATTGATATAATAAAATCTGTTGTGGTGAGTTGGCAGAGTGGTAATGCACCGGACTCGAAATCCGGCGAACCGGCTAATACCGGCGCGCAGGTTCAAATCCTGTACTCACCTTAATAACAGTGAGGGTTCCATCGACATTTGTCGGTGGAACTTTTTTTATTGTCAACGATGACCGCGTCACAGCTGAGCCATTTTGGATAATAAAAAAAGCTCGTTCGCGTTGATAGACGCAAATGAGCTTTAACATTAATATTTCAGCAAAGTAAAGAAATCGTAGTCCTTTACTTTCTCACGACCTTTGAGATCAGACAATTCAATCAAAAATGCGGTCCCAACAACAATTCCGCCCAGCTTTTCAACCAGTCGAATTGTTGCATCAATGGTCCCACCAGTGGCTAAAAGGTCATCCGTGACCAAAACCCTTTGACCGGGTTTAACTGCGTTCGTACGCAAATAGAGAGACGATTTGCCGTATTCCAGTCCGTAACTCTCTTCAATAGTTTCTCCTGGCAGCTTATTTTTCTTCCGAGCTGGTGAAAATCCAACTCCAAGTTTATAGGCAACCGGACAGCCGACGATAAATCCACGGGCTTCAGGGCCAACAATCATTTCGACATTGCGTTCTCTGGCAAAATCAACAATTTTATCGGTGGCAGCACGGTAAACCTCACCGTTTTCAAGCAATGGTGAAATATCTCTAAACAAGATTCCGGGTTCCGGAAAGTCCGGATATGAAGCAATATATTTTGAAAAATCGATTGACATAGTCTTTCTTCCTTTCATCAAACACCCAAACTGTCCTTAACGAATTGAACAAACTCATGCGTATCAGAGACCAGTAACTTTTTCTCAGTGAGCAATTGTTCTTCCCTCAAGTGATAACTGGGTGCCGACTTTAAATCGCGCGCAGCATAATTGGGATTGAGATTAATAATCCGATCCTGAATGGTGATAAAATCCAGTTCCAAGAAAACCTGAACCATAAAAATAATTGTTCGAGCTGATAGGTGCAAGTGTTCTGAAATTTGTTTTAACTGCGTTGCAATATTGATATTTGCATGCTCTTTAATGAACCTAAATAGTTTAGCATAAGAATGTCGATCTGGCATCCCTATTTTTGAGACTAACTGTTTTTTGTACAAATAAAGAATTGTCGTCTGTGGATGAATAACGCCTAAGAC
This sequence comes from Lentilactobacillus parabuchneri DSM 5707 = NBRC 107865, assembly GCF_001435315.1. GTDB lineage: Bacteria > Bacillota > Bacilli > Lactobacillales > Lactobacillaceae > Lentilactobacillus > Lentilactobacillus parabuchneri. The sequence continues at coordinate 2,547 of NZ_AZGK01000007.1, forward strand.
CTTGACCAGATCAGCCGTAGAATCCGGGCAGTCGACAATGTAAACTTTGCCCTGATCAAGTGTTTTAAGCTCATTTTGATCATACATCACCGCTTGAGATTCCGCTGATAAATAGTGCTTTAACTGGTCTCGAACTTTCTCATGGAAAAACACGTACGTTCCAGAATTGGCAAACATCTGCTGATGTAATTGTCTGGTTCGCCGATCCACAACTGGTGGCAATGCTTCCCGCATGTCGTCAACCATGAGCTGAACGGTCGTATGATTATTCCAGGTGTTCTCTCCAACCTCACCGACGACTTCCAATTGAGATGCACCCTGCTCCAATTCTGAAGCAAATTCACCCTTACCAAAGGCAATCGCAGTTAAGCGGTTTTGCCCGGCGACCAACGAAAATTTAAGGTGGTCTTTGGTCTTGCCCAACGTTTTGATGTCTGAAAGACGGTCGTACTTGAGCTTAAAAATTGGTTTGGGATTATCCTGACCAAACGGTGCTAAAGCTTTCAACTGATCACATAGATCCGTAGTGGCCTTTGAAACCGGTAAGACCGCTGAAATTTCCAGCTGCGGTTTAACTGACAAATCCAAATGCTGTTGCTTGGCGGCCGCTTCCAGCTGATCCTTTAATACACCAATTTTATCCTGCTTAATCGTTAAACCAACCGCTGAGTGGTGACCACCAAATCCAACCGTCTGGCTGCGAATCGGATCAATTGCCTGAAACAGATCAAAACTGTCAACACTTCGACCGGAGCCCTTGACCTCATCGCTGCCATCAGCCCCCGTCATTACGAGAGTTGGTCGCTGATACTTATCAACCAGGCGGCTGGCAACAATGCCCAAAACGCCCTGGTGCCAGTTCTCGCCGACAACCACCAGAGTCGACCGATTTTTAATATCACCAGAGGATTCGACCGACGCCACCGCTTCACTATAAAACTGATCCACGAGCGACTTTCGCAAATCGTTTTGCTGATTGGCAAATTTAGCCAATTCGGAAGCTCGATCCTCGTCAAATGTCGATAGCAGTTCAACACCAACTGTCGCATCTTTAATTCGACCGAGTGAGTTCAACCGTGGGGCAATCCCAAAGCCAATATCCTGTTCGTCAAATTTTGAAAGATCAATCCCAGCTTCCTTAATGAGTGCGATTAGCCCAGGGCGCTGACTATTCTTAATCGCTTGAACGCCAAATTTGACGATGGCCCGATTCTCATCTCTCAGTGAAACAATGTCGGCCACAGTTCCGATCGCAGCTATGTCCAGCAAATCAGATGGAACATCATCCATTAGTGCCTGGGCAACTTTAAAAGCAACGCCGGCACCACATAAATCACCAAACGGATAGGCATTCCCATCAGCGTCTTTTACCCGTGGATGAATAATGGCAAAAGCATCCGGTAAAACTTCGGGCAAGGAGTGATGATCTGTTACCACAACGTCGCATTTTAACTGATTGGCTGCTGCAATTGCATCGTTCCCAGCCACCCCGTTATCCACGGTCACAATCAACGAAGTGCCCTTATCGATAATTGATTGAAATGCGGCAACATTTGGCCCATAGCCCTCGGAAAAACGATTGGGAATGTAATAGTCAACATCTGCTCCCAGGTCACTCAATGTTTCATACATAATCGTCGTGCTGGTAATACCGTCGGCGTCATAATCACCATAAACGGTGATGTGCTCACCGCTTTCCACTGCTTGTGAAATCCGATCAACACCTTTTTTCATATCATGCATTAAAAAGGGGTCATGAAAAGAGCTGACCGTTGGATTCATAAATGTCTCCGCCTCGTCAGCCGTTTTAACACCCCGTTGAACAAGCATTGTCGCAATAAACGGGTCGATTCCGGCATCTTTTGCCAGTTGATCGACCTGTGTGGTGTCGTTTACTTCATGAAATTGCCAGTCATACTTCGAATTGATCATTAAACACTCTACCTTACTTTTGAGATGATAACTTTTCTGTTAGTTTCGCAATTTCGTCTTCTAAATCACTGATCTGTTGGTCACGCGTTCCGATTTCCTGTTTACCATAAGAATTCTTCAGACGGGTCTCCAGTGATTTTAAATTAATCGTCAGCTGTTTGATTTGGTCCTGTAACTCGTCTTGTTTCTGTTGACTTTCGGAAGCCAATTGCTTGAATTGGCGATTTTTCTTAACATTTTGAGTGGACGAAAACAGGAAAATGATGAGCGCACCGATCAGCAGACAAATTAATATCAAGAGCACTAACGGCATTTTGACGGACGTAAAGCCAAAATTGACTGCCACGGATTCAAAATTCATCAATGCGAACACAGCAATGATAATGACTAAGACGATACTGATAATGGTGCCGACTTGTTTTTTCATTTGTGAATCCCCCCTCACAAATACCTAGTTGTTTTTTTCAAAAGGTATGTCAATCACATCAAAGTCTTTAACGACTTTTGTGTTGTGAAACACAGTCTGAGCCTGCTTTTCAAGCTCATGGGCCATTTTACCGGTGTACCGTGCCGAAATATGATTTAACAGCAATAGTTTAGCACCGGCTTGTTTGGCAATCTGTGCGGCCTGCATATTGGTTGAATGGAAATAATTTCTTGCAAGCTTATTTTCACCCTTGCCGAAGGTACTTTCATGAACTAATGCGTCCGCATTTTGAGCTAATTTAAGGGCATTTTCGGTCTTTCGCGTGTCCCCGATGATTGTCACAATTCTTCCGGGTTGAGCCGGCCCAATCATCTGAGTGCCGTCAATGACCCGGCCATCATCCAAAGTGACGGTCTGACCCATTTTAAGCTTGCCGTAAACTGGTCCGGATGGAATGTGCAGCTCAGTCAATTTATCAACCATCAACTCACCTGGATGATCGTGTTCAACGACACGATAGCCAAAGCTTGTGATACGATGTTCCAAAGGAGCGGCGTACACCGTAAATTTACTATCCTCAAAAATCTTACCGTCAGTGCCCTTGGGCAATTCATGAAAATTAATCTGATAGGATAGTCGGCTCTCTGAAATCTTTAAGCTGACGTTGACGTATTCCTTAATTCCTTGGGGCCCGTAAATGTCCAGTGGGGTATTGCCACCCTGAAACGAACGGCTACTTAACAGACCCGGCAAGCCAAAAATATGGTCGCCGTGAAGATGGCTGATAAATATTTTTTCGATTTTACGAGGACGAATCGTTGATCGTAAAATTTGATGTTGTGTGCCCTCACCAACATCAAATAACCATACCGAGTTAATTTCGTCAAGCAATCTAAGCGCCAAGCTTGAAACGTTCCGAAATTTCCCGGGAGAACCTGCTCCAGTACCTAAAAATTCAATCTGCATTATTATCGTTTCCTTAATTTATAAAATCGAGTTGAAGGAAAATGACATTCGAAATCCATTATTAAAAATCGCGTCACTTCCCTAAAATCACTTTTCAATTGTATCATAATTTCGGTAAAATAATCACTAGGAGGGAGTTTGGAGCATGAATTTGGATGAGTTTTATCGGGCAAGCGGGACACTAAATCCCAAGCTGACAATTTTAATTGCTGCGGGAAAACATTTTTTACCAGTCAATGAATTAACAATTGATAAAGATTCCTTATTGTTGGGCAAAACATCCCAATCACACGGGGAATTTGCTACAATAACACTAGATCAGTTTATGGCTAGAACACGCCAACTCCCCATTACAACCGATTTGCGGACTTCAAACAACCACCAGTTGGTTTTTGGGTTTAGAATTGTTAATAAATCAATCGTATTTTACTAGGGGATAGAATTATGAAAATCAAAGGACTTTTACTATTATTCACTGCGCTGCTGGCGGTTGGATTGACTGGCTGTGGCGGCAGCAAAAGTAACCAGGCAAATGAAAAGAAATCGTTAAGTGCTGATATGTCAAACGACAGTTCAAGCTCATCTGCCAGTAGTACCAGTCAGTCACTAAGCAATTATCAATATAAGGTTCCAAAGCAAATCCAAAAAAGTGCCAATTACGTTAAGAATGGCGATTTGAGTAAAAAGCATCAATTTACCTTTGATCGGTTTGGTACCCGCCAACAGCTTGCGGACGTCATCAACCAACCGATCCACATTAAATCCGGCAACGTCAATTATAAAATTAATCAAGTCCGGGTTATCAAAAATACAGCAAAGACACCCGAGGCCAAAGCCGCTGCCAAACAAGTCTTGAATCTGCAAGAAATTCCAGACACCTATTACACGTTTGTCCTTAACTATACAGTGACCAATCATCATGATTTCAAAATTGCCCTCAACGGTGTTGATTACGTCAAAACCAATCAGGGACAAATCTTAACAACGCAAAATCAATTAACCGACTCTTCTGCCGGCAACAAGATTGGTGCTGACAGAGCCGTTAGCTTTGCCATGACCGGCTATTTGCATGACTACGCAGCTCATCCAGCAACTAAGTTATCGATCAAATTCGGACCAATTTACAACACCCAACAAGAAAAGGTCGCAAGCGCGCCCAATTCGACTTTGATCGTTCATTTGAACTAATTAGAAAAGAGATTTGACTCATTTGCTCACACGAGCAAGACGAGTCAAATCTCTTATTTTTTTTGGTTGATGTAGTTGTAAATCGACGTTGCAATTAAATGTGTATAGTGCACGTTTCCTCTTGGGTTCGGATGAACATTATCGTTCCAGAACCAATCATTTTGATGATTACTATATGCGTGCCAATCAATAATATGAACATTGGAATGACGCTTGGCAGCCTTACGAATCGTGCGATTAACTTCAGTTTCCCAATTTCTCGTTGGCACGTGGGTTGTTACCCAAAAGACTTGATGATCCTTGCCAATTGATTTGAGAACGGAATTAATTTGCTCAGGCGTCATTGGCGAATTTGTTCCCAGATTGATCAAAACATTTGGTGCCAAGTCCCCCTTACGCTTCAATTGGGTAAGAACATCCCCCGCCTGCCAGATTTGCCGGCCAACGGCAGCCGAAACGTAAGCATTAGTGAAGACATTTTGAAGATCATGACTGTTGTCAGCCAAAATAGAGTCACCGATTGCCGTTAACGGCTGCTGGTAAACGGTCAGATACTGACGCTTCGTCAACCCATAATGCTTGGCAATCTTATACTGCTTAACCGTTAGTTTCTTCTTAAGCAGCTTTTTCATTCGTTTGTCATTGGCAGAAAGTTTCTTAGCCTTCTTTTGCTTAGCCAGAGCTGCTTTGTTATGCGCATTTGCCGTGCTCTCGTTTTTGGCAATATTTTCCTGCAAGACATTTTTCGGATCTTTAGTCGGCGAAATGGCACTCCCATACACGGAAATCCCAATTAAGAGTAATGCTGGAATTAGCCATAACCGCTTCCAACCATACTCGGAGTCCCGTTGTACAAATTCATAAATCGATCGACCGAGATTCTTGTATCGATAGTGTCGAAGTGGTCGTTCAATATAGCGATACGACAGTTCACTAATGACCATAATCAACGCAATTTCGACTAAAGCATTGATCAACGGATGCGCCGCGATGTCTTGAACTTTGATTTCATAAAAAATCATGACCGGGAATTGATATAAATAAATCCCATAGCTTCGCGTTCCCATCCAAGAAAAGACTGGGTTCGTTAGCCACCTGTTCACATCAGCTCCCGGGTGGGCACACGCTGCGATTAAGGTCGTTGATGCAATCGCCATAATAAACATCCCACCCCGATAGGTGAAGGTGTTTTGACCGGATAATTCAAAATACAGGAAGGCCATGACTGCAATTGAGACGATCCCAATGATATTCAACGTCCACCGAGACCGATTCGTAACCTTTTTCTTGAGGTGGGTTGACGGCCAGATGACTGCCAGCATCGCACCAAAAATAATTGAGAACATCCGCGTGTCAGTTCCGTAATAAACCCGATTTAATGTATCTGGGCCGGTGTACAAGAACCCCATCAGCAGGCCTGATAAAATTGCAAACACCAATAAAATGTTTGCGATCGATCGTCGTTTTTTGACAATTAATACCAGCGCGATCAAAAGCAGCGGCCAGATCAAATAATACTGGCCTTCAATTGAAAGCGACCATAGATGTGTAAACGGTGATTCGCCGTTAAAACGATCAAAATAACTTTGTCCGTGGGCAATCTCCCACCAGTTATAGACATACAACATATTGGTCGTAATAATCGACCGCAGATTTGTTAATAGCGAACGCTGAAATAACGTTATGTACGTGCCGGTTCCCACCAGCATGAACACGAGAGCAGGGTAAAGTCTTTTGAGTCTTCGGGCGTAGAACCCCCAGAAATCAATCCGGCCGTTTTGCTCCCATTCCTGCAACAAAAGATCCGTAATCAGATATCCCGAGACGGCAAAAAAAGTTGGCACCCCGAGATAACCACCTTGCAGCTTGTAAGGCAACAAATGATAGATAATGACACCGACGACTGCAAGTGCCCGAATTCCATCAAAACCGGATATATATCGACTGTTTTTCAGGCGTTTTCCTAGTTTGTTTGTTTGAACTTGTTGCATTGAAATATTCCCTACCCTATATGTGTATTATGTTCCCCAATATTGTTGATTACTCAACATACGTGAATGAGAAATCAAGGATTGAAACCGTATCCCCATCCTTGGCGCCCGCTTTGCGAAGCGCGTCGTCAATTCCCATTCCGTGCATTTGTCTTGCAAATCGGAGCATGCTTTGATCATGCTCTGTGTCGGTCATCTTAAACAACCGCTCAATTTTATCACCGGAAATAACCCATGATTCATATTCCTTATCATAACTGATCTTGAAATCACTCGTGTCAGCTGGCTCGTAATCGTATGATTTGGTTGTGTCTTCCGGCTCTTCCATATCTGCCAGGCTGGTTGTATCCAGTAAATCGGCCGTCTTTCGAATCAAATCAGTCAGCCCGGTATGGGTAACTGAAGAAATTGGAAAGATTTCAGGAACGGTTTGGCCGGTTTGAGCCTGCTTCGCTAATTTTTGCTTAAAATCGGCCAAGTTGGCTTCCGAATCAGGCAAATCCATTTTAGTTGCAACAATGATTTGTGGTCGGTTTAAAATCCGTTCATCATACTGACTCAATTCTTTATTAATCGCCAAATAATCTTCAAACGGATCACGGCCCTCAACACCCGACATGTCAACCAGGTGAAGAATAACTCGGGTCCGTTCAACGTGACGGAGGAATTGGAATCCCAATCCAACGCCATTTGACGCACCTTCAACCAATCCAGGCAAATCGGCCACAGCAAAATCACGGCCGTCATCTAATCGGACCATCCCCAAGTTAGGAACCAGGGTGGTGAAATGGTATCCTGCAATTTTCGGCTTGGCACTGGTAATAACGGACAGTAAAGTTGATTTCCCGGCTGATGGAAACCCAACCAACCCAACATCCGCAAGAACTTTGAGTTCCAAACTCAGCGAGATTTCCTGTCCGGGCTCACCGTTTTCAGCAATTTCTGGCGCCGGGTTGGTAGGACTGGCAAAATGAATATTTCCTCGTCCCCCGCGACCGGCTTTGGCCACGACCAACTCCTGATCAGGCTTGGTTAGATCACCAATGACTTGACCCGTCTCTGTGTTGGTCACAGTTGTTCCCTCTGGAACTGGAATCACCAAGTCTTCGGCACTGCGGCCCGTCATTGATTTGTTCGCACCATTACCGCCATTCTTGGCTTTAAACTTTCGATGATAACGAAAGTCCATTAAGGTATTCATGCCTGAGTCCACCTTAAAAATCACGTTCCCGCCACGGCCACCATCGCCGCCGGCAGGACCGCCGTTTGGAACATACTTTTCTCGCCGGAAGGCAACCATCCCGTTACCACCATTTCCAGCTTTTACATCAATTTTAACTTGATCAACAAACATCTTATCACCATTTCAAATTATTCCTAAGTCGTTAGTTACGTGTCCAGTACTCTAGCAGTATACCGAGTTTCTGACACTAGGTCAAAATAATCTGATCATCCCAGTGTCTCCCACAGATAATCAGTGCGTCAGCTTCTTATCCTGATAATTTGTGACTTTACGTTCTTCATCAATTTTACTTAATGAGAATTTGATCGTCTGGGCAACCGTTTCCGGAACTCCCAGCTTGCGAATATCCTCAACCGACGCATTGGAAATTTTCTTCAAAGAACCAAATTTACGCAGCAATTTATTTCGTGTCTTCGGACCGACCCCCGAAATGGAATCCAATCTCGAACTCAATGAGTTTTTAGTGTGCACCTTGTGGTGATAAGTGATGGCGAATCGATGGACCTCGTCTTGAATCCGCTGAAGCAAATAAAATCCCTGACTCTTCGGATCCAATTGCAGCGGCGTATCGTTATCGCCATAAAGCAAATCAGCGGTTTGGTGATGGGTATTTTTGACCATCCCACCGACTGGAATATCCAATCCCAACTCATTGACTAAAACATCCTTGACCGCATTCATTTGAATAACGCCGCCGTCCATTAAAATTAAATCCGGCATCTCGGCGTGTTCCTTCAACAAGCGGGTATAACGTCGTCGAATAACTTCCTTAGTGCTGGCGGCTTCATCGGCATGATCGACCGTCTTTAATTTATACTTTCGATACAAATTTTTGTTTGGTTGGCCGTCCACGAATACGACCATCGCAGAAACCAAGTCCGCACCCTGAATATGGGAATGGTCAAAGGCTTCAATCTTGTGTCCGGGTGCAATCCCCATAGCATCGGTCAATTCTTTCATTGCACCGGTGGTCTTGCTCTCATCAAGCTCTAACAGCCTGAATTTTTCTTCCAAGACCACTTGGGCATTCTTACCCGCCATCTCCAATAGATCGCGCTTCTGGCCTCTCTGAGGGGTTCTAACGGGGACATCCTCGACCACATGACTAATCACATCGGTCGGCAGTGATTTCGGCACCAAAATTTCTTTAGGAAGAATTTGATTTTTTTGTTTATAAAATTGGGAAATGAAACTCACCATTTCCTCTTCGGGATCATCAATGATTGGAAACAGCCGCTTCTCACGTTTCATCAATCGCGATTGGCGAATGAAGAATACTTGAATCGACAACCAGCCTTTATCCATGTAGTAATTAAAAATATCCCGCGGTGTATTATCGTTAGAAATAATTTTCTGCTTCTCAACGGTAATCTCAATGTACTTAATTAAATCGCGAATTTCTGCAGCCCGTTCATATTCCATATTAGCGGCGGCCTTTTCCATTCGTGCCGTCAACATCTGTTTGGCGTGGGCAACGTTGCCGTTTAAAAACGATTTTATCCGCTTAATTTGCTTGGCATAAGTCTCTTCAGGGACGACCTTAAAGCAGGCCCCCAGACACTGCCCCATGTGATAGTAGAGGCAGGGCCGGTTCTGAAATCCATTGCAGCGCCGCAGCGGATAAACTTTTTGTAAAAAGTTAACCGTCTCGTCCGCCGCATAAACGTTTGGATAAGGGCCGAAATAAAAACCGCCATCCTTGACTAACGTGTTGACGATTTTAATTTGGGGGTCACGTTCATTGGTAATCTTAATGTATGGATAACCGCCGTTTCCCTGCTTCAACTTGATATTAAAGTATGGCCGATGCTTTTGAATTAAGGTAATCTCAAGCAGGAAAGCTTCCTTATCACTTGAAACGACGATATATTCAAAGTCGGCAATTTCAGAAACCAGACGGGCAGTTTTGCCATCATGGCTACTTTTAAAGTAGGATCGAACCCGATTCTTCAGGTTCTTGGCTTTCCCAACATAAATAATCTTGCCATTGATGTTTTTCATCAAATAACAACCAGGCATATCAGGCAGTAACGCCAGCTTATGTTCAATATAGTCGCTTGCCAAAAAGCTCCCTCCTTTGAGATATTCATCTAAAAAGTATACATCGAATATATGTTTGCTTCAAGGATATACAACGCTTGCCGGTATTTTTGTTGTATGGGGCAAGATATCATCATAATGGTATTTTAAATCCTTAGTACAATGGTTTTCTGGTAATGAAACCAGCGCATTACGACAAAAATAACCGTCAACGACCAGATATCAAATCGTTGACGGTTATTTGCTTGTTTAAATCCCCACGACACTTGATTGTCAGGGAATCTCTCATGTTTCTAACACTTCAGTAGTCGGTTGTGACTGCATCCCGACTATACATTTTGAATAATCTTTCCGATAAAGTCCTTTGCCCGATCATTTTGTGGGTGATCAAACAATTCAGTCGGCTTATTTCGTTCCAGAATATAGCCATCGGCCATGAACCAAACTTCGTCCGCAACTTCTTTTGCAAAGCCCATTTCATGAGTTACGACAACCATGGTCATCCCCTCTTTCGCCAGTTCATTCATAACCTCGAGCACTTCGCCGACCATTTCCGGATCCAACGCACTGGTTGGTTCATCAAACAGCATCACTTCCGGGTTCATCGCCAAAGCCCTAGCAATGGCGACCCGTTGCTGCTGGCCACCTGACAAGCTGCTGGGATAAACGTTGGCCTTTTCCTTGAGGCCCACCCGGTCTAACAGATGCATGGCAACTTTATCTGCTTCGGCGTCACTCATATGTTTGACTCGGATTGGGGCCAACTTAAGATTGTCAATGACCGTCATATTGGGAAACAGGTTAAAGCTTTGAAAAACCATTCCCATCCGCTCACGTAGGTTAATTAACTGTTTTTCGTCAACGTGCGTCAGATCGGTTCCATCAAACTTAACTTCACCTGCTGTCGGCTTTTCCAATAAATTCAAGCAGCGTAAGAAGGTACTTTTCCCGGCACCGGATGGCCCAATGACACAGATCACTTCACCAGATTTTACGGTGCCATTAATGTCTTTTAAGATTTCATTGTCACCAAATTTTTTGCTGAGATGATTCACTTCAATTACTTTTTTATCCTGCATGTTTCATCTTCCCTTCATAGTAATTCAAAACCCGGGTTAACGCGAAGGTCATGACGAAGTAGAGAACCATTGCCACGAAGATCGGCATGACCCCACGATACGTGTCGGCCCGGACGATATTGAGCTGGTAAATCAAATCAGTAACCCCGATGATCGAGACAATCGAACTTTCCTTAATCAACGAGATAAATTCATTTCCCAGCGCCGGCCAAATATTCTTGAAGGCTTGCGGCAAAATCACAAATCTCATTAGATCCCGTTTGGATAACCCAAGGCTGGCAGCGGCTTCCGTCTGCCCCTTGGCAACTGAATTAATACCGCCACGAATAATTTCGGCAACGTAGGCACCACTATTCAGTGACACGGCGATCATCCCTGAAATCAATGCCGGGATGTTAATGACCACCCCGATTCCGAAGTAAACGAACAATACCTGAACCATCAAAGGCGTTCCTCGAATAAATTCGGTATAACTGATTGCCAACCCACGAAGCCACTTTTGCTTGGAAAAACGCATCAACGCCAGGATCACCCCAATCAATACACCGAAGAATGTCGACACAATCGAAATTAAGATTGTGTATTCGACCCCTTTTGCGAAGTACTTCCAGTAATGAAACATTGAGGTGTTGACCGTGTTGACCTTCATGTACTTACCGGCACTTGCCAGATACTTATCAGTCAACTTCTGTTTTTGAATCTGATCGATACTCTTGTTAACAGCAGCAACCAAGCTTCCTGAACCCTTCTTAAAGGCAATTGCGGCGCCAACCTCGTTTTTGTTGAGGTGGTAGCCTGATGGAATCATCTTTAGGCTCGGATCATTTTTAACGTAGGCTTCAGCACTCGGCTTCTCAATTCCCAAAGCATCAATCTTATGGGTTTTCAGTGCCAACACCAGATCCGTCGACTTGTCCATCCCTTTAACGGTAGCATTAGGAATTTTCTTCTGGGCTAATCCATATTGGAGGGTTCCCGTTTGAGCCCCAATCTTGGCCCCTCTTAAATTCTTGACGCTCTTGTATTTATTAACATCACTTGAGTTAATTAAAAAGCTTTGGCCACCGGAATAATAGATCTTTGAAAAATCAACACTTTGGCGACGCTCAGCCGTTGGGTTAATCCCGCCAATGGCCATGTCAGCTTTTCCGGTTTGGATTGCCACCAGCAGTGAATCAAAGTTCATGCTCTTAATCACCAGCTTGACGTGGAGGTCTTTGGCGACCTTTTTAGCGACGTCAATATCCATGCCGACAATTTGATCCTTGCCGTTTTTATTCACTTGAAATTCGTACGGTGGATAATCCGGGCTGGTAACCATAATCAATTCGCCACGTTGTTTAACCCGCTGGAGCGATGTATCAGCAGCCGATGCCTGGTTGGCAAAGACTGATGCAAAGGTAAATACTGCAATGAACATCAATGTTATCTGAATGATTGCTTTAAGACTCTTCTTCATCAAGTTTCCCTCTTCCAAATTTATAATAACCAATACATTACACCAAAAATATAGTTTATGCAATAAAAATCTGAAATAAGTCGTAATTATACATTATTCATTCATTTATACAAGCTTTTTAATAATCTAGCCAATAAGTGTGACTTTTAACATCAGATTTGCTATAGTTATGACGTAAAAGGGTAAGGAGATGAATCTGAATGGCATTAAAGGTCAATCGCCAAAACGATATGGATGCGATGTTCGGTAAGTTTGCTGAAATGGATCCAGAAGATAAAAAACGTGACAAGTTCTTGAAACATGATAAAAAAGACAAAGATAAAAAACGCCAGAATGAAAAACGGCCAACCAAAAAATGGTTTTAGTCAGACTGTGATTAGCCAAGAGGATACCGGTGAGTGAACTTTACTCGTCGGTATCCTTTTTTATGTCGATCAGTTTGAACGCAAAAAAGAAAAATACCACGATAATCCCAGATTCTGTTCTGGAATAGTCGCGGTATTATTTTTGAGGATCAAGTTGTTTAATGTCCCACTATTTGAATTAATTTTTTAGAAAATAAGCCTTGTTACTCACCAAGTTCTTGCTTGGCGTTTTTAATCTGCAGTCTCACCTGATCAAATCCAGTTCCACCCAGTGAGTGACGTCGTTCCACAGCAACCTCTGATTTAAGGTCATGGTAGACGTCTTCTTCAATTTTAGGAGAAGCAGCCTGGAGATCTGCCAAAGACATGTCCTGGAGGTTCTGGTGGGTTTCTAGGCCCTTTAGAACCAACTGGCCAACAATCCCATGAGCTTCTCGGAATGGAATTCCCTTGGTTGCCAAATAATCAGCCAATTCAGTGGCGTTTGAAAAATCATTTTCGGTGGCCGCCTTCATTCGCTCGACATTTGGTTTGGCTGTTTTGAGCATGCCGTTGAATACTTTCAAAGCAGGCAGCAACGTCTTAACCGTGTCAAAAGTCCCCTCCTTGTCTTCTTGGAGGTCCTTATTATAGGCCAAAGGTAACGACTTCATTGTCGACAATAGGCCAATCAGGTGGCCATACACCCGTCCGGATTTTCCACGAATCAATTCAGCCATGTCGGGGTTCTTCTTTTGCGGCATAATTGAACTGCCCGTCGTGTAGGCGTCACTTAATTCCAGGTACTTAAATTCGTGACTTACCCACATACTGATTTCTTCACAAAATCTGGATAAGTGCATCATCAAAATTGAACTGTTGCTCAAAAACTCCAGGGCAAAATCACGATCGGAAACCGCGTCCAGTGAGTTGGGATACACTTGGGCAAAGCCAAGTTCCTTTGCGGTGTATTCCCGATCAATTGGAAACGTTGTCCCTGCCAAAGCGGCGGCACCCAGCGGCAACATGTCCGTATGCTGCATATTAAAGACAAACCGTTCTTTGTCCCGCTTCAGCATTTGGTAGTAGGCCATCAGGTAATGACCGTAAGAAATCGGCTGGGCGTGCTGCAAATGTGTATAGCCCGGCATAATCGTTTCGACGTTTTTTTCGGCCATCTCGACCAGCGTTTTCTGCAAAGTCGTGATTTCATCAATGACTTTTGGCAGACGGTTTTTCAAATACAAATGAAAGTCAGTGGCGACCTGGTCATTTCGTGATCGGGCGGTATGCAGCTTCCCGGCAACCGGTCCGATTCGTTCGGTCAAAAGTGCTTCGATGTTCATGTGGATATCTTCATTTTCAACCGTAAATTCAAGCTTTCCGGCGTGTAAATCCTCACGAAGCCCAACGAGTCCGGCAACAATTTGATTCACATCGTCCATCTTCAAAATTTTGGTGTGACCCAGCATCTTGACATGGGCAAGTGAACCCTCAATATCTTCGTCGGCCATCAGTTGGTCAAACGAAATTGAAGCCCCAAATTGATCTACCCATTCTGATGCCTGCTGCTGAAAACGACCGCCCCATAATTTCTTTGTACTCATTTATTTTTTAGCTCCCATATGTGTGGAATTTTTTTCCTGAACGGTTACCTTATCCTTCAATTGGGATTTGGTAACGGCTTTAACAAATTGAGAATTCTTATTTTTAAGGGCCACTTGTTGATAGACTTGAGTTGGAAGTCCCCACAATTTGATGAACCCTTTGGCTGCTTCCTGGTCAAATGAATCTGAGGAAGTGTAAGTTGCCAAATCTTTGTCATAAAGAGACGAATCTGATTTACGACCCAGTACCATGACGTTGCCCTTGAACAACTGCAACTTAATCACACCGTTGACAACTTCCTGGGACTTGTCGATAAATGCCTGAATGGCATCCATCAGAGGCGAGAACCAAAGGGCGTTATAGACCATCTCACTCAATTGTTTTTCAACGGTTGGTTTGAAGTGCGCAAGGTCTCGTTCAAAGGTTAGGTCTTCAAGTTCCTTGTGCGCTTTCAACAAAACAGTTGCCGCTGGGGCTTCGTAGACTTCACGAGATTTGATCCCAACCAAACGGTTTTCAATATGATCAATTCGGCCGACCCCATTTTCACCGGCAATTTCATTTAGTTCTTGGATGATTTCTGAAAACTTCATCTTCTGGCCATTCAGCTCAGTTGGAATCCCCTTTTTAAAAGTGATTTCAACTTCGGTTGGCGTGTCTGGTGTATTCTCAATTGGATTGGTAATTGCAAATGCATCTTCTGGTGCGCTTTGCCATGGGTCTTCCAAAATACCGGCTTCGTTGGCACGGCCCCAAATATTGGCATCAATTGAGTAAGGTGAGTCCAAATCAATTGGAATTGGAATATTGTGGTCCTTGGCATATTCAATTTCCTGCTCACGTGACCAGTGCCAGTCACGAACTGGACTGAGGACTTCCAATTGTGGATCCAAGCCATGAATGGCAACTTCGAAACGAACCTGATCGTTTCCTTTACCAGTACAGCCGTGGGCAACCGCAACGGCGTGCTCTTGATGGGCAACTTGAACCAGCGTCTTGGAAATGAGCGGACGTGATAAAGCGGAAATGAGTGGGTACGAGCCTTCATACATGGCGTTGGCCTTCAAAGCGACAGCCGCATAGTTGTCGGCAAATTCGTCCAAAGCATCAATCACATATGCTTTAACAGCGCCGACATTTAAAGCCTTTTGTTTAATGAAATCAAGGTCCTTGCCTTCACCAACATTAATACAGCAAGCCACAACGTCATAGCCCTTGTCCTTTAACCAGGCAATTGCAACTGAGGTGTCCAAGCCACCGGAATACGCTAAAATTACTTTATTGTTTTCTGACATATATATTCCCTCTTATTTTCTAAAAAATTCAATGTATAGAGATTAACACCTATATTCATAAAATGCAACTGTTTTTGCGTTTTATTCATTATTAATCGAATTATTATTCTGATTATGCAGAATTTGGCCAAATACCCGAAAATATGCAGAAAAGAGCGTCGACCAAATAGCGGTTCGACTGAGGAATAATTGAAACAAAAAAAGGCGGAACAAAACATTTCGTCTTGTCCCGTCCGCTTGTAAATTGGCCTTAATCTATTTTGTGCATCATAAGTTAACTTGGTTGACCCCACCGGATTGGCTTGGGTAACGCTTCTCCAATCGTGCAATATTTTTAGTGGCAACTTCGTCAAAGGGAATGTCGGCCCACTCGGAAATTTGCGATAAATACCATAAAACGTCGCCCATCTCTTTTACCAGTTGATCATGGTCAAGTTTTTGACTTTGGAAAGTGTACTTACGAATTAAGTCCGCAACTTCGCCGGATTCACCGGTCAGTCCCAAGGCACAATTTGTCAGGACTTGTTCATTCCCCATTAGTGTACGGTTAGCTGCTTTTTGGTACTCATCAAAATTCATCGTTTCATTCTCCCCTCAATCCAACGCCAAACATCGTTCTTACCTGTTTTGGTTAGCGCGGAAAATAGAATTAACGGTTCATTGGAATCAAGTTGTAAGGTCTTCTTGATTAATGATTCCTGCTTGTTCCATTTGCCGCCGGAAATTTTGTCCATTTTGGTTGCAACAGTTAAGATCGGAATATTGTAATACTTCAGCCAATTGTGCATCGACACATCATCATCCGTTGGCGCATGGCGACCGTCAACGAGGGCAATCACACCCCTCAACTGTTCACGTTTAGTCAAATAAGTTTCAATCATTCTCCCCCATTTTTCTCGACTGGCTTTAGAAGCTTTGGCATAGCCGTACCCTGGGACATCCACAAAGTACAGCTTGTCTTCAATATTGTAGAAATTCAGGGTTTGGGTTTTCCCCGGTTGACTTGATGTTCGCGCAAATTTATTTCTGTTGATTAAAACATTGGTTAGTGAAGATTTGCCAACATTTGACCGACCAACCAACGCTATTTCTGGAAATTGAGTATTTGGATATTGTTTTTCTGCGACAGCACTGATCGTAAGGTCGACGTTATGAACCTCCATGAAACCACTCCTTAAGTGAATAAAAAATATTGAAATAAAAAAAGAAATCTGACAGTAAGCTATCTAAAGTTTACATCAGATTTCTACGAATTACGATGCTTGATTTAAGATTAGTTCCGGTTCCTTATGGTCGGTTACAGTCTCTGGCGTAATAATGACCTTTGAAACATCATTTCGGCTTGGCAAGTCAAACATAATGTCTCGCATAACGCCTTCAATGATTGAACGCAATCCACGAGCACCCGTATCACGGGCGATTGCCAACTGCGCCATTTTTTCCAGGGCACCAGGGGCAAATTCAAGTTCAGCACCATCAAGCTCAATCAACTTTTTATATTGTTTAACCAAGGCATTCTTAGGCTCAGTCAAAATTCGAACCAAGTCGCTTTCATCAAGCTTATCCAAAGCAGTCAGAATTGGCAGACGACCGATGAATTCTGGAATCAGTCCAAACTTCAGTAAATCTTCTGGAATAACTGCCTGCATGATGTTCTTAGGATCCACTTCAGCAGCTTCGTCTGAATTGGTCCCAAAACCGATTGTCTTGTCGCCAAGACGGCTCTTAACAATCCCTTCGATTCCATCAAAAGCACCACCAACAATGAACAAAATGTTGGTTGTATCAATTTGAATAAATTCTTGTTGTGGATGCTTTCGTCCACCCTGAGGCGGAACGTTAGCAATCGTGCCTTCAAGAATCTTCAGAAGTGCTTGTTGAACCCCTTCACCAGAGACGTCACGCGTAATCGAAACGTTTTCGGACTTCTTGGCAATTTTATCGATTTCGTCGATGTAAATAATCCCATGCTCAGCACGCTCAACATCGTAGTCGGCATTTTGCAACAGCTTGAGAAGAATATTTTCCACATCTTCTCCAACGTAACCGGCTTCTGTCAGCGTGGTTGCATCCGCAATCGCAAACGGCACGTTCAAGATTTTGGCTAACGTTTGGGCCAAGTAAGTCTTTCCTGAACCGGTTGGGCCAATGATACAAATGTTACTCTTTTGGAGTTCCAAATCGTCATCAGGTTCACTGATCATCTCATTAACGCGCTTATAATGGTTATAAACGGCAACTGATAGTGTTCGCTTCGCATTTTCTTGACCAATCACAAATTCATTTAACTTATCTAAGATTTGTGCAGGTGTCAAAACCTTCAGCAGATCTTCTGAAGTTTTCTCCGGTGCAAGTTCTTCATCAATGATTTCCTTACATAAATCAATACATTCGTTACAAATATAAACGCCAGGACCGGCAACAATTTTTTTGACCTGATCCTGTGTTTTTCCACAAAACGAGCAAGTAATAGGCCCGCTTGATTCATTGTCTTCAAACAAATTATTCACTCCTCCATCCGGGATGGACTTTTAGTACAATTCTATTAATCAACTAAGTGTAACTTTACCATATAACAGGTAAAAAGCAATTAGAAGGCCTCGCCTTAAAAAAAGACCCGTCAATGACAACGGGTCTTTCAATTAGGTTAATAGACTATTTTTCTGACGATTCTTCTGATTCATCAGAAGCTTTAGCTTTAGCATCCTGCTTAGCTGAATCAACGATCAAGTCAATTGCTTGCTTGATTGCGATATCATGCTTCAACATGTCGTCAGTAAGCGCACTGCGGACAGCGTCTTCCTTCATGCCATATTGTTTAGCAAGGTTTTTAACTTCAGCCTTGACGTCGTCTTCAGAAGGATCAATCTTTTCTGCAGCAACGATTGCTTCAAGAACCAAGTTAGTCTTAACTCGCTTTTCGGCACCATCGGCGAATTGCTTCTTTAAGTCGTCTGGTGTTGTTCCAGTCAACTGGAAGTACATATCCTGGTTGATACCTTGTTGTTGCATACCAGCCAAGTATTGATCCATTTGTCGTTGGATGTCCTCATCGATCATGGCTTGAGGAATGTCCTTAACTTCAGCATTGTCGGTTGCTTCACTGATAGCAGCATCCTCAATTGCTTCACGAGCTTCGTTCTTCTTTTGATCCTTGAGATCATCTTTAATCTTTTCTTTCAATTCATCAAGGCTGTCAACGTCTTCGTCAACGTCCTTGGCAAAGTCATCATCCAACTTAGGTAATTCCTTCGTCTTAACTTCATGAATCTGAGTCTTAAAGATTGCGTCCTTGCCAGCTAAATCTTTAGCTTGGTAATCTTCAGGGAACGTTACTTTAACTTCCACTTCATCATCAGCCTTGTGACCAATTAATTGGTCTTCAAAACCTGGGATAAATGAGTTAGAGCCCAATTCCAATGAATGGTTTTCGGCCTTACCACCATCAAATGGCTTGCCGTCAACAGTTCCTTCAAAGTCGATAACAACTGTATCGCCCTTTTCAGCAGCCTTGCCTTCTTTAAGAACTAATTCGGCTTGGCTTTCACGTTTCTTCTCTAATTCAGCGTCAACGTCTTTTTGGTAAACACGGGTGTTTTGCTTAGGAACGCTCAAGCCCTTGTAATCGCCAAGCTTAACTTCAGGCTTAACGGTAACATCAGCTGAAACAACCCAAGGCTTACCCTTTTCCATTGACTCAACGTTAATTTTTGGTTGGTCAACTGGTTCGATCTTGGTATCTTCAACAGCCTTTTCGTATGCGTCAGGCAGAAGAATGTTTAAAGCATCTTCGTACAATGCTTCTTCACCATACATCTTAGTGAAGATCTGACGAGGAACCTTTCCCTTACGGAAGCCAGGTACCCGAATGCTGTTCTTGTTCTTTTTGAATGCACGATCTAATCCTGATTTAATTGAATCTGTACCAATTTCGAATGTTAATTTTCCATCATTGGTACCTTTCTTTTCCCATTTTGCAGACATCTTTTTTCCTCCGAGACCAAAAGAATTTTTACAATTTCATAATTGCATAACATTGTTATTTTAACGTATTAATCATAAAATGTAAAATTAATTTCAAGTGAAACCCAATAAATGAAAAAAGCTGCGAGGATTGCTCCTCACAGCTTAGGTATGCTATTTACGAAGGAAACTAGTCCTTAACGTCACTAACAACACCGGCACCAACAGTATGACCACCTTCACGGATGGTAAACTTAGTACCCTTTTCAATGGCAACTGGCTTCGTTAATTCAACTTGGAATGTAACGTTATCACCAGGCATAACCATTTCTACGCCCTTTTCCAATTCGATAACACCGGTAACATCGGTAGTATGGAAGTAGAATTGTGGACGATAGTTTGAGAAGAATGGCGTATGACGGCCACCTTCTTCTTTAGTCAAGATATAAACTTGACCTTCGAATTCTTTGTGGGTTTGGATTGAACCAGGTGCTGCAAGAACTTGTCCACGGACAACTTGATCACGATCGATACCACGAAGAAGAACACCAACGTTATCGCCGGCTTGACCTTCGTCAAGAGTCTTACGGAACATTTCCAAACCAGTAACAGTTGACTTCAATGGTTCATCGTTCAAACCAACAATTTCAACTTCGTCACCGACTTTAACAGTACCACGATCAATACGACCAGATGCAACAGTACCACGACCAGTGATAGTGAAGACATCTTCAACTGGCATCAAGAATGGTTTGCTGTCGTCACGTTCTGGAGTTGGAATGTATTCATCAACAACATCCATTAAGTCAAGGATAACTTGTTCTTGTTCCTTGTCGCCCTCAAGTGCTTTAAGAGCTGAACCACGGAGAACAGGAATATCATCACCAGGATAATCGTATTCAGAAAGTAATTCACGAACTTCCATCTCAACCAAGTCAACTAATTCGTCATCATCAACTAAATCAGTCTTGTTTAAGAATACAACGATGTAATCAACACCAACTTGGTGAGCAAGCAAGATATGTTCACGAGTTTGTGGCATTGGACCATCAGTTGCGGCAACAACCAGAATAGCACCATCCATTTGAGCGGCACCAGTGATCATGTTTTTAATGTAATCAGCATGTCCTGGGGCATCGATATGGGCATAGTGACGCTTTTCAGTTTCGTATTCCACGTGAGCAGTGTTGATAGTTATACCACGTTCACGTTCCTCTGGAGCTGCATCAATATCAGCATAGTCTTCAGCCTTAGCGAGACCCTTTGCAGCCAATACTTTGGTGATAGCAGCAGTCAAAGTAGTTTTCCCATGATCAATATGGCCAATAGTACCAATATTTACATGGGGTTTTGTTCTTTCATAATGTTCTTTTGCCATTAATGAAACCTCCTGTTGTTTTCAAGAATTACATCAATTCGCATCAATGCATTTCTAAGTGTTATTATACTACATCTTCTGGAAAAGACAAAGTAGTCAATTTTCGAAGAATCCTTAAGTATTATATCTATAAGAGAATTGTTTGTAAACAGATTCCATCTATTTTCCGAAAATAATTTTGCTATATGAGATCAATTTTAATCTCTTCGTCATAGATTTTGGTAATCCATGAAAGCATCAACTGCTCCTGATCGTTGTCTGGCTTGATCATATCGCCAAACGAACGGGCAATAATTGCTTTGGCCCAAAATTGAGAATCCGTTATGACTTTATCGAAAAATGGGTAAATATAATTGCCTTGAGTGAATAGTTCTTTTTCAAGCAGCTCTAATTTGATCGGATCATCAGTTGCAAATTGTTTCTCGATCGCCTGCAAGACACCCACAAAAGACTCATATTGATCCAATGGTTTCAATTCGCCGGTTCTAATCGTGTAGGTTTTTCCGTCAAGCCAAACCATGTCAAAACGATACTTTAAGTCAATTCGGACAAGCTGCAGCAAAACTTGTGTCTTGACCACCTGCCAAACAAATGGATCGGACATGATTGCCCTAGCTGCGCGGACGTATTCCTTTAAAGGCAGCGTAACTGACGACTGCACAGCCTGCACCTGCTCAGCCACACTCAGCGCGCCAATATGCGCAAAATGTCGAGAAGCTTGCTGCAACTTAGCCGAATTGTCCGTCCGGTAGGCTGATTCAGCTTGCTCAACCTCATGTGTCCAAGCGTCGTGCAAATCGGTCTTCGCTGCCGTCACCGCTTCACGTGCCAGCATAAACGAGTTACTCTTCAAAAAGATCTTAAAAGCGTCTTTCAAATAATCAGGTTGATTAAAAAACGATTCCTGAAAGGCCAGGATAATCGCTTTAGCCTCTTCGTATCGCTTTAAATAAAATAGTGCAACGGCGTGCAGGTCGTTAACGGCAATTGAATCAGGATACTTGTTAAGTAAATGCTCAGTCTTATTTAAAACTTGTTGATATCTTTGATCGGCAAGATCCTCTTTGGCACTCATGAAAATAACCTGGTCATTTTTTTGAAGTTCAGACATTTTTGGTCCACCTTTAAATTTTAAGACTATCGGACAAACAGCGGTTGGCTGATTAGGCTGGAACTGCTAGTTAGAGCATCACTCAGCCAAGTATGATCAACCTAAAAAGGCCGGTGCAAAACATTTGGTTTTGTCCCGGTCTCTTGCGTCACTAATTGTTTTCGTTTGCCCTTTGCTTTTTCTTTGAACGCTTATGATGCTGGTTAACTTCCATAATAACGGGAAGAATAACCGGGTGACGTTTGGTTTGCTTGTAAAGATAATCGCTGAGGTCTTCACGGACATCCTGTTTCAAATTACTCCAGTCAAATTCTTTATGCTCGAGGTTATTAGAAACCGTCTTTTCAATAATTCCAGCAGCATCCTTCATCAGATCCTTGTTGGCCTTAACGTAAACAAATCCTCGAGACGTCAACTTAGGCTGCGCAACAATCCGCTTTTTCTTACGGTCAATCGTTACAACTGCCACAAAAATACCATCTTCGGAAAGGACCTTACGATCACGAAGCACAATGTTTCCAATGTCCCCAATTCCGATACCGTCAATCATCGTATCAGCCAAATCAACACCCTTGCCTAAATGAATGTCATCTTTGGAAACTGAAATGATATCACCCTTGGCGGGAATAACGATTTGTTCATCCGTATAACCAATTTCTTTTGCCAATTGGGCATTCGCTTCAAGAAGCCGATATTCGCCTTGAACCGGGATAATGTATTTCGGATGCAATAAGTTCATCAATAATTGCAGATCCGCTTGACTTGCATCCCCTGATGAATTCATCTCATCTGAAATCATCTTGACTTCGCCATCTGCGCGATAAACCATGTCTCGGGTCTTGGCGACCGTCGTTTCCATCGCAGTTGATGGCGTCGTCGTGATGAAGACCAAATCCTTTGGTTCAATATTAATATCACTTTGTTCCTTGTTAGCCATCCGCTGAATCGCTTTAATTGGCTCACCCATTTTACCAGTCTGAATAATGACAACCTTGTCAGGCGCCATCTTTTTCAATTCATCAAGCGACTCAATTAAAAGGTCATCTTCCGGTAATTTTAAGGTATTCAAGCGCATTGCGGTTTTGACAATCCGTTCCAAATCGTGGCCGGTTAAATAGACGCGTCGGCCTGTTTTGGCAGCCGCATTGAAGACCTGTTGCATTCTCAAAATGTTGGAAGCAACGCTGGCCACAATAATTCGGCTGTCTTGATAGTTAAACGTATCATAAATGTATTCGGAAATTTGCTTTTCAGAAGCACTTGGCTTAGGATTTTCTGCGTTGCTTGAATCGTCAAGCAAGGCCAAGACACCCTCATCGCCAAGTTGTGTCAGTGCCGAATAGTTAGTCTGGTACAGCGGGGCAGCGGTCTGGTCAAACTTAAAGTCGCCAGTGTAAACAATGGCGCCCTCTGACGTGTGCAACGCCACACCCAGTGATCCGGGGATTGAATGAGTGGTCTTGAAAAAGGTCACCTTGCAATCCTCAAAGTCAATTTCGCTTCGATCACTGACAACGTGAAAATCGTCAAAGTTCTTAATTTGGTCTGAATCTGCGACATCCAATTTAGCCAGCTCAATGGTCATTTCGGACCCAAAAACCGGCACATCGAACTTATTCAGGAAGTATGAAATCGCACCAATCGAATCTGCGTGACCGTGCGTCAAAAATACACCGACAATTCGGTCCTTATTTTCTTCCAAATAGCTAAAGTCAGGGATAACAACGTCAATTCCCAGAAGTTCATTTTCAGGGTATTTTAGCCCACAGTCTAAAATATAGATACCACCATTAATGTCGACCGCGTACATGTTCTTGCCGTTTTCGCGGGCGCCACCAATCGCCATTATTTTGATTTCGTTTTTCATGTTTCACCTCAAAAATTTAATTATGCTTTTTTACGTTCGTTTTCAGCTTCTTTTAGTTTAACATATTTTGTATGGAAACCGAATTTTTCAATGAATATTGCTGATTCTTAAGCTATGTATAAAAAAAGGAACGGAAATTATCCGTTCCAAAAAATTCAATATTAACGACGAAGACCAAGGTCTTTGATCAATTGACGATAACGGGTAACATCCTTGTTACGCAAGTATG
Organism: Lentilactobacillus parabuchneri DSM 5707 = NBRC 107865; assembly: GCF_001435315.1. Classification (GTDB taxonomy): domain Bacteria; phylum Bacillota; class Bacilli; order Lactobacillales; family Lactobacillaceae; genus Lentilactobacillus; species Lentilactobacillus parabuchneri. The sequence continues at coordinate 26,667 of NZ_AZGK01000007.1, forward strand.
CTAATAAGTTACGACGATGACCAATCTTCTTCATAAGTCCACGTTGTGAATGATAGTCCTTACGGTGTGTCCGCATATGTTCGTTCAGTTCGTTGATATCTGCAGTCAAAACTGCGATTTGAACCTCTGCTGAACCCGTGTCGCCTTCATGACGGGCGAACTTGCTGATAATTTCATTTTTCTTTGTTTGTGTAATTGCCATAATATATAACCACCTTTAATTTTTTTGACGCCATCAACTGAGTCAGCGGAAGTGGTACCCGACAGACTAAGTCGAAGGTCTTGTACAACACACAAAAATTAGTATAGCGGATTTTTGTGAAGAATACAAGTCAATCACTGACATTCATGGCGACTATGGGTTGCAATCAGCCCCTGGTTTTTGTATAATGATGCTTGTTGAAATTTAATAATTTTTACTTAGAATAATACTCGGAGGTGAATCAAATGCCAATTATCAAATCTGCTATCGAACGTGTTAAAACTAACGAAAAAGCACAACGTCGTAATGCTGCTCAACTCAGTGCATACAGAACTGCTGTTAAGAAGTTCCAAAAGGCACAAGTTGCTGGTTCTGACGATGTTAAAGACTTATACATTAACGCAATCAGCGCAATTGATCGCGCAAAATCAAAGGGCTTAATCAAAGCTAATAAGGCTGCTCGTGACAAGTCACGTTTAACTTCAAAGTTAGCCAAATAAAACCTTTCTGAGTTGTTAGTTTCCTAACAACTTTTTTTGTACACAAAAAATGGGGCTGAACCAAAAGTGTTGAACTTTTGACTCAGCCTCTTTTTGGCGTTTCCATATTATTAGCCTGAAGTGTGCGACAAATTCTGCGTTCAAAACGTCTTTTCAACTAACCTGCTTCATAAACTTAAGAACAAACAATTCGAATAGCAACTCCGGTGGCCGACTCGTCGATTTCATTTGTCGCTCAGTGTCCACTAAGCCAATGTAGGCATCTCTGAGTTGATTGTAGCTAAAGTGCTTAACAGTTTGTATTGCCAACTTGATACGATAAGGGTGAACTTTTAAAGTTGAAGCCAAGTTACCCTGCGCGTACCCATGCTTTTGGAGAATCATGACCTGAAGCAGTAAACGGAACTGCTGGATTAAAACGGCATTAATCCGGATTGGCTCATCGTTTTCCAGCAACAGTTGATGGTAAATATCCATCGACTGCTTGGGATCCTTCCGCAAGACGCTGTTCACCAAATCAAATACATTTTGTTCCATCGACCGGCTAACCAACCCATTAACCGATTCAACATCAATAATCTTTGTTTCATTATTATATAAAATCAGCTTGGGTAAATCGCTCATCATCGAGGTTAGCTTACCACCAGTCAATTCGACCATTCGATCCAGAGCATCTGAATTAATGGAAAACCCCTGATCGGAAATTTTATCAGTCACTAATTTTTTGATTTCACTTTCACGTAAATTTCCAATTTCAATGGTTGTAGCGACTTTTTTGAGTGCCTTGGTGACCTTTTTGCGGGAATCAAGCTTATCATACGGTGCAAAAATGACCATGACTGTCGATTCTTCCGGGTGTTGAAGATAGTCCAAAAAATCATCGGTATTTTGTTCGAGCTTGGACTTAACCCTCATCCCCGTTAAAAAGAATGGTCGATTGACTATGACCAACCGTCGTTCACCAAAAAACGGTACAGAAATCGCGTCCTCTACCGCAGTTGAGATAGTGGTGTCTTCCATGTCATAATTACCAATATTCATTGACCGTTCGCTATCAGGAATCAGTCTAATAAATGCTTCTTTAATTTGTTGGGAAAGATATTCCTGATCCCCCAGGATTAAATAAACCGGATCAGCCGTCCCTTTATTCAGTTGTTTGATTAATTGAGAATAATTCATGATCCATTCCCTTCGTCACCACTCAAAACGGTCTCAAAATGACCCACATTATGTCGATATACATATCTTACCATACCCTGATTTTGAGTATTAAACATCTTAATGTTGTGCTGTTTCAATAACGTCACGGTTTCTTCATTTGGATGATGATAACGATTGTTTCGTCCAGCAGAAATCAAAGCAATTTTAGGATGCAGCTGACTGATAAATTTTGGATCGGACGACGTCTTACTGCCATGGTGTCCAACCTTGAGTACATCGGCAGTTAAATTGGGATGTCTGGCCAGTGTATCCAATTCTCCAGGGCGGTCCAGATCACCGGTAAACACCCAATTAAGGCCACCTTTACGCGTTGCTAAAACCATTGAATCGTGATTTTCACCCTTACCTGGCAAATAAGGATGATAAATGGTCGCCGGCAAGCCCGGAACACGCATTTCATCATTGACACAAATTAACTTGGTTGATTGCTTGCGATTTGAAATTCGATTCATGAAGCCGGGATTCTTATCCATTCCTAAAGGAATCAAAATCCGCCGAACGTTCATTTCTTCAATGAATGCGGGTAAATCCCCGCAGTGGTCCGCGTCTTGATGACTGACACACATGTTGTCAATCCGTGAGACCCCAATACTTTTCAGATAGTTGATCGATAACCGCTTTGCCTGATAATCCCGACTTTCCTTCTGCCAGGGCTGCGAATTGAAATGAACCTTTCCGCCAGTATCAATTATCGTGATGTTTTGATTAAACGGTTCACGAATTAAGAAGCTGTCACCCTGACCAATGTCAAACATCGTCACTTCTCCATGTAACGGAAAGTGAATCACCATAAACGTCCCGACATACAGACATGCAAGCCCAAGCGCCACATATTTAACCGCTCGCCGGCTCACAATGACTAATAGAAATGTTAAGATGAGCATCATTAATACGATCCAAAAAGCCGGTTTCCCGAAGACGATCAGTCCGGGTAGCCCACTAATCCAATTCAAGCTGTCGTTAAATAGGTGCAGCAACCATTCCACTGGTGTGACCAGCCAGAGACTAAACATCCCAACAATAACGCCAAGTATGACCAAAGGAAATATTACTTTGCCGAATAGTGGTAAAACAATCAAATTGACCGCAACGCTTAAAAAATGCCATTCATAAATATGAAATAACAAGATTGGAACTGTCAACAAATTCAATAAAATCGTCTGTTTAAAATACGTTAGCTTTTCGGATACAATCAATCCCAACGCCAATAAATAGCTTAATTGAACACCCATCAAAAACATAGCTTCCGGTAAAATCATTAGGTTCAGCATCAATGACAAGCTCCAAATGTCGAGCTTGGATAAGTTAATCCTAAATAATCGGTTTAAAATTGCAATAATCGCCATCATGACCGCTCGCAGTAAGCCCGGTGAACCGCCCGAAAAAATAAAGTACCCACCCAAAAGCGTAATGGAGATAACGGCCTTTTTAAACCGGGAAAGTTCTAATATTGCCAGTAGCTGATCAACAATTGTCAAAAAATAAGCAACGTGCATCCCCGAGATGCTAAAGACATGCAGTAGTCCCAACTGTTTAACGCCAGCCATCTCATCGAAAAAATGAGTTGGCCGATAACCACTGATCAACCCCGTTGCGTAAAGAGACAGCGTCTTGGGCAAGTGGTCACAATACTGATTAAACCGGCTGCGAAGCATATGAATCCGATCAATTAAAGACAAGTGGACGGGTGGCCCCATTATCGTCAAATTCTCTGCGATAAAGGCCTTTTGAATCTTTTGATGATGGTAATAACGATTCATATCAAATTGGTTAACGTTAGTCGTAGGCAAAAAATGATCCAGTTTCCCACTCATTTTTGCGTTAATCGGCTTAATACTGTGTTGCAAAAGTTCCTGTTGACCTTTGGACTTTAACCGACAATAAAACACGTATTTCTGCTGTTGTCCGTCTGGTCGACCAATAAAGCTTAAACTGGCCCCATTGACCTTAAGCGTATCCGGATACAGCTTAACTGTCCATGTCACCGGTGTCTCGGGTTGAAACTGGTGTTGATGCCTATCCAGTTGTAAATGAGTGATCAAACAAACGCCGGCAAAGAGGGTCCCAGCTACTAATGAACCCACAAGGATGGTCGGGTTTTTGACCAAGATGATTCTAATAAACAAGACAGCAAGCAGCACAATGCCAATCAGACGATTGCCATAAAACACCACGCCGAGTCCCAACATCACCATCGCCGGGAAAATCAACCAGTTTTTTAAAATAATTAGTCAGACAAATAGGATTGAAATGGCACTCTGTCCATGTCAGATTGAGTCAACTTAATTTTGTGGAGTTCAATATTCTTCAGTTGAATCAGCTTTTGTGCATAGTCGTTATTATGATAATTTCTGAGGTAATTAATTTTGGTAATTCCAGCCTGCAGCAACATTTTCGTACACTGAAGGCACGGAAAATCCGTGACGTAAATTTCAGCATTATCCGTACTTTCGCCGAACTTGGCACATTGAAGAATTGCATTCATCTCGGCGTGAATCGTTCGGACGCAATGGCCATCTTCCAAATAACAGCCAACATCAATACAATGGTCGTCACCTGCTACTGAACCGTTATAGCCTCCGGCAATGATTCGTTTATCGCGGACAATCACTGCACCAACTGATAAACGCTCACATGTGCTTCTGGAGGCCAATAACACAGCCTGCATCATAAAATATTGGTCCCATTTTATTCGTTTATCCATTTTCATTCCACCTTCTATGAATTAAATCATATCTCAATTTGTCGTTTTGAGCTACACACAAATTGAAGATTTAAGATTCGCAAAGGTTTTCTCACCAAATCCTGGGACTTCTTTGAGTTCTTCAATATTTTTAAACTGTCCATGAGCTTGACGGTATGCAATAATTTGGTCTGCCTTTTTGTCACCAATACCTGAAAGTTCCTGCAGCTTGGTCTTATCAGCGGTGTTTAAATTAATCTGTTGGCCAGAATCTGCTGTTGCGGACGATGCCATTTCCGTCGCACCCGCATCGGTGGTTGAGTCGGCAGCATCGGCTGGTGTGGCTGCAGGAGTGGTTGTCGAGGTCACCGGCGACCCCTTTTCTCCTCTAATGGGAACGTAGATTACCTGTTGATCCGTTAATTTTTGCGCCAGGTTGATCTTTTTCTTGTCCGCTGATCGATTGTAGCCTCCAGCCAAATCAATGGCGTCTACCACCCGCATATTGGCGCTCACTTGGTAGACGCCGGGATTTTTAACTGCGCCTTTGACATCAACGTACATCTGTTGATTACTTCCAGAGGCCACCTGCTTGGGCTGCTCCGAAGTACATGCCGGCGTCGAAGTGGTCTCTGACGTCGTCGAGGAACTCGAAACGGCCATTTGTGCGTCTTCAGCCGTGTCTGCTTGGCCCCCATGATTCATCAGCATCCCACCGATTACAAACATAAAAATAACGATTACGGCAACTAAGCCAATCAAAATTTGATAAAGATAGTCATCAATAAACTCACGTATCCTATTCATACTGTGCCTCCCTTCTAAGAATTAGATACGAAAAAAAGGATTAGAATCTCTAATCCCTTCAAAATTTATTTATTTGATTGTTTTTCCAAAACAGAAACTGCCTGAGCGAAGGTCTTAATTGGAATCACCTTCATATTGGGGGCATATTTTTTGGCGGTTTCCTTCGCCAATTGATAGTTGGTCTTATGGCCTTCTTCATACTTCAACACAGATTTAGTTGGTTTGACATAGGGTGCCAAGAAGATTTTAGCCCCGTGTCTTTTAGCAGTAATGACCTTTTTATCAATCCCACCAATTTCGCCGACGTTACCAAGGCCGTCAACGGTCCCTGTCCCGGCAACCTTCTGTCCGTGGCGCAAATCTTTATTGGTTAACTGACTGTAAATCTGCAGTGAGAACATCAATCCACCTGATGGGCCACCGACTTGTCCCGGATTGACTTTGATCGGAATCCCCGGCTTAACTTCCACATCATCCGTTAAGGTAATGCCAATTCCGGCCCGGTGTTTGGAAATCATTCCAAGCGGTGCGGTGGCCTTTTTGATCTTACCATTGCGCTTGTACGTAACCGTTAATTTCTCGCCGTATTTTTGTTTCTTAACGTACTGAATAAAGCCGTTGGCGCTCTTGAACTTGTGGCCGTTTAACGCCACGACGACGTCACCGACTTGCAGCTTGTTCTTGAAATTGGACTGTTTCATCAAGCTCATAACGTAGATGCCGGCATACTTAATTCGGACCCGTTTGTGGGCATAATGATATGCCGTATAAATGGCACCGTTAATTGAACCGTCCATATAGATCTTTTGAACCTTCTCATAAGCCTTCATGTTTTGGCCGCCAGTGACGTCTTCTTCCGGCTCAATTGAGTAATATGGGCTCATCTTGGCGTACAGATAGGTAAAAGGGCGTGCCTGGGCAATACTGACCGACATTAACATAAATTGGCCTTTTTGCTTGTCAGGGTGGTCCTTGATATTCACAATTTTGCTCAGATTCGAAGCGTCCCCGGGACCTTCAATATAACTTGGTAACGGCCATAACGAGCCAACAGCCACGAAAAGGAAAATGGCAAACCAAATCAGATATTTTTTCGTGCTTTTTTTCATCAGTTAACCACTCTCTCAACAATTATTTTATTTAGCATACTTGGCAGCAAGCGCTGCTGCAACTGATTTTGGGACGAATTTCGAAACATCGCCGTGGAACTTGGAGATTTCTTTGATCATGCTCGATGAAAGGTCCCGATAATTGGCCGCAGTCGGCAAAAAGACCGTCTGAATCCGGTCATCAAGCTTTTCGTTTAGCCCTGCAATCGACATTTCGGTATCCAAATCCGCACTGCCGCGGACGCCGCGAACCAATACGGTTGCGCCCAGTTGTCGGGCGAGATTGACGGTTAATTCTTCAGAAGTGATCACTTCGACGTTATCCAATTGCTGAAGTGCCGCTTTCGCAAAGGCCGCCCGTTCATCCGTGGTAAATAATGCGTGCTTATGGGTATTAATGCTGATTGCGACATAAACCTGGTCAAAAATTCGAGAAGCCCGCTGAATCACGTCAACGTGTCCAAATGTAATTGGATCAAAACTTCCGGCATACAATGCTTTTGTCATTCGTCATTCCCCATTTGAAAGTCATAGATTGTCAAATTCGTTAAACCATAATTTTTTTGCTTAATTGCCTTGAAGCCGGTCATGGTCTCGGGCAGTTCGGTGTGATTATCTGTCTCACAAACGACGATCGCCTGTTCATTGAGAAGATCCAAGTCCCTTAACGAAGCTAAGGTTGCCACAATTTGTTGCAATTTGTAAGGTGGATCCAAGAAAACCATATCGAACTTTTCATTTTGGGCAGAGAAATCCTTTAACACGGCTTCTGCACTGCCTTTAATCACATCAAATTGGTCTTGTGCGTGGATTTTTTCAATGTTTTCCTTAATGGTTTTGATCGCCTGATATTGACGATCCACCAGTACGGCTTTGTCCATTCCTCGAGAAACCGCCTCAATTCCCACGGCACCCGAACCGGCAAACAAATCCAAAAAGACGCCGCCGTGATAGTACGGCCCCGTCATGCTGAACAAAGATTCCTTTACTTTATCGGTTGTTGGCCGCGTTTTATCACTTTTAACCGGATTCAAGCGGATTCCACCATATTTTCCTGATACAATTCTCATGTGCTACCTCAACTTTAATAATCTTCATCAGCCGTGTCATCATCGTCATCAAGGTCCTTCTTACCTTCAACCTCTTGGACAAGTTCATTTAAATGCGATGGCACGACTTGTTTGACATAATTTTGAGCGGACAACTTGTTCATAATCTCCTCGCGATCAGCCTCGTTGACATAAAGCAAGGCATAGCGCATCCGCTTTGATACATAGTATAGTCTACCGTAAGACTTAAGGTTTCTAGAATGCCTAATCGAGTGCAAATAAACGATTAACCCGGTTGTTGGTTGAATGTCTAATGCCATACGCACATCTCCTTTGTTATTGTCTGACAACTTTCAGTGCTTTTTTGGCAATTCGCTGGCGACTGCTGATGTTTAGCACAACCCCCAAGCAAAATGAAAGTGTTAAAATACTTGACCCACCGTAGCTGATGAATGGGAAGGTCACCCCAGTGATTGGCAGAACTCCCAGGACACCACCCATATTAAAGAACGTTTGAATACTCATGTAAGTTGCGACACCATAGCAGATCAGGCTTTGGTATGGGCTGTTACTGCGAACCCCAATTTGAACGGTTCTCAAAATGATCACCGTTAATAATGCCAAGACCAAAAATGCCACAATTGCGCCCAACTCTTCAGTCAGAATTGACATGATGAAATCAGTGTTGGGTTCGGGGAGGTAACCTGTTTTTTGAACACTATTGCCAAGCCCCACTCCAAACAAACCGCCATTGCTAATTGCATAATAGGAGTTCACAACTTGCTGTCCGGTTCCCTGGGCGTGACCGAAAGGATTTGTAAATGCAACGATCCGTTGCAGTTGATAGGACCCGGAAAAGCTATCGGATTTTGCCATCGGAACCAGGATAAATTCAAATGCCAAAACAGCTGCAGCAAGACAACCATAAATGATCGAGAGTGCTCGCCTCCAAGAAAAGCCGCTGCAATTAAACAGGATGAATGCAATTGCCAGATTAATCGCAGCCCCACCGGAATCGGGTTGTTTGAGGATCAAGGCAATCAGGACAGCTGTAAAAAACAGTGGCCATTTCATCTGTTCCCACCAGTTGCGGACTGATAAGGTGATTTCCGGTTGCCCCTTGTCGATCGCGTCAGCTAACCAAATAATCAAAAAGAACTTCACAAATTCGGCTGGCTGAATGTTAACTGGGCCCAGGTGAATCCACCCGGCTGCCCCGTTAATGGTCTTGCCAACTACCAATAGACCGATCAACACGACAATAAAGAGGGCCAATAATGATTTTAAAAATTTGGGCTTCCGTAAATACTTCATGTTCATGGCAGCCATAACCAACACAATGATGACACTTAGAATCACAAAAATCAGCTGCTTAATTAAATAACTAAGTGGACTACCACCGTTTTGAAGGCCAATGTTTGCACTGGCAGAATACACCATGACGATGCCAATGACAGACATGATTAGATACGGCACAAAGATAACATAGTCCAGATTTTTTAAACGTTCTTTCCCCATTGGTCCAACTCCACTTTTCAATAATTATGTAGGTACATCGAACTACATTATATCATAATTGAAAAAGGCAATATGAGTTGGAAAAATTCTTAAGAAAACAAAAAGAGGCTGAGTCAAAAACTTACGCTTTTGGCCCAGCCTCTAAATGATTAAATCAATTATTTTTAGTTATGACGCTTCTTTTTTGCTTCCTTCTCACGAGTGTTTGAGTTAAGAATCTTCTTTCTCAACCGTACGTTGTGAGGGGTTACTTCACACAATTCATCTTCATTCAAGAATTCAAGTGATTCTTCAAGTGAAAGATGAGTTGGTGTCTTAATCCGTGCCATGTCATCAGAACCGGCGGCCCGGACGTTAGTCAAGTTCTTACCCTTCGTGATGTTAACCGTAATATCATTCTCACGGTTATTTTCACCAACGATCATTCCTTCGTACACTTCAGTACCTGGATCGATCAGTAATGTCCCACGGCTTTCAATACCCATCATTGCATAGGTAGTGGCTTTACCGGCGTTCATTGAAACAAGGGTTCCCTTGGTACGACCAGGATTCCAGCCCTTGATAACTGGCAAGTACTTTTCGAAAGTATGGTTCAAGATACCGTATCCACGAGTCAATGACAGGAATTCAGTTGAATAACCGATCAATCCACGTGATGGCGCCAAGAATGTCAGACGTGTCTGACCATTATCGGTCGTTTCCATGTTCTGCATGGTCCCTTTACGTTGTGAAAGGGTATCAATAACTGAACCGGTATATTCATCTGGCGTATCGATTTGAACTGATTCAAATGGTTCGCACATCGTGCCATCAATTTCTCTGTAGATAACTTCTGGACGTGAAGCTTGTAATTCGTAACCTTCACGACGCAAAGTTTCAACCAGAATTGATAAATGTAATTCTCCACGTCCGGAAACAACCCATGCACCGGGTTGGTCCGTATCTTCAACTCGAAGTGAAACATCGGTATGAAGTTCATGCTTCAAACGATCTTCTAGTTGACGGGCAGTTACAAATTTACCATCTTGGCCAGCAAATGGTGACGTGTTGGTTGCAAATGTCATTTGTAGGGTTGGGGCATCAATTCTAAGAATTGGAAGTGGTTCCGGGTCCTTAGGATCAACAACGGTTTCACCAACGTTGATATCTTCCATACCTGAAACGGCGATCAAATCACCAGCCTTGGCGGAATCAATATCTTCCTTCTTCAAACCGAAGAATCCCATTAATTTGGTTACTCGGAAGTTCTGCTTTGAACCGTCAAGCTTCATAACAGTAACGCTGTCACCAACTTTGATGGTTCCACGGAAGATCCGGCCGACACCAATTCGACCAACGAAATCATTATAATCAAGCATTGCAACTTGGAATTGTAATGGTTCGTCTGAGTTGTCGATTGGAGCTGGAATATCTTTGATAATGGTATCAAAGATTGGCTTCATTGTGTGCTCTTGCTTGCTGACATCAGGATCATAACTTGATGTTCCGTTCATTGCAGATGCATAAACAACTGGGAAATCAAGCTGTTCTTCATCGGCACCAAGTTCGATAAATAAGTCAAGAACTTCGTCAACAACTTCTTGAGGGCGGGCACCTTCACGGTCAACCTTGTTAATCACAACGATTGGTGTTAAGTGTTGTTCAAGCGCTTTTTTCAAAACAAAACGGGTTTGTGGCATGGTTCCTTCGAAGGCATCAACGACAAGTAAACACCCGTCAACCATTCGCATAATTCGTTCAACTTCACCACCAAAGTCAGCATGTCCTGGGGTATCCAAGATGTTGATTTGTTTGTCGCCGTAACGAACGGCAGTGTTCTTCGAGAGAATGGTGATTCCTCGTTCTCTTTCAATAGCATTAGAGTCAAGTGCCCGATCCTCAATCTGTACATGTTGATCAAGCGTATCTGACTGCTTTAACATTTCGTTAACCAGGGTTGTCTTACCGTGGTCAACGTGGGCAATAATGGCGATGTTACGAATGTCGTCGCGTGTTTTTAATTTAGTATCCAAGTCGTTTGCTTCCCTTCATTTAAATCAAACCGAATGCTGCACACTTCATATTATTTGCATAAAAAAACTGTGACAACCGTCACAGTCCGACTATTTACTTACAATTGTAAGAATGTCTCGATGTGCATTTCGTGTTGCTAACAATACTGGAGTTGATGATAACACATTTAAACGTTGTCCGTCAATAGTTGTCATCTTTAAGCCGGCTGCCTCGCAGAGAATTCTCCCTGCACCAAAGTCCCACGGCTTAAGGTAGGAAATATATCCTACCAGTTCACCTCGGAGAACCGAGACGATATCAATACCAGCACTTCCATAAATGCGCATCCCCAGTGACTGTTGGGCGATGTCCACCATATTATAATCATTGTGTAAGACCATCGGCCCGCTTAGGCCAATGAGTCCCTCTCTGAGCGGGGTGTCGACGATCTCTGGTAATGGATGCCCATTGTCGAAAACACCCAGGTCAGGGCCGCCTGAAAGCAAGTGTTTGCCAATTACATCCATTACGTATCCCAAAACGCCCTTACCGTCCTCATACAAGGCAACCATGATTGCAAAATGATTTCGTTGTTTAACAAAATTCATCGTGCCATCAATTGGGTCAATAATCCAGATTTTTCCGTCAGTTGAGTCAACTTTGTCGCCAAAGCCCTCTTCTCCAAGAATTTTGGCGTCCGGATCGAATTCACGAATCTTACCGACCAAAAACTTTTCATTTTGCTTATCAATGTTTGTGACCAGGTCTTTACGACTAGTCTTGGTATCCACCGTCAATCGAGTATCGATTCTTCTCAAAACATTGTCACGGGATTCGTGCAGCCATCCCCTGACTGCCTTATCGATCGTCTTCAACTCATTAATTTCCATTATGTGCCTCACGTACCTTTAAATTAACATTTTGTTCATCCTTGGAAGCCTTAATCACTTGATAGGCGTTATATCCGGAGCGTTCCTCGAAGGCTGACTCCAGTTGCTTTTGTTCCATTTTACTCGGAACAATTTTTTGGAAACGCCGATAAGCCTCTAAAAATTCTGAACGTTCAATCCCACTTGACTGCTCATAAGCTTGTTCAATTGTTTGAAAGAAGTTGACGAGATCGATAATTTCATCAACACTTAGCCCATCAATTAGGGGGTACTCATACCCATCAGCCATATTCTCCACTCCGATCACGACTATGTTGCCTTTATTATATGATACATCTGAAGTTTGTGAAACCGAAAAGTTTTTGTTTCTGATGAACGCCGGCATTTATGAGGCACTAATTCTCAGCAAGTCCTGTTGCAGCCAGTTCCAATCCCGATAGCATCAAGAAAAGGCACCCGTGACAACAATTCATCACAGGTACCTTCTTTGATGCGCTAAGACCACTAGAGTCTCTTTGCGATATTTTAAATGTGGGTTGGGAATCCTAAACCAACATCTGCAGCTTCTTGAACTGGTTCGCTCAAGGTTGGGTGTGGATGAATGGTAAGGGCAATGTCTTCAACATTCATGTGACTGTTGACTGCCAAACTAAGTTCAGCAACCAAATCACTTGCACCAGGACCAACAATTTCGCCACCAACGATTGTTTTATCGTCTTTGGTGAAAATCAAACGAACAAATCCATCAGCTTCGTCCAATGATACGGCACGAGCATTACCAGCAAATGGGAACTTCGAAGTCGACACTTCGATATCCTTATCTTTGGCTTGAGCTTGAGTCATACCAACGACAGCAATTTCTGGGTCTGAGAAGCAGACTGCAGGAACGCCAACATAATCGTTAGCAGTGTTTTCACCGGAAATAGCACCGGCAGCAACCTTGCCTTGGAAGAAGGCTTTATGAGCCAATGCAGGACCCGAAGCAATATCTCCAATTGCGAAGATATGTGGTGAATCAGTTCTGCCTTGGATATCAGTTTGAACAATTCCATGATCGTCGAGCTTAACCTTAGTATATTCAAGGCCAAGGTCGTCAGTATTTGGCCGACGTCCAACGGTTACCATGCAGTAGTCAGCTTTGATGGTTGTTTGTTTGCCATCTTCTTCGTACGTTACGGAAACGCTATTGTCATCTTGACTTGAAGAAATTGCTTTGGCACTGGTATGAATATCAACGCCCTTCTTCTTCAAGTTCTTAACAACCAATGAAACCATATCTTTGGTGAATCCATTCAAGATGGAATCCAAGCCTTCGATGATTGTAACGTGAGAACCTAAGTTAGCATATGCACCAGCTAATTCGGTACCAACGTAGCCACCACCAATAACAACGAATTCTTTGGGAATTTCCGGTAAGTTCAAGCCACCGGTTGAGTCAATTACTCGGCCGTCAAACTTGAATCCAGGAATTTCAATTGGATGTGATCCACTGGCAATAATTAAGTTGTCGAACTGAATGGTCGTTCCAGTATCAGCACTCATGAATTGTTGTGGCCCTGTCGGCATAACTCGAAGTTGAGTATCGCTATCCAGAACAGCTTCACCATGAATTACTTCAACCTTGTGCTTGTTCAGCAGCATCTTAACACCGCTTGTCATACGGTCAACAACTTTCTTTTGCTTCCACTCTTGGGTTTTGGCAAAATCAATTGTTGCGGGTTGTGTTGTAATGCCATAGGTCGATGCGTCGTTTGCTTCTACCAAACGATGTCCAGCAGCGATCAAAGCTTTGGATGGAACACAACCAACGTTTAAACAAACACCGCCAAGTGTCTCTGATTTTTCAATCAGTGTAACTTTTTGTCCTAATTCGGAGGCACGGATTGCGGCAACGTAGCCACCAGGGCCAGCTCCGATAATTACTGTTTCTTTCTTTTCAACATCAGCCATTATTCGATCATCCTTCCATCAACAGCATAGCTGGATCATGAAGCAATTGATTCATGTAGTTCAATGCGTTTTGTGCAAGGGCACCATCAATTAATCTGTGGTCATAGCTCAATGAAAGTTTCAACATGTTACCAACTTTGATTTCGCCATCTTCTGGATCAACGTATGGTTCCTTGGCAATCTTACCAACACCTAAGATAGCAACTTCTGGTTGGTTGATAACTGGAGTGAACCAGCCACCACCGATTGAACCAACGTTACTAATGGTAATGGAGCCGCCCTTCATTGTATCTGGGCCAAGCTTGTTATCATATGCGGCTTGGGTATTTTCAGTGATTTCCTTGGCAATTTCAAACATACCCTTGGAGTCGGCATTCTTAATGTTTGGTACATACAAGCCATGATCAGTGTTAGTTGCAATACCAACATTGAAGTAGTGCTTGTAAACGATTTCTTGAGTCGTGTCATCAATTGATGCGTTGAATTCAGGATATTTCTTCATTACGGCAACCAATGCCTTTACGATGTAAGGCAGGAATGTCAAATGAATATCTTGATCTGCAGCGGCTTGCTTGTACTTCTTACGGTTTGCCATCAAAGCACTAACTTCAACGTCATCAAATGAGGTTACGTGAGGGGCAATATCTTTGGATGTCCGCATGGACTTCGCAATGATTTTACGCATTGGAGACATTGGTTCACGTGTCTCAAGATCAGGCTGGTCAGACTTCCAAGCTTTAATTGCTTGACCAGCAGCCTTAGCTTCGCCAGCAGGTGCGGCAGCGGCAGCAGCTGGAGCTGCGGCTGGTGCTGCAGGTGCAGCAGCTGGATTGAAGTTATCAATATCAGCCTTGGTGATTTGACCATGGTTTCCTGTTGCGGGAACCGCGGTAATATCAACGCCTTTGTCACGTGCGTATTGACGTACGGAAGGCATTGCTTTGATAATTGCGTTTGGATTTGAAGCAGCCGGTGGTGCTGTTACTGCTGCAGGAGCAGGTGCAGCCGGAGCAGCAGGTGCTGGAGCTGCGGCTGGTGCTGGTGCGGCAGCTGGAGCAGGTGCAGCTTCTTCTTTTGGTGCTGCAGCAGGCGCAGCATCGTCTGGTGAATCAGGAGAACCATCATCAATGACAACTAAAACGTCGCCTTTTTCAGCGGTTTCCCCCTCCTGCTTTTCAATACTCTTAATGGTTCCGGCAACTGGAGATGGCATTTCTTGGACAGACTTGTCGTTTTGAATTTCTACTAACGGATCGTCTTCCTTGACCACATCGCCAACCTTAACGTCCCAGGTCGCGATTTCACCTTCAGTAATACCTTCTCCCATTTCTGGTAGTTTAAACTTATAAGCCATGGGATCTAACTTCCTTTCTCTTAAAAATTAGAATTTTAGTAGTTTAAGATTTCTCGTACTTTAGCTTCAATATCATCAGCATTTGGAAGCCAGTAATTTTCAGCCATAGCGAATGGGAAGATACTGTCAGGTGCGGCAACACGGCCGATTGGTGCATCCAATGACATAATGTCTTTTTCAGCAATGTCTGCAGCAACTTTAGCGCCGGCACCGGTCATCTTCTGTGCTTCTTGTGCGATCACTACTTTATGAGTCTTGTCGATTGAAGCGAAGATTGTTTCATCATCAATTGGTGATAATGAACGTAAATCGATCACTTCAACTGAGATGTTCTCTTTTTCTAATTTATCAGCTACTTTGAGTGCTTCGTTAACTTCGGCACTGTAAGCAACAACGGTAATGTCAGATCCTTCGCGAACAACGTTAGCCTTGTCTAGCGGAACAGTGTAGTGGCCATCTGGGACTTCATCCTTCATTGAACGATAAAGCTTCAGGTTTTCCATGAATAGAACCGGGTCGTTGTTTTCAACGGCTGAGATAACCATTCCTTTGGCGTCATATGGGTTGGCAGGCGTTACAACACGTAATCCTGGGATACCTACGAACAAGCCTTCCATTGAGTCCCCGTGAAGTTCAGCGGTATGAGTACCACCACCAAATGGGGTTCTGATCGTGATTGGCATTGAAACATCACCTGAGAAACGGAATCGGTTACGTGACATTTGACCGCCAATTGAATCTACAGCTTCCATTGTGAATCCCATGAATTGAATTTCCGGGATTGGACGCCAGCCAGTCAATGCAAGACCGATTGACATTCCTAAAATTCCTGATTCTGCAAGTGGGGTATCGAATACTCGATCTTCACCATATTTGTCTTGCAGTCCTTCAGTGGTACGGAACACACCACCGTTTTTACCAACATCTTCACCAAAAATAAGAGTCTTCGGATCGTCTTGTAATACTTGGTCAAGTCCGTTGGTAATTGCTTTAATATATGTCATTTTAGCCATGATTACTTCGACTCCTTTGCTTCGAATTTCTTAATGTCATCTGCAACATCTGGGGTAGGAACTTCAAATGTGTGCTTCAAGAAGTCACTAACCTTTTGAGTAGGAGCAGCTTCAGCTTCCTTCATTGCATCTTTGAATTCGTCCTTGTATTGAGCGACTAATTTGTCTTCTTTGTCTTGATCCCAAAGTTTCTTCTCAGTCAGGACTTTTCTCAAACGAATTAATGGGTCTCGGTCAAACCATGGTTTTTCTTCTTCCTTAGTACGGTAACGACTAGGATCATCACCAGCGGAACTGTGGGCACCGAAACGATAAGTCAATGTTTCAACTAATGCTGGACCATTGCCTGCAGTTACGAAGTCACGAGCTTCTTTTGCAACCAGGTATGTTGCAAGAATATCCATTCCATCAACTTGAACACCTGGAACACCGGAAGCAACACCCTTTTGAGCAAGGGTTTCAGCAGCAGTCTGAGTCTTACGTGGAACTGAAATTGCCCAGCCGTTGTTTTGAACGAAGAATACTTCTGGAGCTTGGAATGAACTGGCAAAGTTGATTCCTTCATAGAAGTCACCCTGTGAAGTACCACCATCACCGGTAAATGTGTAAGCAATGGTATCCTTCTCACCATTCTTCTTAATTCCCAATGCGGCACCTGCTGATTGAACGTATTGGGCACCAATAATAATTTGTGGAATAAATGCACGTACACCGCGTCGTACGAAGTCATAAGCCTGATAGTGACCCTTTGACCATAAGTAACCCTCTTTAACGGTTGCACCGTGTTGGATTAATTGTGGAAGATCACGATATGCTGGGAATAGGTAGTCTTGTTTCTTCATTGCGTGTTCGATCCCCATTTCTGAGGCCTCTTCACCGAAAGTTGGAGCATAGAAACCTAATCGACCCTGACGCGAAAAGTTCATTGTTTGTTCATGCAATGCACGTTCCCAAACCATCTTTTCCATCAGTGTAACTAGTTCGTCATCACTGAACCGGTCAAATAATTCTTGATTTACTATTTTACCGCTTTCATCAATAACTTGAACTGGTTTCTTAAATGGATCGCTCATCGTTGATTTGATTTTGGCAAAATCAACAACATGCTTACTCTTTGCTGCCATAGATAACACTTTCCTTTCCTAAAAAGCTAGACTTGTGATGTACAAACAGATCACTTCTAAACCACAACTCAAATTTAGCATTTTTCAGCTCCGTTTGCAAGCCCTTTCATTGCTGTGAAACCAACTTTTTTGAATTATTTTTTCTTTTTTGTAAATCAGGCTTGAAAACGCTTGTCGCAGTAAAGTTTGTGAAATTCAGTGAAATAAAACAGGATAGTTTTTTTCTTAAATTTAAGATAGAATAGATTAGATAAGCAAATGTTAAAAATATTTTCGGAGGTCTTTGGCGTGTTTTTAATGAAGGATATTGTACGAGATGGAGATCCGGTTCTCCGCAAACAAGCTCAAAAAGTAAAATTCCCACTCAGCGACCAGGATAAAAAGTTGGCCCATGACCTCATGGAATACCTTGAAGTCAGCCAGGATCCGGAACGTGGTCAAGAGTTGGGATTGCGTGCCGGCGTTGGTCTCGCCGCACCACAAGTTGGCGTCTCAGAAATGATGGCGTCCGTCTTAGTTCCAAGTGAAGATGAAAATGAAAAAGATAAACCGGTTTTCAAGGACGTGATTATCAACCCGGTTATTGTGTCGAATTCTGTTCAAAGAGGCGCCTTGACTGAGGGTGAAGGTTGTCTTTCAGTTGATAAGGACATCCCCGGATACGTTCCCCGAGCGGCCAGAATCACCTTGAAGTATCAAGACGTTGACGGAAAAGAACATCAGATCCGTCTCAAAAATTATCCGGCAATCGTTTGTCAGCATGAAATTGACCATCTGCACGGGACGTTATTTTATGACCATATCAACAAAGAGAATCCATACGCAAAAACAGACGATGAAATATTCATCTATTAACAATCAAAAGCGTGACCGGAAACAGCTCAGTAAGCTGTTTCCGGTCACGCTTTTTGTTTTAAAACTATGATTTTATTGAGCTTAGTTGAAAGTAATTGCTTTGTGAACCAACTACTAATGAACTTTTTGTAAGTAAGTGTTTATTTTTCATTTGATTTGAAAAAATCAACTTCGTGAAGAGTCGAATAAACGTCAAACTGACTTTTATTTTCATAACGAGGTTTTTTCATTAACGGCTGCAGGATCAGAAATATCCACCGGCATCTGGATATGAATGAATTTCGGCATTGTGGCAAGCGTAAAAATCAGCATGCCAAAAAGTATCGCAACAACCAACAATGACGACAAAAAAACAGTTGGGATCGTATCCGATTCCAACTGCTCAGTGAAGACGCTTAAGGTCATCCACGTATTCGATTGTGGTGGTATTGATCAAATAGGCCACGTCAAAGTGAACCCGATCGTCAAGCTGCCACATGTCGGTCACAATAAATGCCGGCCGATCCGCCTGGTCTGTGTGCGCGTGCATGTGGTGAGCGTCACCATACTCAGCCAACGCATCCGCCAATGCCTGCTTGAACACCGGAATGGAATCGGTGACTTTATTAAACGGCAAATGGTATTCGAAGGCCATGACGCCCCTGCCCCAGACTTCAGCAATGTCTTCTGATTTAAAGTCGCTTTCATCAAATGGTAATAAGCTTTTTTGATCAACCAACTTATTAATAGAAGTTTTAACTGCTTCATTTGCAATCCGCTGTGCTAATGCGAGCCGTTTTCTGCCTGGCCTGGTCACAAATAAGTAATGGATCAGGTTATAAACAGCAAAGGCTGCAATTAGACCAATAATGATTTGAATAATTAAGTCAATGTTCATAACGGGACCCCATTTCATTTCATTAATTCAATTTTACCATGCATTCGCGATTGTCGATTACTTTCGCGTTTATATACTTATTTTTTATAATATGGTAAAATGTTGTTATTAGTTGTGTTTTCACAACCACTTGTCCGTAAGGAAACCTCGAGTTTCTGCAAAAAAATTAATGGATTTTAAAGGAGTTTTTTTATGATTTGGAAGGTTTTATATCAACCCAGCAAGAAACAAAGTCCTCGCCGGGAAACAACGCTGTCACTCTATGTCGAGGCCGACACCGAAGTTGAAGCGCACGCACTCGTAGAAGACAATACCGATTACGAGATTGAGTTCATCGAACCCTTACAGGGTGAACACTTAGCGTACGAACAAAAAGATCCTGATTTCAAAATAACGGAGTTTAATACTAAATGAAAAAACTAAACGTCAAAAATAACGAAGCAGCTATCTATGGCGTTGGTGGTCTGGGCGAAATCGGTAAAAACACTTATGGGATCCAATTTCAAGACGAAATTATCCTGATCGATGCAGGAATTAAGTTTCCTGAAGATGATCTTTTAGGTGTCGATTACGTCATTCCGGACTATCAGTATCTAGTGGAAAACAAGGACAAAATCAAAGCATTGGTGATCACCCACGGTCATGAAGACCACATTGGCGGTGTCCCATATTTGATGAAAGTTTTAAATGTCCCGATTTACGCTGGACCGCTTGCGATGGCGCTTATTAAGAATAAATTAGAAGAACACGGCTTACTGAATTCTGTCGAGTTACACGAAGTCAGTGACAAGTCTGTGCTGAAGTTCCGAAAAATGAAGGTTTCGTTTTTCAGAACCACCCACTCAATCCCAGACACCGTCGGGGTTGCCGTTCATACGCCGGTGGGTGTCATCGTCGAAACTGGTGATTATAAATTCGACCTCACACCAGTGACCAACCAGCCGCCTGATCTCCAAGAAATGGCCAAATTAGGTGCTGAAGGTGTCCTCTGTCTCATGTCCGATAGTACAAACGCTGAACGACCAATTTGGACCAAGTCTGAAAAGTGGGTCGGCAATTCTATCGCCCATATTTTCGATAACATTAAAGACAGAATCATCTTTGCAACCTTTGCCTCGAACATTTCACGGATTAAAACTGCTTGTGACAATGCGATGGCTCATGGCCGAAAAATTGCCGTATTTGGTCGCAGTATGGATGCTGCAATCGTCAATGGCCGCGAACTGGGGTACTTGGATATTCCAGACGATGCCTTTGTCGATGCGCATGAACTACAGTCACTGCCTGCCAATAAGACACTGATTCTTTGTACCGGATCTCAAGGTGAACCAATGGCCGCCCTTTCACGGATTGCCAACGGAACCCACCGCCAGATTTCGATTCAACCAGGCGACACGGTTATTTTTTCAAGTAACCCAATTCCTGGAAACACAACGAGTGTCAATAGTGTCATCAACAAGCTTGAAGAAGCCGGCGCAAATGTGATTCATGGCCGGGTCAACAACATTCACACTTCCGGTCACGGAGGCCAGGAAGAACAAAAGCTGATGCTTCGCTTAATGAAGCCTAAGTTCTTCATGCCAATTCATGGTGAGTATCGAATGCTCAAGATTCATACCGAATTAGCTGAGCAGTGCGGGGTTCCGCTGGATCACAGCTTTATCATGCAAAACGGTGATGTACTTGCCCTTTCAAAAGATACGGCCAGAATGGCTGGTCACTTCACTGCTGGTGATGTTTATATCGATGGCAGTGGAATTGGTGATGTGGGCAACCTTGTTCTAAGAGATCGTCAACTTCTTTCAGAAGAAGGAATTGTAGTCGTTGTCGCCACCATCAACTTGGACCACCAGGAAATTCAGTCTGGTCCGGATATCCTTTCACGAGGATTTGTTTACATGAGAGAGTCCGGCGAGCTTTTGGACGAAGGCCGCAGAAGAGTCTTTAAGACCATCCGCAAGTCAATGAGAGCAAAGAAGGCAACTGAGTCTTCTATTAGAAATGCTGTGATTGACGACTTGCAGGAATTCTTGTACACCAAGACTGAACGCCATCCGATGATCTTACCAATGTTAATCATGAATGGTGGTCAAAAGTAGATTTTGTTAGTTATTAATCAGAGAGTGGGACAAACGGTTTTTTGATCCCAGAACTTAAGCCCAGCAATCGATTATTCCTGGTTTTGGAATGATTGGTTGCTGGGCTTAAGTGGCAAGAAACAGCCGATTGGCCACTCCCTTTCTCTACATATGTATTTAGTCAGTTGGTTACTTTCAGCAAAGTTGGGAGCATCGTCAGAAATGGAATACTTTATTATTATGAACTTGTGTGCTGGCGGAAATAATGGGCAGAAAATCTGGCCTCAAATCAAGGAACAACTAAAAGCTGCACACGCCTCCTATCAAGTTGTCTTTACGGAGTATACCGGCCACGCCGTTCTGTTAACGCAACAACTGCTTTCCAGAATCGATGCCACCCATGTAACTGACGCCGTCATCATCGCCGCTGGAGGAGATGGAACATTACACGAGACGCTTCTAGGCTGCAAACGTTACTATCACGACCACGCATCGGACCAGCAAGTGCCCATTGCTTTTTTGCCAGTTGGATCAGGGAATGATTTTGCACGGGCGGTCAAGCTGCCCCGCCACTGGCAGCAGGCACTCAATAATATTTTAGCCTGCAAACAAGCAACCATGATCAATGTCGGCCATTATATCGACCTTGATAACCAGATTGATGGCTTCTTCACCAATAATTTTGGAATTGGGTTTGACGCAACGGTCGTTCATCTTGCCAACCATTCTTCACTAAAACATCATCGTTTTTGGGGGAAATTTTCATATATAGCGTCTATATTGAATGTCATCATCAATTTCAAAAGCTTCCAAGCCGATATTCAGCTAGATTCAAACCAGCAGCTAACCTTTAAAAAGACCTTTTTGCTGACGACGACAAATATTCCTTACTTTGGCGGTGGCATCGACATTGTGCCCGACGCATCGGTCTTAGATCCGAATTTGGATCTGGTCATTGTTGAAAAGCCGAGCCTGTGGCAATTGATTTTATTCATATCTATGCTATTTTTAAAGAGACACTTGCGGCTCAAATTCATCCACCATTTCAATCAAAAACAATTGGTCGTCCATACACAAGACGATCGGTTGGGTCAAATTGATGGTGAGGAATTAGGCGAACGGACTTATCATATTAAGTTCGACACCGTTAAGTACCCCTTCTGGATCGGCCACAATTAACCATTCAGAAATTCTAACTATGAGGTAATTTCATGTATTCAACAAGCTACCTACTCTTTCAATCGTTAACAGCTGTTGCCCTGGGTGACGCACTTGGGTTTCCAATCCAACACGAGAAACGCACGAACTTGTTTGATGACCCGATCAGGGAAATGGTCGACCATCGCGTCATTGATGTGCCAGCTGGCACCTGGTCCGACAACACGTCGTTATCAATCGCGTCACTGGTAAGCTTGACCTTTGGATACAATTTGTACGACCTCATGACCCGTTACTCACAGTGGTTTCACTTTGGGGACTATACCCCCTTCAATCATTCTTATGGGAGTGACTGCACGACAATTCAAGCAATTAAACGCTTCGATGCCGGCACCGCCCCTGAGCTTTGCGGTTCGACTTCTCCGGACTGTGATAACAATACGACTTTAAAACGGCTGATGCCACTGGCGTTTTTCATCCTAACCAAAAATCCTCACTACCAATTTGATGGTGAATCCGCCCAATTAATTCATTCTTACACGGCTACGACCAACCGAACCCCCAAAAGTTTTGTTGCCGCCGGCTTGCTGACAAACGTGATTATTAGGCTCATTCAAAATCCCAACAAATACGCCATGCTAAGGGCTGTCAAAGAAGTCCTGGACTATTACCGCTCCCAGCCCGAATACGCCGCTCAGGTGCCGTTTTTCGAGCAATTAGAGGAGTCTCATTTCCTTCGACAGTCGAGCACGAAAATCACAGCTTCAGAAGATGTCGTTGATACCTTAAATTCTGTTTTTTGGTGCTTGATGAACTCCGAGCAATATAACGTCGCTGTGTCCAAGGCGGTCAACTTTGGCAGCGATGCAGCGACGATCGGCTCGATCACGTCAATGTTGGCATCACTCCTGTATGCCCCAGTGACATTCCCGGAAAGTTGGTTAGCCAAGCTCCAGGGAAGACACCAAATCAAAATTGCCGTCTCGGTAGCATTATTATCGGATTATTTTTAAAACCGCAATAAAGGCCTGGTACACCTCCCCCTCAATGGGGATGATGTTACCAGGCCTTTTATCATGCCAAGGTGTCCATACGCCATAAGTATTTGATGCATTCGACCAAAAACAAAAAAGCCTCACCGCAATGCGGATCGACTCTTGTTTTAGACTAATCCTCTGAAGCATCCATTGCTTCAAGGATCATATTTAACTGCATGCATTCTTGATTCAGCTGCTTCATTTCGTTCCCAAATTGTGGGTTAATGACCTCAGTCGTGTTTGAATCTTTTGCGATTGACTTAATCTTACTTGCTTCTTCAGACTTCAATTGATCAAGCTTTGAGGATGCCTCTTGGTATTCTCTAAGAATTTCTAACTTGTTACTCATCGCTTAAAACCCCTTTGAACGTAAAATGTTAATTTCCGTAAAATCAAATCCAATATCTAACGCAGTCATGTTATTAAATTTTTAACATTTCCTGCTAACGACTGGATATACTACCAGATAAAATCCAAGAAAGCAATACTTTACTAAAAAACAATCCTCATAGATGGATCAAACTAATCATTTTCGCTGTTATGACTTATATTCATTTTCAATTTCTGCGGCCGTTGGAATCGATGGTAAGGCGCCTAAACGCTGAACCGTAATTGATGAAGCCTGCTGAGCGTACACCAGGGCCTCTTCAATATTTGACAAGTCCTGATTAACTTTTGAACTAAAGGCGCCAATAAACGTGTCTCCGGCGGCAGTTGTATCCTTAGCCTGGACCTTGAATGCCGGCACAAATCCACTGTCTGAAGGGGTGTGATAGTAGGCCCCGCGATCACCAACGGTAATAATTAAATGAGCAATGCCCATCTGCGCAAATTTATCAGCATTGGCATCCATCGAAGCGGTGTCATTGACTTCAATTCCGGTCAAAGTCGCACTTTCAGTTTCGTTTGGAACGATCAGATCGGTCACTTCCAGTAAGCCATCAATGATCTTTGAAGCGGGCGCCGGATTCAAAATGGTTGTCACGCCATGTTTTTTAGCAAGCTTGAATGCTTCATACGTGACCTCTTGAGGGGTTTCAAATTCGGAAATCAGGATATCAGCACTTTCGATTAAGGATTCGCTCTTCGCAAGCATCCCCGTCTCCATCGCTTGATTGGCACCACCGTACACCATAATGCTGTTTTGCCCCTGACTGTCCAGCAGAATGACCGCCGACCCGGTTCCGTGAGCTTGATCGACAGCTACGTGGTCCGTGTTAATGCGATCATTTTTCAACGCGTCAATCATAAACTGACCGTTGCCATCGTCGCCAACCTGACCAATAAAGCTGGTGATCGCTCCTGAACGAGCAGCAGCGACCGCTTGGTTGGCACCCTTGCCACCCGCAGAATTGGTTTTGCTTCTGGCACTAATCGTTTCACCCGGTTTGGGCATCTGGTCAATGTGCAGTGTTGTGTCAACGTTTAAGCTTCCAAGTACAACCACTTTATTTGTCATAGTTTAGTCCCTCTAAATCCTTTAATGTAGTGTGTTAAAACCTTTAACTAAATTCTATCAGAAATCAGATTATTTAACAACTGGGTTTCATGAACTTAACTTTTGAACACTTTGTCGTTCCACCAGATGAACCGGCAGCGATACTTTTTGAATCGGCTGGTCGGTATTTTCGATTCGGTTAATAATCATCTGGGCAGCATGGGTTCCCATCTCAAAAGCAGGCTGGTGAACCGTCGTCAACTTGGGATAAACATATTCACCCAAGTCAATGTCATCGTAACCAACAACTGAAATGTCATCGGGAACCGTAAGCCCCGCCTCTTTAATACCACGATACAAGCCAATCGCAATTTCATCGTTAATGCCAAATATCGCGGTGGAATGATTTTGCAGCGCTTGCGAGGCCGCATCATAGCCGCCCTTTTTGGTGAGGGCTGTTTGGATAATATTTTCTTCAGGAATTGGTGTGCCGTTCTTCTCAAATCCGGCCAAAAATCCCTGAAGTCGTTCCTGTAGATTTAAAGTCGGCTTTTCTGCACACACAACCGTGACGTTGGTATGCCCATTTTCAATCAAATAGTCGGCTAATAAACCGCCACCCAGTTGATTATTGGCCTCGACCCGATCGCCTTTAACCACTGGCGCCTGGTCAATCAAAAGATAGGGAATCCCGTTTTGCTTTAAAATGTTATCAATGTAATTAATGTCAGACACCGCTGAAGCGATTATCATGCCGTCTGCGGCCCGTCTAACAGATTCGAATAAGTAGTGCGACTCTTGTTCCTGACTGTTGTTAGAGCCAAAAATAAGCGGTATATAGTCCTGCTTAATTGCCTCAGCTTCAATTCCACGCAAAAACCGGCTGAAAAACGGGTTATTAATATTGGGAACCAGTACCCCGATAGTTCGACCACTTTTCATAATTAGGCTTTGAGCGTTAAAATCCGGCACGTAACCCATTTCCTTCTGCAGTTGCTTGACCTTTTCAACGGTCTTACTGCTGAAACGAGCTGATTTTCCGTTAAGGATCTGTGAGACCGTCGTTACAGAAACGTTGGCCCGAGCGGCTAAATCTGTTATTGTCACTTTTTTCGTCATCGTCATTTCTCCATTCACAGATAACTGTCTTCTAAGTTGATTATACCAAAAAAATAGCGTTAAACCGGTTTAATCCCAATTTAACGCTATTTCAAGTTAATTATTTAATGTAAAATGATAACTCGCGGTTATTCCTTAACGATCTTATCGATCTGCTCGAGTTCATCAGAAGTGAAATCAAGGTTCGAAAGCGCCTTTAAGTTGTCTTCCAAGTGGTTGATCTTGGAGGCGCCGGTCACAACACTGGCAACCGTCTTATCATGCAACAACCATGCCAATGACATCTGGGCCAAATTTTGACCACGGTTCTTGGCAATTTCGTTAAGTTGATTTAATTTTGTAACCAGTTCATCTTTGCCATGCTTGATGACAAATTCGTTACTCCAATGAATCTTAACGTCATCGTCCATTCCCTTGAGGTACTTATCTGTCAGTAAGCCTTCTGCTAACGGACCGTATGCAACCAGCGCTTTATGATTCTGGCTGAGTGTGTCTAACAGCCCATCGTCTTCGATGCCGCGATTTAGCATGTTGTATGAAGCTTGGTTGACCACAAATGGTGTGTGGAGTTCTTTGAAGTAGTTAATAATCTCAGCAGTTTGCTTGGCATTATAGTTTGAAATCCCAATGTAGAGCGCTTTTCCTGAACGAACAATTTCGTCAAGTGCTTCGGCAGTCTCTTCAAGGCTGGTCTCTGGATCAAATCGATGACTGTAATAAATATCGACATAATCCAAGCCCATCCGCTTCAAGCTGCCGTCCAGCGCGTTGACCAAAGTCTTCTTGGAAGAAAAGTTACCGTAAGGACCAGGCCACATATTGAAGCCAGCCTTGGTGGTAATCACCAACTCATCACGATAAGGTTTCAAATTTGCGCGGTAAACTTCACCAAACATTCTTTCAGCTGCCCCGGCACTGGGACCGTAGTTATACGCATTGTCAAAGCTAAAGATTCCTAGGTCAAAGGCCTTCAAAATGACTTTCTCGCTGTCACCGTAATTGGCGTCATCGCCAAAACTGTGCCACAATCCAAATGATAATGCCGGTAACTGAAGTCCAGAATTACCTGCCCTTCGTACCACTGCGTTTTCATAACGATCGTCATTTGCCTTATACATAAATTCAACCACCTCGTAAAATATTTTTATCTACCAAACAGCTTCCCAACTGATTTGTGATTATGAATCAAGGAAATTGCTTCGCCAAACAAATTGCCGACAGGAACAACTTCCAGCTTTTCAAACTGATCGGCCTTGGAAATGCTGATAGAATCTGTCACGATCACTTTTTTAATTGGTGAATCTTGGAGTCGTTGTTGCGCATCCCCTGAAAATACCGCGTGGGTCGCCACAGCAAAGACATCCGTCGCGCCGGCCTTTTTGAGGGTCTCTGCTGCAATCGTCAATTTGAAGGCGGTATCGATCATATCGTCGACGATAATTGCCCGTTTGCCATTCACGCTCCCAATCACTGATTCAGGAACCGTTGTTGAATCCTCAGGTGAACGGTTATCGATAATTGCAATTGGGGCACTGAGCAGTTCAGCAAACTTCCGCGCTCTGGAAACACCCGTATGATCAGGAGAAACCACCACGACGTCTGAACTATTGTGTTCAGTGACAAAATAATGGGCCAACAGTGTGTCCGCCTTAAGATGGTCAACGGGAATGTTGAAGAACCCCTGAATCTGATCGGCGTGCAAATCAAGTGCAACCACACGGTCAACGCCGTCCATTTCCAAGAAAGAAGCCACTAATTTAGCTGTAATTGGTTCTCGGGAACGGGCTTTTCGGTCAGCTCTCGAATACCCATAGTATGGGATGACCACGTTAATCGACTTGGCACTTGCCCGGCGAACAGCATCAACCATGATCAGTAACTCCATTAAATTCGAGTTGACGGGATCGGAAACGGATTGAATGATATAGACTTCGTCACCGCGGATACTTTCGTCAACGCTGATTTTAATTTCATCGTCACTGAACTTTTCAACGGTCGCTTTACTGAGTGGGACACCGACTGCTTTACTAATTTCCTCAGCCAAGTGGCGGTTGGAATTCAAAGAAAATAATTTAAGATTGGGATGCGTGTTTGATTCGGCCATGATATCCTCCAAGTATTCTTCTTTACCAATATAGTTAAATTTTACCATATTTTGACATGATGATTGTAAGATTTCGCCGTTAAGTTAGGATTTCATAAAGTCTTTCGGCGAGACGTCCGCCATGCCAATCATCGGATCGATGACGTTTTGATTGATGACATCGGTCGTCAAATGATCCGGAAGGCCGGTCGCTTGTGAGCCGGTTGAAGACGGATCATCTGCTTGGACCAAATCATCGTCTGGATCAACACTGTCAGAAGGCTTGTCCCCAACAACGCCAATCGTATCGACGAGTCGTTTGACCAGACTGGTTTGTCGGTTAACCGATACGCTTTTGACGCACTGTTCAAAAGCTTCTTTTTCACCCAGCATAATTAAGAAATCACTGGCACGGGTTACCGCGGTATACAGCAGGTTTCGCTGCAACATTCGTGAAAACTGCCAGACGATCGGCAAAATCACCATCTTGAACTCACTACCTTGTGCCTTATGAATTGACGTACAGTAGGCCAAGGTAAATTGGGTCCACTCATTATTCTCATAAGTGACCTCAGTTTCATCAAAATCAATGGTAATTTTGTTCGGGGCTTTTTGGCCCTTTGGCGCTTCCATCCCGACGATGATACCGAGGTCCCCGTTGAAAACATTGCGTTCGGGATTATTAACCAGCTGCAAAACTTTATCGCCAATCTGGTAAGTATGATCGCGAATCGTCACCGACTTTTTGGACGACTTTTGATCCTGCCAGACATTTTGGACAATGTCATTAATTCGATCAATGCCGGCCCGGCCGCGATACATTGGTGCCAACACTTGGACATCCATCAAACCAAAGCCCTTTTGCCTGGCCCGATTAGTGACCTGTTCAATCACGGAGCCAATTTGATTTTCGTTGCAGGGAATAAAGGATCGATCCGATTGATTATCCGTAAAGTTCGCCGACAAATGCCCGCTGTGAATATCATGGGCCAATTGAATGATCGACGAGCCGCTTTCCTGTCGATAAATCGTATCAAGTTGCATCGCCGGAATTTGTTTGGAGACAAGCAAATCGTGGAAAACCTGTCCGGGACCAACTGATGGCAGCTGATCTTGATCCCCCACCAACACAACCTGCATGTGGTTGGGGATGGCTCGAACCAGTGAGCGGAAGAGGTAAGTGTCAACCATCGACATTTCGTCAATAATCAACAAGCTGCCCTCAATATCTTTGGTTCCGGTCACATCGTTAGACTCCCGACCATTGAGTCCCAACAACCGGTGAATGGTGCTGGCCGGAAGTCCGGTGGATTCGGTCATGTGTTTGGCAGCCCGGCCAGTTGGGGCCGCCAAGACAATTGGAAACGGCTTATCTTTATAGGCGTTGATATCCAATGAATACTCATGAAGGCGGGCATAGGTGTTGACAATCCCATTGATGATGGTTGTTTTCCCTGTCCCCGGGCCACCCGTCAGGATAAACACCGGCGACTGAATGGCCTGAATGATCGCAGCGACTTGAGAGTCGTCATAATTAATATCGAATTTTTTCTCAACGACTCGAAGTTGCTTTTTAATCGCGTCTTCTTTGAGCTGATCCTCATCGTCCTTATTTTTAATGACCCGATTGAGATGATCGGCAATCTGGACTTCCGCGTTATACAAGCGGGTTAAGTAAATCCGGTTTTCTTCGCCAATCACTTTACCTTCTTTAGCAAGGGCCACCAAACTGGCAGCGAGCTTTTTGCCGGAAATCTGTTGTTCGGAGTTGTCTTCCAACACACTTGAAGCCATCTCAATCAAGGGCTGAGTCGTGGTGTAAGTATCGCCATTTTTTAAGCAGAGTTCATTAATCGCGTACATCAAGCCGGCCCGAATCCGTTCGTCGGAATCGGGAACCAAGCCCAATTTAAGGGCAATCGCGTCGGCCCGTTTAAAACTAATGCCGTCAATATCTTCAACTAACTGGTAAGGATTGTTGGCGATGATTGTCAACGCGTCTTCATGGTATTTTTGATAAATCGAGGACGCAATCGCACTGGAAAAGCCATAGCTATTGAGGCCCACAATGACTTTTTCCAACCCATCGTCAGAATCAAGATTATCGATAATGGCCGAACGTGACTTAGGGCTAATCGGAACGTCTTCCAACACCCGGCTGTCCGCCGTGATTTTTTCAATTGCGTCATCACCCAGGGCATCCACGACCCGTTCGGCGGTTTTTTTACCAACCCCTGGGAATCGATCTCCCGAAAGATACTTGATGACGCCCTCTTGAGTGGTCGCAATTAAGCTTGAATAATTGGTCGCTTGAAATTGCTTGCCATACCGGGGATGGTCAACTAACTTTCCCATAAAATGATAACTATTTTCTTCAACCAAATCCCCGAAACTGCCAGTCACGACGATCTCGTCTTCCGGCCAATTAATATTGGTATCCGTAATTTCGACCAAAACCACTTTATAAAAACTGTCGTTACTCGAAAAGAAGATCGCCTTTAAGCGGCCATCAACGTATTGTGGTTCGTTATTATTTTGTTGTGAACCAAATAAATCCATTGCCTGATCCAAGCTGATCCTCCTTCAAATAGCTAATGTGCTCAATCGTCTTTCTTATCCTTATTAAGTTGAATGACTTTTTCAATATCCTTTAACTTTTCCTGGCCGCGATTAAAGTAATCGGGATCGGCACGCTTCGCCTTTTCAAAGTAGGGTTCAAATTCCTCGCCATTAACCATTGCAACCAGGCCACGGTTAAAATTCGCCTTGCCATTGTCGGGTTGCGTTTTTAAAACGATATCGTAAAATTCACCGGCTTGGGCAAAGTTCCCCAGTGCCAATAGGTTGTCACCAATCATTTGGTTGACGTCTGGGTCATTATGATGTGAACTTTGCGCAGATAAGGCAAAAACCATCGCCCGTTTGTTATCCCCTTTTGCCATGTAGCTTTGGGCTAACATAATATAAGCTTCGCCTTGAAGCTTCTTATCGGCAATTTCTTGAAAAATCTTAATGGCCTTATCGTATTCTGCCGCCGCATAATAGACATTTCCGAGGCCAAACTTCAAAGTATCCTGAACGTCTTGCGTGGCCTTATCAAATAAGCCGAGTGCCTTCATTAAAAGTTCTTCGGCCTGTTCATAATCCTTTGCTTCAACCAGAAAAGTCGCTAAATCATAGTAATTGTGGTAATTATCCGGATCCTGATCAACTTTTTTGACCAGCTCATGAATAGCCGCCTTGGCCTTTGCTTCTTCAGCCTCACGTTTCTTAGTATAAATACGTTGATTCTCTTGATTTTTTTCTTGTAACTTTTTAATTTTATCAGAATTATTATTTGCCATATGCTCACCTAGACCAAATCTGTTGGGTCCAATTTTTTATTTAAATAGCTGGTATCATTCCAGTCTAACAACTGATAGGTTTTCCCCTGGTCGTTACTCTGCAAAATCGTGGTGCTGGTGTTGGCCAAACCGCCACGCTTTCTCAGGTCCGGTAACGGGACTCCCAGCAACGCATTGATTTCCGCATTCAATGCGGCGCCATGAGAGACGATCATCACGTTGTCGTCTGGATAACGGTTGACAATGGCAGTGATTGCCGGCGTCATCCGATTAATGACGTCTTGGTAGCTTTCACCACCAATTTCACCCGGCTGATACAAATCCGGATGATTGCGAAAATCTTCGAATTGCTTGGGGTAGGTCCGCTTCACGTCGTCAAACTTTTGGCCTTCCATTTTTCCAAGGTGGAATTCTTCCAGTCTTGAAAGAAGTGAAATGTTGGCGTGCTTCTTAAGTTTGCGATTAATTCGGGCAGCCGTCACTCGCGCCCGTTTGATGGGGCTTGAATAAATATGGGCAAACGTGACTTTTTGAAAATATTTTCCTAATGCTTCCATTTCGGCATAGCTTTGGGGAAGCAGCGGTGAATCCCCGCCAGCACCTTGATAGCGGCTTTCAAGATTCCATTCCGTTTTACCGTGTCTAACAAAGTACAGTTTAGTCAATTTTCTTTCCTCCCAAACGGTTTTAGCTTCTTACATTATGACAGGAAAGGGCCATGATTTCAAAACTGAAAATAAATTTCTTAATAAATTTGGCTTTCATGAATTGTTTCCAAAGTCGTTGGTGCGAGATGTTATCGAAAAATAACCCAACCCAAAATAAAAAAGTTGACGCAATCGTCAACTTTTTTCATTATACATACTGCAATTCCTTGGCCTGCTTATAAGCAGCGTCAATAATCGCAGAACCCAAGCACTCGTCACCGTCATAAAAGACAACTGCTTGACCGGGTGTAATGGCACGAACCGGTGCGTCAAAGTCAACGCGAACCGATGTGCCATCATCACTGATGTGAACCGTCACGCCGGTGTCCTTTTGGCGATAGCGGAACTTAGCGGTGCAGTGGAAGTCTTTGCCGCGGTCAAGGGTGTTGACCCAATGAATATCTGATGCCTCAAGGTAATCAGCGTATAACAGTGGATTATGGTAACCCTTGCCCACGTATAAAATATTCTTCTTCAAATCTTTGCCGACAACGAACCATGGCTGATTATCAATCCCATCGCCACCGATTCCAAGACCCTTTCGTTGGCCGATCGTGTAGTACATCAAGCCGTCGTGTTGGCCCTTGACTTCACCGTCAACGGTCATCATCTTGCCAGGTGTTGCTGGTAGATAGTGGCCCAAGAAGTTCTTGAAATTCTTCTCACCAATAAAACAAATCCCAACAGAATCTTTCTTATCGGCGGTCGCCAATCCAGCTTCTTTGGCAATCTTTCGGACGTCCGGCTTGACCATATTGCCAATTGGAAACATGACTCGATCAAGCTGATCAGCTGAAAGCTGGCTCAAGAAATAAGTTTGGTCCTTGTTGCCATCGGATGCCCGCAACAGATGGTTGTGACCATCTTCGTCTCGGGTCAATTGCGCATAGTGTCCGGTCGCAATGTAATCGGCACCCAATTCCAAGGCGTAGTCCAAAAATGCCTTAAACTTGATTTCCTTATTACAAATCACGTCAGGATCGGGTGTTCTGCCCTTTTTGTACTCGTCCAAGAAATACGTGAACACACGGTCCCAGTACTCCTTTTCAAAGTTAACAGAATAATATGGGATGCCGATCCTGTTAGCGACTTTAGCAACGTCTTTATAGTCTTCGGTTGCAGTACATACGCCGTTTTCATCAGTATCATCCCAGTTCTTCATGAAAACGCCAATCACATCGTATCCTTGTTGTTTGAGCAGGTAAGCGACGACAGATGAGTCGACCCCTCCGCTCATACCAACAACAACCCGAATTTGACTGTTGTCTTGCATAAAACCACCATCATTTCAATTAGATTCTGGAGAATCCACGAGTTGAAGGTCGTAATTTCCAGTAAATTTAATAATAACGCATTCTTGAAATGAATGCTACTTATTGTAAGTAGAAATTAGCTGCCAAGAAATTCTTCAATCAGGCTTTGAACAGCTTGGTTGTCTTCCGGCTTGCCGATGGTAACGCGCAGCCAGTCCTGGCGTAAACCGTTCCGAAGTAAATAACCGTGTGCCAACAAATATTGATGAAGTTCATCTGCATCCCCACCTTTAACCTGAAAGAAAATGAAGTTCGTGGCCGAATCATAAAATGGCAGTCCCGCTTTAATCAAGAAGTGCTCCCATTTTTGGCGCTCAGAAATAACCTGTTTGACTGTTGACTGAACAAACGATTGGTCCTTAAAAGCAGCCGTGGCGGCAATTTCTGCAAAAGTGCTCAAATTGTAAGGCAGCCGAACCGCTTGCAGGTAGCCGATTAACGGTTCCGAACAAACCGCAAAGCCAACCCGGAAGTTGGCCAGGCCGTACGCTTTGGAAAAAGTCCGAAGCACCACCAAATTACGGAACTGATGCGTCAACCCGATCACAGAATCATGTGCGTTGCCGGTAAAATCAATATAGGCTTCATCGACAATCACCGTCACTGTTTCAGGAACGTTTTCTAAAAAGGACTGGATCAGGTTTGGACCCAAGAACGTGCCGGTCGGATTATTAGGATTACAGAGCCAAATCATGCTGGTTTTGTCAGTGATTTCATTTGCCAACGCGTTTAAATCAATCCGGCCGGATTCATCCAGCGCGACCGATTTTAACGTCGCCCCCTCAATTTGGGAGTGCAAGGCGTATTCTGAAAACGTTGGCTCCGGATCCAGAACTTCGTCACCCGGTTTCAAAATGACCCGGCATAATAATTCAATGATCTCGTCCAGGCCGTTGCCAAAAATCAGCTGCTGCTCACTGATATCAAACTGCGAAGCAATGATCGACCGGAGTTCAGCAGCATTGCTATCCGGATAAAGGTTGGCGTCTTCATAGTGCCACTTGTCCAACGCCTTGGCCACATCAGGTGACGTCCCAAACGCATTTTCGTTGGCCGATAGTCGGACCAGCTGCTTTAAGCCCACCTTTTCTTTCAATTGAGCCAACGTCAACTCCGGAATGTAGGGCTTTAAGTGTTTAACGGCTTCTTTGACCATCCTCACCACTCCTTAATTTGTTTACGGTCCCGGGTGATGCTCTTCTTGCCTTCACGGCTGGCTAACTCCTGCTTAATCTGATCAGGGGTAATGCCGCGTTCCGCCATCAACACCTCAACGTGGTAGGCCAAATCGGCCACTTCCAAAATAAAGTCCGGATCGGATGGGTTCTTTGCGGCAACCACCACCTCAGTGGCCTCCTCACCGATTTTCTTCAAAATCTTATCGAGGCCCTTGGTAAACAAATAATCCGTGTATGAGCCTTTCTCGGGGTTATTTTTCCGCTCTAAAATTAATTGGTATAATTCGTCTAAATCTTGCATACTATTCCTCCTCGTTTGCAACAGGTAAAATTGTTCGGTAAAAGCAGCTGGTGTGCCCAGTATGACAAGCCGGGCCAGCCGGGATGACCTTCATTAATAACGTGTCTTCATCACAGTCAATGTCAATTGAGACAATCTGTTGGGTGTTACCGCTGGTTGCCCCCTTGTGCCACAGCTCTTTTCGACTTCCTGACCAAAACCAGGTTTGTCTGGTTTTGAGGCTCAAATTAAAACTTTCTTCATTAACATAAGCCATCATCAAAACCTGTTTGGTCCGATCATCAATGACAATCGTCGGCACTAATCCATCCGGGTACTTTTCAAAATTTGGTGTTAACGTACGATCACCCCTTTTGTTCTTAAATCCTGTTTGACTTGTGGAATTGTCAGTTCGCCAAAATGAAAAACTGACGCTGCCAGCGCCCCATCGACATCTGTTTTGGCAAAGACTTCCGAAAAATCATTGATTTGGCCACAGCCACCGGAAGCGATAACCGGAACGTTGACGGCGGCCGTTAACTGCTGGTACAAGGCAATGTCGTAGCCGCTTTTGGTGCCGTCCTTATCCATGCTGGTGACTAGGAGTTCACCCGCACCGCGCCGGACGCCTTCTTTGGCCCACTCGATCGCATCCAAATCAGTTTGCTTGCGGCCGCCGTTAACGTAAACATCGTAGCCTTGTCGAACAGGATTCCATTTGGCATCAATGGCTAAAACAACACATTGGGCGCCAAATTTTTCTGCCCCTTGGGTAATGAGGTCTGGATCACTGACCGCCGCGGAATTAACTGCCGTCTTGTCGGCGCCTGCCTTGAGTAAATTCTGCATATCGTCAACGTTGTGAATCCCGCCGCCAACGGTCAGGGGCATAAAAACCTGACTGGCGACTTCTTCAATCGTTGCCACAATCGCTTTTCGTTTCTCGTTGGTTGCGGTGATATCCAAAAAGACCAATTCATCAGCCCCCTGCTTTTGATAAGCAGCCGCAATTTCGGTGGGGTCACCGACATCTTGCAAATTGACAAAGTTGACGCCTTTTTTAACTCTGCCGTGATCAACGTCCAGGCAGGGAATAATTCGTTTAGCCAACACGGGCGTTCACCTCCGCTAATGTTTGTAAGGGTAAGTCTCCAGTGGCCATGGCCTTGCCGACAATTGCGGCTTTAATGCCGGCCGCTTCAAGTTGTTGTAAATCCGCCACGTTTCGAATACCGCCCGAAGCAATGACGGTGACTTCTGGAAATTTCACTTGTAACTGGCTTAATTGCGCCGTGTTGGGGCCCGACATGGTGCCGTCACGGGAAATGTCGGTGACAATAAAGGTCTCAACTCCAAACGCAGCCATCGAGGCCATCAGCGAAGCCATTTCCACCTGGCTTTGTTCCAGCCAACCGGAGACGGCGACCTGGCCATTTTTGCCATCAATTCCAACGACAATCTGATCGGCACCAAACTGGTTAATCGCCGATTGAACCAGCTTGGGGTCGTTCAATGCGGCTGACCCCAGGATGACCCGGTCAACGCCGGACGTCAGGTAGGCATTAATCTGAGACATTGAGCGAATCCCGCCGCCAACTTCAACCTTGAGGTCGGTTTGCTCACAAATCTGCTCAATGATTGTCCGATTGACTGGTCGGCCGGACTTGGCCCCATCCAAATCGACTAAATGAAGGTTGGTCAGTCCCGCCTGTTCAATGCTGACGGCTTGTTCAACCGGAGATTGACTGATGACGGTTGTTTGTTTGAAGTCCCCTTGATACAGGCGGACGCTTTGCTGATTTTTCAAATCAATTGCGGGAATAATCTGCATTTTCAACCAACTCCTTAAATTTCGTTAAGCCTGCAAGTCCAACCGTTCCACTTTTTTCGGGGTGAAATTGCATGCCGATCACATTTTCTTTACGGACAATACTGGGGATGCTTACCCCGTAATCAACGGTGGCGAGGATATTAGCCGAATCCGTTTTGGCATAGTAGGAATGAACGAAGTAGCTGAACTGGTTATCAAATACGTCTGCCAACGGGTCTGCTTGCGTGACTTGATTTTGATCCCATCCCATATGGGGAACCTTAACGCCCAAATTATCGGGAATTGCAACGACTCGCCCTGGAATCAGGCCTAGGCCGTCAGTTTGGCCAAACTCGTCACTTGTTTCAAATAAAACCTGCATCCCCAGGCAAATGCCGAGAATCGGAATTTTGGAACTGGCGGCTTCTTGAATCACCGTCACCAGGCCACGTTCTTTTAATGACAACATGGCTTTTTTAAACGCACCCACGCCTGGTAAAATCAGGCCGTCTGCACTTAAAATTTGTCCCGGATCCGCACTTAAAACACTTTCAACTCCCAGATAATCCAACGCTTTTTTTACGTTTCGCGTGTTTCCGGTGTCGTAATCAATCACAACAATCATTAGATAACCCCCTTGGTTGACGGAATCCCCTTTATCTCAGGATTTAAGCTGACGGCGGCTCGCAGTGCCCTTCCCAACGCCTTAAACAGCGTTTCGATTTTGTGGTGGGTGTTTCTGCCGTACAGCACTTCGGCGTGTAAATTCAGCTCGGCATTAAACGCAAGCGCTTGGAAGAAATCTTCGGTTACTTCGGTATCGTAGCCACCAAGGTGGTCGTTATCGAATTCTGCTTTGAATACCAGATACGAACGCCCTGACAGGTCAATCACTACCCGACTCAAGGTTTCGTCCAGCGGAATTAGTGCGGAACCGAACCGCTCAATGCCGGCTTTGTCACCAAGGGCTTGTTTTAACGCCATCCCCAGCGCAATGCCAACGTCTTCGGTTGTATGGTGCGGATCCACATCCAAATCACCTTTGGCTTTCACGACCAAGCCGAAGCGGCCATGGCGGGCAAACGCGTCGAGCATATGGTTAAAAAAGCCAATCCCAGTGTCAATTTGAATTTTTGAATAGTCGTCCAAGTTCAGTGATAAGTCAACCTGAGTTTCGTTTGTATTTCTGGAAATCGTTGCCTGTCTCATATTGGTCACTCCTTGATTAAATTAGATTGTCCTGATTGTTGGTCGGCGCGCTGTAAATTCGTGATGAGTTGCTTGATCTGTGGCTGATACTGGCGAAGTGCCAATCGGTTGACGACCAACTTGGTGTTGACCGGCTGAAGCCGTGCATAGACTTGAAGATGATTTTCTCTAAGGGTATTTCCGGTTTCGACAATGTCGACGATCGCATCCGCCAAGCCAATCAGCGGCGCCAGTTCAACCGAGCCTTCAATTTTAATGATTTCAACATCCTCACCAATCCCTTGAAAATAACGCTTGGTGATGTTGGGATACTTGGTCGCGATAATCTTTCGCCGGTGAGCCTGAGGGTCAAAATCAGAAGTCGATGCCAGAACGAACCGGCATTTGCCAACGCTCAGGTCAAGCATGGCGTACTGGGAATTCTGTTGCTCATCAAGAATGTCGCTGCCAACAATCCCAATTTGAACCGATCCGTTGTTGAGGTAGGTCAAGACGTCCGGTCCCTTCACCAAAATAATTTCGTAACGGGGATCTTCATCAAAGATCAATCGCCGTTGTTTGTTTCGAATACCGTCACAATTGATGCCACTCGCTTCTAGTAGCGGAACTACCTGCTGTTCGGTACGGCCTTTAGTTAAGGCGATTTTTAATCGTTTCATTATTTCACCTGCTTTGTTAAATCAATCAGTTGACTGCCGTTGCTTGCTGCCAGTCGTTTGGCAGCTTCACGGTCGTTTGTCAGACAGAGGGTTGAATTTGGTGTTTTGGCCAACGTTTCAACGGCGGCTTCCCACTGGTCATCGTTGAAGAAAATCAAAGACTGCGGTGTGTCTGCAGGAAGTGCGGTGCGTTCAACCAACGAATCAACGTCGAAAGCAACGCCCACCGCGGAAGTCTTGACCTTTTGAAAATTTGTCAGTAAGTCGTCATAGCGACCGCCGCTAAACAGGTAGTCGGCTGACTGCTCGGTAAAGCCTCGAAACGCCATGCCGGTGTAGTACTGCTGAGGAGAAGGAATACTGAGGTCAACGGTGACCGTGTCATCGGGGTACATTTCATTAATGAATTGGGCCGTTGACTGAAGGTCACTGATGATCGGCTGTAACGCTGGAATCTCGGGTAAACGGTCAACGACTTCCATCACTTGGTCAAAATCACCAAACAACCACGGCCATTCCTGGAGAAAGTCGCCGAAGTCGCTTTGTTTTAGCGGGGCAATCAAACTGTCAAACTTGCTTAAATCTTTATTAAACAGCGCCTGTTTGAGACTATCACCGGTGGCTTCCGGAAGCCCCAGTTGGTCGACAACCACGGCCACAAATTTGGCGTGACTCAGTTCAACGGTGACGTTTTTGATCGCCATTTCCCGACAGCCGGACAACGCAACGTCCAAGCATTCCCAATCCGCTTTCAATCCCCGGTAACCGACAATTTCAATGCCGGCTTGGGTCAGCTGGTTGTAGCTTCCGGATAACTGTTTTTTGACCCGGAAGACGTCGCCACCGTAGTACCATTTGACTGGCAGATCAACGCCGGTCGTCGCCATCACCCGGGCAACCGGCAACGTTAGATCCGGCCTTAATACTAACGGTTCCCCCTGATCATCCAACAGTTGATAAGGTCGATAGTTGTCTGCATTCAACGGCTGGAAAACATCTGAGTATTCCAAAACCGGTGTCGTTAATTTCCGAAATCCGCGGTTTCTGAAATTCTTAAATAATTTATTTTCAATTGATTCCTTAACTTCAGCTTGAACTCCGAGTTCATCGCGGGTTCCGCTTGGTAAATTTTTATTTTTCATACCGTCACTTCCCAATTTCTTGAATAAAAAAAAGTCCCCGAAAACTGTATTCAGTCTTCGAGGACGCCTTAAATGTCGTGGTTCCACCCCAATTTGCCGCTGCCTCACAGTAGCCGGCCTTACGTTGCCAATATCTAGTCATCCTCTGATAACAGATATGGTAACCCTGATAACGCTAAACATGCGAACCGGCCTACTTGATTCAGCCGATTAGTTCATAGATGTGTGTTCGCCAGCTCAACTCACCCCTTCTCAGCCACGGGACTCTCTTTAAAATCAACACTGGTTACTTTTTCTAATCAAAACTTTATTATATTAATTTTTACTTGATTTAGTTTCATATGATACCCCGAATATTCTAAAAGTCAAGGCGCTTTACTCAATTAATGAGATGACACCGTGATAGCCATGACCGACTTCGGCGATGCTATGGGCGTCGCTGCCATAAACCCAGGGAATTTTTAATTCATTTGCCATTTTAATAATTGATAATGATGGATACTGCTCATTGCAATACGGTTTGTATAATCCGGCGGCGTTTAAATCAAGTTCACGCCGTTGTTTTTTGACCGTTTTCAAAATTTCGGCAATTAATTGGAAATTTTCAGATGAGAAATTGGCATCCAGTTGAAAATAATCCTGAAACTTTTTGATAAGCGTCATGTGGCCAATTCGATTCGGCGCGTAGTCCCCTAAGTCTGCCTGCAATGAATCCAAAACCGCTTGAAAATATTGGTGATAAAGCGCCTGAGAATCAGCTGCCTGACTGAGCAGCCCTTCTTGAAAATCGGCGGGGGTGTCATCCACACACCAGTATCTTCCATCTTTTCCCTTCATAAAGTGAACGGATAAGATACTGTCGGACGTTTGTGGCCCGTATTGATCTAGAAACTCACGCGTCCAATCAGTGAAGTCCGGCAGGTAGTCAACCTCAAACCCAATCCGAATTTTAATTTGGTCCGCATATTTTGCCTTCATCCGGTTGGCTTTTTCAAAATAGGCGTCAAGGTCGCCTGCGGCCATCGCGGCTTCAGTCAGTCCTGTTTTCTGGCCGGCGTACCGCTGGGCAAATTGTTTGGGCAACGGGGCGTGCTCGGTAATGCTGTATTCTTGAAAGCCTAATTTGATTGCCTTTTGAATCATCAATTCAACGTCGTCACCGCTGCCGTGGGGACAAAATTCGGTGTGTGAATGGCCCTCTCGTTTCAACAAATTGATTCCTCCTTTGATTTGTTTGGCAAAACAGCCGCCCAATCAACAATGATCAGAACGGCTGTGAGATGATGATTAAACTTCAACTTTTTGGATCCATCCCTCAGGCGCTTCAACGTCTCCGAATTGAATTCCAGTTAATTCATCGTATAACTTGCGGGTTATTGGGCCAACCTCGGTCTCACTATAAAAGACGTGCAACTGGTCCTTATACTCAATGCCGCCGATTGGTGCAATGACAGCTGCAGTTCCCATGGCACCGGCTTCTTTGAAGCGATCCAGGTCGTCAATGAAGACATCTCCTTCAACCGGCTTCAATCCCAGTCGATTCTCTGCCAAATATAACAATGAGTATTTGGTGATACTTGGTAAAATCGAATCGGATTTAGGGGTCACAAATTCATTATCCTGGGTAATACCAAAGAAGTTCGCTGAACCGGCTTCTTCAATCTTGGTGTGCGTCGCCGGATCCAAATAGATCACATCCGAATAACCTGCTTTATGGGCTTCATCACCTGGTAACAAACTACCGCCGTAATTGCCGCCGACTTTACTTTGACCGGTTCCATGAGGTGCTGCCCGATCATAGTAAGATGTGGTGAAGTTGGTTGGCTTTAAGCCGCCCTTATAGTAAGCGCCCACGGGCATCGCAAAAATCGTGAAAATATATTCTTGGGCTGGATGAACACCGATATTGCCACCGACACCGATCATCAATGGCCGTAAATAAAGGGTGCCACCAGTGCCGTATGGTGGCACATAGTCGGCGTTTGCCGCAACAACTTGTTTAACGGCAGCAATGAACTTATCCTCTGGAAATGCCGGCATTAACAGCCGTGCACAAGAACGTTGCATCCGTTTGGCGTTTTGATCCGGACGAAACAAGTTAATACTGCCGTCTTTGGTCCGATAAGCCTTTAAGCCTTCAAAGTCGGCTTGACCGTAATGAAGACCAGTCGAGCCCTCACTGATATGTAGCGTACCATCTTCTGTTAGCTCACCGTCGTCCCATTTGCCATCTTGGTAGTGTGCCAAGAAACGATAAGGTAAGTCCATGTAATCAAAGCCTAAGTTTGTCCAATCAATTTCTGAAGCCGGTTGTGCTTTTGCCATAAATTTCTCCTCCTGGGGGGTTAGGTTGATGTCAGCATCTCAATCGGTCTAACCAATTTCTCATATTCTAATGAATTGACACCCAAATGTCAATTGCTTCTTGAAGTCAAAATTAAAAGGCAAGCTGCCCAC
Source organism: Lentilactobacillus parabuchneri DSM 5707 = NBRC 107865 (assembly GCF_001435315.1). Taxonomy (GTDB): domain Bacteria; phylum Bacillota; class Bacilli; order Lactobacillales; family Lactobacillaceae; genus Lentilactobacillus; species Lentilactobacillus parabuchneri. The sequence continues at coordinate 68,823 of NZ_AZGK01000007.1, forward strand.
TCCTGAGTAGAGTGGCCGCTTACCTTTAATTTTATAACGGATTATTCAACTGGAACAACCCAGCTGTACTTATCTTCAACGTCACCTGATTGGATACCAAATAACGTGTCGTAAAGCTTTTGTGTCACGGGGCCCGGTTCGGTTTCGCTATAGAAGACGTGCTTCTTACCGTCGTGGGTCAATGAACCAACCGGTGAAATAACGGCGGCAGTTCCCATTGCACCGGCTTCAGTAAATTGATCCAAGTCGTTGACGTCAATGTGGGTTTCCGTTGGATCAAGCCCTAAGTCTTTGGCAATTTGAAGAATCGATTTCTTAGTGATGGAAGGCAAAATTGAATCGGACTTTGGCGTGTAGAACTTGCCGTCTTTGCCGATTGCGTAGAAGTTGGCACCACCGAATTCATCGATGTATTTATGCTCGCGAGGATCAAGGTAAAGCTCACCTGCAAAGCCCTTTTCCTTAGCTTCCTTGGCTGCTAATAAACTTCCTGCATAGTTGCCGGCGGTCTTAGCTTGACCGGTACCGGCATAAGCAGCACGGTCGTAGTGACTGACCATGTATGGCATTGGATGCAGCCCCTTAATGTAAGCACCAACTGGGGTCGCATAAATGTGGAAGGTATAAGTTGATGATGGCGCAACGCCAACAACTGGTTCAGTTCCTACCATGAAGGGCCGGATGTAAAGTGAACCGCCGGAACCATATGGTGGGACAAAGTCAGCGTTTGCTTTAACGACTTCTTTAACGGCTTCAACGAATTTATCTTCGGGATATTTTTCCATGACTAAACGTTCTGCAGAATTGTTTAACCGCTTGGCATTCATATCCGGACGGAACAGGTTAATACTGCCATCCTTGGTCCGGTAAGCTTTCATTCCTTCAAAAACTTCCTGGCCATAATGAAGTTCTTCGGCCGCTTCGTTGAACGTTAAGCTTGAATCGGTGGTCAAACCGCCGTTTTGCCACTTGCCATCCTTGAATTCTTCGTTGTAGCTGTACGGTAAATCACGATATTCAAATCCTAAGTTCTTCCAGTCTAAGTCCTCTAATTTTTGTTTTGCCATGTATATGTGTCCTCCTTAAAAGTTGCATCAAGGTAGGTGATAAGCGCGTAACTAAGTAAGTTTTCACAATTCAGATATGTAAGAAATCATCAAACGAACCCGGTACTGAGCATGTTCATGTGATCATCACTTATCCGTTTATCATCATATCTTAATTAATATCTAATTTATCGCACTTACCCTGGGGTGTCAATGGTAGGTTGAAAAAATTTGAAGCGAAATCTGGAATCACAAACTAAGCCGGTTAAGGATTGCCGAACCCTGAACTCAAGCAGCTCCTTGTCGCACAATCCGGTCTTCCGCTGCACAAATCAAAAAAGGTTCGGTGACAAACTCAACGTTTGTCGCCGAACCTTTCAACTGACGCCGCGTGACGACCTGGTTCTTATCACACTTGTCTTTTAATCACATCTCTATCAATCAAGTCATTAATAATAAACTGGAATTGATCGACACTGGCTTGTGTATCCGGATTATTAAAGATATTGACCTTTTCTAGGCCGCTTCCAGTGGTAATCGCCATTCTAAAGCCGTCGAGGTCCTTGTTGACCTTCATTTTAAACTTGTAGTTGGCATTATAAGGCGACGTTGGATCCAGTGACTTTTCCAATGAAAAGACGCCGGTTTTTCCCTCGACGAAGCCTAAATCTCTTAATGTAAACCGCTTCACGTTATCCCTTAACTCGTAAACTTGATCATCACCATTTACCTTACCTGTTTTTGCAAATGCCATTACATCTTTACCCCCTTATTTTTAACTCTGTTAACAATTTTTGTAATTGCATCAACTAATTTGTCAACGTCCTCACTTGTATTATACCGTCCGAAGCTGATTCGAATCGATTCGCCAATTCTCGGGCTGTCTTTGCCAAACATGGCCACCAACACATGCGATGGCTCAATGCTGCCGGCTGTACATGCCGAACCGCCGGAAACGGCAATCCCCGCCAAATCCAGGTTGGTCTGCATGACATACGTTGAAATACCTTTCAGCCAAATATTGAAAACATGGTTCAGGTTGTCTTCAGTAATCCGACCATTGACACGGAATTCAACCCCGTTTTCAGTTAATTTATCAAAAATAGTGCGCTTGAACTGGAGATATTTTGCTTGCCGATGGGCCTTTTCTTCAGCGGTAATTGTTTCAACCGCCTTGGCAAAACCAGCGATGGCTGGAACATTTTCCGTTCCTGCGCGGCGCTTTTCTTCCTGATCCCCGCCCTTAATTAAGCTTGGGAAATTAACACCCGTCCGCCGATAGAGAAACCCGATCATTTTAGGACCGTTAATCTTGTGGGCGGATGTTGACAGTAAATCAATATGGTCGCGTTGCACATCCAGATCCAACAAGCCATATGCTTGAACGGCATCTGTGTGGAACCAGGCTTGGTGATCCTTTAAAATCTCACCGATTTCATGAATTGGCATGACCGACCCAACTTCATTATTACCAGTCATAATCGACACTAAGATTGTGTCATCGTCTAATGCTGCCTTAAAATCGTCTAAAGAGATGTTTCCGTACTCATCAACGGGCAGATAGGTAACTCGAAAGCCCTGCTTTTCAAGTGCCTCACAGGGCCTTAAAACGGCTTCGTGCTCAATGGCTGTGGTGATGATGTGGTTTCCCAGTGATTTTCTGGCCATTGCCGTCTGGGTGATTGCAGTATTATCACTTTCAGACCCCCCACTGGTGAAAATAATCTCATCAGGATCGGCGTTAATACTCTTGGCAATCACATCCCGCGCGTCTTCCATGACCGCCTTTGACTCACGACCAAGACCATAAAGTGTGGATGCATTGCCATAAACGTTTTTATATTTGTCCATCAACTCAGCGTACACTTCATCAGAAACAGGCGTGGTTGCGGCATTATCAAAATATGTCTCTTTCATAGGTCACACTTCCTCATTCATTCGTTCTTAAAGAGGTCAATCAACATTTGACCGGATTTTTTACCGGCCGTAATAATAAATTTATCGAAACTAACCTCCGCATCTTCATCACCGACATCAGACATTGCCCGGATAACGGTATAAGGCACCTTGTTTTGGTAGGCAACTTGGCCGACTGCTGCGCCTTCCATCTCGGAACACAGTGCATCCGGGAAGTTCTGTTTAATTTCAGCAATCCGTTTGGTATCGGCAATAAATTGGTCACCGGAGACAATCAAGCCGCGATGAGCATTCACGCCACTGGCTTGAGCAGCCTTGATAATTTTGTCCCCAAGCTCTGATGAAGCTGGGAATCGGGCTGGAAAACCAGGCAGCTGCCCCATTTTGTAACCCGAAGTCGTCACGTCCACGTCGTGATAAGCCGTTTCGGTCGCCACCACGATGTCGCCAACCGATAACCCGGTCCCAATCCCACCGGCAGAACCGGAGTTAATCACGGCATCCACGTGAAATTCGTTAATCAAAGTTGAGGTCGTAATCCCGGCTTGAACTTTACCGATTCCTGATTGAACCAATACCAGGCTTTGATTATTAATTTTGCCAAGAAAATAGTCGGCATCCCCATAATGGGTGGTCTGTTCGTTTGAAAGTGCCTCTTTTAAAATGGCTAATTCTTCGTCCATTGCACAAATAATTCCGTAAGTCATCAATTGGTCTCCTTAATTTACAAAAAATAGTACCAAAAAGACAACGACCATTAAGCTGATCAGAATCGCAATCGTCACGTTCAGCCGCCGGTTGATTTTTCGCCACCGGGGCGTCTTAAAGTCTGCCGTCACCTCACCAGCATCACGGGTGCGGCTGGTTGGCTGCGGTTCGATTTGGGGTTCTGGTGCTGCTTGTTGATGTCTTTTTGCATACTCACGTTCAACTTGGACCCGCCGTTTGTCGCGGGCTTCGAAGTCTTCTTGCTGCTGTAATTTTAGTTTGCGGTACTGTTCTCGGGTCAGTGGTTTTGACCCTTTATCTTTATCATCGAACGCCAATTAAATGGTCACCTACTTTTGCATGAGCTGCCAATATTGAATGGCAGTAATGGTTTTAGCGTCTTGGATTTCACCGTCCGCAATCATTTGCACAGCTTCGTCCATTGTCTTTTCAAGTATTTCAAGAAACTCGCCTTTGTCTCGCGGCAATTGGTCTTTGACCGGTTCCAAGTTCTCGGCCAAATACAGCTTCATGTATTCATCGGAAAAGCCGACTGAGGAGTAAAAGCCGTATAGTTCTTTAACCGTTTGCGGAACGTAGCGGATTTCCTCGTTCAGTTCACGAATGACGGTATCGTGAAAATTAGCGTCACGCGAGTCAACCTTGCCGGCTGGAATCTCAATGGTGGTCTTTTTCACGGGCGCCCGCCACTGCTTTTCCAAGATAATCTTGTTGTCTTTGGTCAACGCCAAAATCCCCACGGCACCGGAGTGGTGGACAATTTCTCGAAAAGCGGTCTGTCCGTCAGGAAGCTTCACCGTTTGCTTTTCAACGTTGATAATGGCGCCGTCATAAATCTGTTCACTGCCAATCACGCGTTCTTCAAAATCCAAGTCTCTCACCTTTTTTAGTTAATAGAATCATTTTACAAATAAAATCCGGTCAATGCAATTGTGACGGTTATTCGTCGACCACTTGCGCCTTGGCTGCCTGCGGTCCTTTTTGCCCCTGAACGACAACGTATTCAACGGGCGCATCAATTTGAATTTTGCCATATTGATCATCCGGAAAGGCGTTTTTGAAGAAGAAGAGATCCTCTTCACCGCTATCTTGGGTAATGAAACCAAATGCATTTTGCGGATTATAACTTTTAATTTTTCCTTTAAGCAAAGTAGTCCCTCCTAGTGAACCTTGAAATGTCGTAAAACCGTGTGTCTTCTCCAAAATAAAATGGGATCCTGACAAAACACAGTTTCGCCATAATCCCATTTTAATGGTTATTGATGAATTTTAAAACATAATTTGATTAATCTTAAATGAAACGTTGTCACGACTACTTTTCTTCGAAACCTTCAGTTGCAGTTTCTGGGAATTGGTCGCGGACAATTTCTGCACAGGACTTGCAGAAAGTTGGGTAGTCGCTGTCGGCACCAACGTCTTGTCGAACCAAACGACATCTTTCGCAAGTCTTGCCAACTGCCGGCTCAACTAATAATGCCAGGCCGTCACTGTCAAACTTGGTGCTGTCGTCAGAAGCATCGGCAAAATCCTTCAAGGTTAATTGAGAAACCATCAAGACCGTTGCCAAATCAGTGTGCAGACTGTTGAGCAGGTCGGAAACTTCACTGGTTGCGTAAATTGTCAAAGCAGCTTCTGAAGACTTACCGATCTTCTTGGCATCCCGGGCTTCTTCAAGCACCTTGAGCACATCGTCACGATAGCTGCGGAACTTACGCCAATTTGCCAATAACTCAGACCCGTTTTCAAACTGCTTGGGTTCTGGAATATCGGTGAGTTGAACGAAGTCTTCGGGTTCTTTTAAGAAGCCCCAAATTTCTTCAGTCGTATGTGGCAATACCGGCGTCAACAACTTCGTTAACCCAACGGTCATTTCGTACATCACCGTTTGCATTGAACGACGCTTGTGACCGTCCTGCTTGTCAATATAAACAATGTCTTTGGCAATATCCAAATAGAATGCCGAAAGATCGTTGGTGATAAATTCAGTCACACGCTTATTCCAATCCAAGAAGTCATATTTTTCCATATCACTTCTAGCTGCGGCAAGGAACTGATTGAACAGAACGGACATGTATTGGTCTTGTGAGTCCAAATCATCAAAGGCCACCGTGTTCTTCTCAGGATCAAAGTCCGCGGTGTTGGCCAACAGGAACCGCATGGTGTTTCGAATCTTCTTGTAAGAATCAGAAACCTTAACAAAGTTTTCGGTGCTGACACGGACATCAGCCGAAGTATCAACAGAAGTGACCCACAGGCGGACAATCTCGGCACCCATTTTTTTGATGACATCGATCGGTGCGATTGTGTTGCCAAGTGATTTACTCATCTTGTGGCCTTCACCATCAAGGGTGAATCCTTGAGAGACAACCTGCTTATAAGGTGCTTTTCCAGAGACGGCAACACTGGTAATCAAGCTTGAGTTAAACCAGCCACGATACTGATCTGATCCTTCGAGGTACATGTCAGCGGGATAAGTTAATTCATCTCGTTCGGCCAAGACACCCTGGTGTGATGAACCGGAATCGAACCAAACATCCATGATGTCATTTTCCTTGGTGAACTGACCATTTGGTGAGTGCTCACTGGTAAAACCATCGGGAAGCAGATCTTTGGCCTCTCGTTCAAACCAAACGTCTGAGCCATACTTTTCGAATAAGTCTGCAACGTGATTAACCGTTTCTTCGGTGATAATTGCTTCGCCGTCTTCGCCATAGAAGATTGGAAGCGGCACGCCCCAAACCCGTTGACGGGAGATAACCCAATCGCCACGATTTTTGATCATGTTGGCCAGGCGAACCTTACCCCAATCAGGGAAGAATTCAACGTCGTCCAAGGATTTCAAAATTTCGTCTTTAATTTTGTCAACTGAAGCAAACCACTGTGGTGTTGCCCGGAAGATGATCGGCTTTTTGGTCCGCCAATCAAATGGGTAACTATGCTTCAATGGCATGTAGTGAAGTAACAGATTGTCAGCCTTTAATTTGTCGAGGGCAATCTGGTTGGCGTCATCATAGAAGACACCGGCAAAATCTTCTCCGGATTCTTTAGTGAGATAGCCTTTATCGTCGACCGGCGCAAAAATATCCAAACCGTATTTGCGGCCAATGTTAAAGTCATCTTCACCATATCCAGGAGCGGTATGGACTAATCCGGTACCTTCTTCAAGGTCGACGAAATCGCCCAACATCGTTAATAATTTTCGACTATGATCAAATGGATGCTCAGCTAAAACCCCTTCAAGTTCTTGGCCCTTAACTGTCTTCAGTGTTTTAACGTTGGTCCAGCCAATTAATTCACTGACCTTATTCACCAGTTCGGTAGCAATCACAAACTTGCGGGTTTCACCTTCTGGTTGAACGACTGAATAGTCGAAACCGGCATCAACTGTAATTCCTTCAGAAGCTGGGATCGTCCATGGCGTCGTGGTCCAAACAACCATGTAGGTATCGTCATCAAGAACGCCTTTACCATCGACAACGTGCTCACCATAAAAGGCCGTCGGTGACGTAATATCATGATACTCAACTTCAGCTTCAGCCAAGGCTGATTCAGATGACCATGACCAGTAAACCGGCTTTTTACCTTTATAAATTAAGCCGCGTTTTGCAAAGGCGCCAAAAACGCGGACCTCTTGGGCTTCAAATTCAGGCTTCAATGTCAGGTATGGGTCGTCCCAATCACCGGAAACCCCTAAACGCTTAAATTCAGCTTTTTGACGTTCAACTTGTTTCAACGCATAATCCCGACAGAGCTTACGGAATTCATTCGTTGACATCTTCTTACGATCATAACCAGCCTGGGTTAATTTCTGCTCAATTGGTAAGCCATGTGTATCCCAGCCGGGAACGTATGGGGAGCGGAAACCAGTCATGGATTTATATCGTACAATAATGTCTTTTGAAATTTTATTCAATGCGTGACCCATGTGAATGTCACCATTGGCGTATGGCGGGCCATCATGAAGCACAAATGTGGGCTTGCCCTCATTTAATTTTTGTCTTAATTGGTACACGTGATTGTCGTCCCACGCCTTTTGACGTTCGACTTCTTTAACGGGCAGATTACCACGCATTTTGAACTTTGTTTTGCCTAAGTTTAACGTATCTTTAACTCGCATTGCTGAACTTCCTTTCATTTGGTTGGATTACAGAGTATGGTGCCGAGGTGACTGAACATGAGTTGACTTGCTGTTAATTTTGCTAAGGAACCCCTTTGCGGACGAGACTGACGGTAATCCGTGTTCCGTCCACTAGTGCCCGTTGCTTATCAACAAAAAAAGACCCCGTCACAAGGGACGAAGTCTTCGTGGTACCACCCAATTTTAGAATTTTACAATTCTATCTCTTTAGATAACCGATGTATGTACTAGAGGTGATCGATTTATTGGTTGGGGACTGCTAAACTTTCACCATCTTTAGCTCGCTTTTAGTTCAGCCAATAACTTTCTGGTCTCTAATCGATTAATTATTCATTTTTTGTGCTGCCATCAGGGAAAATGACCACCGTTTCGTCTGAATCATTAACGGCCGGTGTGTCTTCAACCAAGTCGACACCATTACTCTGTTTAGTTTCAGATTCTACATCTGGATTCGCAAGCTTGTCAAGGCTTCCAACAACTTTTTCAATATCTTCGTAAGTCGTTGTTGGCTTTTCTTCAACCAACCGATCCCAGTCAGAGCCTTTGATAACTTCAAGTTGACTTTCCAGCATCACTTGCAGCCGTTGACGGAATACTCTGGTATTTTTCTTTAAATCGTCAGTCTCAATAGCCAACTTCTTGGCACGTTTGGAAGCTTCTTCAAGAATCGCATTGGCCTTTTCACTGGCAGCGTTCAAAATGTCGTCAGCTTTCTTTTGGGCTTCACGACTAGTGATTTCAGCTTCCTTCTTCGAATTGGTTTTAACCTTGTCGGCAGCTTCTTGGGCAACCAGGATAGATTGATTCAAAGAATCTTTTAAATCATTAAAGTAAGAGAGCTTATCTTTTGATTCACTCAGTTGAGAACCCAAATCTTTGTTTTCCTGTAAAATTATCTGATAATCTTTGATAACTTGGTCCAAGAAATCATTGACCTCGTCAACATTATACCCGCGTAATTTTGTTGAAAATTCTTTGTTATGAATATCTTGTGGACTTAATACCATATTGAATCAATCCTCCTATTTATTTCGATTGTACACTTTAATGCCAATTCGAATTTTACCCTTTTTGGTTGTCCCAGCAATATCTGTGATAGAAATTCGACCAAAGCCGCGAACAGAAATGATATCTTGAATGGAGGTCTCAAGATCAGGGCGGTTTGCGTCCTCCCAATTAACCTTGATCATGCCGCCTTCAACCAGTTCCTTGGCATGGTGCCGCGAAATATGAAAGCCTTCGCTCACCAAGGCGTCAACCCGAAGCGAAGCCACTGTTGTTGTGAGCTCTTCTCCCTCGTCAACTGGAATGATGATCTGCTCAGGGCCAATTCGCTTGAGTTTCACCTTAATCTTACCAATTCGATCGACTTGATCTTGGACATAATCAGCCATCTCAGATTCACACATGAACTGCCAATTAAAACCGTCAGTCACAATATCGCCAATCACGTCCCGGTCAATTCCAGAACCCATGATTGAGCCCAGAATTTGACCATGAGAAAGTGTTGCGAATTTACTCGGGTAATCAATTTGAAACGTCGTGATGTTGTAGTCGTCCGTCCCAGGTGTGAAATAATCCGGGAAGGCGACCGCCCGCTTCATTTCTGCAGAAGCAAAGCCACCAAATGTTTGAAATGATACGCCCTCATAACGGTTCACAATTGTCTCAAGAATATAGAGCTGCCTGGGATTCAAAAAGTTAGTCAGGATCGGACGGTATTCATTGGCAACCTTAGCGCTCAAACTGTCAATCGACTCTAAAAAAGGCAATTCGTTTGAACGGTAATGTTGCGAAACATTCGAGTCTACCAAGATGTTTCCCCCTCGTGTGCTTTGATGCGCGTCATCAATCGATGTGACCACACAGTTATAAGAAACTGTTTGAGATCTAGTTTAAACTTTGATATACTTTTGCAAAAAAGGAAGTTATCATGCCTAATTATCCTAGTAATATCACCCGTCAGCAGTTTGAAGTGATTCGTCCCGAATTAGAAAACTTTCATCAACGAACAAAGCCCCGCCAAGTTGATTTATATGACGTCTTTTGTGCGATTTTATACATATTGAAAAACGGCTCCCAGTGGCGAGCCCTGCCACATGACTTTCCTAAATGGCAAACGGTTTATACTTACTTTCGCTTGTGGTCCCAGCAGTCGGCTCCAACGGAGCCGTCATTATTAGACCAAGCTTTAAAAAAATTGTCTTTACCTTACGATCTCAACAAGATCGTTCGGCGTTAACTTCCTTTATTATCGTGGATGCTCAAAGCGTTAAAAATACTGCCACCGCTGAAAACAAAGGTTACGATGCTGGTAAGAAGATCTCGGGGATTAAGCGTCATCTGGCAGTTGATATCAATGGCTTTCCGCAGGCCATTCACATCACACGAGCAAATGTTTCTGATCGAGACGGGGCCAGTGCAATGTTAGCCCTTCACGCCGAACATTTGAAAAATGTCCGCAGTGTCTTAGTTGATGGCGGTTATACCGGTACCAACTTCGCCATTGATGTTAAAACAAACTTAAAAGCAACCGTTCAGGTCGCCAAGCGTAATGAATTACACAAGTTTGAAGTGTTGCCACAACGTTGGCTAGTTGAACGCTCCTTTAGTTGGGTAGAAAAATGTCGACGACTGTGGAAAAATTGCGAAAGGCAGTTACATACGAGCGCCACGATGATGACCTTAGCCTTTATTTCAGTTCTATTGAGGCGCTTTTAAAGATCTCAAACAGTTTCTAAAACAGTTCCGGTCACAAATTTCAATAGCCAACCAACAACTGTCCCAAATAACTGACCCCCATTTGAACGAACGATAAGACAGCCAGTGCAACAATTGGGGCCAAACTAATCATGCCGATAGTTGCAAAGTTAAACAAGCTTTCAAATGGTTCAACAATTCGCGCTAAAAAGCGACCAAATGCGGTTCCATATGCATTTGGAAACCAACTCATCAAAGCATAAACAACGATGGCCAGCATATAGATGCTGATCGCCTTGTTAATTAACCAGACTGCGTAAATTATAAATGTTGCCAATTAGGTTGCTCCTTATTCTAATGAAATTTACTGAGTAACTTGAAATTTTTTGGGCGAACAAATGAAGATATTCTTACCCAAACGGTTGATTGACCCATGAATGGCAAATAAAACGCCATTTAAAAAATCAACCATCCGCGAAGCCGAATTAACATCCAGCTTATCAAGCTTAATGATAACGGCGCTATCTTCCAAAAGCTTTTGGGCAATCTCGTCGACATCCGTATAGTTAATCGGTTCAAACACAATAATACTGCTTGATTCTGGTTCCTGTCTATTCATAAGTACGACATTATCAGCCGGCTTTTCGATTTGATTTTCTGGTTGGTCTTCGGTATCCATCCCAAAAAAATTAGCTAAATTAAATTTTGGCATTTCGTTTCCTTTCACATGCACCAAACAATCCGCACCGGTCAATCAGGTTACTTGCCTCGACGACGGTGCTTGAAGAATGGTGGAATGTCGTCTTGAGAGTCATCACTGGTATCTACTTTGGTGTCATCAGAATTAACATCTGGCTGGAATGGATCGAAATCCTTCTTCTCAACATCGCTGAACTCGTCTTGAGCTGCGGGACGGGTTGCGGCTGGTTCTTTTCTAATGTCCCAATTACCAAGTGGATCACTCTTTGAGTTATCTTGTTGATTATCATTATCTTGAGTTTGGCGATCAGTGTGGGGACGCGCAGTTGGCTGTGGACGGGCACTTCTCGTGCGTCGTGAAGCCAAACGGCCTTGTTCCGCCTTCTTCTTGTCAATTCCAGTGGCGATCACGGTCACCCGAACTTCATCACCCAAAGATTCGTCAATTGAGGTTCCAAAAATGATGTTAACGTCGCTAGTAGCAGCTTGTGAGACAATGTCTGATGCATCTTGTGCTTCAAACAATGACAGATCTGGGCCACCGGTAATGTTAAGAAGGACCTGTTCTGCACCATCAATTGAAACTTCCAATAACGGTGAGGAAATCGCTTTCTTAGTTGCTTCAGCAGTCCGATTTTCGCCATTGGCAGTTCCGACACCCATCAATGCAGAACCTTGGTCTTGCATTGTGGTCTTAACGTCGGCAAAGTCCAAGTTAACGTATCCAGGGCTGGTAATCAAATCTGAGATTCCTTGAACACCCTGACGTAACACATTATCGGCTTCCTTAAAGGCATCCATCATCGGCGTCTTCTTATCAACCATTTCAAGTAATCGGTTGTTAGAGATAACGATTAATGTATCAACGTTTTCCTTTAATTGGGCAACCCCTTCATCGGCATACTTTGCTCGTCTTGGACCTTCAAAACTGAATGGTCGCGTCACAACACCGACGGTAAGTGCGCCTTGATCCTTGGCAATCTTAGCGACGATTGGTGCGGCACCGTTACCAGTACCACCGCCCATTCCGGCAGTCACGAAAACCATGTCGGCACCTTCAAGGGCTTCAGTCAGTGCTTCTTCACTTTCCTCGGCTGCTTTGGCACCAATATCTGGATTGGAGCCTGCGCCCAACCCGCGGGTGAGCTTGGGTCCAAGTTGAATCCGAGTTTCAGCTTTGGAAGTTGCCAATGCCTGCACATCGGTGTTGGCGACGATAAATTCGACACCCTTTACGTCTGAGTTAATCATTGTGTTAACAGCATTACTTCCCCCGCCACCGACACCAATGACTTTTATGTTTGCACCGTGGTTATCGGTGGAATCTAATGAATATTCCATAATTGTCTTATACCTCCGTTTAAGTGCTTAATCAAAGAAATCACTAAAGAAATTCTTGATTCCTTCACCGCGTTTTTTCTTTTGTGCTGGTTTCTTAGTTTTCTTGGCTTTCCCTGATACCGGTGTTTGAACCTGTTCAGGTTGGCTAAGCTTTGGCGCCTTGGTTAATGTCGCACCAACGGCTGATCGAACAATCATATCAACGTCTGCCAAATCGGCAAAATATGATACCAATGAAAGTGCAGCTGTAAACGATGGGTGTCTTAAGCCCATCTGATCAGGAATATAGACCCTGACATTAGTGTTGAATTGGTCAGCGGCTAATTCGGCAATTCCTGGAAGTGCGGCAACCCCGCCAGTCAAAACAATTCCGCCCGGTAAATCAAGCGCTTGAATCTGATTTAAGCGATCCTTAATCCGATCGAATATTTGGCTCAAACGAGCTTCAATAATCTCAGCGAGGTACCGTTCGTCAATGTAAGTCGGTTCTGATTGACCAACAACTTCAACCGGAAATTCATTATCAGCAGAAGCCTGCAGAGAATCAGCGTAACCATAATCACGCTTAATTTTTTCTGCATTGTTCATGGACGTATTCAAAACAATTGAAATGTCTTTGGTAATAAACGTTCCGCCTTCAGGATCGGTTGTCGCGTATTTTAACTGATGGTCGTGGATAACCGAGGCAGTTGTTTGTCCACCACCCAAGTCCACGATGATCGTCCCAAAGTCTTGTTCACCGTCATTTAACACAACGTGGCTCTCGGCCAGAGGGGTTAAGACGGTTGAAACAATGTTCAAGCCGGCTTTGGTAACGGCTTTTTGTAAATTGTGCATAATGCCCTTTGAGCCACTAATGAGCTTTCCGCGCATTTCAAGGCGAACGCCGACCATCCCCCGAGGGTCTTTGATGCCGTCAAACCCATCGACGATGAATTCTTCCGGCTGGATATCAATAATTTCCCGCTCTTGAGGTAAACTTGTCCCTAAAGCTGATGCCGCAACGTTTCTAACATCTTCTTCAGTTATCTCTCGAGACTGGTCATCTAATGTAATGAGCCCATTACATGGTTCAATCCGTAACATGTTCGCTGGAACACTTACGATAACGTCTTTAATCTCAATACTTGCTTTTTCTTGAGCTTGATTTACAGCACTCCGAATTGCGTCGGCAGCTTGATCGATATCCACGATCACCCCACGGCTCAACCCATTAGAAGGCTGATTTCCCACACCAATAACGTTCAATTGCCCTTTTACTTTTTCTGCAACAATTACTTTTATTGAGGTAGTTCCTATATCAAGTCCCACATATAAACCCGAATTATCCATATATGTAAGGAACCTCCACATCTAGAATATTTTCTGAACATATCATAAGTTTAACACAATCATAACCACCGAAAAAGATTAATTAGCACTAATGCGCGTGCGTGGTAGTCGTATTTGTTGCTGATTGCTTTTTGGTGATGGGATACGAATAAGCGCCCACTTCCAAATTGACGACACTTTTGACTTTCAGCTTGGAACTGATGCTTGGATAGTAGTCCATTTTGTCACCAAAACTACTGATTGACGCATAAACTTTATTGCCATCACTCATCTGCAGATAAATCCGATCCGGATTGCTCTTGGTTGGTGAGTAACTGATCGTGTTAATCACCGCGCGAACCGGTGGACTAATCTTTCTGTACTGTTTAATGGTTCGTCTGAGTTTCTTAGGATTCTTGAAGCCCTTCAGCACCGGAAAACCAGCTTTGGGATTCAGTACCTTCCCCTTAATGATGACACCACTTTTTAGGATCGGCTGATAACCTCCGCTGACATAAAGATACCCAATTGTTGGATACTCTTCAACGGCAATCTTGACCTGGTTAAAATGAACCAGTTTCATCTTGACGGACTGCATCCGCATACTGCGATCCTTCAGTGACTTGGCCAACTTATCAGTTTTTCCCCAAACCGCAAACAAGGACGTCCCCTTTTTAACCGGAGAAAAGCCCTTAATCTGTTGGTCACTGACAATTTCGTTTCCCGAAACCGTCACACTTTTCACCCGACTATAAGATGAAATCATGAAGATCATCACCATTAAAATCACGATCAGTAAGGTAACCAAGGGCCACATTTTCTTGACGTTTCGAATTTGAAAGTCCCGAAACAAGTGGCCCTGATCCTGTTGACTTTGCTTTTGCGTTCCCACGAGTTACCTCCCCCCGATAACTTTTAATGTATAAGCGTTCGGGCCAAATTCAAAATTTCATCGGCTGAATCGACGACGCCAAGCTTTTTTGAATTCTCTGCCATTTTCTCACGGGCATCTGAATCATGCATCAATTGATCGACGGCTTTTAGCAAACTTTTAGAATTCAGGTCGTCTTGTTTAATCATTAATGCTGCTCCGCGGGATACCAAGCTCATGGTATTTTTAGTTTGATGATCAGCCGTTACATATGGACTAGGGATCAAAACTGCGGGAATCCCCAACGCCGTAATTTCAGCAATGCTGGTTGCGCCAGAGCGGCCAACAATCAGTGAAACTTTTGGCAGCACCTGAGGCATATTTTTTATGTACGGCAAAATTTTGATGTTACTGCTGATCCGCGTCTTATCGAGCAAATCAATGACGTTTTGATAGCGTTTTTGGCCAGTGACAAATACCACTTGATACGTTCGTTTGTTAAATTCATTAATCGCACCGATGACGGCTTTATTAATTGCGGGCGCACCTTGACTACCCCCAAATATCAGGACCGTTGGTTGATCGTCTTGAAGACCAATGTCCGACCAGTTGAAAGTACTCTTCATATTGGCAACTTGTTGTGCACGCGGATTTCCCGCGAAAACGACTTTTTCCTTTGGAAACTGCGCCGCCGCTTCTTGAAAGCCAATCGCAATTTTATCAACGTAGCGGCTTAAAAATTTGTTGGTCAGCCCCACCGCGCTGTTTTGCTCATGAATCATCGTTGGGATGTGGGCCTTGGCTGCCGCATAGACCACCGCTCCCGAAACGTAACCACCCGTTCCGATGACAACATCGGGCTTGAAATCTTTAATAATCTTTTTGGATTCACGGACACTCTTCAAAAAAAGGGCAACGGTCTTAAAATTTTCAAATGAAAGCGACCGCTTGAACCCTTGAATTTCCAAAGCAATGAAATCAATTCCCTGTTCAGGCACAATGGAACTTTCAAGTCCCCGCTTCGATCCGACGTAGAGGACCTTTGAGTCGGGTTCTTGCTTCATTAAATCCTCAATGATTGCCAGCGCCGGGTAAATGTGGCCCCCGGTGCCGCCTCCGGAAATAATTAATCTCATTGTTGGCCCTCCTCTTTATGCGTTAACTGCTCAACATCTTGAATGTAACGGTCACCACGTTCTTCAAAGGTTTTGAACTGATCCCAACTGGCATTAGCCGGTGATAACAGGATAATGTCTCCCTCATCACTAAACGAATAGGCCGCAGGAACGGCTTGGTCCAGATTGTCGACCTTTTGAATGTCGGTGATTCCTGCTTTTTGAAGTGAGGCTTCCAGCAGATCCGCCGTTTCCCCAAACAATACTGCTGCCTTAACGTGGTCCTTAAACTGTGGGATCAACTTATCAAACGTATAACCCCGATCCAGTCCACCGGCTAAAAGCACCACCGGCTTGTCAAATCCTTCAAGTGCCATTTGAGTGGCTTCAATGTCGGTAGCCTTGGAATCGTTATAGAATTTACGGCCATTTGCCTCAAGAACAAACTGAAGTCTGTGACGAACGCCGGTAAACGTCTCTAAAACGTTGGTGATTGCCAGGTTGGACTTGCCCAATACTTTGGCACAAGCAATTGCAGCCAGGGCATTTTCGACGTTTTGCTTTCCAGGGACTTTAATGTCGTCTGCGTTCATGATGAACTCGTCATTGTAATAGAGCTTACCGTTTTTTTCGTAGGCCCCCTTGTCAATTTCAGAAGTGCGGGCAAACGGCACAACCTTGGCCGCGCTTCGATGACTCAATTGTCGCCACTCTTCTGAATCGAAATTAACAACGAAGAAATCATCAGGCGTTTGGTTCATGGTAATTCGCATTTTTGCGTTAACATAGTTTTCCCGAGTCTTGTGATAATCCAAATGATTCGAAAAAATATTGGTTAGGACCGCAACGTGGGGGTGCAGTGTTTTAATCCCCAGCAGCATAAAACTTGAAAGTTCCATTACAATCGTGTCATCTGCTGATGCCTTCTTAGCCGTTTCTGTGGCTGAAATACCAATGTTGCCCGCGGCGTATGCCCGACCACTTTTCCGTTCCTGGTTTAAGATTTCGGTAATCATGGTGACGGTCGTTGTTTTCCCGTTGCTTCCCGTCACCCCAATAATCTCCGCATCCGTTATCTGAGACGCCAATTCAACCTCGGTGATGATCGGCAAATGATGGTTAACTGCTGCGGCCACCACCGCGTTGTCGTATGGAATACCCGGATTTTTGATCATGATATCAAATCCGTCGTCTAAAATAGCGGGGTCCTGTTTTCCGGTAATCGTTTGAATTCCGGCATCGGCCAACTCTTCGATTTCCGGCAGCTCTGAACTTGGCTTGGAATCGCTTAAAACAACCGTTGCCCCAAGTTCCTTAAGAAGTTCGGCGGCATGCGTACCGCTTTTACCTGCACCTAGAACCAGTACTTTTTTATTTCGATAATCATTAATTGTTTTCATTGTTTTTCCTCGTTTTTAATTACTTGAATGGTCAAATAGGCTGGATCAAAACCAGCCGTTTTGTTCCAACCTCTAAATAATTGTCAGGATACTAATAGCGGATGCGACAAGCGCAATCGACCAGAAGACGGTGTCCACCTTCCATTCCGACCAACCTTTCATCTCGAAATGATGATGAATAGGTGTCATTAAGAAGACCCGCTTGCCAGTTGTTTTAAAGGATGCTACTTGAATCATCACGCTGGCAGTCTCACAAACGTAAATAATTCCAATAATTAACAGTGAGAATTCGTGGTGCACCAGCACTGACACACAGGCAAGTGCGCCGCCAAGTGCCAGAGACCCCATGTCCCCCATGAAAATCTTTGCGGGCTTGTGGTTGTAAATGAAGAATCCCAACAGTCCACCTACAACTGCGAAACAAAAAACACCCACCTCGTTTTGCCGTTGCATCATGGCAATAATACCATATGCCGCAAAGGAAATGATTCCCAGGCCGGCAACTAATCCGTCCAATCCGTCCGTTAAATTGACTGCGTTGGTGAAGCCAACCAGCCAAAAGACGATGAATAAAATATACCAGTAGCCCAGATGAAGATCCCCGCCAAATGGGATTTTAATCGCCATTGGAAAGCCTTCATGTATGTATACTGCCGAGAAAACCAAGGCAGCCACAATTTGACCCAAGAGTTTTTGCCAAGCTCTCAGTCCAAGATTTCGTCGTTTGAACAATTTGATGCTGTCATCCCACATCCCAATCAGTCCGTAAGCAACCAGGACAAACAGCAAAATCAGTAATGTCGGGTTAAGCATGTGTTCAAACCAACCATAGACGAGGCTGGTAATCACAATTGCAACAATGAATAAGCTGCCACCCATCGTGGGCGTGCCAGACTTTTTCTCATGCCACTTTGGCCCCTCGTCTCGGATCATTTGGCCCTCATGCCGTCGCCGGAAATATTTAATCAGGCTTGGCATGAACAATGCCGTTATCAAAAATGCGCTTAATAAAGGAGTTATCCAATTACCCATAGTTCTTTTTTACCATCCTTACCTATTCAAAATTTACTTTTAGCGTGTCCCCTGATGAAATTGATTTCTCAAAACTGATACTTTGACTGTCGGCATAGCCCTTCCCGGTCGATTCAAGCTTGAGTCCGGTGAGCGAACAGAATTCTTCAACATCGTTTTTAGACCAGCCAATAATTCGTGGCATTTTCCAGCCCTTGGAAGTCAAAATAAAGACCCGTTTTTGTTCACTAACCGATTTACCAGCACTCGGTGATTGCTTCAAGACCGTATCACCACTACCAATGGTGACCACGTTAAGGCCCTTTTCATTTAAAATCCGTTTAGCATAAGTTGTGGTCTGATAGGCAACTGATGGCATTGTCCGTTTAACGGTTGTTTGCTTCGCATTAGAATTTTGCAAAGCACGTGTGATCACAGGCTTAAAGATCTCTGCCAAGAGTTGAGTAGCCGTTTTGGTTCCGGTTAGCTTCGGCTGCTTCATAGTGATAAACATCACGTAACGTGGATTGTTTGCGGGGACCATTCCAGCAACTGAGTACAAGTAACTGTCATCTCCGGACGCATACCCGCCGGAGCCATTGCTGACTTGGGCAGTTCCTGTTTTAGCAGCAACCCGGTACCCCTTAATTTTGTAATCAGCTCCGATTCCGTAACTCTTGTAAACAACGTCTTGCATGTGTTTTCTAACTGCTTTGGCCGTTTTGGCGCTGATCGGATGGCCAACCACCTGCTTGCCATACTTCTTAACGGTCTTTTTATTGGTTGAATTCGTCACTTTAGAAATAAAGTATGGCTTCATCATTGTACCATTATTTGAAACGGCAGTTAACGCCTGCATCATCTGCATGGTGGTGACTTCAATTCCTTGACCAAATGCCGAATCAGCCTGCTCAATTGGATAAGTGAATTGCAGCTTTCCTGACAGTTCGCCCGGTAAGCCGCTGTTTGTAGACTTCAAGAACCCAAATCGTTTAATATATTTTTTCCAAGTCTTGGGTCCCATCTGCTGCTCCAAATGAGCCATGGCGACGTTACTTGAAAGTGCAAACCCTTTATTGTAGGTGATATACCCCCAGCCGCTCGGGTTCCAGTCTGGAACGATCTTGCCATCGATGGAGTAACGTCCTGATTCGTAGGTATCATTCCCGTTATAGTGGCCAGAGTCAATGGATGCAGACATCGTAAAAATCTTCATCGTTGAACCGGGTTCATAAGTGTCAGCCGTTAACGTATTGGTCCATGCAGATCCAATCCCGTTCAATGTCGCGGCGTTAAACGTTGGCCGTTGGGAAGCAGCGACAATCTTGCCGGTTTTGGCATCCATCAAAACCGCATTCATCCCTGCCGGGTGAACCTGAGACTGTACCGAGTTCATTTCACTTTCCAGTAACGTTTGAATGCGTGAATCAATTGTGGTGTAAATATTGTCCCCGTTTTTGGCGGGTTTTTCTTTTTGTCGTTTACCTGGGAGTTTATAGCCATAAACATCATATTGAGCGTCTTTATAGCCGTTACGCCCGGATAGCGTCTTATTGAACGCTTGTTCAATGCCCATTTGGCCAACTAAATTCGATGCCCCGGTCTTTTTGTTGGTTTCCGAAACCGCAACCCCGATTAAATTAGACGAAAAAACACCGTTGGGGTATAATCTGGCCTGTTTTTGCACAAAATCAATACCAGGCAATTTTTTTGCCTCAATTTTTTTCTTAGTTAATAATGAAATGTTCGTTCCGGCGCTTCCAAATTCAACTTGGAAGGGATGCTTATTTTTAGGTGAAAGGATCTTCAACGCTTTTTTCTTCGTGATTGGTAGATATTTTGCAAGAACACTGGCAGTCTTATTTTTGTTAACAACGTAAAGTGGCTTACCTGTCAAGCTACGCTGACTCTTATCCAAAACTGCGTATAACGAATATGTACTGGTATCTTCAGCAATCGGGTTTCCGTTTGCATCATAAATAGATCCTCGTCTGGCTTTGAGGGTCTGGGTTTGGGTATAGAGCTTTTCAGCACGGTCATTTAAATTAACGTTTTTGACGTTCTTGCCAACTGCAATCACCAGCAGGCGAGTACCTAAAAATGCAAAAAGCAGGAAAAATGCAAGGAAGAGACTAATTCCAACAATTTTCCGGCTTTTACGGGCATTCAGTTTTTCAGCAGAACGATCCGATGAATCTTTCATTTAGTAACATTCCTTATGTTTGCGTTCGAAAGCGACATGCCACTCTTGTGCGCAATTTTATCTAAGCGGGTACTACTTTGCAGTTCCCCGATTTGTTGTTTCAGGTTCGTATTATTATTGCGAACATTGACAATTTGATTGTCCAGATGCTGCAGCTCATGTTGTGAGTTTGATAATGCAATCTTGGATGATACAACTACTAACATTAACACAGTTAGCATTGCACTTCCACAAACAATTAACAGCTTTTCAAACGATGACAACTTGAGTGCTTTTCCAATGCTCACCCGTTTGATTTGAACTTTTTCGGGTTCAGAAACAGACGGTTGTGGTTCTTCTGTCAAATTCCGTGCTAAATTATTTTGGGCCATAATATGTACTCTTCCTTTATTCTAAATTTTAATGCGTTCAATTATCCGCAGCTTCGCACTATGTGACCGGTGATTGTCTTTCAGCTCTTCTGCAGTTGGAATAATTGGTTTTCGAGTAATACTTTTAAATTTCGGTTTAATTCCCTCAGGAATGATTGGTAAATTAGGTGGCAGATCCGGCAAGGACGTTTTTTCTTTAAACATTGTCTTAACAAGCCGGTCTTCCAATGATTGAAACGTTATAACACTAATTCTCCCACTAACTTTTAACAAATCAAGCGCCTGTTCCAAAGAATCTTCCAATGCAGAAAGCTCGTCATTAACGGCAATCCGAATTGCTTGGAACACTTTTTTGGCGGGGTGGCCACCGTGACGCCTTGCTGCTGCGGGAATTCCCTCCTTAATCACCTCAACTAAATCAGAAGTGGTGTCAATGGGATGGTCTTTTCTAACTGCTTCAATCCGTCTGGCAATTGATTTAGAAAATTTTTCTTCCCCATAACGGTAAAAGATTCGGACCAATTTTTCATATGGCCATTCGTTAACGACCTTCCAGGCATCGACTGGATTATCTTGGTCCATTCGCATATCAAGTCGGGCGTCAAAGCGATAACTAAAGCCCCTTCCAGCTTCGTCAAATTGGGGAGAAGAAACGCCAAGGTCGTACACGATTCCATTAATCTCGGTAACTCCCAGACTGCTCAATGCTTCTTTTAGGTTGCGGAAGTTATCGTGAACCAGGGTTAATTTCCCATCCTCAAGGTACTTCGAGAGGTGCTTTTGGTTGTAATCAATGGCTTCCTCATCTTGATCAAAGGAATATAGATGGCCGCCGGTGAGTTGCTTTAATATTTTAGTGGTGTGTCCCCCACCACCAAGTGTGGCATCCACATACGTTCCGTTCGGGTCGATGTTTAATCCATCAACCGCTTCGTTCAGTAGTACCGTTACATGCTTAAAGTCAGCCATTCAATCACCCCCCGTTTGTTAAAATGTCCTGTCTAAAAATCAATCATATTTTCAGCAATGTCATTAAAGTTTTCTTCAGCATCATTCGTAAAGTCGTTCCAGCGGTCGTCGCTCCAAATTTCAAAACGATTGGAAACGCCGACAACAACACATTTCTTTTCGATCTTCGCGTAATCACGCAATGTGTTTGGAATGTTAATTCTTCCCTGCCGGTCAAATTCACATTCAACTGCGGCTGAGAAGAAGAACCGCGTAAAATAACGCGCGTCTTTTTTGTTAATGGGAAGCGTGTCAATCTTGCCCTGTACTTTTTCCCATTCAGTCATTGGATACCCGAAAAGGCATCCATCCATTCCGCGAGTGACGACAAGTTTGTCGCCAAGATCCTGGCGGAACTTTGCGGGGATGATGATACGACCTTTGGCATCGATATTGTGTTGATATTCACCCATGAACATGTCGTCATCACCCCTAATTTCAGCTTGCAATCACATTCTACCACAATTCACCACTATCAACCACGCATCCTCAATTTTTGTAAAAATTTTGTTATAAACTGGTTGAGATCAGAATTGAAATGCCGTCAGAACGGGGATTGTTGCCCCGACATCAAGAGTGGTGGATTTCACCTTTATGCAGACAAAAAAAGAACCAAAGTGGTGATTCACCACTTCGGTTCGACGATTGTGCTTATTTTGTTAAACGGCTTGAAAAATAACGAACAAGCCAACGACGATCCAACAGAAGAATAAGAATAGATCGCTGAAGCGCCAAAAGGTCACAAAAAATTTTTTGTACGTTAATTTTGGGTTGGAAAAAATTTGCCAAATCAAAACAATTAAGGTAAGCCCAAGCCAGACAATCACCACTTCGGGAATAAATGACCCCGATAACCCCTCTTTGCTGATTTCATGAATGAAGTACAACAAAATTGGCGGCCAGAAGTCCAGCGGCTTGATGGCAACTTTTGATCGAAAATATTGGTTTTTTCTTAAAATAACTAAGAAGCCGGCAACGATAAACAGAATCAATAATTGAAAAAGAAATGTTGCCGTATTAGTCATCCAAGGAGAAATATGCATGATCGGGCCTCCTGATTTTGACAAAACATATTGCATTGAACGATAATGATAGTTAAACTGTGTATGGAATACAAGAGAAAGTGGTGCAAACATTGGCGCGTAAAAAAAGAACGAGATTTCAAAAAATTACATTGGTTTTCGTATGGCTCATGATTATTGCAACGATCAGTTCACTGGTCATCTCAGCAATCATGACATTTATTTAATCCGTATGGATTGAGGATTAGGCCTGGGCAGTCTTTACTGTCCGGGCTTTTTTTGTGTCCAAGTTACAACTTTGGTTAAAACACCATGATTACTCTTGTTTTTCCTTATACACTTGTCGCGGCCGGCTGCCATCCTGTGGCCCAATGTAGCCGCGCTTTTCCAGATCATCGATTAAGCGGGCAGCCCGATTATAACCAATTCTGAAGTGTCGTTGAAGTAGTGAGGTACTGGCCTTTTGTTGGTCGACCACAAAATCAAGGGCATCTGAGAATAAATCATCCTCGGAATCTTCTTGGTCCTCTTCTTTTATTTCTTCATCACTGACCATCATTGACTCATCATAATCTGCCGACTGTTGATCAGTAATAAATTTCACCACCCGAGAAACGTCCTTATCCGAAATAAATGCGCCCTGAACTCGAATCGGTGTGTTGGAATCGATCGGCAAAAACAACATGTCCCCACGTCCCAAGAGCTTTTCGGCCCCATTGGTATCAATAATCGTTCTGGAATCAATGCCACTGGAAACCGCAAAGGCAATTCTTGATGGCACGTTTGCTTTAATCAACCCGGTAATGACATCCACGGAAGGACGCTGAGTTGCTAAAATCATATGGATGCCGGCAGCTCGGCCCATCTGTGCCAAACGGATAATCGCAGCTTCAACATCGTTGGAAACCGTCATCATAAGGTCAGCCAATTCATCGACGATAACGACGATATATGGCATCGGCTGAATTTTCGTCTCGTTTTCACGATTATTCTTGGCGACAAAGTCATTGTAGGTACTAATCTTTCGCTGACCAAATTTGGCAAATAGCTCATAACGGTTTTCCATTTCGGAAACTACCTTTTGCAGTGCTCGGGCAGCCTTCTTCGGCTCGGAAACCACCGGACTCAACAAATGCGGAATCCCATTATAGACACCAAGTTCCACTTTTTTAGGATCAATCAGCATCAATTTGACCTGACTGGGTTTGGCGTGAAGCAAAATACTCGTGATAATGCCATTGATCGCAACCGATTTACCACTACCGGTTGACCCGGCAATCAGTAAATGGGGCATCTTGGTCAAGTCAGCGGCGATCACATTGCCATTCACGTCTTTTCCAAGTGGCACTTGAAGAATGTGACCGTGGTTGTTTGGCTGATGCTCAACCACGTCACGAAATGAAACCGTCGCAATCTTTCGGTTCGGCACTTCGATCCCAATCAGTGATTTCCCTGGAATTGGTGCTTCAATCCGGATGTCTTTAGCAGCCAGGGCCAAAGCAATATCATCGGCTAAATTCACAATTCGACTGACCTTAACGCCAATATCCGGATGTAGTTCGTACTTGGTCACAGAGGGTCCCAAGCTGACGTGCTTAATTTCTGCCTTAACACCAAAGCTATCAAGCGTCTTTTGCAGCACTTGGGCGTTATGATCAATTGATTTTAGCTCGCCGGATTGATCATCCTGTTGAATTTGAGTCAACAACGACGGACTGGGTAATTTATAGGAATCATCTTCCTTAACGTCAACCAGGTCAACATCGCCGGTATCTTTGACATCGTTATCTTCTTTTGATGCCGGCTTTTCAGGCTTTTCCTCAGCTGTTTTTTTGACATTTTCAGAAACGGGCATCCCGGAAATCGTAATCGTAGACGAAGATAGCTGATTTGGCTCGTTTTCGGCATTTTCAGGCGTTTGAGATGTTGGGGTAGGATTACCTACCGGCTGCTGGTTTGCGTTTGTCTGCGGCCAATCTCGAGGCTTTACAGCCGGTTTCTTATTTACCTTGGCAGCCTGAGCTTTCAAAAACATTAATGCTTGTCGAACGCCAACGAAGATTTTTGAAAATGAAATGTTGAAAAGAACAAAGCCCCCACACAGGATGACTAAACTGGCGACGATTCCGGTGCCAATCTTTCCAAATAACAAGTGGCTGACATAAAAAAGTGCCGTGGCCAAAATTCCCCCGCCAATATTGGAGTCCGTATTGGCCGAGGCCATGTCATCGGTCAACTTCTGCCAATTAAAGCTCATAAAGTCAACGGGTTGGGCTGCTTGAACGTATTCAATCAATGTTAACCACACTAAGACACCAATTAAGACCAGTAAAGTCCCAAGGGTGTATCTCAGCGGAATTTTAGGCAGCCGGGAAAAGCCGGCAAGGACAAGGCCAAAAATGACAACAACTAGTAGTCCAAGCGGGTACAGGCCGCCGACAAAGATTCTGGTCACATTGATCATAAATTTCCCGACAATGCCGGCTTGAAACAACCCGAGCAATGCAAAGATTGCGGCAATTCCACCAACAATATTCCAAGAATATTTATCCAAAAAACCGCTTTTACTGGCTGGTTTACGAGTTGACTTACGAGGCCTGCCGCGTTTAGCAGCGGGCTTTTTCGATGTTGTCTTGCGTTTCATCCAAAGGTTCCTCCTTTCGTTAAGAGTCAAACAAACTTATTTTAATTTATCGTGTTCATAGTGATGTGTCCGTTCCAGATGGTTAAATCCCTGCTGCCTCAGTACTTCATAAATCACAATTGCACAGGTGTTTGACAGATTCAACGCACGGATATTGTCATCATCTTGCGGAATTCTGATAGCCTTTTCGGGATTCTTGCGCATAAACGGTTCCGGAAGGCCGGTCGTTTCCTTCCCAAATAACAAGTAATAATCCTGATTAGGATCGGAATAGTCAGGGTCGGTATAGTCTTGATTGGCAAATTTAGAAACCAAAAACAAGTTTTTGGGATCCTTGACGGTTTTCAAAAATGCCAGAAGGTTCTGGTGGTAATTAATCTGAACCTTATTCCAATAATCGAGCCCGGCACGTTTTAAATGCTTATCATCAATGCTAAACCCCAACGGTTCAATTAAGTCTAAAACCGTGTCGGTTCCGGCACAAGTCCTGGCAATATTGCCCGTATTCGCAGGCATCAGTGGTTCAAATAGTACAATATGATTCGTCATGTTTTCCTCCAAATAATTTAAAAATTTGCGACCATAACCGACACGTCAACTGTGATCGACTCAAGTTGATTAACCAAGTCGTTCGCGTTGTCCTGCCGGTCTTTTCCCCAGTGAAGCGGCGTCATGATCATCATGTCACGTTGGTACCCCTCGGGAATTGAAAATGTGTATGTAAGCTCGTTAATTGTCGCATTTGGGTAATGTTTCAAGAATAACTCATAAACCTTTTCGTTGGAGTATGAGCTATTCTTCTGTCCCACCCCAAATAATGCTTCTCGAAGTTCGTGGAGATAGCCGCTATTTGGAATTACTTTGATCAACTTGCCACCGGGTTGAATCACCCGATTAAACTCACCATATGCGGAAGGCGAAAATAAATCAATCACCGCTGAAAAAGTCGCGTCATTAAAAGGCAGCCTGGCTAAATCAGCCACGCAGAAAAAGGCGTCGACCGGCTGTTGGGTAGCCAAGTTAATCCCATCCTTTGAGATATCAAACCCAATCGCGGTATCGTGTGGTTCTCTTAAGGCTAATAAACGGGTTAGGGGCGTCGCTTCCCCGCAGCCAACGTCCAAAATTGTTTCTGGTCGATCACCCAAATGATGACTGATAGCAGCCACGATTGGGTCGAATAACCCCGCCTGTAGGATCCGGTGGCGAGATTCCAGCATCCCCTTATCGTATTCGTTGTTGGCCTGCTTGGTTAAGAAAAACAGCGTGCCTTTTTTAGAGAGATCAAAGCTGTGATGTTGTGGGCAAATCAGCGAATAGCCCTCAACCGTGTCAAAAGGTAATTGACACATCGGACAGCGAAATAGTGCCAAATGATCCGTTATAAATGCTTTTCCAAACTCAATTTTTTTCACTTAAACCCCTCCACAAACGCAGTTCATTATATCACAGCCAAATTTCAAATAAGCCCCCACTTCAAACCCAAAGGAAAAGTTGCTGGAAGCTTCATGACAGAACAGACAGACCAGTTAAAATCAACGTTTATTCAAGCTGATATAGGATTTCATGTCCGCCGGCAAGGGCGCTTGACAATGAATCTCCTGATCGCCAAACGGATCATAAAACGTCAGTTCAGCGCAATGCAAGGCTTGCCTGGGCAGTGAATGATCATCTGGATTATACAGCCAATCGCCAATAAGTGGATGGCCGATTTCACGCATATGAACGCGAATCTGGTGGGTCCTTCCGGTATGCAGACGGACCCGCAGGAGGGTTTGCTTCGCCAGTCGGCAGACTGTCCACGCCTCGGTTACCGAAAGCTTGCCGGAGTCGATGACCTGGCGTTTAACAAATGAACCTTCAACGCGCCCGATCGGCAAATAAATTTCAAAATGTGGCGATGAAATTCGTCCGGCCACAATCGCCAGATAGGTCTTTTGAATCGTCCTGTCCTTAAGCTGCTTATCCAAAACAGAGTGGGCAAAGTGATGCTTGGCAAAAATCACCAGACCGCTGGTATCTTTGTCCAGTCGGGTCACAATATGAATCTTTTGATTGGCATAGTGTTGCCGCAGATAATAGCCTTTCACGCGGTTGACCAATGAATCATCCGAATAATTGTGTGACGGGACCGAAGCCACCCCAGCCGGCTTATTGACCACCAGAAAGTTGGGATCCTCATAAACAATCTCGATTGGTACGTTGGAGACGCTGACATGATCGTTTTCCGGTTCTTTAGGAAGCACCACTTTCACAACATCACCGGCATCAAGCAGCCGATTGACCAATGATGGTTCGCCGTTGACCAGGGTTTGGCCGCCATGATACTTAATTTTTTTCAACAGGGTTCTCGTAATGCCATGCCCCATAATAAAGGTCCGCACTTTAATTGGTGCAGACCCGTTATATTTCCATATAAATTCAGTCATCTAAATTAACCTTACCAATAAATGAATTGCTTACCCGGCGCCAGAACTGTGTGTGACGATACTGGGCAAATGCAATTCGCCGTTTAGAAATACGGTACTCGACCGACTCAACCGGTTCGCTTGAAATCACCTGATGATCACAGGTTAGGATGGTTCGATTCGAACTTTTTGGCACAATTTTGACCCACTCATCCGGTGAAATAATCAGTGGTGAGCCAAGTGTCCGGAAGACCCGGTTGTTAATCGACGATATTTCAGCCATTTGAATCGCATTCAAAGTTGGATTAATGATCGCTCCGCCAACCGACTTGTTATAGGCGGTCGAACCACTTGGGGTCGAAACGCACAAACCATCGCCACGAAAGCTTTCAAATAACGTATCTTTGATATAAACATCCGCAACCATTGAACCGGAAATTTGTTTCAACGTCGATTCGTTGAGTGCGAGTCCCATGTCCGCGCGGCCACCATTAACATAATTGACCTTAATATCCAACAATGGATAGGTCACGCTTTGACCGTCATCATGCTCCAAGCTGTCAACGAGTTCTGAAACCTCATAATCACGCCAATCGGTGTAAAACCCAAGGTGACCTGTATGAATGCCGACCAGCCGAATCCGGTCACTGATATCTTGATAGTGATGAAATGCAGACAACAACGTCCCATCCCCACCAACTGAAATCACAATTTCGGGGTTCAGCCCATCGATACTCAAATCGGGCGATTCTTCAATTTTCTTCTTGAGTGACGTCGCCACAATGTTGGACGACTCTCCAAGATTACTGTAAATGGCTATCTTCATCAGACGACTTCCTCACATCTGTCTTCCGGTCTTGCTTTTTAGTTTCTTGAAGTTCGTCTCTAATCTCTGACATTTCTTCGTCAAGATGAAAGGCGGCTTCAGCTGACCGTTCCAAGCGGGCCTTTAAATCATCGGGAAATTCTCCCTTGTATTTGTAATTCAAGGAGTGCTCTACAGTGGCCCAAAAGTTCATGGCCAATGTTCGTACCTGAATCTCCGCCAAAATCACTTTTTCACCATCCAGCATTTGAACCGGGTACTCGAAAATAATGTGGTAAGAACGGTATCCACTCGGCTTTTTGTTATGAACGTAGTCGCGTTCTTCAAGGATGTTGATATCGGTTCGCTTCCGCAAAAGGTCAACAACTTGATAAATATCTTCAACAAACTGGCACATAATCCGAAGACCGGCAATATCTTCCATGTCTTCTTCCAGCCGATCCTCTTGAATGTGTCGTCGGACCATTTTTTCTTTGATGCTGTCAACCGGCTTGACACGGCCAGTCACAAATTCAATTGGACTTCGACCATCAATTTTTAAGAACTGCGCACGAATACCACGCAATTTTACTTTTAATTCATCAACAGCTTGTTTGTAAGGAATTAAAAAGTCATCCCAATCGTCAACCAAGCTACCACTTCCAATCTTTGTGCGGCTGTGCGCACAATTCTATCCAAATCATAAAAATCAATCAGACTTAATTTTACCATAATCAGCCCCCTTTCTAAATGAATCGTGCGCACTTCAGGCAAAATTGTTGTTTTTATCGGAAAATTTGTTATTCTTAATGGAGAAAATAATTAGTATATTAATTAAGTTGTCGGTTGCATAACGGAGGGGCAATAATGGTACTTGAGATTTATTTATTCGTTGATCCACTTAATCGACATTGCTATGACGCCGAAAAAACGATTGAACGCATTTCACAAAAATTAAACAAACAGATTAGCGTACGCTTCGTTTCCATGCTCAACATCCAGATTCTTCGCGATTTTTCATTGAACCAAAAACTCAGCCATCTCGACCATAATCTGCCTTATGACACCATTCTCGATTTCAAGGCCGCTTCATTCCAAGGTAAAAAGTTTGGCCGCCATTTCCTTATGGATTTACAAAAAGAATTATTAGTCAATGAGGAACCTTACACCGACGAATTGGTGTATAAGCTCGCAGAACGAAATGGCCTGGATCTCGACATGTTCAAGGAAGATCGTCGTTCACAACTCGCTGAAAAAATGTTTCGCAGTGATCAGCGGGTTGCCCACGAAATGAACGTTCAAACACCGCTAACCACTGTTTTATTTAATTCGGCAGTTGATAAAAGTGGCATTCTCATTAAAGATTTTGATTACAACTCACTGTTTGGCTTTTGTGCCAAGAGCATTAGCTCAGCTGAACATTTCGAACGGATCAGTCAGAAATCAGCACATCCATCAACGATTCCGTATCCTAAATCTAATTTCCAACTTTAAATTCTGTCAGACCATTGTGTTCTCTCAGACAACAAAGGGACCTGTTGGCAAAACATCCGTTTTGTCGCAGGCCCCTTTTGTTGTGTTCAAAATGTTATTTTTCGTATAGTGCTTCAAACTCATTCAAGCGTTCTTCAAAAATGATAAACGCTTTTTCAAGATAATCAGGTTGTGTCATGTCAACCCCGGCTTTTTTCATCACGTTAGTTGGCGTGTCGGAGCTTCCGGACTTCAAGTAAGTTAGATAACGGTCAACATTTTCCTGACCGCCATTCACAATCCCATCGGCCAACGTTGACGCTGCCGCAAACCCGGTCGCGTACTGATAGACGTAAAAGTTATAGTAAAAATGCGGGATTCGTGCCCATTCCAAGCTGATCTCGTCATCAGAAATAACCGCGTCACCATAGTACTTGGCGTTTAAATCACGGTAAGCCTGATCCATGAAACTTGCCGTTAACGGCTGTCCTTTGGCATCTTGCTCATGAATAAACTGTTCGAATTCTGCAAATTGTGTCTGACGGAAAACGGTGCCCTTAAAACCGTCAAGGTAATAATTCAAAATGAACTTCTTCATCTCATCATCGTCTTTAAATTTGTTCAAGAGATAATCAGTCAAAATATTTTCATTGGTTGTCGACGCAATCTCTGCCACAAAGATTGAATAATCTCCGTATTGATACGGCTGATTGTGGTGTGAATAATAACTGTGCATACTGTGCCCGGTTTCATGAATCAAGGTGTACAAGTTATCGAGATTATCCTTCCAATTCAGTAAGATAAAGGGATTAGTATCGTACGTTCCGGATGAATAGCCGCCACTTCGTTTAAACTGGTTTTCGACGACATCAATCCAGCGGCCGTCAAAGGCCTCGTGAACGTGTTTAACATAATCGGGCCCCATCACCTGCAAAGCCTCCAAAGCGATTGCCTTGGACTGTTCAAAGGTGTATTTGGGCGACTTTTTGCCGACCAGTGACGTATACATATCATACATGTGCAGCTCATCAAGCCCTAAGATTCGCTTTCGTAAGGCCACGTATCGATGCAAAAGGTCCAAATGACGGTTAACACCCTGAATTAAGTTGTCATAAACAGCCGTTGGCACTTCGTTTTCCGACAAAGCCGCCTCCAACGCGCTATTATAATGACGAACGTTGGCCTTAAAATTGTGATTCTTGACGTTGGTGGTCAAAGTAGCTGCCAGGGTGTGTTGAAACTGGCGGTATACTTGATACAATTTTTGAAAGGCTTCTTTTCGAACCGCCGGATTCGTTGACTCAAGCAAAATGCTGTAAACGCCTTGAGATAATTTGACCTGATTGCCGTTTTCGTCGGTCACGGATGGAAATGACAAGTCAGTGTTGTCAAGAATCCCAAAGGTTTTTTCTCCAGACGAGAAAATATCTCCGGCACCGGCCAGGACGGCTTCAACGTTGTTTTCCAAAATGTGTTGTCGCCGCTCAAACGTCTGGTCGAAGAAACGCTGATAAGCAGTTAATTTGGGTTCGGCTTGATAAAATTCCTGCATCTTGGAATCCGAAATTTTGAGTAGTTCAGGCTCAAACCACGAGGTCGCCGCGCCAAATTGAGCGGCCAAAGCCTCCGAACGCGAATACATGGCCTGATATCGATCAACACTGGTGTCTTGATCATTCTTTAGTTGGGCGTAGACATAAACTTTTTCCAGCTTACGACTGAGTGCCATCAAATCGTCAGTGGCTTTCAGTAAGGCCGCTGCGTTGTTTGCAATCGTGCCGGATAGCTTGGCAAACTTTTCAGCCCCGGCTTTGACATCGGAAAAGTCACTTTCAAACGCTTCATCGCTCGCATAGACTGTTGTCAGGTCCCAGGTCAAGGCTTCCGGAACCTCATTTCTCAATGGTAATTCTTGTGTTTTAGCCATAGTGTCCTCCTTCAAACAAATCGTTAATAACAGGTTAGCACACCTCCGGCCTCATGGTCATCATAATGCGTCTTTTTTGATCATAGCTTTCAAACCAAGTTGGTGATTGAACGATTCGAATTCCAGAAATGGTGTGACGGAGATAACCGTTTGCACGGAGACTGAAAATGAAGCTCTTGAATTCCATCTGAAAGAAACGGACGTAATCGTCAACTTGGGCAAACTGCTGACCAAATTGCTGAACGGATTCAACAAAGATTTGATTGAGCCGCTGATTGGAAATCTCTGCCGGACTGGCTGAAAAAAGCTGAAGGACGACCCATACCCGCCAGCATAAAATGGTTCGTTTAAAGATTGGCATCCCCTCTCCCCATTTACCGTGGCAAATTAAGGGACAGCCAATAAACAGTTTGCCTTGTTCGTAGCAAGCCGTAACCATATCGCGATAAGTGGGGTTCTGTAACACGTTGCTTCTATGGATTCGTTGAAGCTGATTGAGCATCGATTGACGTGCTTGAAAGGGAGAACTAACCGGCTGCTTTGGTGTTTCATGGGCGTCCATAAAACGTTTAAGGTCGGACAGACTTTTGAAAAACTGAACGCTGCTGACCACTTTTCCAGCAACTTCTTGAATGTGGTAATGGAGCTTCAACTGTCGTCGATCGGCAGAATAGTAAACAATAAAGAATCCAAGTCGCGGCTGAAAACGGGCGAACTTGGCAACGCCATCCAAGCGGTTGACCGCATTCAAATGACGATCACCAAGAATCCATAACACATCGTAGCCAAGTGACTTGTAGTTCGACGTTCTTCTTGAAATGTCGCTATACGAGATCGGGCTGCATTGGTACTCCAGAATCAGTTGCTGATCCGGCAATAGCACGTCCGCCCGTTGTTCGATGGTCGGTAAATGATATTCCAACACAGCGGCCTGCCCCATCTTTTCCAATTGCTGTTTGAACGCCAGCTTACCTTTTAAATGGGCTTGGCTTTCACCTTCGCTAAAGCCCGCACAAATTGCATTGGATTTGTGGCTAAAATGAGCGATCCGACGGTCCCCGTGTTTATAGATGACCGGTTGTTGACAACAGGGGCAAACCAGTTGTTTTGGGATTGTTTTTTGTCTAATCAACTCGGTTGCGTTAACTAATTGGCTGTCCGCCATTGCAATAAGCATTTCATCACCTTCTAGTATATACATACGCAAAAAGTGTTCGTTTGTTTCCAGAAGTTAAAATAATGGTTACGTTTTTTTACCGGCCGACGGTAATACTACCAATTCGCCCATTTTTGTTTATAATTATGAGTAAATATTGCCGGCTGGGAGAATAATATGCTGAAAAACTTATTAAAATACATCCAAGAAGAACATGTGGCCGAACAGCTTTATCACAGCTTGATCGGTATCGAGATTGAAGAACACCGCATTGATCAACATGGCCAATTGAGTCAGCTGCCGTATCCGAAGCACCTGGGTTCGAGACGGTATCATCCCTATTTTCAATCCGATTTCTCCGAATCAATGAGCGAACTGATTACCGATCCTAATCCCAACATTGGTGGGGTGTTGGATCAGCTTGACACCCTTCAAACCGTTTTGGCCCGTTCAATCCATAAATCAGAGGCATTCTGGCCGTTAAGCATGCCACCGGCAATGAATATCGATGATAAGACGTTCATCAAGCAGCACTTCGGCCGACCGGCATATGCCGATTATCGCGATTATTTGACGAAAAAATACGGCGTCGCCCGCAAAATTATCACCGGCGTTCACGTCAACTTCAGCATTCCCGAGCCAGTCATTAATCGGCTCTACATGCATTATCAAGACCAGTTCACAACGCTCGTCGACTTCAAGAACGCCCTTTATTTCCAGTTGGCGCAAAATTTTGTCCTTCATCGTTGGCTGTTAACCTACTTATTTGGTGCCAGTCCAATCGCTGAAAAGGGCTTTTTCTCCGACGAAGACGCTCAAAAATTACCCCATCCGGTCCGCAGCATTCGAAACAGCATTTACGGTTATGTTAATGAACCCGAGGACCAAGTCGACGCCACGATTTATAGTAGTTTGGATCACTACATTGACCAAATTACGGCGTCGATTGCCGACCACCGGCTTTACTCGACGGCAGAATTTTACGGCCCAGTTCGGCTGCGGGGCCAAGAAGAAATCAAAAATTACCGGACCAAAGGCATTTCGTACCTGGAATTTCGCGTTTTGGACAACACGCCTTTCACCCCGAATGGCATCAGCCGACACGCAATGTACTTTTTAAAATTCTTCTTAATGTACCTCTTGGTCACACCTGTTGATCATGACAATATTACCGATGACTTAAAGCAGTCGTTTGCCGATAATAATCAAGTTGCACTGGAGAATCCGGATCAACCAACCTTCAAAATGAAGGAAGGCATCGAGATTTTTAATCAGCTGATTGAGATGGCCAAATCACTTCATGCCCATTCAGAACAACTCCAAGCACTTGATGACTTTAGTGAGGTTATTACCCACCCGGAATTAACAGCTTCGGCAATGTTACTGCCACACATCAAGAATGGCAGTCTAATGGAATTTGGAACGCGGGTTGCTAAACAATGGCGTCAAAAACGGCTTGAAGCCCCAACGTTGCTTCCCGCCATGGGTAACACTTCATATGATGCCCAGGAATTAATTTTCCACGCAATCCAGTTGGGAATCCGCTATTACGTCGTTAAGGACGAGGATGGTGCATCGCTGATTACCTTGACCTACGATAACGTGACCCAGGTGATTTATACCGATAAAGTTGGTAAAGTCGAACCGTTAAAATATCTATACGACCTATTTCCCGGCATTAAGAAAGCCGCACGTCAGGATCAACATTAATGATTAACCACAAAAAGGCCCCGGTAAGCGAAACGCACGTTTTGCTCACCGGGGCCTTTCTTTGATTTTGATGATAGTCGAGCTTCCTAAGACACTTTAAACCCAACTGTAAATACGGTTCCTTTGGGATGGTTGTCCTTGACAGTAATCGTGCCGGCATGCTGGTTAACAATCCACTTGGCAATTGCCAAACCCAGCCCGTTACCGCCAGTTTTGGAATTTCGTGATTTATCCGATCGGTAGAACCGGTCAAAAACGCGCTTCTTATCCGCGTCAGGAATCCCAGTTCCGGTATCGCGGACTTCAATGGTGAGCTTGTCGCGGTTGAGTAAGGTGACAACCGTGACCGTGCCCCCTTTCGGCGTATATTTGATGGCGTTGTCCAACAAAATAATCAATAGTTGACGAATCAGATCTTCATCAAATCGGCCCTTACCGTCTGCTTTTAACACGGTATTCAGCGATTTGTGCTGGCTAGCCGCAATATCATCATAGGGTTTTAAAACGTGTTCAAACCACGGCTTAACATCAACTTCTTGCTTCCGAATTTCAATTTTGCCGGCATCCGACCGCGCCAACATTAATAAACGATTGGTGAGTGTCTGCAAGTGGCGAACTTCATCCAGAGTCGTTGAAATTGCGTCAACCTGATCCACCACCTTGGTCTTTGGCTTCGTCAGCATATACTCCATCTGATTTTGAATTACGGTCAGAGGTGTCCGCAGCTCATGAGCGGCGTTGGCACTAAATTGTCGCTGGCGTTTCCAGGCGTCCATAATCGGCTTCATGCTCGATCGCGATAGGTAATAAGCAACCCCAATCGCGATAATCCAAAAGAACAACAATGTTATTAACAGCGATCGTCTAAAACTATTAACTGCTAATAAATCGGTATCAATATTCTCCAAAATCAAGACATAATTTCCAGCGTAGATTGGATTGGAATTGGATTTTGGAACCTTGATCAATAACGTCCTAAAGTAGTGCAGGGTATTATCCGTCGACATCAAGGTCACTTCACGAACCTTATTCACCTCACTTTTATCCAGCTCAGTGTTGATAAACAGGTTATAGATTCGGTTGCCAAGCATCTGTGCATTGATGATTTGCCCCTTTTGATTAAACACTAAAATATTGGTTCTAAACGGTGTGTCGCCACTCGGATTGGGAGATGGCGGCGTTTGTGAGCTGCTGGAGCTCCCGCCGGTTCGAAATTGCGGTGCCTTTCGGTTGCTTAACACATTTTGCTTTTGGGTCATTAATCCTTGATCAATATTTTTATAAATCGATTGATGAAAGAAAAAGTTAATGACAATCCCAAGTACCGCAAACAGCAAGGCAAAACCAATCAACTCTTTCACGAACAGCGAGAGTTGCTGTTTTGTCTGAGGATCACGCTTTTTCATCAAGGGCCTCCGTTTCAAACATGTAACCAACGTTTCTTAACGTCTTAATTGGCTGAAGGGACGTTGCCTGCTTCAGCTTTTTCCGTAAATTACTCATATAAACTTCAACGACAGAAATCGCCGTCTCTGATTCAAATCCCCATAAACGATCAAAAATCTGGTCCTTGGTAATGATTGTGTCGGGATTTTGGACAAAGTAGACCAGTAAGTCAAATTCCTTACCATTGAGGGCAAGTTCCTTGCCTTCCACATTGACCACCCGGTTACTGAGGTTAACGGTAAACGGCCCGACTGTCAGCGTGTTGTCGTCTCCCAGACGGCCGCTGCGCTTGAGTAGTGCTTTGACCCGCATCAACAACTCCTCACGGTGAAACGGCTTTGTCAGATAGTCATCGGCGCCGAGCTCAAATCCGTGCACTTTATCATCCAAGGTATCTTTAGCCGTTAAAATTAACACCGGCATACTCAAATGATCCTCGGTCCGCCAATGCTTCAAAACATCGTAACCGTTCACCTGTGGCAGCATCAAATCCAGCACGACCAGATCATAAATGCCTTCCTGGCCAAGCATTTGTCCTTCGAAACCGTCGTAGGAAACGGTTGTTTGCGCGATCTCACCTAAGAACAATTCCAGGCTCTTGGCCAAATCTTCATCATCTTCAATTATTAGTATATGAAGTTCTTTCATTCAAAATTCTCCTTGTGGTTGATTTATCTATTGCCATTAAATTAATGTTTTTTGGGGCAATCGTCAACTAAAATTTGGGGAATTTATCATAAACCAAATCTTTTAAGCTTGTTTTATGCTTGAAAAGATAAACTCATCTCAATGCTTAAGAAAGGAGTGACTCACATCAAATTTACAAAGCAATTATTTAAATTTGGCATCATCGGGTTGTTAAACACGATTTTAACGTATGTCATTTACTTAGTCTTGCTCAACCCGACCAACGCAACCTTTGCGATGGGCGTTGGCTATGGTGTCACCTCACTTCTGGGGCTGACCCTGAACAACCATTGGGTCTTTCAAACCGGATCGTCATTGAAATCCGTTGTCTGGAAATACTATGCGACCTACCTGTTCACTTGGGTGATCAGCGTCTTATTCGCCCACTTTGCCAGCAACTGGTCACTGATGAATCCACATCTCATTCCCCTAGTCAGTTTAATCATCACCGTACCCACCAATTTCTTGTTATCAAAATTTTGGGTATTCAATCAACGTCACATAAAGGAGGTCCGCCGATATGGCAGCCAATAGTCAATATATAAGCAATACCCGAAATGATGAAACAAAAAGTCGAGGCAAATTCGATTGGATCCTCGGAATCATCTTAATCGCCGCCCTGTTTCTTTACGGGTGGGCAACTTGGAAGGCCGGATCGGCCAACGCATTTTATACCGCAGCTATCAAAAGTATGACCATGAGTTTTCACAATTTCTGGTACGGCAGTTTTGATCCAGCCGGCTACATCACGGTTGATAAGCCGCCAGTCGCACTATGGTTCATGGCCATCAGTGCCAAAATTTTTGGCCTTCATGGCTGGAGTATCGTATTACCATCCGTCCTCTTCGGTGTCGGTTCTGTTTACTTAATGTATCGCATTATTCAGCCATACTTCGGCAAAAATGCCGGTCGCTTAAGTGCATTGGCGCTGACCATCACGCCAATCGTTGTGGCGGATTCCCGAACGAATAATATGGACGCAACTTTAGTTTTCTTCCTAATGTTAGGCCTTTTCTTCTTGGAAAAGTCCATCGGAAGTCGCCGAATTTGGCCACTACTGGTCAGTTTTGGTCTGATCGGAATTGCCTTTAACGTCAAAATGCTTCAGGCCTTCATGATTCTGCCTGCGATGTACTTATTCTACTGGTTGGCCGCAAATGAATCTTGGAAGAAAAAAATTAAGAAACTGATTTTTGCAACCGTTTCGCTTCTCGTTTTCACCTTAGCCTATCCAATTTCGGTTGATATGACCCCGGCAAGCAGCCGACCATATGTTGGTGGTTCAGAAACCAACTCCCTGCTGGAATTAGCGTTTGGGTATAACGGAAGTGAACGCCTACTTGGACAAACAACTGGAACCGGCGGAACGTTTGGTGCCGGAATGAACAGTAAGACCCAAAACAAAAAGGGCGGCGGCATGCCAACCGGCGGCAAAGCGCCTACCGGTATGAAACAAGGAACCAAGAAGGGCGCCGCTGGCGGTAAGCAAATGCAAGCGCCTGGTGGTAGTAAAAAAGGTGGCCCAGGTAAAATGGGTGCCGGCGGCGGTGGCGGTGGTGCTTTCAATATCGGCACAATCGGACCGTTTAGGTTGTTCCAGTCCGCATTGGGACCACAAGTCAGTTGGCTGTTACCATTTGCCCTCTTTGGCTTAATCGGTGGTCTGGCTTACTTCCGCGATAAACGACGTCGCTGGTTCTACTTAACCACTAAGCAAAAGCAACTGATTCTTTGGACAAGTTGGCTGATCCCCGTTTATGGATTCTTCAGCATTGCCAGCTTCTTTCATCCCTACTACATGATTATGCTGGCACCGCCAATTGCAGCGTTATTTGGAACCGGGCTAACTGCTTTAATTGGCCTGTTCAAAAATAGTCTGAGAACGAACTGGAAATTTTACCTGCTTCCGCTTGCGATTACAGCAACAGCAGCACTTCAATCCTGGTATGTTTACAGTTACTATCCATGGTTGACCTGGATCATTTTGATTGCGGCGATTGGCTTTTCCATTGGCCTGATCGTGATTCCACGTGGTCGGGCGCTTCAAGCATTGCTGGTTGGGGGGCTGCTTTCAATCATGGCTGCGCCAACCTGGTGGTCGTTAACCCCGACAATTGCGGCTGAGTCGGCAATGATTCCAACCGCAGGCCCTTCCCTGCTTGAATCATCCAGTAGTGGCATGCCTGGCGGTGGTGGCGGTATGGGAAACAGTTCAGTCAACAAGAAACTGTTAAGTTACCTTGAAAAACATCAAGGAAATGCCAAATACCTGTTTGCAACCAGTGATTCAACAACTGCCGCTCCGTATATCATTAAAACTGGGAAGGCCGTCATGGCCATGGGTGGCTTTAACGGAACCGACCCGGCGATCACGTTGACCCAGTTTAAAAAGCTTGTCAAAAACGGTGAATTAAAGTACTTCTATTACTCTGGCAAATCAGGTAATACGGCGATCATTAATTGGATTAAGAAACACGCCACAAAGGTGAAATCAAGCTTATATCAAAGCTCGAGTTCAAGAGCTTCGGCTGCCGGAATGGGTCAAGGAACCCCAACGGGCAAATCTAAGACAATGGGTCAAAAGCCAACTGCCCCAACTGGCAAGCAGAAACCAAGCGGCAATGGTGCAAAGCCAACCCCTGGCAAGAAGAATTCCAAGATGAAACCAACGGCAAAGCCAAGCACTAGGACCACCAAGAAGAAACAAACGACCATGCAGCAACCAGGTGGTATGGGCGGCGGAATGGGCGGAATGGGCTCATCCGGTGTTCTCTATGACCTTTCATCAATTTATAAATAAAAGGAGGCTTTCAAATGACTAACAAAGACGAATTAATTTCAATCGTTCTTCCCGTTTTTAATGAGGAAGACGGCATTACGAGTACGATTGACACACTTGAAAAGTTCATTTCTAATCAGCCGCAAAATTTTGAACTTATCTTTGTGGACGATGGTTCAAAGGATAAGAGCGCGGACTTGATTCAACAGCAACAGGCACAGTACTCAAACATCAAGCTGGTTCAATTTTCAAGAAACTTTGGCCATCAGTTGGCAATTACTGCCGGAATTCGTTACACCAACGGCGATGCAGTCGTTGTGATGGATGCTGATTTGCAGGATCCTCCTGAGGTCATCGTCGACATGATCAAAAAATGGCATGACGGCTATGACGTCGTATACGGAAAACGGATCTCGCGCGATGGTGAAAGCCTATTTAAGAAAATAACGGCCGCGGCCTTCTACCGGACCTTAAAGCACATCACAAGTGTTCACATTCCTGTCGACACCGGCGACTTTCGGCTCATGGACGTTAAAGTTGTCAACCAACTCAAGCGGATGAATGAACCAGACCCGTTTGTCCGCGGCATGGTCAGCTGGGTCGGCTTCAAGCAAACCGACGTCACTTATGAGCGACAGGAACGCGTCGCTGGAACAACCAAGTATCCGCTGCGGAAAATGATCCGACTGGCAATGGATGGCATCACCTCATTTTCATCCTTCCCGCTTCAAATTGCGAACTGGGTCGGGAGCTTTTCAATCATTTTTGGAATCGGCTACCTGATTACCTCATTGTTGACAACAATGAATACGATTCGCTTTGCGGTGTTCGCAGTCTTCTTAATGGTTGGCATCACCTTGCTGGCCGTTGGAACAATTGGGTCATATTTGTACCGGATCTTCGATGCATCAAGACGACGCCCATTATACATTGTCGCAAATACGTCGGGGTTTCGCTCACAAGAAACTGATCATCCAAAGACCTACTACCAAACCACAATCAGAGGACGGGCATTCCAATAAAAAGAAGCCACACTAAAAGGAGCAGCCAAAATCGGCTGCTCCTTTTGTTGTAAGCTCATGAAATGACATTCAATTTACTTAAAGTAATACCTGCTGAGTTCCAACGCGCTATTTTCCATTAACTGTTGGCCGTACTCGTTAAGAACTTCCTCAGTAACAGTGGTTTTCTTACCATATTCGTTGGCAATTGCAACTTCATCACTGACGACCATATCAACCGGGTCGTTGCTGTAAAGCTGCAATTTCAGGTAATACTTACCTTCATACAGGTACAAATCAGATGTTCCATTTTCCAATCGTAATGCCTTCGCTAATGAGGTGAAGTCATCCAGTTGGTCGAACTCAAGGATAACGGTTCGCTTCTGATGACCAAACTCATCGTTTGTCTTCTTATCACTTACATGTTGTGGTTGATTATTACCGGTATGTTCTTCGATATATTTAGAAACGCGATCACGCTTTTCAGGCTGGTCGGAATGATCCCCACTACCTGAATCAAACATGTCGTTATCGGACATATCAACATCCTTACTGATAAATAATTCCAATCCATTTTGGT
This sequence comes from Lentilactobacillus parabuchneri DSM 5707 = NBRC 107865, assembly GCF_001435315.1. Classification (GTDB taxonomy): domain Bacteria; phylum Bacillota; class Bacilli; order Lactobacillales; family Lactobacillaceae; genus Lentilactobacillus; species Lentilactobacillus parabuchneri. The sequence continues at coordinate 110,321 of NZ_AZGK01000007.1, forward strand.
TTGGAAGAACTTGGAAAGTGACGGCATCGTTATTTTGAAATTGGTGATCCTTGTCAACCTCTTCCAGAATACTATAGAAGAAGCTTTCGATCTGCTTGTGATTACCAAGTAAATCTAAAACGGTAATCCCACGCTTATCAAGATCGTCATTACCAATCAGTACACGAATTGTATTCTCGTTAATTCGTTCCATTTCCATATTTAGCCACCCCTTTCAATATCTGAGGGTAATTAATAATAACATTGTATCATATTATTGTCTAAGTAAATAATACGGCTAAAGATGGATATTAACAAGCAATTAAGATTTCAAGCTCATAAGGCCCTGCGAACCATTTTTTCGAGTTCACACTTACGGGTTCCCCGTGGCATGAAGCAGCGAATTTCATCTTCATTGTAGCCAAACTCAATCCGTTTGGAATCCATGAGAATCGGCCGACGAATTAACTCAGGATGGGCAGCCAGTAGTGAGATGACCTCACCTATCGTCATCGAGTGAATCTGAGGCTTATATTGGTCGTAGAGGTATGAGCGTGTCGAAATCACATCGTCAGTTCCACCTTCAGATAACATAAAGATTTCTTTCAGCTCGGTTTCAGAAAGCGGATTTGCAAAAAGATTTCGTTCTACAAAGTCTACCTTGTGATCGACGAGCCATTTCTTTGCTTTGCGACAAGAAGTACAGCTGGGTGTTGTAAGTAAGTTTACAGTCATGATTGCTACCTCCTAATAATCTTTGATGACTTGATTATATCGGAAATAGTTATAAAAATCATAAGATTCACAGAATGGACTAACATTCTGCTAACTTTCATCACATTTAAACTAAATATTGATTGTCAGGTGTTGCTGGGCGACCATAACAGGAAGGTCCTCGCCCGCACTATGCTGGGCTTCATCTTTGAGTTGCCGCAAATCCCCATCCGCAGGCAAGTGGGTCAGCAGTAGTTGATGAACCCCACCATCATGAGCGAGTTTCCCCGACTCAGTTGAAGTCATGTGCCATTTTTGACCGGTCTTGTCGGCAAAGAAGTTCGTGTCGGTCATTAAGAGGTCTGCCCCTTTCACAAAATCAGTCAGCTCTGGAAAATATTTCGTATCCGCCGTAAAGACTAAGATTTTGCCAGTATCCCGTTCCTTGATGCGCAGTGCAAATGCCGGAACCGGATGCTGTGTTTTGAGCAAGCTGATTTCAAATGGCCCGACACTTAGGGATTTCTCGGGATCGTATGCAACTGCCTTGGTGGAATTTGGCCAATCAAGTCCGGCAAAGTTTGCCTTGTCGAGTCGATGCCCATAAATGGGCAGTACAGGCTCTGTGTAACGTTTTTCATGTAATTGCCAATAGTACTGCAGAACGCCAACGTCAGCTGTGTGATCATGATGATAGTGGGTTAAAATTAAGCCATTAAGCTTGAGTGGGTCAATGACTTCTTCCAAACTTAACAATGCTCCGCTGCCACAATCAATTAACAAATTAAAGTCGCCAGACTGCAATAAATAACTACTGGTTGCGTTACCGTGTGCCGGATAACCGCCTAAATACCCAATAACTGTTAGCTCCAAAACGTTGCCTCCTCTTATTTTGTCTAAAGTATAATTTACTAATACTAAAAAGTAAATGTTTGGTTCTCTTAATGAAAAAAAGTATAATAAGTTTGTATATAGGAGGTGGGTCATATGAAAGAACAGATCGTCATTACATTTGGTGATGAAAAGATTTTATCAGAAATAAAAGCTGCTCATCCTGAACGTGACCTGGTGTTATACCAAGCATTAAGTCAGCAAGGTGAATTTATGTTACTTGATCATTCTGGTCAGGAAACGGTTTTTAAATCCCCTGTTTACTATGATATTTTGAGCCATGCCGGAACTGATAATTGGAATGGGTTCATTAGTTTTTCAACGCTCGACTTAAATTTTGAAGAGCAAAAAGTCTTCGACGCCCGAATCAATCGACTTCGTACCAATGGGCTCCCTGATGGTATGCACTCAATGTATTCGTTGAATTATCACAAAGATATTAGTCAACGCATCATTTTAGGAACTTGGAATGCTTATTCAGATTACGAGCTCTGGAAAAACAGTTCAGATGATTTTATTCCAAAAGAGTACCGTGATTCGCCAAACTTTTATTCACATGAAGCTTACTACACTCCGGCCAAGGAAAAAGAAACTCACTAAAGGCTTATCCATTACCGCTATGCTAACGAATGCATTTATACATAATTCGTTAGCATAGCGGTTTTCATTTCTAATTCATTCGAATGAATTGGTCAATCCCGACCGCTATAAATGAAGATATAAAAAAAACAAGCTATCAATTAGCTTGCATACTGTCGATATCCACCGGTCCGTACGAGACTCGAACTCGTGATCTCCTGCGTGACAGGCAGGCGTCCTAACCAGCTAGACCAACGGACCAAAATTGCGGGAGCTGGGTTTGAACCAACGACCTTCGGGTTATGAGCCCGACGAGCTACCAGACTGCTCCATCCCGCGATAATATAAGAAAGAAATCATTGTTTGAATGACCCGTACGGGATTTGAACCCATGTTACCGCCGTGAAAGGGCGGTGTCTTAACCACTTGACCAACGGGTCATTTAAAACGGAGAAGGAGAGATTCGAACTCTCGCGCCGCTTACGCGACCTACACCCTTAGCAGGGGCGCCTCTTCAGCCACTTGAGTACTTCTCCAAAATTATGGGCCTAAATGGACTCGAACCATCGACCTCACGCTTATCAGGCGTGCGCTCTAACCAGCTGAGCTATAGGCCCATTTGTGAAAAAGCGGGTGACGAGAATCGGACTCGCGACAACAGCTTGGAAGGCTGTGGTTTTACCACTAAACTACACCCGCATGATCTATTAAATTAAGTGGCGCGGGACAGAATCGAACTGCCGACACATGCAGCTTCAATGCATTGCTCTACCGACTGAGCTACCGAGCCAAACCGGTCCGTACGAGACTCGAACTCGTGATCTCCTGCGTGACAGGCAGGCGTCCTAACCAACTGGACCAACGGACCAAAATTGCGGGAGCTGGGTTTGAACCAACGACCTTCGGGTTATGAGCCCGACGAGCTACCAGACTGCTCCATCCCGCGATAATAAGGAGGATGAGAGATTCGAACTCTCGCGTGGTTTGACCCACCTAGCGGTTTTCAAGACCGCCCCCTTCAGCCACTTGGGTAATCCTCCATAAAAGCTGTATAAAAAAATATAAAATGAGTCGATGGACCTTGTAGGACTCGAACCTACGACCGAACGGTTATGAGCCGTTTGCTCTAACCAACTGAGCTAAAGGTCCAAGACCTATAATCGCGGCAGGGGGGATCGAACCCTCGACCTCCCGGGTATGAACCGGACGCTCTAGCCAGCTGAGCTACACCGCGATGAAAATATGATAGTCATAAATCTACCAATCGGGAAGACAGGATTCGAACCTGCGACCCCCTGGTCCCAAACCAGGTGCTCTACCAAGCTGAGCTACTTCCCGTTAAAACAATGCACCCAGTAGGAGTCGAACCTACAACCTTCTGATTCGTAGTCAGACACTCTATCCAATTGCGCTATGGGTGCATAATATGCCGAGGACCGGGATCGAACCGGTACGGTCATCACTGACCGCAGGATTTTAAGTCCTGTGCGTCTGCCAATTCCGCCACCCCGGCATAACAAGCGGAAGACGGGATTCGAACCCGCGACCCCCACCATGGCAAGGTGATGTTCTACCACTGAACTACTTCCGCAAAAATGCCGACTAGAAGATTCGAACTTCCGACCCCCTGTTTACAAGACAGGTGCTCTGCCAGCTGAGCTAAGTCGGCATATAAATATTATGCGCATAATAATATTCAATTGTAATGAGCCGTGGCAGTCTCGAACTGCCGA
>NZ_AZGK01000008.1 GCF_001435315.1 Lentilactobacillus parabuchneri DSM 5707 = NBRC 107865
CAGTTTCGACGCAACCCCAGCGTCAAAACCGATGATCACATTAATGCTCCGAAGCTAAACGGTTTGACTCACACTCTAAACGTGCTCCACGAACCAACTTTCTCCGCTTAATATAATCATCAGCTTCGCCGCAAGATCGCGCCGAAACTGATGATTACATTAATGCTCCGACGACCGCAAACGGAGTGCAGCGTCTAGTAGCTGAACGGTTCGTTGCGCACTCTAAACGTGTTCCTCAAACCAGCTTCGTCCGCTTAATCCGATCATCAGTTTCGACGCAACCCCAGCGTCAAAACTGATGATCACATTAATGCTCCGAAGCTAAGCGGTTTGACTCACACTCTCTTTTATTATTTATTCAACAACCCATGTTCCTCCAAATAATCCTTCGCAACATCAGCAGCGTTGCGGTGCTTAACCGTTACTTGATAGTTCATTTCCTGCATATCCGTTGTCGTGATCCTGTTGGCCAGTCGATCAAGCGAGCGGACCACTTTCGGGTGGGTGGTCGCAAACTTTTTGGTCATCAACGGAGCGCCTTGGTATGGTGGAAAGAAGCTTCTCGAATCCTTCAAAACAACCAAGTGATATTCACGAATCTGTGGATCAGTCGTGTAGGCGTCAGTCACGTCCACCCGGCCATCCGCCAGCGCGATGTACCTCAATGACGGCTCCATCGTTCGAACTGATTTAAGCTGAATATGATAGGCTTTCTGTAATCCTGGATAACCATCAGATTGCTGGTAGAAATCAGGATCAAAAGCACCCCGAAGCTGATTGCCCACCCGCCGCAGGTCAGCGATAGTTTTGAGATGATACTTTTGAGCGGTCGATCGCCGGACCGTAATCGCATAGCCATTTTGATAGGCCATCGGCTTCAAATAAGTCATTTGAAATTCATTATTCAACGCTTGCTTAGCATCCAAATAAGCCTTGTGGGGGTTCGAATTGATCTCCTTGGGTGTCTTAACGAGTGATTGTAAAACAGTTCCCGTGAACTCTGGATAAACATCAATCTGACCATTTTTGAGGGCCTTGAACAAAAAGCTGGTGCCGCCAAAGTTTGGCTTCAGCTGTACTTTGGTTCGTGGGTTGTCCTGCTCTATCAGGTCCTTATACATATTAATCAAGATTTCAGGCTCACCGCCCATTTTCCCGGCAACTGTGATGGTTTGGCTGGGTTGCGCCAGAATTGACCAGCCGATCGCCCCACCACCAAGAATCAGCAGTGATAAAGTGCCAAAGATCAGTTTTTTGAAAGAAACCTTGGAAAGGATTTTAATCAGCCAACTTGCCAGCAACGCTAAAATCGCTGATAATACGGCACCAATGATTAAGGCGTCATTATTATTGGTTTGAATTCCCAATAAAATATAGGTTCCCAGGCCACCACCTCCAATCAAGGCAGCTAACGTCGCAGTCCCAATGACCAAAACCGTTGCGATTCGGATTCCCGACAAAATCATCGGCATCGCCAGTGGCAACGCAATTCGAAAGAGCTTAAAGCGTCTGGTTACCCCAAGCGCATCGGCAGCTTCCAACAATACTGGATCAATATTGGTTAACCCGGCATAGGTATTTTGAAAAATCGGCATAATGGCATACAACACCAATGCAATAATTGCGGGGACCGTTCCGATACCCACAAATGGGATCAAAATTCCCAATACCGCCAAGCTGGGAATCGTTTGAATAACACCGGCAACCTGAGAAACCAACTCACCGATTTTTGGGCGATTAACGAGGGCAACAGCCAACGGAATCGCAATGACAATGGTGATTAAAATTGCAATTAAGGAAATTTCTACGTGTTGCCAGAGTGCTTGACCAATCGCCCCGGCATTTTTACTGGTGTAATTGATGACAGAATCAATCATCAGTCGACCCCCTTTCCTAAATCAGCAACAAAGGAGATCAGATCGCCTTGAGACAGCACCTGCCCGTCAACTTCCACCAACTGGCCAGGGATTCGTTCCAGCAACCCTGCCCACTCGTAGACGGTTTGGCTGTTTTGTAGCTTAATAACGGCATCACCATCGGCTTTCGGTCGTCCCAGGCCTGAATCAATCACCTGTTTTAATAGTCGGTGACCCGAAACATCTACGTCAAAGAAGCGTTTGACAAACGCGTCCGCTGGGTTGGCCATCATGTAATCCGGTTCACCCACCTGAAGCAAGACGCCGTTGTGAATGACGGCTAATCGGTCGGCCAACAGAAACGCTTCGTGCATATCATGGGTGACGAACACGATGGTGGTATCAATTTGTTTGTGTAAATTCAGAATAATTTTCTGGAGCTGTCTTCGAGAAACCGGGTCAAGCGCACTAAATGGCTCGTCCATCAACACCAATTTGGGACGTCCGGCTAATGCCCGAACAATCCCGACTCGCTGAGCTTCCCCACCCGAAAGCTCATTTGGCATCCGTGACAGAAATTGGTCGGGGTCCAAATTCACCTTGGTCATCAACTCAACAATTCGTTGATGCTTTTTCGCTGGATCCCAACCCAAATTATCAAGTTGAATCGAGGCGTTTTGCTCGATCGTCATGTTCGGGAACAAGGCTCCGGTCTGAAGCACGTAACCAATGTGTCTCCGTAGCTTTTGTAAATGGCTGTCGGCAACGTCTTGACCGTCAATCTTAACTGATCCGCTGGTTGGTACCACCAAGCGGTTGACTGTCTTAAGCAATGTCGTTTTACCGCTCCCAGAGGGACCAACCAACACAAAAAGCTCACCATCATGAATGGTGAGGTTAAGGTCTTTTAGTGCATCCTGGCCGTCAAATGTTTTTGTCACGTGAGAAAATTCAATCACCGTATTCACCTCATTTATATTACGCGTGTTAAGTATTAATATCTTAACACTTTAAACAATCATTAATATAAACTGTCTCTCGACGTAACAGTCAAGAAGAAATACTACCCCAAAATAGTTATTGTTTCCCCCTGGTAGCAAAGTCCTGTTGTCATTCCTTTAACTGGGTTTTATGAAGTCGTTTCAGCTTAAAGCTCATAATCCAAGTGGTAATTGGAATCGTGGTGACCACGCCAATTAGCGAAATCACAATGGCAATCAGCTCCGCGGCAAACACCTTGTCATTTAAAATTTCACCGAATGAGTAATTTAACCCGTAAAACCAAATGAATAGTGCCAGCGAACTGCCAAAGAAGCCGAAAAATAATGTGTTAACCGCCGTTCCGATGATTTGTTTACCAATAATCGTTCCGTCTAAGAACAACTGGGAACTGGTGATTTCTTTGTGCTGAGTAACAATTTCATCAAGTCCAGAGGAAATGGCAATCGCCGCTTCCGCAACCGCCCCAAGCGAACTTAAGATCGCGGTCGCAATCGCTACTTTAGTGAAGTTGATGCCGACGTATGTGGACAGGCCCTCGAGCTCTTCGCTGTCTTCCAAGCCAAAGCCCCCCACCTGGGCCCAATATTCGACTGGGATAATAATCACCACAATTAAAATCAGAATAATAACGGACGCTTGAAAGGCGGTTGTTGATGCGTTATCACTCGCACTGCTCCAAAAGATCGTGATCGAAAGAAGAATCACGCTGGAGACAATCGTCACGATAATCGGTGGTAAATGAAACGCGATCAAAACAATCGTGAAAAATAAAATGCCAAAATTGACGACCATACTGAGAAACGAGGTAACACCTTGTTTGCCACCGACAATAATCATCAAAATGAGCAAAACGATCCCTAATGCGGTAATTGAGCCCATCAGCGTTCATCTCCTTTGATCCAAAGCCCGGCAAACAGACTGGACAATATCACCGTCAACACAATCCCAATCCCACTGATCAGGCTGGAGGTCATCCCCAAAGACATATTCATTGAAAACGAGTAGTGCCAGGAGTTGCCATTTTTCAAATATAACAATGTCATCGGCAACGTTTCCGCCATGAAGATAAAGAACAAGACATTGATTAAAGGCCCCATGATTGATTTTCCAATTTGGCGGCCGGATTTAAAGATGTCCATCTTCGACAGCTGCGGTCGTTCCTGCTTCAAGGTCGCTAACGATGCGATGATGTCCGTAGCCTCATCCATAACGGCCCCAAGAACGCCAATCAGGACCTCTGCGATAAATAACGGCTTGGGCAGCTGCGTCACGTACTGCATCGACTCATAATAGACCCCGCGCTCATGGGTCACAGCGAACACCAGCAGCGTAATCAAAATGGTTGCGGCCGTCGCGCAAAGAACCGCCGATAGCGTGACTAACATTTTCTTGCTCCACCCCATGACCAACAGTAAGGTCACAAAACAAAAGACAACTGCCAGAATACTGAAAATCAAAATCACGGCCGACCCGTTATTGTTGTGATCAATTTTAACCGCGATCCAAAATAAAATTGTATTAATCACGATACTTGAAATCACGGTAACGCCCCGCAGCTTGAGAATTACAAATAACAAGCTGATCGCAATGGCGAACAAAAAGGCAATTGGTGCGTCACGCTTCATGTCCTTTACAGTTGCGTGCAGCTTGGGCTGAGTGTGAAGCGTAATAAATAATTTCTGGCCCCTTTTATACTCGTGATCCATGGCATGGGAATCAGAATATGAATTATTGATCGAAAACTTTTTACCGGCGTATGTCCCATTGGTGATTTGCCCATACAGTTTCTGCGAATGGTAATAATCAACGTTATGAAATTCGTCAGTCATTTTCACGGCCTTACCGTTTTCAACGCGGTTTACTTGAAAAATCGGTTGGCGGTATAACCCGTCGTTATGCTGACAGAAAAAGGCCGCCAGAAAACAGAAGGCGATCACCAAGATGATTTGAATCCAGGTCATTTTACTCGTTAATTTAGTATCCATAATGCACATCTTTTCAACTAATTTTAGAGTTATTGTACCATTTGACCGTGAAAATTTTGACAATTTTTTGGAAACGTTAGGAAAGTGAAAGTTTTTCGAGGAAGTATTTGTGAATATGATGATTGGATGCGGGCTTAGCGGTTTATTTTTTTATAAGTACTTCAGTCTCTATGGAGTAGACGACAAATAAGGGGCAAGTGACTCACACCCGGTTATGGGATTTGAGACGCTTGCTCCTTGTATATGCTGTGCCTGTTATTGTCTTTCAAAATGGTTTTGAGTTCACGCGTGTTTTTTTACCTAGCCGAAACGTGCGAACCAAGCCAGTTTCCTCCGCTTAGTCCAACAACGGGGTTCAACGCAAACCCAGCGTTAAACCCCGTTGTTGCCAGTTGTTTTTCTTTTACATAGAAAAAACGTGCTCCGACGCAACTGACACTACGATCTAAGACGCTTTGATTCAAATCCAAAATCAGGATTTAAATCAAAGCTCCCTTAGTTCTCCGTGTCAAACCGTTGCTCGTCGCACTCTACTTCTTATAATCCACCACCATCACATTAACCGTCGAATGTCTGACGACATATGCTGTTGTCGATCCTAAGATGGCCCTGGATATGCCGTTTACACCCGATTTTCCAATCACAATTAGCGATGCACCCATCTTTTCTGGTAGTTCCTTTGCAATTTGAATCTTGGGAACCCCAACTACGAAGTGGGTTTCGACCTTGGCGCCCTTTTTCTCCGCAATCTCTCTTGCATCATCTAAAATTTCCTCGCCACGTTCACGGAACGACTCCATAACATCCTGGCCCAGCGTGACCCCATACTGAACGTACCGTTGATCACTTGCCACCGAGACAATTTGCAACGTCGATCCAAACGTCTTTGCCAAATCAGCAGCTTCTTCGACCGCTCTCATCGCATTTTGACTACCATCAACCGGAACTAAAATTGTTTCAAACATATCCAACACCTCCATAATCTTCTATCTAAATTAATCTTACCATTCTGTGAAGTAATAAACATGAATCTAGTCTCAAATCTACTTCAAGTTCAGGTGCCCACGAATCACTTTATTGTTAGCCAACTCCGCATCACGCTGCTTCAAGCGCTCATCATAACTCGCCAACAGATACTGCTCCTCATCGTTTTCCGCGATCAACTTCGGGAAATGAATGTCGTTGAGATCATTCGTGACAATCAAGGTACAAAAGGCCATGAATGCAAGTTGGACTTCCTTGGTATGCGTATCGGTGGTTAAAAATTTTGTGAACACTTCCACCGCCCGTTTGTGACTACCCGTGACGTATGAAATACAGGTCAGAATTTCATTTGGCCTTGCCGGCGACAAAAACTGGACGTGATCATACCCCGCCGTCACAAACGACAAGTCCCCAGGCAAAAATTTTACACCAGCCAAGCCGGCATTCGCATCCAAAATACGTAATGTCTCACCGCCAAATTGAATTTGATTGTTATTTAGTTGTGCAGGAAAGACATAACTTTCATGAACTGCCCGCGTATCTGAACATTTAATTGCTTCGATCATGATCTCCTCCAACTCACGGATTTCTAGCCAAAATAATTGGTACTACACATACAATGATAACCTTTACATGCCCACCATGGCAATCTTTTTCACCACTTCTTTTGTTGTTTGTGAATGTAATATTAATTTATCGCATATAATATTGTAAGCGGTTTCTCCGGGGTGTAAACTAAAGGTGTTGATGGTAAGAAATTTTTCATTTTAGGAGGCTACATTATGAAAGCAGTTCGCATTTATGGTGAAAAAGATATTCGGGTTGAAGACGTTTCAATTCCAGAACCTAAAGATGATCAAGTTCAAATTAAAGTTAAATATTGTGGAATTTGTGGAAGTGACCTTCATGCCTACCTCGAAGGCTGGGGCCTGCCAACCGTTCCATATCCACTAACCGGCAAAACCGTTCCCATCACCTTAGGCCATGAGTTCTCAGGTGAAATTGTCAAAGTTGGAAAAGATGTCGATGACTTACAAGTTGGCGATCACGTGGCTGTTGAACCATTACTTGCCTGTGGAAAATGTGAAAACTGTCGGGCCGGAAACTACAACTTCTGTAACAAAGCAGTTTCAACTGATGGTGCCGGTAACTTCTTAGGCTTCTCAGAAGACGGTGGGATGGCTGAATTTGCCAACGTTCAAGGCGTATTTGCCCACAAGATGCCTGAAGACATGGACTTTGAATTAGGTGCTTTGGCAGAACCAACTGCTGTTGTTTACGAAGCCATTAAGAAGAGCCACTTACGTGAAGGTCAAAACGTTGCCGTGATGGGTGCCGGCCCAATCGGCTTATTGGAAGCTGTGTTAGCTAAAATTGCTGGCGCCAACCACGTTTATATCGTTGATGTTTCCAAGGTTCGTTTGGATAAGGCCAAGGAATTAGGTATTGAAAACGCTTTGGATCCAAGCAAAGACGACGTTGAAGCTATTATCAAGAAGGACTTGCCAAACGGCGTTGACATTACCTTCGAATGTGCGGGTGTTCAAGCAACCTTTGACTCCGCACTCAAGGTAACCAAACGAACAGGAATTATTCAAGTTGTTGCGCTGTACGCAAAGCCAGTAACCATGAACATGACTGATGACTTGATTATGCAGGGTAAGGACGTTATCACGACTCTGTGCTACAACAATTCATTCCCTAACGTTTTAGGAATCATCGACAACCACAAAGACCTGTTTAAGAAAGTTGTTACCAAGAAAGTCAGCTTAGACGATGCCCTCGAAGAAGGAATCAAGGCATTATCAACCGACAAATCACAAGTTAAGATTATGATTGATCCATCTCTTTAAATAATCATCATTCAGTCGAAAATATTTGAAATAACAAAAAAGTTGGCAGCTTGCCAACTTTTTTGCTTTCTTACAAACGATCTATCCCATTAATAACCTGATAACCCCAAGTGAAATGACACCAACGATCACAATCACTAACAGGTTTTTTGAAATCATTGCGGATGCAACAGTCGGAAGCGACGCCAAAAAATTGCCCCATTCGATTGATGGCAGATGCCCGATATGCTGGACAAAAATATTTTCAAACCACAGTGCCGACATAATCGCAATCGGAACAAAACTCAAAAATTCGATCACGCCTTTGGATAACTGGAACTTTTTCAAAACGACAAACGGTATAATCCTCGATAACCAGGTCACCACGCCAGTCCCAACAATCGTCAGCAGTACAAAATTAAAAGAAGGCATGTTTCATCACCACCCCAAAGCTGCAGGCTACCAACGTGACCAGCAAGATTAACAAGCTGCTCGGAATAAAGACCAGGCCAAAGTAGATCGCTACCAGAACAAAGCCGACCACGATTAGCTGTAGCTTGAACTGAATCGACTTGTCACTAATCAGTTGCAAATACAGCAGCCCAATAAACATTGCGACCAATGCAAAATCAAGCCCGAATTTTTCGGGATTGCTGATAAAGTTTCCCAGCACAGCACCGACTAAAGATGAGATAATCCAAGTCATGTAAGAAATAACGTTGGCCGTATTAAACCAAGGGAAGTTCAAATGATTTTCAGAATAGTTTAACTTATTCATCCCCAGGGCGAAGCTTTCGTCTGTCAGCAGGCTCCCCACCAAAATATTTTTCAGCATACTCTCGTGTTTGAAGTACGGTGACAGCGTCGTGCTCATCAAAATCATCCGGGAGTTGACCAGAAAGACTGAAAAGATGATCGACAGGATGGGACTGTGGGTGACCAGCATACTGACAATGACAAATTGCGCGGAACCGGCATATGTAATGATTGACATCAACGTTACTAACAGTGGACTTAACCCAGAAGCTTTGCCAACGATCCCAAACGCCAGCCCAATGCCGATGTATCCAAACACTGTTGGCAATGTATCCTTTGAAGCCGCGGAAACAGTTAGTTCTCCATTCATTGATTGATCACACCCCTTTCGTTACATGGACACGTAACTTTTTAGTATTAATAAAATTCTAATGGGGTTCTTATTTAAAGTCAATCAAAAATTAGAATATCAAATTCTTAGATCGGTGTTTTAAAAAGAGCCGGCACAAAACAAAATGTTTTGCCCCGGCTCTTTCTTGTCCAAATACTTAGTGCAACTGTGTGTCAAATAGTGGTTTTTCTATCCCGCATTCTCGTTTGATTTCTCATCTAATTCTCTTTTATAAGCAGCATAGGTTCCCGAATCAAAGCAGACCATTGTCACATCCAAGGGCGCATCAAAACTTTCAATCGCGTCAATTGCGATTTTGGCTGCTTGATCCAACGGGTAATCATAGACCCCCGTACTGATCGACGGAAATGCTACCGTTTGGCAATCATTCTCAACCGCCCGTTTCAAACTATTCACATATGAGTTTCGAAGAAGCTGTGGTTCGTTGTTCTTTCCGCCATGCCAAATAGGTCCCGGCGTATGAATGACAAATTTGGCTGGTAACTTAAACCCAGGGGTTACCTTCGCCTCACCTGTTGGACAGCCGTTTAATTTGCGGCACGCCTCGTCCAGCTCAGGACCGGCAGCACGATGAATCGCCCCATCAACACCGCCACCGCCGCTAAGGGCTGTATTTGCAGCATTGACGATTGCATCAACAGTCATCGTCGTAATGTCGCCTTTGATTAACTTAAATGTTGCCATGAGATCACTCTTTTCTGTGGGCGTTTTCCCACGCTTTAATTTGTGCCAATCGTTTCTTGAAACGGACCTCGTTTCCTTGATCAGTTGGCTCATAGTAAGTGTGACCAATCAATGAATCCGGCATGGTCTGCATCGTCGTCAACTTATCGGTCGATTCGTGGGCGTACTGGTATCCCTTACCATACCCAAGCTTTGACATCAACGACGTTGGCGCGTTTCGTAATTGCAGGGGAACCGGCTCATTGATCGAGTGTTTCACATCCTGCTCGGCTCCAAGCGTCGCCTTATAGACCGCATTTGACTTTGGCGCCAGCGATAAATAAATCGCACACTCAGTTAAATGAACATTACACTCCGGCATCCCCAAAAATTGGCAGGCCTCAAACACATTAATGGCGACGTTTAAGGCATTGGTGTCCGCCAGCCCAATATCTTCACTGGCAAAACGCACCATCCGGCGGGCGATGTACAGTGGATCTTCTCCGCCACTCAACATTCGCGTTAACCAGTATACAGCTGCATCCGGATCGCTGTTTCGCATCGACTTATGAAGTGCAGAAATAATGTTGTAATGTTCCTCACCGTGTTTGTCGTACAGAAAAGATTTGGTGTTCATCAACTGATGCAGATTGTCCGTGGAAACTTTAACCGTCCCGTCTTCTTTAGAACTGTTATTAACCGCCATTTCCAATGTGTTCAACGCGACTCGGGCATCCCCGTTGGCAAATTCGGCAATCTCTTGAACCGCATCATCGTCGATTTCAATCGTTTCTTTGGGAAAGGCAGCCGGATTGTTTAACGTTTGGTGAATCAGCTGAACAATGTCGTCAGTTTCCAATGGTTGCAGGACAAAAACCTTACATCTGGAGAGTAGAGCTGAGTTGATTTCAAACGAGGGGTTCTCGGTGGTTGCTCCTATCAATGTGATACTGCCCCGTTCAACAAACGGCAAAAAGGCATCCTGCTGGGCCTTGTTAAACCGGTGAATTTCATCGACAAACACAATTGTCTTTCCACCCATTTCACGGTTAGCTTCGGCGTCTTTCATGATGTCTCGAATTTCTTTAATTCCGCTGGTCACCGCGCTGAAAGTTACAAATTTAGCCTGGGTCTTCTTGGCAATAATCTCAGCCAAGGTTGTTTTACCAACTCCCGGTGGGCCCCAAAAGATAATCGACGGCAGCTGATCGCTTTCGATAATTTCGCGCAACACTTTGCCCTTACCGACAAGCTGGTGCTGGCCGACAAACTGGTCCAACGTTTGTGGGCGGACCCGACTGGCAAGCGGTTGATTTTCAGCTTGGTTTCCAGCAAATAGTGATTCTTGTTTCATGACGCACCTCCTGACAACCCGAAATGATATAACCATGTTAATTATACGAACATGTGTTCTATCGGTCAACTCCTACCTTCATTTTATCGCAACCCAATTTCATTTACATAATTTCGCAACTTATGTGGGAATAACTACCAGTTAGCAATATTGATACCAGCAGTGAGATGATAATGCAAAACTGAACCTCTTAAATAACAAATCGTTTATAATTAAGCTAAGTAAGTGGAAGTCCGTTTTGCCAGTTTCAGGGGAGATGGCGAACATGTCATATAATCATAATTTCTATCGGGAGCCGGCCTTTTGGCTGAGTATTTGTGCGGCAGCAGTTGGCTTGATGTCATTGTTTGCGGGTAATGCGACCATGTACAGCCCAATCTGGTGGCTGCAACTATTAATTGTGGTCATTGCGCTGATTGGCATTCTTTATTTCTTGTCGAAATATTCAAAAGATCAAAATGATCAAAATAAACGGTTATAACAAAACAGGAGAGTGAGAAAGGTCAATCCAGCCTTTTTGCAACTCTCCTGTTTTTTAATGATTGAGATCATATTTATGATTTGTGCTTTCCGGATTTCTTGTTATTTAAAACCGCATCATCATCCAATTCCTGCAAGGCTTCTTCCAACTTTGCCTTCTCAGAATCCGGTAAATCCGGATATTTTAGCGGCAGCTCTTTCATCCGCCGATCAATGATGTCGGATACACAGAGTCGCGAGTACCATTTGTCATCTGATGGGATAATATACCAAGGATTGGTCTTGTTGGCCGTATGCTCAATGGCGTCTTCGTATGCTTTTTGATAATCGTTAAAGTAACGGCGCTCCTTGATGTCGGCTGAAGAGAATTTCCAGTTGTGATCTGGTAATTCAATCCGCCGTTTGAACCGATCCTTTTGTTCGTCGGCTGACATGTGTAAGAAAAATTTCAAAACCATGAAACCATTTCGGGTTAAATAGTCTTCAAAGAAATTAATGTCTTTGAAGCGGCCATCAAAAAATTTGTTGTCAACCTGTTCGAGCTTGGTAATATTGCCAATGTTGGCGCTGACAATCATTTCCGGATGAACGCGGCTAATCAACACATCTTCGTAATAGGAACGGTTAAAAATCCCGATAATTCCACGTTCAGGAACGTGACGATGGACCCGCCACAAATAATCATGATTCAGCTCAATTGACGTTGGCGACTTGAAGCTGGTGACTTCAATTCCCTGTGGGTTAACACCACTCAAGATATGGCGAATCATGCTGTCCTTGCCTGAGCCGTCCATTCCTTGAAAGATCACCAAAACGCCAAAGTGGTTCTGCGCGTACAACTTCCCTTGTAAATCCTGGAGCGTTTGAATATTACTCTCAATTCTTGCTTTAATATCATCCTTGTTCAAATTTTCTACCGTAGCGGAAGTGGGGATTTTGCTAATTTTTAAATCCCGGTCCCCGTTGTATCGAAATGATTTTTCACGGTTAAAAATCTCTTTTTCGTCCAAAGTGAAGCCCCCTCAGGAATCATTTAAACAAATGTAACCATACGTTTAACGTCGAAAAATAGCTTGGAGAAAGTTGACATTCTCCACATTTATTTCTCATATTGAGTATACTAGATTACATAGAAATAGTTTCAAATAACGCTATTTAAATGTGTGCGGAAATCACATCACAATTCTACGAAGGAGGCTTTATTTTGAATATTTTTAAGGCAAATGCAGCAGATGGTGGTCAAGCAGACCAACCCACTGAAGATTCAATTGACAAGTCATTACTAAAAGACGATTTATATCAAGCCGTTAATGGTCGCTGGGAAAAGACCGCCGAGATTCCGGCTGATCATTCCTCGACTGGTGGCTTCATGGACCTCAACGACAATATTGATAAGCAATTAATGAGCGACCTCGATGACATCATTGAGGAAAAGAAACAATATGACGCCCCATTTTCAGAATTCTTGAAGCTCTATGCACTCGCTCGCAACTATAAGAAGCGTGATGCCGATGGTGCCGATCCACTCAAGCCCTATTTGGAAAAAATCGAGAATATCACCAATTTTGATGATTTAAACGAACAATTGCCTGAGTTGGTTAAAGCCGGCTATCCGCTACCGTTTGGCTTCTGGGTTGAACCGGATATGAAAAACACCCAGGTCAACGCATTGTTTGCGTCGGTTCCAGGCTTATTCTTACCAGACCGGACTTACTATGAGAACAACAATCCGGCATATCAACAACTGATGCCGGTCTTCACCAAAATGGCCAGTCAACTCTTGATTTTGGCTGATTACAGCAGCAGTGAAGCAGATGAGATTGTCGAATCCGCCAAGCGATTTGACGCCAAAATTGCCCCTAACGTGAAGTCAGCTGAAGAATCTGCCGACTACAGTAAAATGTACAACCCACAGAAGTTTGCCTACTTCTCAGAGTCCAGCTCTCACATTGACTTTATGAACCTGGCAGACGCGTTGTTTGGCCACGCGCCGGAGCAACTTATCGTGACCCAGCCGAAGTTCTACGAACGCTTTGATGGCCTGATTAACAGTGATACCTTCACCGACATGAAGAATTGGATGCTGGTCAACACGGTTCGCTCAGCTTCAAGCTACCTGTCAGAAGAGTTCCGTCAGACCGGTTCTGTATTTAGCCGAGCCCTTTCCGGCAAGAAGGAAGCAACACCCCAAAAGAAAGCTGCTTTCTACCTCGCTGAAGGTATCTTTGGCCAAACGATTGGGGACTATTACGCCAAGAAATACTTTGGTCCAAAAGCCAAGGCGGACGTTGAGCACATGGTCAAAAACATGATCAACGTGTATAAGAACCGCCTCAGCAACAACACTTGGCTGGGTAAGGAAACCAGAGAAAAAGCAATCTTGAAGCTGGATAAATTAGCCCTTCAAGTGGGCTATCCGGATCACATCGACCAACTGGAATACAAATTTAAGGTGACGCCCGAAAATGATGGCGGGACCCTGTTTGATAACATGTCCAAATTTGGGGAGATCACCATTGAAGATACGTTTGAGAAGCTGGGCAAACCAGTCGACCGGACGAAATGGGAAATGAGTGCGGCTACGGTAAACGCTTATTATGAACCATTTAAGAACATTATTGTCTTCCCAGCGGCAATCCTTCAGGCACCTTTCTATAGCTTGAAGCAGTCATCCAGCCAAAATTACGGTGGTATTGGTGCGGTTATCGCCCATGAAATTTCTCATGCATTTGATAATAATGGCTCGTTGTTTGATGAACTTGGAAACTTAAACAATTGGTGGACGAAAGAAGACCATGAGTACTTCTCCAAGCTTGCCGATAAGATGATTAAAGAATTTGACGGCATCCCATTTGCGGGCGGCAGGGTCAATGGCAAGCTGACGGTGTCGGAAAACATTGCGGATGCGGGTGGTCTGAGCTGTGCCAACGAAGCGGCCAAAAATGAGGAAGATTATAATTTGTATGACTTCTTCATCAATTGGGCCAAGGTATGGCGAATGAAGGCCACGGAACAGTACAAGCAGTTACTGCTAAATATAGATGTCCATGCCCCGGCAGAATTAAGGGCAAATGTCCAGGTCAAAAATCTGGATGATTTCTACAAAACTTTCGATGTCCAACCTGGTGACGGGATGTATATGGAACCGGGGGAAAGGGTGAAAATTTGGTAGAGAGTGCGACGAGCAACGGGTGATGCGGTTTCTAAGAGAACTTTGACTGAAACCCTGGTTCTGGGTTTTAGTCAAAGTTTTCTTAGAAGTTAGCATCAGTTGCGTCGGAGCACGTTTCCACAAAATAACAGTGAACCTTAACCACGATTTGGATTTTAATCAAAGTGGCTTAGATCGCAGTGCCAGTTGCGTCGAAGCTGTCCTCAACCGTATATCGGACAACAGTTTTGACGCTGAACTTGCGTCAAAGCGGGTTATCGGATTAAGCGGAAGAATCTGGCTTGTGAAGCACGTTTCCACAATCTATATATGAATCCACAACTCAAAAAATAACAGCCAACGATGAACTTGTTGCTTCATCATTGACTGTTATTTCTTCTCTGCCAAGGTTACCCAAGGCAATTTCTATATGTACCTATCACCGATCGCGATAATAGCCGATCAAGCTAATCAGTGCCTCCAAGAACATTCCGATTACCATCAGGTACATGACCACCATGTTCATCCCCATGTACAGCAAAATTCCCATCACCAGATACAACAGAACAAAGAACCAACGAAGCCAGATATTGCTAACCATTTCTATCCCTCCAATTTTTTCCTACGCTTCTAGTTTATATTGTTTCTAATCTGCAAACAAATTATTTGTAAAAATTGTGTTTTAATGTAAACTAATGACTATTAGGATATAATATATGTAAAGAGCATCGGAGAGGTGATACCATGAACTTAACAGAATATCTTCATTCCCAACTTACATTTTTGAATAACCAGATGAGTTCGGCTAAGAAAGATAAAGACGAAACCATGCAATACTTGGTTGATTCAAAGATTACCGAAGTTAAATTGATATTGGAAGCCCTCCAAAAGGGAATCATTGATGGGTTAAGTTAAAATGTGGCCAGTTGGCCATTTTTTATGTTTTAATTTATTTAGAAGCGTTTTAGATTTAATAACAAAAAAGGAAGTTAATTAATTGATAACATTAAAATCACCACGTGAAATTGAAAAAATGGCCGAATCAGGCGCCGTCCTTGCCGGTGTTCATAAGGAACTCCGCAAGATGATCAAGCCTGGGTTGGACACTTGGGACATTGAATTGTTTGCGCGTCGATACATCAAGGAACATAACGCCTACCCTTCAGAAATGGGCTTTGACGGTTACAAGTTTGCCACATGTATCTCCATCAACGATGAAGTTGCCCACGGAATTCCACGTAAGGGCTTGAAGCTGAAAAACGGTGACGTCCTTAAGGTTGATATGTGTGTGAACAAGGACGGCTTTGAAAGTGATTCTTGCTGGACCTATGCCGTCGGTGACGTGAGTCCTGAAATTCAAAAGTTAATGGAAGTTACCCGCAAAGGCTTGTACCTTGGCATTGACCAAGCCGTTATTGGCAATCGTCTTGGTGACATCGGAAACGCCATTCAGACTTACGTTGAAGATGAAAACCACATGGGCGATGTTCGTGAATTGATTGGCCATGGTATTCAACCATCCATTCATGAAGAACCAAACGTTCCTGCATACGGTGTCCCAGGTCAAGGCTTGCGGCTTAAAGAAGGCATGACCATCACCATCGAACCAATGGTGAACACCGGTACGTGGGAAATTGCCGATCGTTATGATAAAAAAGATGATTGGACATACTATGTTTCAGCAGATGGGACCCCATCTGCTCAGTATGAGCACACGCTGGCAATCACAAAAGACGGTCCAAAGATTCTAACATCTCAAGACCCAGACATTGATGCAAAATATCTATTGTAATTCAAAATACTTGTAAAACCATAAAAGCCTGGGGCAAAACATTGTTTTGGCCTGGGCTTTTTCTATCACGATCGAAAGGAAGGATTCCATGAATAATAAGAACTTTAAGTTTCCCGATACAGCTGCCTACGAATTTGTGATTAACGCTTTAAAGGACCGGGGCGTGACCTACGAAGACATTGCTGAAATGGCCTATAACCTGCAGAAAAAGTTTGTCCCAAACATCCAAATGGATGAGGTTAAAAAAGATACGATTGACGTTCTCCACAAACGAGAAGTGTTGAATAATGCCATGGTTGGTCTCGAACTGGACCGACTGGCAACTCAAGGGCTAATCAAGGAACCACTCGAAAGTATCATCATGAACGATTCGGGCGTCTTTGGTGTTGACGAAGGAATCGCCCTGAACATCGCCAACATCTACGGCACAATTGGCATTACCAATTATGGCTATATTGATCGAGAAAAAACCGGCGTGACAAAAAAATTGGATGAAGCCAAGGACGGCACATCCAATACATTTATTGATGATATTGTTGGCGCGATTGCCAGTGCGGTATCCGCAAAGATTGCCCACCGAAACAACTAATCCCACCCGTGAGTCGTTTCATCGACGTCACGTTTTCTAATTCCTGAAACATAGGGATTGCCCTTAACAAAATATCTCAGTGGCTTGGTCGCCCAAGTCCCCTGATTCGCAACCCCGATTCGATTTGATTCTTCAATTTGAGCCGGGATTTTTTTGTCGTTTTGGTGAATATCAAGCTGACTGTCACCAAAGATTTCCATATTCATTTTCTTATCGGCAATGCCAAAGGCTTCCATCAATTTGCCGGGGCCGTTGGTTAAATCTACGCCGTGCTTCTCACGATTTTTCATCATGATGTCAATACCAATTGTCGGTTCAATTGCCCGAATCAGAATCCCTTGTGGAACACCTTTTGGTTGGGCAGCGACATCCAAGAGGTATCGTCCGTGGATCGAATAGATGTACACTGTACCTGGAGGCCCATATAACGGCTCGTTGGATGGTGTTCGTCGCCCCTTAAATGCGTGGGCCGCCGAATCCTGTTGCCCCATATAGGCTTCGGTCTCAACAATCCAGCCACCTACCAGCCCCTCGGGCGATTCATATGTAAGCAGCATCCCCAGAAGTTTTTTGGAAATTTCATCTGTGCTGCCGCTGGAATAAAACGGGTCTTCTTTCAAAAGTGTCACGCCTTTCAAAATAAGTTAACGGAGGTTTTACGATGCAAATCAAATTGGAACGAATTTATGATAAACCCCAAGATTTATCAGGCTACCGAATCTTGGTCGATCGCTTGTGGCCACGGGGAATCTCAAAGGTTAATGCTAAATTGGACGAATGGGAGAAAGAAGTTGCCCCGTCCAAAGAGCTGCGCCAATGGTTCTCACACGATCCCCAAAAATTTTCCGAGTTCAAAACCAAGTATATTGCGGAATTGGATGCCAATCCAAAGACGGCTGAGTTTACTGCGTTAATCGCTGATAAGTTGAAAACGACTGACGTGATTTTCCTCTATGGTGCAAAGGACCGCGAAAACAATCAGGCGGTTGTGTTGAAGGATTACCTTACCAATCATTTAGGCCAAGCTTGACGAATATTGGCCAACGTCAAATCCTTGGTTGAGCTAAAATGAATGTCGGCCATTTTCAACACCTTAGGATCGCCAACCCCAATTGAAACGATGCCGGCCGCGTTAATCGATTCGACGCCGACAACCCCGTCGTCAATGCCGACACATTGATCAACTGATAAGCCGATCATCTCAGCTGCCTTCAAGAAAACGTCAGGGGCGGGCTTATTATGCTTAATTTGATTTAAGTCGACAATCAATGGAAAATAATCTTCCAGTTCTAATTTTTGAATTTCCTTTGGCGCGTTGGCAGATGCTGACGCGATGATCATCTTGTAGCCATTTTGCTTAAGTTCGGCTAAGAAATCGTGAATTCCGGGTAAAATATCATTGGGATTCATCACTTCGAGCATTTGTTGATAAATGGCGTTTTTCTTGTCGGCAAGGGCCTCTTTTTGTTGATCGGAATAGGCGTCTTCCAAGCCACCAGCGCTCAAAATTGCGTTAAGTGAATCAATTCGGTCCCGCCCTTTGATGGCCTCTTCGAGCTGGTCGCTCCACTGAACGCCGATGCTTTCGGCGACCTGGCGCCACGATTTACTATGATACAGCCATGAATCTGTGATGATCCCATTAAGGTCAAATAAAACGCCTTTAACGTTTGAAAATGTTGTCATCTCAATTCCCCCCTTTTTATGCAAAGAAGGCTGAAAACAACAATCTTGTTTTCAGCCCCAACTCACTTGGTATTATTTAACTGCGTTAAAAATCCAAGTGATCCCATACTTATCAACAATCTGTCCGTACTTATTACCGGAAGACTTCTTTTCAAAAGTTACAATCACTTTAACTTCTTCTGACTCGACAACTCGATCGTAAAGTTTCTGCAGGGCAGACGAAGCCTCCGAGTCGTGTAAATCCACTTCAATCATTAATGAAATCAGTGAGGAGACCACGGGCTTGCCTAGAAAACTATCCGCACAAAACACCTGCTTGCCAAGGATCTTGAAGCTGCCTTGCAAAGTAAGGTCGTCGAGATTAACATCCGCATTCAGCGACATGTCTTCTGCCTGTTTTTCATTTGGGGATTCCCGCTGAATATCGGTAATACCAAAAACGTCTTGGTAATAGGCCAAGGCTTCCTTTGTATTTTCGAATGTCAGATATGGAATTAAATTAATATTATTCATTAGGTCAGCAACCCTTACTTTTTAATATTATTCAGCATTTAGAATACCGTTAATTACAATAGTTGTCAATGTTAACAAACCGTTAATGCCTATTCTAATAGGAATGATATCGCTTTTTGGCCCCATCAATTTTAAAAGTGCTAAACTATAAATTAAATGAGTCTGGAGGAAATTAATTAATGAAACTTGCAATCACAATATTTCTATTAAATGCTTTATACATTGCGATCAATACCTTTAGAACCATGCTGGTTGTCAAGGGGCACCAATTCCTGGCACCACTGGTAGCGGTCGGAGAAGAGTTCATCTACGTGATGGCCCTGGCAATTGCATTACAACACATTGACAGTCCCCTCAACATCGCCGCATATGCCGTTGGTTTTGGCGTTGGGATTTACATCGGAATTATTATTGAAGATAAAATCGCCTTGGGGTATGTCAACTTTGAAGTAACCGTTCAAATCGACCCCACCAACCCGATTCATGCTCACAACGAAGAGTTGGCCGAAAAGCTGCGTGACCTTGGTTATGGGGTTACCGTCAGCCGAGCCGAGGGCCGTTCCGGTGCCCGGTTGGTCTTGAGTATCTTAGCCCCCAGAAAAGCAGACCGGCGCTTGATGGAACAAATCAAAGAGATTTCCCCTGACGCATTCATCATGGTTCAAGAACCGGTTCAATTATCCGGTGGCTTTTGGAGTAAGGAAGTTGACCGCCGATATCATGCGACTAATCGGATGCATCACTAGTCGTCATCCTCATCAAACAGGCCAAGTTGTTTAAGGCTATTTTCAATATCCCTGACAGAAGCGGCCGTTTTCGGCCCTGGCTTGGGTAGGTCAATTTTATGATCGGCCTTTTTGGGTTCTTTTTGCTGCTTGACCAGTTGTTGGATTGGCGGCAGCTTTTCGACTAATTGTGGCGTTTGAGCCTGGCTCGTACCCATTTTATCCATCGTCTTGTTGAGCAGTTCGTCGACAAAAACATTACCGGCATCGGCTGCGTGCCCTTTTGTCCAGTGATATTGAATTAATTGAAATTCACGGAGTTGTTGATCAACGGCTTGCCACAGCTCCTTATTTTGAAGCTTGCTGCCGTCACTCTTAGTCCAGCCACGATTCCGCCAGCCCTTCAGCCACCCCTTTTGAATGGCGTCTAAAACGTACCTGGAATCCATCACAACGTCGATTCGACTGTTTTGCAGGTGATTGTGTGCCAAGTACTTTAAAGCCTCTAAAAACGCCATTATTTCCATTCTGTTGTTGGTGGCCCCAAACTCGCCATCCGATTTGGCAAACTGACCATCTTTCGTCTGGACTAAAAATGCCCAGGCAGCTTTATCACTAGCCTTAATGTGCCCCCCACGGACATTGCCATGGTTTCTGGAGCCGCCATCGGTATAGACAATCGTCTCACCCGAAAAGCTGTCCGGTTTTGTTGGCTTTTTAGCCGGCCGTTTTTTGGTAGCGCGTTTCCGGGTTAGTTTTTGATCAGTTCCATGACCAACCTCACCGCCTAAATAGTCAACGGCTTCTTCACGCGTCTTGAAGCTTTTATATTGCGCACCTGAATAGCCCTTGACCAGCTTTTCAGTCTCGTCCCAAGTCGTAAAGATCCCGGTCTTTTTTCCTTTTTTGACTGCATAAAATTTCATTAAGTTCCGTTCTCCAGTTCAACATTTTTTCAGAAAAAATGTTAATAATTATTTATAATGTTTCTATCTACTTTGCAATTAGATAAATCTATGCGAAAATGTTAATAAAGGGGGCAACTGAATATGACCCAAACTAAAGCCACATTGATCTCGGTCGACGAAGCCAAAGCGCTTTTAAAAGACCAATCAGATCAAATAAACGAGCGCTTTCCCCGATTAAAAAAACAAGGTAAGTACATTTTACCTGATTATCGGTTAACAAGAAAACGTGAAGCTTTCAAAATTCGAAAGCATACATTTTTACAGCGCCATGCCCGTTCCTACGTTGCATTTGACTCGGAAAACGGTCAGACGCTTTGGATGCACAATTTTCCCAGTCTAACTGAGGCGTTGTTCTGGTTGGATACCGGTCTTAAACCCACCGATACTGACACCAACACTTCATACAAGTCTTGGAAGGAAATGCATGAAGATGACATCACTGCCCTCAAAGATATTTTGAAGGAACGCTCTAAAAAGCGCAAGGAAGCTCTTGCAGCTAAAAAAGCAGCGACGATGCCAAAGAAGAAGCCGGCTGCAGTTAATAAATCCAGTGTGGCCAAGAAAAAGAAAGCAAATTAATTCGAGAGTTGGCACCCAGTATTTGGGTCCCAATTTCAGCTTTACCACATTTAAAGGACTGGCACAGGCAAAACAGATGCGTTTTGCCTGACCAGCCCTTTTTAATATGCCCTAAATATAGTTCCCAGCAACGTCAGATTCGTCAAAGGCCTCGACAAACTTCTTGTGATAAGCAGCCTCATAGGCGGCAACTTTTTGCTGATAATCCTGTTCACGCATTTTGTCAGCGGCGTCTCGTTCTGATTTAATCGAAGGATCCGGGTAGATTGGCTGTAAGACATGAACCGTGTAATTAATACCATGGGGATCACCCTTGGTCGGTGCATCTGCCATCGAAACAAAGCAGGAAACCACCGGCACATTGAATTTCACAGCGTAATAGTAAGCACCGCGTTCAAGGGGCCGTGGCTTTCGGTAGTTGAACCACATCTCCCGTTCCGGATAAATCAGGATGGACTGCTGACGATCCAAGCTCTGCTTTAACAGCTTGATAAAGTTTTTGCCCATGTAATTAATGCTGTCGCTAATCGGAATGGTATCCGAATAGGTCATCAAAAAGCCCAGCAGACCAGGCATTTTTAGATTGGTCAATTCAACGACAATCGACAAATCAGGCAACTTAAGTGCCGAGCGGATGAGCAAACTGTCAATCGGACTAAAGTGATTAGCTGTTACAATTGCCGGCCATTTAACGTCTGCTAAATGAGCCTGCCCCTCCACCTGTAAATTGGGGCTGAGCATTCTGGCACCAATATTCATCATCGAACGGGCTTCAACGGCCCTTAGTCGGTAACGTCTGGTCTGGTGCAGCTTCAAAAAATCGGCTAAAACCGATTGCTGCTCAGCTAATGTCAACACCGGGTCGTTAATTTCAACTTTTTGATTTAATTTTCCTTGGCGAACATTTTCGGCAATATTACGGATGACTTTATCACGGTCACCAAGTTTTACTGGTGTGAAAGTCATAGGGCGATGTTGACTCCTTGCTTTGTTCGGGCCGCAAACGTATCTGGCTTGTTGGTTGTATCAACCGCCAACTGGATCAAATCAGCCTGGTTCTTTTGATCACGAGCTACTTCTTTGTCATCCATCGCTGCCAGTTCGTCGGTTAAGGCTTTGTAATACGCGGTATTTTTGGCGTACTTCCAGAAATATTCTTTACGTTGGCAGTCCTCATAGCGCCACGGCTTGGCAAACAAGTTGTAGTGAATCAGCCAAGGGGTCACATCCAAAGGCGTCGAGATTTGAATATTCCAAGACGGATTGAGGTAATAGATTCGTTTTCTGGCGATCGCATTCATGTAGTCCTGATCCGGTGCCAAGCTCTTGAAATGATATTGATTCAAGAGGTCCAAAAAGTGATCGGCAAAATGGCTCTCACGCATTGCCTTTAAGTTCATCAGCAAAACGCCAGAATTAATGTACTTTTGTGAATCGATGCCAATGGCTTTTTCAGCATAGGCCATCGTTTCCGGGTTATGACCGATAAAATGATCAGAAACCGCACCAACCAAGTTATCCCCAAGGTCCGTGTCGAATAATTTGCCAATGTCATTTAAAACTACGGTATCAGAATCTAAATAAATTGCTTTATCGAGCTTTGGAAATAGTTCGGCGATGAATAACCGGAAATAAATCGTATACGTAAAGTAATCACTGCGTAGCTTGTTTCCCTTGTCGGTGATTTCCTTTTTCAAACGATCGTTAATCGAAACAAAGCTGATTTGAACGTTATCACGCGCAAATTTTTTCAACTGGTCGCGATTTTCCTGATTCAAATCGTCACATAAAATAATAATGTCATAGTCCCGTGTTGTTGAAGCATTGGCCTCTAAGGATTCCAGTGCCACTGCCAAATAAGCGGCGTAATTATCGTCGACTGCAAAAAATGCCGGTACTGTTTGATTAGACATGAATCTTCCTCCTAGAATTTAGTCGTCTGTTTGTCGCTCATAGCGAATGTAAGCAACGTTACTTTCACGGCTTCGAAGCACCATCTGATCATAAACCTGATCATGGAGCTTTCGTTGCCGGGATTTGCGAGATAGTGCCATGTCTGGCATAAACGGGCCGTCAAAGTAGATAACCTGTTTCGGCCGCTTTAAAAGCCGGCTTTTTTGATATGTAATCGTCATCGTGTAGCTGGGAACGTTCTCTGCCACAGGATAGTGAAATGCTCCAACTGGAAATGGGCGAATATGGGTATAATAAGGCCAGACGTGTGCTTCAGGGTAGACGAAGACCCGTTGGTGCTGGTCCAGCCGTTTCTTCATGGCCCGTTGAAATTTCACCATTTGAGATAATTTGTCCGGCAAAATCAAGGCCCCACACATCGTCAAAAATCGACCGACAATTGGAATCCCCAAGTTGGCCGGTTCGGCAATTGGATAAGCGCGTCGGGGAACAGCGACCAGCATTGGCAACAGCGCATCCCCTAATGGCTGTGTGTGGTTCGCATAAACAAAAGCCCCCCGCCGACCTTGAGTGGCCAAGCAGTGCTTGTTTCGAAACGACGTGTGTAAATAAAAACGACAGTACAGAAAACTAAACGCCACAGCAAGTGCATAAATGACCGTTCCAATGCCTCGGTAGATAAGTGAGGTGTGCAGCCAAACGTGGTTGTCGGGGATCGTCGCATCCTGATGTTTAGTGAACACAACATCGTCATCAAAGGATCGATACCGATATGTTTTAGATGTGTGCTGCTTCATCAGGATGCCACCTCCTCATATTAAACGACTGATTTGGACAAGTCCATCTTAAAATAAATGGTGACATAATTTTATCATATCGACAGCTAAATAAAACCTTTTGAACGAATCATTGATTTCTTACACCAAATTAGTGTTAAAATGACGCTTGCTATGCTAGTTTAAAGAGTGAGTATATTAATCAATATTTTGGGGGATTCATCGATGCCAGATCATTCTAATAAACCACAAAAATTTAATTTAAAGACGTTTTTAACCCTCATTAACCGGATTCACCCACGATACTGGCAACTGATCGCAGGCTTTTTGCTTGGCGTATTGGCGACCGCCATGCAACTGGCCGTTCCAGGAATTGCCAAGGGGATCATCAATTCAATCGGACATCACATGAACACTACGTTAATTGTCGGCGTGGTCCTTTTATTCCTATTAAGTACAATTATCGGTGCCTGTTCCGGAACCGTCTTGGGCTTTTTCGGTGAAGACGTAGTTTATAAGCTGCGAAAAACGCTTTGGAACAAGATTCTAAAATTACCAGTTCATTATTTTGATGAGACCCAGTCCGGTCAAATCACCTCCAGATTAGTCAATGATTCGACTCAGGTCAAGGAACTGTTGGCAAATTCCGTTCCAAAGACTGCCACTTCAATCATTCAACTCGTTGGGGCGATGGTCTTGATGATGATTATGGACTGGCGGATGACGATTATTATGTTCATTGCCATCCCACTTGTCCTCGTCTGCCTGCTACCAATTGTCCGCCAGTCGCACAAAATTGCCCGGGCCCGTCAAGATGCCTTGGCAGACCTTAACGGAAAAGCCGGTGAAATGCTGGGTGAAGTCCGCCTAGTTAAATCCTCAACTGCCGAACCGCTTGAAAAGTCGGCTGGCGATCAACGCATGTTTCGCCTGTATCGGATTGGCCGTCGGGAAGCCATCTATGACTCAATCGCCGGTCCCGTCATGGGCATGGTGATGATGGCCATGGTACTGGGAATTTTGGCCTACGGTGCCATCCGGGTCCGTGAAGGTGCCATCGACATCGGGACCCTATTTTCATTTCTAATGTACTTGGTTCAACTGATCGGACCGTTCGCAATCCTCGGTCAATTTATGGCTGACGTCGCCAAAGCAAGTGGTTCGACCACCCGAATTCAAGCCTTGCTTCAAACACGCGAGGAAGATCAACAGTCTGGAAGCGATTTTGATATCAGCGGCCAAACGTTAAAAATGAGCCATGTCAGCTTTTCGTATGAAAAGGACAAACCAATCCTCCACGACGTTTCATTTACCGCTCCTGCCAATTCCGTGATCGCCTTTGCCGGTCCGTCGGGTGGCGGAAAATCAACTATCTTCAGTCTTTTAGAACGCTTTTATCAGCCGGACAGTGGCCATATTATGATTGGCGATACCGAAGTAGACGATATCAAGCTTGGAAGCTGGCGGAATCAAATTGGGTTGGTTGGCCAAGACGCCGCAATCATGTCCGGCACCATCCGTTATAATTTGACCTATGGGCTCGATAAAACCTTTCAAGACGAACAACTTTGGCATGTTTTAGATATGGCCTACGCAACCAAATTTGTCAAAGCCATGCCACACGGTCTCGACACTGAAGTGGGTGAACGCGGGATAAAAGTCTCCGGCGGGCAACGCCAACGCTTGGCTATTGCCAGAGCTTTCTTAAGAGATCCGAAGATTTTGATGCTTGATGAAGCCACTGCCAGCTTGGATTCCGAATCAGAAATGATGGTCCAACAAGCCCTCGACAAATTGATGGTGAACCGAACGACCTTAGTCATCGCCCACCGCCTCAGCACCATCACTGACGCGGATGAAATCTACTTCATCGAAAATGGTCGGGTCAGTGGTCACGGAACCCATAAACAGTTAGTCAAAAGTACGCCACTGTACCGAGAATACGTGGAAAACCAATTTTCAGAAGAAAAAACGCATCAGCCAATTCGGACGGAAAAGCAAGCAACGTCTTGAGAATGTGCTGGATGAAAAAGAGAGGCTGAGCTAAAAGTATCAACTTTTGGCTCAGCCTTTTTCTGGTGATTCCATATTATCTTGCCTAAACATGTTCCTCAAACCAGCTCCGTCCGCTTAATGCTCCGAAGCTATGCGGTTTAACTCGCACTCTGTTGTTTTATTTGGATAAAACGGGCTCCGCCTGCAGCTTAGCCATTATCTCTTGATACTCATCCAAGATGTCATCATATTCGTGCAAATTCAGCTGAGAGTGGACCTTGTCGACTTCCCAGGGTTTGACCGAAACCGTATGAATAATCGGCCAAAATTTCCAACGAGTTGAAAAATGCTGGAACACCGTGTCCGGTTGAACATCCTGTTGCTCATTATACTTCTCTGCCACGAACGCCTTATGCTTGGCCAACTTGTTCATGGCCGATTGATCAGGCATAATCATTGGCCGTTTGGCACAGTATGCCCGGCAGCGCGCCAATAGCTGATCTTGGCGAATCTGTTTAAGATTCATCAGCAGCATTCCGGAGTTAATGTAGTCAAACGGCCGTAGCTGATGATGGAAAAACCAGCGGCCATAATGATCAAGAACCCCTAGAAAATCTACCTTATCCAGCTCTTGATGGTAGAACGCTTCAAACGGTCGCCGACAAACGACATCCGCATCTAAATATAAAATCCGATCTGAGAACTGTGGTACTAAATCACTGTATAGTCTCAACATACTGTACGGCGTAAATAATGTATTAATATTGGCAGTTGGCAATTCCGCTTCAAACTTTTCGGTCATATCGATTTTAATAACGGCATTCCGGTTGTTCCCCTGCTTGGCCAGATCGTTTAAAAAGTCGATATGATCGTCACTCAACGCTTGAAACTGACGGTGCTTATTGTGAAGGTGTCCGGTCATAATATAAATGTTCAGTGGTTCATGAGCGTGTTTGGTTAACGACAAGATTGAGATAATCAAGCCTTCAAACATGTTGTCGTCACCACAATATAAAATATCCAACGTTGCTTCCCCCTGTCGTGCTACCCACTCAAAGTGTGTCATATTTGACGTAAAATGGCAACAAAAGAGCGTGTGCATGATGTGTGTAAAAAAGAGTCGGCACAACGGACGTTGTCCCAACTCCTACTTTAAACGATTAATCTTCGAAGTGATTTGTCACGTGCTTCGGCTCAGTCTGAACCAAGATTTGGCCATTATGAATTGAATACAAAATTTCTGATCGCTCATTTAAAGCATTGTAGAAATTATTGTTGTTCATGATGATACAGTTGGCAGGCTTACCAACATGAATGCCATAGTGACCACTAATGTGCATCGCCTTGGCAGCGTTTGTCGTGATAAATTGATACGAATTCATGATATCGTCATAGCCCATCAGATGACCGACATGAATGCCCATTTCAACGGGGTCAAGCATGTTGCCATTGCCCATTGGATACCAGGGATCCTTGAGATCATCTTCACCAAAGGCAACGTTGATGCCAGCTTCAGCCAACTCCTTAACCCGGGTCATTCCCCGACGCTTGGGGTAGGTGTCAAAACGACCGCCCAGGTTGGTGTTAACTAATGGATTGGCAATGAAGTTGATATGAGACATTCTCAAGAGACGGAATAATTTATACGTGTAGGCGTCGTTATACGACCCCATCGCAGTGGTATGACTGGCAGTCACTTTGTCGCCCAACCCACTTTCCAGTGCCAAAGTTGCCAGTACTTCAAGGTTTCGAGAAGCGGGATCGTCAATTTCGTCACAGTGGACATCAACTAATTTACCCTTACTTTCAGCAACCTTCATCAAGAATTTCAACGACTCAACCCCGTAGTCACGGGTAAATTCAAAATGCGGGATCCCACCAATCGCATCGGCACCCATATCGGCCGCGGCAATCATCAATTCCTTGCCGTTTGGATAGGACAATATGCCTTCTTGGGGAAAAGCGACCAGTTGAAGTTCTACCTGGTCGGCAACTTCATCACGAACTTCAATTAGGGCCTTTAAAGCCGTCAAATCCGGATCGGTGACGTCAACATGGCTTCGAATAAATTGAATCCCGTTGGCGACTTGAATTTTGATGGCTTTCTTAGCGCGGGTCTTCACGTCGTCAATCGTTAACTTCTTCTTACGTTCACTCCAAATTCGAATGCCGTCAAATAACGTCCCGGATTGATTCCACTCAGGATCGCCGGCCGTTTGGGTCGCATCCAGATGAACATGGGGATCAACAAACGGTGGCAGCAATAATTTATCGGTGGCGTCAATCACCTGTTCACCGTCACTGGGTTCAATACTTGGCGCAATCTTGACAAACTTGCCGTCAGCTATTTTGACGTCACTGGTTTGTTCTGCATTTTCGATATGGACATTTTTGATAAGCATGTCATTTATCCCTCACAATCAACGTATTTATTCATATTATAGTCTATTTTGGCAGCAAAGTTGGGCCCTTTCTGGTGAGTGTGCGATAATACATATGTGATCCCTATTAAGACATTAGCATTTTTTTGCTAAGTGAAAGGTTCTGATTCATTGAATTCAAAAACCAGATTGGCGTTACCGCAGATCTTGACGTTAGGTTTCCTGATTATTATTTTAGTGGGAACCTTTTTACTGTCGCTGCCAATCTCAAGTAAATCCGGGCATATGACCAGTTACATCAATGCCTTTTTCACGGCAACTTCCGCGACTTGTGTGACCGGAATGACGGTGGTCAACACCGCGCTTCATTGGAGTATCTTCGGTAAAATTGTGATCCTGATGCTGGTCGAAATTGGTGGTTTGGGCTTTATGACATTCGCCGTTCTACTGTTTGTGTTTATGCGCCGGAAGGTTGATTTGACCACCCAACTGCTAACCCAGCAGTCCCTTAACCTGCAATCATTTGCTAACACCAGCACGGTTGTTTTTCTGGTGGTTCGCATTTCCCTGGCGATTCAAGTTCTTGGGACCGGCCTGATTTTTATTGATTTCTATCCCCGTTATGGGTTGGTTAAAGGCCTGGGCTATAGCATTTTTCACTCAATCAGTGCATTTTGTAATGCCGGCTTTGATTTGTTTGATAACAGTCTCGTGCGGTTTCAAACAGATCCCTACCTGCTGTTCGTATTGACGATTCTCATCATCTCCGGGTCCCTCGGCTTTCTGGTTTGGAAGGACATTCTTTTCTACCATGAAGATCATCGGTTAAGCCTGCACACTAAATTGGCGTTGACCACTTATCTGGGAATTATCGTTATCAGCTTTGTGGTCTATATGCTGACTGAGCGTAATTTCTCAGAGGGCAGTCATTTAACCATTTTCCAGCGGATTATGAACACCTGGTTTTTATCTGTGACACCAAGAACTGCCGGCTTCTACACCTTTCCAGTCACTCATATTTCCCTTGGTGGGGCATTTTTTACCATGATTTTGATGCTGATTGGTGGAACGCCCGGATCGACTGCCGGCGGGATTAAAACGACCACAGTGGGCATTCTTTTAATTCGAGTGTGGGCAACCCTCCGTGGCAAGCGGGACGCTACGTTTTGGGGGCGCCGATTCAGTGACGATAACGTTACCAGGTCTTTATCTCTGGTATTCTTGGTCGCCGTCGTCCTGTCGATTGCGACTCTGATTTTAACTTTCACGGAGACCATCCCCAAATCAGAAGGATTGGAATACATCATGTTTGACGTCGTTTCAGCCTTTGGTACAACTGGATTTAGTCTGGGCTTGGTTGCGCATTTGAGTGTGATCGGCAAATTAATTTTCGCGGTGCTGATGTTCATGGGTAGAGTGGGAATCTTTACGGTCATGTACTCATTGTTAACGTCAAAGCGACCAGAAGATGCCTTCAGATATCCGGAAGAAAATGTGATGATTGGCTAATTTGCAAGTCTGGTCGAAGAAGCGGCTTTTAATCCAAAAACCATATATCATGAGGTAATAATCAATTCAACGTAGAGGAGCATTCATACCATGAAACAAAATTATGCAGTCATCGGCCTCGGCCTTTTTGGATCCAGCATTGTCAACGCCTTGCTGGAACACGACCAGGAAGTGCTGGTGATTGATAAAAATGAAAATCGGGTCAACGAGTTTCGCGATAGAGCAACCGAAGCCATTGTTGCCGACACTCAAAATGAACTGGCATTAAAACAACTTGGCATTGGTAATTTTGACAATGTGTTTGTCGCTATCGGAACTGATTTGGAGGCCAGCATCATGACCACCATGATTTGTGAAGAATTAGGCGTTAAACACCTGGTATGTAAGGCTGAAAACGCCCGCCATGCCAAGGTTTTGGAAAGGCTGGGCGCCGATGAAGTCATCCAGCCCGAACGTGACATGGGCCAGCGAATTGCCTTGCACGTCATGGAGCCTAAGATCCTCAATGATTTAAAACTAAAGGGTGAGTTGTCGGTTATCGAATTTGAGCTGACAAATCCCAAGTTATTTAATAAGACCCTCAAAGAGCTTAACTTAACCAACCGCTACAAGATTTCCGTGATTGCCCTTTCCCATGCCGATGAGGAAGGTGCGATCATTCCCAATCAATCGACCATCACAAAGCCAGGAGATATTGTGACCATTATTGGTACGGAGAAGGATGTTGAAGCGTTTGAGGAAATTGCAACGGCGTAAAAAAAGAACCAGACAACTTTTATAGTTGCCCGGTTCTTTTTAGTACTAATATGATATTTTGTGGGAACCTGTCACGCCTAGTCCCATGGACAACGTAACAGATGCGAGTTATAGCTATTACTTAGCTGGCTTCTGTTTCAAGAAACGTTGTAAGTATGATAATTCTTTGTTCCGCTTAATATCTTTTTTACGGTTAACTGGACGACGTCCTTGTACGCCGTGTGGATGACAAATTCGCATAATTAGACTCTCCTTATTTTGTATTATGACTTCATAATTCCAATAGACTAAATTATTATAATACAAGTCAATGCATCAACGCAAATCAATCTGCGATTTCTCTATGATTTCTCATTAAATGTGGTATTCTTAAATACAAAATAAACGGTTGAGGTGATTAATTTGACAGAACAATATCCACAAGCATTAACGATTGCAGGCTCTGACAGCGATGGTAGTGCCGGCATGCAGGCAGATTTACATACATTTTTTAGACGCCACATCTATGGAACAGCTGTGATGACTGCTGCGGTTGCCGGAAACAGTTATGGTATTCACGACTCAGTGACCCTGCCATCATCGTTTATCGACCAGGAATTTAAAGATTTAGCGGATGACTATGACGTCCGGGCCAGCAAGACCGGCATGCTGGCCGACACCGATCTGATTCGAACCGTCATCCGCAACTACCAAAAATACGACTTTGGCCCATTGGTCGTGGATCCGGTTATTACCACCAAGCACGGCAATATGCTGCTGGAAGAAAGTGCCTATAAGACGCTTCGAGACGAGTTAATTCCGTTAGCAACCGTCATTACACCCAACTTCTTTGAAGCCCAAAAATTAGCTGAAATGGACATTAATACCAAAGACGACATGATCACTGCCGCCAATAAATTAAAGTCACTCGGCGCCGACAACATCATGATTAAGGGAAGCCACCATAATCCGGGTCAAACGGAGGTCTCAGACTATGTTTTGCTCGAATCGGGTGAAAGCTTCTGGTTAACCGGCGACTTTTACGATACCGACCGCAAAAACGGAACTGGCGACAGCCTGTCTGCCTGCATCGCGGCTGAGTTGGCACGCGGAAACGATGTCAAAACAGCTGTAAAAATCGCCAAGAAGTTTGTTGACGTGGCCATTGAAAATGAGATTAACGTTGGTCATAAGTTTGGACCGATTAATCACTGGGCACCGGGGTATCCGGAACCGTAACGCTCACTTCTCGATTGCAATCTTTAATAATAAGACCAGCTAACAGTTTGTTGGCTGGTCTTTTGTGATGCTTAGGATTGTTGAATTTAATACTGTGGTTGTTTCACTGTTCCTTAGCCAAAACTCTCGAGCCAGCTTTCTCCGCTTAGTCCGCCATGTACCCCTTGCCACCTAGCCAAAACGTGCTCCCCAGAGCAGCAACCTGCACCTTCACTGCTACTTAGCCGAAATGTGCTTCTCGAGCCAGGCCCCTCCGCTTAGTCTGCCACGCACCACTGCTACATAGTCGAAACGTGCTGTCCAGAGCAGCAACCTGCACCTAAGCCAACTTTGGGTGAAATCAAACTCGATTTCACCCAAAGCCAGCTTAGGCTCCGGTTGCTAACCGCTCTGGTCCGCACTCTAATCCCTGAACACCTCCACATTCTGCAGATAAGTCATCTCGTCCGTTGAGATTCTTGACTGGAGCTTTTCCGCCAGGGCCGAATCTATTTTTCCCGTCTGTAAGGAATCCTGGATCAATTCGTATTCACTATGGAAAGCTCTCATGAACATTTGGTAGACGATATTCATATCGACATCTTCGCCGTTAATTCTTCTGTGCCGAGTCCGATAGAATCGCTTCACCATATTGGTTTCAACGCCATTGTCACCCTGCTGGGTCTTTAGGAACGCCATCACCGCTTCGAAGCCGGCCTTTTCAATCGGCAAAATATCTTCCCCGTGCTTTTCAAACTGCTCACGCCAATAAATTTCTTCAAGCGCGACCGGCGCTGTCAAAAACGCCTCCTGCGCGCGGTTCAAATCCTTATACATCGTGCCAATGTGGAGACTGAACCGAATTCTTAATAAGACATTCTTCCATATTTTTTCATCTGCCGAAAAATTGCTTAAATTTAAAAATTTTGTGTAGTAAGTTAATTCGTCGTCGGTTATTTTTCCGTCATCATGTAATTTCTGAGCCGCCTTCAATTCAACTTGATGGCTTTCACTCATTAATTGGCGGCGCAAATGTAAGTTTGGTGTACTGTCCAGAACCAGTTGCTGCTGAAGCGAATCAATTACAATCTGGGCCTCCGCCGGGTGTTCTTTTTCCTTCAAAAGGTCACTAATGGCCGCTTGGATCATCCGCTTCACCCAACGATAACGTGGCTTTCGCTGATCTTGACTCGGCAAAATAATTGGCACAAAGATTGTCGGCATAATCAAGCTGGTTAAAATAACCACCGCGGCCACAAAAATCATCATTCCTCGAAAGGCAAATGGCTGCCCATTGACCGTGTTAGGCATCGAGAAAGCAAGTGACAAGGTAATTGTCCCATTGGCGCCGCTAAGTGCCATGACGAGGCTGTCACGCCACTCATGCTTCGACTTAACCCGTCGCTTCAACATGTAGCGACTCCAAGCCAACCGTAAAGCACCTTTGGCAAGATAAACACCAATCCCAATCAACACTAATTTCAAAATATTCCAATTTGGATTGGGTGCCTGATGAAGTGCCTCAACGACTTCCGGCAGCGACAGCCCCAAGAGAACAAACACAACCCCGGACAGCGTGCCGGACACGATTTCCCAAACATTGCTGGTAACCAGCTGCATTCGAGAAGACGTTAACCGCAGCTTATCTCTTTCGGATCCCTGAACCAGCCCTGCGGCAACTACCGCCAAGATGCCTGATAGCAATAATTTTTCCGCAAGTAAATAAATCAAAAACGGCGAAAGCAGCTGAATTAAGACCATAATAATGGGTGTATCGTCGTTGTAGCGGATTAAAAATAGCCGCGTGCTGACAATCACCACACCCATCAAGCTCCCGAAAAGCAGGCCGCCCAAGAATTCCCACAGGAACATGCCAACTGCCAGCTTCAATGAGAAGGTCCCGGAAATAAAGGCAGTCAAAGATAAATCAAACAACACAATGCCCGCTGCGTCATTAAACAACGATTCATGCTGCAAAATCCCCGCCTGCTCTTCAGCAATTGGGTTGGCTTCAAAAATCGAATTAACCGCAGAGGCGTCAGTTGGCGTGACAATCGCCAGCAATGCAAAGCATAAAGTCAGCGGCAAAACCGCCATGGCCAAGTGCAACCCCGCCCCAACGACTAACACGGTGACCAATACCAGCCCCACCGCAAGCGATAAGATATTGGTGATTGAGCGGCCAATCCAAAATCGTGAGCTGTTTTGGGCTTCATTAAACAGCATCGGGGCAATAATCGCCAGTGCAAAGGTAGACGGGTCTAACTGAAAGTTGCGGTAAATCGGCAATGCCGCCAGCATCCCACCTAAAATAATCAGGAAAAACGGCAGCGGAATAAACGACACGTGTCGTGCCAAAATATTTGCCAACACGACTGCCGCCAAGATAATGGTCAGTAAGAGTACCATGTCCATTTCATTCACCCCTCTGCTTAATATCGATTATAGTTTATCACTGATTGCAGCAAAAAAGCCCCGCCAACACTTGGACGAGACTCGGCGCTTAATCACCATTTATCCGGGCTCCAAATCCGGCCATCCAACTCATCTTGTGACTGCTGGGCGCGCTTTTCCTGCTCCTTGGCCAATTCAATGGCGGCCTGGTAAAGTGACTTGTTAATAAAGGATTGATCGTCCTGTTTCAGTTCCGTTAGCTGATTGATCAGCCAAGTTGTTGTGTCGTTCATCCCTATTCCTCCTGGTCACGAATCATTTTAACGTCTTGCTTTAGACTCTCAACGGTTGCCTGCTGGTCTTCAAGCGAGTTAATCACAAGATCAATTGCTTGTACTTGATCGTCCGCTTTTCCTTCCTTAGTGGCTTGCAAACGCGCAACAAGCCACTGCTCACGATTTTCTAAGCTCAGGGGCATTTCAGCACTCAAGTACTGCAGGTAAGCCACCAGCAATTGTTCTTTTTCGGTGGGATCCTTGTATCCAAATTGGTTGACCACAAACGGCTTCAAATAAGTCATCCCCGATTTGTTGGCAAAAGCCTGAAATGGGCGTAGTAATTCTGAAATTGTGAACTGCTCTTTGCCGCCAGCCTGAAAATCAGCTTCTGAATCTCCCAATGTCACGACGATCCCCAACTCCTTGGTTTTTAGCGACCGGTTGGCAACAACGTAATTTCGCGTGAAGACATCGTCCATAAACTGCTTTAAGCTTGCGGGGGATGAATACCAGTACATCGGGAATTGAAAAACGATGCGATCGAAATCGGTCATTGCCGCCTGCTCCTTATCAACGTCAATTTGACCGGATTCAGACGATGAATACAGTTCGTCGATCACTTGGTATTTCACATCATCCAACGAATAAAAGCTGGTTTTGAGAAATTGTTGGGTACCAGAATCTTCGAATTTCGGGTGAGAAATGAGTATGAGTGTTTTCATTCGGTTAATTCGCCTTTCATAGACCTTTTTTATTTCGTTTCATTTCAAAATCATCTATATTTAGATTGTAAACCAAATCATAATTAAAGGGAGATTTAAACTATGGCAATTTATAACGTTCACACAACTTTACGAGACGTTGGTTCTCAAACCATTAATACTGCCGGCGTTCATCAATTCATCGCGGACGAGCCCACCAAATTTCGCGGGACTGATGCCGGTCCCAACCCGGTTCAATATCTACTAGGCGCGGTTGGCGCTTGCCTCGGTGCCAGCGCTGCTTCCCTGGTCCACCGTCCAGGTTCCAACATTAAAGTTGAAACGTTTGAAGTTGAGGTCACCGGCGAAACAGAACGCTTCCCCGACAAGTCATCGCGGGTAAAGAGTATCCACGTTAAACTAACCTGCAAAACCAACCTCGATAAAGCTGGCAACGACAAGTTCATTGAAGACACCATCCACCTTTGCACGGTCCACGACACCTTAAAGGATTCCGTTGCCTTCACGTTTGAAATTACGGATTAATTAGTAGTCGATAGTTGAGCAAAAATTACATTAATTGTTAGCACTCTAAATTATAGAGTGCTATTTTTATTTTATTAAATCCGGAACATACCCGGTAAAACGTTGATTTAACGGCGTTTATCTAACTAATATTTTCAAGCCATTTCCTTGTATCCATTACATATATATGATATTATATAGTTGTTCGAGAGGGGAATGGATGTTCTCCCCACTGGAACGCTTTTTAAACTAATCATGAATAATCACTTAGAATATGGGGGTATTGCCTATGAATAACGATATTTTTGGAGCTAACGGTTTTGATGACATTTTTAACGATCCATTCTTCAAAAACGCGATGTCTGATTCCAACAATGGTCAACAAATGCGTCAACAACCCATTCAGGTTCAAGAACGCAGACCTCAACAAAAGAAAACTTTGTTAGATGAATACGGAACTGATTTAACACAAATGGCAAAAGACGGCAAGCTCGATCCAGTTATTGGCCGTGATAAAGAAATTGAACAGATGGAAGAAGTGCTGAGTCGTCGAACGAAGAACAATCCTGTCTTGATCGGTGAAGCCGGTGTCGGAAAGACTGCCGTAGTGGAAGGCTTGGCCCAAAAGATTGTTGCCGGCGACGTTTCTGAAAAGCTTCTGAACAAGAAGATTATCTCAATTGATGTCGTTTCACTTGTCCAAGGAACTGGAATCCGTGGCCAATTTGAGGAACGGATGAAGAAATTAATCGACGACGTTTCTAAAGATAAGAACGTGATTCTATTTATCGATGAAATCCACCAAATCATTGGGGCCGGTTCAACCGGTGAAGGTGACAAGATGGATGCCGGAAACATTTTAAAGCCAAAGCTGGCGCGTGGTGACTTCCAGTTAATTGGTGCAACGACCAGTAATGAGTACCGAGATATCGAAAAAGACCAGGCACTGGCACGTCGTTTCCAACCAATTATGGTCAATGAGCCAAGTGAACAGGACACGTTGACGATTATCAAAGGCTTGGCACCAAAGTACGAGAAGTTCCACCACGTTCAATATACCGCTGACGCGTTGAAAGCCGCTGTGTCCTTGAGCAACCGCTACATTCAAGACCGAATGAATCCTGATAAGGCGATTGACTTGATTGACCAGGCCGGCGCCAAGGTTGCGATGGGTTCATCATTAACCAAAGACAAATCAACACTTCAGCAAGAAGCTGAACAACTTGAAAAACAAAAGAAAGCCGCCTCACAAAAAGAAGATTTTGAACGGGCTGCCAAGTTACGCGACAAGTTGGATCAGGTTCAAGACCAGATCAACAACATTGATAGTGGTACCAAGGTGGCAACACCAAAAGTTACACCAGAAATCATTCAATCTGTTGTTGAACGGATCACTGGCGTTCCTGTAACGGATGTCAACAAAAACGAAGTCAACCAATTGAATCATTTGGATACAGATTTAAAGAAAGAAGTCATTGGCCAAGATAAAGCACTTGAAGCAATTTCAGCGGCCGTTCGGCGGAGTCGAGTCGGCTTCACTGAAGGCAATCGACCAATCGGCAGTTTCTTGTTTGTCGGCCCGACTGGCGTTGGTAAGACGCAAACTGCCAAAGCACTTGCCAAGGAACTCTTCGGCACGACCAAAGCCATGTTTAGATATGATATGTCAGAGTACATGGATAAGATCAGTGCAAGTAAGCTGATTGGCTCCGCTCCAGGTTACGTTGGCTATGAAGAAGGCGGTCGATTAACCGAACAGGTCCGTCGTCATCCATACAGCCTGATTCTCATGGACGAAATCGAAAAGGCTCATCCAGATGTCTTGAACCTGTTACTTCAAATTCTTGACGATGGTCGCTTATCGGATGCCCAAGGCCGCACGGTTGATTTTAGCAACACCGTGATTATCATGACCAGTAACGCGGGCCAATCCGAAGCTGACAACAAGCAAGATGTCATTGACAGACTGAAGCCATACTTCAAGCTTGAATTCTTGAACCGAATTGATGACATCGTTCAGTTCAATTCACTCACCAAGCCTGACCTGCTGAAGATCCTTGATTTAATGCTCCATGATCTTAACGCTTTAGTTGGCAAATCACGTGGCATTCACTTCGACGTAACTGCCGATGCCAAAAATAAGTTAGTTGACTTGGGTTACAGCAAAGAGCTCGGTGCCCGTCCAATGCACAGAGTGATCACCAAGGAAATTACTGACAAATTGACGAACAGCTACCTGCAAAATCCTGATGTCAAAGATTTCAAAGTCGTTTTAAATAACGATGCAATTAAGGTTGAACCAGTGGCAGCTAAGCAAGCCGTTGCATCATAATCCCGAATTTTGCAGATTCGCATTTGACAATGACTAAGGATGTTGGTATATTATAGCTAATGTGTTTAAGGGTTCGATTTTCAAAGGTATTTGTTTTATAGTTTTATGAAATAACTCCTTGGAATCACTGCAACTTGATACATTAAATATAATTATGCGCTTAAAGCGCAAGGAGGTTTCATATATTATGAAACAAGGTACTGTTAAATGGTTCAACGCTGATAAAGGTTATGGCTTCATTACTACTGACGATGGTGACGTATTTGTTCACTTCTCAGCTATCAACAAAGACGGCTTCAAGTCATTAGATGAAGGCCAAAAAGTTACTCTTGACGTTGAAGACAGCGACCGTGGACCACAAGCTGCTAACGTTACACCAGTTGAAGACTAATTTATTAGTTTAAACTTTTAAAAGAACCAGCAATTTCGGTTGCTGGTTCTTTTTTTGTGCTTGAATAGGGATTGCCACTATACAGACGTACGCCTTACATATATAATATAAGAGTTCTGCAAATATTAAGAAAGGAGAAATATATATAATGAATACAGCAAAACACTTTCAGCACACGTTGAAATTCACTGCAGCATTAGCCATCGTCTTCGGATTTCTGTTAATTAGTAACCCTACATACGCAGATTCTTCCCAAGTGCAAACAACGGCTGAACCGACAGTCACATCACCTGCGGATAGTTCGTCCACAAGTGACTCACCGTCATCAACCAACACCGATCCGGCAGCGCAATCAACTCAGTCCGTTGAAAGTACCGATACAAACACCTCAGATACGACAGCCACTCAGCAGTCAAGTGCGCCATCAAGTACCACCCAGACAAATGAGTCACCTGCATCCTCAGACAGTCAATCTACTGATTCGTCGACTGAAAACATGTCGACAAGCGATCAGCCGGTCGCAACTCCAAGCCCAGCTGATACAACAACTGAGCAGACAACTGAAGATCAGAACGCTGTCGGCAACGTATCTGATACAAATTCTGAAACTGCCGCCACAACGACACCGGCAACGGAAACAAATAAAGACGATATTAACGTTTCTGATATTGGAAATTCCACAGATCCCGCTATCAAGCAGTCAAGTGATAATCCATTCATCAACTTCTTTACGGGTATCACAAGTGGAATTGCCGCTTCAATCATTTATCCGTTAGTTGCCAGCCGTCAAGGTGCCCAATTTATCTCTCATTTCCGAACGCTCTTATCCCCTAATCGTTGGGATGTCAGCCAGAACTGGGCAGATTTGGATCAAAAATACAATCCGGATTACGTTAAGACGTACTATACAGATGCGCAAGACTGGTACGATAACCGTGTTCAAAAAGAGACGTGGGAGGTGCCGTTTGCGGATAAAACTGGGACAGCCAGAGCAACCTACATTAAGAATGGCGACTCAAAAAAGACCATTATTTATGGTCAGGGCTGGACGACCGAACCTGAAGGCATGGGCCGGATTTCCAAGATGTTTTATGATTTGGGCTACAACGTATTGATGCCCTACACTCGTGGTCAGAACGCCAGTGATGGTGAATGGCTGACTTTTGGTAATAAGGATAAGCAGGATTGGGTGAACTGGATCAACCAGATTGATCAAGTCAACGGCAAGGACAGCCAGATTGTTTTGTATGGTCAATCATTGGGTGCTGACACAGCACTTCAATACGCTGGTTCAGGCAACCTGCCTTCTTCTGTTAAAGCAACCATTGCGGATTGTGGCTTCTCGACACTTCCCTCATTGATTTATCATTTATATAACGGGGCGGCCAATAGTCTCAACAGCATCACTTCGAAGATTGGTTGGAACCTCAATGGCTCAATTCCCTTGGTTCCATTCGATCAATTGTTGACTGCGATGAATAACATTAACAAATTTGTTCAAGGCTTTAATTTGGATGATGTTTCTGGAATTACCGCTGTTAAGAACTCAAAGTTACCAACCCTGTTCATTTCAACGCAAGATGATGCATTCATCCCTGATAGTGAAACTCAAACCATGTACAACATGAGTGCTTCATCAGACAAAAAGCTTTGGATTCTCGATGGTCACGTTGGCGGCCACGCATCAGCAAGCAACGCCGTTCAGGACTATATGAACAATATTGAAGCTTTTCTTGCTCAAGCAACAAGCCAATCTTCAAATGATCAATTAGACGTTCCAGCAGCCAATACAATTGCTGCTTAATTGGATTCCTTTAAGTCTTTAACTTCTGCCATTAGTAACGGGCCATCTGTTACTAATGGCAATTTTTGTATAAAAAATAAGGAATGATAACAAAAAACTTGACCCCCATCAAGCCATCCACCTCATATCTGTGCTACTCTATTAGTATAAAAGAATTTCGGTTGATTTTGGTTGACATCCCATTTATCAATCTGTATGATTAACCTATTGACTAATAAAAAGTAAGTAACTTATTGGAGGAATTTCAAACATGAAAGAACAATTACTCGAACTCGCTAAAAAGCGCCGCTCAATCTATGCACTCGGCCGCAACATCAATCAAACCCCTGACGAGATTGCTGACTTAATCAAGGAAGACATCAAGTGGGCACCAACCCCATTTAACAACCAAACAACGCGTGCCGTAATCTTATTCGGCCAAAACCATGAAAAACTTTGGGACATCGTTGGCAAACGTCTCAAGTCAGAAGTTCCTTCTGAAGAGGCTTACCAAAAGACGTTGCAAAAGATCAACGCATTCAAATCGGCATTTGGAACAGTGATGTTCTTTACTGATATGGACATCGTTCACCGCTTTGAAAACGACTTTGCACTGTATGCCGACAACTTTGCCGACTGGGCAGAACAAGCTCAAGGAAACGCCCAATTCGCTGTATGGACATCCCTTGCCGAAAACGG
Organism: Lentilactobacillus parabuchneri DSM 5707 = NBRC 107865; assembly: GCF_001435315.1. Lineage (GTDB taxonomy): Bacteria > Bacillota > Bacilli > Lactobacillales > Lactobacillaceae > Lentilactobacillus > Lentilactobacillus parabuchneri. Next base: position 40,959 of record NZ_AZGK01000008.1, read on the forward strand.
TATTGGTGCCAACTTACAACATTACAACCCACTAATCGATGACGAAGTGCGCGAAACATTCGGCATTCCTGACAGCTGGAAGCTCCGTGCTCAGATGGACTTTGGTTCAATCGAAGCACCTGCTGGCGAAAAAGAATTTATGAATGATGAAGATCGCTTCAAGGTTTTGAAGTAATTTAAGACACCACAAAATGACACCCAACCTGATGTAACAATCTAGCTGGGTGTTTTTTGTATTTTTCTTAAATTGTCTATTTCAAACGATCAATCGATAATTTTTCGGTAAACACGTGGTAGAATTTTTCTGTAATTTAATTTAAGGAGTGATCTTATCGATACAACTGCCCGTCGTGGTATCACCAACTTCGACATCAAGGTCATCGGAATTACCCTGATGTTCATCGACCACGTTCACGAAATGTTCAACGCCGCCGGAGTTCCGGACTGGGTCGACTGGTTTGGCCGTCCGGTCGCCACCATTTTTTTCTTCCTCAGTGTTGAAGGCTTTATTCATACCCACGACCAAAAACGCTATTTGAGTCGTCTGCTGATCGGCTTTTGGATCATGCAGATTGGTAATTTAGTCGTCCAACATTTCTTTAGCCTTGGAAACTTTGCGCTGATCAATAACATTTTCGGCGACTTATTCATTGGTGTCCTGACGATGTATGGCATTCAAACCATTTCACAAGGCCGCCAAAAACATCAACCATCTAAAATTTGGGGTGGGATCTTCCTCATCATTCTCCCCCTCATCTTTGCTGGCCTCATGATGACTGTCTTGTCCGCAAATCTTGGAGGCACCATCTGGATGAAGGTCGTATCATTACTTCCAAACCCATTACTTGCTGAAAATGGCTTTGTTCTTTATCTTGGGCCTTTGCTATACCTATTGCGAAAGAACCGAAACTGGCAGCTGTTAGCGATCGTCGCCGTTGCCCTCCTAACGACTGGATTTAATTTCAGCACCATGTTTACCACCAACTTCCAGTGGCTAATGTTTCTCGCTGTGATTCCAATTTACTTCTACAACGGCAAGCTCGGCCGCAGTATGAAAGGCTTCTTCTATGCTTTTTATCCGCTGCACATCTGGATTCTATATATTTTAGCATCATTGATGGGGATTCATTATTAAGGCAAATTAAAAGACGATTTTTCCAGCAATTGGAGAAATCGTCTTTTTTGTGACCAATCAACAAATTAAGAATTTTTGACTGCATCTGTCGGCTTTATATAGCCATCTTTATATTGATCAAGTGAAGTGGACACTGACTCATACCCGGATAATTTTCCTGACTGTACTTGATAGCCAGAATCATCAAAGAAATCTCCGTAAGATTTAGCATTCCCAGCAAGTCCACTAATCGCCTTAGGGCTTCCGCCGCCTCCAATGGACATTCCACCAAGCTGTGCATGATCAAGTACCGAATAATACCCCTGAGCAAGTGCGCTGTCAGTTGCTTTCGCATCATTGCCAATGTGAGCGTGGTCTTTCACGATTGCCATCTCATCAACAATGGCATGACCCGTCAGCTTTCCATACTGATCAACGATCCCATAGTCTCTGACAGAAGCATGATCTTCAACACTTGCATTGCCTTCAACTAAAGCATGTCCAGAAATATGTGCATCACCGGAAACATCTGCATGATCTTTAACAACAGCATGACCAGTAATAACCGCATGGTCTTTTACTTTCGCATGATCAAGAATTGCTGCCCCCTTACCAACGGTCACATCCTTTCCTACAGATGCCGTATTGGCTACGAAGCCGCCATCTTTCGTGTAGTATCCACTTACACCTTTCAAACTGGTCTGTGGTCGACTTGCTGGGGTCGCATTTTTAAGGGTAACTTGATAGGGATAGCGCGCTTTTGAGTTGTATGGATGCGCCTTTTCAGAAAATTGTTTACTATCAATTGATAGCCCAAATGTGTTCACATCAACATTTTTCTTATCCGGGGTCGCTGCCACACTCAAATAAACATCGTCAGTTTGTTTGACGGAAATACTTTTTGAGCCATTGCTTCTAAACAGCTTTGAATATCTTGCAGAAGCGCCATTTCCCGGCTGAACAATCAATCTAGCTCGCCAGTCAGCTCCGTGCTTTTTTGTCAATCCTTTAAGGCTGACTGTTAGCTTAGTTTGATTTTGTTTGTGCTTAAATTTGGGTTGTAATTTGATTATATTAAACGCATTGGCCTGTGGCGTCCTTTCATTAGGCACGCGAAATGTATTAGATGTATGATTGACCTTTTCCATCTGAGTATAAAATTGTTGCCAGTAGAGATTATGTTGCTTAAACAGACTATTAAGTGCGATTGAATAAAGCGTTTTGGGTGAATAAGGCTGACTATCATTACCAGCCCATTCCAAGCTTGCAATTCGACTAGCATAGTCTCCAAACAATGTTTTTTGGCTAACTCGCGGTGTATTTTTTCTCAATATTTTGAAAAATGTTTCATGGGAATTGGTTTTATCGCCATTCGTTAGAAGCTTTTTCATCAAGTTACTCGAAATATTCAAGTGATCTGGATTGTGTTGTAAAAATAACAGTAGTGGCCAAGCCTCATAGAATGCTCTCCCATTAACAGGTGTGAGCATGGTCGCCCGCAAATACATTTCACTCAATGAAGTCCCTAAGTTGTTCCCTGAGTTGCGGTAAACATCGCTATATGCGTATTCTTCTCGAAACCAGTTTGCAACAGTTTCATACCAAGGCTGTAAATATTTTCCGTCATTCCAACTATTATTTCCTTGAGCAAACTGAACATCATGACCAAACTCATGAGGAACACCTGAACCCCACCAATCTTTGGAAGGCTCAAGGGCGGCGACTTGGGCAGCAAAGTATGGATACGTTTGGGAATCACGATCGGCATAGGCCCATGCATTCTGGACACCACTCAGCCCTGTGTCTGCCAATAACACATTTAACTTGTATGGCTGTTGTTGATCATAGGGTTTATTAATTGCATACAATGGCGGCGTCATTTTCATCTCACCAATGTAAACCTGCCAAACCTGTTCCATTAATGTGCCCGCCTCTTTCAAATAAGCAAGTGTCACCTTTGACGCATTACCAGAATTTCCCCAATAGAAGTTAAAGTGGCTTGTTTCATAATGATTCGCATTTTGCGCACTAATTGTGACTCCTTTTAACTCAAATGCGCGTGTCGGCAATGACGAACTGGACTGAGTTGAAATTGTGTCCATATCTCCAGTGGTCCCCAAAGTATCAGCACTCACATTTTCTTGAAATATAACTGCCGACGCCAGTACCCATAGAAGTATCGCCAAGATATGTTTCGACCAATGTATATGTATTTTCCGACTTTTCATGTAATGACCTCCCTAAATAATTTAATGACGCATGCTTTCATTATAATTAGGTTAGATTATTAAGCAAATATTAATATATCACAAATTAAATTTAATTTTAATCAAGAAAAAGATGCCTCCCGCCATTATTCCGGAGAGGCATCACTTTTATATATATGAATCATATTTTACTTCGTAATAAACACATACAACGTACTGGTCGAATATCCCAGACTAAACAGTAAGCCGTTAGAGTGGAACTTCGGCGCTGTTGTGGAACTGGATTTCTTCGCCTTTGCCTGCTTTTGGAACTTCTTCAAAACGTGCTTGGCATTGGCGCCGACACTTTCCGATAAGACTGAAAATGAAACGATAAACGGCTTAAGTTCAGACTTATGCTTCAAGCTGGACACCGGGACCATCATTGCAATTCCCAAAACCTTATCACCGTTTAGATTTGCTCTCAAAACCATCTTGTTGGTCGAAATCAAATTATGAATGCCCGTTTGTGGTTTTTTCGGCAGCAATTGATCCTTGACACTCGCCTTCGCCTGCTTCATCGCTGGTGCAAGTTGGGCTTGCGTTTGCTTGAGCTTGGCTGCTTCCTGCTTCAAAGCCATGGCTTGTTGGGCCTTCTTCTGCATGGCCGCTACGCTCGTATCCTTACTGGATTTAAGCGCTTGGGATTGCTTTTTTAACTGGGCAGCCTGCTTTGCCATCCCGGCTGCCAGCTTTTGATCCTTCGTTGACAATGCCGATCCGGTTAACGCTTGGTTGTATGAAGCGCGCATCTTCTGGTAGCTGGCAACGACCTTTGCCTTGGCTACCGTTACCGTCTGGTGTTTGCCGTCCGCTGTCAGCTTAACCGTTTGCTGGTAATTCTTGGTCGGTACACTAATCACAAAAGCACCACTATCCGTTTTCACCGACTTCTTGGGGCCATTATTGACCGTGTAGTGAACCTGATTTTGGTTACTCTTTCCTTTGACGGTCACAGCCAGGGCGTTGGCATTCAAATGATGGTTCGATACCGTCAGCGTTGGTGTGCCACAGCCACTCAGCACGATCATGAGAGAAGCTGCTGCGATCAATAAGCTCAATATTTTTTTCATCGTCTGCTCCTCCCTAATCAAATGAAACGTCATCTGAGAATTGACTGTTGTACAAGTCGGCATAGAAACCATTTTTGGCAAGCAGCTCATTATGCGTTCCGGTTTCAACAACTGCTCCATGATTCATCACAATAATGTTGTCTGCATTTTGAATTGTCGACAATCTGTGAGCCACGACAAAGCTGGTCCGATTTTCCAACAACTGACTCATAGCGTGCTGGATCTGAACTTCGGTCCGAGTATCAACGGAACTGGTGGCCTCATCCAAAATCAGAATTTCAGGGTTCGCCACAAAGGCGCGGGCAATCGTAATTAGTTGACGCTGTCCTTGAGAAATATTGGAAGCAGACTCATTTAAGATGGTATCGTAGCCCTTTGGCAGCTTACGGACGAATTCATCCACGTGAGCAGCTTTAGCGGCTTCAATGATTTCTTCTTTGGAAGCATCTTCGCGGCCGTATTTAATGTTGTCATAAATCGACCCCGTGAACAGCCAGGTATCTTGGAGAACCATCGCAAAGTGAGACCGCAATGCTTCTCGATCCAAATCTCTGGTGTCGACACCCTTGAGGCGAATACTACCGCCCTTAACGTCGTAGAAGCGCTCCAACAGGTTAATGATGGTTGTCTTACCAGCACCGGTCGGACCGACGATAGCGACCTGCTGGCCACGTTTAACGGCAAGGTTATAATCCTTCATCAACAACTCGTCATCGTTGTAGCCAAACTGAACGTGTTCCAACTCGACCAAATTATCGGTATTTTCTTCAATCGGTCGATTTTGCTTGGTATTCTTCATTTCTTCTTCATCAATCACTTCAAACACCCGCTCAGCTGAAGCGATCGTCGACTGAATGGTGTTCATCAAGTTGGCTAACTGAGAAATTGGTTGTGAAAACTGGTTGGTATACTGCAAGAAGGCCTGCACGTTACCAAGGGTGACCGTTCCGTTCGCAACCTGGATGCCACCAACAACGGCAACGAAGACGTAACCAATGTTATTTAAGAAGATCATCATGGGCATGATAATCCCTGAAATAAATTGGGCTTTCCAAGCAGCTTGATAATATTTCTTATTTTGAACTTCAAACTGGTCAATCGTGTCCTGTTCCTTATTAAAACTCTTGAGGACGATTTGGCCAGCGTAGTTTTCTTCCACTTGGTTGTTTAATAAGCCAAGACTCTTCTGTTGGGCCGCGAAATACTTCTGGGATCGTGGTGCAATCACGCCGACAATTAACAAGCTCAACGGAATCGTTACCAATGCAATCAAGGTCAATTTCCAACTAATCGTAAACATCATCCACAAAGTTCCAATGAAGGTCACAAAAGACGTAACCGCCTGGGTAAGACTTTGTTGGAGGGTGCTGGCGATATTATCCATATCGTTAACCGCCCGGCTCATGACATCACCGTTACTGTGCGTATCGTAGTATTGGATGGGCACCAGGCGCATCTTTTGTTTCATTTGCCGCCGTAATTTATAGACCGTATTCTGTGAAATTCGGGTCATAATATACTGTTGCAAGAAGCTGAAGACCGCAGAAGCCAAATACATCACAAGAACGATGAGAATAATTTGGACAATCTTTTGATAGTTAATCGGAAGTGAAGCCACGCTAAAGCCGGCTTTTTGTTGGGCATTTCCCTTCATCAAGCCCTTAAAGATTTCAGTCGTTGCTTCTCCTAAAATCTTCGGGGTTCGAATCTGGAAGATAACACTGATAATGGCAAAGGCCAGAACCAGGATTAAACCGACCAGGCGATCTTGCATGTAATCCAGCAGTCGCTTAGTGGTTCCCCAAAAGTTATGGGGTTTTTCGACAACTCCCTGAAAACCGCCATGGCCACCATGATTTTGGTTGCCGGCAGGTTGTGGTGCCGTATCTTTTTCAGCCATTATTTGTCATCCTCCTCTCGTAATTGTGAGTGAATAATTTCTTGATAAACCTTGTTGTTGGCGCGGAGCTCATCGTGAGTGCCTTTGCCAACCAACTTACCGTTATCAAGCACTAAGATCAGGTCAGCGTCAGCCACCGTGGCGATTCGTTGGGCCACGATAACCGTAATGCTTTGCTGGATATGCTCATCAGCTCTTAAAGCAGCCCGCAAATCAGCATCGGTCTTGAAATCCAGTGCTGAAAAGGAGTCATCAAAGACGTACACAGCGGACTTCTTAACCAGGGCTCTGGCAATGGCCAACCGTTGCTTTTGACCACCTGAGAAGTTATCCCCACCTTGTTCGACTTGCAAATCAAGGCCAGCTGGATCTTCTTCAACGAAATCTTTGGCTCGAGCAATTTCCAGTGCATGCCAAATCTCATCATCAGTGGCATTGGGATTTCCGTACTTCATATTATCGCGAATGGATCCGGTGAATAAGGTCGCTTTTTGAGGAACAAAGGACACCTGATTTCGCAGGTCTTTCATCGAAAAATCGTTGATGTTATGACCATCCAACTCGATTTCACCTTTATCAACATCGTAAAAACGCGGAATCAAGCTGACCAGCGTCGTCTTTCCTGAACCGGTTCCCCCGATGATCGCAACCGTTTGGCCGCTGCTAGCTTTAAAATCGATATCCGAAAGCGCCGGCATTTCTGCTTGACGATAGCGGTAGTCGACATGATCAAATGATAAGGTATGTTGCTTGACGTTTGGGTCAAGGGCGACGGGATGTTCCGCTGGCTTCATGGTTGATTTCAATGCAAAGACCGTCTGAATCCGTTTGGCAGAAGCTTGCGCCCGTGGAATAAAGACGAAAACCATCGAAAGCATCATGAAGCTCATCAGAATCTGCATGGCGTAACTCATGAACGCAATCAGGTTACCAACTTGCATCGACTGAGCACCAATTAATTTGGCACCAAACCAGACAATCGCGACGTTAGTACCACTCATAATCAGCGTCATCACTGGAAATGCCAAGGCGACAATCGTGTTAACCTTAATCGCATTGGCAGTGTAATCCTTGTTGGCATCCTCGAAGCGATCCTGTTCAAACTGGTCTTGACGAAATGCCCGAATAACCCGAACTCCGGTCAAGCCTTCACGGAAAATCCGGTTAATCTTATCGGTCTTTGTCTGCATTGCTCTAAACAATGGAACAGAAAAATACAGCAGCAGGCCGACAAAGATAATCATAATTGGCAAAACAACCAGGAAAATCATCGTCAATTGATGATCCTTGGTGTAAGCCAAAAAGCTCGCACCGATCAGCATGATGGGTGCCATTAACATCATTCGCAGCATAATAATGGCAACGTTTTGAATCTGAACCACATCGTTGGTCGTCCGGGTGATTAATGATGACGTTTCAATTTGGTCATATTCATCCTTCGAAAAATTGATAACTTTGCGGTAAACGTCACTTCGCAAGTTTTGACCCAACTTTTGTGAAGTCCGGGCAGCGAGAAAGACGTTGCAGATTGCCGCCAATATACTTATCAGCGAGAAGCCGGCCATTTCAAAGCCGATCTTCCAGATATAGTTAATGTCTCCTTTGGCCACCCCATTATTAACAATGTCCGAGGTCAAGCTGGGAAGGTTCAAATTTGCAATAACTTGAACGATCATAAACAGCACTGCCCCAAGAACTGCCAGGTATGAGATCCGTCCTTTGGCAATTTTCAGCATTTTGCTACTCCTTCCAGGTTCGTTATTTTAATGATTCTTTTACATATATTTAGGTACCGAACTATATTACTGCTAGTCAATCTAAAATACAAGCATAATTTAGAAAAATAATATGCAAACAGATACTTCCTATTATGAACTTCTCGGCCGTGAGTTTCATCAATGTTAATCAAAAATTTTGGGTGCGGTGAACTGCTACGAGATTAGAACTTATTAGCGAACATTGTAGTTGTTTTAACAGCAAACAAAAGGCCGAGCCATCAATAGATTAATGATGGCTCGACCTTTGATCCTCCACTATTCAGATAGTTTTATTTAATGGCCTTTTGATCCGTCTCGGGTCCAAACAGCCCAACGATGATTGCGGCAATAATCGCCATTGCGGCAATCATATAGTAGATAAATGATGTGGCAACCTGTGTGATCATAAATGCAACGAAGATTGGCATTAAGCCATTTAATAGCTTGGAAATCCCATTAGCAATCCCGGCACCACGGAATCTGTGAGCCGTTTCAAATAACTCATTCGTATAGATGCTAACAACCGAAGCAACCAGAATGTATAACGTGATCGTCAGCAAGAAGCCATTAATCAAAATGCCTGCCGTACTGCGTTCGTATGCATAGGCAATTCCCAAAATAGCTGTTGCGATAAACGCGGTAACAATTAACTTCTTGCGGCCGGTTTTATCGACTAACAGAGCTCCGATTGCCGCCCCAATTGGAGCCCCGATCATCATAATAGCGGAAAAGCCAATCGAATCAACAATATTAATTCCCTGCTTCAAAAGTAACGTTGGCACCCAAGATGTGAATGTATATTGGCAAAGAAGGGTTGCGCTAACCGCGATAATTGCAATGAACAGCCCTTTTGCAAAGGGAATATGAATGACTGGTTCGTCTGGATGAGTCATCTCATCCTTTTCATAAAGACCCCGAACAGTTAATTTCTTAATAATAACATTTGCTTCTTCAGTCCGACCCTTGGCAAGAAGCCAGCGGGGTGATTCAGGAAAATGACGACGGGCAAGCCAAAGCACTAAAGCAAGTGTTCCCATTGTAAGAAACATTGAACGCCAACCAAATCTTGGAATCATGAACGATGCGATCAATAGGGTGATCGGTGCCCCCGTGTTCGCAACGATGGCGGTCATCCCTGACCAATGTCCTCGCCGTTTGATGGGTGCAAACTCATTAACCACCGCATACCCGGTAACAATTTCTGCTCCCAGGCCGATGGCAGCAATAAATCTCAGTCCAATCAGAAGCGTCATACTTGGCGCAAACGCCGATAACAATGTAAATACACCGAAAAGTAAAAGATTAAAGTGGTAGGACAATTTTCGCCCAAAAAAGTCGCCAATGTAGCCGGCTAAAAGTGAACCGATAAAAAGACCTAAAAAGCCACTTGATAGAAAGTATGAACCTTGGCTAATACTCGCAAATTTTGTCTGAATTAACGTACTATTAATTGCACCAGCCATATAAACATCAGCGGCATCTAGAATCATCCCTGCCCCCGCCAAGGCAAATACCTTATAAAATAACGGTGTTTCACGTGCCTCATTTAACTGGTTCTCTAACGAATACGCCTGATTGGAACTATACGTGTTATCTGCCATAATTAAATCCTCCATTACTATGTGTGCCTGCCATCTCAACTATTAACTATGTTCGTCGATCTATGTGTTGATGAAACCAATTGAAAAGTTATGTGTGATGGAACAAAATAAGCATTGCTTTAAGACATATACGTCCGGGCCATCTTTTCAGGTGAATATTCCGCATCCCTTGCGTTAACACGGTCCAGTCCTACAAATTCATTGAACTTTGGAAAAGTGATCATTCGATCCTTGTATGCTTTAGTCGACCCATCACGTTTCAAAGTTTCAAGTAACGTCTTTTCAGCGTATGCCTGCGTATAGGTCAATGTGTTTGGATGCACCACGATATTAAAGCCTAATTCCTGTAGATCCTCTTTTTTCGTTAGCGGTGTTTTGCCGTCCTCAATCATGTTGGCCATCAGCGGTGTGTCAGGAAAGGCTTCATGAATCTTTTCCAATTCTGCAACGCTTTGTGGCGCTTCAATAAATATAAAATCGGCGCCCGCGGCACGATACCGTTTACTACGGGCAATTGCGTCATCCAAGCCATAAACTGCACGGGCATCAGTTCTCGACATAATCAAAAAGTCATCGTGTTTACGCGCTGATTTTGCAGCTCGCAGCTTAGCTTCAAGAACTTCCGTCGGTTCAACTTTTTTACCATCCATGTGTCCACACCGTTTAGGCCAAACCTGATCTTCGATAAACATCCCCGCTGCCCCGATCGCTTCATAACTTTCGACAGTTCGCTTAATATTATCGAGATCACCATACCCCGTATCTGCGTCGGCAAATACCGGAACATTAACTGCATTAATAATCTGCCGACATCGTTCAAGTGAAAGGCCAAAGTCCGCAATTCCTCGATCCGGCATGGCCAAAGCTGACGCGCTTGTGGCATATCCAGCTGAAAATATCGCTTGAGCCCCTTCGGCTTCAGCAATTTTGGCAGCTAAAGCATCTGGTGCGACCATCATCTCAACGATGTTGCCGCTCATGACTTCTTTATTAAATTGATGACGCATCTTATTATTTTTCAGCATAAGTGATGCCTCCTTGTTTGATTAATTTGATTGCATCTGACTGCGCGTTCTTAATTGCACTCGTTAAACTTCCCTTGTCCAGCCAGCCAGAAATCCCGGTAATTTGGGTCATTCCCGGGGTCCAAGTTTCCATTAGCGGCAATGGTAACTGTCGTTCAGTCAGTTGAGCTAATTGATCGATATCGTAATGATCAATGGCAATTGCATCAGCGCCAGCCTTTGCCAGATATCCAATTCGTTGAATAATACCCTCAATTCCATAAGATTGAATTCCTTCTAGCTTGATCCAAATTTGGGTGTCCGAATTTTCCAAGGCGTCCTTGGCTGCCCTCAACTTACCAATCAAGTCCTCTGGTGTTGTGGTGTGGGGCTCCGCCGTTGTGTGAGCAGGGTATGTCTGGTCATTCAACAATAAAATGTCTCCACCTGATCGTTCCAGTTCCATTGCCGAATAGTAGGTATTGAGAGGATTGCCAAACCCTGACTGCAGATCGGCAATCAACCGCCCGGTCTTTTTTAAACGCATGTCCCGCAAGAATTTCGCATATTCAGACAATGTCAGCATGCCTTGCGAATCCTCGGCTATCAATGTATTGGCTGTCAAAGTGCCATCAATTAAAATTGCTGGAAAGCCTTCATCACTTAACATCCTGAAAGTATTCCCGTCACCTGAAGCAGGGATAATTGTGTCGGGATGTTGATCTAGATAGGTTAATAAATTAGTTTGAGTCATTGTGATTCCTCCAATCAATTATGTGTAGAAAAATGAGAAAATAAAAAATGCGTCCTTCGAATCAACTTCGAAGGGCGCATTTTAAAATAGATGCACGGTACCACCTTGATTTATCGAATTAAACCATTCAATTCAATTCGATCTTAACGAACACAATTTATAAAATTGTAGTCGCTGGCCTTTTAATGGTGGCATCCAGTAAACACTCAGGGATCGCATCTACAGCTCCAAGCCTACTTTCAATCATGAATTGCAATTTCCTTTCACCAACCGGAAACTCTCTAAATGCAATTAATAATTTACTCCCGCTTTTCATCGCTTTTCTCAACGTTTTCTAATTGAATAGTATCTTAACTCATTGAATTTTAATTGTAAAGGGATTTTTTACATTCTCACAATTAATCCTTCAAGTCAGATTACAACTAGGCTTCATTCAATGCAGGGAAAATCGGCTACACCTTAACCACATCATGCTTCTTGATCAACGTGAGCAATTCCTCAATATCCCCGGAATAGACTTCCCCGATATTTCCAATTCGGAAACTATCAATATTGGAAACTTTTCCTGGATAAATGATGAATCCATTTTGCTTGAGATATTCGTACAAGCTACGGAAATCAAAATCGGCCGTGGGGTACTTAAATGACGTAATGATCGGTGACTGAACGGCCTCATCAATAACCGGCTGATAACCGATTTCAATCATTCCTGCCCGCAGCATCTTCTCGTTTTGAGTGTATCGGGCATTACGCCCCGAAACGCCGCCTTCAGCATCCAGCTCACGTAATGCTTGAAGAAATGCGTAGACCACGTGGGTTGGGGACGTGAACCGCCATTTGCCATCATTGTCTTCAAAGCACTTATATTGATCGTACAAATCAAGTGCCAAAGAACGGGCATTGCCGGCTGTTTCATCAATGACAGCCTTTCTGGCAATCACCAGCCCAAAGCCGGGAACGCCTTGAATACATTTATTTGAGCTGCTAATCAAATAATCAATTTCACTTTTCTCAACATCAATCGGCACGCCGCCAAAGCTCGACATTGCGTCAACGATCGTCGTAATCCCTTTGGCATGAACTTTAGGGATGATGGTTTCAATTGGATTCAGGATTCCAGTCGTTGTTTCGCAATGAACAATCGCAAAATGGGTCACTTCCGGATGCGCATCGAGAGCCCTTTTGATCTGATGCCAATCGGTAATTTCATCTTCTCGAAAGTTCAAATCAACGTGTTTAATATCAAGGTAATCGGCGATTTGAGCCATTCGTTGGCCATAGGCACCGTTAATGGCAATCATCAAAACTGCCGACTGCTTTGGGACCGCCGTTCCAATTGTTGATTCCACGGCAAACGTGCCGCTTCCCTGCATCAACACAGCGGTGTAGTTTGCGCTCGAGACATTTGCCAACTTCAACAACGCTTGTCGAACTGCTTGGGTGTCGGCTTTATATTCATCATCCCAAGTACCATGGTCGACCAACATTTGTTTCTTAACAACTGGACTCGTTGTCAGTGGCCCCGGTGTCAGTAAAATTGGTGCCGGTTGTGGCTCATATTTTTGGTCGGTATCAATTGCTGAAATCAGATTAATTAAATCCTGAAGATTATCAATCACGTAATCAGCGCCGGCATTTTCTAAAATTGTAATCGCTCGATTCTTGAGCGAATTTTGTTTGGCAATCGACAGACTATTATATTCGTCTTCTGTCAACCCGATTAGGTTGCCGCCTTCAACCACGCCAACCGTGATTGCGTGGGCAGCCTTTCCCTCTAAAATATCGTTGACCGTATCGCCAACTTTAATCACGGAATGAGGGCCTTCAACGCCCATTTTATCCATGGCATAAAGCAGCATATCAGGATTTGGCCGTCCGATGCCGTTTGTGAGGTCGGACGTCACGTTAATTTCCGGTGTGTAGCCCTGCTTGGCGGCCAGTGGAATCACATGGCCGAGCATCTCACTTGTATAGCCGGTTGTCGATGCATATTTAATGCCCCGCTGTTGACAGTATGCGACTAGCTCCACCAGCCCGGATTTGAGTTGGCTTGTCTTTGCCAATACCTGAACAATTTCTGTTTGAAACCGCCGGTAAATTTGGTCCACCGCTTGTGAAATTGAGTCGTTGGGATGCTTTTCTCGCCACTTGTCTTGAACATCTGGTTTTGCCATGATCTTTTTAACGTGATCCAGCTTATCCAAGCCCAAGTCTGCGCGAATCTCTGCAGTCGGAACCGTAATTCCGAAGCTCTCAAATGCTTGTTGGAAGGCAATAATTGGTGCCTGACTGCCGTAATCAACCGTGGTGCCTGCCCAATCAAATACAATTGCTTTTATCATAATTTTATCTCCTTACTTGATTGACTTACTTAGTTGCTCGTTTGATATAGCGACTTCTTAATTTATAGGAAATAATTTCCAGTGGAATGGTAAATGCCAGTATCAGGTAAACAATCATGCCGACCTCGTGAAAATCAAAGTAAAAGCCACTTGCCATAAATAGCTGGTAGCTGATTCCACCCGCTCCGGCCGCAGCACCCACCGCAACCGCGTTGGCAAAATTGATTTCAAACCGGATAAACGTCCAGCTTAACAAGCTTGAGGCAATCGTTGGAAAAATAACCTGGCTGACCAAGGGCCAAAAGCCAACGCCCATCGCCCGCAAAGCGGATAAGGTGTCACCGGAAATTTCATCAATACTATCGGCATAAACTTTAACCAAATACGCGACGCTGTGAAATGTTAATCCAATGACAGCAGCGTTAGCGCCTAATCCAAGGGCAACCGAATAAATTAATACCCAAAGGATCGTTGGAATTGCCCGAATCAATGCCATAACCGTCTGAACAATATTAATTAACCAGGTTGGTGCGAGATTTCTCGCGGCCATCAAGGCGATGAAAAAGGCAATGACAGCGCCGACCAAGGTCGTGAGAAAGGCGAGTGCAATACTTTGAAACAGTGCCACCATCAAGCTTTCCATGGTGGTATTGGAAGGTGCCGGCTGAAGCATCATAATTCGCAAATTATCCAACAAGCCACTCGTTGCGACGGCCAAATTGACGCCCTTTGGAATGATTGTCGGAATCGTGAGAACCGTGGTGAACACCAGGATCGCCATGACCAGATAAACCGTGCGCCGGCGTTTATCCTTCAGTCGAAGCGGCAGCTTAAATTTAGTCATTGGCTGCGAAGCTTCGGGTGTCATCTCCAGTCCCCTTTCAGGTTTACTGATCATATTGCAATTCTCCTTTCAACTTGGTTTGAGACCAGTTCAACACCAATCACCAAGACGATGATTGCCAGAACGACCAACCCTGCAGGACCATAACGTAAGCTCTTGAAATAAAGGTCAAATACAAACCCAATGCCAGTCCCTGTCAGCAGCCCAACCAAAGTTGCATCCCGCAGATTGTTTTCAATCATATACAGCAGCCACGAGACTAATGGCGTAGTGATTTCGGGAATTACCGCTTGGGAGATGACTTGGAGATAATTCGCACCGGTTACTTCCAGCGCCTGGATTTTTTCAACGTCGACAGCTTCGATTGTTTCCATAAATGCCCGGGTTAAAAAGCCGATGCTCAAAAAAAGTAAGGCTAAAAATCCCGTAAAATCATTTTGTTTAAAGGAAAACAACAAGAGCATTGCCCAGCCAACGATCGGAATGTTTCGCATGATGGAGGCAAATCCCCTAATCAACCAACTGAGTGTTTGACTTGGGCCGGTGGTTTTCGCACCCGCCAGCGCTAATCCAAGTGCCAAGACGCCGGCAACCGTTGTCGCCGCAACCGACACAATCAACGTCCGTAACAGGGCTTGCAGAATAATGCCCCAATACTGAATTGAGTGACTGTTGGGCACAAAGTTCTTAGCCAGCCAGATGATCCCGCGGTCAACGTAAAGAAATGCAGCCGAGTTAAAATTCAAAATCAATGACGCACCAACATACAAGACAATCATCAGCCCAATCACAATTGATAAATTGAGCCGTTTTCGCATAAAGAACTTGGAACTATCCATTACTTGGTTTTTCATAGAATCCCCCCTATGAAGTGACAAACGCACTGTCGCGATATATTCGTTCAATATCTTGACTGGAAGCTTGATCAGCCGGCCCATCGAATACAATGTGGCCGTCATTTAGGCCAATAATGTGGTCGGCATATTCTTTTGCAATATCGACTTGGTGAAGATTAATCAGCACCAACATTCCCCGTTTTTTGGCAAGCTTTTTTAAAATATCCATCACAATGATGGTTGATTTAGGATCCAGTGACGCAATTGGTTCATCACATAAAATCATTTCCGGATGCTGCATCAGCGATCTGGCGATTCCGACCCGTTGCTTTTGGCCACCGCTTAAATCACTACAGTACTGAAATGCGAAATCCTTCAAACCCACTTCATCTATCAGCTGTAAGGCTTCTTCTTTTTCCTGCTTGGTGTATAGCGATAAGACACCGGCAATCGTTGATTTTCTGGCAAGTCCGCCGTGAAGCACATTTTCGATTGTCGTCAGCGATTCAATCAAATTATAGTTTTGAAAGATCATCCCAATCTTTGAACGGATGTGCTTGAGGTCACGTTTGTTAAGTGCGCAGATATCTTGGTCATCAAATCGTATCTGCCCGGAATCATCGGTAATGAGTTGATTGATACTTCGCAATAGCGTTGTTTTCCCTGCTCCGGAAGGCCCGATGATCACCGTCACCTCTCCTGGCTGGGCAGTAAATGAAACGTCTTGAAGTGAGCGTTTGCCCCCGTCATAAGTTTTTGTTAACTGTTTAACCTCAAGCATATTAATCTCCTTTATTCTCCAAGAATGTCGTGGGTTGGCTTGTACCAGGCATCCGTAATCTTGATAAATTGTGTTTTGCCGTCCTTAGTGAATAAGCCACGGACTTTCGCGTTTGCAGGGGCAAAGAACAACTTGTTATTTGTCACACTGCTGGATGTCAACTGCTTTTGAATCTTTTCAATATCAGACTTACTAATTGTTTTAGTATTTGCGACCAGTGGTTCGTTTTGAACAGCGTAAGCCGCGATTGCAACTGATTCCTTACCGCGAACTGCGGTGAACGGTGCGGGGGCGTCTTTGTTAATCTTGAAGATTGCCCCGGCTTTAGTGGCATCATTTTGGAACTTACCGTACTGGGTCAAATCCATATCATCAAAGGCTGCCACGTCGGCATCTCCTTTCAGCAGGTTTACCGCTGAGCCTTGGTGTGATTGCCCATAAAGCACCTTGCTGAAGAATTTACCGCCGGAAGACAAATCATCGGTACTCTTTAAATTAAATGCCTTCTTGATCGCGCCTGCTGGAATGGCAAAGCCGGAAGTTGATGTGTTTGAAACAAATGACATTCGCTTACCCTTGATATTTTTCAACGAATACTTGCCGTTAACTTTGTACTTAGCTGCCTGGGCTTTTGGTACCATGATGTAACTGTGATAGTAGGCGTCTTTTAACGTGCCGGACTTACCAGAATACGTCACCATCGGAACCACGGTCTTGCTTTGTTTGTGTGCCTGGACGTAACCATCGGGGCCCATCAGCCCAATCTGCGCTTTCCCGGTTGCGATCGCTTGAATGGCCACGTTATAATCAGTCGTCGTTTCAACGTTGACCTTTTTGCCGGTCGCCTTGTGAATCTCTTGGGTCAAGGCTTTTCTGGCAGCGTCTTCTTCCTTGGCAGAATCACTGGGCAAAAACACAACATTTAACGTGTTGGATTTCTTGCCGGTGCTTGCAACCGGACTCCCACAAGCTGATAACGAAAGTGCAACCCCTAACAATCCCATCGCCATAACGGACTTTCTTAACATACTCATTTTTAAGCTCCTCATTATCTTTTTTTGTTTTGCTAATTTAGTTTAATCGATGAAGGTAAATCGCCTGTGTATTTTTTGTAAGCAAATTGTTAACGTTTTGGATAGAAATGTAAATTTTTGATAATACCAAGTGGCCCTTTCACTATTAAATAATGTTTTCGATGTCAAAGTGCTTAAAATGACATCGAGAACAAAAAAAGCATCAAACCATTTCAGTTAAACAAAATGGTTTGACGCCTTTTATGATGCTGTTTTAATTTTCTATGCTTCTGCCACATGCTGCTCCGGTGTCTTGACTGCAGCCTTCTTATCAGATTCAAGAACTGACTTCATGTAGCCGTCAACGTCAAAGGTGCCGGCAAATTCTGCCAAATGAACCAGGTTTCTCAAGAAATCGTGGGTCTTTGCTTCATAGTGATATTTGAGACCCAAATCATAGATGTAGCCGTTGATATAATCAACTTCAGTTTGGCGATTCTTGGAAATATCTTGATACATGGATGGAAAATGAAGCGGGTTGGAAACGGTGCTGACATATTTAACGGTTTCCCACTCTTCTTGCCGGGTATTCAGCAACGTAATTCCTGCTCGTTCGCAAACGTCAAAGGCTTCGTCAATCAGTTGAACACCAAGCTTTTGGGCAACTGGCGATTGGATATACTCACCCATCCGGATCTTAAACATCGTACAAAGTGTATTGATGACGGAATTGAACACGACTTTGGCCATCAGCGTTCCCAGGAAGTTGGTTGTCAGGTTCGGGTTCAGGCCGGCCTGCTGGAACTCGTCCACAATCTGGTGGGTCATTGCATCAGGCTTTTCAGTTTCATTGGCAATGTTCATTGAACCTGCGCCTTTAGGGCCGATGAAATCGACGTCACCAGCTTTATTTAAGACCGTTCCAATCAGCGCAGTTCCACCAAGCAGCCGTTCCTTAGGGAAATATTGGTTAAGCTTTTCAACGTGGCCCATCCCATTCATACAGGTCACAACGTACTGCTTGTCGTTAAAGAATCGTGAACAGCGTTTTAAGAAATCAGCGAGTTGATACTGCTTGGTGAAAACAATCAGCACGTCTGGATCTCCTTTATACTCTTCTGGATAATAGACGTTCACTGGCACCAAGTGACGATTTTGACCGTCACGGGAGACATAAACGCCGCCTTGCTCACGAACCGTTTCAACTTGTGGTTCCCATGTATCAACGAAGTCCACGTCAAAGCCGGCTTCTTGTAGAAGAACCCCATATCTCAAACCCATTGCGCCTGCACCCAAAACTGTGTATTTCATAAATAAAACTTCCTTTCGTATTTAAAGTATGTCTTCACGATCATCAATCCCACTAAAGCAATCCGCGATACAAAAAAATCGCCCTTCTGTCACTAAGACAAAAGGACGACAATTGGCCGCGGTACCACCTTCATAGATACTTTTCGTATCCACTCGTTGCTTGCTTTAACGGACAAGTCCGAAACCGGCTAACTTGCGCTCACCGATTTATGGGTAAAGCATGAAAGTCACAATCTACAATTTCACTACCATCTCTCAGTCGCCGAATGGATTTCCTGTTCGTGAAGCTTGTAGAAAACTTCTTTCAAATTGATAGTTCGTATTATGATATTAAGATTAGAAATTGTCAACCATTTTTGAGAAAATAATGTGAATTATTAACCTCGTTCATTAGAAAAGGGCAGTCAGATCAACGTCTGGCCGCCCTCAATCGTCGTTATTTTATTTTTTCATTTTCTCGGTCGATCCCTCATTTCTCTTGTTTGCGTTTTGCGTAGTAGGTTGTGCCAATTCCAAGTAGGCAAACGAGCATGAACATTCCGATGACCATCAGTAATGTGTTGTGATCTTCGCCGGTCTGCGGCAATGCTGACTTGCCGGTGTACCCGGATGATGGGATTCCCATCGGGCTATCAATACTGCTCTTGCCAGTGGTGCTGGAAGGCTTGTCGCTGTCGAGGCTTGCTGATGAATCATCTTCTTCGCCCGGAAGCGGTAAGATTGCTTCGTCGTCTTCCAAATCGTTATGGTAGACAATGCTGTCATCTTCCTTGGTAGCCGTGCCAATCACGGTCGGATCGTTGACGACCACGCTTCGTTTGGTAACCGTTGTGACATAGCCGTCCTTAGTGTAATCCTGTTCAGCGACTTCATACTTGGCACCAAGTGGTAAGAAGAATTTAATGGATTGGCCGTGTGTCAATGTGAATTGACCATTTCCACCGTTCAGCTGAATCGTCCCATCCGCAGCCTGACCATTAGTTGTGACCTGAGTTTTGAACGTGCCGTTGAGTGGGTTGTTCGACCCATCCGTCACTTCAATGTGGAAGTCAAACTTGCGGGTTCTGTCACCAAGTTCATTGACAAATTTGCTGACGGACAGGATGCCCAGTTCGATTTCGCCATTCTTGGTATTGGTAAACTCAACGGTGCCCTTCTGGTTGTCGAGCAGCTTGAAGGTTTGAGTCGTCATCCCTTCTTGAACCTTGGCGTCATTAACCTTATAGGTTGGCGCAAAGCCATCAACATATTCTTCACCAACCGCATAACGGTATTCGATCGGCAAGTCGTTGACTGTCAATGATTCGCCGTCTTTCAAGGTAATCACGTCAGACTGGCCATTGGCAAATTTCACTTTCATTTCGTGAGAATCGCCGCCCTGGTCAACCTTGATGGCATCAAATTCACCCGTCACGCCTGAGTAAATTCGGAAGTTGAAGTCTCGGTCGTGGTCGCTTGTGGTGAGACCATCTCCGGCAATTTCCTTGTTAATCTTCAGGCTGGCAACTTTTTCAGTTTCCTTGCTGTTAGTGAATTGTACTGTTGAACGGTCGCCTTCGATTAATTTGAATTCCTTGGTCTTCACGCCATCTTCCGTGCGGGTTCCATTGAGTTGGTACTGAGTCGTAAATCCGGACCCGTTCATTTCAGAAACCGTGTAAGTGTTGTGTGCGCTTGGTAAGCCCTTGATAACCAGATAGTCGTCGGCTCTCAAGTTAACCGTTGCCTTTCCATCCGTAAACTGAACCTTGACCTTGTCATGGCGATTAACGACTGCTTCGTATTCACCATCAACACTTGGGTCCGTTTCAATAACGAATTGGAACGTCTTATTCTTGTCAGCGTCAATGATCCCACCACCGGCAAGCTTCTTACTGATTTCAAGTTCTGCTTTTTCAACTTCGAACTTGGTATTCGTGAAGACAACTTCGCCTTGTTGACCATCTTTCAAAGTAAACTGGCCAGTGTCGTCACCAATTTTATCGGTGGTGTCATTAACGTTGTATGAAACTTCGTACATAAAGCGTTGGAAATGTGTTCGTTCATTCACGCTGTACTTATAGTCAGTCGGCAATTTCAAGATATTGATCGATTCGCCGCCCTTGAGCTTAATCGGCTCGTTTTCATCCTTTGGGTTCGGGTTTGGCATTTCTGATCGACCATTGACAAATTTGACTTTGACATCTTTGGTATCCCCATTATGATCAAGGATTTCTGCGTCAAATTCACCATTCAGCTCATCTTTCACGCCGTCTTTTGGTGTCGCCGTTACTCTGAATTCAAACTCGTATGCTTTGTCGTCATCGGTAACCGGGCCAGCAAGAACTTTTTTAACCCTCAGATTGGTGCTTTCAGGTGTCGGCAACGTGTTAATGAATTGTACCTTGCCAAGACCGTCTTCTGTCGTCACAAATTCAGTTGCGACATGTCCCTGTTTCTCGGAGTTGTCGTTTACGATATAGCTTGGATCGTAGCCTTCACTACTCTTCTCGGTTTCCTTTACCTGAATCTTGGCGCCGATTGGAAGTCCGAGAATTTGGGCTTTTTGATCGTGCTGGAGCTCGAATGTGATGAGGTTGTCTTTAAAGATAACATCTTCATCACTGTATTTACCGCTCACTTCGAATTTGCGTAGTGTATATTCGCCGTTTAAATGTTTTCCATCGTCATCAGTTCCAGTCACTTTAAATTCAAATACTTTACTGAAATCTTCTTGGCCAGCGGTTTCGCCCTTAACCGTCTTCTTAACTTCAATTCCTGTCTTTTGAGAATCGTTATTGAAGACCAGTTGTGGCATATCCTTTCCAGTTGTCACATCATGAGTATCACCATCTTCTCGATGATTACCAAATTCGTGACTCACTTTGTATCCATTCGTACTGGTTTCAGTCACCTTAATGTTCAACCCTTTTGGAATGAAGATTCTAATTGACTGTTCAGCCTTAAGAGATACAGTCGCTTTATACTGACCACTTGAAGTGTTTTTGTTGAACTTCAGCGGCTCTATTTCGTTAGCGTCGCTCTTAATGGCATCAACCAGCACTTCTTGATCAGTCCATGAGACTGGCGGATCTTGAATCGTCAGTTCGAAATCAAATTCAAGGTCTTCATCGACTGGTGGAATCACACCACTCACAGTTTTTTTGATGTCAAACTCAACTAAATCTGGTGCCTCAATTGTCAAATCAAGTGCAACACTAAGAATCTATTCTTAGAAGTGGTCTAGTTGCTAAGCTAGTTCAGGCATTAGATCGGCTGGGCAGCGATAGTTCAATGACCGCCATAGCCGGTTGTTTAAGGTATCTTGAGCCAGCTGAATGTCAATGAGTGAGGCCGAAGCCAAGGATCTGCCCTTCGGGAAGAACTCGCGCAAAAGGCCGTTAGTGTTCTCATTGGTTCCACGTTCCCATGGTGAATAAGGATGGGCAAAGTAGATGTCAGTTCCCTTGACTTGACTCAAGCTTGAGAACTCAGCACCATTATCAAAAGTAATGGTTTTAAAGTGCTCGGTTCCATAGTCATATAAGGTATTCTGGAGGGCTTTCAAGCAAGTGTCGGCATGATAATTGGGAAGTTTAACGATGATCTCTAAGCGACTAACACGTTCAGTCAAAGTCATTAATGCTGGCTCAGATTCAACCCGTTTGCCTTTGACCAAGTCACCTTCCCAGTGTCCAAGCTCTTGACGCGCTTGAACCATGGCGGGACGCTCTTCGATTGAATGGCCCAGATTTTTCTTATTGATTCGATGATGCTTTGCCCCGGGGCATTTAATCCGGCGACGTAGTTTAGCTGGTAGGTCTGAATTGCGGATAGCTAAACGCTGGTCATCAATATACCGGTACACCGTCGGTGTTGAGGGGCAGACAAGCCTTGGGTGATCAGTCTTGAATTGGTGGACAAAAGTATCCACACTATGCATCCTGGGACGCGCTTTTAAAGCTGTCACCAAAGCATTACAGAAGGTTTGACAATGATCAAAGAGTCCACGATAACAGCTATTTAGTCGGTGCTTACGATAAATTGCTTCACCAGTTTCTGCCAGATATGACTGTTCAAAGATATGAGTACTAGCGTTAATCTGTGTCGTTGTCCCACGTTTTAATTCACGTGAAATCGTGCTGGGATTACGATGAAGGGCCTGGGCAATCCGGCGGATAGACCAATCTAAGTCCCTTAGGGATTCAATTCGACCACGTTCAGCTAAATTGAGTTGGTGATACTGATTAGATATGATATTCTTAATTCGGGTCATGAAGATACCTCTTTCTTGTTTGTGGTGAATTAAGAATAGGTCTTCATGGCCTTTTTGACTAGTCTGAATAAAGAACTGGTCTAGTAGAGCAGGTGTTGCACTTCAATTTTAAATCGAGGAACTAAATCTGGTGCAATATTTTCAAACATAATCGAGTTCTTGCTATCCGGTCGGTTCAGGGCAATTTCTGCACTCTTACCATCCTTCTTGCTTTCACCATCTACTCGAGTATAGGTGTTGAACTTTCCGGTAGTCGTTTCAGTTACTTTGAACTTGCTTGCCTTATTTGGTAATCCAAGAATCACTAATTTTTCATTGTCCTGTAATTTGATAGTATCTTTCGGTAATGACCCATAGGTAATTTCAATGGCCTTACCATTTTCATCAAAACGGACTTTACCAGTGTTCTTAGTCTTATCAGTGGTTGCGTTTCGAATATCTGCCGTATAAATTTGGCCCTTCACAGCATCCCGAGTGGCATCATCGTTGGCTTCCACTTCAAACTCGAAGTCTTGAAGTCCTTCCGGCATATCTCCTGCCACCAGTTTTTCAAATTCAAACTGGTTGACCACTTCGCGGTTGATGAATTTGATCGTTGAGTTGTCCGCGCTGATCGAGCCAGTGGCCTTCCAGCCGTCCTCGTCCGAGTCGCCGGCTTCATTTTCGTCACCATCGCCAACCTTGTAATGAACTTCGGTATACTGGCCATCTTGTTTTTCGTATACTTTCACTTTGACGTTGGCTGGCAGCTTAATGTTTCGGTAGCTTTCGCCCGTCTTTAATTTGATGTCTGAAATGCTGCCATCAGAGTAGATAACTTCCTTGGCTTCACCATTTTCAAAATCAAATGTAACGTTGGCATCGCCACTGCCAGTGTGTTTAATACCTTCAATTTCGCCACTGAAGTCTGTATCAAGCGCGCCGCTTTCGTTCATAATTTTCATCATGAAACTAAATTCTTTGTCCTTATCAGCTTTGGCATTTGGCCCTTCAATTAATTTCGAGAAGCCAAAGTGGGTCGTCTTACCTTCGTTGGTAAACTTCACAATTCCGGTTGCGGCGTCTTTACCCTGCTGCATCTGGAAAGTATCCGTCTCGTTGGTCTCATTCCCATCTGTGTCAACTGTGGTTAAGTTTTCCAAAGTGTAGGAAGTTCGATATGACCCGTTTGCTGACTCAACCACGCGATAGTATTTATCCTGTGGCAAGCCCTTAATTGTGATCGTCTGGCCATCTTTAATCTTTTGAAGATTCGTTGAAACACCATCTTTAAACGTCACAATATCCGATTGGCCATCGACATCATAGCTGAACTCATCGTTGAAGTCTGCATCAACATTGCCATCCTTGTCAGTCACGTAAACTTTGAATTCAAAGGAATCGTCTTTGTTGACGCCAAGCCCATTGGTGACGGTCTTTTTGATCTTCAATGCGTTTGTCCGATGATTTTCCGCAGTCACACAATAAGTGTTCTCATTGCCATCTTCAGTTTCTTCTTGAGCATCGGCAATGGTAAATTCTTTAGAAACCCATCTGTCATCATAGTTCTCAAGACCTGAGACTTCGATAATCCGGTAAGTTGGTTTATCGAACAAGCCGTCAAATGATGCGAAGCCATCTTTGTCGGTCAGTTTTGGATTACCAACATCATTCCAGTCGTTATTTTGATTTTTCATTTGTACTTTAAATTTAACGCCTGGTAGTGGGTCACCAGTGGCAGCATCAATTTTCTTGATGTTGGCTGCGAACTTCTTGTATTGTCCAGAAACTGAGGCGCTGGATTTGATTTCTTCCTTCTGGTCAAAATCACTCGTCGAAATTGACAGCTTCAATTCATTGGCATAAGAAGTACCAACCGTCTTAGAAATCACCGTGTAGTATTCAACAATTAACGGCGTTGTGACTTGGTAAGGACTCTTGATCTTGATCGTCATTGTGTTCAAAGTGTCAGAATAGACAACTTCATAATCTTGGCCCTCTTTTAAGACGCCGTTGGCAACTTTTTCGTAGACGGCATTACCTTTGTCAAAAGACCGTTTTGCTTCAGTAATTTTCAGCTGGTAATCACTATCGTTGGTCTTTAAGTGATAATGGCCACCACTTAAGCTATCAGTCAGTTGCACCGGTGCCTTCAAAGTAGCTCCGTTCCCATTAATTGTCAGGTCCCATTTAACAGCGCTGATGATCCGATTGTGATCACCTTCGTTCAACTCAATTGGATCTTCGAGAATCTCACCATTTTTATGAAGCAGGTAGCCATTATCTGTGTATGACAGACTGGCATTTGCTTCAAGAGAGTGAACATACTCACCTTTATCATTCTTATTCCAATTAACATTGACCTTATTGTTAAATGTCCATGATTTGAGATGTTCATAATTGGTATCAACATCTGCTTTGAAATCAGTGACCTTGGACTGATACTGTAACCCAATTACTTTTTGACCGGCTTTGTACAGTGCATATGCCTTTGGGCTTAGCTTTAGGTTAAAGGTCACCTTCTGATTGTCGTTAACGTCCACTTTGATGCTGTAATCGTCTTTATCCAAAGTAGTCGGTTCTTGAATTCCGTTCCCATCGGTATTGATCTTTGCCAATGACACCTGGAGGCTATCGATCAACCGATCTTTAATTTCCTGCAAGTGACGGCTGGTCACTTTGTTACCTGCGTCTTTAATAACGTCTTCACCAACTTGATCAGTGATATCGATTCCGTCGGTAACTAATGCCTTCTCTTCATCTGTTCCAAGGTATGAGCGATAATTGAACCGAGTTGTCCAATTAATGATGCCATCCTTCAAGAAATCTGATGAGAATTGACCCGTTTTTGAGATGTTATTGCGAACATTCCAAGCGACTGATTTGCAAGCCTTGACGTCATTCTTCCCGATTCCAGGATAATCAACAGTTGAATAGTTACAAATTTGTGACATTTTACCTTGTTCCGCATTTAAAACTTTTTCTTTGTCCAACGGAACATTGTTCAGGAAAATTGTGAAAGAGGTCTTTTTAACACTATCCGTATAAGGTAAATTATTCACCTTAATGATGATTTGATCTTCATTCTCTTCGGATTTAGTGACGGTAAATGCGGCTTCGGTCTGGCTGCCATTTTTCCAATATGCTTCCCCATCACGAACTTCATAATCCCAAATGTTCCCTTCTTTCTCTGAAAATTTAATCTTCTTGTTTACTTCAGTAGTTAGGCCATTTTCATCAGTGAAACTTTGGTAGAAAGAGCTAAAGTCAAGGTAGTTGACTTGCTCTGAATTAGGAGTTGGTTCTGTAATGGTGAAGGCACTATTCACATCTCGATTTGTTTGGTTTACGTGAATCTTCCAATTGGATGTCATCGCGTCCCAGTCCAGCTTTGTGTTGTATTTACTGTTAAACGCCGGGGTATATTGATGACCTTTCTTCTCTCCATTGACTTCAACGGTATTTCTAATCCCAATGTAATCATTATCCGTCACATCGCCAGCTGGTTTAACGATGTACGTAAACGTGTATTCCTGCTTACCTGTCCCTGGAACAATCTTGTCATCAAACTTCACCGTTAATGTCTGCCCATCAACTACCGGGCTGCCAATCATCCACCCATCTAGATGAGGGTTTAATTTGTAATCGCCGGCTTCGGTACTAAATTCGAACTTGTCAGTGTCCAAAGTGTCCTTCAGAATAATATTACTTTGGCCGCTTTCAACCGAGAACTTGACAGAAT
This sequence comes from Lentilactobacillus parabuchneri DSM 5707 = NBRC 107865, assembly GCF_001435315.1. Classification (GTDB taxonomy): domain Bacteria; phylum Bacillota; class Bacilli; order Lactobacillales; family Lactobacillaceae; genus Lentilactobacillus; species Lentilactobacillus parabuchneri. The sequence goes on from NZ_AZGK01000008.1 coordinate 67,511, forward strand.
ATTTGATATTACCGTTTTCGTCCATCTCAGCTGATTTCTTCAACTCATTCGCCTTCCGAGTGATGGTTGCATCCGTTAACGCTGTCTTTGCCTTCTCATCAACCCCCGTCAAAGTCACTTCTTGAGCCTGAATTTCATTCTTGTAAGTGTTTTGGCCCAAAATAGTTGCAGCCGTTACCATCGTCATCTTAATTTGAACGATTCCATCAGAAAGTTTCAGATCATTCTGATTAAACTTAAAGATGTCATTGCCTGCTGGGCTTAAGATGTCGTTGTAAGCACCGGTATCAGCGCGGGTAATTGTAACAGTTTTATCGTCTGCAGTTGTAATTTCAAAAGTGTATTCTACTTTTGCTTTTTCTGTCTGATATCCGCTATGAAATTTTTCCTTTAGAATGACTTCTTCTGCTTTTAAATCATCATTCACGTTAAATGTTGATGTCCATTGGAGCGTATCAAGATCAGTAACACCATTTTCAGTATGGAAATTACCTTCTTTTTTGATACTTACCAACTTCTTTTCAACCTCAATGCCACCATCTTTGATAATGGTTTCACCGAATGAAATTTCATCCGCATCAACGTTAATTTCAGTTTTTAATTGGGCCTTATATTCGATGTTAGTAACGCCTGCGAGTTCATCTGGCAGGAAGATAATCGATACTTGCTGTACATCGGGGTCGGCTGTGGGTGTCATGATGAACTGACCAATGGTTTTGCCACCATAGTTAATCAGCTCATCAAACTTCCCTGCGTTACCATAATTATATTTCATCCCTTTAAGCTTGAAATCATAGTGGTCCTTATGCTGGATGTCGATTCCAGTCGCTTCTTTAATGGTATCAATATCCCATTCGTATAGAATTTCGATGTTTTTATGGTCTCGTAGGACATCTGGGAGTTCAATAGGATGATCAAGTACGGCATCCACTTCTTTCGTTTGAACCTTGCCGTCTTTATCCGTATATTTGTAATGAATTGATTTAAAGAATTGTGGGTTTTCGGAATTCTTGATCATTTCGGTAATATCACGGCCTGGTTCTTCTTCAAACACCCCATTCACCGGCATTTCACGTTTCAAATCATCTGCGACCGGTTCCTCACCATCGGCATCATCAGTGTCGGCAATCGCTTCTTTTGCGCCCTTCAGATCAGAAACTTCTGGGGTCTCAGGAGTTGTCGACTCCTTTGTCTCACCGGTATCTTTAACTGATTTTGTCGTCGCGTCTTTTGACTTCACCTGCTGTTCTGCATTTTTCCGATCCTCAATTGCTTGGCGACTTTTCTCTTCAGCTCGCTTCTGATCTGCTTCACGCTTCTCCTTTAGTAGCGCCTCTGCTTTTTCAGTGTTGGACTGTTTTCCCTTTTCGACTGCGTCAGCCTGTGAGGAATTTTCGTCAATCTCTTCGTTCTTCTTTGATTCTGATTGAGTTTGTTCTTCGTTCTTAACCTCAGTTTGTTTCTGTGCTTCTTCAGCTTCTCTGGCGGCGTCCGCTTCATCCGAAGCGCTCTCGTCTGCCAGTGCTTCCTTCAAAATATCGTCATCTTGTAGATTACCGTCTGGCTGTTCGGCTGTGGCTGCTTCTTTGACTTTTTCGTCCTTGTCCACGACAGTCAGTGTCGGTAATTTAAGTCGTTCATCATCGATCATTACATCCAACTCGCCATTATTGACGGTCTGATTGAATTTAACCGGCAGAATCACTTCCAGGTCGGTCTTATCGATGGCATTCGTCCACGAAATCGTCGACTCGTCGCCATCGATATCCACAACAACTTTGGTATCGCCGTTGGAGAATTTGAATTGTTTCTTTTTAACCTTGAAATAATCCGCATTGTAGTCAAATTGAACCGTACCAGCCTGCGATAAGCCGCCGACTGTCACGTCAAACGCCAAATTGGCGTGGTCGCCGACCTTTGATCGCGTGACTAATGCTCGCTTATCATCAATCAACTTTGCGTTATCAGCAATCACTTCTTTGGCTGAAATAACGTCAGCCAACGCTGTTCCCGCGGTAAAAAAATTCCCCAGGACCAACGTCAACACGCCGATTGCTTGTATCCAAAAGCTCGTCCTTTTCTTCATGATTTTCGTCCTCCATATGACTAGATTTATCCCCTTCTTATCAACACCATAAGGATACCTAAATAATGTGTGCAATTTGGGAAGAAAGTATGAAGTTTTCGTACCTTTTGTAACCGGAAACGTGGACTGCTCTTGCGAAATTTACTTAGATCATGCATGGTATTAACGATTCTGGCTGTTTTTCCCTGACGACAATAAAAAAGCCAGGAACAAAATGAATTGTCCTGGCAAATCATTATCTATTCTGTTTTATCAAAGTTACCCATCAAAAACTCAGTCAGGGCATTGGTATCAATATTTTCGATGTTGGCTTTCTTTACCGCTCGTTTGACATTCCACCCGCTTGGCTTCTTGCCACTCAACGCTGCTTCAATTGCGCTCAGGTCGCCATTAACCTTGAAGAACGGATTGAATTTCAGATGAACCAGCTTACCGTCATCAATAGTCCAATTAATCCCCAGTTTGCCTTCACTAAACTCCTGATCGGCATAGTCATAATAACCGGGGTTGTGGCCAAAGTTCCAAGCATCGGTCCCATAAGTTTCCGCCAGCCGTTTATCGGCAGTTTCCCAATCTTGATCGGTCATGTGGTACGTTTCAATATCATCCAAGGATTTAACCGCGAAGATTTCCTTTAACAGGTATTCTCTGAAATCATCCATGGTCATCCCATCTGGTAGGAAATCCTTCAAATTGATAATTGGACTGCGCTTAGAACGGACGCCAAGTCCCTTTTGCTTTTCCATTTGGTCTTCAGTCAGGACTTTTTTCGCGTTTTCAATGTTTAAGTCATACATAATCGTCCCGCCGGCGGCTAAGCCCTGGCCGCTCTTGAACATCGTCATCCCAGACCACTTCTTGCCATCTAAGATCAGGTCGGAAGAATTTTCTTTCATTTTGACGTCAATATCCAACTTACGAAGCGCTTTCAAAACTGGTTCCGCAAAATGGGCATAATCGCCGAAATCGTCAGCGTTATCCGTTAAAATATTTTCGAAAATAAAGTTTCCCATATCGTGATACACCGCTCCGCCACCGGACGTCCGGCGAACCAGCTCGATATCGTGTTCATGCAGGTAGTCAATGTCGACTTCAGCCCACACATTTTGATTACGACCAATGATCACGGACGGCTTATTAATATAAAACATAAACCCGTGTCCAGGCAGCTTTAAATCATTCACAAAATAATTATCCAATGATTGGTTCACCCGAGCGTCATAGCTGGGCTGGCCATTCCTGGAAATATCAATTAAGTACATCTGACATTTCCCCCTTTTGTTCAAATTCTAGTACATCCCTAATTATACGGTATAATTAAGGTAAATAATATCGAGGCGGTGTCATTATGGCAAAAATTTCAATTTGGCAAAGAATCATTAATTTCTTCACGGGTAAGAAACAACCCGCTCATGAACCAGCGCAGGTAAAGGACGGTATCTGGTACGCTAAGCAAGCAGATGGCAGCTACTTACTGGGAATCGACAAATCCGTTTATGACTTGATGGGCAAAATTACGTTCGCTGATTTTCCCAACCAATTGGATACCATTCAAGTCGACGATGATCTCTTGGACATTGAAGGTGACAAATCGGTGGAAACACTCAAATCACCGATCGCCGGTAAAATTATCGAGCGAAATAAAGATATCGGAAAAGACATCGATGAGCTCAATAAGCCCGACCCAGAGGTAAACTGGATCATGAAAGTTCAGCCAACCGACTAGACTTTCAAATAAATCGAACAAATATTTAACCACTTTTCAAAAAAGAACTATAATGAAGTCAGATCAAATAGAAGGAGGTAATTATCTATGGCAGAACAACCAGGTGCAGAATCCCCATTACTCAATGAAAAGATGAGTGAAGCTTTCGATTGGAGCGATAGTAAACTTCCAGTACGAGATGCTATTTGGGACTATTACATGGAAAAGAACGACCACGACACCCTCAAGACCGAAAAAGACGTAGAACCTTACATGAACATGTCAACTGACGATCTTAAGAGCAAAGCTGAAGAATTATTGAAGAAGTAATTCATCAGTGGCCTCATAAAATACCCGCACTCGTTTCGTGCTAGGCATTCAAATGACTTTCAAGCTTTTGGCTTGGAGGTCATTTTTTTGATCAAAAAAGAAGCTGAATTAACAGCTTCTTACATGTTATCTGAGTAAATATCCACCATCAACCGGTAGCATTACCCCGGTTACATAATCCGATGCCTGACTGGCAAGAAAGACAGCCGGCCCCATCAGCTCTTCGGGAACACCCCATTCGCCCGACGGAATGTGGCCCTTAATTTCGGGTCCGCGAACCGGATCGTCTTGAAGCGGCTTGGTCATATCCGTTTTGATATAGCCTGGCGCGATGCCGTTGACTTGCACATTATAAGGTGCCAGGGCATCCGCATAGGCTTTGGTCAGTCCCAAAACGGCGTGTTTGCTGGCAGTGTATGGGAAGATGAATTTACCGGCACGGTAGGATTGCATCGAGCCAATATTGATAATCTTGCCGCGTTTTTGTTTGGCCATCACTTTGGCAGCTTCGTGTGACAGGTAATATAGCGCGTTCAAGTTTAAATTAATCACTTTCTGCCAATCGGCGTCTTTGAAATCAAGGACGTCATTTCGAATTTGCATTCCCGCATTATTGACCAAGATATCCAAATGACCAAATTCAGTCAGGACCTCCTGAATCACTTCGGCCGCCGCGCCTTCTTCAGTAATGTCTTTTTGAAGGAAACCGACTTTTTGGCCGTTAGCTTCCACCGCTTTTTGCGCATCGTCCCAGCCTTTCTGTGATCGACTCACGATAAAGACATCCGCACCGTACATCGAAAGCGCAATCGAATAATTGAGTCCAAGCCCGGAGGCCCCGCCGGTCACCAGCGCAACTTTCCCCTTTAATGAAAAGCTATCCTTGTTGAATGCTGTCATGTTAATTCAACCTCCAAATTTTGAGTTTATCGTTGTCCTTAACATACCCTCATTCCAGGTGGTTGACAAGCGATCACTCGTGTTTTTACTTGCTTTTTCAAACGACTTCAGCAATAATAATGCTGTTAAAATTTAACTTGTCTGGGGTGCCATTTGGCTGAGAATATACCCATTGAACCTGATGCAGTTTGAACTGCCGGAGGAAGACATTGTACACAAGACGATTCAACAGCCTTCCTCTGACCGATATGAGAGGAAGGCTTTTTCATGGAATACACATTGGTTATTACAAACGGACAAGTGGTGATGCCGGACGCTGTCATCACTACGGATTTGGCAATTCAAGATGGTAAAATTGCCGCCATTGGAACTGGGCTCACTCAACGAGCTAAACAAGTTCTCGATGCGCAGGGACAAATGGTCTTGCCGGGGATGATCGATGACCACGTTCACATCAATGAACCTGGTCGAAGCAACTGGGAGGACTACCATACCGGATCTCAGGCGTTAGCTGCAGGTGGGACAACGACGATGTTAGTGATGCCATTAAATGCGCTACCGGCACGGACCACTCAAACAGAATTTGATCGTCAAGCCAAAATCGCGGCAACTCAATCGTATGTCGACTACGGGTTGTATGGGGGGCTTGTGCCGGGAAACGTCGATGAAATCTCAAAGATGGCTGAAAGTGGTGCCATGGGCTATAAAGCATTCATGGCAACTACGGGATCAGACGAGCCGGGGGACTTCAAAAACGTTGATGATTTCCAATTGTTATCCGGGATGCGCGCGATTGCCAAAACCGGCTTGCCCATTCTGGTCCACGCGGAAAATGCGGCAATTACGGACGGTCTGGCTGCCGAAAAGATTGCCCAGGGAAAGACCACCATTCAAGACTACGTCGACTCGCGACCGCCGTTTGTCGAAATTGAGGCTGTTCGCCGGGCAATTTATTTAGCTGAACAAACCGGCGTCCGCCTTCACTTTGTTCATTTATCAACCCCTGAGGCAGTCGAGGCCGTGGTAAATGCCCGTCGTTCCGGCTTGAAAGTAACCTGTGAGACTTGCCCACACTACCTAATTTTGGACCGCGAGCAGTTCGAAAAAATCGGTCCTCTGGCAAAGTGCTCGCCAGCTCTAAGGGACAAAAGTATTGTTAGCCGGCTTTGGGAAAAAGTTGCGGCTGGCGACGTTGATACCATCGGTTCCGACCACTCACCAGCACCGCTATCAATGAAACAAAGCGCCACCCATAACATTTTTGATATCTGGGGTGGCATTAGCGGCTGCCAGAACAACGTTGACCTGCTCTATGATCGATTTGTCACTCAACGTGGTTTGCCCGCAACCGAATTCGCACGACTGACTGCCGAAAACCCAGCCAAGATATTTGGCCTGACCAATAAAGGGAAACTTCAGGTTGGTTACGACGCTGACATCACGCTGTTGGACTTGAATCAATCCTATGTTTTAAGCAAAAATGATATGTATTACAAAAATAAAATCAGCGCTTATGAAGGCTTTCAAATCAACGACCGGGTCACGACTACAATTTTACGCGGTCAAATCATTTACACGCTTGACGACGGCTTTGTGGGCCAACCAACCGGCAAACAGTTGACTAGTCAAATCAGTGAGGTCTCATCATGAACAGTTCACACTCACTTTCAGTCCCGGCCGACCTAAAGCCACGAACGAAAAATCAACGCCACGTGGGTGAACTTTCCTATATGGCGATGTGGTTGGGCGATGGCTTCAACATTGGCAACGTTACCTTGGGGTCGTCAATTGTCGTCGCTGGCACAGCCCGCATGAATTTGCTTCAGACGATGGTCGCTGCAGCCCTCGCAATTAGCATTATTTCAATCATTTTTGTGTTAAATGACCACTTTGGTTACTACACCGGTTCGCCCTACGTCATTCAACTGCGGATGACCTTTGGCCTGCTGGGTTCCAAGTTGGCAAGCCTGCTGCGCGGGATTCCGGCCATTGTCTGGTACGGATTTCAAAGTTGGACTGGCGCTTTGGCACTGAACCAAATTGCTAAAATCCTCACCGGGTACGATAATGTGCCCGTCTTCTTTGTGACCCTCCTTGCCATTCAAACACTTCTATCGGTCAACGGCTTTAAATCCATTAAAGTGGTTTCCATTTGGATATCGCTGTTAATGTCTATTGCACTGATTTCAACGCTCGCTTATTTGATTTCGCAGAAAAGTGCCGTCTTCATCGCTCGGATGGTCAACGTCAAAGGAACCTGGGGGCCGACCTTTTGGGGCTTCGTGGTGGCTTTTCTAGGCAACTATACGGCAATCTTTGAGTCTGCGGCGGATTACTCACGGGAACTCAAACCTGGTTTATCCAATAGGCGACGTGCGGCCCTATACTTTTTCCCAATCTTTTTAGCGTACGGGATGACACTTTTAACCGGGTCCTTGTTGGCGGTGGTTACCGGCATTTCCAGTCCGGTCCACGCGATGGCCCATTTATTCAATAACAACGTTATTACCGTTGTCGTCTCCATATTTATCGTATTGGGCACCATGTCCACGAACCTGGTTGCCAACATCATTCCACCGACGTACGTTTTAAACGATTGGTTTAACATCTCAGAACGCCAGTCACTCGTCGTTGTCGCCTTTCTGGCCTGCCTCAGCTTCCCGTGGCTGCTGGTCCAGGATAGTTCCTCAATGGGCCTGACGATCTTTATTAAAACGTACTCCGCATTTTTAGGCCCCATGACCGCAATTGTTTTGAACGAATATTACATCAAACGCCGAAAAAAGGTGGACGTCGAAGCACTTTATCAAGATGATAAGGTATCCCCATCGCTTCCGCCGGTGATTGCACTTTTTGCCGGTGCGACGCTGGCACTTGCTAATGTCAACCTGAGTTGGCCGATCGGATTCGCCGTTTCCTGGCTGGTCTTGATCCTGCTTCGATACGATAAATAGTCAACGGATAGCTCTAAATCATTGTCATCATTAAAGGGATCCAGCACGTACAGCACGCTGGGTCCCTTTTAAGTATCTATTCATTTAATTTCTTTGAGGCAATTTTTAGGATGTCGTCTGACACATATTCACTTGTAAATCGCTGTAGTGGCGTATACGCATGGCGATCTTTAAACGCAACCGGAATTGCCCGCACGATGCCGACCATCAGATTATTCTCCGTAATAAAAATTTGGCCGACCTTTTTGAACTTCCCTTTGGTGTGCTTACCGGTGCGCCAACTATGTAGCTTGAAGTCGCCGGATTCATCCAGCTTAATTTGATAGTGACCGGAATCATCAGTCTCAAGTGGGACGCCGATATACTGGTTCACTTCGTATTTGCCTTTCATATGGACCAGACCTTTCATGAATAATTTATGACGAAAGTTAGAATAAAATTCTAATCTTTTTGAAAACATAACATTTATATTAACTTATACTATACAATAATAACGTAATAACTTTTCGAGTAATGGGGTGAAATGATGAATCAAATTAAAATTGTAACTGACTCAGCTGCTCATTTATCTGCTGCTGATATTCGCGCATACGAGATTCACGTGCTCAATCCGCCAATCTTGATGGATGGAAAACTATTTGGCTACGTGAACAAAATTAGCAGTGAGAAGTATTTGCAGCTTTTCGAACAGTGTTCAAATAAACCACAGATTGGCGACATCACCGTCGATGAATTGACACAAAAATATGACGCGCTTGGCGAAGACGGCAGTCAGATTCTATCGATTCATTTGAGTGATAAATTATCCAACACTTATCATAACGCCAAAATTGCTGCCGGCAAATCGGCTAGTCAAGTCACCGTGGTCAACAGTCAAGTAACTGCAGCCGGGTTGTCTTACCAAGTGATCGAAGCCGCTAAGTTATCAGCCGGTGGCAAATCGATTCAAGAAATCCTGAAACAACTGGAAAAGATTCGTGATAACACCCGAATCTTTTTCTCGGTTCGCAACAACCAACAAATCGTTAACAATCGGATCATTGGCAAGCTGCGGGGATTTTTGGGCAAGCACGCCAACACGGCCTATATGATTAAGTTTGGCCATAACGACTTCGACTTGGTCGCCCACGGCTCGAAGGATGAGTCCCTCAATGACTTCTGGAAGACACAAATGCAGGAAATGCACGATGAATGTATCGTGAAATTGACGATCCTTCACTCAGGAACAAGTGAACGGGCAAAGTTCTTAAGAGAAATGCTCACGCAGGAGTTCCCGTTTGTCCCGATTTCAATTGTGCCGACAAACCCAGAGATGACAACCTTTATTGGCAGAGAGTCGACGGGGGTAACGTATTTGTTGGGGTAGAGTGCGTAGCAAGCCGGTTAGCTTTCGAGCATTAGTGTAACAACGGGGTTTAACGCGGGACTTGCGTTGAACCCCGTTATTGGACTAAGCGGAGAAAAATAGTCTTTCATATCTTACCAGCTACCTCTTTTTCATAAACGAAATGATCAATTCATCGCTTATGCAGAAGTTGGAATCGGTGTTGCATAATTCAAAAAAACAAACTGATGGATTTTAAAATCTTGCTGGTAATATGATCCGGATGAGTCTAAGTATGAATATTTCTTCTCGATGGACCAAACCGGCGCTTTTTCCGCCTTGGTCATAACACGATTTTCCTTTGGATGACATTGCAAAGCTGATGTCACACGTCCCGAAAAAAGAAGTCTGGCACGAACTGAGTTTTTTGGAGAAGATGACATAATAATTACCAATATGACAATAAACAAAGCAACAGTTATTATGATGCGTTCAATGGTTTTCTTTAGTTTCATCTTTATCTATCTCCTATCCACATGAATCACTTGATATGAAATATTTTTTAACGGTGTATAGTTCCCGACCCGTCCAATTTCCAAAATAGAAAGTGGCCAAGACCCTCATCTTAGCCACTTTTTGTTTACTTACGATTTTCGAACACTCTCCCGTTCAACCAGATGGGTCGCCACAACGACTTTTTCAGGTGTATGGACATCGCCATCAAGATTGTTATCCAGCAAATCCAAAAGTCGAACCGCCACTTCACCCATTTTGTTGGTGTACACCTTGATCGCCGTTAAGGACGGAATCACGTATTTGGCGACTGCCGTGTCATTGAAGCTGACCAGACTCACATCATCCGGAACCTTCACACCGTGTTCATGAAGGGCTTTAAGTGCGCCGACTGCCATGGCATCATTGGACACAAACAGTGCGTTTGGAAATGATTCCCTTGACCGCTTCAATGCCTGATCAACTAAATTGTAGCTGGACTGCAATGTATAATCACCGACAAAAACGTTGGCCGGATCAAACAGCGACTTCTTTTCTAAGAAATTTTTGAAAACGTCAAAGCGGTGGTCTGTAATCTTCAACTTATGGTCATTACTGTATTCGACACCAGAAATCATACCGATTCGCTTCAAACCATTTTCAATGAAGTAATTCAACACCGACTTGGTGGAATTATCAAAATCAGTTACCACGCAGTCATGGCCCTTCGCCAAGGTATCAAAGTCAACGAAGACGACGTTATCCGTGACTTCCTGCATCTCGGCAATCTGGTCATCACTAAACTTGCCGATGGCGACGATTCCCTTAACATCATCAATAGCCGTCAATGAATCGCCGGCAAAGTAGCGTTTAACCTTATAATGATCGCGTTCAGCCTGCTTTTCAACGCCCATTCGAATTGATAAGTAGTATAAATCGTCAAGTTCTTGTTGTTCGGTGTACCACTGGACAACAGCGATACTGTCACGAGTGGTGCTCGACCGCTTCTTTTTGGTATAATCCAGTGCTTCGGCTGCCTGAAAAATCTTCTTGCGAGTCAGGTCACTGACGGATAATGATTTATCGTAGTTCAGCACCCGCGAAACCGTGGTGATTGAAACCCCGGCTTTACGCGCGATGTCTTTGATTGTTGCCATGATCTCACCCCTCTATGAAATAACCATGCTTTTATGTATCGAATCGTTTTAGTTAATTTACTAAAATAAATATATGTTCTTTACCCTGATATGTCAAGGATATTCCGTTATATTAAGGTTTTTGACTAGTAAACTTATTGACGGATGACAGCTAAATTTCTATAATTGAGTTGATTTGAAATATAAGGAGGGTCATGTCGTGGACGACAAAATTCAAGCAGCTTACCAACAATGGGCCGACCAGCCTAATTTACCAGCAGATATCTTATTAGATTTAAATAAAATGAAAAATGATTCAGATAAAAAGAAAGATGCATTTGGAACGAACCTGTCATTTGGAACCGCCGGAATGCGAGGAATTCTCGGTGCCGGAACCAACCGGATGAACATTTACACCGTTCGCCAAGCCGCAGAAGGACTTGCCTCATTTATGGATACTTTGGATGACGCAACCAAAAAACGCGGGGTTGCCATCAGCTTTGACTCCCGTTACCACTCAAAAGAGTTTGCCCACGAATCCGCTAAAGTCTTGGGATATCACCACATTCCAACCTTTGTATTCGACGACATTCGCCCCACACCTGAACTGTCATTCGCTGTTCGTCATTTAAACACCTATGCTGGCATTATGATCACTGCCAGCCACAATCCAAAGCAGTACAACGGCTTCAAGATTTACGGTCAAGACGGCGGTCAAATGCCACCTAAGGAATCCGACCTGATTACTTCTTACATTCGTAAGAACAGCGACCTGTTCGCTATCAATGTTACGCCTGAACAGGACTTGCGTGAAGCTAAAATCATGAACTTAATTGGTGAAGCAGTCGATCAAGCCTACCTTGCCAAAGTTAAAACCGTCAACATCGACCTTGATTTGATTAAAACCGTCGGTGCCAACATGAAATTCGTTTACTCCCCACTTCACGGAACTGGAAAAGTAATTGCCCGCCGTGCTTTGGAAGAAGCAGGTTTCAAGAATTACGTCGTGGTGCCGGAACAAACCATCGCCGACCCGGAATTTCCAACAACGCCATTTCCAAATCCAGAGTTCCCACAGGCATTTGACTTGGCCCGTGAGCTTGGCAAGAAAGTTTCAGCCGACGTTTTAATTGCCTCCGATCCTGACGCTGACCGACTGGGTTGCGCGGTTCGCCAACCTGACGGCAGCTACACACTTTTAAGCGGTAACCAAATTGCCAGTGTTCTTTTGAACTACATTTTGGCAGCCAAGAAAAAAGCTGGCGATTTACCTGCAGACGGCACAATCGTGAAATCGATTGTTTCCACCGACCTGGCACCAAAGATTGCCGCTTCGTACGGTGTTGCCACCAACAACGTTTTGACGGGCTTTAAATTCATCGCGGAAGCCATTCACCATTACGAAACTGAGCATGACCACACCTTCTTATTTGGCTTTGAAGAAAGTTTTGGTTACCTGATCAAACCATTTGTGCGTGATAAAGACGCGATCCAAACTGTTCTGCTGTTGGCTGAAGTTTCAGCTTACTACAAGAGTCAAGGCAAGACCTTGTACGACGGTGTTCAAGAGATGTTCCAGAAGTATGGCTACTATGCTGAAAAGACGATTGCCAAGGAATTTGACGGCCTTGACGGCAAAGACAAGATGGCCCACATCATGTCTGAATTGCGCGACAACCCACTGACTGAATTTAACGGTCATCAAGTTGTCAGCCACGCCGATTACCAGTCATCCGAATTAACCGATAAAGATGGCAAGAAATCCACGATTGACCTGCCAAAATCCAACGTTTTGAAATACTGGTTGGATGATGAAACTTGGCTGGCCGTCCGTCCTTCAGGAACTGAGCCTAAAGTGAAGTTCTACTTGGAAGTTGACGACAAGAGCCAAAATGCCGCTGACAAGAAGCTTGCCGGCTATGTAGACGCCGTTGACACAATGATTGATAAATTAATCAATAACTAAATATTGTTATTAGCTGCGGGGCCGAGACAAAGGTGAAAACTTTTGTTTCGGCCTTTTTTGGTGCTATTACGTAGTGCAAAAGTATTCCCCAGGGCAACAACCTGCACATAAGCCACTTTCCTTGAAAATCAAACTCGATTACCAAGGAAACCAGCCTATGCTCCGGTTGCTGGGCCCCTGACTCGCACTCTGTTTTTTATCTACCAATCTCCCATGACTCTGCTACAATTAACCTATGTAAGGGGGAAGAAAAATGCGATTTACAACAAAATTCATGGTCTGCAGTGGCCTGCTGCTTGGGGGATTATTTGCCGCCGCTCAGCCCGCTCACGCCACCGTTATCAAAAACAGCTTCTTAAAAACGCAACGCAACATTTCTACATATAACAGTCAAAAGCAAGTCAAACTGACGATTCCAAAGGGGACGGTCGTCCAAGTTGCCGGCATCAAGCACGCCCATGGTAATAAATACGTTGATCTCCATCTCGGCCGATTGAGCTACAGCCTGCGCAAGCCACTTCTTTCAGCGAAGAAACTAACCGCTTATTCATATTGGATTCGCGCCAAGGGCTACAATTTTAAACAGGTTCATAAACCAGCTTACCTCGGTTATTTCGCTGCTCAATCGGACGGTAAACAATCACAAGGCAAAACGAGAACGGAAACCGGAAATCTCTGGAAAGGCACCCGCCTGCCAGTGGATTACACCACAGCCACCGCACCAAGGCTTCAAGTGACGACAAACGGTTACTTGGAATACTACAGCAATTCCCCATTTGTCTACAAAGTGTCACCCAAGCCCACAGCGAGCCTCAAAGTTCAAAGTACCAGCCAACCACTGGCCAGTGGCAAGACCATCTTGACGTTCAAATCACGCGTCAAGCAACTGCCATTTACCAAAAAATCCCGTGGCAACTACCAACTCACTATCACTAATGCAGAAGTTGGAACCGTGACGGTTGTTCCCAACTCAACCAACGTCAAAAAAATCCTGACAAATTGGATTTTTAAGGTTGGTAAACAAGAATGGTACGAAAATAACAGCGTGACAACTTTTAAATAAGGGGGACCAGCACATGACTTCAAAATTAAAACTCTGCTTGAGCTTTGTGGTTGCCGCGGTTTCGTTAATCGGCTTTGCTTCTCCCACACATGCCAGCAGCTACCTGTCCAATTTTTCCAAAAATCAATACCTCAGCACCAAGCAGACGATCTACACCACGCTCAGTGGCCATAAAAGTGTTAAAATTACGATTCCAAAGGGAACGGTTTTTAAGTCCGGCAGCTTAGGCAAGACCAGCAAATCCCACACACCATACATTTCTATTGACGTCAATGAGCTGAGTTGGCCGGTTCGAAAAGCCGTTATTAAGTCCAAGTATAACGTCACCACTACCAGCGCCATTTCAGCCAGTAAGGCCAAATTTAAGAAGGTTCACGCGCCATCTTATCAAACCTACTATAAGCAGCCCTACACCGGCGAAATCGGCGGACTTGTCTGGCAAGGGGACAAAGCCTTCCCACTCAAGCAACAGTTCAAAATTGAAAACTGTTTTCGCGTAACCGATGATGGCTACCTGGAATATTTTGCCGGCTATGACTACTGGGTCCACAAAATGCCCCAGCCGCGCTCCTACGCGAAAGTGCAGAAGTTTGTCCAGAAGGGCAAGGCTTCTTATCTCTACACCAAGACAAAGGTCAGCGGACTAACAATGGCCCACGTTCACAAAAAGGGGAATAATCGCTACCGTCTAAAAGTTAGAAAGACGACTCAACACTTGGCCACGATTAATCCTGGTCAAAACAAGAATTACGATGACAGCGTGCGAATTTCGATTCGCTACTACGTTGGCGGCAAGAAATTCTACGTTCCCAGCCAGACGATTTATCCATAATATAGCTACCCAATCATAATCGAGGATGTTTAGAATCGAAACGGGGTAATACCATGAATTCAGTCAGCTTAAAGTATTTACCAATTAAAAAATATTGGTTACTCCTCCTAGGTGTCGTGACGATCATCTCCCTCACCGCCTGTGCGCCTAAAACAAGTTCCAGAAAGGATTCGCTAACAGTGTACGATAGCGGAAACTCCAGGATTTTATACACGACCAACAAGAATAAAATCTCACTCGTCAGTAATTTGACCAGCAAAAGCGATACAAATGCAGCCAAGATTGTCATGCCACAAAAACCGAAAGTCAGATGCCGCTATGTCCTCCATCAAAAAGCACACGACGTGAACATCAACTTGTACGTTTACAGCAACACGCGCAACATCAAGATGACCAATATTCCAATTCTAAAAACCATTTATTATCGCCTATCTCCTGGCGATTATCAAAAGATGAGTTCGCCGGAGAGTTATTTGAAATAAACAAAAGTATCATCACTCCTCAAAAGCACCGCAACTCAAATCAGTTGCGGTGCTTTTGTCGTCAAATGGCTTTTGTATCCAACTCTACCGGACAATGATCCGACCCGAATATATCGGTCAAAATCTTCGAGTCAGTAATTTTGTCCGCCAATCTCTCACTGGTCACAAAGTAATCAATCCGCCACCCTGCGTTGCGATCGCGGGAATGGAATCGATAGCTCCACCAGGAGTAAATATCGGTTTGATCCGGATAAAAGTGCCGGAAAGTGTCCATGAA
Organism: Lentilactobacillus parabuchneri DSM 5707 = NBRC 107865; assembly: GCF_001435315.1. Lineage (GTDB taxonomy): Bacteria > Bacillota > Bacilli > Lactobacillales > Lactobacillaceae > Lentilactobacillus > Lentilactobacillus parabuchneri. Next base: position 83,058 of record NZ_AZGK01000008.1, read on the forward strand.
TCCTGCTTGTAAGAACTTCGTGAACGACTGACGTTCTTCGTCAGTAAAGCCAGCGTTATGGTGATTGGACTGCGGGTTCTTCAAATCAATTTCCTTGTGGGCCACGTTCAGATCCCCGCACAAAATGACCGGCTTGTCTGCGTCTAATTTGCTCAAATAGGCTTGAAAAGCGGTGTCCCATCCCATTCGAAAGTCCAGTCGTTTCAAGCCCGCGCCAGAGTTGGGGACGTAACTGGTTACTAAATAAAAATCAGGATATTCAAGTGTAATCGCCCGTCCCTCATGGTCGAATTCTTCGCTTTGAATGCCATACATGACGTTCAAAGGCTCGTGCTTGGTGAAAATTGCGGTCCCAGAATATCCCTTCCGCTCTGCGTAACTGAAGTATTGATGATAGCCCGGCAATTCAAGTTCCAGCTGGCCTTCCTGCATTTTAGTCTCTTGAATACAGAAAAAATCAGCATCTAATTGATTAAACGTCTCAGCAAAATCATGCTTCACAACTGCCCGGAGTCCATTAACGTTCCAGGAAATGAATTTCATGTGATCCCGTCCTTTTTGGTTTGTTAGGTTAATTATAACGTAAAATTGTTTGTCCGATATATATCCAAGGAATGAATGTATTATTTAATAACTAACTTATCAATTAAAAATGATATTTACTTATGTGTATATATTTATTATGATAATTATGTTAATATTGGATTAAAACCAGACCAATAAATCGCTTTCTTTCCCATCTGATTAGTGATTTGATTACTTCTATCAAACGGTTATAAGTGTAATATCGGTCTAATATTGTTGCTTATTAAGCGACAATTTATATATCTTTAAATAAATTATTGGGAGGTATTTTTATGGTTAGAAAGAAGTTTGTCAGTCAAGAATGATCACTGGGGGGTTAATTTTTGCAACAGAGCCTTGGTGGTTTCACCGAGACTTATTTTCTTATGTCCATTCTGAGGGCTTTTATTTCAAAAATAAAAATGATTGAGGGTAAAATTATGAAAAAATCTAAGTTATTGCCATTTTTGTATGCTGGCATTCTCGCATTTACCACTGCCGGAGTGGCTACGTTTATTGTACCGAATACATCCAACGTCATAACTGTTGCTCATGCAGATGATAATCAATTTGACTTGAGCGATCGAGTGGCAGGTAAATGGACTTTGATTTTGTATGGACCAACTTATGATTTAAGCAATACGGACAATGTTTTCTATCAGAAGACAAACACATTACTGCAGCCAACGAAGATACCTACCAGCTCCGTTTCTAATTATGATGATACACTAAATCAACCTTTTTCAGTGAACTCAATTCAACTCTACACGCTTAATAATGCTATCTATGAATACGAGCAATGGTACAGTGACGCTTACCAAACAGAGGTTGCTGAATATAATCCTGAAGGAAAAGTCGTCCCAAACAGTAATCTAAAAGTTGTTTCAGACACTGATAATCCTGCCAAAAATAATAGCGAAATTGCTGGCATCTTCACAATGCAGCCAAATGATGTTGCAATCGTGAAGATTACTCCTGTAAAAGCAAGTTTAAAGGGACAGGCATACTTCTTCTTTAATGGCAGCGGTAAATATACACCGGATATTAGTTATTCCTATGCTTTTAATGATGCAACAACGCCGACAAAGATTACTGACGTAAGTGACCCAAGTACTATAACCGCACCTTCAGGGGCTAAAACCTTACAATTGGATCAAACGGGTTATATTGATCCCCAGTGGACTGGTGGTGACTCTAACGTCAAGATTGATTCTAATGGGAAGATTACAGGTCTTGATAATCCTGCAGAAGCTGGAAAAACAGTTACTTTCAAAGTCACTCACGGAATTGATTCGACAATTACCCATACGTTCAATGTTAAAATTCCTGCCAAGTCAAATCCAACTCCGACACCCAACAATAACGGAGCAAGTTCATCCAATAACAGTACTGCGCCTGCTAACCCAACAAACAACGCTTGGAACCCAACCACACCACCTAAGGCTGATGGTAGCACTGGCCTACCAAATTACGCCGCCGTTAAAGGTGCAGCTGTATACGCAACCAAGCGAGTTTACATGTACCGCAACGCCAACTTCAAGAAATCGCAACGAATTGCCACTTATCCAAAGGCAAAACGGGTCAACCGACCAATGTTTGTCGTCTTAGATTACGCTAAGTCTAATGGTGGCGCCCTTCGTTACAAAGTGCGTGACGTCAACCATAATTCTAAGACGGACGGTAAGATTGGCTACATCACCGCCAACCCGAAGTACGTTGTCAACGTCTACTACAAGACAATGCCTAAGAGTCATAAGATTACCGTCATCAACAAGAAAGGCATCCATACCTACAAGCATGTTAACTTAACCGGCCGTGTGAAGACCTTCAAGAAAGGCACCCACATCACCGTTAAGCGCTTTGTCAAGCATAACTTAACTACCCGTTACCAATTAAGCAATGGCACGTACATCACTGCCAATAAGAAATTGGTCATTCAAGGAAACTACTAATTTACAAGTTTAAAACAAGTCTCGGCCACTCGCCGGGGCTTATTTTTTGCAGACAATCTTTGTTTTCACCCAAGATAAGGGTTAAAATACATTTACAACCCCGAAAAGAGGATATTCGAAATGAAAACAGCCGTAATTACCGACAGTGCCAGTTATCTTGATCCTGAAGTCGCTGCTAAATATAACATTACCGTTTTACCGATTACCGTCATCTTTGGCAACGAACAGTTCCGTGACGGCGTTGATATTACCTCACAGGAATTCTTGAAAAAATTAGCCGAGAATGAAAAACTGCCAACCACCGCCCAAGTCACGATGGGCCAGATGCAGGAAGCCTTTGATCAGTTGAGTGCCAAGGGTTACGATGAAGCCATTTGTGTCAATTTGTCATCCGGGATTACGACCTTCTATGAAAACCTGGTCGCATACTCCCGTAATGTCACCAACATCAAGGTCTACCCGTTCGACTCAAAAATCGCCAGCGCCGGTGAAGCTGATCTTTGCTTATTGGCTGGTCAAATGGCGCTGGATGGTGCCAACGCCGACACGATCATCCCCAAGCTCGAGCAACTCAGAGACACCATTAACGTTTCGTTAGTCGTTGACAGCTTGGATCATCTAAAACGAACCGGCCGGATTTCCAATACTTCCGCATTTTTCGGCAACATGTTAAAGATTAAGCCAATCCTGACATTTGATGAGGAAGGTAAGATCGTTCCTGAAGCCAAGGAACGCACAATGAAACAAGCGCTTCAACACATCGTCGACGAGATCGCCAAAGCTGATTTTGATTTACCAATGCGCATCTCCGTCGTTGACGCCAATAACCCGGTTCTCAGCAAGTCGTGGGTCGAAGCGTTTCATGAACACTTCCCAGAAGCCAAGATCAGCACGTACCCAATCAGCCCAGCAATCACCGTTCACACTGGCGAAAAAGCCATGGGCGTGGTCTGGGACATCGATTGGGAAACTTTAAGCAAGTAACTTGAAACAAAGTGAGTGAATTGCCACTCGCTTTTTTATTGCCGTGAAATTAGTGTGTTTGACTGTTTCCACAGCTTTCGAAAATAAGCACCACCACGCATTATCAGATCCAATTTTCTGGAATTATTGATATCAACTAATCAGAAAGAGATGACACCATGAAAAACACCGAAAAAATCAGCACCCAAACGCTTCTTGCCCTGTTAGCAGCCGCCCTGCTATCCTTCACCGGGATTTTGACCGAAACCTCAATGAACGTGACCTTTCCCGAACTGACCAAAGTGTTTAATGTCACTTTGGACACTGTCCAGTGGATTACGACCGGCTACCTGTTAATGGTGACCATTATCATGGCAACCACTGCCTACTTACTTAAAAAATTCAAGTCACAAACTATTCATCTACTGGCGGCGATTGCCTTTGTGGTCGGCGACGTCATGTGCGCGACAGCACCCACTTTTACGATTTTAATGAGTGGCCGCTTGATTCAAGCGATTGCCACTGGGCTGTCAACGCCACTGATGTTCCACATTATCTTTAATAAAATTCCGGCTGGGCGAATTGGTTCCATGACCGGATTAGCTGGGATGGTCATCTCCTTGGCACCAGCCCTTGGACCGACCTATGGTGGCACAATTTCGTCGACAATGTCTTGGCGGATGATCTTCTGGTTAATCCTGCCGATTATTGTGATCAGCTGGTACCTAGGCTCCCGCTACATACGTATTGATCCGGTTGGAACCGGTGGCTTTGACGTTATCAGTCTGATCTTCTTAGCAGCCACCCTGTTCTCCTTCGTCTTCGGCGTCAGCAAGGCCGGCAAATATTCACTACTGAGTGGCCAAGTTGTGATCCCATTTATCATCGGCCTTATCAGTCTGGCTGTCTTCATCTACTCTGACACCCACGGCAAAACACAGCTGTTGGATATCCGGATTTTGAAATGGCTGTCGACTTCGCTGTCGGCGTTCACCTATTTCGCCCTTCAATTCGTCAACATTGGCGTGTCATTTCTGATCCCCGTCTATTGTCAGTACGTTTTGCACAGCTCTCCCTTCATCGCAGGCTTAGTGCTGCTGCCAGGATCGCTGGTCGGTGCAGCTATTTCCCCATATGCCGGCCACCTTGCCGATAGCAAGGGTTACGCATTTCCGATCATTCTGGGCCTTAGCTCGATGACCTTGGGCGGCTTTTTATTCTTCGGCATCCAAACCGTCTTGACCGCCTGGATCGTCCTATTGATTTACACATTCCTCCGCTTTGGTTTCAACATGGGCTTTTCAAACACCATTTCCAATGCAATGTTAAACGTGCCGCGGAAGTACACGGCGGACGTGAACTCACTATTCAGCATGCTGCAACAATTTGCCGGATCCATTGGCGTTGGGATCATGGCTGCAGTGATGGCCATCAGCCAAAATAACGGGACTGGCAGTCTGGCCGCCCGTTCATTTGTGGGTGGTCGCTACGACTTTTTGCTGGCGACGTTGCTGAGTGCGACAGCGTTGATTGCGGCGATTATGAACTTCAGGCTGCAGAAACACACGAAACTCAATATCGAAGAATCGGATTAGATTTAACTTATTTAAGCGTCCCTGCAGTCAATTTGCGGAGGCGCTTTTGCGTTACTTTGAGTTCCAAAATCGATGTCTCAATGCGGAGATTCATTATGGGGTATTTCAAGTCGCTTTGATTGAAATTCCCCCAAAATCCGGCTACACTGTCTTTGATGATCACGAAAGATTGTACACAAGGTAATCATCACGCTGACTGTCACCCAGGATTATAAGGGGGATTTGACTTATGGTAAAGATTGGAATCAACGGTTTTGGTAGAATTGGTCGCTTAATTTTACGTCGTATTTTAGAAATTAACGACCCTGATTTGGAAGTAGTTGCCATTAATGATTTGACCAGTCCGTCAATGCTGGCTTATCTATTCAAATACGACTCAACTCACGGCACGCTGCCTTACGAAATTTCATCAACTGATGATTCATTAGTGGTAGACGGCAAAAATTACCGTGTTTATGCAGAAAAAGATGCAAGTAACATCCCATGGGTTAAAGAAAACGGCGTCGATTTAGTCCTCGAATGTACCGGCTTTTACACCTCAAAGGAAAAGTCCCAAGCCCATTTGGACGCCGGCGTTAAGAAAGTCTTGATCTCGGCTCCAGCTGGTCCGATGAAGACCATTGTGTTTAACGTTAACGACGACACCTTGGATTCAGACGACCAAATCATTTCCGCTGGCTCCTGCACGACCAATGCACTGGCCCCAATGGCTTACTTCCTGAACAAGGAATTTGGCCTCGAAGTTGGGACAATGACTGCCATTCACGCATTTACCAGCTCACAAATGATTCTTGACGGCCCTAAAGGTAAGAAATTCCGTCCCAACCGAACCGCCTCTGCCAACACCATTCCTCATTCAACTGGTGCTGCCAAAGCAATCGGCTTGGTTATCCCAGAACTTGAAGGTCACCTTCAAGGACACGCACAACGGGTGGCTGTTGTTGACGGATCCGTTTGTGAATTGGTTTCCGTGCTTAAGACAAAGGTAACCGCCGATCAAGTCAATGACGCCATCAAGCCGCATACCAAAGATAACCCGGCATTTGGCTGGAATGAAGATGAAATTGTGTCTTCAGATATCATCGGCGATACTCACGGGGCAGTCTATGACCCAACCCTTACCGAAGTAACTTCAAATGGTGACTTCCAAGTTGTAAAGACTGCAACCTGGTTCGATAACGAATATGGTTTTGTTTCCAACATGGTTCGTACAGCTAAGAAGTTCGCAGAAGTTTCTGGGTTAAACTAAATTAACATCAAAAAAATTGTCATCATGATCGGATTCGATCAATGATGACAATTTTTTTGACGCTTATTTTTTAGAGTCATCCGCTCGCGTTAAACTCACCGTTAAGAAATTATCCTTATTAGTGTCGTAGCAAGCCAGGATGCCGTTGACCACGTCACCTGTTTTGATATGCATGACGGTTGAACGGTTATATGTGTTAATCCAATTACCAAGGGCTTCCATCCCGAACTCAAAACCCTCGAACACCCGCATGTACTCTAACGATTGAGGCTTTGGCGTCTCAATCGTAATTTTTTGAACACGCTGGTCTTCAATTTCCATCGTCAACTTGATTACATCTGTGTTGAATAAGACTTGCGAGCCATCTTCAACGCTTCTAGGTAACTTATAATCGGGAAGTTGAATGTTTTCGTTGTATACCCGTGAAACGTACTCGTAGGTCCCCAAGTCCTTCGTGCCTAACTCCTGTACCAAATGTTTTTCCCCCTACAATGCAATGAGTGACTTAACTGTTCTTACTATGATTATATATTGGTTCAGAATTTTGTGTATTGAATTAGCTTAAAAAAAGTTCGTTAAATTTGACAAATTGAAAAAAGTTTAAAATTAAGCACCGCTGAAAATGTGTTTAATCATCAATTTCTCCCTACCTCATTTTTAGAATCACGCTTCACGTCAGACACGTTCTTTTTGAAGAGACAACGTGTCTGACGTGTATCGAGTTCAAATCAACCTAACTCGCCTCAATAAAAAAGCCCTCTTCGAGTTTCCTCGAAGAAGGCGTCAAATGGTAACTAATCATACATATCGCTTAGTTTTTTCTGTACGTCAGGATGGTTAATGAACTCATCGTAGGTTGTGTCGGCCTTGTCGATAATGCCGTTGTTCGATACTTCGATGATGTGGTTGGCAATCGTCTGGATGAACTCATGATCATGGGAAGTGAAGATAATCGATCCGGGGAAGCCAACCAAAGCTTCGTTTAAAGCCGTGATCGATTCCAAATCTAGATGATTGGTTGGATCATCCAACAGCAGGGTATTTCCCTTCTGCAGCATCATCTTTGAGAGGACACACCGAACTTTTTCGCCCCCGGATAGCACTTTGACTTCTTTGTTGACGTCATCGCCAGAGAATAACATTCTGCCAAGAAAACCGCGGAGAAAGGCATCGTCGTCACTGCCCTTTTCGGCAAATTGTCTCAGCCAATCGATAATCCGTAGATCGTTGTTGTTAAATTCCGAGGCAAAATCCTTCATCAATGAGGACATCTCTACTGTTTGTCCCCACTTAATTTCACCGGAATCCGGTTCCAAGACACCGGCTAAAATCTGCATTAAAGTGGTCGTTGCCAAGTCATTTCGACTGACCAAAGCGGTCTTGTCACCAGGGCGCAACGTGAAAGTGACGTTATCTAAAATTTTAACACCATCAATTGATTTTGAAAGGTTATCCACCCGCAACAAGTCGTTTCCCAGCGGCCGGTTTTCTTCAAACTTAATAAACGGATACTTCCGTGAAGAAGGCTTTATGTCATCCAGGGAAATTTTATCCAACTGCTTCTTTCGAGAGGTCGCCTGTTTTGATTTGGACGCATTTGCACTAAATCGGGCAACGAATGCTTGGAGTTCCTTGATTTTGTCTTCCTTCTTAGCGTTGGAATCAGCCCGCATCTTAGCAGCCAATTGACTGGATTGCAGCCAAAAATCGTAGTTTCCAACGTACATCCGGATCTCACCGAAGTCGACGTCACACATCATCGTACAAGTCTGGTTCAAGAAATGGCGGTCATGAGACACGATAATCGTAATCTTGGGATAGTCGGCTAGGAAGTTCTCCAGCCATTCAATCGAATAGACATCCAATCCGTTAGTCGGCTCATCTAAAAGTAAGATGTCAGGTTCACCAAATAAGGCCCGTGCCAACAGGACTTTAACTTTCTGGCCTTCCGTTAATTCACTCATCAATTGTTGGTGCAGCTCTTCTGGAATTTCCAACGACTGTAACAACTGTGAAGCATCTGCTTCGGCGTTCCAGCCGTCCATTTCAGCGAACTCAGCCTCCAAGTTGGCGGCCTTAATCCCATCCTCATCGGAAAAATCTGCCTTGGCGTATAAGGCATCCTTTTCTTCCATGACGTCAGCCAAGTGCTTGTAGCCCTGGATGACGGTCTGCATAACCGTCTGCTCTTCGAAGCCATAATGGTCCTGACTTAGGCTGGAAATTCGTTCATTCTTATCAACGTGAATTTCGCCAGTCGTTGGTGCCAAGTCCCCCCGTAATAATTTAAGGAAGGTTGACTTGCCGGCACCGTTTGCGCCAATAACGCCATAACAGTTACCTGGCGTGAACTTTAAATTCACGTCTTCATAAAGTTTTTTACCTGAGAGTTGAAGTCCCATGTTTTGAATTGTAATCATTAATCAATACCTCATATGATAGAGTGTGACGGGCAGTATGAGTTGCCTCGAAACACGTTTCAGCTATATAACGTCAAAATCAAAAACAATGGTCAGGGCAACAATCGTCCTGACCAATACACGTCCTACAAATATATCATATTAACCAACGATAAACAACTAGACCTCGCCGAGATTGTTGAAGTATTCAACTTGGATATCGTCATCGGTAATAATCAGCTTGGTAACACTTCCGTTTTGCGTTGCAACGCCAAGGTCTAACTTTGGTGCGTAACGGTCGACGATGGAACGAATGGTCATTCCGTGTGACACAATCAAGATGTCTTCTCCATCATGTGTATTCTCACGAATCTTATCGAAGCCATGATCCAACCGTTCCCAAAACATGGCGTTGTTTTCGGCGTTGTTGTACAAATCAGCACGATGAATTAAGTCTCGCGCCCGCTCCAAACCAAAGTTGGTCAACACTTCCTTCTCGGTTGTTTCTTGAACTTGAGCACCGACAAACTGCCACATTTGGTTTAAGTCGTTACCCTCAAAATAACCGTGAAACTGTTCTCGTAATTCGGGATATTGATAACTTACAATGTTCATGTTATGCGGATTAGCCCGTAAAATCAGCTTTCCGGTGTCAATTGCCCGACCAGAGTCACTCGTAAACGATGCCGCAAAATTAATCTTGGAAAGTCGTTTACCGGCACTCTTAGCATCTTGAATCCCCTTTTCAGTTAACGGGGAATCAATCCATCCCTGAACTTTGTTATACATATTCAAGTATGTTTGCCCATGTCGAACCAAGTAAGCCGTAACCTTTGTCACAAAATCATCCCATTTCTCAAAAATTTGTTTTACATACCTTTAGTATAGCTGATCGGGTATGATTTGACATTAAAAGTCTCTTTGATTATAAGATGCGTCCATTACATCCAAGTAGCTTTCACAAATCATTTCTTGTTATACTTATGTTAGGAGCTGAACTTTAGACATAAAGCGAGGTATATATGGACTATTTATTAAACTTTTCACCCTGGCAGCAGGCCCTATTCGCGACTCTTTTCACTTGGGGCGTCACTGCGCTGGGATCCGCACTGGTATTTGCGTTCAAAACCATCCGCAGCCATGCACTGGCTTTGATGTACGGGTTCGCTGCCGGCGTGATGATTGCCGCGTCGTTTTGGTCACTGCTGGATCCGGCGATTAATTTGGCTGAACAACAGGACCGCATCCCTTGGCTGGTCGTGGGTATCGGCTTCGTGGGTGGCGGCTTTTTCCTATATCTGGCCGACAAAATTATTCCCAGTATTTATTTGAAACATGCAAAAACCGAGGGCGGTTCCCGAGCAGCCGTCAAACGGGCGATCCTGTTGGTCTTCTCGATTACATTGCACAATATTCCTGAAGGATTGGCGGTCGGTGTTGCGTTTGGGGCCATCGGAGCCGCACCAAATGGTGAACAGGCGGCAATGCTACTGGCGGCCACCACGGTTGCGATCGGCATTGGCCTGCAAAACTTTCCAGAAGGGGCAGCCGTCTCGATCCCCTTGCGTCAAGGTGGCATGAGTCGATTTCGGTCATTTATGTACGGCCAGGCGAGTGGGGCCGTGGAGCCAATTGCCGGTGTTTTAGGAGCACTGTTGGTCGCTTCGGTCAACTCACTGTTACCTTATGCGCTCTCATTTGCGGCCGGTGCGATGATCTACGTTGCATGTAAGGAACTCATCCCGGAAGCTCACGCCCGAACCAAGGAAGAGTCTCACTGGGCAATCTTTGGGATTATGGCAGGGTTCACGTTGATGATGGTGCTGGATGTGGCACTGGGTTAAAATGATCATAAGAAAAGTAGGATGCCAGATTTGCTTCCAATGAGGCTTATCTTGATTTATTCCATATAGTTATCGCACCAGCTGTAACTGCCAGATGATCAGCATGACAAACATAGGAAACAGTACCGTCGAAAATTGGGTAATTACTTATTAGTCCTATTAAAGTAATCTAAAATTTTCTTATTAATTCGGCTTCCTGGTCGAAATAGTCAAATCAGCCCAAACGTGAATGCAAGGCCAAGGCACTACTCCAATAATGAAAGAATAGTGTTTACAGAAACACTAAAAAAACAGTACAAGAAAAATATCAAATGACCAACAACTGCCACGATCAGCAGTTGCTTTATAAGTGCTAAACTGTTTGAAAATGTGATTTGTGGATTCCTTGAATTTCAATAGGATTAATTCTCCTCGCGTATGAATTTGTTTCCAGTTTCCAATCATTATTCAAGTGGAACATTTTAGATTTTATATATCAATTCAGGCGTTTGGTTAATCAGGGTCAAGCCATCAATCTAATCCAACTTAGAAATATCGACAAGTTGCTGTTGCCATATGGAAAACCAATATGTTATGAATCTTAAATAGAACCACATGCCTCATTTCAAGACGGTTTTACCATGCTTGTCTTGGATTGTGTATATGTTTGTATCCATAGCTTTACTTAGCCCTAAGATCATGCCGTCAAGCCATGGTGCAGATGCCCAGAATAATCGTTTTGACTATCCTCGTTACGTTCTTCACTTTCGTGCTCATCTTTAGATTTCCATTCTTATTACATAACATCAAACGAACATGTTGCCACAAAATATTGAATTGAGGTTAAATTGTAGGACATAGCAATTGAATGTTAGGTATCAGCAACGATCGATTCGGAATTAGTGAATCCGATGTCGCTTAGAGCATAAGGATGCTATGCCAAATGATCATACGTTGGTATCGCAATGTGGAAAATTAGAATGGAATGAACTTCAAACAATGAAATATGGCTTATCCCCACCCCACTGAATGAATCTTTCATAGGAATTGTATAAATATTTGCCTTCAAGGCAGAACTTGCCTCATTGCTATGAACCGGCTTTGTCTGTAGTGCCGTTCTTGGGTGACCAAGTAGTGCAATTGTCATTCTAACTGTATTTTTAGACGAAATGGAGAGCAGAAGTATGCACGTAAACATGACTGCGAGAGCGCTAATGAAACCTCTCCTGAGATTATATATAATAAATGTTTTTTTTGAACTTTTCATAATTAAATCCCCATTCTTAATACTTTAAACCTACCAAATTCGGTCATAGCACTCTGAAAAATTATTGCAACAGCCTTCCTCGATGCATAACGACATGTTGAATTTAAACAAATAATTTCTTTCCATAATATGCAATTTATCAGTGAATTCCAAAAAAATAAATAAAAAAACTTAGTTGATGAAAATGATAGAATTTCATCGACCAAGTCTTATTTTATTACATATTAATGATGTGGATACTGATGCCCAATCTCATACACCATTTCAGGTTCTTGGCTGATCCGGGTATTTCGGTTCAACCCATCGACCAGTTTCATCTCATCCGCACTCAGCTCAAAGTCATAGATATCGGCGTTCTGCTTAATCCATTCTACCGACTTGAAAGCGAATCACCTCGTTAAAATTCTCTTTCGTTCAAGTAGGGAAGTATTAGGTAGCATCAAAAGTATCGATACGTAGCTGTAGCCGTATGGAATATCAAGAGAGTATGAACTTCAAACAGCACTACATGTTTCATTCCAAACCGGTTATATCCATATTTATCTTGAATTGTGTAGATATTTGCATCCATTGCCGTGCTTAGTCCGGGATCATGAATTGGATTACAATTAATAGCATAACTGGGATGCCCAGATAAAAATATTGTCATCCTAACCGTATTTTCCGGCGAAATAGATAAAAGAATCATAGAAGTTAAGACAGTCAGAACGATTATTGAAGTAATCATTTTTATTCTCTTTCTCAGTTGTTTAAAACTTAAACTCATCATTTAGATCCCCATTCTTATGACTCGATACTTACTAATCATAGCACTAGTTCTCGCCTTCACCAAAGGTTTAAACAATGCATTCCTATCGTGAGAGGTATAATAAACCATGTGCTTTGTTACTTTTGAAATTGTGACAGTGTGAAACCACGAGTTATGCTTCTCACTAGTTCGTCCAAAAAATTGAACAACATCTCCGACTCTCACATGAGCCATGACTCTTCTTAAAGAGTGTGTAACGAAGTGTGGGCGCTTCTTAACATGAGCAAAATAATGCCAAAATCCACCAACAGTCGTCCAACTTGTTGAATACGCCTTATGCTTTATTAGCTGGCCCTTTTTCCGATAAACACCAGCATACCATTTTTTAGGATTCCGGCACCGATATCCATGAACAATATGATAAGTTTCCTTGCCGCGTGAGGTCTTTTTATATCTCCCAATATGAGCAAGTTGAGAACTCCAATTGGTACAATCCCCGCCGCCTGCATAATGGAAATCTGGATACTGAGCGCTGTAATATTTGTAATAAGCTTTCATATACCCAACTTCACGGCGCTGCCCCTTATCAAGTCTTTGTCTTCTCTTCCAAGTCGTCTTATAAGGTCTTGCTTTTGTACGACTTTCGGGATTAAATCGGCCGGGTTGCGTTACCTTAGTCGATCTAACTAATTTAGTCTGATTATGCTCATTTGGCCTAGCTACCCCGCTTTTTGGGGATGTGGAAATATTTGGCTCAGATGACTGTCCTGATTTGTCATTCAATTGTTCAACCGGGCTCTGACTACCCTGCTTCGTTATATTTGTGGTGGAGCTGGTAGTTGTATTAGAAGGCTTGGAGGAAGGCAAATTAGGATTATTGATATTTGTGGCAACTGTTGCTGACGCGTTACCATTTTCACTGTTAGCACCAGCAGTTGCTCCACCAGTAAAAATTCCGCCGCTTCCATTGTTGTTGACGCCACCCCCACCGGAATTTCCACCAGGAATGTAGCCCCCACCGCCATTATTGTTATTATTATCGTTATCATTGTCATTATCGTTATTGTCATTGGTTTGATTCTGGCTGTTAGTGACATTGTTGAACTGACTCTGGTCATGAGCGGACGCACCAGTTGT
>NZ_AZGK01000009.1 GCF_001435315.1 Lentilactobacillus parabuchneri DSM 5707 = NBRC 107865
TGCGAGGGTAGGACGTTGCCACGCAATTTTGAAAGCTTCGATAGTATTTACTATCGGAGCTTTTTTTGATAATATCAGTTTGTTGTCGCATTTTCCGGATTGATTTATTTTGCCGTTTTAGCTCAGAAGGTAGAGCATTTCCATGGTAAGGAAAAGGTCCCGGGTTCAAATCCCGGAAACGGCTTACTTAAAAGGGTTAAACCAGCTCATAAAAACAAATGATTGGGTCGGGTCAAAACTGAATGTTTTGGTCCGACTTTTTTAGCCTCAATGTACCTAGTTGAATCGTATGCTAAAGTATAGTTCCCGGCTGTCAAAGCCAATGAGCCAATCATCCAAGCCTAAGATGGTTGGCTGTTTGCTTTGCAATTTGAAAGCCGATTACAATTTTTGCCCACACGCTTTTATTGTCTTTAAATTCATATAATTCATTTGGAAGTGAATATACCTCAAAAAAGTAATAGTGTTTCTGGATAGTTTCACCAGATTTTGGGAATGAAGGCGCTTAAAAATGGTAAACTTACTATGTACATTATTTTACTTACTCTAGGGGGGATTATCGTATGAAAAAGCGATTAATGCATTTCATTCAATTAGTTTTTGTTGCAATTATTTTTACAATAGCAGGAGGGGCGTTCGCTAACACTACCAGGGCCGACTCTGCAAATTTGAGTGATGGGATTTATACCGTCCCGGTCACACTGTTAAAGAGTGGGAGTAGCGCTACTTCCATGGCCAACCATTTCTTTGATCAAACTGCCAATGTCACTGTTTCTAAGGGAAATTACAAGACAGTTTTGACGACCAACGGTGCCAACTATATTGCGTCCATATCAATGGGTGGGCAATCAGTTGGTCCAACGATTACCTCGGGGAATAACGGGACGTTGACATTCAACTTGACCAACCCAAGCAACATCATTCCAGTTAGTTTTACGCTGTACAATATTCCACTGATCAACACAATGCAGGAATCAGCTGACTTTTCATTTAACTGGGCAAACGCCACTAAACAGGCTGATTTACCCGAGGATACAAGTACAACCACTGACACAACACCCGAAGCTGATAGTTCCAGTGCGACTTCATCAAGTACAACCAGCACAACAACACAACCGGCAACGCCGACAACAACTAAGACGACCACAACTACGACCACAACCAAGAAATCAAGTGTACCAACCACGACACGGACCTATGTTGTGTTAAAAGGCGATTCAAATTCAAAATCGATGGCCAACAAGTACTACACACGAAAAGCGGTTATTAAGAAAGTTGCCAAGCACTATAATGTTCAACTTAAAGTTGCCTACAAGAAGAGCCTTAAACTAGGATCCAAGGCTGTTCGTCCAGTGACCATTAATGGTAAAAAAGTCAAAGCGTCAACCGTTACGTATGGTAAATCAGGCAGTAACTACACTATGACCTATTCATTTAATATCGCCTCACTTAAGACCTTAAAGCATGTGATTAAAGGGTCTATTCACGTCGTTGTGCCATACGCTAACATCAGCACAACTTGGCCGATTCGTTTTAAATTTAGCCAGAGCGCACCCGCTAAAGCACATAAACACGCGGTCGCTTCAGCTGCCGTCATCAATGGGTCGAGTTCTGCACAACCTTCACAAGAAAAATTGCCACAGACGAGTGACGCAAGTGAAAACGGCCTATCATTTCTCGGCTTCGTTTTAGCCGGTGGATTGTCTTTTGTTTGGGGGAATAGCCATGAAATTCTCAAGTAAATTCAAGTTGTTACTTGGGTTGGTGATGACATTGGGACTATTTGCCGTTGCTTCACCCAATGCAAATGCCCAGTCGATTTCTTATCACCCACTAAAATATGGGACGAATCAAACCTCGATGGCGGACGGGTACTTCGTCAAACCAGCGCAAGTCGTCGTTAAAGATCACATGTACTATGTCACAATGCAAATTAAGACTGCTAAGAGCTTGTCATCGTACCCCGTTAAAGTGATGTGGGTAAACGGCCGCGCACCGCTCAACGTTCGTAAAGCAAAGGATAGTGCCGGTAATTCGCATTTGTATTATTCATTTTATGCAAAGAGTCTTAGTAAACGGATTAATGCCAAGTTGGCAATTGACGTTCCCAAAGTTTATAAGGCCCGTCATTTAATCTCATTTAAATTCAGCACAGCGGGCTTGCCAAGCCTCGGCAGTGCCCATCGAAGTGTGACGACCAATTCGAGTCACACAACCGCAACAACGGCTCAAAAAGCCGCAAATTCAAGCACTTCCAGTCAACCAAAAAACAAAGCCAATAAAACATCCAGTCAGTCACCGAAAGCAACCAAGAAGCATCAGTCGAAAAAAGCAACCAGCAAGAAGGCTGCTAAGAAAGAACCCAAAAAAGCTTCCAGTAGTTCCTCAACGCAGCCTGCTAAGAATGAGTCAACGACTTCCAAACCAGCCAAGAAAACTGCTGCCAAGCCAGTGACAACCAAGAAGAGCGGGATTCCTTGGATTGTTGGCGGTGTGACGTTGATTGCTGGTGTTTCTGCAGGTTTGTGGATTTACTTTAGACATTAGGGGGCACTTCGGAAATGAAAGGATCTCGTAAGATTGCCTTTGTTGTGCTCGCAGCTGTCTTGGTGGTTGGCGCGCTTTGTGGTATTTTTATCAGTCAAAGCGGTGCTGCCAATAAGCCCAAGAAGCCAAAGATCGTCGCCACAACGTTTGCGGTGGTTCAAATAGCCGACAAGTTGGATTTGCCACTTGTTGGCGTTCCAACCACTCAAAATAAGATTCCTGCTCGTTATGCCCACGCTACTCGGGTCGGAAATCCGATGAACCCAAGTGTTGAAAAAATCGCAGCGCTCAAACCGACTGCGGTTTATTCAGTCACGACATTAAAAGATCAGTTTGGCAAAGCGTTTAAACAACGTCATATACAACCGCATTTTCTGAATCTGACCAGCGTTGCGTCGCTTAAACGGACTATTTCAAGTATGGGGACGCAGTATCATCGAACCCGACAGGCCAAGGCGGCTGTCCGGGAAATCGATCAGTTTGAAAATCAAGTTAAAGCAGTTGCTCAAAAACACCGGGTCAAGCCACGGGTGTTGATTTTAATGGGTCTTCCCGGCGCGTCTTACATGATTGCCACAAATCGCTCATACGTGGGTGACTTGGTCGAAATCGCCGGTGGGAACAATGTTTTTGCGTCAAAGACTCAGGAATTTATTCAACCAAATGATGAAGCGATCAAAAAAGCCCGGCCACAGGTCATCTTGCGGTTGGCTCATGCATTACCAAATATGGTGATTCCGCAATTTGATTCGGAGTTCAAATCGGATCCAATGTGGAAGACGGTTCCGGCTGTCAAAAATCACCGAGTTTATAATCTAGAGGAACCCAACTTTGATGCCACTGCGAATATGCGC
The DNA here is from genome assembly GCF_001435315.1 of Lentilactobacillus parabuchneri DSM 5707 = NBRC 107865. Taxonomy (GTDB): domain Bacteria; phylum Bacillota; class Bacilli; order Lactobacillales; family Lactobacillaceae; genus Lentilactobacillus; species Lentilactobacillus parabuchneri. The sequence continues at coordinate 3,402 of NZ_AZGK01000009.1, forward strand.
GCACCCCAGGCACTCAAAATTGTGTCTAACTGGCTATACCCTCAGCAGGGGAGTGGTCAGAAGTGAGTCGTGCTGAAAAACTATGGTATCCGATTGTCTTGACGTTACTCATCATTACGATTGTCATCTCGTTGATGGTGGGAGCCAGCTTCATTTCGCTTCAACAAATCATCAGTGCCTTTTCTGGCGGCAATCCCAATCAGCTCAGCATTTTAACCAGTATTCGGCTTCCGCGGATCTTCGCTGCCATGCTTTGTGGTGGCATGCTGGCGGTGGCAGGGGCTGTGAGTCAGGCAGCTTTTCGAAACGTATTGGCGGACCCCAGTATTTTGGGTGTGACCAGTGCCGCTGATTTCTTTATTTTAATTGGCGCAATGTTGGTGCCGACCTTTCCGGGAAACAAGTTCGTTTTCGCGTTGATTGGCGGCTTGGTTGCCTTGGCTTTGTTGACCAGTAAATCGGCGTTAAGCAGTCCCTACCGCCTGATAATTATCGGTGTTGCAATGATGCTGACTTTTACAGGATTTGAGCAGCTGTTTTCAAACGGAATGGGTGTTCAGACAACGGGTTCGTTTAATGGCATTACTTGGTCGCAGACAGAAGTCTTGCTGTTTCTCGGCGTCAGCGGCATGTTTGTCGCGGTGTTTCTTTCGCCGTGGGCAAATTATTTGAAACTATCTACCGAACAGCTCCAGACTAAAGGCGTTTCGGCCTCCATGATGCGGATCGGATTATTATGTGTGGTCGTCTTTTTGTCATCCAGCGTTTCATCGGTGGTTGGGACAATTCCGTTCATGGGAATTGTTGTGCCCAACATCGTCCGCTACCTGGTGGGGCGGGATTATCAGACAATTATTCCGCTTTCGATGCTCATGGGCGCTTGGCTGCTGTTAGTGATTGACACGATTGGGCGAATTATCGTCTTGCCGAGTGAACTGTCCGCAGCCGTTATTATGACCGTCATTGGGGGGCCATTTTTGATTATGATGCTGCAAAGGAAGAATTTTAATGGAATTAAATCAAGTTAGCTATCATTATCCACAACAAAAAATGCTTCTAAATCAAATAACGGCAACCGTTCCGGAAGACCAAATTTTATCGATTATTGGTCCCAACGGCGCAGGCAAGTCAACCTTGCTGAAACTGCTGGCGGGATTAATCCAGCCGACTTCCGGTAAGGTCTTATTAAACGATCAGCCAATTTCAAATTTTTCACGAAAAACCTTGGCCACCAAAGTTGCCGTTGTCAGCCAGCAAAATGATATTTTTGACGATATGAAAGTGATTGACATTGTTAAAACCGGACGACTGGCACACCACAATTTGTTGGCAACGATTGATGATTCTGAAGTTGCTGACTACATTACAGCAACCAATTTGGCCGAGTTGGCGCAACGACCGATTTCATCATTGTCGGGTGGTCAGCGACAGCGTGTTTGGTTAGCGTCTGCGTTGGCACAGGAGCCACAATATTTATTGCTGGATGAACCGACGACCTACTTGGATATTCACTACCAAGCCGAATTAATGACAATTTTAAAGCGGCTCCACGAACAACAGCAGATGACAATTATTATGGTGCTTCATGATATCAATCAGGCGTTTCGAATCAGTGATCAATTATGGTTGGTAAAAGATGGCCAACTGGTCAAGCAGGGGCGTCCAGCTGATTGCTATGACCAACAACTGTTAGAGCAGATTTTTGGCACCAATATTCAAATCGTCGATGTGCCAAATTATGGCCGCTACATCGTAGAAATCGCCGATGCCCAGCCCAATTTTGCTGAATGACGATATCTAAAAGACATGAAAAAACGGACAACCAAAGCAAATCACATTTGCCATGGTTGTCCGTTTTTTATCTATTAATCGCTAATGACTTATTTTTTTGGTTCATAGACAGCTTTTGGTGTCCCATAACGTGCTTTGCCCCAAGTCTTTTGCAACCATGGAACAAACCAGTAATCGATCCCAAATGAACGACCTGAACCATTCATTAATGCAATGGCTGCGAAGATAATCCATGCGTGAGCCCAAGTTGGAATGCCCATCAAGAAGATGATGACCAATGCCAGGTCGGCCAGCCATGTGAACCAACCGAAGAAGATTAAGCACCCGATGATGCCTTCAAGTACGGTTAAGCCCATGCCAACCGGAATAATGGTATTGATCGAAAAGGCATCCACCATTAAGACGATTCCAAGGAATAATCGTAACGGCACGCTCCATAAAACGTTGCTTCGACGAGCGGTGTTGCCACCAAAGACGGTCCGGTTATTTTCAACTCTAAAGAATTCGTCAAGCAGGTACATCATCATGAAGTAGCCGGAACGAATTCGCCAGAAGTAAAGCAGGTTGGTTCCGTGCTTCATGATGGTTGCCAGCCAGCCACGAACACGTTTGCCGCCAAAGACTTGGGCAATGCCATAGTAGGCACCAAATGATACCGTGAAGCCCATATTCTTGTCTTTGAATTCGGTGTAGTTCTGATTGCCTTCAATGTCAGCTGCAATGTTTTCGGCTGATACAATTGCTTCATTTTCAGCTTCCTGAGCAGTTTGTGGAACGGCACGTTCAGCACCCTGTTCAGTGGCGTTGGCGTCATCTCCGGCAACATAAATACTCTTGTCTTCAAAGCCTTTAGCTTGAAGGTATTGGTTGGTAACCAAACGACCACCACGGCCAGCATCAATTCCGAAACTGTCGGCAGTGTGATTAGTTTTAACACCAGCGGTCCAAATCAACGTGTTGGTTGCAATGGAGTCTTGATCCTTAATGTCAACACTGTCCGGGTTAACCGAGGTAATCATTGATGACTTGCGGATTTCGATGTTGTTTTTCTTGATGTAAGCTTCAGCATGAGCGGCGTTGGTTCGGTCAAGCATGTTGATAATCGTTGGTGCAGCTTCAACCAAAATAATTTTAATTTCACTCGGATCAAGCTTGTAATCTTTTGCCAAAACTTTTCGGTAGTCGATTAATTCACCAATCGTTTCAGCACCGGTAAACCCGGATCCACAGACAACCAATGTTAACATTGCCTTTCGTTTCTCTGGGTCTCGTTCAACAGCGCCTCGGGCAATAATTTCTCGGATGTGCTCTTTAAGCTGCAGCGCATCTTCCATTGACCAAAGTGTGAAGCCATTTTCTTTAACACCGGGAGTGCCAAAGTCGTTGGGTTCACCACCCATACTGATCAGCAGGCTATCAAATGGGTAGGTACCATTTTCACCAATGACCTTTTTATTTTCCTTATCAACTTCGGAAATGTTGTCCGTCACAATTTGGACATTCTTTTGCTTGTGAAAAATCCGTTGCAAGTCGCATTCTACACTGCTTGGCGCAACACGTTCTGTGGCAACTTCATGCAACCGGGTCAGGTAAGTGAAGTACGAGTGACGATCAATCAACGTAATCTGAACGTCAGTGTTACTCTTAAAATGTTTAGCAAGCCGTTTGGTGGCGTAAACACCGGCAAAACCGGCACCAACAACGACGATATTCTTTGTCATGGATATTTCCCCCTTTAAAAATAGCTGAAAAATAAGATTGATTTAATAAACAAAATACAATAATAGCATAAACTAATCTTATCACCATTATTATAAATGGGTGGTGGTCAATTGTCTAATGAAAGCCATTGCAATAATTTCACAAGTGAATATTTTTTATTTTTAGATGTGAGAAACGCTGAATTGAAGACGGTTACAGTTTTTTTATTCATTTGTGTCCCTTGGCGTACCAGATTATGCATATTTTTAGATAATTATTTAGCATTTTAATTTGAATGTTGGCCTATTTCTATATACAATAGGGGTATATGAGGATAACTCATTAATATTTAGTAAGGGGGGATACAACAATGTTAAATATTGGCATTACGATGCTTGGTTTGTCGCGGTTTCAGTTTGCGATGACCACGGTGTTTCATTTCTTCTTCGTACCGTTTTCTATTGGTTTAGCTTTTATTGTCGCAATTATGGAAACGGTCTACGTTGTTAACAAGGATGAAACATACAAAAATATGGCAAAATTCTGGGGGAAGATTTTCCTATTTAGTTTTGCTGTAGGTGTTGTTACAGGTATTATTCAAGAGTTCCAGTTTGGTATGAACTGGTCAGATTATTCACGATTCATGGGGGACATTTTCGGAGCGCCACTTGCAATTGAAGCTTTGGCCGCCTTCTTCCTTGAATCAACTTTTATCGGTCTTTGGATGTTTACATGGGAGCGGTTTAACAAAACCATTCACTGTTTATTCATTTGGCTGACAGCATTTGGCTCAACTTTATCCGCTTTATGGATCTTAGCAGCCAACAGTTTTATGCAAAACCCCGTTGGTTACGCGATGAACGCAGCTCAACACAAGGTTGAAATGACCAGCTTCTCTGCTGTTATCATGAACCGTCAACTGTGGAATGAATTCCCACACGTTATCTTCGGTGCATTCTTAACGGCCGCATTTGTTGTTGCAGGATGTTCTGCATGGCGTTTACTTAAGAAGGATCATGAGAACTTCTATCGTAAATCCATGAAGGTTTCATTGATTATTGGTCTTTGTGCCTGCTTAGGTTCCGTTTGGTCAGGTGATACACAAACTCGTTACCTGATTAATAACCAACCTATGAAGTTTGCCGCAATGGAAGGTCTCTACAAGAATTCAACGGACAAAGGTGATTGGGCATTAGCTGCCGGATTCAACGGTCCTAAGAAGACTTGGTCGATTGAAATTCCATACGCCTTAAACATTTTGGGCCATCACAGTTTAAACGGAACGTTTAAGGGTCAAAAGACGGTCAATAAAGAATTAAAGGCTAAGTACAACAAGAACGATCAAACCAAGAATTACTATGTTCCAACCAAGACATTGTTCTGGAGCTTCAGAATTATGGCAATTTCTGCAGGATTGTTTGGCTTAGTTGCCATCATTGGCCTGTGGTTCAACCGTAAGAAGTCTCAGACCATTATGAGACAACGCTGGTTCCTATATTTGATGGGACTGATGGTATGGCTTCCATTTATCGTTAATACCTGCGGCTGGTTCGTCACTGAATTCGGTCGTTATCCATGGGTTGTTTACGGCTTGTTGACAATCGCCGATGCGGTTTCGCCAACGTCTACCGTGGCAAGTTTGATGTTCACCAATATCGTTTACTTCTTGATATTTGCTTCATTAGGAGCAGTCATGGTTATCTTGAGTCACCGTGTTCTCAAGCAAGGTCCCGACTCAGTCTTGACTGATGGATATTCAACTGAACCCCAGGATGATGCTAAAAAGGTAGATCCATATGAAATGGGGGCGGCTCATAATGACTAGTTATCAATTTATCTGGTTTCTGTTAATTGGTGTGTTATTTAGTGGCTTCTTCTTCCTGGAAGGATTTGACTTTGGTATCGGGATGTCGGTTCGATTCTTTGCCAAGAACCGGGCAGAACGTGATACCGTTATCCAAACCATCGGACCGCACTGGGATGGAAATGAAGTTTGGTTAATCACTGCCGGTGGTGCCATGTTTGCATCATTCCCAATGTGGTACGCATCACTATTTTCAGGCTACTACATCGTTTTGTTCTTGATTTTGGTTGCTTTAATCTTCAGAGGCGTTTCGTTTGAATTCCGTGCGAACATGCAGACGGAAAAATGGCGGAACTTCTGGGAGTGGGCATCAACCATTGGTAGCTTCTGTGCTGCTTTCTTATTTGGGATGATGTTCACCAGTATGATTGAAGGCGTTCCAATTGACAAGAACGGCGACATTTATGGGACGTTTACCACTTACGTTAACTGGTTCTCAATCGTCGGTGGCGTCGCAGTTTCACTGCTTTGCTTCATCCACGGTTTGAACTTCTTAAGATTAAAGACGAGTGGTGAATTAAGAGAACGGGCTGAAAAATGGAGTAAAATCCTTTACCCTGTCTTACTTGCCGGTGAAGTTGTCTTTGTGATTTTGCTTTACTTAACCACTGATTTCTTCACACGCAAGCCAGTTTCAACCTGGTCAATCTTAATTGCCCTGGTTATCTTCACATTAGCTGCATGGTGGGGCACACAATCCAGTCATGACTGGGCATCATTTATTGCCAGTGGTTTATCACTGATCAGTATCGTTGTCTTGATCTTCAACGGTTTATTCCCAAGAGTGATGATTGCGACCAACAGTGCCAACTCAATTTTAATTAAAAATGCATCAAGTTCACCATATACACTGCACCTGATGACAATTTTGACGTTTACGATCCTGCCAATTGTTCTGATTTACTTCATTTGGAGTTACTGGGTATTTTACAAGCGGATCAAATCGCCAAAACAAGCAGTTGAATAATATTTCAACGCTTTAAGTTATCCTTAAAGTGGTAAACGCAAAAGCGACAATGGACGGATCGTTCATTGCCGCTTTTACTATTTTAAAAAACGGAGTGTGCCAAAAGGCGGGTTTGCTTCCGCCAAAGAGGCTTGGCATTTCATGGCCGGCGTAGCATAACCTAGAATGACTTTTTGAGCTGAAAGCTCGGAAAGTTATTCGTAGTTATGCCTAGGAAGCGGCCTTTTGGCACACGTTCCGGCTATATAAAATAAAAAAAGCAAGGGGGCCGTTGGCAAAACGTTAATTTTATCACAGCCCCTTTCCTATTTAAAAAACACCTAAAACATCCAAATACTTTGCTTTCTGATATTTCATTGTGCGCAATAATTCTTTATACTAGAGTTTGTAAGTTAATTTTTCAGATGGGGGAGTGAAAAGTTTGATTGATAAAAGATTGTTCGATCTGCCCGGGATGAAAAAATACGCTGCGATTTTGGCAGTATTAGTATTCATTCAAGCAGTCGCAATAATTGCTCAGGCACGGGCGCTTTCGATTGCCATTGTTAATTTATGGAATTTGCAGTCGATTAACACGATTGTTGCACCAACGATTGTGTTCACCATCGCCTTTTTAGCCCGTCATTTACTGACGGTGACTGAGAATCGGGTGCTGTTTCCATTTGTCGAAAAGACCAGTGGCGATATGCGTGAAGACCTGATGGCGAAGATTTTTCGACTGGGTCCTGCAGAGATTGATAAACGGGGAACCGGAAACATTGTCACGATGGCTCTGGAAGGAATCGATCAGGTCCAGACTTATTTAATGCTGGTGGTCATCAAAATATTGGATATGTCGATTACACCGTGGCTGATTTTACTTTACGTTCTTTTCCTGCGCTGGGAACAGGCAATTTTCTTATTTGCTATTTTTCCAATTATCATTTTGTTTATGATTATTCTTGGCCTCGCAGCGCAGAGCAAAGCCGACCGTCAGTATGAAGGCTATCAGCGATTATCCAATCACTTTGTTGACACCTTGCGGGGGTTGCCAACCCTTAAACAGTTAGGGTTGTCCAAACGATACGCGGATAACGTTTATGACGTCAGTGAATCTTATCGAAAAGAAACTATGTCCACCTTAAAAATTGCGCTGACGTCCACCTTTGCCCTGGACTTCTTCACTACGTTGTCAATTGCCGTGGTTGCCGTCTTCCTTGGTTTTGATTTGATGGACGGCAAAGTCTTATTGTTGCCAGCCTTGACGATTCTGGTTTTGGCGCCTGAATACTTTTTGCCAATCAGAAATTTTGCAAACGATTACCACGCCACTTTGAACGGGAAGAATGCCATGACGGCTGTCTTGGACGTTTTGAACGAACCCGAAATGAGTGAACGCGAAATCATGCCGGCATTCAAATGGGATAACGAATCGACACTTAAGCTGGATCAGGTTGCCTTAACCTATCCAGATACTGAAGAGGCGACGTTAAAAGACATCAATGTCGATATTAAAGGGATGCAAAAGATTGGTATTATTGGCGCATCCGGTTCTGGTAAATCGACGTTGATCAACTTAATTGGCGGCTTCTTATCACCAGACAAGAATGATCAAATTATTTTAAACGGCAAGTCGTTACCACATTTGAACCAGGCTGCTTGGCAGAAAAACTTTTTGTACATTCCACAAAATCCGTATTTGTTCCACGCAACATTGGCTGATAACATTTCCTTTTATGTGGCGGATGCGACCACGGAGGCAATTGAAAATGCCGCTGAGAAGGCCGGATTAAGCGATTGGATTAAGACGCTTCCGGATGGCTTGAACACCATGATTGGTGAAGGTGCCAGGACCGTCAGTGGGGGTCAGGCACAACGAATTGCCCTTGCCAGAGCGTTTTTGGATCCAAGCAGAAAAGTCTTGCTATTTGACGAGCCGACTGCCCATTTGGATATTGAAACCGAAGCCAGCTTGAAAAAGGATATCCTGCCGGTTTTTGAAGACCATTTGGTTTTCTTCGCCACCCACAGACTTCACTGGATTGGTGAGATGGATTATGTGCTCGTCATGGATCACGGGCGCGTGGTTGAACAGGGAACACCCGACGAATTGGCCAAACGCAATGGTGATTACGTCAAACTTCGTTCTGAAATGGAGGCGGCTGATCTATGAAAAATTTCCGCAAAACGTTCGCAAACGATACCTGGGTCATGCCTTACCTGAGAAAATACAAAGGTTTGTTGATTCTGGTTTTGTTTTTGGGCTTTATGACCTTCTTTTCAGGCGGTGCGTTGATGTTTAACTCCGGCTTTCTGATTAGTGAGGCGGCTCGGCGGCCATCAAGCATTATTTATATTTACGTCCCGGTTGTCCTGGCCCGGGCCTTTGGGATTGCCCGGCCAGTCTTTCGGTATGTTGAACGATTGACCAGTCATAACTGGGTGTTAAGAATTGTCTCTGATTTTAGAAAAAAGCTGTATCAAACAGTCGAAAAAAAGGCCTCGGCCATTCAGCGGGCCCATCAGACCGGGGATATTTTAAGTATCTTGGCTGATGATATTGACCACATCGAAAACCTCTACTTGAGAACCGTCTTTCCAATGGTGATTGGGTGGCTGTTATACATTTTCGTCGTGATTGGCGTCGGGTCGCTCAACTGGGCGGTCGGCTTGCTGCTATTGTTATTATTGGGGATTATCACGATCATTATGCCATTGATGTCGGTTGCCACTAACGGGGTTCGTGAGTTCAAACAGCATCAGATTCAACACGAATTTTATACCAATTTGACCGATGAAGTTATGGGATTGGGTGACTGGTTGATTTCAGGCCGTTACACTGATTTTATGAACCTGCAGAAAAAGCCGATTAAAGAGATTGCCGCTTTACGAAAACAGGATCACTATTTCCAATGGTGGCGTGAATTCTTTGTTCAATTTATTATCTTATTGACCACGATTACGCTGCTGGTTTGGTCGGCTTATCAATTTACAGCTACCAAATCGATGGCGAACTGGGTCGCTGCCTTTGCCTTGGCAATCTTCCCGGCAGTTTCGCCGTTTGTTAATATGAGCCAGGGTGCCAGCGAATGGCCGGTTTACCGACGCTCAATTGAACGGGTTAATGCTTTGGATATCAGTGACGACAAGCCAATCGATCAACAGAAATTGGCCGGTTCTTTTAAAGAGCTGAAAATCAACCAACTCACTTTCAAATATCAAGATGGCAATCGAAACGTGGTTAAACACATTTCAATGGATATTCATCCCGGTGAAAAAATTGCCTTACTGGGGCCAAGTGGGACTGGAAAGAGTACCTTCTTAAAATTAGTGGTTGGCGATTTGACCCCAACCGATGGGGAAGTGTTGATTAACGGTCAAAATATTTTGAACTTGCAATCAGTTCGATCCTCACTGTTTGGGATTTTGGACCAGCAGCCTTATTTATTTGATACGACGGTTATGAATAACGTTCGATTGGGCAACACGAACGCATCTGATCAGCAAGTTAAAGATGCCTTGGCGGCCGTTGGACTGAAAGATTTAATCGAGTCATTGCCGGATAAGTACGATACGGAAGTGCAAGAAGCCGGTAAACGATTCTCGGGTGGTGAGCGACAACGCTTATCACTTGCCAGAATTTTGCTGCAGGATGCACCGATCATCATTTTGGATGAGCCAACCGTCAGTCTGGATCCAATTACCGAAAAGAAGTTGTTGGATAAGGTCTTTGAGTTACTGCATGATAAGACGATTATCTGGGTAACCCACCACTTGGCGGGAATTACCCACGTCGATCAGGTCAGATTTATGGAAAATGGCGAATTTGATATGCAGGGGACACCCCAGGAGCTCTATCAAACCGAAGCCAGATTTAGACAATTGTACGATTTGGATCGCGGAAGAGCGTGATCTAAAATTCGGCTGATCGGATACTTTTACCGATAAAAAATAAGAGGAGCGACGACAAAACAGTTGTTTTGTCACCGCTCCTCTTATTTTTAATAACCGCTCACTTACTGTTTGCGCGTCAACAACATGCGTGTCAATTTTTCCAGATCCTGCTTGGACTTTTGTTCCGGCAGCTTGGCAATTAGCCCAAGTGCCTTATCCGTTAACTCATCGGCAACCTCAATGGCTTTTTTTAGGCCGCCGGATTGAATGACAATCGTTTTGATGGCTTGAATGTCTGTATCCGTTAATTGATCTTTTTTGTCCAGCAGTGGCTTCAATGAGTCTGGTACCAATTGGTTGGCAAAAATCAGCGGCAGGGTATAGACCCCGGACTTCAAATCCTCTAAGACGGGTTTTTTAGTTTGCATTGTATCGCCACTGTAATCTAAAATATCGTCTAAAATTTGGTAAGCCTGGCCAATTGTAATCCCAATTTCGCCGCCCAGTTCAACGATTTCTGGTGCCGCATGCGTCACAATCGCACTCTGCTGGAAACAAAGTTTAAACAACTCGGCGGTTTTTCCGGTAATTTCATGGAAATAATCGGCAGACGTCAACTGTTGATTAAAGTTGTACTTCATTTGGTCCAATTCGCCTGTCAGGATAACCTGCATGGCGTCGATGTGTCGCTTCATATCAGCCGGATCCTGCGTTGATTTGAGGACCTGGTTAAAGTAACACGTAAACAGGTAATCACCGGCGTAAATGGCGTTTTTTTGGCCATATTGGGTATGAATGGTGGCGACTCCGCGGCGCAAGGGAGATTCATCAATCACATCGTCATGAATGAGTGTCGCGACGTGAAGTAATTCGACTGCCGCGGCACCGGCTTTAACGACTGCCGGGTCGACGGGTTCGCCAAACTCGGAGTATATGTAAAAGAACCCGGGGCGAAGGAACTTGCCGCCTGATTTTAATAAGTCAACAATCTTATGATGAATGGGCTGATTGGAAAGATTTACTGCGTTAAGCAAATAAGGTTCCAAAGCGATTAATTTTAAATTAATACGCGGAAATTGGCGCCAAAGTGCATGAACCATGGTACACCTCAATTTAACAAAATTTTAACTACAACCTCTAAGATACAAATTCCTAAGGGACTTGTCAATTAACAGTATGTGGAAATAATTGTCAAGTAGACTACAATGGATTTATGAAATATCGTTTTAAATCATTGCCAGCTTGAAACAGCCGGTGATAACGGGTTTCTTGGGATTATTTGAGGAGGAATTATTCATGACAAAACAATACGACGTGGTCATCCTAGGTGGTGGGGTTGCCGGCGCATCGCTGGCACATTCCTTACGCCGGCAAAACAAAACTGTCGCTGTCGTCGAAGATAATTTATTTGGTGGGACGTGTCCGAATCGTGGATGTGATCCCAAAAAGATATTGCTCTCGGGATTAGAAATCACCCAATTGGTCGATGACATGCAGGGAAATGGGATTTCCGGCCGGGTTTCGGTTAATTGGCCGGACTTGATGCGCAAAAAGCGTCAGTATACAAACCCAATTTCAAGTGCGACTCAGAATTCACTAACCGCTGACGGTGTCGACACTTATCACGAGCACGCCCACTTTAACGCGGAAGGGCTGGTTGAGGCCGGAAACGAGCAGCTGTCAGCAGATAAATTTGTGATCGCAACCGGACAACGACCATCAATTCCTGATATAGCCGGTCACCAGTATTTCAAAACCAGTACCGATTTTTTGAATTTAGATGAGATGCCAAGTGACGTCACTTTTATCGGCGGTGGCTATATCGGCTTTGAATTGGCAGGAATTGCTCGGGCTGCAGGCGCCAAGGTCCATTTGATCCACCATAATGATCGGCCACTGAAGCAATTTGACCAACAGCTGGGCCAACAAGCCATCGACCATCTCAGCGAAATCGGAATTGATTTTCATTTCAATACGGAAGTTTCCCAAATAACGCAGGTTGGCGCCCAATTTGTCCTTGAAGGTGATCAATTCCAGCTGCCAACGGATATGGTCTTTGCGACGGCGGGTCGGACGCCGAACGTCGATACTCTTGGCTTGGAAAACGTTGGCGTCAATGTTGACCACCATGGTGTCGTTGTCAATGAACATTTGCAAACCACCAACCCAACCATTTTTGCAATGGGGGATGTGGTCAGCACCGAGCAGCCCAAGTTAACGCCGGTTGCTGGATACGAAGCGGGGTATTTGGCCAAGTATTTTGGCGGCGCCCCGGCTCCAATTGCCTTCAAGGCGATTCCCACGATGGTCTTTGGCCAACCATCACTGGCTCAAGTTGGCGTACCGGCCAGTATCGCTGCTGATAACGACCAATACTTACTGATTACCAATGATATGCACAAATGGTACAGTTACCATCGGCTAAATGAGCCGGTCGCCAAAGCCAAAGTCGTGATTGACCGGAACAATGAAACCGTCGTTGGGGCGACGATCTTAAGCAATCACGCCGATTATTTAATTAATATCTTTACGTTAATGATCAACCAGCACATGAAAATCAGTGATTTCAATCAAGAAATTCTGGTCTACCCGACATTTGCCAGCGATATTCAATACCTTGTCTAATTCTGGCGGTTGTTTTCCGACAATTCAGTTCAGTGAATCAATCAGTTTTAAACATCATAAAAGTCCACTTCCTCTTAAAACCCGGAAGTGGACTTTTATGACTGATTGTTTAAATTGGTAATTACTTTTGAATCTTTTTTTCAATTTTAATTTTGCTGTTGCTTAATGTGCTATTGGCAATAATTGGTGTGACGTCACCCAGACTGATCAAAGTGAGGTGATGCATCGCTCGTGTAATGATCGTGTATAAAGTTCCCAGTAGGTTTTCATCCGGGTAGTTTTTCTCGGAAGTGTCCCAAGCGATGACCGAATCAAATTCCAATCCCTTGGCCAAATAGATCGGCAAGACCAATAAGCCACTTGGAAGTGTCCTGTCAGCATCTTTTAGCAGGGTCACGTCACCTTTGGCGTGCAGCTGCTTATATACCTGCTCTGCCTCAGTCATGTTCTTGGTCAAGACAGCAACCGTCTGATAGTGTTTTCGCTGTTTGGTAATGACCCGTTCCAATTGTTTAATGCCATCGGTAAAGTCCGTAGCCAGGATCAGTTCAGGGATGTCTCCGGGACGGTTAAATGCCTGAATATCGTCGCCGTTTGGCAGGATGGATTTGGCAAAATCTGTAATTGGCAAAGTCGATCGATAGGACCGCATCAAGCTGATCAAGCGTGAACGGCGGACGTGAAAGGCCGAATTTAACTTGTTTAAAATTTCTTCGGGCTGTTCAACATCCTTAAATAAGGCTTGTTCACTATCACCCAGCAGGGTCCACTTGGTTTGAGGAAATGCGTATCGCAGATATTTCAGCTGAGCGACGGAATAATCCTGCATTTCATCGACAAATAAATACTTCATGGTGTTATTTTGGCCGCTGTTACACATGTAATCGCGCATGTAAAGCAGTGGAGCACAATCATCGAGCTTGATTGAATGAAACTCAATTGACTGGCTAAATTCGTCGATGGTTTGCTGCCACTGGGGTTGTTTAATATTTTGCGGTAAGTCGACCGTTTTTAAGAAATCGGCGTACTGCAGGTAGGCATCAAAGAAGTTGTCGTTAAAGATGGCGTCGTAGACAACGCGCAGGCGGCTTGCAACAATTTTTCTGGCGATATAAAAGCGTTCATCGTCTTCATTTTGGAATTCACCAAGCGCTTTTCCGGACAGCAGGTCATGATACTTTTCGTTACTTAACTGGTCGATTTCGTCGTTGACCCAAGTCGCTTTTGTTTCATCGTCAATTCGGCGTTTTAATTGCTTAATTAAGGCGTTTTTAGTCTGCAGGAAGCGGTCGTAAATCTTGGCTGCTTTCGGGAAACTATCAAAGATCCGACTGATTTCTTTTTTGGTGAAGAAAGGCGTGTCGTTAAAGATAATGTCACTGAAGAAAATTTGCGACGAAGAGAGGTTGTCACAATATTCCTGCAGTTCATCCATAAACTTGGCGGATTCCTTGAAAGCACGCACATAGCGCTGTTGCTCCGTCAAGGTGCCATCAGTTTCGTAACGCTCAAACAAACTTTGGACATTTAATCCCTTCAAGCGGTTGTCGATAAATTCATCGAACGTCACTTGCCGCATGTTACGCTCACCTAAACTTGGCAGGACTTCGGAGATATAGTGACTGAAAAGCTTATTGGGTGAAAATAAAATGATTTGGTCGGCTTCCAGCGTATCTCGGCTGTGATAAAGTAAAAAGGCAATTCGCTGTAAAATCGCCGACGTTTTACCGGAACCGGCAACTCCTTGGACCACCAATAAGTTACTGGTGGTATCTCGAATGATGTCATTTTGTTCGTGTTGAATGGTGGCCACAATATTTTGCATATATTGATCGGTCTGTTCACCCAGCGCGCTTTGGAGCATTTCATCACCAACAGTCTCGTTGGTGTCAAACATGTTTCGTATTTGGCCATCGACAATTTGGAACTGACGTTTTTTCTTGAGCGTTGTTTTTTGTTCACCGATTGGGGTTTGGTAACTAACCTCGCCAAGAGTGCCATTGTAGTAAACACTGGAAATTGGCGCCCGCCAATCATAAACTAAAAATTCACCGTCTTCATTTTCAAATGACGCGATCCCGATATATAACTTTTCGGGTTCGGTATCCCCTTGGTCTTGAATATCAATTCGACCGAAGTAAGGGGACTTTTTTAAATCTTTCAGTGTCGAAAGTTGGTTCTTCAAAATACTTTCGTTTTCGGTTAGTCGGGAAACCAACCCCCGTTGCTGCTGGAGTTCGGCACTCGTTTCAATTCGATCATCAACTTCAAAATAGTTGACTGACGTGTTGTCTGAATAGGTTTGTTGAACCTTTTTGGTTTCTGCGTGGGCCCGGTTAAGCTCTTCGTCAGTGCTGATGATCTTTTTGTCAATCCGCTTGACGACTTGGTCGACCCGCATCTGTTCTGTTTTCTTTTCGTTGTTTTCCAAAAGGGTTCCTCCATTCGGATTCCGGTTCATCGCTCAATTAAGAATGCTTCGACAATTTTAGTTGGATTGAGGGCCGTTGTCAATTCATCAGTCGGTTTGTTTTTCACCAAACGACTTTTCTTTTTTTGCGTCTGTTTGGAGCGTATACTTTTTCATGTAAGAAACGAAAGGGATGGACTTATGAAAATTTTAAATCTGTTTGAACTGAGTGCTCAAAACCGTGCCAAATTGGCTGCTTTAGGCGATGTTGAAGTCATTGACGGCGACAAATTAGGCGGTAACGCCAAAAACATCGACGTCATCTACGGCTGGGGCAAGCCTGCCGAATCTGTTCTGGCACAATCCAACAAGCTCAAGTTTGTTCAGTCCAACTCTGCTGGTGTGGATTATTTGCCGTTGGCTGAATTTAAGGCAAAACAGATTTCACTTGCAAACGTGAGTGGCATTCATGCTGAGCCGATCAGTGAAATGGTGCTTGCCTACATCCTATCATTTGCCCGTGGCATCGAGGCCAGTCATGCTGCTCGCCGTGAACATAATTGGATTGGCGATCAAATTCGCAACCAGATCTACACATTGACGAATCGCACGGTTGTCATTTTTGGGACTGGACATATTGGCCAGGGGATTGCTGAAAAGCTCAAAGCCTTCGGGGTCACGACGATCGGCGTTAGTCGCCATGGCCGTCCCGCTGCTCATTTTGACCGGGTTGTGACTGACAAATCCGGTACAGTTGAAGCCGCCAAGGCGGACTTTGTGGTCAACATTATGCCGTTGACCGCTGAGACCCGGCACTTCTTTAATCCGGCATTCTTTGACCAGATGGAAAATCAGCCGGTCTTTATTAACGTCGGTCGTGGTCCCTCGGTGGATACCAAGGCGCTGATTGACGCACTGGATACCCATCAACTGGCTGGTGCCGCATTGGACGTCTTTGAAAATGAGCCGCTTGAGGCAACGTCGCCGTTATGGGAGATGGATAATGTCATCATCACGCCACATATTTCCGGAGGTTTTCGTGAATATGGGCAGGCAGCCTTTAACATTTTCTACAAGAACCTGACCACGTTCATTCAGACTGGTACTATTGCCATCAATCAGGTTAATTTATCAGCCGGATATTAACGAACAAACTTCTTTAAATTCCGATTAAACGGGGTTTACTTTTAAGTGGTTTATCAGTAAAATTAAATTGTTATTAAAAAGTGAGTAGAATCGTCAGTAACAGAGAGGTCGATTAGCTGAAAACGGCCACGACGAGACGAATTGGATTTATTAAAAGGGTGACGCCCATATCGTCTAGAGCGGTGGCTAAATAGTAGTCGCAATTTAGGTGGTACCACGTATAAGCGTCCTATTGTTAAAGCAATAGGGCGTTTTTTGAAAGGATGGATATGATGACAAAGAAGATTATTTTGACAGGTGACAGACCAACCGGCAAGCTGCATATCGGCCATTACGTTGGTTCATTAAAAAACCGGGTGGCATTACAAAACTCCGGTGACTACGAAACATTTATCATGATTGCCGACATGCAGGCACTGACTGATAATGCCCGTGATCCCGAAAAAATTCGCCACAGCCTGATTCAAGTTGCTTTGGATTACTTGGCTGTTGGCATTGATCCCGAAAAGTCGACCATTTTGGTGCAGTCGCAGATTCCGGCGCTGCCAGAATTAACCCAGCACTATTCGAATTTGGTGACAGTTTCCCGGTTGAACCGTAATCCAACCGTTAAGAACGAAATTAAGCAAAAAGCCTTTGGCCAAAGCGTTCCAGTTGGTTTTGCGATGTATCCGATCAGCCAAGCTGCTGATATCACCGCCTTTAAAGCAACAACCGTTCCGGTGGGGGATGACCAGGAACCAATGCTGGAACAGACCCGAGAAATCGTGCGGACATTTAATTCCGTGTATCACGATGATATTTTGGTTGAACCCGAAGGCTATTTCCCACCAAAGGGAATGGGAAGAATTCCTGGACTTGATGGGAACGCCAAGATGAGCAAATCGCTGGGCAATGCTATTTATCTGTCAGACGACGAAGACACGATTCAAAAGAAAGTCATGTCGATGTATACGGACCCCAACCATATTCACGTCGAAGATCCTGGGCAAGTCGAGGGCAACACTGTCTTCACTTATTTGGACATTTTTGATCCGGATAAGCAGAAGGTCCAAGAACTAAAGGAACAATACGGTCACGGTGGTTTGGGCGACGTCAAGATTAAACGTTACTTAAACGACGTCCTTCAAGCTGAATTAAAGCCGATTCGGGAACGTCGCAACCAATACGCTGAAGACGAACAGGGAGTTTACGACATTCTTAAAAAGGGCAGTGAATCGGCTAATAAAGTGGCTAATCAAACTCTTAAAGAAGTTCGGGACGCCATTGGCATTAACTATTTTGACTAATATGTCCAGAAAGGGTGGCAGGGATGGAAAACCTTGTAATTTTGGATATTGGTTCCAATTCAGTCAGAATGGCAATCAATCAGATTTCAGCAGACGGATCTTACCGCGAGATTAAACGGATTAAAAGTGACAGTCGGTTGTCTGAAGGGATGGGGCGCGGCAAGATTTTACAGCCCGCCGCCATGGAACGGACCATTGAATCATTAGCTGACTTTAAGCAGATTTATTCCCAGTATCAGGACAAACGGGTGATTGGGATTGCGACTGCAGCTGTTCGGCAGGCTAAAAATCAAGCTCAATTTCTGCAGGCCGTTAAAAGCAGAATTGGAATTTCCCTGAAAGTGCTGACCGGAAGCCAAGAAGCCTATTACGATTATCTGGGCGTTATCAATCGTTTGGGAATCAAAAATTGTCTCATTTTAGATATTGGCGGTGCCAGTTGTGAACTCATTCGGGTGAGCAATGGCGAAAGTGCCAATTTGACCAGTATTCCAATTGGGGCGGTTAATATTACCGAGCGCTACCATTTGAACGACAATATCACTGGAGCCAATTTATTTAACGCGCAATTTAACATTCGTAAAATTTATTCAAAGATTGACTGGTTGGCCCGGGCTACTCATCAGCCCCTTGTCCTGCTTGGGGGTGCGAACCGAACCTTGGCAAGAATTAACCGGCGCCGTCAAAACATGGTCCGAATTGATGCCATCCACGGCTATCATTTGACCGCTGAACAAGTGAATCGGACTTATTTGAATTTGCTCAAGGGAAACGTCAACCGACGTCGCAAGATTCAAGGACTTGAACACGATCGTGCCGACATCATCGTCGGCGGCCTTCTGCCACTGATTGTGTTGATGGATAAAATTGAAGCAAAAAAGGTGCTGTTTTCAGAGAGCGGGGTTCGTGAAGGCATCATTACCGAATATATCCAAAAAGAATATGGGACATCATAAAGGCTGGCAGATAACCAGCTTTTTGTGCATTCAAAACCGATGGTGATAATATGGACAGTAAGTGGAACCACTTTTATAAGAAACCATTCCAGAAAAGATTAGACTTGATCGCTGAAGAAGCCGGGTTGACACCGGACCAATTGGATTTAATCAAGCAGCAGTTTTCACAGCCGTCCGGTCAGGTCATTGAAAATTATGTGACCGACTTTGGCCTGCCACAGGGCGTTGCGGTTGGCGTGGTGGTTAACGGCCATTCGCACCTGGTGCCGATGGTGACTGAAGAGCCGTCGGTCATCGCAGCGGCCAGTAATGGCAGTCGGCTGTTAGCGGCCGGTGGCGGGATTCAAGCAGAAGTTGCCAGTCAACTGACCGGCGGCCAAATAATCATCAAAAATGGCGCTTTTTCTCAACTTCGCGCGTTTGTGGCTGACCACCAAGCGGAGATGATCGAAATTGCAAATGACAGCCATCCAAGCATTTTAAGCTATGGCGGCGGTGCAAAACGCCTCTCGGTCCGCCAGTTGGATTCAACCTTTACGTCCATCGACTTGATGGTTGATACGGGTGAGGCGATGGGCGCCAACATGATCAATACGATGTTGGAGGCACTTTCTAACTGGCTCAGAAACCAAATGAACGCCGAAATCACCATGGCGATTTTGACAAATTACGCGGATGAAGCAGTGGTCCATGTTTCGGGTAAAGTGCCACTTGCACAGTTAGCAACCCAATCGATGAGCGGACAAGTGGTCGGCCAGCGGATCGTTGATGCCAGCCAAGTGGCTCAACTGGACTTCCGACGCGCGGCGACTCACAATAAGGGAATTATGAACGGTGTCGATGCCGCGACAATTGCCTTTGGTAACGATTGGCGGGCGGTTGAAAGTGCGGTCCATTCATATGCTGCGCGGACAGGGGCGTATAAGGGCCTCAGCACGTGGCAGATGAGCGATAAAGACTTGATTGGACAAATGGACCTGCCAGTTCCAATCGGCTTTGTAGGCGGCGCTAACAAGGTTTTACCGCTGGTGGCGATCAATAAGCAAATTGCAGCGATTCATAACACCCAAGAAGAAATGGCGTTGATTGCCGCGGTGGGGCTGGCCCAAAACTTGGCGGCTCTAAAAGCGTTGGTAACAGAGGGAATTCAAAAAGGTCACATGAACCTGCAGTTAAAATCTTTAGCTTTATCAAATGGGGCCCAGGATTTTGAATTGCCGCAAGTGATTAATCAGCTAAGACAACTCAAGAACCCCGATTCTCGGGCAGTTAAACAAATTTTAAAGACGATACGCAGATAGGAGAACAACATGGATAACAACATTGATATCGAGCTTAACAAGGACGTCCACGGCTTAATTGACGCGGTCAATAACTTTTTCCCCGGAAACATTGCGGTGACCTTTATCGGCAAGCTGCAATCCGGATATGTCCGTCACGATCAAGCTCAAACAGTCCAGGATGGAAAGAATATTATTGTCCAAATTGCTGATTTGAGTGCACCGAACTACACGGCTTCTCATGAGCTGCTTCATTTATTGATGGTGCTGCGGGGCTTTCCACAGGTCTTTTATTCACTCACAACCGGTGATGACAATTTAGATGAACAGCTCAAAATGATGGGGACCGAACTCTACGATATTGTCTCGCATTTTGTGGTCGTATCCGAACAGCGCAAGCACCACTTGATCAATCAGGAAATTGAGGACATGTACCTCAAAGGTGTATACGCAACCATCAAGCCTGAACCGGATCCGTTAGACGATCAAATGATGTTAAGATTGACAACTCTGCTTGACGCACTCGTCTTTTATGGCGACGGTGTCGATCAAGTTGCCGACAAATTTGCCAAGGACTTTCCGGTTTCATTTGCCGCCGCTCAAAAGCTGTACCAGGTGATTTCTGAAAAGCCAACGGATTCTCCTTTCAGCTTGCGCAGAAATGTTGTCAAACTCTTCAAGGCCTTTGATGAGCAGCTCAAGGACTGGGAATTGCCGGCGCTTCACAACACAGAGTTCACCACGGTGACAAGTGTCTTATCGGAACGTCAGTTGGGGCTTAAAGTCAAGCAATTATTTGAAATTTACCACTCGGATCTTGTTGAAGTTAAAAGCAATACCAAAGGATACGTTGGCTTTAACCGGGTTGATGACCAGAATTCGTTTGTTTTGGCGAATCCAAAGGGGAATCAAGACGATCCTGAATTTTTCAAAAAGGTTTATGATCAAACGGTTCGCGAGTTGTTTGAAGACTTGAAAATGCCATATATTATCCGAAAATAGTTCATGAAAGGAGACAGATGATGATTGATCCTAAGATTCAAGCTGAATTTGATCAGGCAAACAACATTGTGTTTTTAACCGGGGCCGGGGTGTCAACGGCATCTGGGATTCCTGATTATCGTTCCAAAAATGGCCTGTACACAAATGACCAGTCGGATAAACCGGCCGAGTATTATTTGAGTTCGGACTGTTTGCGTGACGAGCCAGAAGTTTTTTGGCAATATGAAAAATCAAATATGTATTATCCGGACGCCAAACCAAACGTTATTCACGAAAAACAAGCGGCATTTACCCATCAAAAGGATGCGGTTGTTGTCACGCAAAATATTGACAGTTTGTATCGAAAGGCCGGGACTCAAAATCTAATTGAATTTCACGGCAACTTATACACGGTCTATTGTCAAAAATGCGGCAAGAAGGTCGACTACAAGGATTACCTGAAGAGCATGTATCACGAAAACTGCGGCGGAATTTTGCGTCCTGACATCGTCTTATACGGTGAAGGGTTGGATCCGGACGCAATCTCTAAGAGTGTTGAGGCAGTATCAAGGGCTGACCTGCTCGTTATCGTTGGGACGTCAATGCGGGTCTACCCATTTGCCGGCCTGATCGATTATCGTTCAGCGAACGCAAAGGTTTTAGCCGTAAACGAAGAACAATTGACCTTTAATTTTCCATTTACAATGATCAAAGAAAATGCGGTCGACTTTTTCAAGGATCTGCAGGTTCATGCTTAAAACGAGGAGGCGGGATGATTGATTACAATTGGACTCACAACGTTTTCCGATCATCCGGCTTTAATTGATGGCGCAAAACGCAAAGTCAGACTCACAGAATATAGTGCTCACTTTCCGGTGGTGGAATTGGATACGCCGTTTTATGCAATTCCCAAGTCAACGGTGATCGAAAATTGGTTGCATCAGGTTCCGAAGAATTTTCAGTTCATTTTGAAAGCCAACCGAGTGATGACGATGCATGATCAGGGTAGTTCAGAGCCGGTGGGCAACGAAGAGCGGCTGGTTGTCTTTAACGACTACAAACGCGCGATTGCCCCGCTAATGGCAACTCACCAGTTAAAGGCGGTCTTATTTCAGTTTCCGCCATACTTTGCCAGAAGCGTCGCGACCATTGAATATCTCCGCCGCATCAGTCTGTTAATGCAAGGGTATCCAATCGCCGTGGAATTTCGCAATTCAACTTGGTATGGGGATGAGATTACCAGGGATGTTGCCGGCTATTTAAAAGAACTGGGAATCACACTGGTGGCGGTGGACGAGCCGCACACCACCAATCGCGGCGTGCCATTTGAGCCTGTCGTGACCAGTTCAAAATTGGCATTGCTGAGACTTCACGGGCGAAACGTTTCGGGATGGACCGATCAATCCAGTGAGTGGCGAAGCAGGCGAACGTTATATCGGTATTCCGAAGCCGAACTTAGCGAATTTAAGCAAACGGTTCAAACGCTCAACGACCAGGTAGATGAAGTTTGCGTTATTTTCAACAATAATTCCGGCGGTGACGCGGCAGATAATGCCCTGCAGCTCAAGGAGATGCTCGGATTAACCTTTGGTGGGCTCGGGCCGCTTCAGATGAATTTGTTTTAACCGTTAATGGTGTGATCAATAGACTGCTCGTTCAGTGAGGTCGTTATTACTATGCAAAGTTTGGCGACGTGCAAATCTCATCGCCATTCTAAAAAATATTTGCTATACTTGATTGTATTAAATTAAAGATTAATTAAATGTGAAAAGAGGTACTTTCATGGCAGAAAGTAAGCCAACATTTTATATCACAACTCCTATCTATTATCCATCAGGAAAATTACATATTGGAAATTCATACACCACCATCGCGTGTGATGCCGAAGCCCGGTACAAACGCGCAATGGGCTACGACGTGTTTTTCCTGACTGGAACTGATGAACATGGGTTAAAGATCGAACAAAAAGCAGAACAGCTGGGCATGTCTCCCAAAGATTACGTTGACAAGATGGCAGGGTCCATCAAACAGCTTTGGAAAAAGTTGGAAATTTCCAACACGAAGTTTATTCGAACAACGGATGATTACCATGAAAAAGCAGTTGCCGATATTTTTCAACAACTGTTGGATCAAGGCGACATTTACCTTGGTGAATACACAGGTTGGTATTCGGTTTCCGATGAGGAGTACTTTACGGAAAGTCAACTCGCCGAAGTTTACCGTGATGATGACGGTAAGGTGATTGGCGGCAAGGCGCCTAGTGGCCACGAAGTTCAATTGGTCCACGAACAGTCTTATTTCTTCAAAATGAGTAAGTACGCTGACTGGTTGCGGACATATTACCAAGAGCATCCGGACTTTATTCAGCCTGCAACTCGAATGAACGAAATGATCAAAAACTTTATTGAACCCGGCTTGGAAGATTTGGCAGTTTCCCGGACAACCTTTACTTGGGGAGTGCCGGTTAAATCAGATCCCAAACACGTGGTTTATGTGTGGATTGACGCGTTGACCAACTATATCACCGCGTTAGGTTATGACGGAAAAGACAATACCAATTTCAAAAAGTATTGGCCAGCCGATGTTCAAATGGTTGGAAAAGAAATTGTCCGTTTCCACACGATTTATTGGCCAATCATTTTGCACGCACTTGGGTTACCACTACCCAAGACGGTTTATGGTCATGGCTGGTTGTTGATGAAAGACGGCAAGATGTCCAAGTCAAAGGGCAATGTGATTTATCCAGAAACGTTGGTTGACCGATACGGGCTGGACGCACTCAGGTACTACCTGTTGCGGGCAATGCCGTATGCCAATGACGGCTTGTTTACGCCGGAAGACTTTATTGACCGCTTGAACTTCGACTTGGCCAACGATCTGGGGAATTTGTTAAATCGGACCGTTTCGATGATTAATAAGTATGAAGATGGGATTATTCCAACCTTCAAATCAGGCGTTAATGAAGCAGATCATGAGCTTGAAGACACTGCTTCGGCCGTGATTACCAATTACCAACAGTTAATGGACGAGCTGCATTTTTCAGACGCATTGGCAGAAGCTTGGAAATTGGTTGCGCAAACCAATAAATATATTGACCAAACCGAACCTTGGAATTTGGCCAAAAATCCTGATGATAAAGAAAAACTTGATTCTGTGATGGCCCATTTGGCTGCCGGCTTACGTGTGATTGCCGAGCTGATCAGTCCGGTCATGACCCACGCACCGAAAGAAATCTTTACCCAGCTTGGGATTAAAGAAGACATTAACTTGAAGAACCTTCGATTTGAAGACGTGCCTGCCGGCGCAAAATGTGTGGCTAAAGGGACGCCAATCTTCCCACGGGTTGAAGTTGATGATGAAGTCGACTTCATCAAGCAGCAAATGACAAAGACAGATAAAGCCAAAGGTCGGGCTGCGATGAAGGAGGCTGCGGAAGCCGATTTTGATCCGGAAACAACCAATTTGAATTTGACTAAGAAGGAAGTTCGATTTGAAGCATTTGAAAAAATCGAACTGAAGGTTGCTGAAATTAAAGACGTCAACCGGGTTGAAGGTGCAGATAAACTGCTTCAATTTAGACTTGATGCCGGAGATGACGGCGATCGCCAGATTTTATCCGGGATTGCCCAGTGGTATCCGGATTATCAAAAATTAATTGGCAAAAAAGTGATCATTGTTTCGAATTTGAAGCCAAGAAAAATGCGTGGCCAGGTTAGCCAAGGGATGCTGCTATCAGTTGAACATAAAGATGGCAACGTTGAATTGGTTACAGTCGGCTCGCACCTCGAAAATGGGGTCACACTGGAATAAATCAAGTAGTTGTGGCAAGCTAATCGGAGTGAAAACTAGGGATTGGAAACAAGACGCAAGTTTTGTCACAATCCCTATTTTTATCGATGAACATGGAGTAAGAAATGAAAATTTTTGATTCACATACGCATTTAAATGATTCACAATTGTATCCACAAGCAGATCAGTACTTTCAACACGCTCAAAATTTGGGCGTCGTTAAGATTGCCAACGTGGGTTCTAACCAAAAGCTCAATGATTTATCACTCGAACTGGCGGCACAATATGACGACATGTATTCGATTATTGGTTGGCACCCGGAAGACTCGATTCACTATCATGAGGCTGAGGAGAAACTGCTGATTGAACAGCTCCAGAGTCCTAAAGTCGTTGCGTTAGGTGAAATCGGGCTCGATTATCACCAAACAACGTCTCCAAGAGAAGTCCAAAAACGCGTCTTCAAGCGTCAAATTGATATTGCCAAGCAATTGCACCTGCCGATTTCGATTCATAACCGGGATGCGTTTGAAGATACCTACGCCATTCTTAAAGAAATGGACGTTTCGGATATTCGTGGCGTGATGCACAGTTTTAATGGGGATGTTGAATGGCTTAAAAAGTTTCTGGATTTGGGGATGCTGGTTTCTTATAGCGGTGTTGCCAGCTTCAAGAAGACCCACGAGGTTCACGACGCCGTCAGAAACACTCCGTTTGATGAGATGCTGGTCGAAACGGATGCACCATATTTGGCACCGGAGCCCATGCGCGGTAAACAAAATGAGCCGGCGTACACGCTGTACACGGTTGAAGCGATTGCCAGAATTTGTGATGTTAATCCGGACGTCATTGCTGATCACACCTATCACAACGCACTGAGATTATTTGGAATTGAGGATAAATGAAAAAAATTAAAGAAGTGATTGTCGTTGAAGGAAAAGACGACACGAAACGAATTCAAAGAGCAGTTGATGCCGATACGATCGAGACGAGGGGATCAGCGATTCCAGATGAAACTTTGGATCTGATTAAAAAGGTTGCCGAAACTCGGGGAATCATTGTGTTTACCGATCCGGATTTTTCCGGCGAAAAAATTCGCAAAACAATTTCAGCTGAAGTTCCCAATGCAAAGCACGCATTTATTACCAAGAAGCAGGGGGTTCCCAACCGATCTGACGGGTCACTTGGCGTAGAGCATGCCAGTATCGAGTCAATTCGTGAGGCGCTCAGCAAAGTTTACACGGAAGATGATTCGGCCGCCGAGTTGATTTCTAGAGAAGAACTGATGCATGAAGGCCTAATGGGCAATCCAAGCGCCAAAAAACGGCGGGAACAACTTGGCGAGCTGTTACGAATCGGCTACGTCAATGGCAAGCAGCTGCAACACCGGCTGCGAATGTTTGGCATTACCCGTGACCAGTTTTTGGCTGCTGTTAAGCAGATTGATAAGGAGGATTCAAATGACTGAATACCCACAAATTGCCAGTCCAACGCGGACCCAAGCGATTTTGAACCAGTATCATCTGTCAGCTAAGAAGAGCCTCGGTCAAAATTTCTTGACTGATTTAGATGTCTTAGACAACATTGTTGAAGCGGCTCAGATTCCCAAGGATGATAACGTGATTGAGATTGGGCCTGGAATTGGCGGCTTGACGGAGCAGCTGGCTAAAGCAGCCAACAAAGTTTTGGGGTTTGAAATTGATGCCAACTTGTTGCCGGTTTTAAGCGAAACTTTGGCACCGTACGATAACATAAAAATTATCAATCAGGATATTTTAAAAGCAAATTTACCTGAAATTATTTCACAGGAATTTGATGCTAATAAATCCCTGAAAGTTGTTGCCAATCTCCCATATTACATTACGACGCCGATTGTGATGAATCTGATTGCCGGTCAGGTGACCTTTGACGCGATTGTTGTCATGATGCAAAAAGAGGTCGCCGAACGACTGACGGCCGTGCCTTCAACAAAGCCGTATGGGTCTTTGTCTGTGATTGTCCAAGAATTAAACGATGTCGAAATTTCGTTTATTGTCCCAAAGACGGCCTTTATCCCGCAACCCAAAGTTGATTCAGCGATTGTGAAGCTGTCACCGAAAACTGACCGGAAAGTCACGCCTTTCGACTCGAAAATATTTATTAGTTTTGTCAGGGGATGCTTCATGCATCAGCGGAAGACACTTTGGAATAATTTACAGGGTGTTTTTGGTAAAACGCCTGAAAGGAAAGCAGCGATTAAGGAAGTTTTAAACCAGGTCGCAATTGATCCAAGTGATCGGCCGGAAAGTCTCACCGTGGAGCAGTTTGTCGCGATGGCAAATGCCTTTCATACTTCGACAAATCTAATCTAATTCTCATCGTTCTATTGTTGTCAGATGACCTGATTTGTGGTAAAAATTGCTTTTCTATTACTCATGTGGTATAATTAGCCATCGTGAGGTGAATAGGATGCCAGTGACTTTATCTGTGATTAAGCATAAGATGGACGATCATATCGGCCAGCATGTACTCGTAACTTCTCAAATCGGGAGAAGAAAGACGACTAAACGAACGGGAATTTTGAGGGAAACGTTCCCGGCTGTTTTTGTTGTCGAATTAGACCCGGGGAAGGCCAACTTCGAGCGCGTATCATACAGTTATACTGATATTTTAACCAAAAATATTGAAGTTGACTTTGATCATATCCAGGCAGTCTAATGCCATCTTGTTGGATAATCAATTTGGGCCCGCGAGGCCTTTTTGTTTTACCCAAATCCAACTTATTCACTGACATTTTATTAATAATTTAGTATAATTTTGTTATTAGTGAATGAGTGGAGGGGGCGAGGCGAATTGAAAATGATTATGCGGGCACCGGCTAAGTTAAACTTAGGGCTGGATGTCCCCTTTATTCATGCTGACGGGACAATTGAGTGGCGGATGGTCATGACTTCGATTGGATTAAGTGATCACGTCCAGGTGGCCACTCAAAATTCCCGGTCGATTACCATCCGCTCCGATAGTGGCTTTTTGCCGAATGATAAACGTAATCTGGCGTATCAAGCTGCCCACCTGTTTTTACAACAAATGAATATCAAGTCCGGTTTGGATATTGTCATCGAAAAAAACATTCCGGTTGCTGCTGGGCTCGGTGGCGGCTCATCTGATGCAGCCGCCGTGTTGCGGGCCCTTAATTGCATTTTTGAAACCAACCTATCGTTGGCCGAACTCGCCCGTTTGGGTCTGCACGTGGATTCCGATGTTCCTTACTGTGTGTATAGCAGAACCGCGCTTGTTAGTGGCCGGGGAGAAGTGGTGACCCCGCTTAACAAATTACCGAAGATGTGGTTTGTTCTTGCCAAGCCCAATGTGAGTGTATCGACACCCAAAATTTTGAAACGACTAGCTCATACCGAGATCACGCATCCAAATATTGACGCCTTATTAATGGGGATTGAATCAGCAAACTACGATCAAATCACCGAAAATATTGGCAATTCATTAGAAGTTATCACGGCTGCCAGTCATCCACAGATTGCCACGCTCAAGCGGCGATTGATTGAGTACGGCGCGGATGGTTCTGAAATGAGCGGAAGTGGGCCAACTGTTTTTGGGATTTGTCGCACAGAATCGCGTGCTCATCGGGTTTACAACAGCATTTCCGGATTTTGCAACGAAGCTTATATTGCCCAGCCGGAATGCGAGACGGATCCGGTTATTTAACCGACAAACGGATATCATTAACAACATAGGGTTGCCAGCAAAACTTAAGTTTTGTTCAAGCAACCCTTTTTATGTGCTGACAGCGATTGACAAAAATTTGTTTTCATCTAAACTAAAATAGTAATAATTACTTTTTACAAAGTTGCGGAGGTCGTTTCATTTGAATGAAACATTAATTTCAGTAGAACAATTATCGTTAAGCTTTCCGAATCATCTAGTGCTCTCAGATTTGAGCTTCAAGGTCCACCGCGGTGAGTTTTTAGGGATTATCGGCGAAAACGGGGTAGGAAAAACGACCCTTGTCCGACTTATCTTAGAGCAGTTAAGGCCATCAGCCGGTAAAATCAACATCAAGCCAGGTCTCAAAATTGGCTACGTCCCTCAATTTCGAAACGTGGATGTTGAATACCCATTATCAATTGAAGATTTTATCTCGCTGAACTTTACCGGAATTAAGCTGCCCTGGTTGTCTCGAAAAGAAAAGGCAAAGGTTCAATCTGTGATCAAGCAGGTGAACCTGGACCACATTGCAAAACGGCCGCTTGGATTGGCATCCGGTGGTGAAAAGCAAAAGGCTTATCTGGCACAAGCACTCATTAACGATCCTGACCTGTTAATTCTCGATGAATCAACGGCCAGTTTGGATCCAAATACCAAGCGGGAACTGTTGGATGTCGTCCTTCGACTAAACAAGGAGCTTGGGTTGACCGTGATCTTTGTTTCTCATGATATGCAAGTCATTCACGAGTATCCGGATCACTTCCTTTGGTTGACCAAACAAGGATACACGCAAGGCCCAATTGATGAGCTGCATAATGATTCAAAGGAGGGCGAATATGTTTAGTCTTGAATTTATGCAAAACGCCTATTTGGCGGGGACGTTGATTGCAATTGTCAGTGGCATCATGGGCGTCTTCGTGGTTGCACGAAATATGCCCTTTATGACGCACACACTTTCTGAAATCGGCTTTGCGGGCGCGGCTTTTGGTATTTTTATCGGCTGGACGCCTTTGAACGGGATGCTGGCGTTTACGACCGTCAGTTCAATTTTGGTGGGTGAACTCAGCGGCGCCGTTGAATCTCGTCGTGAGTCAGTGATTAGTGCCATTTCTGGGTTATTTATTGGGCTGGGAATTTTATTTTTGTCACTTTCCAACAAGAATTCCAGTTACGCCACCAATATTTTATTTGGAAGCGTCATTGGGATCAGCCATCAAGAAGTTGTCCAAATGGCTTCGCTGTCCGTACTCGTGTTAATCGTCTTATTCGTCATTTTTAGAAACTTGAAGGACGACTCGTTCGACGCTGTCGGTGCCAAAACAAATCACATTCACAGTGCCTTGATTTCAATTATTTTCTTAGTCTTACTGGCATTTAGTGTCAGTGTTGCCGCGCAGATTGTCGGTTCACTCTTGATTTTTGTGCTGCTGACATTGCCGGCTGCCAGTTCGAAATATTTCGCCCATACCGTGATTCAAATGATGTTATTGGCAATCGCCTT
Source organism: Lentilactobacillus parabuchneri DSM 5707 = NBRC 107865 (assembly GCF_001435315.1). Taxonomy (GTDB): domain Bacteria; phylum Bacillota; class Bacilli; order Lactobacillales; family Lactobacillaceae; genus Lentilactobacillus; species Lentilactobacillus parabuchneri. Next base: position 33,274 of record NZ_AZGK01000009.1, read on the forward strand.
TGCTCTTTTTGGTGTTTGGTTTGGCCTTTATCTGGGATATGTTACCAACTGGCCGGTAACCTTTTTCATTGCCACAATTGAAGCAGTTATTTACGCTTCGGCATTACTGTATAATTCGATTAGTAATAAGAGTCGTTAAAATTTGGACTAATTTTGTATGTTAATTCCCTAAAGCCGAACTATTTATGATAAAATCAAATAGATATTACATAAACTCGAGGTGGAATTTTTGAAAGTAAGAAGAAGTGATCGACTGATCGATATGACGCGTTACTTACTTGAACGGCCGCATACGCTGGTCCCTTTGACCTTTTTTGCGGATCGCTATGAGTCGGCCAAGTCTTCAATCAGCGAAGATTTAACAATATTAAAACGAACATTTCAAAATCGTGGAACTGGTCTACTTGAAACAATTCCTGGTGCTGCTGGCGGTACCAGGTTTTTGCCGTATATCTTAAAAGAAGAGGCGCAAGAAGTCGTCAATCAGCTGATTGCTGAGATGTCTTCAGATGCCCGTTATCTTCCGGGGGGCTACGTTTATATGTCTGATTTATTGGGCAGTCCGGCCACGTTGCGACAAATTGGCCGAATTTTTGCGACCCAATATTTAAACCAAAACGTCGACGCCGTCATGACGATTGCGACCAAGGGTGTTCCAATTGCGCAAAGCGTTGCGGACTTCTTGAACGTGCCGTTTGTGATTGTTCGACACGATACTGAAATCACCGAAGGATCAACGGTCAACGTCAACTATGTATCTGGTTCTTCGACTCGAATCGAAAAAATGTCGTTGTCCAAACGCAGTCTGAAGCCTGATTCAAACGTGTTAATCGTTGACGATTATATGCGTGGCGGCGGAACCGTTGGGGGCATGATTTCAATGGTCGACGAATTTGATGCTAATTTGATTGGTGTCGGTGTGGTTGCTGAAAGCACTGCGCCAAACGGTCGAACGATTGGTGACTATACCTCACTCATGAGAGTGGACGCTGAAAACAATACTGTAGTTTCCCAACCAGGAAATTACCTTGATAAAATTTTTAATTAGAAAAGCATTGGGGAGACATAAATAATGGCAACAAAAAACACAATCATACTAGCCGCCGGCAAAGGCACCCGAATGAAGTCAAAACTTTATAAGGTGCTGCACCGCCTATGCGGCAAAACAATGGTTGATCACGTTTTAACGGCAGTTGAGAAGGCCAATATGGATAATGTTGTGACGATTGTCGGCTTTGGGGCTGACGCCGTCCGTCAAAATCTGGGGAACCGAACACAGTATGCCGTCCAAGAAAAGCAGTTGGGGACCGGACACGCTGTTTTACAGGCCGAAAAATTATTGGGCAACTTAGATGGGATGACGATGGTTGTCAGTGGCGATACACCATTGTTGACAACCAAAACCTTTAATGACCTGTTTACCTACCACCAAAATAAAAAGGCAAAAGCCACGATTTTAACTTCCAAAGCGCCTGATCCAACCGGTTATGGCCGGATTGTCCGCAATGACTTGGGAATTGTTGAAAAAATCGTTGAACAAAAAGATGCCACCCGTGAAGAACAGGCAATCGATGAAATTAACACCGGTGTCTATGTTTTCGACAACAAGGCGTTGTTTGATGCTTTACATCAGTTGACCAATGATAATGCCCAGGGTGAGTATTATTTGACTGACGTCATCGAAATTTTGAAATCGGAGGGCGAAACGATTGCCGCATACAAGATGGATGATTTCGATGAATCTATGGGTGTCAACGATCGAATTGCGTTGGCTCGGGCAACTAAAATTATGCGGACCCGGATTAACCGCCAACACATGATGGATGGAATCTCAATGATTGACCCGGAACGGACCTACATCGATGCCGGTGTTAAGATTGGCGCTGACACCATTATTGAACCCGGCGTCCAGCTCAAAGGCAACACGGTTATCGGCAGCAATTGTTATATTGGCGCCAACTCTGAAATTCGCGACTCAATTCTGCACGATCACGTGAAAGTGACGTCTTCGTTAATTGAATCGTCCGAAATGATGGACCACTCGGATATCGGTCCCAACAGTCATTTGCGGCCCGAGGCACGGATTGGCAAACACGTTCATTTGGGTAACTTTGTTGAAATTAAAAAGGCTTCAATTGGCGAAGGCACCAAGGTTGGCCATTTGACATACGTTGGTAACGCCAAGCTTGGCAAAAACATCAACGTTGGCTGTGGGGTTATTTTCGCCAATTACGACGGTGCTCATAAGCATGACGTCACGGTTGGCGACGATTCATTTATCGGCAGCAACTCCAATTTAATTGCGCCACTTGAAGTTGCCGACCATTCATTTATTGCTGCTGGATCCACCATTAACAAGACGGTTAATCAGTACGATATGGCCATCGCCCGCGCACGTCAGACAAACAAAGCCGGCTATTTTAAAAAGTTGCCGTATCAGAAAGATTAACTCTGATTTTTAATTAAAACATTGTATAATTAAGTCATTGGGATAAAGAGTTAACAAAAAACATATTGGAGGATCATATGGCTCAGCAATATTTTGATTCGAAACTAAAGATTTTCGCGCTGAATTCTAATCGGCCCTTGGCTGAAAAAATTGCTCAAACTGTTGGTGTACCTTTGGGTAAAACGTCGGTTGATCGTTTCAGCGATGGTGAAATTCGAATAAACATTGACGAAAGTATCCGCGGTGATAATATATTTATTATCCAGTCGACATCCGCTCCGGTTAATGATAACTTGATGGAGCTGCTCATTATGGTTGATGCTTTGAGAAGAGCCAGTGCCGGAACAATTAATGTGGTCATTCCGTATTACGGTTATGCCCGTCAAGATCGAAAAGCCCGTTCCCGCGAGCCAATTACCGCTAAGTTGGTGGCGAATATGTTACAAACAGACGGCGTCGATCGGTTGGTTGCACTGGATCTTCATGCCGCTCAAATCCAAGGATTCTTCGATATTCCTGTTGATCATTTGATGGGCGCCCCGTTACTTGCTGACCACTTTATTAAGCAGGGATTTGGCAGTAATGACGTCGTTGTTTCACCTGATCACGGTGGTGTTTCCAGAGCACGCGCTTTGGCCGAATTCTTAAAGGCACCGATTGCCATCATTGATAAACGCCGTCCGCGCGCAAACGTTGCTGAAATCATGAATATCATCGGTGATGTGAAAGGCAAACGCTGTCTGATGATCGATGATATGATTGATACGGCCGGAACAATTACCTTGGGTGCTCAAGCACTGATGGATGCCGGCGCAAGCGAAGTTTATGCCTGCTGCACGCACCCGGTTCTTTCCGGGCCTGCAATTGATCGAATTCAAAAGTCACCGATTAAACAGTTGGTAGTGACCGATACGATCCAATTAACCAAAGAAAAGCAAGTTGACAAGATTGAACAGGTTTCCGTTGGGCCATTGATTGGTGACGCGATTAAGCGGATTAATGAAAATAAGCCGGTTAGCCCGTTATTCAATAATCGATTTCGTGGTGCCGAGAATTAATGATTGAGTTGATTAAAAAGTCACCGATCTGGTCTTCAATTATTGCGCTTGCGATCATCAATATTTTGGCGATTTTGTTTCGATTGCCAAAAATGTTAATTGGAAACATTGACTTTTTAGTTGGCCTGTTTCTGATTGTGCTTGGATCAATTTTTATTGTTGGAGCTGGTCATTTATTCACTGGCTGGCGCTTTCATATCCGAAAGAAAAGTGATCTGGAAGCTGAAAACGACCCGAAGCATCCTAAAGCCCGGGAAGTGGCGTCAATTAAGAACCAACCGATCAGAGTGAACCGGTACGCCAAGTTTTGTTTGGCAACCGGGGGCTTCCTGATCGCGTTGGGTGTCATTTTAACCAGTATTTAACGTTTTGAATAGTTAAAGAAGAGGTCAAACGCAAATTTTCATTTTGCGTTTGACCTCTTCTTTTTGTTTGCGATGAAGCTGGAAAAGTCTCAGCTTTTAACTCAGCCATGCCATTATCTGGCTTAAACGGACGACAAGCGATCTAGTTAACGTACTTATTAATGGCAAACGCAACCCCATCTTCGGAGTTGGGCTTGGTCACAAATTGAGCCGCTTGTTTAACCTCGTCAATGGCGTTTCCCATGGCGACGCCTAATCCTGCGTATTTCACCATGGTTAAGTCGTTGCCTTGGTCGCCGATTGCCATGACGTTGTCTTCTGTTAAGTTCAATTGAGCAGCAAGTTCGCCCAAAGTCTTACCCTTGCTGGCTTGTTTGTTCATCATCTCGATGAAAAACGGTTCAGTTTGAACAACGTACATTTTTTCCTTGAGGCTCGCTGGAATTAACGCCTTTGCCTTGGTAATCTGATCAGGAAAATCAACGAACATCGCCTTTGACATGACCAGATCCCTGGGAATTTCTTCCGGAGATCTGAACTTAATCGGTAATCGGACCAAGAAACTTTCAGCAATACCGTAAGGATTGGTGTCCCGATTCGTGGTATAAATGCTGTCGGTTGTTTCAATTTGGTAATGCACGTTGAGCTTTCGACTCAGCATTTCTGTCTCTAAAAAATCATCGTAAGTAATGGTGTGGTTGACCATGACGTTGCCGTCCAGGCTTTGGGCCATGGCACCATTGAAGGTAATTGCAAATTCCGACTTACCGGTGATTTCAAGCTTATCTAAATATGGTTGAACGCCGCTTAACGGGCGGCCGGTACACAAGACAACTTTGACGCCCTTTTGTTTTGCCAGTTGAATGGCGTCAATGGTTGCCTGAGCTAATTCGTTTTTTTCGTTCAGAAGCGTTCCATCAATGTCGATGGCAATTAATTTGATGTCCATAGGGGTTACTCTCCTTGATTATTTAATGAGTTTGTCATTGCGAATATGGCGGTTAAATTCGTCATATTCCGGTTGAAACAAGTCGACATTTTCATCCGGTTTGAGAATTTCTCGTGGGAAAAAGAAACGGTTATCACCGGTTTGCTTGTCGGAAATGGCCCGAACCAGTGGGCTGACCGATGAAAGGGAGACCAGGGTGCCGTCTTCCTGCATCAAATGGATCTGTTTTTTATCAGCCTGATAGGCATCGTAGGGCAGATCAAAACTGTTGTCCGTTGCCGTGTAGTAATCCGGGTTAAATCCTGACTGTTCGATTATCTCACGCAATCTGGGGAGTAGGTCAACCGTTGTTTTGTCATATTTAACTGATTTTAAGGGTTTACGGTCAATAAACCGGCTGGCTAAATTACTGAGGATGTCGTCAGGGTAGCGTTTCCAGTGGATAAAGTAGGTGTTTAAGACCCCATCGTCCAATTGGAGATAATCATCTAAATTGAAATCACCTTTGAAGAAGGGCAACAGCAGGTAAGGCGTCTGCTGATCGGATTGAACTTCCGAACTGAAGATCAGCTTGGCCCGCTTCAACAAGCGGTTTAAAATCACTTCCATCGACCGTGAGACTGGGTGAAAATAAACCTGCTGATACATTTGAAAGCGACTGACGATGTAGTCTTCAACGGCGTGCATGCCGTTCATTTCAAAGCAAATGCCGTCTTGATAAGGGCGCATGACCTCTAAAATTCGCGACAAGTCAAAGGTGCCGTACTTAACGCCAGTGTTATAAGCGTCTCGCAACAGATAATCCATCCGGTCGGCGTCTAATTGACTGGAAATCATCTCAACCACTTGCTTGTTGGGATAAGTCTTATTAATCACACTGGCAACCTTTTCCGGAAAGTCGGGACTGACCCTTCGTAAAACCTGGTTAATTTCCGTTGTGGGCGAAGTTATGATCGCTTGGGTAATCTGTTCATGATTGGTGCCAAAGATGTGCTCAAAGGTGTGTGAGTACGCTCCATGGCCAACGTCGTGCAAGAGTGCCGCGCACAATGCCACCATTTTTTCGGAATCGTCCCACAGGCCATCGCCAGGATGCTTGGAAGGGAAGTTTTTCTGAAAAGACTCGATGATCCGCCGGGCAATTTCGTATACCCCAACCGAATGAGAGAACCGGGAATGTTCCGCACCGTGAAAAATCAGCGAAGTGGTCCCCAACTGGTGAACGCGACGCAGACGTTGAAATTCCGAGGTGTTGATTAAATCCAAAATCACTTGATATTTAACATAGACATAGTTATGAACCGGATCTCGAAAGACCTTTTCACGTTTTAATTGTTGATGTGCGTAATCCAAAAAATTGCCTCCTTAGACAATTGGTAATTGAGCGTTTCTCAATTGAATTTTTCGTAACTGCTTTTGTCGTTCCGCTGTGAATTCCTGCGAGATTAATAAATCCGATCCCGAAGTCACGTCAACGTCGATATTTTGTTGATTGATGCTTTCTAAAAACTTGTGTTCAACGTCTGATCGGGTAATATCGGAGAATCCCAGTTGTTGAACCGTTGTCATCGACGTTTTGTCAACTTTTGGGAAGGTCCAGCGGGATTGACTATAGGCATCCGCCTCGTTATAGAATTCAGCAACTGTTTCGCTGCGACCGTCCTGATCGCCATTAACGCTCAGGTATAACATTAACACCAGCGCGTTTGTGGTCCGCCGTTGGGCAATCCCGGCAATCTTTTGGCCATTGACCGACAAATCGTATTTGCCCGGACAATAGGAATTCGTGACCTCATAGCTTTGAATGTCGAGCTGTGGAAAGGACATGCTGATTAAGCCCTTGATAATCTCGTATGCTTGGTCGATGGAATAGGCTGTATCCGGCTGGGGGATGAATAAGGAGATATTCAAAATCCCTGGATCACTCACGACGGCCAGTCCACCTGAGTTTCTTAAAAAATAATCATAGTGATTGCTAATGAGACTTCTAAGGCCATCAGGGAGTTTTGGCAGGTGACGATCGTTGATCCCTAAAATGAGCGTTGCTTCCTCAGTTGTCCAAAAATGAACGAACGGTTGAAGGTTGCGATCACATATTTCGAGCAGGGCATTGGTGTCTGCGAAGGCATCTAATTTGTTACTTTTAGAATAGAGTTGATTGATGACCGTTATCGGCACGTTTGTAAATGACATTTTCATTCTCCATTTCTTAAAATAAACAATCAAATTAATTATAACAGACGGCCAATCATAAATAAGAAAAGTTGCATCATTTCAACGAGATGACTTTAGTGCAAAAACGGGTCGTTGGATATATAATAAATTAGTTAGAACAGATTATAAAGAAGGTGTATTATGGATAATTTAGCAACGGGGGTTCCGGTACAAATTCACTTGGAAACCAACATTTTGCAAGAAGGACAACGTTCAAATTTTGTCTTTGATGTCGTCGGCCAGCTGGTGCGAGTTGGAACCAGCATTTACATTCGTTATAACGAAGATGCTGATGAGGGACCGGTACCGGTTACCATTAAAATTTCTGATGACGGCAACATTAAGCTCACACGTTCGGGAGAAAATCGGCTGCAGTTGATTTTTAGCGACGGTAAGCGGATTGCTGCCCGTTATCGGACACCTTATGGGATGATGGACGTTCAAACCGTGACGTCAGCGCTTGATACGGAGATTTTGAGTTCACCGTTGCGCGGCAATGTCGGCGTCGATTATTTACTTTACGCAGGCGATCAATTACTCGGTAAATACAATATTCGATTGCAATTTACAATTTAATCGAGTATAGTGATTTTTAGACTGTTGTTAGACTGTTGAAAGGACGTGTACCAGTTTGGAATTAGAAGTCTTTAAAGGCCAAAACAAAAATGAACTATCGATGATCGAGGTCGCACACGCAATCTTGGCAAAACGTGGGGACACCATGCCATTTGCTGATTTAGCCAATGCGGTCCAGGAGTATTTAGGCGATAGTAACAAAGAAATTCGTGACCGTTTGTCGCAATTTTATACTGATTTGAACATTGATGGCAGCTTTATTTCTCTTGGTGACAATCTTTGGGGCTTACGAACTTGGTACCCTTATGAATCCATTGATGAAGCAACTGTCCATACAGAAGAAGACGAAGATCGGCCAAAGCGCAAAAAGCGCCGTAAGGTTAATGCCTTTCTTGCCGATGCTTCTGACGATGACGATGTCATTGATTACGATGATGATGATCCAGAAGATCAAGACGACGATGATTTTGAAGACGAACCTGAAGATGATGAAGACTCAGATGATGAAGCAGAAGATCTGGGTAAATATAACAAGGATCTTCAAGACATCGATTCCGATGATACCGATGACGATGACTTACCGGACGGAATTGAAGGTCAGTTGAACGAGTTGAATGATGACGATTCATTAGACGATGATGACGATGACTTCAATTCAAAAGACGACCATTAGTTCTTGACTAATAATTAAAAAGTATGTATTATATTTTTTGGGCTCCTTGAGTTTCAAGGACATCTGAACGATGATTAAATTGTTCCCTATTCACTTTTTGGATAGGGATTTTTTTATTTGTGAATTCCCCGGCTAACTATCAAGAGGAGAGGATTATATAATGACCAAATATATTTTTGTAACTGGTGGCGTTGTTTCTTCCTTAGGAAAAGGAATCGTTGCAGCATCACTAGGCCGACTATTGAAAAATCGTGGGTTAAACGTCACGATCCAAAAGTTTGATCCATATATCAACGTCGACCCAGGCACGATGAATCCCTACCAACACGGAGAGGTTTTTGTCACAAATGATGGCACTGAAACCGATCTGGATCTTGGCCATTATGAACGGTTTATTGATAATAACCTGAATAAATACTCCAATGTCACCACTGGTAAGATTTACGATGAAGTTTTACGAAAAGAACGTCATGGTGATTATCTTGGCGCCACTGTTCAAGTAATTCCTCACATTACGGGAATGATCAAGGAAAAGATTATGAGAGCCGCCAAAGTTTCCGATGCCGAAATCGTGATTACCGAAATTGGTGGAACTGTTGGTGATATTGAATCACTGCCATTTTTGGAAGCAATTCGGCAAATGAAGACCGAAGTCGGCGATGAGAACGTCTTTTACATCCATACGACCTTGATTCCTTACCTCCGAGCTGCCGGCGAAATGAAGACCAAGCCAACCCAACACAGTGTTAAAGAGCTGCGGGGATTGGGAATTCAACCAAACTTGTTGGTTGTTCGTTCTGAAAAGCCAATTACCGACTCAATGCGTAAGAAAATCTCATTGTTCTGTGACGTTAAGCCACAGGCGGTTGTTGAATCTCTTGACGTGCCAACCCTGTACACGATTCCATTGAATTTACAAAAGCAGGGAATGGATCAACAAATCCTCGACCACTTTGGCATTACAAAGCCAGTCGCCGATATGAACGAGTGGAAGCAATTGGAACATCACGTTCAACATTTAAAGCGGACCATCCACATTACGTTGGTTGGAAAGTACGTTGGCTTACAAGACGCCTATATTTCCGTTGCCGAGGCGCTCAAACATGCCGGCTACGTGGTAGATGCCGATATCGACTTGGAAATGCTTGATTCAGAAAAAATTACCCCGGATAACGTTTCCGAATTGCTTGCGCCGGCTGATGGCATTATTGTGCCAGGCGGATTTGGCGATCGTGGTATTGAAGGGATGATTACGGCCATCAAGTATGCCCGTGAAAAGGATGTTCCATATTTGGGCGTCTGCCTTGGCATGCAGATGGCGTGTGTCGAATTTGCTCGTGACGTCCTAGGTCACCCAGATGCTAATTCAACTGAAATGAACCCACGGACCAAGCACAACGTGATCGATCTGATGGCTGACCAGGAAGATGTTCATGATATGGGAGGCACGCAACGATTGGGTGCTTATCCATGCAAGTTGAAGCCGGGTACTGTTGCTGCAAAAGCCTACGATAATGCTGACGTGATTTCAGAACGTCACCGTCACCGTTATGAATTTAACAATGCGTACCGTGACGCTATGGAGAAAAATGGGATGGTTATCTCAGGAACATCTCCAGACAATCACTTGGTTGAAGTGGTTGAAATTCCGAAGAACCGTTTCTTCGTTGGTTCACAGTATCACCCAGAGTTCATTTCTCGTCCTAACCGACCAGAAGGGTTGTTCAAAGACTTTGTCGCTGCAGCCAATGATTTATATCTTGAAAAAAATAACTAACCAAAAATCGCAAGGCGAGGTTGGGGCAAAAGTGTCGACTTTTGACTCGGCCCCGCCTTTTTTGATGCCATAAGACGAGCCGATATTTGTTCTACACTCTTCTTGTAACAATCGTTGGTGTTGACTGCCATGTGAAGCTTTCTTGCATGCGGTGGCCCGATTGGTTGTACTTAACAATTGTTTTAATTGTTACAAATTGTATAATTCAAGCAGAGGTCTTGTATTTTGCAGCTATTTTGGATAATATATTTCTTGACATGAAAAATGTGCGAATACACAAAGTGAGGAAAGTTTCGATGAGTAAATTAATCATAGATGGAGGCAAACGGCTATCCGGAGAGATCTCGATCGGCGGTGCTAAAAATAGCACAGTTGCCCTGATTCCCGCAGCAATTTTGGCGGATACACCCGTTAGATTCGACTCTGTCCCAGACATTTTAGATGTTCACAATTTAATGCTAATTTTAAAGTCCATGAACGTTTCGTCTGAGTTTAAGGGCGATGTCCTAACGATTGATCCAACCAATATTGTTGAAGCGCCATTGCCCAGCAAAGCAATTAAGAGTTTGCGGGCATCCTATTATTTTATGGGCGCACTTTTGGGTCGATTTCAACGGGCAACTGTGAGCTTTCCCGGTGGTGATAATATCGGGCCGCGGCCAATTGATCAACATATCAAGGCCTTTAAAGCTTTGGGTGCCGAAGTCAGTGAGCACGACGGAACGGTGACCATCAAAACGGGGCCGGACGGTCTTCATGGGGCGCAAATCTTTTTAGATATCGTTTCAGTTGGTGCGACCATCAACACCATTCTGGCGTCCGTTAAAGCACCGGGGACGACTGTGATTGGCAATGCTGCCAAGGAACCGGAAATCATTGATATTGCCACTTTCTTGAACAACATGGGCGCAAATATCAGAGGAGCCGGAACTGACGTTATCCGTATCGAAGGCGTCCCAACCCTTCAGGCTCGAAATACCCATACTATTATTCCCGATAGAATCGAAGCCGGAACTTATCTCTCACTTGCTGCCGCAGTTGGCGATGGCATTTTAATTACCAACATCATTCCAGAACATCTGGAAGCGTTTGTTGCCAAATTAGAGGAAATGGGCTGTGACCTAACCGTTTATGAAGATAGTATTTACGTTGGGCCATCGCATCATCTTAAACCAATTCGAATCAAAGTAATGCCGTATCCCGGCTTTGCGACAGATCTTCAGCAGCCTCTGACACCTCTATTATTTAAGGCCGATGGCAGAAGCGTCATTATCGATACGATTTATCCAAAACGCATTAAGCATATTACCGAATTAAATAAACTCGGCGGCAAAATTAAGTCAGAGGATACTGATGAAGGCATTATTGTCGTTGATCACTCCCCTAAACTGACCGGCGCCAAAGTTCAGGCAGGGGAAATCCGAGCCGGCGCTTCGCTGGTTATTGCCGGTTTGATGGCAGATGGGACGACTGAAATTTGTCACGCGGATAACATTCTTCGGGGCTACGGCAACATCGTCGACAAGCTTCGAGGCGTTGGCGCAGACGTCACATTAGAAGTTGAAGAAAGAGTCAATTGATGATTGATTGACTAATTAATTTATGGTACACTAACAAAGTTGACTAATCGATAATCTCTGGGTCATCAGATTGATTCAGGGCAAAGGAGCGATATATAATGAAAAAAGGAATTCATCCAGCATATCAACAAGTTGTATTTCAAGATTCATCTACCGGGTTCAAGTTTATCTCAGGATCAACTAAGACCTCAGACGAAACAATCAAGATGGACGATGGCAACACATACCCATTGATTCGTGTTGAAATTTCATCTGATTCACATCCATTCTACACTGGTAAGCAAAAGTTTACTCAAGCAGATGGTGCCGTAGATCGTTTCAACAAGAAATACGGACTTACAGACAAATAACTATTTTCAAAAGAGCGGGGAACTTAATTGTTCCGCGCTTTTTTTATTTTAAAAAGCAAGAGCTGGACAAATCTGTTTGATTGTCCAACTCTTGCTTAACGTTAAATGGTACGATATAAAAGTGATTTTATTAGTCTATATTCATCCGGCGGGCCTTTCTCATACTGCGGGTGTGATTGAAGACTAGAGTCAAATTGATGACCACAAGAACGGCGGTTGAAATGAAGACACCAGCGTAGTCAAACGATGTCGCGACCACGGAGCCAATCATTGGGCCGGCGACATTTCCCATCGCTTGGAAGGATTGATTCCAGCTAAACACCCGTCCAGTTACGTGGGGTGGCGTATTTTTCGCCAGAATCGATTGGACGGCGGGAAGCATTGATGCGTTGGCAATTCCGATCAGAAAGCGCAACCCAATCAGTTCCCAGACGTTTGTCACAAACGCCATTGGCACGTAGACCAGGATTGCAAACACAAAGCCAATGATTAAAATGCGGTCGGCACCTATCCGGTCTCCTAAACGGCCGAGAGCGGGGGCAGCAGCCAATGTTGCAATTCCGGGTACCGCAGCGACGATTCCGCTATAAAACGTCGTCGTCGGGCTGTTATGCATGATTTGACGGACATATAATGCTAAAATTGGGACGATAGAGTTATTAGCGGCTTGAATGATCATCGTGGTGATGAACATACCAAAGACTAATTTCGCATTTCCCAACTCGGTGATGACCCCTTTGGTATCGAGCATTTTCGATTTGGCGACGGGCTTGAAATCTTCATGAACCAAGAATGCCGTGATCAAAAAGACGCCAATAAATAAAATACCGGTGATGAAAAACGTGACCCGATAACTGAATAACGAGGCCAACGTGCCACCTAGCAGAGGTCCAAGCAGCGCGCCCGAAACGTTTCCGGTAACCAGTGTTCCCAATGCCTGTCCACTGCGGCGTTTTGGAACCTGGGTGGCAATCAGGGCGTTGGCATTACTAATATATCCTGAGAAGACACCTTGCAGTAGGCGCAGTCCAATGAGCTGCCAGACGTTGGTGACAAGCCCCATTAAAATGAAGACCACCGCCATTCCGGCTGAGGCCCTGATTAACATGAGTTTTCGTCCGGTCCGGTCTGCTAATTTTCCCCAAAGAGGAGAGGCGATGGCGGTTACCAAGTAGCTGGCTGCAAACGCCAGGCCACTGTATAGGCTTAATTCATCGTGGGAAAAGCGTCCCAGCGAATCGACGTAAAGTGACAGAAATGGCATGATTTCACTAAAACCAATTCCTGCCATGAAGGTTCCAAACCAAAGAACGGCTAAATTGCGCCGCCAGGAATTAGGACCAACTTGTTTGGTTGACAATGAGGTTCCTCCTTTATAGATTTCAAAATTAGATGATTCATTCAATTACGGTGGAGGTATTTATGAAAACAGGACTCCTGAAAAAAATCGTGATCAACGTGATTTTTGCGTTGCTGGTCATTGTAGCACTCGGGATGATTTTTAACCGACCAATTAAAAATACGATTATTAAATCGTATGATCCAAAAGTCACCCGCCAAACAGTGACCCAGACTGAGAAGCGGCAAAAAGCGGACAGCAAGCGCCATAAACAAAATGTCAGCTATAATTTCAAAAAAGTAAAATCGTTGGACTTTCAAACTGCCGCGCGGGCGAGAATGAATACTGACAAAATTGAAGTCATTGGTGAAATTCTTGTCCCAAACGCCGGCATTCACCTACCAATCGGCTTAGGCGTTGCCAACTCAACCTTGGCACTGGCAGCTGGAACCATGCGCCCGGATCAACGAATGGGGAAAGGAAACTATCCACTTGCCGGCCATCACATGGTGAACCGTCACGTCTTATTTGGCCCGTTATACTTTAAAACCCGGGTTGGGGACAAAGTCTACCTCAGTGATCTCAAGCACGTTTATCAATATCAAGTCTACCGGCGTGAATTTATTGCCGCGACTCGAGTGGATGTTGTCCGCCAAACCAAGCGCTCAATTGTGACGTTGATCACCTGTGACGCGACTGGTGCCGGTCGGTTAATGATTCGGGGGAAACTTCAAAAAAGTTATTTACTCAATCAAGCCTCACCCAAAATAAAACGAGCCTTATTGGGGCCCGTCAACAGTTAGTCTAGTTGTGCTTTAATTTTATCCAACCATTTTGGCAGGGTTTCCGACAGTTGCCGGTATGTTCGATCGAATTTGTGATCAAACCAAGGATCCGGAATATCAGTTCCTTCCTTGCCAGGAATAATATTATAGCAAAGAAAAATCTTTCGTCGATCCGCAAACGGGGCCATCTGGTTGAGATAATAGATGTTTTGATTATCCATGCCGATGATGTAATCCGATTGGTCAAATTCCGCTTTGGTGATTGGCTGAGACGTTTTGTTGCCGACGGAAAGACCATGCTTGGCCAACTCGGCAATCGCCCCGGGGTGGGGTGGATTTCCCTGTTCTTCGACACTGATGGCAGCAGAAGAAACGTGAATTTTATTTTGTAAATTGTCGTCTTGAACCATCTTTTTGAACATGACTTCCGCCATTGGAGACCGGCAGATGTTGCCAAGACAGACAAATAAGACATTCGTCATATTAATAACCTCACACTATCGTTACGTTAACAATAATGTTACCAATGAATTGGTAAAAGGGCAAACTAATACATTTCTGATTTAATTTTAAGACATATATTGTCTGGGGTAGTACAATAAATTTAGATATAAATATGGGGTAATAAAACAATGAAGGGCAATTTGATTTTCATAAATACGAATCCGATTTCCAACATGATTCTCTCATCGGGGATCACTGCGGCTGATTTTATTAACGGCTTGGATGAATTGCCACAAAACATCATTTTATTAAACAATGATCAACAAGCTGCCAATGGGTATAATTCTCATTCTAAGTTTAACTTAATTGCCGGAACCGGAGAGATTCGCACCTATTTACTCAAGAATCCGGACCAAAAAAAGAAATTCATTGATTTTGACTCGGAAGATTCCGTTAACAATCTTTCTCCGTTTGAAATTGCGGAGCTTCTTTATTTGGCGCACATGGGAACACCGATGGGCCGACCATTTTCGTCGAAATTAAACAACCACTATATCTACCTTAGCCAAGACAACGGCACAATTCGGTCGTACTACCGACGCTTTTCTGATTTTAATCACGTTTTAGAAATTGCGATCAAACGTAATTTACGAGAAACCCACAATACACTCCGGGTTTTTCTGCGGCCCTTTTCAATTAAAGATATCGACCGGGAAATTTTGCTTGATCTGATTACCAAGTCTAACGATGGGCTCTTCATTTCATTTGGTGCCTTACGGGAGCGGACTCGAACCTATCATATTCCCCTTCGAATTTTGAAGGATCCGGATAAAGTTTCGATTATTCTTCGAACTGATACTGTTGACGAAAATACCGTCTATGCGGGTGATTTAAGTTATAATCTGCAAACATCAAAATGGGATTTAAAATGGCAGGAACAAACGGCGGGTGTTTAGCCGTTTGTTTTTTTGTTATAATTGAAGAACACTATTTTATAATTGGAGCGCAAATAAATGAAAATGACGATTGGCGAGATTGCAAAGGCAATTAATGCCAACATAGATAATTTCAATGATCAGTTACTGAATCGACCAGTCACGGGGGTTTGTTTCGATACCCGCAAGATGCAGGCGGGACAATTATTTATCCCTCTGGCAGGTGAACACGATGGCCATGACTACATCGACAATGCAATACTTGGTGGGGCGGTCGCCACGCTTTGGTCAAAGGAACACGTTGACCGGCTACCGCTGAAAATTCCGGCCTTGGTGGTTGATGACCCCTTAGCGGCCTTTCAAGAACTCAGCCAGTATTATCTGGATAAAATTAATCCGCGAGTGATTGCCGTGACCGGCAGCAACGGAAAAACAACCACTAAAGATATGGTGGCTGCCATTCTTTCAAGTACATTTCACGTCACGAAAACCCATGATAATTTTAATAATGAAATTGGCGTCCCGTATACAATTCTGCAAATGGAATCCAATACGGAATTTTTGGTTGTTGAGATGGGGATGGATCGTCCCGGACAACTTGATTTCTTATCCAAATTAGCGCAGCCCGACGTTGCGATCATCACCATGATTGGCGAAGCGCACATTGAGTTTTTTGGGACGCGCGATAAAATTGCCGATGCTAAAATGGAAATCACCCATGGATTAAAGGCCGATGGGTATTTTGTGTACGATGGCGATGAGCCGCTGCTACGGCAACGTGCGGAGACGGTCGATGTTGCACAATCAACCTTTGGCAGAAATCCCCAAAATGATGTTTATGCACTTGATTCACAGGACGGGCAATACGCGACCGAGTTTCATGTCAATCTGTGGCCGGAGATTTCCTTTACGATCCCAATGATGGGGGATTATAACGTGAATAATGCCTTGGCAGCGATTTCGGTTGGCCGAATCTTTCAAATTCATCCAACCATTATGCAGCAAAAGCTAGCGAAATTTGATTTGACTAAGAATCGAACGGAGTGGCTGACAGGCAAAAAGGGCGAACGGATTTTAAGCGACGTCTATAATTCCAATCCAACGGCTGCTAAAGAGGTTTTAAGGGCGTTCAAGGCCACTGAGACAAATGGTCGGCGAATTGCTGTGTTGGGCGACATGCTGGAGCTTGGCGACCACTCGGAGGAAATGCACGCCTCTTTGGCGGATAGTATCGATCCGGCACTGATTTCGGTGATTTATTTGATTGGCGACGATATGCGTGCGTTGTATACTAAGTTAAAGCCGGTTTTTGCCCCAGAGAATCTGCATTATTACCGTGCGGATCAGCTGGATCAGCTGAGCCAAGACCTCGAGTCCGACTTAACGCCGGACGATGAAGTGATGCTCAAGGCAAGTCATGGCTTGCATCTTGAAAATGTTGTCGCCAAGTTGGTTGCTAAACCGACGAAGTGACAAGTTTGCCCGTTTGACTTGCTTAATGTTAAATGACGGTGTAAACTAAAAAGGTTATTTTGTAATAAATGATTGTAGGTCAAGTGGCCAACGCATTCCGGGAAACGGATTTTTCCCCAGTTGGTCGCGGAACCTTGATTGTTTCAAATTTAGGAGGAAACATATTTGAAGTTTAGTGAATTAGGATTATCAGACCACTTACTAACAGCTATTTCCAACAGTGGTTTTGAAGAAGCAACGCCAATCCAGGCTGAAACCATCCCAATGGTCCTTAAGGGTCAGGATGTTATCGGTCAAGCTCAAACCGGAACTGGAAAGACCGCCGCATTTGGTTTACCAATCTTACAGAAGATTGATTTTGACAACCCAAATGTTCAAGCTCTGATTATTTCACCAACCAGAGAGCTGGCCATCCAGACACAAGAAGAAATCTATCGATTAGGAAAAGATGAAAAGGCTAAAGTCCAAGTTGTTTATGGTGGTGCAGATATTCGCCGTCAAATCAACGCTTTGAAGGGCCACCCACAGATTGTGGTTGGAACTCCCGGCCGAATTCTTGATCATATTAGACGTCATACTTTAAAGTTAGAGCACGTTAAGACATTAGTTTTAGATGAAGCAGATGAAATGTTAAACATGGGCTTCCTTGATGATATTGAAGATATCATTAAGCAAACGCCTAAAGAACGTCAGACTTTGCTGTTCTCAGCTACCATGCCTGCTCAAATCAAGCGGGTTGGGGTTCAGTTTATGAACGATCCTCAACAAGTCACCATTAAAGCTAAGGAACTGACCACTGATTTAATCGATCAGTACTACGTTCGTGTCAAAGAATACGAGAAGTTCGATACGATGACTCGGTTCTTCGATGTTCAAGATCCTGAAGTCACAATCGTCTTCTGTCGGACTAAGCGCCGGGTTGATGAAGTTTCCAAGGGTCTGGAAGCACGTGGCTACAAAGCAGCTGGGCTTCACGGCGATTTGACGCAAGCTCGTCGAACTCAAATCATGCAGGAATTCAAAGCTGGCAAGATTGATATCTTGGTTGCAACCGATGTGGCTGCCCGTGGAATTGATATTTCCGGTGTGACCCATGTTTACAACTACGATATTCCTCAAGATCCTGATGGTTATGTCCATCGTGTAGGTCGTACCGGCCGTGCCGGTAAGCATGGTGTTTCAATCACCTTTGCAACGCCAAACGAAATGGATTACCTTCGAGAAATCGAAAAATTAACCAAGGTGCGGATGCTGCCTTTGAAGCCACCAACGATTCAAGAAGCCTTTGTGGGTCAATTGAATTCAGCTGAATCAGATATTGCCGACTTAATTAAGAAGACAAATACTGATAAGTACGAAAAGATGGCTGACAAGCTGCTTGAAGAGTACGAAGCAACCGATTTGGTTGCCGCATTGTTGAACGATATTACCCGTGACAATGTGAAGGTTAAGATTACGCCAGAACGCCCATTATCACGTCATCATGGTGGTGGCCATCGAAACGATCGTCGCGGTGGCGGTCATGGTGGTCATTACAAGGGTTCTAAGAATCGTCGTAATGGCGATCGGAATTCAAGCCATAACCGTGGTCATTATGAAGGATCAAATGATCGTAAGCATAGTGATAAGCGCTCAGGCAGCAATAACAAGAAGCGACGTTTTACCATCAAAAATAGTTAATAATTATTTAGGATTGTCTCTCGTTGAGACAATCCTTTTTATTTTGTGGTACGATTGTCCTATCTTTTTGGTTTGCGAGGGATTATAAATGATTGCAGGAATTGGGATTGATGTAACGGATATCAGAAGAGTTGTTGCTGCAGTTGAGCGCAACGAACACTTTACCAAACGTATCCTGACTGATGATGAAATGACCCAGCTTGCCCAGTTGTCTGATAAACGTCGTTTTGAATACATTTCCGGGCGCTTTTCGGCAAAGGAAGCATATTCCAAAGCCTATGGTTCAGGTTTGGGGTCACAGGTTAGATTTCATGATTTATGTATTGTTAACAACGAAAATGGCAAACCATATTTTTCCAAACAGCCATTTGACGGCAACGCATTTGTATCGATTTCACATACCGATGACATTGTTGTTACCCAAGTTATTCTAGAGAATCGGGGTTAGTTCATGACAGTCGGAAATTTACGAAATGCACAATTGGTGATTGATTTAAACGCACTGTATTCAAATATCAAAAATGCCAAAGACCGTTTGGAGAACGGAACCGAATTATTTCAGGTGGTTAAAGCCGACGGGTATGGTCATGGGGCTGTTCAAGTTGCCCGAACTGCTGAAAAAGCCGGTGCGACCGGATTTTGTGTGGCCATTTTGGATGAAGCTTTGGAACTGCGACATGCGGGGCTGACTCAGCCGATCTTAGTGTTGGGGATTACCGACCCTGAAGTAGCCGTAATTGCCGCTCAAAATAACATCTCACTGACGGTCGGTTCAACGGATTGGATTGAAAAGGCCGCCCATCTTTTAAAAGCTGCCGATCATCAGTCCGTTTTGAAGATTCATTTGGCTTTGGATACCGGAATGGGTCGGATCGGATTTCAGACACCTGACGAGCTTAAAGAAGCACTTTCACTACTTAAGGCCAATTCGGATGTCTTATTGTTTGAGGGAATCTTCACCCATTTTGCAACCGCTGATAGTCCGGATGACGACTATTTCAAGTTCCAGTATCAAAATTTCAAAGACTTCATGTCAGTTGTCGACAAGCGGCCCCGGTACGTTCATGTGGCTAATTCTGCAACGAGTTTATGGCATCAAGTGTGTGACGGTAATATGATTCGTTACGGCATCTCTGCATACGGCCTGAACCCCTCGGGTCGAGAAATTACGAAGCTGCCATATGCACTTCAACCGGCGTTGTCGTTAACGACAGAACTCACCTTTTCAAAATTAGTCAAAAAGGGTCGCTCAATTGGTTACGGTGCGACGTATACCGCAGACTCCGATCAATGGATTGGGACGATTCCGGTTGGCTATGCTGACGGAATCCCCCGTGCGATGCAGGGCTTTTCTGTGTTGGTCGATGGCAACTTTTGTCCAATTGTTGGCCGCGTTTGTATGGACCAACTCATGATTCGCCTCCCCAAGCAATATGAGTATGGCACTCAGGTGACGATTATTGGCAAGTCCGGGTCAGCATCAATTTCGGCTGACGATGTGGCTGATTACCTCAACACCATTAGTTATGAGGTCATTTGTGGGTTCAGTTCGCGATTACGGCGAAAATATGTATGATTTTTTACTGATTTCATGTTATATTAGACAGTACAGTAATCTGGAGCATATAGGGGAAAATACAAATGGAAAAAGCAGCTAATTCGAAGCATTTTTCAGTTATGATCAACGACCGAATTGCGGATCGCTTGGCACAATTCAGCTCGACAGTGGGAATATCCGAAAGTGCGGCAGTTGAGATTGCAATCAACTATTTTTTTGATGATCCAAAAGTTATCGATGGCTTAATGAAGGGTTATCGCGAAATGGGGAGCTTGAATCAAGAAATTAGTAAGGATTTTTCCTGTTGTGAAGAGGACGCTGACATTCATTTAACTCAGTATCGTCAAAGATTACGAAATTTACAGTAAATGTAAGTTGCGATGATGGGAGGTATGAGAGTGACTGACGTTATTTTTAAACGTGGAGACATTTTTTATGCTGATCTATCACCAGTCGTAGGTTCTGAGCAGGGCGGCATGCGGCCTGTCTTGATTGTCCAAAATGACATTGGCAATCATTACAGTCCGACCGTCATTGTTGCTGCAATCACTGCCCGAATTTCAAAGCCTAAGATGCCGACCCACGTTGGGATTACCGCGGGAAATGGCATTGAGCGAGATTCGGTTATCCTCCTTGAGCAAATTAGGACGATTGATAAACAACGTTTGAAGGATAAAGTGACCCACCTTGATCCGTCAACGATGAGCAAGGTGGACAAGGCAATCAAGATAAGCTTGGGATTAACCAAAGGCTAGTGACTGATCACAATACATAAATAGTGCAACATGCGATAAAAGCCCGTGGTTTTGGGGGTTCAATAAGTAATATGTGACAGGTTGGTTTCAGGCGGGGACGTCTGGAGCCTGCCTTTTTTCTTAATAGCGAACTCAGTATTTGAAGATAATTAAATTAGCAACAATTAAAAAGTCCAGCCGTGCGCATTTGCGCATAACTGGACTTTTTTGGCGGCACAGGGTGTCGGTTCTCACTACTTGTTTTCTTCTTTTAAATTCTCAACTTCTGGAACTCTGAATTCTTTCCGTTCCAGTGCGGCAATAATTCGATTCAATCGATCTTGATCAACTTCAGCTGGGAGGGTAAACATAATTCGGTGAACCAGTTCGCCTTCTTGCGCGTCTAACGAAATGACACTGGCAATGCTTGTATACTTGGTAATAATTTTGGCAATTTCTTCCAAATCACCACGTTCACCGCTGGAAACCACGGTTAATACATAACTGCCGATATTAACATTCCACGATTGAGATAGCATATCCAGCAACCGGGTATGGGTCAGAATCCCGTAAAAGTTATTCCGTTCGTCTAAAACGGCAATGTAGGGTAAATCTTTGATTGAGAAAAATACTTGGAAAAACGCGGAGTTGACGTTGATAAACTTGGTGGCGTTTTTCAATAAGGTCGTAACGGGTAATGACATGTCGCCACCCCGTGATTTGTGGCGATAAATATGCATTTTATAAATGTTTCCGCGGAATATCTTGCCAGTTTCGTCAAGAATTGGGACACAACGATAACCAGAATCTTCAAGTGTTTGTAAAGCCTCTTCTAAAGTAGCGTCTTCTTTGACGGTCACTAATCGTTCTTTAGGCTTCACCAATGTTTTTAATAGCATGTTTAATTCCTCCAACTTAAGCTCTATACATCTATGATACCATAGCAAAATTTATAAAAGAACTGCAATAATTGATTATTCTCATTATTTTATAAAAAAATTAGAATAATTGCCAAAAAGAAAACCGGGGCAGCATTCACCACGGTTTCCAATTGATCAATAGATGATTAAAGTTGAGCCATACCATCAGCAGTTGTCTTCTGCAATGTTTCAGCTGAGGATTTCATTTGTGCTGCTTCATCTGCGCTCAGTGGCACTTCAATGACTTGTTGAATACCGGATGCATTGATAATGGCAGGAGAGCCAATGTAAACATCATGCAACCCATATTCGCCGTCCATTGGTGCGCCAACTGGCAGAACAGCATTTTCATCACGTAAGATCGCACGTGAAATTCTCATCAAACAAGTGGCAACACCATAGAAGGTTGCGCCCTTACGATTGATAATTTCGTATGCTTTGTGACGAACTTGGTCTTCGATTGTTGCTAAATCATCAGTTGACAGGCCAGCTTCCTTGGCAACATCCAAGAGTGGGCGGCCACCGATTTGGGCAGCTGAATATGCGGCAAATTCTGAATCACCGTGTTCACCCAAAATGTAGGCGCTAACTGACTGTGAACTAACGTTAAGTTTCTTACCTAACGCAACTTGAAGTCGTGATGTATCCAAAGAAGTACCACTTCCAAATACACGATTCTTCGGGAATCCTGAGAACTTTTGAGCTGCATAAGTCAAAATATCAACAGGGTTGGCAGCAACAACGATGACTCCCTTGAAGCCGGAATCGACGAGGGGTGTGATAATTGACTGCATGATCTTTAGGTTCTTGTTAACAAGATCCAAACGAGTCTCACCAGGCTTTTGAGGTGCACCGGCGGTAATAATTGCCAGGTCAGCATCTGAACAGTCTTTGTAGTCACCGGAGTAAACGTGCTTTGGTGAAGTAAATACTTGAGCATCCTCGAGGTCTAATGCGTCACCCACGGTCTGTTCTTTAACAACATCAACGATCACAAATTCTTCGGCGAGCCCTTGTTGCATCATTGCAAACGCATACGATGAACCAACAGCACCGTCACCGATTAAAGCAACTTTTTGACGGTCTAAAGTCAAAACTATCATCTCCAAATTAGAATGTATTCCTTTTGGAACCGGTATCATTATAGCATGATCACGAGACCTACTTCACATAAAATCCACTTTTATTTTTACTACCTAGCTAAAAGGCTGATTGCCGCACAGTATGATATAATTTGTATGTTAAATTAAATTTCCAACAGCTGAACAGCTTATGTTCAGCCATTTTGTGTTGGAAGAAACGTGAGGATGAACGACGAATGAAAATGATTGTCGGTTTAGGAAATATTGGCCCCCAATACGAAGGTACGAGGCACAACACAGGATTTATAGTCGTTGAACAATTTGCCAAGAGCCACGACATTGTGATTAAAACTCGGAAGATGAATGCCAAATACGGATCCGGCTTTGTTAACGGTGAAAAAGTGATGGTGGTCGAACCCACGACGTTTATGAATGATTCCGGATTAGCAGTCCGGCCCCTGATGGATTACTTTGATATTGCAGTTAAAGATATTATCATCGTGCATGATGATATGGATTTGCCAGTTGGCAAGATTCGGATTAAGGATAAGGGGTCTGCCGGCGGCCACAACGGAATTAAGAGCATCATTGCCAGCGTCGGGACTGAAAATTTCGATCGGATTCGGGTTGGCATTGACCATCCTGATCACGGCAATACCGTCGTCAATTACGTTTTGGGACGTTTCGGCAAAGATCAGCTGCCCGTCTTTAAGCAGGCCGCTGACCATGCGGTTAACGCCTTAGATGACTGGATTGACGGCACCTCAATTCCAGACTTGGAAAATCGTTATAATTAGTGAAAGGACGATTAATTTGCAATTAGATCAACTACTAACAACAATTCCACAGTATTCGGACCTTATTTCAGGGTTAAAACCAGGCAGCCGCCAGTTGGTCACGGGAATTGGTGGGTCGGCTCGGACCTTGCTGATTGATAACCTGATCCAGTCAACTGATCGGCCAACCGTTGTCGTAGTTGATTCGCTGTTTCATGCTGACCAGCTGGTGAACGATTTATCAAATTTGCTGCCAGATGACCAGTTGTTTGAATTTCCTGTCGAGGAGATGGGCGCAGCCGAACTTGCGACCAGTTCACCAGAATATAAGGCACAACGAGTGCTGGCGCTTGATAAATTAGTCAGTGGTGAGCCGGCAGTGATCGTGACGTCGGTTTCCGGCGTGCGTCGGTTGTTACCGGCCAAGGAACAGTTCAAACAAGCTCGACTCACACTCAAGATGGACGGCACTTACGATCTGGAAAATTTAAAACTTCAGTTACATCAAATGGGGTACAGCTTTCAAAAAATGGTGGCGGCTCCCGGAGATTTTTCAATTCGGGGCTCAATTTTGGATATTTTTCCGTTGAACCATCAAGATCCCGTTCGAATTGATTTCTTTGATACCGATGTTGATTCGATGCGAACCTTTGATGTTTCTAATCAGCGGAGTATCAAAAATATTGAAACCATCTCAATTTTGCCGGCAACTGACTTACTGATTGATAACGACCAACGAAAAGCGGTCGCTTCTCAATTAAGAAAAAGAATGATCGCAGAACAAAGCAAGCTTGAGTCAAAAGATGCCAAGAAATTAGCCGGCAACCTGGAATCTCAAATCATGGATCTCGAAAATGGGCTGAATGATCCACGGTGGTTGCTGTTTGCAGATATGATATATGGCAGGCAATATTCGCTGTTGGATTATCTCGATGAGAATGGGATCGTGATTCTTGACGATTATTCAAGAATTTCCGATACTGCCCGTCAGCTGGAAAGCGATGACGGTGAGTGGCTGATGGATAAGATTCAGCATTTGGAAGTCTTGAAATCAACCACGTACACCAATGATTTCAAATCCGTGCTCACCAAAGATAAACACACGACTTTAATTCTGTCATTGTTCCAAAAGGGGATGGGCCGATTAAGGCTGAGTGCCATTATCGACATCACCGTTCGACCCATGCAGCAATTCTTCTCTCAAATGCCGATGCTTCGAACGGAAATTTTACGTTGGCAAAAAATGAAGCAGGCCGTCATCATCATGGTTCAAGATGAAAAGCGCCTGCAAAAAGTGTCACAGACGCTGACTGATTTTGAGATTACCGCTACTCAAACTGATCAGGACCACATTTTACCGCATCAGGTACAACTGATTGCTGGCAATTTGGACAATGGGTTTGAACTGCCTTTGGCAAATGTGGTGATTATTACTGAAAAAGAAATGTTTGGCACGGTCGCTAAGAAACGCCCTCGCCAGACGACGTTCAATAATGCTGAGCGAATCAAAAGTTATACCGATCTCAAACCGGGCGATTACGTGGTCCATGTTAATCACGGAATTGGTCGGTATGAAGGCATGAAAACGATGGAGGTCGACGGCAAGCACCAAGATTACCTGACGATTTCCTATAAGGATGATGCCCAGCTGTTTATTCCGGTAACGCAGCTGAACCTGATTCAAAAATACGTGTCATCTGAGGATAAACACCCACGGATCAATAAATTGGGTGGCAGTGAGTGGGCGAAAACCAAGGCCAAAGTGGCTTCCAAGATTGAAGACATTGCCGATGAATTGATTGATTTGTACGCCAAACGCAGTGCCGAAAAGGGGTATGCATACCCCCAAGATGATTCCCTGCAGGCGGAGTTTGAAGCGGCCTTTCCATACTCGGAAACCCCGGATCAACTCCGAAGTGCAACGGAAATCAAGCAGGATATGCAACGTCAACATCCAATGGACCGTTTGTTAGTCGGTGATGTCGGTTACGGAAAGACGGAAGTTGCCTTAAGAGCAGCCTTTAAAGCGATTGAAGTCGGAAAACAAGTTGCCTTCTTAGTGCCAACGACCATTTTGGCTCAGCAGCATTATGAGACCATGCTGGATCGTTTCCGCGACTACCCCATTAGTGTCAGAGTTTTGTCACGTTTCCAAACAACCAAGCAGGTCCGAGAAACGCTGGCTGGACTCAAAGACGGCACGGTGGACGTCGTTGTTGGAACTCATCGGTTGCTCTCAAAGGATGTTAAATTCAATAACCTCGGCTTATTAATCATTGATGAGGAACAGCGTTTTGGTGTCAAGCATAAGGAGCGAATTAAAGAGATGCGCGCGGATGTCGACGTCTTGACGTTGACGGCGACACCGATTCCACGAACACTGAATATGTCCATGATGGGCGTTCGGGACTTATCAGTCATTGAGACGCCACCGTCCAACCGATATCCGATCCAAACGTACGTGATCGAACAAAATGCCGGCACGATTCGAGAAGCAATTGAGCGGGAAATGGCTCGCGGCGGCCAGGTCTTTTATCTCCATAACCGCGTTTCAGATATCGAAAAGACCGTCGAGCAGATCAGTGCATTGGTTCCTGAAGCCCGGGTGGGATACATCCATGGGCAAATGTCGGAAAATCAAATGGAAGATATTTTGTACGATTTCATTAATGGTGAATATGACGTCCTGGTGACGACAACCATTATTGAAACCGGCGTCGATATTCCAAACGTCAACACGTTATTCGTTGAGAATGCGGATCGAATGGGTCTTTCCCAGCTCTATCAACTACGTGGACGGATTGGCAGAAGCAGCCGGGTTGCCTATGCCTATTTCATGTATCAACCCAATAAGGTATTGACTGAGATCGGTGAAAAACGACTCGAGGCAATCCGTGACTTTACGGAACTGGGTTCAGGCTTCAAGATTGCCATGCGCGATTTGTCAATTCGTGGTGCGGGAAATCTGTTAGGTAAACAACAACACGGATTCGTTGATTCGGTGGGGTATGATTTGTATACCCAAATGTTATCCGACGCCGTGGCCAAGAAACGGGGCAAAGAATTCGAGTACCGCACGGATGCGACGATCGAATTATCGTTGGAAGCCTATCTGCCAAGCGATTACATTTCAGATAATCAACAAAAAATTGAATTATACAAACGGATTCGCCAAATTGAAAATGAAGACCAGCTGCATGAGGTTGAAGACGATTTGATCGATCGGTTCGGAGATTATCCTGAACCGGTGGCTAATTTGTTGAAAATTTCTCAGCTGAAGATGTTTGCCGATTACGCAATGGTTGATAAAATTCATCAAGAAGCGCCTAAGATTACCATCACGTTCTCGCCACGGGCAGCCACTGAATTTTCCAGTAAAGAATTACTCGAGGCGATTGCTCAGACGAAGTTTCGGGCAACCATCAATACAAATAATGATCAGTATCAAATTCAACTCATTGTTCAGCCCAATATGAAAAAATGGTTGGACGGTTTAATTGCATTAGTCAAACAATTGTCACAGACGCGAAAAATGCATCGGACAAACCATAAGGTAAAGAGTCATGAAAAATAGGTCTAGAAGAAAACAGGTCTTGGCCGGCACGCTCCTGCTGACAATTGCTTCTTTTGTCGCGAAGTTGTTAAGCGCGGTTTATCGCATTCCGTTTCAAAATATGGTGGGTAACATTGGCTTTTACGTTTACCAACAAATCTATCCAATCTATGGCATTGGGATGACGTTTGCCCTGACAGGCCTTCCGGTATTTATTTCGAAGTTGGTTGTCGATACCAGGGAGCCTGAAAATCAAGTGGCACTGGTGTTTCGGATTCAACGGATTTTACTTGTCATTTGCCTGGTTATCTTTTGTATCCTACAATTTGGCGCCGGGTTAATTGCTGTCAGGATGGACGACTCTCGGTTGACCCCCGTCATTCAATCGGTCAGCTGGATGTTTTTACTGATTCCATTTCTATCATCATGGCGGGGCTATTTTCAAGGCAAAATGGAAATGCGGCCGACTGCTTACTCACAAGTCATTGAGCAAATTGTCCGGGTATCGGTTATTTTGGTTGTTGCCTACTGGGCGACACATCACGCAGTCAGCCCATACAAGATGGGGCAGTTTGCGATGTTATCTGCGCCGATTGCCGGTGTGTTTGCACTAACCGTTATTCTGGCTTGGGTCTGGGTGCATCGACCAGTTCGGCGCACCGCAAAAAGTATCGCTGAAATGAGGCAGCAGCCGCTTGTTTCACGAATCCTGCTTGAGGGCGGGACGCTTTGCCTGGTGTCTGCCGTGATGCTCCTGCTGCAATTAGCCGACTCATTTTCAGTTGTTTCCGGGTTGCGATCTTTTGGTTACACATTGGGGGCGGCCCAAAACATCAAGGGAATTTACGATCGTTCTCAGACGCTGGTGCAACTGGGGCAGGTATTGAGTACGGCATCGGTGACTGCGGTTCTTCCGGGGTTGGTCATGGCCCACAAGCGGCATCAAGACGTTACCTTCGAGCATATTGCAACGACTAATTTGAGGACCAATTTGGCACTATCGCTGGCGATGAGCGTTGGCCTGTTCGCACTGATGCCAGAGGTCAACCGGTTATTGTTCTCTTCGGCTGAGTTAAACGGAACCATCAGCCTTTACTGCACCAGCATTGTTCTGACGAGTATTTTGATGACCTATAACGCCATTTTGCAGAGTAAAAATCAGTATAAAAATACAATGGCTGCGATTTTGTTTGGCTTTGTCGTCAAGCTTTTGATCAATCAACCACTCATTGCATATTTTGGAATTATTGGCGCCAGCATGGCAACTTTGTTAAGCTTGGTGTCAATGGTTCTCTTATTGCACCTTTTAGCCCGCCGTGATCTCCAGAGATTAATCTCTGGTATGCAGGTGGTTAAGCTCAGTGTGGTTCTGGGATTAATGTGGTTGGCCGTTCATTCTGCGGTGGTGGTTGTGAACGCGATGAGTCCAATTACCAGTCTTCGGTTGCAGGCCTTGGTGATTGCCGTTGTTTGTATTCCGGTGGGCATCATCTTTTTCTTTGGGGGATGTCTCGTCTTAAAAGTCTTCAGTGTTCGTGAATGGCTGGCAATTCCGCTGGTCAGCAAGTACATTAAAATTAAAGGAGTTCCAACTCATGAGAATCGATAAATTTTTAAAGGTTTCAAGAATTATTAAGCGCCGATCCGTTGCGAAGGAAATTGCCGACAAGGGCCGCATTTTCATTAACGGCCGGGCTGCCAAGTCATCGACTGAGGTCAAGCCAAACGACGAGGTGGTCATCAAGTTTGGAAATAAGACACTGACGGTTTTAGTGAAGCAGCTGCTTGACACGACAAAAAAAGACGATGCCGAGCAAATGTATGAAATTAAGTCAGAATCGTATGAACACGATTATCGCAACGAATAGTTTCGATTTGATAAAAAAGTTTGAAAACATCCTGAATCATATAGACAAACGTTCATTTATTGGTATAATTTATTTATAGAACGTGCGAATGATCGGGGGATTTAGCATGATGCAACAACGTGGGAAGATTCAAAAGCTTGACAACGATTTTACGCGTCGTCGAGAAATTGAGCTCAATAATTCTAAAGTTACCGCTGTTTTGTCTGACAGACGAAAAAAGCGGGCAATGATTATCTGTGCCGTCTTCCTATTTTTTGCGTCAATTTTCCTGATCCAAATTGTCCGAGCAAAGGTCAACTATGCGGATGTTAATACGAGAATTGCCAGACAACAGAAACATTTAAAAAAGCAACAGGCGGATCATAAAGTCCTTAAGGCTCAGGTGGCTCAGCTCAATGATAAAAGCTACGTTGAGCAAATCATTCGGGACCGCTACTATTACACGAAGCCAGGGGAAACCGTTTATAGTTTTCCTAACAAAGCACCTAAAGATGTTAATGATTACGATGTTAAATAAAAACCAGCGATGAGCAGCATCGCTGGTTTTTATTTGCATATTTGAATGTACGTCTTAAAATAAAATATGATATACTTGTTGCACTATTACATGGGAGGAACATTTTTTTAGATGGCAATTGAAGTTGGAGAAAAAGTTAACGGTAAAGTTTCCGGAATCACAAATTTTGGTGCATTTATTGATTTAGGTGATCATCGAACCGGTTTGGTTCATATCAGCGAAGTTTCTGACGGATTTGTTAAGGATATTCATGATGTTTTGAAGGTTGGCGATGACGTAACGGTTAAAGTCCTTAAGATTGAGGGCAATAACAAGATCAGCTTATCAATTCGAAAAGCATCAGATACACATGAACATGAAGAATCCCGTAACGAAAGTCATTCTCACAGAAGCAATCACGACAACGAGCATGAAAGCCATGAAAATCACGGTGGTCATGAGAATCGTGGGTATCATTCAAGAAATAACGGCGGCGCTCGCAACAGCCATTCGGATAACCATGGCGAGAGTTTTGATGATATGATGTCTGGCTTCCTGAAGGAAAGCGAGGATCGGTTATCGACACTTCGTAAGAATACCGAGGGCAAACGTGGGGGCCGTGGCGGTCGTCGAAGTTAACAATCATTTGGATAGATAATAATTTCTTGGTGGCTGGGGCAAAAACAACTGTTTGCGCCGGCCATATTTGTGTTCTAAATGAACCGATTGTCAGGTAGGAGGTTCAAATGGATTTACAAGCACGTTTTAATGCAATTGTGGCGCGCCATCATTGGTGGGATGACGGTGAGCGGATTGTTATCGCGGTATCGACCGGCGTTGATTCGATGGTTCTGCTCCACTTGGTTGAACATTTGACCAGAAAACGTCCGGAGATTATTGTGGCTTACGTTGATCATCAACTGCGGGAACAAAGTCGCCAAGAAAGCCGTTACATCCGTGCCTATTGTCGGGACCATCAGCTGCAGCTACAAGAAACAGCTTGGCCAATTGAACAGCACCCAAAATCCGGTGTGGAGGCGGCTGCCAGAGCATTTCGCTATGACTGGTTCAACCAGTTGCTCAGAAAGTATCAGGCCAATGTCTTACTAACGGCTCATCATGGTGATGATTTAGCTGAGACGGTTTTGATGAAATGGGTGCGTGGCGGACAGCTCAATGCGTTGTCCGGCATTCAAGAAAGTCGTCAATTCCGCGGTGCCACCATGGTTCGACCGCTGTTGAGCTTTAGCAAGCAGGAGCTTTACGATTTTGCGGTGGCAGCTGACATTCGCTGGTTTGAAGATCAGACGAATCAAGAGTTGCAAGTGGAAAGAAACCGAATTCGCCACCAAGTGGTCCCGGTATTGAAGCAGGAGAATCCCCACATGCTGGATCACGTATTGGAATATTCAATTCAAATTCAAGAAACACTGAATGTTGTCCGAGAATTAACGGCGCCGATTGTCGATCAAGCGGTTACGGTAACGGATTTTAGTCAGCCGACAATTGATTTGAATGTCCTTAGCCGTTATTCCCAGTCGGTCGTCCGAGTTGTTTTGCAATCGATTCTTGAAGACCGCCTGCATTTCAAGGACGTTTCTCAAAAACAGCTTGATATGTTGTATCGGCTGGCAACCAATCCGGCTAGACCACAGGGACAACTTTATCTGGAAGGCGGCTGGCGGGTCGTCCGCTCCTATCAGCAACTCACAATCGTTCAAGAAGATAAAATTTTCGCTGAAAAGTCTAAAATCAAACCTGATTTTATGGTAATATTAGACAGATGGTACTCGATTGATGAGACCTTAAAAATTGGTGTTTTTCGTGATGATCAGCCATTTTTAACGGACAGGGTTTACCACTTTGACTTGGCCGACAGCGACTTTCCATTACGCGTCCGCCCGGCAAATGCCAACGACCAAATTGCCCTGACAAATGGTGGTCATCAACGCGTCAATCGGGTTTTGATCAATGCCAAGATCCCAAGTATCAAGCGAAATCAGACCAGCGTGTTGGTAACGGCAAGCGGGACTGTGTTGTCCGTGTTAGGCGTTAAAGCCACCTTTTATCGCAGTGTAGCTGAGACAACACACACTTATTTTCTCGTTGAAAGACATGTTGATCAATAATTAAAAGAAAAGGACTTAGTGATGAATAACGACATCTTGAAGGTTTTGTACAGCAAGGATGAGATCGACACGGCCTGCCAACGGCTTGGGAAAGAAATTTCGCAAGCGTATGCAGGTAAAGTACCGGTTGTCATCGGTGTTTTAAAGGGCGCCATTTTTTTCATGACGGATATTGCCAGACACGTTGACGGCTACATGCAAATCGATTTTGTCGATGTTTCCAGTTACCATGGTGGCACGAGTTCTTCTGGGACCGTTGAGCTTCTTCAAGACATCAATACCGATATTTCCGGTAGGGACGTTTTGATTGTCGAAGACATTGTCGATACGGGTCGAACGCTGAGATTTTTGCTGGATCTGTTTGACAAGCGCGGCGCCAACTCCGTCAAAGTATGTACATTGCTTGATAAACCGGCCGCACGAATTGTGGGTGCCGATTCGGATTTTATCGGATTTAGTGTTCCAAATGAGTTTTTAGTCGGCTATGGTCTTGATTATGATGAAAAGTATCGTAACCTGCCATACATCGGTGTGTTAAAGCCCGAAATTTATACGAACAATTAATAGTCAAAAAAGGTCAAGTGTGTTAGTATTTTGACTATCAACATGAAAAATATTTATTTTTGAGGAGGACGTTGATGAACTCGAATAAAAATGGGCTTTTTAAGAATAGTCTGTTTTACATTGTCATATTTTTGCTGATCATGGGCGTTATCTATTTCTTTAACGGAAATACTAACCAAACCACATCGCAAGAAATCCAATCGAGCCAGTTTGTAAAGGACTTGAAGGATGACAAGGTAAAAAACTTTTCCGTACAACCAAATGGTGGCGTCTATAAGGTAACAGGGACTTATCGAAACGGCCAGAAGGTTCAGGTACAATCCGGATTGATTGGTGGAAATCAGACTCAATCCAAAGAAGTCACTAAATTCACAACAACCGTTCTTGAGAACAACTCCTCAATTGCTGAAATCACCAAGGCTGCGCAATCTCACAATGTTAAGATGAACGCTAAGCCGGAAGAGTCAAGTGGCTTTTGGGTAAATCTTTTGGTTTACGTATTGCCACTGCTGTTGTTTATCTGGTTCTTCTACATGATGATGGGCCGTGCTGGCGGTCAGGGCGGTGGAAATGGCAAAGTGATGAGCTTTGGCAAATCCAAGGCTAAACCAGCCGACAGTAAGCAAAATAAGGTTCGGTTCTCAGATGTTGCCGGTGAAGAGGAAGAAAAACAAGAACTTGTTGAAGTTGTTGAATTTCTGAAAGATCCAAGGAAGTTTACAACATTAGGTGCCACTATCCCACATGGGGTTTTACTTGAGGGACCTCCTGGTACTGGTAAGACTTTGCTTGCCAAAGCCGTTGCCGGTGAAGCCGGTGTGCCATTCTACTCAATCTCTGGTTCAGATTTCGTTGAAATGTTTGTTGGTGTTGGTGCCAGCCGTGTTCGTGACTTGTTTGATCAAGCCAAGAAGGCCGCTCCAGCCATCATCTTTATTGATGAAATTGATGCCGTCGGTCGTCGACGTGGTGCCGGTATGGGCGGGGGTCACGATGAACGTGAACAAACCCTTAACCAATTGCTGGTTGAAATGGATGGTTTTAGTGGTAATGAAGGTGTCATTGTCATTGCAGCTACCAACCGTGCCGATGTCTTGGATCCCGCTTTGACTCGTCCGGGTCGTTTTGACCGGAAGATTTTGGTTGGGCGTCCTGACATTAACGGCCGTGAAGCTATTTTGAAAGTTCATTCAAAGAACAAGCCATTGGCCAACGATGTCGATTTGCATGAAATTGCTAAGCAGACACCCGGATTTGTTGGTGCCGATTTGGCCAACTTGCTAAACGAAGCTGCTTTATTGGCTGCTCGTCGCAACAAGACCCAGATTGATGCCAGCGATATGGATGAGGCGGAAGATCGAGTCATTGCCGGTCCTGCCAAACGAAATCGAGTGATCTCTAAAGAGGAACGGGCAACGGTTGCCTACCATGAAGCCGGCCATACGGTTGTTGGATTGGTCTTAAACGATGCCAGAGTGGTTCACAAAGTAACCATTGTTCCTCGTGGTCGTGCCGGCGGATACGCTATCATGCTGCCACGTGAAGATCAACAGCTGATGTCCAAGAAAGACGCCATGGAGCAGATCGCCGGATTAATGGGTGGTCGTGCTGCCGAAGAAATTGTCTTTGACTCACAATCTTCAGGGGCATCCAATGACTTTGAGCAAGCAACCAATCTTGCCAGAGCAATGGTTACCCAATACGGAATGAGTAAGCGACTCGGACCTGTCCAGCTTGAGAACCCCGCTCAGGATACTTATGGGCCAAGGTATTCACAAGAGACTGGTGCCGCAGTTGATGAAGAAGTTCGTCGTTTGACGAATGAAGCTCATGATACTGCTAAGAAGATTATCGAAGAGCATCGTGACAAGCATAAGCTGATTGCTGAAGCACTTCTGAAGTATGAAACACTTGATGAAAAGCAGATTCTCTCTCTCTGGAATACAGGCAAAATGCCTGAAAGTACAGACACGAGTGAATTTCCAAGTGAACGGGCAGCGACATTTGAAGAAGCTAAACGTGAACTTGAACGCAAAGAAGCTGAACGTCAAGCAGCTTTGGAGAAAGATCATGGCCAATCAACCAACTCCGACAGTTCAACGGCCGATCAGTCGACTGATACTGGTTCGGATGAGGCTGAAACTCCAGACGATGTGCCAAACAATGATCAACCAAAAGATAATAATCACAATGATGACGATAACAATTAGTTGAATATTTTAAAAATGAGTTTAGGGTAAAGTTATCTCTAAGCTCGTTTTTATTTTGATGAGGTGAAAAATAAATGAATGATTATTTGGTAAAAGCAACAACGACAGATGGCATGTTTCGAGCCTATGCAGTCAATGCAAAACAGCTTGTCGCAACGGCGCAATCCGATCATGACACTTGGAGCGCCTCTTCAGCCGCTTTAGGCCGGACGTTGATTGGAACTGTTATGTTGGCCGAGTCGGTTGAAAAGAACGGTGAGGCGGTGACGGTCAAAATTGATGGAAAGGGCCCAGTTGGTCAGATTGTCGCCGATAGTGATTCAAACGGTCACGTAAAGGGATATATTCAAAATCCCCACGTTCACTTACCGTTAAATGATCAGCATAAAATCGACGTTGGCAAGGCTGTCGGTATTAACGGTTTTATTGAAGTGAGCAGAGCGGCCGAGGGTGAAGATCCTTATACGGGAAGTGTTCCTTTAACGTCCGGGGAAATTGGGGACGATTTTACTTTCTACCTGGCACAATCAGAACAGATTCCTTCCGCAGTTGGCGTTTCCGTGTTTGTGAACGACGACAATTCGATTGGCGCTGCGGGCGGTTATATGATTCAGGTGCTGCCTGATGCGACCGAAGATGCGATTAACAAGGTCGTCGACCGGATTAAAGAGATCCCCATGATCTCTGAGCTGTTATTGGACAATCAAAGCCCTGAAGACATTTTAGAGCTGATTTTTGGCAAGGGGCAGCTTCACTTTCTTCAGACGATTCCAGTCGAATTTTCGTGCAATTGCTCTAAGTTCCGCTTTGGTCGAGACTTAGAAGGAATTCCGGTTCCCCAATTGGAAACAATGCTAAAAGAGGACCACGGGATTGACGTGACCTGCAACTTCTGTGGCAAACAGTACCATTACAACGAAGAAGAGTTGACAAAAATTATTAAAGTTGCCCAATCAAAGGCGACCAAGTAATTGATGCTATGCCTTTAGCTGGATTTATGATACGATAGCAATCGGAATTTCTCGAATGCTGAAACAATTTTTGAGGTGAGAAAATGAAATGGAATATCGGTAACGTCACGATTCCCAATCAAGTTGTTGTCGCCCCGATGGCTGGAGTGACCAATTCTGCATTTAGAATTATTTGCAAGGAATTTGGGGCTGGCCTGGTGGTCTGCGAAATGATTTCTGATCGTGGCATCATGTACAAAAATAAAAAGACGCTGGATATGATGTTCGTGGACGCCCGTGAACATCCGATGAGTATTCAGATTTTTGGCGGGACGAAGGAAACGTTAGTGGAAGCCGCTAAATTTGTTGACCAAAATACCGCTGCAGACATCATCGATATCAATATGGGCTGCCCAGTCAACAAGGTTGTCAAGACTGATGCAGGTGCCCGATGGCTGCTTGACCCCAACAAGGTCTATGAGATGGTTTCATATGTGACAGACGCCGTTAAGAAGCCGGTAACCGTTAAGATGCGGACTGGCTGGGACGACGATCATATTTACGCTGTCGAGAATGCACTTGCAGCAGAACGCGCCGGTGCATCCGCATTGGCAATGCATGGGCGGACTCGTAAGCAAATGTATGAGGGCCATGCGGATTGGACTATTTTAAAGCAGGTCGCAGATGAAATTCACATTCCCTTCATGGGTAATGGGGACGTTAGAACGCCACAAGATGCCAAAAAAATGTTGACTGAGGTCGGTGCCGATGCGGTTATGATGGGTCGCGCTGTGGAAGGGAACCCTTGGATTCTTAAACAGACGCAGCACTACCTTGAAACTGGTGAATTATTAAGTGAGCCAACGCCAGCCGAAAAAGTGACGACTGCTAAGGAACATCTTCACAGGTTGGTTGAACTGAAGGGTGATTATGTGGGTTCTCATGAGTTCCGTGGGCAAGCTGGCTATTATTTGAAGGGAATTGCACATTCAGCCCGGACAAAAGTCGCTTTGACCAACGCGTCTGGTGAGGAAGCTATGAACGATATTTTTGATGAATTTCTTGAGAAAAATGCCCAAAGAAAAGCCCGTCAGCACCGGATTGCGCAATAAATCCGGCGCTTTTTGTGTTATGATTATTAATAGTTAATTTTCAATTAGGAGGTTTCACAGTGGCCAAAGATAAAGAAATGAATGATCAGATGATTGTCCGTCGCCAGAAGATGGATGAACTGCGTAAAGAAGGAATTGATCCATTTGGACATCGGTTCGTACGTACATATCTCGCAGAACAGCTCCACGCGGATTTTGACGATGAAGACAAAGATGAATTGATGGAAAAAGACAAGAAGGTTACCATCGCGGGTAGAATGATTGCCAAACGTGGTAAGGGCAAGGTTGGGTTTGCCGATTTAAAAGATCGAACCGGTAAAATTCAAATTTATGTCAGAAAAGATATTGTCGGAGAAGATGTCTATCATATTTTCAAACGATCGGATATTGGAGATCACCTGGGAATTTCAGGACAAATCATCAAAACCGATATGGGTGAACTGACGGTTCGCGCCGAATCAGTGACATTTTTGTCTAAAGCATTGCGGCCATTGCCTGACAAGTATCATGGTTTAAAGGACAAAGAACAACGGTATCGTCAACGGTACTTGGATTTAATTTCAAATGACGACAGCTTTGATCGTTTTGTTAAGCGAACAAAGATTATTTCTGCCGTTCGTAAATATCTTGATTCAAATGATTATCAGGAAGTGGAAACGCCAGTTTTGCATAATCAAGCTGGTGGTGCCAATGCGCGTCCATTTATTACCCATCACAACGCTTTAAATATCGATTTGTACTTACGAATCGCCTTGGAACTTCACTTAAAGCGGTTAATTGTTGGTGGCTTGGAACGGGTTTATGAAATTGGCCGAGTATTTAGAAATGAAGGGATGGATACCCGTCACAACCCTGAGTTTACGATGCTTGAATCCTACGTTGCCTACTTTGATTTCAATGATGTGATGGATGAGACTGAAGGTATCTTCAAAGCAGCCGCTTCAGCTGTAACCGATGATAATGTTGTGACATATCAGGGGCATACAGTTGACTTAAACAAGCCATTTAAGCGTCAGCACATGGTCGATGCCATTAAGGAATATGCTGGGATTGATTTTTGGAAGCCAATGTCTGATGATGATGCGAAAAAATTAGCAGATGAACACCATATTCACTATGAACAATGGTGGAAGACTGGCCATATTATTAATGCCTTTTTCGAGGAACTTGTACAGCCTAAGCTCGAACAGCCGACTTTCATCTACGGCCATCCGGTTGAAATTTCACCGTTGGCTAAGAAGAACCATGATGATCCTCGATTTACCGATCGGTTTGAGCTTTACATCTGCACCAATGAATTTGCGAACGCCTTTTCTGAGTTAAACGATCCAATTGATCAACGTGAGCGTTTTGAGGCTCAGGTTAAAGAGCGTCAAGAGGGTAATGACGAAGCAGAAGGCATCGATGAAGATTATATTGAGGCTTTGGAGTATGGCATGCCGCCTACAGGTGGTCTTGGAATTGGAATTGATCGGTTAGTCATGCTTTTAACTGACGCCCCATCAATTCGAGACGTGATTTTATTTCCAACGATGCGCCCCGAAGATAATACGACTAATGACTAATATTTTGATTGAGCAATCCATTAAGTTGGGTTGCTTTTTTGTTTTTCAAGGGTCAAATGAATGATCTGATGATCAATCACAGTTGGCTCGTAAAAACAAAATTGATTAATTGTCAATTTATCCTTGACGCGGGCCTTGATTTTCGATATATTTATATATGCTGATTCGAAGGGGTACACAACGGAACGTGATTATGAAAAATGTTTTTGTTGACATCATCTTATCAGCGTGGTATATTTAAATAGTTGTCG